>NZ_FNGE01000046.1 GCF_900102885.1 Paracoccus chinensis | reverse complement strand
CGTTACGACAGATGCCCGAAGGTGTTCCTGTCCGCTATCGCACTCGCCGCAACCATCATCTTCTGGCTATGAAACTTAACGAGTCCTGACCCTAGCTCTGGCCCGCAGCCTCAAATACAGCGACCGTGATCCGATCTTCGCCAAGGTCGAGGCTGAAACCAGGGCCAGCCTCCGGCAGGTCTGGGTACCCAACGCCGAGAACTTCTTCGGCCGCGTCAGCGCCGACACCTTGGACGGGCTCATGCTGGAGCTTACCGGTACCGATCCGCAGGGCGCAGGCTTCAAGGCATTCAGGAGCCAGAAGAAGGCCGCAAAGGCGCTGTCGCTCGAAAAGCTGTTCAGCGACCCCGATCACCAGCGCGTCTGGAGCATCGACGCGGAGAAGAAGGCCCGCATCGAGGCTTGGGTGCCCGACTGGTTCTGACCTGATGAAATGCCGGGGCGGGTCAGCCCGCCCCGGCAACAGAGTTTACAATAGGGAGGTGAGTCATCATGCCCGACTTCACCGCATACGACCACCCCGTTCTGGCCGTCCCTTGCCCGACCTGCCGTGCGGCCCCAGGCCTCTGGTGCCGCTGTTCAAGCGGGCACATGGCCTTCGATCTTCACGCCGCCCGCCGTGCCGAGGCCGCCCGGCAGTTCATCGCGCAGCATGGTGATTGGGCCGCGATCATCCATGCGGCCCCAGGCTGGCTGATCGACCCGCGTGGACGCGCCCGCCATTGAGGCTCATCCTGCCTCCTTGGCAACGCACCGGCTGCACCCTGCCCGACTGGTCCGTCCATGCGTGAGCACACACCCCCATTCGCCTGGAGGGCTTCAACCCAGCTTGACCGCTATCCTTCTTGCAACGGAGGATCACCTGGCCCCGCTTCGGCGGGGTTTCTTTTCGTCGGCCCGATTGTAGCCCTGTCCGGCCACAAGCCGCTCTCCGTTTATAACGGCTTTGCGGAGAAAGCTGCGGTTCATGCCGCTGAAGATTTACAAGCAGGGCATCTCAAACGTGAACACAGTTTGGCTGGTGTCGGATGTTACCTCCATCCTTCCCCCGTGAGCCCTCGCGATCTCTGATGCAATATAAAGCCCAAGCCCAAGCCCCTCCTGTCCAGGCCCATTGCTGACCCGGCTGAATGCCGTGAACAATTCGGGGATCTTCTCTTTCGGGATCGGGGGACCCTCATTCGCCACCTGCAGGCGGAGGAGACCATCCGTTACATGGGCTGCGACCTGGATCGGCCGATCCTCGGCGCCATGGGAAATGGCATTGCCGAGCAGGTTTGAAAACAACTGCGCGATGCGCGCCGGGTCGCAGTAGACCGGACCCGGGATATCTATCGAGAGATCAATCTGCCGGTTCGGTGCCATGGTGCGGCATTCCGAAACGATCTGCTCCAGCACTTCGCGCAGGTTGTCGTCCTTGATGCGATTGAGCACGAGGCCCTCGCCCAGCCGGTTGCGCGCATGGTCCATGAGGTTGTTCACGAGGTCCGCCATCCGCTGTGCAGCCGCGTTCATGAGGCCGATCAACTCGACTGTTTCAGGATCGTCATATGTGCGGGTCAGGATACGCAAACCTGAAAGGATTGCGGAAATCGGATTGCGCAGATCATGTGCAAGGATCGCGATGAACCGCTCCTGCATGCCGGAAAGATGCCGTGCGGTTGCAAGCTCGCCCTGTACCTCCTGAAGTTTCTCCTCCACTTGCAGGCTGTCTCCGATCAGCTTCGCGAACAGCCGTACCATCTTCAGGATGCGGATGTCGTCCAACCGGTTCGGTTCGGGATCAAGCGCACACAACGTCCCAAAGAACGATCCGTCCGGCCTGAAGATCGGGACCGAAAGATAGCTGCGGAAGCCGTACTGCTTCGGCGTATGATGGTCGCGATGGACGTCATCGCACTCGACATCATTGATGATGATCTCGGTCGCGAACTGCCGGACATCATGGCAAAGGGTCGACTCCACGACCAGTTCGTCACCAGGCGACAGACCAAAGCCCAGATGGTCGACTGTGCTGCAGGTGATCCACCGCTCCTCGTTCACACGTGCGATCGCGGCAAACCGCAGACCCGTTGCGAGACAGACCGTTTCAAGCATGGTCGGGACAGAGGCGTTGCTCTGGATCACCGCAATGTCGTTGCCGAAGTCGTGGTCTTCGATCCTGGCTGAGATGCTGCTCCGCGCGTCCATGTGAGGTCTTTCTGGTTCGGTCACTCGATGGCACCGCCCTATCTGGTGCAGGCACCCGGCGATAACAAGAAAGTCAGCTTCTTCGGCAACAATGCCAGTAACCGGGCCGAAAAGGCGACGGGCGGCGCACATGATTTCTGACCGCAGTTTTGGCCCTGACAAGCGGCACGGTCCTGCCAACAGCCTTCAGGACGTAAGGAAGGGAAAAAAGGACCGGGGGCGTTGCCCAGCAACGTTTTCCCTCCACGATCGCGTCGCTGAAAGGGCTTCACGCATGAAGGACGATGCAGCTCAGGGCATTCCCCTGACCAACGGGAAGTCCGCTGCCTTTTCGCGGATCTCGCCGCCACGGCGGAGGCCAAGGATCGGAGCGAGGCCTCCATCGCCGCCTCGGTGGCCCGGCTGCGCGTGGCGGGCTGGCCCTGCCCTATTGTGATTGCAGGGCACAGTGGGTCTGCTGCCAGCTTCAGCTTCCTTGATCCTTGCGGCGGCAAACTGCCGCCGCAATCTGCCGTTTCCCGCAGCGCGATCCCGATCCGCACCATCAGGTCCAGCATCTGCTCTCCCGGGATCACCAGCATTTGCTTGCCCTCCACGGCCACCGTCAGCGCGGCCTAAAAGGTGCCGGTGCAAGCGGTCGGCTCAGGCCGCTTCGATTGTCGCTGCAACACTCTGCCGCACAGCGCGGGATGTCGCGCAGCGGGGTCGAGGTCCGCGTGAGTTACGCGCAGGCCTTCCTGGACGGCGGCAAGACCTTTGGACCCGCACTCGAGATCATACGCAACGAGTTGACAACCTTCGTGTCTGAACGCTCCCCAGATTGCCACAGGTCGTCTGTTACGGCCTTCTCCCATGCGGCGATCTGCGCGGCGATCACGCCGTGCGGCGCCGTGAAGACGCGCAGGCCAACTGCTTCCCCGGGCAGAAGATCGGCAAGACCGCCACGGCGCAAGACCTCGAGATGCAGGAAGACGTCGCCCTTGCGCCCGAAGATGGTGGCAAAGCCAAAGCCCTTGGTGCGGTCGAACCACTTCACCCGGGCCGGCAGCAGGGGCAGCGCGGCCAGGTCGTCCTCGGCCAGCGCTTCGAGTTCGGCAATCGGAGCGCCGGACTCGGACGGTGCCGCCGTGATCGACAGTACCTCGAGCGCCTGCCGCCCGCGGGGGGTCTGGACCGCCGTTACCTCGATAACTGCCCCTTCGATGACCGAACTCTGCCCGAATCTGCGCAGGACATTGCCATGCAGAAGAACGTCAGCCCCCCCGGCATCATCTGCGATGAAACCAAAGCCCTTGGCAGGGTCGAACCATTTTACCCGTCCCTGTATGCGCTGGGTCGCCTCGGAAATCTTGTTGTTCATTCTTGGTTCTCATGTTCCGCCCAGGATGGGTGTTCGGGCGAATTACTCGTTGCAGGTGTCGGTGGGGCCGACCGACAGATTGATACAACCAGTGCAAGAGTTTCGAAAGAATGAAATCGTTTTCAGGATATTAGATGAGCTTCTCGAGTGAACAGCAAAAAGCCCCGCCGACCAAGGCAGGGCTTTTGCGATCAGTCCCAAGGAAACGACCAGACGGGGCCGACCGTAGCCGACCCCTGATACTGGTAAAACGCCGACGCGGCGAACTGGTTAACAAGGGAATGGATATCCGGGGCAGGCAGAAGATGTTAGCTGGCCTTTGGGATAGGTGCCCCCGTCGGGATTGGCCGAACGGAAAGAGGCCCCGTCCGGCTGGAAGGTACGGCATGTCGGTCCGCAAAGCAGACGTTACCTACCTCGGGCCTTGCAGCGGACACGAAGAGCTGCTTCGGAGACGGCGATCCCTGGCACGGCGCTGGGGACTCCCATCCTGCAGCCGACCCGGGGGTTACTACCGTTCCCGCTCGGCTCTTGGGCGATGACTGCCTAAAAGATCACCGCTTACCAGACACCAAAATCAAAGCGCCCGTATGGACGCTCCATGGGCTACCTTCTGGTTCTGAACGTCAGTGGCACAGAGGTGAAAAGCGGCCCGTCGGCAGTGCGGCAGGGCAGCCATAGCGCCTGCAATAGCTGTCCTCAATTGTTCTGAGCAGACGTGGCGCGGATGCGCAGGAAGCGGATTTGCGGTTTGACACTTCTGCGTGATTCAGCCTCTGCGAGGAGACTGGCAAATGAGAAACCTTTTCTGGCTGACCGATGCGCAGATGGTGCGGCTGCGGCCCTTCTTTCCGAAGAGGTGAGCTTGCGAACGCAAGCCGCGTGTTGATGATCGGCGTGTGGCTCTAGTGGCATAAGTTTCGTCAACCGCGACGGGTTACGGTGGCGGGACGCTCCCCGGGAGGATGGTCCTGCGAAGACGCTTTACAACCGTTGGAAGCGGTGGGGCGATAGGGGCGTCTTTGCTCGCATCATGGAGGGGTTGGCCGCGGAGGCCTCCGAACCCGAGACGATCATGATTGATGCCACCTGCCTCAAGGCGCACCGGACGGCGACCAGCCTGCAGTCGAAAAAAGGGGGCGCGGCCGACTGATCGGTCGGAGTTCGAGGGTCAGAAAACGATCCACGGGATCGTTTTCCCGAGAAGGGGCGGCATGAACACCAGGCTGCATGCCGTCACCGATGCTCATGGGCGGCCGATCCGCGTTCTCAGGGGATTGGTCCACTGGACCAATCCCTCATCCTCGAACTCCTGACCGCAGGCCAGGTCAGCGACTACACTGGCGCCGCGGCCTTGCTGGAAGGTTTGCCCTCAGCGGAATGGTTGCTGGCAGACCGGGGCTACGATGCCAACTGGTTCAGAAATGCCCTGAAAGACAAAGGGATCACT
>NZ_FNGE01000044.1 GCF_900102885.1 Paracoccus chinensis | reverse complement strand
TTGAACTCGCGGCTGAACTTCCGTCTCGTCATGTGTGATCTCCAGTCCCTTGGTCACGATCTTATCTTCGTGTCCACGAAACCGGCAGCAGGCCAAAGCGTGACTTGGCCGTTTAGGAGGTTGGGGCAGGGTGTCCACCTCTGTCATCGGCTTCTCACAGAAGACTTCGGTGGGGTCCGGTACACATGGGCCTCGGTCGCCCCGAAAACCCGGCCCTTCAAAGCGGGCAGGAAGGGCTTCAATGCCAAACCTGTAGAAGGCTTCGACAAGGCCGCCGTTCATGAGCATGTCGTAGGCCTGGGAACCATACTTCCGGCTGAATATGCCCTTAATCAGGCTCCCTGACAGCGACCAGTCCCAGTCGGCGCGCTCCTCTGACGAGGCGTGCGTCAAAGGTGACAAAAGCCTCTACCTGGTTGGTAGCGTCCAGATGGAGGGCATCGGCGAAATCGAGGCCAGCCTCGGCCCGGTCGAGCGCTTGGGCAAGACGATCCGGCGCCTCGATGCGCACCTGTGGCAGCCCGGCAAAGGCACGCAGGGCTGCATAGATGCGTTCAGGCGCAAGTCGGTAGGCGCTCCGAAGCACCCACTCGGTTTCGAGCAGAACGGTAAGAGCCACGAACACCTCATGGTCCTCTAGGAGGGCCCGCGCGCGGGGTGACTGCTCGGAGTGATCGTTGGTCAGGAAGCGGACCAGGATATTGGTATCAATCGCGATCATGCCGCCGGGCTGCCTCCTCCAGAACGGCGGCATCCATTTCCTCGATCGTCCTGGGGGAGGCTGAAGTCGGCAGGATCCCGAACACCTCATCGAGGCCAGTGCGGGGGAACGCTGGAGCTGGGCGCAGGAGCACGCCTTCGGGCGTGTCCTCGACCACAAGGCGCGTGCCTGCGGTCCAATGACGGCTCGAGCGCACTGCCTTGGGCAGGATTACCTGACCCTTGGTGGAAATTGTCGTTGTAAGGGGAGCAGGCGCACCCATAGCAACATCCCTAAGTAAGACAGAGGTAAGATAATGGTGGACGATGCCGATCGCAAGTCGATGCACACGCTTCCCTTACAAGAGGAAAATGTATGGCTTCGGCCCCGCCACAAAGCGCCTCCGTTTTTTTTACTCCCAAGGCTTCATGCGCCCGAAGCAGCAGTCATTCTTTGATCTGACGTTCGCTACAGGGTGATTGGACGGGGAGCAGCTAACGCTCGGCCTTTGTGTCAGATGCTGCTGACGTTCATCGACCGCATACCGCACTGCCAGCGTCGGACCTCCCATTTCCGGTGGGCTTCCTGCCAGCGCGCAATGATGGGCTGAGCCTGCGTCATGCAGGTGATGAGGCTGACCTCGCGGGGGTCGAAGAGCAGGCTGAAGTCCCGACACTCTCCCTCCGACGCGGACAACTGAGAGGACAAAAGGCAGGCTTTGATGAGCAGTTCGATCATGGTTCGCCCCTCTGGCTTGCACTGTGCGGCCGAGCCCTTCCCTGCTTGCAAAAATGAGGTCCCGGTTCCGTCTTTTCTGCCCTAAGGGCCTGCGGCCCGCAGGAGAGGGAAAGACGTGAGGCTCAGACTAAGGTAGCATGAAGGAATGACTAATCCCCCGAATGAGGTAATCTGCCTCAAATCTGTGCAATGGAGGTGAATGCATGCTATGGGAGCAGCACCCCCTGATGCAGGCGAACTGATCGATCGCCTTTATGCCGCGCTATTTGGCGAGGCGCCCTGGCAGGATTTCGTGACACGAACCTGCGACCTCATGCCGAACGGCAAGTCGGTGCTGTTCTTTCATGACAAGGGTTCGGGCGCCGGGGCCATGTCGCTGACGGCCGGCCTTGATGAGGCGGTGGTCGCGAAGTTCAACGATTACTATCACAGGGTGAACCCTTGGGTGGGTCACGCCATGCGGCGCCCGCTCGGCAAGGTCATGCAGGCCGACGAGATGCTGCCGCGCGAGGTCCTGAAACGCAGCGAATATTTCCAGGACTACCTGCGTCCGCAGGACATCGAAACCGGACTGGGCGTGACGCTGCACCGCGATGCTCGGCTGCATGTCTTTTTCAGTATCGTCAGCGCGGATGTTGGCGAGGAGCGGCTCGAGCACGCCCGCCGCATGATCACTCTTCTCGTTCCGCATCTGTGCCGTGCCTTTCGCATTCGCCGCGAGGGCTCTGCTGAAGGCCTCCGATCGCCGTCCGGAGGTCGGTTGCAGATTGACACAAGATTGCGGGTTGTGGCGGCCGATGCCGAAGCCCTGAGCCTCCTGGCCCAGACCGAGGCACTCAGCATTGGACCCTTGGGGAGACTGCTCTGTAAGGATGCGGACCTCCTCTCCTGCGTGCAGCATCTTCTAACTTCGGACGCACCTCCTGCGGTTCAGCACCGACACCTCAAGCGGAGGTCCGGCGGGCTGCCGTTGCATGTCTGTGTTTATCGTCCAGGTCCTGCGGGCAGCGCCTCCGCTGCGGCTGTGTCCTGCTTCATGCAGCTGGATGATCCCGCGCGCGCACTGCCAGAGGGGGTGCACCGGTTCTGCGCCATGCATGGCCTGACATGCGCCGAAGCGGGCATTGTTGAAGGCCTCGTAACAGGGCACACGCTCGACCAGATCGCAGCGCAAAGAAAGACGTCGCAGGCCACTGTCCGCACCCAGCTGAAGACGATTTTCTGGAAGACGGGCTGCAGGCGGCAAGCGGACATCATCTGCCAGGCCGCCGTCATGGCTCAGGGACAGGGCCCGCCCATCCTGGCTCCAATCGTGATCCCGGAGCCAGGCGACTGAGCGGCCGTGCCAGCTGTCCACCGCGGAACCTCGAGCCGCGCGCGTTGCTGCTTTTCTGACCACATCCCCCCATCCGGCGTATGTTGCCCTCTCGCCTGCCGACTTAGCCTGAAGTTCTAAAAGCTTGTGTCATCAGATCGAGAAGGCGGGCCGGGCTCCTTTGTCAAAGGGGGCAAGGCTTCCAAGAGGCTCATGGAAGCAGCGGCGCTTCTGACATACATGGCGACCCTTGGCGCATTGACCCTTGCGCCGGGCCCGCTGGTCGCCGTGCTGGTCGCGCGCTCCTCCAGCCAGGATCGGGCAGGCGCATGTGCTTTGGCGATCGGTATGTGCGTAGGCGACGTTCTGGTCATTCTGGCAATCTGCGCCGGTCTCGGGTTCTGGCTTCAGGCGCATCCCGAGATTTTTACTGTTGGAAAATATGCGGGCGTCGGATTGCTTCTCTGGATGGCATTCCGGATGTGGAGCGCCTCGGCGGCGCCGGCCGCTCATCCAGCACCGACCTGCGGTATCATCTCCTCGGCGCTGGTTGGGCTTGCCCTCTGCCTCAGCAGCCCACAGACGGTCGTGATGTATCTCGTGCTTCTGCCGCGTGTCATCGATCTGACCGGAGTGCGTGCTCAGGAGACGCTCATGCTGATCGCGGCCACGATCCTGGCGCTGCTCGGGGTTTTCCTCCTGGTGATCTTCTGCGCCGACCTGACGCAGAGGCTGCTGCGCTCCTCGGTTGGTGTGGTCCTCTGGGCACGAGGAACAGCGCTGGCCGTGGCCACTTCGGCGGCCGGCGTCTTCTTTTGGTGAGACTTGCCGACGGGAAGCAGGTGCCCGCGGTCAGGTCGAATGGACAGGAATGGAAAGAATAGGGAACCGGACGTCCTTGGCCAGAGAGATAAAGCTCCATGGATCTTTGCTCCAAATAGTTCCCAGAACCGGAGCAGCAGTCGGGGACTACCTCAATGAGGTTGTGGACGCGCTGGACGCGCTACCCCAGATGCGACTTCAATAGTCAGATTTATGTAACCTAAATTCTCCCTAGTTCTGATCCAATAGCACCCGGTCCTCTCAAGCGCCGAGCACCTCTCCTTTGCCCCCGGATCCCGCGCGAAGGATCGCACCCCGCATGGGCCGAGACGCGCTAGCGCGGCTCGGGCGGAGGGCGCGTCAGCGGCCGGAACGAGAGCCTGATCCCGGCGCGCCGGGACGCGCCCGACTGCCAAGACTTCTCTGTCAAGAACAAGGCTGAGGGTTCGAGCGGCCTCAATCCGTCCTGGGCCTGGGCCTGACGCCTGCGGGGTTGCTGAAGCCTGGCCCTTCAAAGCGGGCAGGAAGGGCCTCGATGCCGAACCTGTATAAGGCGTCGACAAGGCCGCCGTTCATGAGCATGTCTTGGGCCTGAACGCCATATTTCTGGCTGAAATCGTCAGTATGATCGAACACCTGCGGCCCATCTGCAGCAATGCGCCGCGCCACATCCAGAACCACGAGGCTGCCAAGGAAAGATCGGTGCTCATATCCGGTCCCCTCCAAACCAGAGCAGTTGAACAACCCGGTGACGCGTGCAGGGCAATGGCTCATACCCCTTTTCCTCATCACGTCTAAACCGCAGGACGCAACGTCTCGGAGGATCATAAATTTCCGCCAAGGTCGTTGTTTCATCGCCACATCGACGCGCAACATCCTGCGGCGCTGGCCTGATAGTTGAAGAAAAATCACCGTTTTCCGGGCTCGAGGGCGATAGCTAGCCACGCAGAGATCCTCGTACGGATCACACCCTGCATCCACGACCCTCTACGCATTTTCAAGAAACATGACGATTTAGATATAGCCGATTGGCTATACCAGAGGGCGATAAATCTAATAAATCTCGGGACTTCTCTGAAACGTTGAGTAGAGTTTCCCTGCGGTGCTTCGGAAGAGCCATGACCAAGTGCTTTGCGGCCATGGCGGTTGCGGAGTTCACGCAGAACAGGCGGACACACCCAGGGCTGTCACCTCGACGTGCGGTTTTGGGGAGGCATCCGCTTCTCGAAGATACCAGATACAACATTCGCGACCGAGACATTCACATGAGCAGCCAAGACAGTTGTATAAACGGCCCAGGACTGACGAAGACGGAATGGGAACTGCTGCTGGACGCGATCCATGCTTACAACCACAATGCGGATTACCGCATCCTCCACGGCAAGCTGGCCATTCTGGCCAAGGCCTCAGGCGTCAGGCCGAAAAACACGACGCTGACCAGGGGGGAAGCCGGCCGGGTTTGAGAGGTCTGGCAGGACCTAGGTCATGTTGACAAATGGCGCAGCCAGAGGCGGATCGACGTGATGTCGATGAAGCCCAGGAAGCTTTCGGCGGTCTTGTCATGA
>NZ_FNGE01000027.1 GCF_900102885.1 Paracoccus chinensis | reverse complement strand
CGCCGCCGTCAGCGTCGTCTTGCCGTGGTCAACGTGACCGATCGTCCCGATGTTGACGTGCGGTTTCGTCCGTTCGAATTTTGCCTTTGCCATCGCAAAGCTCTCCTTGAATCTCGGGTGAAGGCGGGCGGGGCTTTCACCCCGCCCGGAGCATCAGGCGTATTTCTTCTGGATCTCGTCCGAGATGTTCTGCGGCACGGCCTCGTAATGGTCGAACTGCATCGTGAACACCGCGCGGCCCGAGGACATCGAGCGGAGGTTGTTGATGTAGCCGAACATGTTGGCCAGCGGCACCATCGCGTCGATGACGTTGGCGTTGCCGCGGCTATCCTGACCACGCACCATGCCGCGACGGCTGGTCAGGTCGCCGATGATCGAACCCGTGTATTCCTCGGGCGTGACCACCTCGACCTTCATGATCGGCTCGAGCAGCTTGGCGCCGGCCTTGCGCAGGCCTTCGCGCATCGCCGCACGGGACGCGATCTCGAAGGCCAGGACCGACGAGTCGACGTCGTGGAAGGCGCCGTCGATCAGCGCGACCTTGAAGTCGATGACCGGGAAGCCCGCCAGCGGACCGGAGTCCATGACCGACTTGATGCCCTTCTCGACGCCGGGGACGTATTCCTTCGGCACCGCACCACCCACGATCTTCGATTCGAACGAGTAGCCCTCGCCCGGCTCGGTGGGGTTGATCTGCAGCTTGACGCGGGCGAACTGGCCCGTGCCACCGGTCTGCTTCTTGTGCGTGTAGTCGATTTCCGCCGGCTGCGAGATGGTCTCGCGATAGGCTACCTGCGGGGCACCGATGTTGGCCTCGACCTTGAACTCCCGCTTCATGCGGTCGACCAGGATGTCGAGGTGAAGTTCGCCCATGCCCTTCATGATGGTCTGGCCCGACTCAAGATCGGTCTCGACGCGGAAGGACGGGTCCTCGGCGGACAGGCGCTGAAGGGCAAGGCCCATCTTCTCCTGGTCGGCCTTCGACTTCGGTTCCACCGCGATCTCGATGACCGGCTCGGGGAAGGTCATGGTTTCCAGAACCACCGGCTTGTTCGGGTCGCACAGCGTGTCGCCCGTGGTGGTGTCCTTCAGACCCGCCAGCGCGATGATGTCACCGGCGAACGCCTCTTCGATCTCCTCGCGGTTGATCGCGTGCATCATCATCATCCGGCCGACGCGCTCGCGCTTGCCCTTGGTCGAGTTCAGCATCGAGTCGCCCTTCTTCAGGGTGCCCGAGTAGATGCGCGTGAAGGTCAGCGAGCCGACGAAGGGGTCGTTCATGATCTTGAACGCCAGTGCCGAGAAGGGCTCGGCATCATCGGCCTTGCGGGCGATGTTGCGCTCTTCCGTCTCGTCGTCGGGGGCAAAGCCCATCAGCGCCGGGACATCGGTCGGGGCCGGCAGGAAGTCGATGACCGAGTTCAGCAGCGGCTGGACGCCCTTGTTCTTGAAGGCCGAACCCGCGGTGACGGGGAAGAACGCGAGGCTCAGCGTGCCCTTGCGGATCAGGCTGCGCAGCGTCGCCTCGTCGGGCTCGTTGCCTTCCAGGTAGGCTTCCATCGCCTCGTCGTCCTGTTCGACGGCGAGTTCGATCATCTTGCCGCGCCATTCGTCGGCGACGTCCTTCAGTTCGTCACGGATCGGCTGACGGACCCAGCTCGCGCCGAGGTCTTCGCCCTTCCAGATCCATTCTTCCATCTTGATCAGGTCGACGATGCCTTCCAGCTTGTCCTCGGCGCCGATCGGCAGGGCGATCGGGCAGGGGGTGCCGCCGGTGCGGTCCTTGATCATCTGGACGCAGTTGAAGAAGTCGGCGCCGATCTTGTCCATCTTGTTGACGAACACGATCCGCGGAACCTTGTAGCGGTCAGCCTGGCGCCAGACGGTTTCCGTCTGGGGCTCGACGCCCGCGTTGGCGTCCAGAAGGCAGATGGCGCCGTCCAGAACCGCCAGCGAACGCTCGACCTCGATGGTGAAGTCCACGTGGCCGGGGGTGTCGATGATGTTGAAGCGGTACTTGGTCTCGGCGGTGCCTTCGGTCGTCGGATCTTCCTGGCGCTGCCAGAAGGTCGTGGTCGCGGCCGAGGTGATGGTGATCCCGCGTTCCTGCTCCTGCTCCATCCAGTCCATGGTGGACGCACCTTCGTGCGTCTCGCCCATCTTGTGGTTCTTGCCGGTGTAGAACAGGATCCGCTCGGTCGTGGTGGTCTTGCCGGCATCGATGTGGGCCATGATGCCGAAGTTGCGGTAGTGGTCGAGAGCGTAAACGCGTGCCATGATGCGCGGTCCTTACCAGCGATAGTGGCTGAACGCCTTGTTGGCGTCGGCCATCTTGTGGGTGTCTTCGCGCTTCTTCACCGCGGTGCCGCGGTTGTTCACCGCGTCGGCCAGCTCGCCGGCGAGCCGCTCTTCCATGGTGTTCTCGTTGCGCTTCTTGGCGGCGTCGATCAGCCAGCGGATCCCCAGCGCCTCGCGGCGGATGGGGCGGACTTCGACCGGCACCTGGTAGGTGGCACCACCGACGCGGCGCGAACGCACCTCGACGGACGGCTTCACGTTGTCGAGGGCCTCGTGGAAGACCTCGATCGGCTCGCGCTTGAGACGGCCCTGAACGCGGTCAAGCGCGTTGTAGACGATCTTCTCGGCGACGGACTTCTTGCCGTCAACCATCAGGTTGTTCATGAATTTGGTCAGCACGCGATCGCCATACTTGGCGTCGGGCAGGACTTCGCGCTTCTCAGCTGCGTGACGACGGGACATGGCTCAGAACCTCACTTCGGACGCTTGGCGCCGTATTTCGAACGACGCTGACGACGATCTTTGACGCCCTGGGTATCCAGGACACCGCGCAGGATGTGGTAACGCACACCGGGAAGGTCTTTGACCCGGCCGCCGCGGATCAGCACGACGCTGTGTTCCTGGAGGTTGTGCTTTTCACCGGGGATGTAGCTGATGACCTCGAAGCCATTGGTCAGGCGCACCTTGGCGACCTTCCGCATGGCCGAGTTCGGCTTCTTCGGCGTGGTGGTGTAGACGCGCGTGCAGACGCCGCGCTTCTGAGGGTTTCCCTGCAGGTGCTGCGACTTGGATCGCTGCACCTTGGGCTGCCGCGGATTGCGGATCAGCTGTTGGATCGTCGGCATTCGGTTCCCCGTCTTGCTTTGCGATACTCGCACCCGGGCTTGGTGCGCCACTTCTCGACAGCCTTTCGCGCCCATCGCGAAACGCCAAACCCATCCGAACCCGGTGTCGGGCTGGACGGGAAGATTTCCAGAGGATCAGGGGCTGGCCCGGATCGTGACCGTTATGGTTCTGGGGTTCCCGTCCGCTTTCGCGCCGGGTGCCGGGCGTATATGCGGATTCGTTCGCAGATGTCAATGATGCGAGGGTTTCAGCGTCCCCATTTCGGCCGGTCCGCCCCCGGCAGCGCCGCCGCCCACGCGGCCCGGTCCAGCGCCGGAAGGTCCACGCCGAAGCGCCGCCCGATCAGCGCCCCCAGGTCGGCCGGGGGATCGGCCCAGGGGAAGTTCGGTCCCAGCGCGCCCGAGTCGTTGTCGTGATGGACCGCCCGCAGGAACATGGGCCGGTCGTTCAGGGCGATGCCGTTCATGTAGCTGCCGATCTTCCAGTGCTCGAAGTCGATGCAGGTCTCGCGCGCATCGGGGCGCTGCCAGATGACCAGCGCGACGCCGGTCGCATGGACATGGCGCGGCAGCGCCTCGACCCCCGCCTCGGTCGCCTTCAGGATCACGCCCCTGGTATAGTCGCAATAGGCCCGTCCGTCCCGACGCAGCATCGGCCCCAGCAGCCGCAGGTCGCGCCGGACGCGGGCCACGAAGTCGAAGGCCACGGCGTCGTCATCGTCATGCTTGAACTGCCCCACCCACTCGGCCGTGGCGTCCACATGGGGATGAATCGCGCGGGCACAGGCGGCGCGGTGATGTTCCATCGGGGGCACCAGTTCCAGCCGGATCTGGGGATGGGCGGCCGCGATCTCGCGCAACCGGCCGAGCCATGGCTGCGGCAGGTCGGGGCCGGTCATGAGGACGAGGGTGTAATCGGGATCGGTCTGCCGGGTCAGGGCGGGCAGCGTCACCGCCTCGAACCAGTCCCAGCGGCGGGCCAGCCGCGCGGGGTCGTAAAGGAAGGCGCGGCGGTCCTCGATCGAGGCGTGGCGGACCTGGAAGCCGCGCCCGCCCAGATAGGAGAAGCGGCAGAGGCCCAGAAGCTGGGCGCGCATCACGGCCCGCCTTCGCGCAGGCGCCCTTCGCGCCAGATGGAATAAAGGCCCGCGCCCACCACCAGCGCGGCACCCGCCCAGGTCCAGCCCGCCGGCCAGAGGCCGAAGATCGCGAGGTCCAGCAGGAAGGCGAAGATCAGCGAGGTGTAGCGGAAGGGCGAAACGAAGCCCACCTCGCCCACGCGCATCACGGCCACGGCACTCAGGTAGCCGATGGCGAGGAAGGCGGTCGAGATCCCGAGGCCCATCAGTTCATCCAACGTGGGCCAGCGCCAGTCGCCCAGGCCGCCCACCAGGGGCGCGGCCAGCATCACCGACAGGGCCGCATAGAAGGCAATGGTGCTGGATCGGACGGCGGGAGTGAAGCTGCGGCTGGCGAGATCGCGCACGACGATCAGCAGCACCGAGGCCAGCGCCAGCACCGCCGCCGCGTCAAAGGCCCCCGTTCCGGGCCGCAGGATCAGCAGCACGCCCAGGAAGCCCACGCCCACGGCGGACAGCCTGCGCCAGCCCAGCCTTTCGCGAAAGACCAGCGCCGCGGCCAGCATCACCGCCAGCGGCAGGGCCTGCATGATGGCGGACAGCTCTCCGATGGACATGAACTGCAGCGCGAGCAGGTAGAGCAGGGTCGAGGAGACCTCGGCCACCGTCCGCAGCGCCAGCATGAAGCGATCGCGCGGGGCCGCCGGCCACCAGAGGACGCCACCGTCGCGCTGCGCGATCGCCCAGAGCAGAGCCGTGACGACAAGCCCGCGCAGGGCGATCGCCTCGGACAGGGGCAGGGTCTGCGTGACCATCTTGATGGCGGTGTCGTTGACCACGAAGGACGCCATGGACAGGACCATGATCCCCGCCGCCAGCATGTTGTCGCCGTGCCGGGTCCGCGGCCGTGGCTCGGAAGCGGGCCGGACGCGCCGGTTCACCGACAGAAGGGGGGTTCGCATGGGAAAACCGTCCTGAGGCAGACCAATCCGGCTTAGGGCTTCGGCAAGGGAATGCAAGGGGGGCGGATCGTCACCCCGGACCTGTGGGTGAGGCTGCCAGGCCACAGCGAAGCATTGAGGATATGGCGGCCCCTGCCCCGTTCATCCCCGAGCGAAGAAGGGCGCAGGCGCAGCCAGCCGGGGCCGGAATGAAAAAGGGCCCGGCGTGGTGCCGGGCCCTTTCCGTGGGGTCAGGACGCGATCATTCCTCGGGCGAGGTGATGACCGTGTCGATGTCGGCGTCCCGGGGCTCGGGCGCGGCCAAGGCGGCAGCCGCCTCGGCCTCGGCGCGACGCGCCTCGATGACCTCGGCATCGCGGTCCTCGGCGATACGCTTGATCCGCGAGGTGGCCCCGCCGGTACCGGCCGGAATCAGCCGGCCGACGATGACGTTTTCCTTCAGCCCGACCAGGCGGTCGCGCTTGCCCTGGACGGCCGCCTCGGTCAGCACGCGGGTCGTTTCCTGGAACGACGCCGCCGAGATGAACGAGCGCGTCTGCAGCGAAGCCTTGGTGATGCCCAGCAGCACGGGTTCGCCCTGTGCCGGACGGCCACCACGGGCCTCGATCTTGGCGTTCTCCTCGTCGAACTCGTCGCGGTCCACGTGCTCGCCCTTCAGCAGAGTCGTGTCGCCCGAGTCGAGGATCTCGATCTTCTGCAGCATCTGGCGGACGATCACCTCGATGTGCTTGTCGTTGATCTTCACGCCCTGCAGCCGATAGACGTCCTGCACCTCGTCGATGAGGTAGTCGGCCAGCGCCTCAATCCCCATGATCCGCAGGATGTCGTGCGGCGCCGGGTTCCCGTCCATGATGTAGTCACCCTTCTGCACGAAGTCGCCTTCCTGCACCGGGATGTGCTTGCCTTTCGGCACCATGTATTCGACGGGCTCGAGCCCTTCCTGTGACGGCTGAACGATGATCCGGCGCTTGTTCTTGTAGTCCTTGCCGAACTTCACCGTGCCGTCGATCTCGGCGATGATCGCGTGGTCCTTGGGACGGCGCGCCTCGAACAGTTCGGCCACGCGGGGCAGACCCCCGGTGATGTCCTTGGTGCGCGCGCCTTCGCGCGGGATCCGCGCGATGACGTCGCCCGCCTTGACCTCCTGGCCGTCCTCGATCGACAGAACCGCATCGACCGACATCGGATAGCTGACCGGGTTGCCCGCCTCGTTGCGGACCGGCTCGCCATCCTCGCCCATGATGATGATCTCGGGCTTGAGGTCGTTGCCTTTCGGCGCCGACCGCCAGTCCGTCACGATCTTCTGGGTCATGCCGGTGGCGTCGTCGGTGTCCTCGCGGACCGACAGGCCCGAGAGAAGGTCGACAAAGCGCGCGGTCCCGCCCTGCTCGGCGATGATCGGCAGGGTGTAGGGGTCCCATTCGAACAGCTTCTGGCCCCGCGTCACCGCGTCGCCGTCCCGCACCATCAGCTTCGAGCCGTAGAACAGCTTGTGGCTGGCCAGCGCGGTGTCCTGGTCGTTCATCACGTGCAGCTGCATCGAGCGGCTCATGACGATCAACTCGCCATTCGCGTTCTCCAGCACGGCCTCGTTCTCGAAGCGGACGGTGCCTTCCTGGTTCGCCGCGATGAAGGACTGCTGGCCGCCCTGCGCGATGCCGCCGATGTGGAAGGTCCGCATCGTCAGCTGCGTGCCGGGTTCGCCGATCGACTGCGCGGCGATGATGCCGACAGCCTCACCGATGTTGACCAGCGTGCCGCGGGCCAGGTCGCGCCCGTAGCACAGCGCGCAGACGCCGTCCTCGGCCTCGCAGGTCAGCGCCGAGCGGATGCGGACGTTCTGCACGCCCGCCGCCTCGATGGCGTCGGCCTTGCGTTCGTCGATCAGCTCGTTGCGGCGGATCAGCACCTCGTCCGTGCCGGGCACCAGCAGGTCCTCGGCCGCGACGCGGCCCAGAATGCGCTCGCTGAGCGGCGAGATGACCTCGCCGTCGTTGACCGCGGCCGAGGCCGTGATCGCGCGCTCGGTGCCGCAGTCATGCTCGCGGATGATGCAGTCCTGCGCCACGTCCACCAGGCGGCGGGTCAGGTAGCCCGAGTTCGCCGTCTTCAGCGCGGTGTCCGACAGGCCCTTCCGGGCGCCGTGGGTCGAGTTGAAGTATTCAAGAACGGTCAGGCCTTCCTTGAAGTTCGAGATGATTGGCGTCTCGATGATCTCGCCCGACGGCTTGGCCATGAGGCCGCGCATGCCCCCCAGCTGCTTCATCTGGGAAACCGAGCCCCGGGCGCCCGAGTGAGCCATCATGTAGACCGAGTTCGGCTCCATCTCGGCGCCGTTCTCGTCCTGGTGCTTGGCCGAGATGGTGGACATCATGGCCTCGGTCACGCGGTCGTTGCACTTCGACCAGGCGTCCACGACCTTGTTGTACTTCTCGCCCTGGGTGATCAGGCCGTCGAGATACTGCTGCTCGAACTCCTTCACCTGCTCCTGGACTTCGCCGACGATGTCCCACTTGGAGTCCGGGACCACCATGTCGTCCTTGCCGAAGGAGATGCCGGCGCGGAAGGCCTCGCGGAAGCCCATGCCCATGATCTGGTCGCAGAAGATCACCGATTCCTTCTGGCCGCAGTAGCGGTAGACGGTGTCGATGACGTTTTGGACGTCCTTCTTGCGCAGCAGGCGGTTCACCAGTTCGAACGGGGCCTTGGCGTTCTTGGGCAGCAGCGCGCCCAGACGGACCCGGCCGGGCGTCGTCTCGAAGCGCTTGATGACCTCGTTGCCGTCCTCGTCGATCTGCGGCAGGCGGCAGGTGATCTTCGAATGCAGATGCACGGCCCCGGCGGCCAGCGCGTGTTCCACTTCCTCGACCGAGCCGAAGGCCATGCCCTCGCCCACCATGCCGTCACGCTGCATGGTGGTGTAGTAGAGGCCAAGCACCATGTCCTGCGACGGCACGATGATCGGCGCGCCGTTGGCGGGCGACAGCACGTTGTTCGTGGACATCATCAGGACGCGCGCTTCCAGCTGGGCTTCCAGCGAAAGCGGAACGTGCACGGCCATCTGGTCGCCGTCGAAGTCGGCGTTGAAGGCCGAGCAGACCAGCGGGTGCAGCTGGATCGCCTTGCCTTCGATCAGGATGGGTTCGAAGGCCTGGATGCCCAGGCGGTGCAGCGTCGGCGCGCGGTTCAGCAGCACCGGATGCTCGCGGATCACCTCGTCCAGGATGTCCCAGACCTCGGGGCGTTCCTTTTCGACCAGCTTCTTCGACTGCTTGACGGTCGTCGAATAGCCCTGCGCCTGCAGCTTGGAATAGATGAAGGGCTTGAACAGCTCGAGCGCCATCTTCTTCGGCAGCCCGCACTGGTGCAGCTTGAGTTCGGGGCCGGTCACGATGACCGAGCGGCCCGAGAAGTCGACGCGCTTGCCCAGCAGGTTCTGGCGGAATCGGCCCTGCTTGCCCTTCAGCATGTCCGACAGCGACTTCAGCGGGCGCTTATTGTTGCCGGTGATGACGCGGCCGCGGCGGCCGTTGTCGAACAGCGCGTCCACAGATTCCTGCAGCATCCGCTTTTCGTTGCGGACGATGATGTCGGGCGCGCGCAGCTCGATCAGCCGCTTGAGGCGGTTGTTGCGGTTGATGACCCGGCGGTAGAGGTCGTTCAGGTCGGACGTGGCGAAGCGGCCGCCGTCCAGCGGAACCAGCGGGCGCAGTTCCGGCGGGATGACCGGGATCACGGTCATGACCATCCACTCGGGACGGTTGCCCGATTCGAGGAAGGATTCAACGATCTTCAGCCGCTTGATGATCTTCTTCGGCTTCAGCTCGCCCGTGGCTTCCTTCAGCTCGTCACGAAGCTGGTCGGCCGTGGCCTGCAGGTCGATCGCCGACAGCATTTCGCGGATCGCTTCCGCGCCGATGTTGGCGGTGAAGGCGTCCACGCCATACTGGTCCTGCGCGTCCATGAACTCTTCCTCGGTCAGCAGCTGACCGTAGGTGAGGTCCGTCAGACCCGGCTCGATGACGACGTAGTTTTCAAAGTAGAGGATGCGTTCCAGGTCGCGCAGCGTCATGTCCAGCATCAGGCCGATCCGGGACGGGAGCGACTTGAGGAACCAGATATGGGCGACCGGGGCGGCCAGCTCGATATGGCCCATGCGTTCGCGGCGCACCTTCTGCAGCGTGACTTCCACGCCGCATTTCTCGCAGACGAGGCCGCGATACTTCATGCGCTTGTACTTGCCGCACAGGCACTCGTAGTCCTTGATCGGCCCGAAGATGCGGGCGCAGAACAGGCCGTCGCGTTCGGGCTTGAACGTGCGGTAGTTGATGGTTTCGGGCTTCTTCACCTCGCCGAAGGACCAGGCGAGGATCTCCTCGGGCGAGGCCAGCGAGATGCGGATCTCGTCGAACTGCCGCGCCGGGGCGATCGGGTTGAAGGGATTGGTGGAGAGTTCCTGGTTCATCTGAATACCTTGTGAGTGGCGCGGATGGGGGAAGGTGCGTGGGGGCCACGCACCCTGCCGTCAGCAGGGTGCGTGATTACGCGCAGCGTTATTCCCCGTCCTCCGCATCCAGGAGTTCCATGTTGAGGCCCAGACCCCGGACCTCCTTGACCAGCACGTTGAACGATTCCGGCACGCCGGCCTCGAAGTTGTCCTCGCCCTTGACGATCGACTCGTAGACCTTGGTCCGGCCCGCCACGTCGTCCGACTTCACCGTCAGCATCTCCTGCAGGGTGTAGGCGGCGCCGTAGGCTTCCAGAGCCCAGACCTCCATCTCGCCAAGGCGCTGGCCGCCGAACTGGGCCTTGCCGCCCAGCGGCTGCTGGGTGACCAGGCTGTAGGGACCGGTCGAGCGGGCATGCATCTTGTCGTCGACAAGGTGGTGCAGCTTCAGGACATACTTGACGCCCACGGTCACGGGACGCGCGAACTGCTCGCCCGTGCGGCCGTCGAAGACGATCGACTGCCCCGAGGTGTCGAAGCCCGCCCGCGTCAGCGCGTCGTTGACGTCAGCCTCCTTGGCGCCATCGAAGACGGGGGTCGCCACCGGCACGCCGCCCTTCACCTGCTCGGCACGCTCGACCAGGTCGTCGTCGCCCATGTCGCCGAACTCGGCCTCATAGGTGTCGTCGCCGTAACCGATGCGCATCGCCTCACGGACGGGGGTCATGTCGCCGTTGCGCCGGTACTCCTGCAGCGCCTCGTCGATCTTGAGCCCCAGGCCGCGCGCGGCCCAGCCCATGTGGGTTTCGAGGATCTGGCCCACGTTCATGCGCGACGGCACGCCCAGCGGGTTCAGGACCAGGTCGACGGGGGTGCCATCCGCGAGGAACGGCATGTCCTCCATCGGGACCACCTTGGACACGACGCCCTTGTTGCCGTGACGACCGGCCATCTTGTCGCCGGCCTGAAGCTTGCGCTTCACGGCGACGAACACCTTGACCATCTTCATCACGCCGGGGGGCAGGTCGTCGCCCTGGCGGACCTTCTCGACCTTGTCCTCGAAGCGGTTTTCCAGCGCCTTCTTCTGGACATTGAACTGGTCCTGAAGCGCCTCGACCTCGCGGGCGGTGTCCTCGTCGGCGACCGCCAGCTGGAACCACTGGCCGCGCGAGAGCTGGCCCAGCAGGTCCTCGGTGATCTCCGAGTTGGCGCGGACGCCCTTCGGCCCCTTCACCGCGGTCTGGCCGAGGATCAGCGAACGCAGGCGCGCGTAGATGTTGCGCTCGAGGATCGCCATCTCGTCGTCGCGGTCACGCGCCAGACGCTCGACTTCCTCGCGCTCGATCTGCAGCGCGCGCTCGTCCTTGTCGACGCCGTGGCGGTTGAAGACCCGCACCTCGACGATGGTGCCGTAGGCCCCCGGCGGCAGGCGCAGCGAGGTGTCCCGCACGTCCGACGCCTTTTCGCCGAAGATGGCGCGCAGCAGCTTTTCCTCGGGCGTCATGGGAGACTCACCCTTGGGCGTGATCTTGCCCACGAGGATGTCGCCCGGACCCACTTCCGCGCCGATATAGACGATGCCCGCCTCGTCGAGGTTGCGCAGGGCTTCCTCGCCGACGTTGGGGATGTCGCGCGTGATCTCTTCCGGGCCCAGCTTGGTGTCGCGCGCCGCCACTTCGTATTCGTCGATGTGGATCGAGGTGAACACGTCGTCGCGGTGGATCCGCTCGGAAATCAGGATCGAGTCTTCATAGTTGTAGCCGTTCCACGGCATGAAGGCGACGATCACGTTCCGGCCGATGGCCAGCTCGCCCTGGTCGGTCGAGGGACCGTCCGCGATCACCTGGTTCTTCATCACCCGGTCGCCCACCTTGACCAGCGGACGCTGGTTGATGGTCGAGGACTGGTTCGAGCGCTTGAACTTGCGCAGGCGATAGATGTCCACGCCCGCGTCGCCGGCGCCGAGATCCTCGGTCGCCCGGACAACGATCCGGCTCGCGTCCACCTGGTCGATCACGCCACCCCGGCGCGCCATGATGGCGGCGCCCGAGTCACGCGCGACCGTGGCTTCCATGCCGGTGCCGACGAAGGGCGCCTCGGCCCGCAGAAGCGGAACCGCCTGACGCTGCATGTTCGAGCCCATCAGCGCGCGGTTGGCGTCGTCGTTTTCGAGGAAGGGGATCAGCGCCGCGGCGACCGACACCAGCTGCTTGGGCGAGACGTCGATCAGATCGACGGCCTCGACCGGGTTCAGCATGAAGTCGCCCGCCTGACGGGTCGAGACCAGCTCCTGGACGAACTTGCCGTCCTCGTCCAGCTCGGCGTTGGCCTGGGCGACGGTGTGGCGCATCTCCTCGGTGGCCGACATGTAGACCACGTCGTCCGTCACCTTGCCCTCCACCACCTTGCGGTAGGGGGTCTCGATGAAGCCGTACTTGTTCACGCGGGCATAGGTCGCGAGGCTGTTGATGAGGCCGATGTTCTGGCCTTCCGGCGTCTCGATCGGGCACATCCGGCCGTAATGGGTCGGATGGACGTCGCGCACCTCGAAGCCCGCGCGCTCGCGCGTCAGACCGCCCGGCCCAAGCGCCGAAAGACGACGCTTGTGCGTCACCTCGGACAGCGGGTTGGTCTGGTCCATGAACTGCGACAACTGCGACGAACCGAAGAACTCGCGCACGGCGGCCGCGGCAGGTTTCGCGTTGATCAGGTCCTGCGGCATGACGGTGTCGATCTCGACGCCCGACATCCGCTCGCGGATCGCGCGTTCCATCCGCAGCAGGCCGATGCGGTACTGGTTCTCCATCAGCTCGCCGACCGAACGCACCCGGCGGTTGCCGAGGTGGTCGATGTCGTCGATCTCGCCCTTGCCGTCGCGCAGTTCGACCAGTCCCCGGATACAGGCCACGATGTCCTCGTGGCGCAGCGTGCGCTGGGTGTCGGGCGCGTCCAGATCCAGGCGCATGTTCATCTTGACCCGGCCCACGGCGGACAGGTCATAACGCTCGGAGTCGAAGAACAGGCTGTTGAACAGCGCGCTCGCCGCCTCGACGGTCGGCGGCTCGCCCGGACGCATCACGCGATAGATGTCCATCAGCGCGCCGTCGCGGTTCATGTTCTTGTCGGCCGCCATCGTGTTGCGGATGTAGGGGCCGACGTTGACATGGTCGATGTCCAGCACCGGGATCTCGGTGATCCCGTTGTCCAGCAGCACCTTGAGAACGCCGCCGGTCAGCTCGGTGCCGTCCTTGCTGTATTCGGCGGTGATCTCGTCACCCGCCTCGGCATAGATCAGGCCGGTGTCCTCGTTGATGATGTCGCGCGCGATGAAGCGGCCGACGATCCGCTCGAAGGGAACCAGCAGGTTCGTGGCTTCGCCCGATTCGATCAGCTTCTTGACCAGACGCGGCGTGACCTTGTCACCGGCCTTGGTGATGACCTCGCCGGTGTCGGCGTTGACCAGGTCGAAGCTGGGACGGGTGCCGCGCATCCGTTCCGGGAAGAAGCGCGTGACCCAGGGGCCGGCGGCCCCCCGCGAGGCCTTCTGCAGCTTGTAGTCCACGGTGTCGTAGAACGCGCCCATGATCGCGTCCTGGTCCATCCCCAGCGCATAAAGCAGCGTCGTCACCGGCAGCTTCCGGCGGCGGTCGATGCGCGCGAAGACCAGGTCCTTGGCGTCAAATTCGAAGTCGAGCCACGAGCCGCGATAAGGAATGATCCGGCAGGCAAACAGCAGCTTGCCCGAGGAATGCGTCTTGCCGCGGTCATGGTCGAAGAACACGCCGGGCGAACGGTGCATCTGGCTGACGACCACCCGCTCGGTCCCGTTCACGATGAACGTGCCGTTCTGCGTCATGAGCGGCATGTCGCCCATGTAGACGTCCTGTTCCTTGATGTCCTTCACCGCGCGGGTGCCCGAGTTCTCGTCGACATCGAACACGATCAGGCGCAGCGTGACCTTCAGCGGCGCGGCATAGGTCATGTCGCGCTGCTGGCATTCGTCCACGTCGTATTTCGGCTTCTCCAGTTCGTATTTCACGAACTCGAGCGTGGCGGTCTCGTTGAAGTCCTTGATCGGGAAGACCGACTGGAAGACGCCCTGGATGCCGTCTCCGTCCCGGTGGCCCTCGCCCTCGCCCGAATTGAGGAACAGGTCGTAGGACGCCTTCTGGACCTCGATGAGGTTCGGCATTTCCAGGACTTCGCGGATGTTGCCGTAATAGCGCCGGATGCGCTTCTGGCCGACGTAGGATTGCGCCATGTAGGTTTATCGCCTTTCGTCATCGCGCGCCGGCTCGTCGGGGCCCGGGCCGGCGGCTTGCGAACAACAGGGGTGCGGTTCCATTCGTGCCGCGCGTCCCACCGCGCAACTCCCGAACCGCAAACTCGCCCTGAAGGATGTCCGTCCCATCTATGGGGCCGCCAGACATCCTTCAAGACGTGTTCGGCAGGGTCCAGGAAACCCCGGACCCTGCCCTTGTCTTCCAATCCGCGCTGAGGCGCGAATTACTTCAGCTCGACCTTGGCGCCAGCCGCTTCGAGCTTCTTCTTCATTTCCTCGGCGTCGGCCTTGGCCGCACCTTCCTTGACCTTGCCGCCGGCTTCGACCAGGTCCTTGGCTTCCTTCAGGCCCAGACCGGTGATCGCGCGCACTTCCTTGATCACGTTGATCTTGTTGGCGCCGGCGTCGGTCAGGACGACGTCGAATTCGGTCTTCTCTTCCTCGGCAGGGGCAGCGGCGCCACCGGCCGGGCCAGCCATCATGACCGCGCCACCGGCGGCGGGCTCGATGCCGTATTCGTCCTTCAGGATCGTCTTCAGTTCCTGAGCCTGCAGCAGGGTCAGGTTGACGATTTGTTCAGCGAGTTGCTTCAGATCAGCCATTTTTCCGTTCTTTCCAGTCAGGTTGTTCCAACGTCGGGGCTTCAGGCCGCCAGACGGGACGGGATTGCCTCAGGCAGCCTCACGCTCTTCGAGCGTGGACAGGATGCCCGCGATGTTGCTGGCAGGCGCGCCGATCGCGCCGGCGATGCTCGAAGCCGGGGCGCCGATGCAGGCCACGATCGAAGCGATAAGCTCCTCGCGCGACGGCATCTGGGCCACGGATTTCACACCGGCCGGATCCAGAGCGTTCTCGCCCATGGCCCCGCCAAGGATGACGAACTTGTCATTCGTCTTGGCATAGGCATCCGCGACCTTGGCCGCAGCCACAGGGTCCTCGGAGAAGGCGAGCACGGTCATGCCCGTCAGGTAATCGGCGATCGAAGCCGCCGGCTTCCCTTCCAGGGCGATCTTGGCGAGCCTGTTCTTGGCAACGCGGACAGCACCCCCAGCGTCGCGCATCTGCGCGCGCAGGGTCTGCATCTCGGCAACCGTCATCCCCTCGTAGCGGGCAACCACCACGACGCCAGAGCTTTCAAAGATCTGGCCGAGTTCCTCGACCACCTGTTCTTTTTGGGCTCTATCCACGGTTCACTCCACGTTGGGGGTTTCCCCCCGGCTCACTTGTCCCGGCCACACTGGGCGGCCGGGGCGGGTCCTTGGGCGATGGACCCGAGAGCGCCCCAAAGGTGGAACCTTTGCGGAAAAATCTCGACTTCCATCTCGGGAAGGACTTAGCGGCGTTCACGCACCGGCCCTCCGTCTCGGACAGGAACAGGGCAGCCGCGAATCGCAGCCGCACCTGAAGCGCTGTTGTTATCGCGCGCTTCGTGCGAAAACAAGAACCATGCAGGTCCTCGGACACGAAAACGCCCCGGCAACTCGACCGGGGCGCTCTCAAGATGCCAGATAGCCTGCTCAGCCCTGGGTTGCCGAGGTCAGGTCCAGCGACACGCCCGGACCCATGGTCGAGCTGATCGAGACCTTCTTCACATAGGTGCCCTTGGCACCCGAGGGCTTCGCCCGGTTCACCGCGTCCACGAAGGCGCGGATGTTCTGCGCGAGCTTCTCGGTGTCGAACGAGGCCTTGCCGACGCCGGCATGGACCACGCCCGCCTTCTCGGCCTTGAACTGGACCTCGCCGCCCTTGGCGTTGCCGACGGCGCCGGCCACGTCCATGGTCACGGTGCCGACCTTGGGGTTCGGCATCAGGTTGCGCGGGCCGAGGATCTTGCCCAGACGGCCGACCAGCGGCATCATGTCCGGGGTGGCGATGCAGCGATCAAAGTCGATCTTGCCGCCCTGAATGGCTTCCATCAGGTCCTCGGCGCCGACGATGTCGGCCCCGGCAGCTTTCGCTTCCTCGGCCTTCGGGCCACGGGCGAAGACCGCCACGCGGACGTCCTTGCCGGTGCCGTTGGGCAGCGTCACGACGCCGCGGACCATCTGGTCGGCGTGGCGCGGATCGACGCCCAGGTTCATCGCGATCTCGACCGTTTCGTCGAACTTCGCCGTGGCGTTGGCCTTGACCAGCGTGACGGCTTCTTCCACGGCAAGGTTCGCCTTGCCCTCGAAGGCGGCGCGGGCGGCGGCTTGCTTCTTTGCGAGTTTTGCCATGTCGATCAGCCCTTCACTTCGATGCCGATGGAGCGGGCCGAGCCGAGGACGATCTGCATCGCGGCCTCGACGTCGTTGGCCGACAGGTCCTTCATCTTCAGTTCGGCAATCTCGCGGACCTGCTTGGCGGTCACGGTGCCGGCGGTCGCACGGCCGGGCTTTTCCGAGCCCTTGGCGCGGTTGCGCTTGCCCACCGGCTTCAGGCCGGCGGCCTTCTTCAGCAGGAAGGACGCGGGCGGGGTCTTCGTCTCGAAGGTGAACGACTTGTCCGCGTAGTAGGTGATCACGGTCGGAACGGGCGAGCCCGCTTCCATTTCCTGCGTGCGGGCGTTGAACGCCTTGCAGAATTCCATGATGTTGATCCCGCGCTGACCCAGCGCCGGACCGATGGGCGGGGACGGGTTCGCCTGCCCCGCCTTGACTTGCAGCTTGAGGCTGCCGACGACTTTCTTGGCCATGGGGCCCTCTCCTTGTCATCACACCCCACCCGGAATTGGGCACGGGGCCGACTTAGCGGTCCGGCGCGGCGCCCGGTCGGGGCCGCGCCTCCCGCGCACACATCACGAGGTCTTGGAGACCTGCGTGAATTCCAGTTCGACCGGCGTCGGCCGGCCGAAGATCGAGACGGTGACCTTGATGCGGCTCGACACGTCGTCGACCTCTTCCACCATGCCCGAGAAGCCCTCGAAGGGTCCGTCGGTCACGTTCACCTTCTCGCCAACCTCGAAGCGGATCAGGTTGCGCGGCGCAACCTCGGCCCCGCCCTGGCCCGAGCGGTTCAGCATCGCGTTCACCTCGTCGTCGCGCATGGGCATGGGCTTGCCATGGGCGCCGAGGAAACCGGTGACGCGGTTGATCGAGTTCACCAGGTGATAGGTCTTGTCCGACAGGTCCATGTGGACCAGCACGTAGCCGGGCATGAAGCGGCGTTCCGACGTGACCTTCTTGCCGCGCCGGATCTCGATCACTTCCTCGGTGGGCACCACCACGTCGTCGATCTCGTCTTCCAGGCCCTTCTCGGCCACGGCCTGACGGATCGCCTCGGCCACCTTCTTCTCGAAGTTGGACAGGACGCTGACCGAATACCACCGCTTTGCCATCGACTGCTCGTCCCCTGCTTCAACTCTGCGGCCGCGCGGGCCGGCTTGGGCCCGAAAACTGAAACGGCGCGCATACCGAATCGATGCACGCCGGTCGCCGGGCAGGTCGGCCGGACATATCCGCCCGGGCCGCAGATTGCAAGCGCGGTCAGCCGACCGCGGTCAGGACTGTCGTCACGCCCCAGCGGATCAGTAGGTCCACCAGGAAGAAGAACAGGCTGAACAGGCCAGCCATGACGAAGACCATGATCGTCGTGGTGACGACCTCGCGCCGGCCCGGCCAGACGATCTTGGCGGCTTCGGCGCGGACCTGGCTGATGAACTGGGCGGGGTTGGTCATGGGAGTCCCTTGCGTTGCAGCGGCCCAGATAAGCCTCCGGCCCCGCGATGGCAAGGCCGCAGGCACGTCACGGCAGCCGCGGCGCCCGATGCCGCACCCGCCAACCGGAGGGTCTCGGCCCCATGAAGGCCCTTTTCTGCCGTGGGAGCAGAGGCCAAGGCAGGGTGTCCGCAGCCGGCAGCCTCAGGGCCGCAGCAGCGTCGTGCGCTCGAGCCTCGCCAGTCGTTCAAGGTCGGCGGCATAGGCCTCGCGGCAGCGGGTGGCCGTTTCGGGGTCCATCAGCCCCGGCGCGGGGGCGCCCGGGCCGCGTGGGTGGCGCGCCTTGGCATCGCGCGCTAGCCGGGCCAGGTCGGCCTCGGGCTGGCCCAAGGCCCGTTCCAGCACCTTGGCATAGGCGGGCTGCGACAGACCCACGATCGCGGGCGGCGGGTTCTCGGCCCCGGCTGCAAGTGCCCCGGGGAGCATCTGCGCCAGGATCTGCGGACGCAGGGCGCCGTAATCCTCGTAGGGCCAGATGACCAGTCGTGCCACGCCGCGGACCGACAGCAGGCGTTCGGCCAGATGTGTCCAGGACAGGCGGGCCGGGTCGAAGCCGTCCAGATAGTCGGCCACCAGCAGCTCGTGGCCCCCCATCACCTGCATGGCGAAGGCCGAGGTCAGGAAGGCGCAGGGCTCTCGCACGGCAAGAAGGACCGTGGCGGGGCGATGCCGCAGCATCCCGGTCAGACGCGCGACCCGCGCCCGTGCCTGCGGGTAGATGACGTGACCCTCGCCCATCAGCCCCTCGCGCCGCAGGCTGCCGAGGATGTTCTCTTCCGAGATCATCACCTCGGGCCAAGTGGCGCAGGTCACGTCCAGCCGCCGGCGCAGCCGCCCGCGCAGGCGGGCTGCGTCAGGCCCCTCGCCCAGCGCGGCCCCCAGCCGGGTCACGCCGCCGCGCCAGTGCTGGACGTCCGAATAATGGATGCCCGAAGCCAGCATCCTCGGGATCAGCCCGCGCAGCGTCTGCTGCAGATGAGTGGATGCGGTCTTGTGCGCCCCCAGATGGACCGTCAGCGACATGGCGCGGCGTCCTCGATGGGCGGTCTGGCAGGGGCAGGGGGACTCGAACCCACGACCCTCGGTTTTGGAGACCGATGCTCTACCAACTGAGCTATACCCCTAGGCCGAGCGCCGGATTACGGCAGGATCGGCGGTGGCGCAAGATGAAACTGCGCTCATGCCTGAAGCGGCTCGGGGACCATATCCGGCGCGGCGACCAGAAAGCCGCCCGACTGCCGCGCCCAGAGCCGGGCGTAAAGCCCGCCCGCCGCCAGCAGCTCGGCATGGGTGCCCTGCTCGACGATCCGGCCCCGGTCCATGACCACCAGCCGGTCCATCGCGGCGATGGTGGACAGGCGGTGCGCGATGGCGATCACGGTCTTGCCGGCCATCAGCCGTTCGAGTTGAGCCTGGATCGCGGCCTCGACCTCGCTGTCGAGCGCGCTCGTCGCCTCGTCCAGCATCAGGATCGGCGCGTCCTTCAGCGCCACGCGGGCGATGGCGATGCGCTGGCGCTGGCCGCCCGACAGCTTCACGCCCCGCTCGCCCGCATGGGCATCAAGGCCCCGACGTCCCTCGTTGTCAGCCAGTCGCGGGATGAACTCGGCGGCTTCGGCCATCCTCGTCGCGGCCTCGATCTGCGCAGGCGAGGCATCCGGGCGGCCGTAGGCGATATTGTCGCGGACCGAGCGGTGCAGCAGGCTTGAATCCTGCGTCACCACGCCAATGGCGGCCCGCAGGCTGTCCTGCGTGACCTGCGAGATGTCCTGCCCGTCGATCAGGATGCGCCCCGATTCGACGTCATGGAAGCGCAGCAGCAGGTTGATGAGCGTGGACTTCCCCGCGCCCGAGCGGCCGACGAGGCCGATCCGCTCGCCCGGCCGGATGTCCAGCGTCAGGCCGTCCAGCACGGCCAGCGGCCGTTCCGAGGGATCCGCGTCATAGCGGAAGGTCACGTTCTCGAAACGGACGGCGCCCTGCGTCACGGCCAGGGGCATGGCGCCCGGCGCATCCACCACCATGCGCGGCAGGGCCAGGCTGCCGATGCCGTCCCGCACGGTGCCGATGTTCTCGAACAGCGCCGCGAATTCCCACATGATCCAGTGGCTCATGGTATTGAGCCGCATGGCCAGGGGCACCGCGACGGCAACTGCGCCCACCGGAACCGTCCCGGTCGTCCACAACCAAAGCCCCAAGGCCGCCGACGACCCGACAAGCGCCGCGTTCAGCAGGTTCAGCGTGATGTCCTGCGCGGCGGCCAGCCGCATCTGCCGGTGGACGGTGCCCAGGAAACTGTCCATCGATTCGCGGGCGAAGGCTTCCTCGCGCGCGGAATGGCTGAACAGCTTGACCGTGGCGATGTTGGTATAGGCATCGACGATCCGGCCCGTCATCTCGGCCCGCGCGCCCGCCTGCGCCTCGGCCGCGCGGCCCAAGCGGGGGATCAGCACCCACAGCAGGATCCCATAGCCCAGCCCCCAAGCCGCGAAGGGCAGCGCGAGCCGCCAGTCCTGCGAGGCTGCCAGCGCCAGCGCCCCCGCGAAATAGACAGCGACATAGACGGCCACGTCCATGACCTTCATCGCCACCTCGCGGACGGCGAGCGCCGTCTGCATCAGCTTGGTGGCGATCCGGCCTGCGAACTCGTCTTGGAAATAGCCCAGCGACTGGCGCAGCAGATAGCGGTGCGCCTGCCAGCGGATGCGCTGGGGAAAATTGCCCAGCAGCGTCTGGTGCATCACCAGCGCGCTGAGGATGTTCAGCGCCGGCAGCACCGCCAGCAGCAGAACCGCCATCCAGACAGCCCTCTCGCCTTCCAGCGCCCAGAACTCCGAGGGCGGCGTGTCGGCCAGCCGGTTCACCAGTTCGCCCAGATAGCCGAACAGCACGACCTCGCCGATGGCGATCAGGGCCGAGGTCGCGGCCACCAGCACGAGCCAAGGCAACGCCCCGCGCGAGTAATGCAGCACGAAGGCCACCAGCCCGCGCGGCGGCATCCTGGGCGGGTCCTGCGGATAGGGGTCGAGGCGCCGCTCGAACCAGCTGAACATGGCCGTCCTCATTCCTTGTCGCGGCGCAGGTCCAAGCCTTGGGGGGGCTGCCCGGTTCCGTGGCAAGGGGGCGACTTCAGTCCTGCGACAACTCTCGCGCGATCGCGGCCATACGGTCCTGCGGCAGTGGCGGCGGGGGCGAAAAGCCCGCGAACCCCTCGCCCAGGTAGGCCTGCGAGGTCACGTCATGGACCTCGTGCATCGGCACGACATGGGCATGGGCGTGCGGAACATGGATGCCGGTGAAGAACATGGCGACCCGCTCGACCCCGTAAAGCCGCTTCATCCGGCGCGCGAGGATCTGGCTGCAGTCCATGACCCGGGCGGCGAGAGGGCCGGGAATGTCCTCAAACCAGACGTGATGTGCCTTGGGAATGACCAGAGTATGGCCGGGGCGGATCGGATGGAGGTCGAGGAAGGCCATGATCTCGTCGTCCTCATGGACGACATGAGCGGGAAGCTCATGCCGGGCGATGCGGCAGAACAGGCAGTCGTGGGTCATGGTCCTTTCCAGCGAGCAAAATTAGAGCATCGGGGAACGAGGCATAATTAAGCAGTAGATCTATCCCTATAACGAGATAAGTTTCATGGTTCAGCTTCACGAGACTAGCTTTGAGAGATTTTCAATGGTCACTTCGCAACTAGCGCCCCCTGCATCAGTTCTCTTGAGCGAGACAGAAATCGTCTATGTTCTTGTCAATGAGGCGATGCCGGGGATCGTTAAGATTGGTCGAACCAATGATCTGCGCCGCCGTCTTTCAGAACTAAGCCGCCAGTCCGGTGTTCCTGCTCCCTTTGATGTATTCTATGCAGCCAGAGTGAGGGACATGAACCGAACGGAAATCCTCATGCATCAAGCATTCGAGGACCGCCGCCTCCTGAAGAAAGAGTTCTTCCGCGTCTCACCCGAACAGGCACGGGCTGCCCTCCGACTAGCAGAAATCGAAGAAATAACTATCCTCGCACAGCAGTATGCTGTTGTCGCGCTGAATAATGAAGCTGAAAAGCAGGCGGTGCAGGCTGGTCGGAAGCGCCGAGAAAGCAGTCGGTTCTCAATGCTGCGCATTCCTCCTGGTTCCATATTGGAATACCGGCGCGATCGAACAGTGACATGCACGGTCTTCGACGATCGCCACGTCACGTATGATGATGACCAGATATCCTTGTCTGCCTTGACCAAGGTTCTGATACGCGAACTGGAGGGTCGTGAATGGTCAAGTGCCCGAGGTTGGGACCAATGGCTGTATCAAGGCGAGGTTCTGACAGACATCCGCAACCGGCTGATGCCAGAAGTAGGCATAGACGGAGTCGAAGAAGACTAAAGGACTCTTCAGAAAAAAGCCCGCCCCTTTGGGGGCGGGCCTGTCGCGATATCGGGTGGGAGCCCTGGGGCTCCCGTCCGATCACTCGATGATCTTCGACACGACGCC
>NZ_FNGE01000026.1 GCF_900102885.1 Paracoccus chinensis | reverse complement strand
CCCGCCATCGCCCTCACCGCCCCGCCCGCCATCGTCGTCACCGCCGCGGCCGCCGTCGTCGCCACCATGGCCCCCATCGTCGTCGCCATGGCCGCCATGGTCATCGCCGCCAGCGCCGTCATCATCGTCACCGCGGCCACCGTCATCGCCCCTGTCGCGGCCAGAGCCTCCGTCGTCGCCGGGACCATCGTCATCCGCCTCGGGACCCCGGCGGCCGTCGTCGCCTTGGCGGCCGTCGTCGTCATCGCCGCCGACGGGTTCAAGCCTCCCTTCATCCCGGTCATAGGCAAAGCTGTGGGTTTCGCCTTCGCGCGTGGCCGAGACGGTGACCTCGCCATCATCCTCGGCGATGCGGACGTCCGAGTATCCCTGCCCGGCCAGACTGCGGGAGATCGCCTGCTCGTCGGCTTGGCTGACCTGCGCGGAAGCCGGCGCCGCGAGACCTGCGGCAAGGCCTGCGGCGGCGATCAAGGTCCTGATTCCTGCGGTCCTCATGGCGGTCCTCCTCATGCAGTGCGCCGATGGGGACGATGGGCACGACAGGGATTCGCCGCAAGACATTCCCCGGGGCTCGGCGCTCCTTTGCCCAAAGGCTGTGAGGAAACGCCCCTGCCTCCGGCGCGCGGCTCAGGCGGCCAGGCGCATGCCGTCGTGGCCGGTGATCGTCACGTCCAGCAGCGTGCCCTCGGGCAGGTCCCCGGCAAAGGCAACTTCGGTGAACTGCTCGGTCCGGCCGAGACGCGGGCCTTCGGTCAGGACGCGGTGGGTGCGGCCGACCTGCGCGGCCAGATGCGCGGCCAGCGCGGCTTCGCCCACGGCGCGCAGGCGCGCGGCGCGGTCCTTGATCTCGGGGCCGGGCACGCGGGGCATCCGCGCGGCGGGGGTGCCCTGGCGGGCGCTGTAGGGGAAGACATGCAGGAAGGTCAGGCCGCAGTCCTCGACCAGCTTCACCGAGTTCTCGAAATGCGCCTCGGTCTCGGTCGGGAAGCCCGCGATGATGTCGGCGCCGAAGACGATGCCGGGGCGCAGGCGGCGGGCTTCCTCGCAGAAGCGAACCGCATCGTCGCGCAGGTGGCGACGCTTCATGCGCTTCAGGATCAGGTCGTCGCCGTGCTGCAGGGACAGGTGCAGGTGCGGCATCAGGCGCGGCTCGGTGGCGATCGCCTCCATCAGCTCTGGATCGGCCTCGATGGAATCGATCGAGGAGATCCGCAGGCGCGGCAGGTCGGGCACCATCTTCAGGATGCGCCGCACGAGGTTGCCCAGCCGCGGCTGCCCCGGCAGGTCCGCGCCCCAACTCGTCAGGTCCACGCCAGTCAGCACGACCTCGTTGAAGCCCCGGTCGCGCAACCGCTTGATCTGGTCCACGACCACGCCTGCTGGGACGGACCGCGAGTTGCCCCGGCCGTAGGGGATGATGCAGAAGGTGCAGCGGTGGTCGCAGCCGTTCTGGACCTGCACATAGGCGCGATGACGGCCGAAGCCGTCGATCAGGTGGCCCGCCGTCTCGCGCACCGACATGATGTCGTCCACCATCACCCGTTCCGTGCCATAGTCGGGCGCGGCGAGGCTGGCCCATGTGGCGGGCTGCATCTTCTCGTGGTTGCCGACGACGCGGGCGACCTCGGGCATGGCGGCGAAGGTCTCGGGCTCGGTCTGGGCGGCGCAGCCGGTGACGATGATCGGCGCGCCGGGGTTTTCGCGCGCGAGGCGGCGGATTTCCTGGCGGGCCTTGCGGACGGCCTCGGCGGTCACCGCGCAGGTGTTGACAATCACCGCGCCGTTCAGGCCCGCCTCGCGCGCCATCTCGGCCATGGCCTCGGATTCATAGGCGTTGAGTCGGCAGCCCAGCGTGGCGAAGATCGGGGGCGCGCTCATCGGACGGTCTCCAGCCAGTCGGGGGACAGCACGCCCTTGAAGACCAGCGCCACGGGGCCGGTCATCCAGACCCCATCCTCGCGCCAGTCCACGGCCAGCGTGCCGCCGTCGAGGTCCAGCACCACCTTGCGCCCCGTCAGCCCGCGCCGGTGCGCCGCGACCGCCGTCGCGCAGGCGCCGGAACCGCAGGCGAGCGTTACGCCGGCGCCACGTTCCCATACCCGCATCCGCAACCGGTCGGTCGCGGTCAGCGAGGCGAATTCGACATTCGTGCGCTCGGGGAACAGCGGGTCATGCTCGATCCGGGGGCCGAGTTCCTCCAGGACCACCGCCTCGGCATCCGGGACGAAGAAGACGCAATGCGGGTTGCCCATGCCGACGGCAGCGGGACCGCCGTCCAGCGGCAGGCGGCCCGTGTCCGTCTCATGCGCCAGCGGCACCTCGTCCCACTGAAGCTGCGGATGGCCCATGTTGACATGGACCTGGTCCTCGCGGCGTTCGGCTTCCAGCATCCCGCGCCGGGTGGCAAAGCGCAGCCGGTCGCGGCCGAGGTCCGCCATCATCAGGTCGGCCACGCAGCGCGAGGCATTGCCGCAGGCCCCGGCCTCCGACCCGTCGGCGTTCCAGAACTCCAGCCGGTAGTCCGCCGCGTCGTCCGGCCGGATCTCGGCCAGCTGGTCGAAGCCCACGCCGCGGTTGCGGTCGCCCAGGGCGCGCGCCAGGGCCGGCGTGACCCGCCGCTGCGAGGCCCCGCGCGTATCGATGATGACGAAGTCGTTGCCCGCCCCGTGCATCTTCACGAAGCCCAGCCCGGCCGGATTCTGATGTTTCATCGCGGCGATATACGCCCGCGATCATGATTCCGCCAGATGGACGACAATTTGCCCTTGACCACCCCTGCAACCGCCCTTAGAGAGGCGCCCTGTGTTGGGCCCATAGCTCAGTTGGTAGAGCAACTGACTTTTAATCAGTGGGTCACAGGTTCGAATCCTGTTGGGCTCACCACTGTATCTCCTTCCATCAAGGACAAGGCCTTGCGCCTGCCCCCGGCAGCGGCGCTTGCGGCTTTGTGAAGCGATTGTTTTCCTTCGGGCGATTGACGCTTCCGCAGGGGACTTGTAGCTCGGCTTCAAAGCGATCTTCGGCAGGCAGATCCGGCCGCGCATCCTGCGCGGGTGACCCGTGTTCTGCGACAATTCGGACGTGCACCCTTGAGGGGGGCGCGGGGGCCGGATTACGTTGCGGCCAGCGGCCCGCCGGGGCAGTCGCTTTCCGGCGTGGATGCGCCGGTTCCCCGCCCGCCCCCGGGTCGATCGAACCGCGCGCCCGCCGCGCCGCCATGACGAAGAAAGGCGACACACCGGACGCATGCTCGGCCAGAACCTTCTCCTCCTGCTTGCAGTGCTGCCCTTCCTGGGCGCGATCCTGGCCGTCACCATGCCGGTCGGCGCCCGCAATGCCGAGGTGCTGCTGGCAGGAGGCGTGATGGTGGCGGGCCTGCTGGGTCTGGCCCCCCTTGCGGGCGAGGTCGCGGACGGGGGCGTGGTCGCCCGCAGCATCGAATGGGCGCCCTCGCTGGGGCTGGACATGACGCTGCGGCTGGACGGCTTTTCCTGGCTGATGCTGCTTCTGGTCTACGGCATCGGGCTGATGGTGGTCATCTACGCCCGCTACTACCTGTCGCCCGACGATCCCGTGCCGCGCTTCTACGGCTTTCTTCTGGCCTTCGCTGGCGCGATGGCGGGGATGCTGATGGCTGGCAACATCATCCTGATGGTGGTGTTCTGGGAACTGACGAGCCTCTTTTCCTTCCTGCTGATCGGCTACTGGCACCAGAACGGCGCGGCGCGCGAGGGCGCGCGCACGGCGCTGATCGTGACCGGGGCCGGGGGCCTCTGCCTGCTGATGGCGATGGTCCTGCTGGGGCACGCGGCGGGCAGCTATCACCTGGATGACGTGCTGAGGGCGGGCGACCGCGTGCGGGCACATCCCTGGTACGGCTGGATTCTGGGGCTGTTCCTGATCGGCGCCTTCACCAAGTCGGCGCAGTTCCCCTTCCATTTCTGGCTTCCGAACGCGATGGCCGCGCCCACGCCGGTCAGCGCCTATCTGCATTCGGCCACGATGGTGAAGGCGGGGGTCTTCCTTCTGGTGCGCTTCTCGCCCGTGCTCGGCGGCACCTCCGCCTGGTTCTGGGTGGTTGCGGGCACCGGCATGGCGACGCTGCTCTTGGGCGCGGTGATCGCCACCTGGCGCAACGACCTCAAGGGACTTCTGGCCTATTCGACGATCAGCCACCTCGGTCTGATCACGGCGCTGGCCGGGATGGGCAGCGGCGGCGCGATCGTGGCCGCGATCTTCCACATCATGAACCACGCGGTCTTCAAGGCCTCGCTGTTCATGGCTGCGGGCATCATCGACCACGAGACCGGCACCCGCGACATGCGCCGCCTGAGCGGGCTGCGCCATTCCATGCCGCGCACGGCGGCGCTGGCCATCGTGGCGGCGGCGGCCATGGCGGGCGTGCCGCTGCTGAACGGCTTTTTGTCCAAGGAGATGTTCTTCGCCGAGGCCGCCGACTGGCACAACGGCACCTGGCTGGACAACGCCCTGCCCTATATCGCGACCCTCGCCAGCGTCTTCAGCGTGGCCTATTCGCTGCGCTTCATCGTCTCGGTCTTCTTCGGCCCGCCCGCGACCGACCTGCCGAAGGAACCGCACGAGCCGCCGACCTGGATGCGCCGCCCGGTCGAGCTTCTGGTCGCCATCGTGCTTCTGGTCGGGCTCTGGCCCGCCGCCATGATCGGCACGGTCCTGCATGGCGGCGTGCTGGCGGTCCTGGGCGAGAGCACCCCTTATTACAGCCTGGCGCTGTGGCACGGCTTCAATGTCGCCCTGATGATGAGCCTCACGGCCCTTGTGCTGGGAACGGCCGTTTACTTCGTCATGGCGCCGCGGCTGTCGCGCGCCAACGAGGCGCCGGGCATCCTGTCGCGCATCCGCGGCCAGCAGATCTTCGACCGGCTGATGCTGGCGGTGACCCGCCGCTGGCCCGCGCAGCTTTACCGCATCCTGGGCAGCCCCCGGCTGCAGGTGCAGTTGCGCCTGATCGTGCTGCTGAGCCTCGGCGCCACGGCCGCGACGCTGTGGGGATTCGCGGGACTTGTCCCGCGCGAGTGGCTGCAAAGCTTCGACGCGACATTCGCGCTGCTGTGGATGGCGGGGATCGCCTGCGCCATCGGCGCCGCGGTCCAGGCCAAGTACCACCGCTTCGCCGCGCTGGCGCTGCTGGGGGGCGCGGGGCTGGTCACGGCCATGACCTTCGCCTGGCTGTCCGCGCCCGACCTGGCCGTGACCCAGATCCTGGTCGAGATCATGACCACCGTGCTGCTGCTTCTGGGCCTGCGCTGGCTGCCCAAGCGCCTGCAGGAGATTCCGGGCGACGCCCGCCTTCCCGCCCGCCGCCGCCGGGCCATCGACCTGGTGATCGCCTCGATCTGCGGGGCGGGCGTGGCCGCCATCGCCTTTGCGGTGATGACGGTGCCCCCCGGCCCCACCATCGGCGACTGGTTCCGCCGCAACGCCTATGCCGAGGGCGGGGGCACCAACGCGGTCAACGTGATCCTTGTGGATTTCCGCGCCTTCGACACCCTGGGCGAGATCACCGTTCTGGGGATCGTGGCGCTGACCTGCTATGCGCTGCTGCGCCGCTTCCGGCCCGCGCCCGAAAGCGTGGCCCTGCCCTCGCAGCAGACGTTCAACGAGCTGCCCCCCCTCAACTGCCCCCGCGAGCGCGAGGCCGAGCGCGAGCCCACGCGCCATGACCTGATGATGCTGATCCCCTCGGTCATCATGCAGTGGATGTTCCCGCTGACGGTGGCGCTGGCGATGTACCTGTTCCTGCGCGGCCATGACCTGCCGGGCGGGGGCTTCGCGGGCGGCGTGGGCTTCGCCATCGGCCTGCTGCTGCAGTATCTCGCGACCGACGTGCGCTTTGTCGAAAGCCGCATCACCATCCTGCCGGTGCGCTGGATCGGGCTGGGGCTGGTGATCGCGGTCGGGACCGGCATGGGGTCCTTCCTGTTCGGCTATCCCTTCATGACGGCCCATGCCCAGTATGTCACCCTGCCGCTGATCGGGCAGGTTCCGGCCGCGACCGCGCTGATCTTCGACCTGGGTGTCTTCGCCACGGTCGTGGGCGCGACCGTGCTGATCCAGATCGCCATCGCGCACCAGTCGCTGCGCTCGGCCCGCCTGCGGGCGCGCGAAAGCGCCGACGGCGCGGACGCGCGCGAGGAACGCGAGCACCGGCAGGAAGAACAGCAGCAACAGCAGGAGGGCGTCTGATGGAACTGACCCTGTCGCTGGGGATCGGCGTGCTGGTCGCCTCGGGCGTCTGGCTGGCGCTGCGCCCGCGCACCTTCCAGGTCATCGTGGGACTGGCGCTGCTGTCCTATGGCGTGAACCTGTTCATCTTCGCCATGGGCCGGCTGGTCACGGGCGCGGCGCCCATCATGCCCAAGGGCGGCTTCGTCAACCCCGAGCGCTATGCCGACCCCGTCCCCCAGGCGCTTGTCCTGACGGCCATCGTCATCAGCTTCGCCACGACCGCATTGTTCATGGTCGTCATCATGGCCTCGCGCGGGCTGACCGGCACCGACCATGTGGACGGAAAGGAGCGCAGTTCGTGACGCTTCCCGTCCACATGCTCGTCATGCCGATCCTGGTGCCGCTGCTCGCCGGGGCGATCATGCTGATGTATGACGAGCGGCGGCGGCAGCTGAAGCTGTCCATCGGCCTTGTCTCCTGCGTGCTGCAGCTGGGCGTCGCCATCGCGCTGATCGACCGCGCGGGCGGCTCGGCCGTGGAAGGGCGCAACATCGTCACCCTTTATCTGCTGGGGGACTGGCCCTCGCCCTACGGGATCGTGCTGGTGCTGGACCGGCTGTCGGCGGTGATGCTGCTGCTGACGGCGCTGGTGGCGCTGCCCGCGCTGCTTTACGCGGGGGCGGGCTGGCACCGGAACGGGCAGCATTTCTCGCCTCTCTTCCAGTTCCTGCTGATGGGGGTGAACGGGGCCTTCCTGACCGGCGACCTGTTCAACCTGTTCGTCTTCTTCGAGGTGATGCTGGCGGCCTCCTACGGGCTGCTGCTGCACGGCACGGGCCGCGTCCGCGTGGGCGCGGGGCTGCACTACATCGCCGTGAACCTGCTGGCGGCGATGCTGTTCCTTTTGGGCGTGTCGCTGATCTACGGCACCACGGGCACGCTGAACATGGCGGACCTGGCCACGCGCATCCCGCGCCTGACGGATGCCCAGCGGCCGATGGTCCATGCGGCGGCAGCGCTGCTGGCGGGGGCCTTCCTGATCAAGGCCGCCATGTGGCCGCTGTGCTTCTGGCTGCCCAACGCCTATGGCGCGGCCAGCCCACCCGTCGCGGCGGTCTTCTCGCTGCTGACCAAGGTCGGGGTCTATGTGGTGATCCGGCTGGGGCTGCTGCTGTTTGGCGCGCAGGCGGGCGCCTCCGCGGGCTTCGGGTCCAACGTCCTGGCGGCGGGTGGCATGGCCACAATGGTCTTCGGCGCGATCGGCGTGCTGCAGGCGCAGGACCTGGGGCGGATGACCGGCAACCTGGTGCTGGTGTCCTCGGGGACGCTGCTGACGGTGCTGGGGCTGGCGCTGATCTATGACGACGCGCCCATGCTGACCGCGGCACTTTACTACATGATCGCCTCGACCCTGGCGCTGGCGGCGCTGTTTCTGCTGGCCGAGCCCATCGGGCGCAAGGAAGGTGGCATCGCGGGCCTTCTAGCCATCACCGCCGAGGCCTTCGGCCTGGATGCCGAGGACGACCTGGACGAGGAAAGGGCCGAGCAGAACCGCCCCATCCCGGGCGCCACCGCCCTGCTGGGGCTGGCCTTCCTGGCCTGCGTGCTGGTCGTGGCCGGGCTGCCGCCGCTTGCGGGTTTCCTTGGCAAGTTCGGGATGCTGTCGGGCGCGATCGAGCGGGTGACGGTTCTGCCGAACCTTTGGGGGCACTGGGCCTTTGTCGTGCTGCTGATCGTCACCGGCTTCTGCGCGCTGGTGGCCCTGTCGCGCTGGGGCATCCAGAGCCTTTGGGCCAACACCGACGAGCCGCCCCTGCCCGTGCTGGAAATCCTGCCGATCCTGCTGCTGGTCGGCACGGTCGCCCTTCTGACGATCGAGGCCGAGCCCGCCCTGCGCTATCTCGACCGGACGGCAGACGCCCTGACCCGCAACCAGGTCTATATCGGCGGCGTGATGACCGCGCCCCCCGTGGGACCCGACCCGTCATGACGCTGCTGCCCCATCCCATCGTCACGGTCGTGCTGACCATCCTGTGGATGGTGCTGACGGGCTTCACCCTGGGCCAGCTGGTGCTGGGCCTGCTGGCGGGGATCCTGGGCGGCTTTGCCTATCGCCGCATCACGCCCCGGCGGATCGTGGTCAAGCGGCCCGGCGCCATGGCGCGGCTGTTCGTCCGCGTGGCGGGCGACATCGTGCGCTCGAACTACGACGTGGCGCGGCTGATCCTGTCCGAAGGGCGCCATCACAGGCGCAAGGCGGGATTCGTCCGCATTCCGCTGGACATGACCAACCCCAGCGGGCTTGCCGTCCTGGCCGTCATCGTGACCGCCACCCCCGGCACCGCCTGGATCGAATACGAGCCCCGCAACGGCCAGCTTCTGCTGCATGTCTTCGACCTGATAGAGGGGGACGACTGGGTCCACACGATCAAGTCCCGCTACGAGTCCCTGCTGATGGAGATCTTCGAATGAGCGCAACGATCCTGTCCGCCGTCCTGACCGTTTCGCAGATCTGCCTGGTGGCCGCGCTGGTGCTGGCCGTGATGCGCGCCCTGCGGGGGCCCCGCGCCCAGGACCGCGTGCTGGGGCTGGACACCATGTATGTCTGCGCCATGCTGCTGCTGGTCGTCACCGGCATGCAGCACGGCACCATCTACCAGTTCGAGGGGGCGCTGGTCATGGGCGTTCTGGGCTTTGTCGCCACCACCGCCATGGCCAAGTTCCTGATGCGCGGCGAGGTGATCGAGTGAGCCACCTTGAACAGCTTCCCCCCGTCGTCGCCCTGCTGATCGCGGGCTTTGTCGCGCTGGGGACCATCCTGACGCTGCTGGGCACGATCGGTCTGGTGCGCCTGCCCAGCTTCTACGAACGGCTGCACGCGCCCACTCTGGGAACAAGCTGGGGCGCGGCGGGGATCCTGATCGGCTCGATGCTGATGTTCTCGACCCTCGGTTCGCGGCTGGTGATCCACGAAGTCTTCCTGGGCCTGCTCATCATGCTGACGACACCCGTGACGATGATGGTGCTGGGCCGCGCGGCGCTGCACCGCGACCGCGCCGAGGGCCGGACCCCGCCCGGCACCGAGGGGCCCGAGCAGCCGTTGAAGTAACAGTCAGGCGGCCGGCAGGAAGGCCCCCTGCCGGGACAGGATATCGCGCCAGACCGTCAGCGCGGCCCCCTCGGGCGGGCTGTCGGCGCGGTGCAGGACGAACCAGCGCCGGATGATCGGCAGGTCGTGGCGATGCAGCGTGACCAGCCGCCCGGCCTTCAGCTCGTCCGCAACGGTGTGGCCGGAAATCAGCGCGATCCCGAGGCCCGCCATGACCGCCTGCTTGATCGTCTCATTCGAATCCATCTCGATCTCGGCGTAAGGCGCGCCCTCGCCCAGCCGGTCGAGAAACCGCTGCGCCAGCACGCGGGTCCCCGAGCCCGGTTCCCGCAGGATGATCGGCTGGGACAGGATCGCCTGCGCCGACACCTCGGGGTCGGGCGCCAGAGGGTGGCCGGGCGGCGCGATCATCACGTGGGGGTGGGGGCCAAGGTCGGCCGCGGTCACCACCGGGTCGCGCGGCGGACGGCCCATGACCGCCAGGTCCACGGTGCCGTCGCGCAGGGCGGACAGCACCCAGTCGCGGTTGCCGACCCGCAGCGCGACCTCGATCCCCGGATGGCTGCGCCGCAACCCCGCGACAAGGCCCGGGGCGAAATACTTGCCGGTCGAGACCACCGCCAGGACCACGCGCCCCGCCTGCCCCTGCCGCAGGGCCTCAATCTGGTCCAGTGCGCCCTGCAGCGCCGCGTCGGCCCGGCGCGCGGCCGCCAGCAGCGCCTCGCCCGCAGGCGTCGCCCCGAAGGCATGGGCCCCGTCGCGGAAGATCAGCGGCGCGCCGACCACGTCCTCGAGCACCCGCAACTGGCTGTGGACCGCTGGGGCAGTCAGGCCCAGCGCCTGCGCGGCCCCGCTGATCGAGCGCGTTTCAGCGACGGCACAAAGCGCGCGCAGCTGGCGCAGGGTCAGGGCATTCACCGCGCTCATTCACAATCCTGAAACGATGCTTCCAACTTATTAAATTTCCTTATCCATCCTCCTGCGCATGATCAACCGGAAGACGTGGCGCAGGAAGGGAGCGGCCGATGGCGGAAGGCGAAGACATCGGGCTCGACGATCTGGGCACAGGCGCAGAGGTCGCGCAGGTCGTCCGCCGCATCGCCCGCGTCGCCCGTGATCTGTCCAAGCGCATCGCCCGCGGGCCGCTGGAAGGTCACGGCGCGACGCGGGGTGAAAACAGCGACGGCGACACACAGAAGGCGCTGGACCTGATCGCCGACGAGGCTTTCGCCGCCGCGCTGACCGACAGCCCCGTGCGCTGGTATGCCTCCGAGGAACGCGAGGAAGTCGCGGCGCTGAACTCCGCCGGGGCGCTGGCGCTGGCCATCGACCCGCTGGACGGCTCGTCGAACATCGACACGAACGTCTCGATCGGCACGATCTTCTCGATCCTGCCGGCCGAGGAGGACCCGCTGACCTCGGTCCTGCGTCCCGGCACGGACCAGCTTGCAGCGGGCTACGTGATCTACGGGCCGCAGACGGCGCTGGTGCTGACGCTGGGCAAGGGGACGAGCGTGCATGTCCTCGACCCCGAAACGGGCCGGTTCGAACAAGTCGCGGCGCAACTGGAAATCCCCGCAGCCTCCAGCGAATTCGCGATCAACGTCTCGAACTATCGCCACTGGGGGGCGCCGGTCCGGGCCTATATCGACGACTGCCTGGCAGGCGATACCGGCCCGCGCGCCAAGAACTTCAACATGCGCTGGATCGCCTCGCTGGTGGCCGAAACCCACCGCATCGTCAGCCGGGGCGGCATCTTCCTTTATCCCGCCGACGCGCGGCGCGGCTACGAACGCGGCCGGCTGCGCCATGTCTATGAATGCGCGCCCATCGCCCTGCTGATCGAGCAGGCGGGGGGCGCCGCGACCGACGGCTGCGACCGCATCCTGGACCGGGTGCCGCAATCCCTGCACGAACGCACGCCCTTCGTCTTCGGCACCGCCGACAAGGTGCATCGCGTCGCCGCCTATCACGACCTCCCACACGAGGAAGTCGCCGCCCTTTTCGGCCGCCGCGGCCTCTTCCGGCAGTAGGATTCCATGAGCAGGAAACATCCCATCATCTCGGTCACCGGCAGCTCGGGCGCGGGCACGACCACGGTCAAGACGACCTTCGACCAGATCTTCCGGCGCGAGGGCATCCGCGCGGTCTCGATCGAGGGCGACGCCTTCCACCGGTACGACCGCGCCGCGATGAAGGCCGAACTGGCCCGGCGCACCGCGTCCGGGGACAACACCTTCAGCCATTTCTCTCTGGACGCCAACGAGCTGGGGAAGCTGGAAGAGATCTTCCGCATCTATGGCGAGACCGGGCGCGGCGAGACCCGACACTATGTCCATGACGACCGCGAGGCCGAGCGCTGGGGCGCCGCCCCCGGCACCTTCAGCGAGTGGGCCGATTTCGAGGACGGCAGCGACCTGCTGTTCTACGAGGGCCTGCATGGCGCGGTGAAGACGGACGGGATCGACATCGCCCGCCACGCCGACCTCAAGATTGGAGTGGTGCCGGTCATCAACCTGGAATGGATCCAGAAGATCCACCGCGACAAGGCCAGCCGCGGCTATTCAACGGAAGCCGTGACGGACGTGATCCTGCGGCGGATGCACGACTATGTGCATGTGATCACGCCCCAGTTCACCCAGACCGACATCAACTTCCAGCGGGTGCCGGTGGTCGACACCTCGAATCCCTTCATCGCCCGCTGGATCCCCACGGCGGACGAGAGCCTGGTCGTGATCCGCTTCCGCAACCCGCGCGGCATCGACTTCGCCTATCTCACCCAGATGATCCAGGGCTCGTGGATGAGCCGGGCGAACTCGATCGTCATTCCGGGACCCAAGATGGACCTGGCGATGCAGCTGATCCTGACGCCGATGGTCCAGCGGCTGGTCGAAACCTCGAAGAAGGCGTGATCCGATGAACGCACCCATGACGAAGAGCTACGACATGGCCGAGCGCGCGATGGCCAATGCCATCCGGGCACTGACGATGGACGCGGTGCAGGCGGCGAACTCGGGTCATCCGGGGATGCCGATGGGCATGGCCGACGTGGCGGCGGTGCTGTTCGACCGCTTCCTTTCCATCGACCCGAGCGACCCGAAATGGCCCGACCGCGACCGCTTCGTGCTGTCGGCGGGGCATGGGTCGATGCTGCTTTACGCGATCAACCACCTGCTGGGCTATGCCGACATGCCGGTCGAGGAGCTTCGCCGCTTCCGCCAGCTTGGCGCGCGGACGGCGGGGCACCCGGAATACGGCCATGCGGCGGGCGTCGAGGTCACGACCGGCCCCCTGGGGCAGGGGATCGCCACCGCCGTCGGCATGGCACTGGCCGAGCGGATGGCCAACGCGCGTTTCGGCGACGAACTGGTGGATCACTGGACTTATGTCATCGCGGGCGACGGCTGCCTGATGGAAGGCATCAGCCACGAGGCGATCGACATGGCCGGGCACCTCGGCCTCGGCCGGCTGATCGTGCTGTGGGACGACAACCGCATCACCATCGACGGCTCGACCGAGCTTTCCACCTCGACCGACCAGATGGCGCGTTTCGCGGCATCGGGCTGGCACACCATCGCCTGCGATGCCCATGACCCGGCCGAGATCGCCGCCGCCATCGACGCCGCGCGGCAGGACCCCCGGCCATCATTGGTGGCCTGCCGCTCGGTGATCGGCTTCGGCGCCCCGAACAAGCAGGGCGGCCATGATTGCCACGGCGCACCCCTGGGCGCCGAGGAGATCGCGGCTGCCCGCGGCTATCTCGAATGGACGCACGAGCCCTTCGTCATCGAGCCTGCCGTCTACGAGAAATGGCGCGGCATCGCCCGGCGCGGGGCCGAGGCGCGGCGGGAGTGGGAGTCGCGGAGGGACTCGCATCCGCAGCGGGCAGCCTTCAAGGCGGCGCAAGCCCGTGGCGGGCTGGACGAGCTGACCGCCGCCATGGCCGATTACAAGGCGCAGTTGCTGCTGAACCGGCCCAAGGTCGCCACTCGCAAGGCCTCGGAAATGGCGCTGGCGGTGGTGAACGCCACGCTGCCGGATACAGTCGGCGGCTCGGCGGACCTGACCGGGTCGAACCTGACGCGGACCAAGGACATGCGCCCGGTCCGGCGCGGCGACTACGGCGGGCGCTATCTTCATTATGGCATCCGCGAACATGGCATGGCCGCCGCCATGAACGGGATCGCGCTGCACGGGGGCTTCCGGCCCTATGGCGGGACGTTCCTCGCCTTTGCGGACTACTGCCGCCCCTCGATCCGGCTGTCGGCGCTGATGGGCGTGCCGGTCACCTATGTGATGACTCACGACTCCATCGGCCTGGGCGAGGACGGTCCCACCCACCAGCCGGTCGAGCATCTGGCGAGCTTGCGGGCCATCCCCAACCTCCTCGTGATCCGCCCCGCCGATGCCGTGGAAACCGCCGAGGCCTGGGAGATCGCCATGGCCTCGGCCGACCGGCCCGTGCTGCTGGCGCTGTCGCGGCAGAACCTTTCGACCGTCCGCAAGGACGTCACCGAGAACCTGACGGCGCGCGGAGCATATCCCCTCCTCGACCCCGGCGACCGTCAGGTGACCCTCATCGCCACCGGGTCCGAGGTCGAGATCGCGCTTGCCGCCGCCGAGCTGCTGGCCGCCCAAGGCATCCGCGCCGCCGTGGTCAGCGCCCCCAGCTTCGAACTGTTCGCGCAGCAGCCCGAGGACTACCGCGCCGCGACCCTCGGCGCCGCCCCCCGCGTCGGCGTCGAGGCCGCCATCCGGCAAGGCTGGGACGGCATGATGCTGCGGACCGGCGACGGCTTCGTGGGGATGACCGGCTTCGGCGCCTCGGCCCCCGCACCCGACCTTTACCGGCATTTCGGCATCACCGCCGAGGCCGTCGCCGCAACCGCCCGCAACCTGATCGAGGAGTGAGCCGATGGCCCTGATCACGCTGAGACAGCTTCTGGACCACGCCGCCGAGCATGGCTATGGCGTCCCGGCCTTCAACATCAACAACATGGAACAGGGCCTCGCCATCCTGAAGGCGGCGGCCGAGACCGACGCGCCGGTGATCCTGCAGGCCAGCCGGGGCGCGCGCGCCTACGCGGGCGACATCATGCTGCGCCACATGGTGCAGGCGCTGGCCGAGATGAACCCGGGTGTCCCGATCTGCCTGCACCAGGACCACGGCAACAACCTGGCCACCTGCATGAGCGCGATCCGCCACGGCTTCACCAGCGTGATGATGGACGGCTCGCTGAGGGAGGACATGAAGACCCCCGCCGACTACGACTACAACGTCGCAGTGACGGCGCGGGTCGCCGAGGCCTCCCATGCCGTTGGCGCCTCGGTCGAGGGCGAGCTGGGGGTTCTGGGCAGCCTTGAGACCGGCGAGGCCGCGGCCGAGGACGGGTCGGGCGCGGAAGGAAAGCTGGACCACAGCCAGTTGCTGACCGACCCCGACCAGGCGGTGGATTTCGTCCTGCGGACCCGCTGCGACGCGCTGGCCATCGCCTGCGGGACCAGCCACGGCGCCTACAAGTTCACCCGGCAGCCGGACGGCGACATCCTGGCGATGCACGTGATCGAGGAAATCCACGCCCGCCTGCCCGGCACGCATCTGGTGATGCACGGCTCATCCTCGGTCCCGCAATACCTGCAGGACCTCATCAACGAAAACGGCGGCGAGATGCCCCAGACCTACGGCGTGCCCGTCGAGGAGATCGAGCGCGGCATCCGGCACGGCGTCCGCAAGGTCAATATCGACACCGACTGCCGCATGGCGATGACCGGCCAGTTCCGTCGCATCGCCCGCGAAAAGCCCGCCGAGTTCGACCCGCGCAGGTTCATGGTCCCGGCGATGGAGGAGCTGACGGCGCTTTGCCGCGACCGCTTCGAACGCTTCGGCACGGCCGGCCACGCCAGCCGGATCAGGGTCATCCCGATGGATGACATGGCGAAACGCTACGCCTCGGGGGCGCTGGACCCCGCACTCACCGCGGCCCGGGCCGCCTGAAGGGAGGAATGCAGATGAACGAGATGAGCAAGACCGAGATCACCGACAAGAAGAAGCGCTATGCCGCGGGCGTGCTGAAATACGCCCAGATGGGCTATTGGGACGGCGACTACGAGCCCAAGGACACCGACCTGCTGGCGCTGTTCCGTATCACCCCGCAGGAGGGCGTGGACCCGATCGAGGCAGCGGCTGCGGTGGCGGGCGAAAGCTCGACCGCGACCTGGACGGTGGTCTGGACCGACCGGCTGACGGCCTGCGACCAGTATCGCGCCAAGGCCTACAGGGTCGAACCCGTGCCGGGGCAGGAAGGCCAGTATTTCTGCTATGTGGCCTATGACCTGATCCTGTTCGAGGAAGGATCCATCGCCAACCTGACGGCATCCATCATCGGCAACGTCTTCTCCTTCAAGCCGCTGAAGGCCGCGCGGCTCGAGGACATGCGGCTGCCCGTGGCCTACTGCAAGACCTTCAAGGGCCCGCCGACCGGCATCGTCGTGGAACGCGAGCGGCTCGACAAGTTCGGCCGCCCGCTGCTGGGCGCCACGACCAAGCCCAAGCTGGGGCTCTCGGGCAAGAACTATGGCCGCGTCGTCTACGAGGGGCTGAAGGGCGGGCTCGACTTCATGAAGGACGACGAGAACATCAACTCGCAGCCCTTCATGCACTGGCGCGACCGCTATCTCTACGTGATGGAGGCGGTGAACCTGGCCTCGGCCAAGACCGGCGAGGTCAAGGGCCACTATCTCAACATCACCGCCGGCACGATGGAGGAGATGTACCGCCGCGCCGAGTTCGCCAAGGAACTGGGCTCAGTGATCGTGATGATCGACCTGATCATCGGCTACACCGCGATCCAGTCGATCAGCGAATGGTGCCGGCAGAACGACATGATCCTGCACCTGCACCGCGCGGGCCACGGCACCTACACGCGCCAGAAGAACCACGGCATCAGCTTCCGCGTGATCGCCAAGTGGATGCGGCTGGCGGGCGTGGACCACATCCACGCAGGCACCGCCGTCGGCAAGCTGGAAGGCGACCCGATGACCGTGCAGGGCTTCTACAACGTCTGCCGCGAGACGCATAACGAGGTGGACCTGCAGCGCGGGCTGTTCTTCGAGCAGGACTGGGCCGACATCAAGAAGGTCCTGCCGGTCGCCTCGGGCGGCATCCACGCGGGCCAGATGCACCAGCTGATCGACCTCTTCGGCGACGACGTGGTGCTGCAGTTCGGCGGCGGCACCATCGGCCACCCGATGGGCATCCAGGCGGGCGCCACCGCCAACCGCGTCGCGCTGGAGGCGATGGTCAAGGCCCGCAACGAGGGCGTGGACATCCGCACCGAAGGCCCCGAGGTCCTGCGGAAGGCCGCCAAGTGGTGCAAGCCGCTGGAGGCCGCGCTCGATACCTGGGGCAACATCACCTTCAACTACACCTCGACCGACACCTCGGACTTCGTGCCGACCGCCAGCGTTTCTTGAGGAGGATCAGATGCGCATCACCCAGGGCTGCTTCAGCTTCCTGCCCGACCTGACCGATGACGAGATCAGCGCCCAAGTCGAATACTGCCTGGAAAAGGGCTGGGCCATCGGGCTCGAATACACCGACGAGCCGCATCCGCGGAACACCTATTGGGAGATGTGGGGCAATCCCATGTTCGACCTGAAGGACGCCAAGGGCGTGATGATGGAGCTTGACGACTGCCGCAAGGCGCATGGGGAAAAGTACATCCGCATCAACGCCTTCGACAACTCGCGCGGGCTTGAGACCGTGACCATGAGCTTCATCGTGAACCGTCCGGCGGTCGAGCCCGAGATCATCATGCGGCGCACAGAAGTGAACGGGCGGGCCATCCGCTACACCCACGAGGTCGCGCGCTGAGTTGCACGGCCGCACCGGGGGCTTCGCGCCCCCGGACCCCTGCGGGATATTTCCACGAAGAAGAAGGACTGAAGAATGGACGACGCGACACCGACTTTGATCGACCTGCGAGCGGAGTATGCAGAGTCCGGCGTCCGCGAGGTGCTGGATGAACTCGACCGCGAGCTGATCGGGCTTGCGCCCGTCAAGCAACGCATCCGCGAGACGGCGGCGCTGCTGCTGGTGGACCGGGCGCGGGCGCGGCTGGGGCTGAGCCACGAGACGCCGACCCTGCACATGAGCTTCACCGGCAATCCGGGCACCGGCAAGACCACGGTCGCGCAGAAGATGGCCGGGCTGCTGCACCGCCTGGGCTATGTCCGCAAGGGCCACCTGGTCAGCGTCACCCGCGACGATCTGGTCGGGCAATACATCGGCCACACCGCCCCCAAGACCAAGGAGGTGCTGAAGAAGGCGATGGGGGGCGTCCTGTTCATCGACGAGGCCTATTACCTCTACAAGCCCGACAACGAGCGCGACTATGGGCAGGAGGCCATCGAGATCCTGCTGCAGGTGATGGAGAACAACCGCGACGATCTGGTGGTCATCATGGCGGGCTATGCCGACCGGATGGACCGGTTCTTCTCGGCCAACCCCGGCTTCCGCTCGCGCATCGCCCATCACATCGACTTTCCCGACTATACCAACGAGGAGCTGGAGCGGATCGCGGAGTCGATGCTGGACGCGCAGGGCTATCGCCTGGATGACGAGGCCGGCGCGGCGATGGCCGAATACGTCTCCCTGCGCCGCGAGCAGCCGCATTTCGCGAATGCGCGGTCGATCCGCAACGCGCTGGACCGGGCGCGGCTGCGGCAGGCGAACCGGCTGTTTTCCCAGGATCGGCCCGTGACGGCGGCGGAACTCTGCACTATGACGCAGGCCGACATCCGCGCGAGCCGCGTCTTCTCCGGCGGGCTCGACCCCGACGGCAGCCGCAGGAAGGACCCGGCCCCATGACCTTCGACCGTTCCATCAAGATCGCCCCCTCGATCCTGTCGGCCGACTTCGCCGATTTCGGCCGCGAGATCCGCGCGGTCGAGGACCAGGGCGCCGACTGGGTCCACGTGGACGTGATGGACGGGCATTTCGTCCCGAACATCACCTTCGGCCCTCCTGCCGTCGCCGCCTTCCGCAAGCATGTCACCACCGTCATGGACGTGCACCTGATGATCGCGCCCGTGGACCCCTACATCGACGCCTTTGCCAAGGCGGGCGCGGACATCATCACCGCCCATGTCGAGGCGGGGCCGCATATCCACCGCACCCTGCAGGCGATCCGCGGCGCCGGAGTCAAGGCAGGCGTGGCACTCAATCCCGGCACCCCTGCGGAAGCGGTCGAGCACTTGCTGGACCTGACCGACCTCATCTGCGTGATGACGGTCAACCCCGGCTTCGGCGGGCAGAAGTTCATCGACATGACCGCCAAGGTCCGCCGCCTGCGCACCATGATCGGCGACCGCCCCGTGCATATCGAGATCGACGGCGGCGTCGATCCCACCACCGCGCCGCGGCTGGCCGAGGCAGGCGCCGACGTGCTGGTCGCGGGTTCGGCGGTGTTCCGGGGCGGGTCGGTGTCGAACAGCGCCCCTTACGGCGAGAACATCCGCGCCATCCGCGCGGCGGCCGAGGCGGCGCTGGCGTGACGCTGCGGGCCATCATCTTCGACGTGGACGGCACGTTGGCCGAAACCGAGGAGCTGCACCGCCGCGCCTTCAACGAGACCTTCGCGGCGCATGGGCTCGACTGGCACTGGGACCAGGACCGCTACCGCGAGTTGCTGCAGGTGACCGGCGGCAAGGAGCGCATGGCGCATGACCTGGCCGAACGCGGGCTTGCGGCGGACGACCACGACATCCCCACACTGCATCGCGCCAAGACCGGCCGCTATACCCAGCTGATGGCGCGCGGAGAGATCGCGCTGCGGCCGGGCATCGCCGACCTGATCCGCTCGGGGCGCGAGACGGGGCTGCGGCTCGCCATCGCGACGACGACCAGCCGTCCCAACATCGACGCGCTGATCCGGGCGACGCTGGGCTGCGAGGCAGGCGAGCTGTTCGACGCCATCGCGGCGGGCGACGAGGTCGCGGAAAAGAAGCCCGCGCCCGACGTCTATCTGCTGGCGCTGGACCGCCTCGGCGTCCCGCCCGAACATGCGGTCGCGCTGGAGGACTCGGCCAACGGTCTGATGTCCGCGCGGGCGGCGGGACTGCGCTGCGTGGTCAGCCCGGCAACCTACACGGCGGGCGATCCCTTCCCCGACGACTGCACGATCGTCGGGGATTTCACCCATGTCGCCTCGACCGAGGCGCTGGAACGGCTGCTGGAGGCCAAGGCATGATCGTGATCTTCGACCTTGACGGCACGCTGATCGACAGCGCCCCCGACATCCACAAGACCGCAAACGAGGTGCTGGCAGACGAGGGCTTGGGCGCGCTGGACCTGCCTACGGTGCGCGGCTTCATCGGCCATGGCGTTCCCCATCTGGTCGGACGGCTGCTCGGCCACTACGGCATTGTGGACGAGGCGCGGGCGGCGCGCATGATCTCGGGCTTCGGGGCACGCTACGAGGCGGCGGTGGGGCTGACCACGATTTATGGGAGCGCGGCCGAGGCGCTGGAGGCTCTGAAGGCGCAGGGTCACGTGCTGGGGCTCTGCACAAACAAGCCGGTGGCGCCCGCGCGGGCGGTGATGCGGCATTTCGGCATCCTCGACCATTTCACCGCCATCATCGGCGGCGACAGCGCACCCACCCGCAAGCCCGACCCCGAGCCGCTGCGGATGGCCGTCGCAGCCTGCGGCGGCGGACCCGCGCTTTTCGTGGGCGACAGCGAGGTGGATGCCGCCACCGCCACCGCCGCGGGCGTGCCGCTGATCGTCCATACCGAGGGCTATCGCAAGACGCCCGCCGAGGACTTTCCCCACGTCGCCGTCTTCAGCGACTTCGCCGCGCTGCCGGGGATCGTCGCGGCCCGAGCGGAAGCCCTCGAGACGGTGGGCTGACGGCTCAGCCGGTTTCCAGCGGCCTCAGCGCCTCGGCGCGCGCGCTGACCTCGCGCACCGCGCCCATGCGGCTGCGGACGACGCGCGAGGCGGCATCGGCGCCCGCCGTGATCGCCCCCGTCACGACCAGCAGCAGCAGCGCGCGGTCCAGCCGCAACTCGGCCACCGCGCTGTCGATGAAGAAGCCCAGCGTGGCGATGCCCAAGAGGCCCATGACGGCGGTTTCGCGCAGGATGATCTCCCACCGGTAAAGGCAAAGGGCCACGAAGCGGCCGAAGAGGCGCGGCGCGAGTTCCCAGGCCCAGAGGGTGGCGCCCTTGGGCGCGTCGCGGCGCAGGGGGAAGCCTTCCGCCTCGCGGCCCAGCAGGTGGCCGATGATGGCGCCGTTGTGCAGCGCCAGCGCCAGGATCGCGGGCAGCATCGAGGGGCCGAAGACCTGAAGGAACAGGTAGGCCAGCATGTACTCAGGGAAGGACCGCAGCACGACCAGCGCCATGTGGCCCGGCAGGCGCGCGCGTCCTGCCACGCGCCGGACGATCAGCCCGAAGCTGAGAAAGGCGATGGCGCCCGTCAGCACCAGTGCGATCTGGCCCACCACGATGGTCGCCCAGGCACCGGGCAGCCCTTGCGTCCACAGGATGTCGCCCAGCCAAGTCAGCAACCCCCCGGCCCCCTCGCCCCGGCGCAAGGGGGCGGGGACGATGTCCACGGTCAGGAACCGCCACAGCGCGCCCGATCCCATCGGCGGGTGGTCCAGAGCCGCCAGCCAGGCCGTGGCTGCCGCCAGCCACAGCAGCGCGGCACGCAGGCGCAGCCACAGCGGGATGGTGGCGATCAGCAGGACATAAAGGATCATGATGGCGCTGGCCGCGCCATAGTCCCCCTGCCGGAAGAAGGCATCCAGCTGAAAGCCTAGCGTCGGCAGCCCGATGAAACCCAGCACCGCCGAGGACCTCAGCCCGCATTCCACGCGATAGAGCACGTAGGACTGCATCCCCGGCCAGACCAGCGGCAGCCGCGCCCAGAGAAAGCGCGACAGCGCGTCGGTGCCGGGCGGCAGGACTTGGGCGGGACGAGGGTCGGCTTCCTCGATCTGCTCGGCAAAGACCTTGGCGAAGATGCCCGCATAGGGCAGCGCGATTGCCAAGACTCCGGTCGCCGGGCTGATCCCCAGCACCTGCATCAGGAACAGCGCCCAGAAGAGCTCATGCACCGAGCGCAGCGCGATCGACAGGCCCCGGACCAGCGCCGATCCCCAGAAGGGCGCCAGCGCCAGTCCCGCCATGGCACCTACCGCCACGCCGCAGAGCGCAAAGGCCACGGTCGAGACGAGCGCCGTGGCGATATTCTCGACCGCGCCAAAGTCGGGGGCGAGAAAGCCCCGCGCCATCCGCCCCAGCGCAGCCCAAGGGTCGTGCCCGGCCCAGCCGAGATCGGCAAAGGGGACCAGCGCCAGCCCCAGCACCGCGAAGATCAGGGCAACGGCCGGGCGGGACAGGCGCTCAGGCATGACGGCCATCGGATGCGCCCAACTCCCAGGACCGTGCCTCCATGGCGATGCGCCTTGGAAAGCCGGAGGCGGGCGCCGCCACGACCCGCGCGGCACGATTGCCGATGCATGGCCGGAACAGGCGCTCAGGCATAAAGCGCCTCGATCTGGGCGGGGCTGACCGCCTCGGGCGGGGCGTCCAGCACGACACGGCCCGCCCGGATGCCAACCAGCCGCGTGGCAAAGCTGCGCGCCAGTTCCACGTCATGCAGCGCCAGCACGCTTGCCGGGAAATGCGCTCGCATCAGGTCCAGAAGCGCCGCCGCCTGCGTCTCGTCCACGGCCGAGACGGGCTCGTCCGCGATCAGCACCTCGCCGCCGCGGTACAGCGCGCGGGCCAAAGCGGTGCGCTGGCGCTGGCCGCCCGACAGCGCCTCGACCGGCTGGTCGGCCTGCGCGGCAAGGCCCAGCGGGTCCAGCAGCGCCTGCACCTCGGCCCGGTCGCGGGCGGGGGGCCGCAGCAGCGTCCACAGGTTCCGCAGCGCGCCGTGGTCGTCCAGTCGCCCCATCAGCGCGTTCTTCGTCACCGACAGCTGCGGGACCAGCGCGTGGTCCTGCGGCGCCAGCGCCACCCGCAGCCCCGCCCCTGTCAGCCGGTCGTACAGCGCGTTCAGCAGCGTGGTCTTGCCCGCGCCGGATCGGCCCAGCAGCACCAGCCGCTCGCCCCTTTCCAGCGCCAAGGTCACGCCCCGCAGAACGGTCGCGCCGCCATAGCCGAGCGTCTCGCCCTGAAAGGCAGCCAGCGTCATTCCAGCAGCCCGAGCTCCCGCGCGACGGTCTCGATCGGGTCGAACTGGGCATTCTCGGCGGGGATGAAGCCTTCGCGCGGGAAAGAGGCCAGCAGCCCGGGGTCGTCCATGCCGATCAGCGCGTCCTGCACCTTCTTCGTGAAGCCCTCGCCGAAGCGTGCGTCCACGTCGCCGCGGATCACCCAGTTGTAGTCGGGGTAAGGCGGGGTCTTCCAGATGACCCTGGCCGTCTCGACCTCGGGCGCACCATCGGCCACGGCCTTGTCGTAGACGGCATAGTTCAGCGCCCCGATGTCATAGGCGCCCGAGGCCACCAGCCGCAGCGTCTGACTGTGGTCGCCCGAGAAACCCACGGTCGAGAAGAAGTCCTCGGGCGCGCCGTCCGTTTCCTGCCGGATGTAGTAGTCCGGCATCAGCCGCCCCGAGGTCGAGGTCTTGGCGCCGAAGGTGAAGCTTTTCCCCTCCGCGTTCTGCGGGAACTCGTCGGAGGGTTCCAGCCCGCTTGCGGTGTTGGCGATGAAGTAGCTGATAAAGGTCGGGTCCTCGGTCCCTTGGGCGATGGACTGCGCGCCGGGATTGGCCAGCCGCGCCTGCACCGAGGTCAGGCCCCCGAACCAGGCCAGCTGCACCTGGTCGTTGGTGAAGGCGGTGACGGCGGCGGGGTAGGATTTCACCGGGACGAACTCGACATCGACGCCAAGCTCCCTCGACAGGTAGTCGGCGACCTTGGAGAAGCGCGCGGTCAGGGCGGTCGCGTCCTCGTCAGGGATGGCCGAGAAATACAGCGTCTCGGCTTGGACGGCCGAGGCAAGGAACAGGCTGGCAGCGGCGAGAAGCCGGGCAGGCAGGCGCATGGATCACCTAATCAGGGACGTGGGGCTTTCCGGGGACGATATGGTCCGGAACCCTCGGGTCCCCGGCCCGGCCGCGCATCGCGGCACGTCGCAGCGCACACGGCGCATCGGATCGTCTGCGCGCCATCTTGCCGAAATGGCCGGCGGTTGCAAGGGAACGGCCCCCTCAGGGCACGGGCGTCCACATCACGTCGTCGATACGCGGCGCACCCGTGGCCAGCATCACCAGCCGGTCGAAGCCCAGCGCGATCCCCGAGGCGGGCGGCATCCGGGCCAGCGCCGACAGGAAATCCTCGTCCAGCGGATAGGCCTCGCCATAGACGCGGGCCTTTTCGGCCATCTCTGCGGCAAAGCGGCGGCGCTGCTCGGCGGGGTCGGTCAGTTCGCCGAAGCCGTTCGCGAGTTCCACCCCGCAGGCGTAAAGCTCGAAGCGCTCGGATACGCGGGGGTCGTCTCCGGCGCGGCGGGCCAGCGCCGCCTCGGGGGCGGGATAGCGGTCAAGGATCGTGGCGCGGCCGTGACCCAGATGCGGCTCGACCAGCGTCACGAGGACGCGGCTGAGGATGTCGGACCAGGTGTCGTCATGCGCCACCCGCAGCCCGGCCGCCTGTGCCTGCCCGGCCAGCCCGTCGCGGTCGGTCGAGCCATCTGCGCCGACCGTCGCCAGCAGGTCGATGCCGGCGTGGCGGTGGAAGGCATCCGCCACCGACAGCCGCTCGGGCGCGGCGAAGGGATCGCAGCGATGGTCGCGGAAGCGCAGTTCCGTTGCGCCCGCGCCAACGGCCGCCAGCCGCAGCAGGGCGGCGCAGTCCTCCATCAGCGCCTCGTAGGGCGCGCCAGCGCGATACCATTCCAGCATGGTGAACTCGGGGCTGTGCAGGGGCCCGCGCTCGCGGTTGCGCCAGACATGGGAAAAGGCGGCGATACGGGTCTCGCCGGCCGCCAGCAGCTTCTTCATGGCGAACTCGGGCGAGGTGTGCAGATACATCCGCCGCGCCCGGCCCTCGTTGCCGACGGCGTCGGTGACGAAGCCGTGCAGATGCGCCTCGTTGCCGGGGCTGATCGCCAGGGCGGCCGGATCGACCTCGGTGAAGCCCTCCTCGTCCAGCCATCTGCGGATGGCAGCCTGGATGCGGTTGCGGGTCAGCAGCAGAGGGCGGCGATCGGCGTGCCTGCGGGCGTCCCACCAGGGCGTTTCGGTCATGGCTGGCGATTTCCCATGGCTTGCGCTAAGGAGCCCGCCGATAATCCACACATCCCCCCATCGCAAGAAAGACGCCCGTGAAAGTCATCGCATCCAGCCTGCGCAAAGGCAACGTGGTCGAACTGGACGGCAAGCTCTATGTCGTCCTGACCGCCCAGAACTTCCATCCCGGCAAGGGCACGCCCGTGACCCAGGTCGACATGCGCCGCATCGCCGACGGCGTGAAGGTTTCGGAACGCTGGCGCACGACCGAGCAGGTCGAGCGTGCCCATGTCGACGAACGCGCCTATGACTTCCTCTACGAGGACGGCGAGGGCTTCCACTTCATGGAGCCGGAATCCTACGAGCAGGTCGTGGCCCCCGCCGACATGGTGGGCGACCAGAAGGCCTATCTCCAGGAAGGCATGCGGCTGTTCCTTCAGGTCTACAACGGCGTCCCGATCGCCATGACGCTGCCCCAGCGGATCACCGTCGAGATCACCGAAACCGAGCCGGTGGTGAAGGGGCAGACGGCCTCCTCCTCCTACAAGCCCGCCACGGTGGACAACGGCCTGCGCGTGATGGTGCCGCCGCATATCGGCGTGGGCACGCGCATCGTGATCAACACCGAGGACAATTCCTACGTGGAACGCGCCAAGGACTGAGGCGCGCCCCGACCGGCGCTGCCCTGCCGGGTGGCGCCGCACGGCCCCTTCCTCACGAAGAAGATGCCTTGCGAAGCCCCGGATCGTGCAACCCGCACGCCGGGGCTTCTTGCTGGCCCGCACCCGATCACGACCGTGACGCAGGCGCGCCCCTTTCAGATGACGGCGATGCCCCGGCCTTCCTCGACGCGGCCCACGACCGAAGCCAACGGATACCCCGCCTCGTGCAGACGCTGCACCCAGGTTTCCGCGGCCTCGGGCGCCACCGCCACCAGCAGCCCGCCCGAGGTCTGCGGATCGGTCAGCAGCGCGCGATGCCAGTCGGGGCAGCCTTCCGGCAGCGTGACCTCGGCGCCATAGGCGGCCCAGTTCCGGGTCGAGGCGCCGGTGACGTAGCCGGCCTGCGCCAGTTCCTCGGCACGGGTCAGCAAAGGCAGGGCGGCGCGGTCGATGACCACCCTGGCGCCCGAGCCCCGCGCGACCTCGAGCCCGTGGCCGAGGATGCCGAAGCCGGTCACGTCGGTGATGGCATGGACCGCCGCGTCCTCGGCCAGGTCCGCCCCGATCCGGTTCAGCAGCGTGGTCGAGGCGATCATCTCGTCGATGCCGGCCTGGTCCAGCGCGCCCTTCTTGATTGCGGCAGAATAGATGCCGACCCCAAGGCCCTTGGTCAGGATCAGCGCGTCGCCCACCTTTGCGTCGGCGTTGCGGCGCAGCTTGGCCGGGTCCGCCAGCCCGATCACCGCCAGCCCGTAGATCGGCTCGGGCGAGTCGATGGAATGGCCGCCCGCGACCGGAATCCCGGCTTCCGCGCAGATGGACCTGCCGCCTTCCAGAATCTCGCGGATGGTTTCCACCGGCAGCTTGTCGATGGGCATCCCCAGGATCGCCAGTGCCATGATCGGCCGCCCGCCCATGGCATAGATGTCGGAAATGGCGTTGGTCGCCGCGATCCGGCCAAAGGCGCGGGGGTCGTCCACCATCGGCATGAAGAAATCCGTCGTGGCGATCACAGCGGTCCTGTCGTCGATCTGCCAGACGGCGGCGTCGTCGGCAGTCTCGGTCCCGACAAGAAGCTGGGGAAAGACCTGCGCCACCGGCTGGTCGGCCAGAAGGTCGCGCAGCACCGCCGGCGCCAGCTTGCAGCCGCAGCCGCCGCCATGGGACAACTGGGAAAGGCGGATCGTGGGGACGTTCATCGGAAGGCTCCTTGCAACCTGTCGGAGATCGTCCTACCAGATTGCGCGGCCGAGTTCACGACCGGCCCGACAGCGCGGAACAACAGGAGATCACGGCGGCTCGCATCGTTGTGATCACATTCCGCTGCACCCCCCATTCCGTTTGACTTCTGCCGCGAAAATGGGCGAATATCGAGCCACCTATCTAATCGACAGGCAAACAGGAGGGTTCGAATGAACATCGACCTCTCACGTCGCGGCTTCCTGAAGCTTGCGGGTGCGGGAGTCGCGGCGACATCGCTGGGGGCCATGGGCTTCGGCAAGGCAGAGGCGGCGGAACTCGCGCATGTGCGCG
>NZ_FNGE01000080.1 GCF_900102885.1 Paracoccus chinensis | reverse complement strand
GTTTGACCCTTTCGGAACCAAAGTTTGACCCTTTCGGAACCCTGTGGATAGTTTCCTGCTATTTAGTCAGTAAGTTACGGGCAATTTTCGCGCCCGTAACTTACTCCGTAAGGTAACACTAATAACACTAGGAAAAACGGCGCGGCGCGCACCGGGCGCTTGCGGTCGCGGTAAGCACGACCGCTGGTCCGGTGGAACCGTGGCACTCCATTTGCGCCCATGCGCCTCTGGCCCTGCCAATGTCGAGGTCTGGTTTTTGCTTTGAAAAAAGCAAGGTGGCGGGTGAGCGCGGCTAGCCCTTCCCAAAGGCAGACGAAAGCATTACATTACGTTTGTGTAGACATCATCTCTGAGCGTTCATGAAGGTTGCTGGCTTCGACTGGGACGAGGGCAACTGGCCGAAGTGCGGCAAGCATGGCGTTTCCCGCGCCGAGATCGAGGAGGTTTTCACCCGGACACCTGCTGTCCTGGCTGACCCATTCCCAGAGGAAGCGCGGATGCGCGCCATCGGGAAATCCGCTGCCGGTCGCTATGTGTTCGTGGTGTTCATGCTGCGAGAGATCGACGGCCAGACGAAGTTGCGGCCCATCAGCGCCCGCTACATGCACGAAAAGGAGATCGCGCACTATGAAGGCACATCGTAAGCCCCTGCCGCCGCTCAGCAGCGATGCCGAGGCGGAAGCGTTCGTGGAGGCAGCAGACCTGACCGAATACGACCTGTCAGGCTTCAAGCCGATGCGGTTCGAGATCGAGCCGAAAGCGGCCTCGCTGAACATGCGCCTGCCCGCCTCGCTGCTGGACGCGGTGAAGGCCAAGGCCAAGGCCAGCGGCATCCCCTACACCCGCTATGTGCGGATGCTGCTGGAGGCGGACGTAGCCCCTCACCGATAATCCGGGTGAAGGTTACGCCCCGGCCTATTGCGGTGGCGGGTCGATCCAGACGCCGCAGAACCTGCGGCCTTCCGGGTTCGTGGCGATCTGCCCGCCTGCTGACAGGCAGTAGATGCGGGGATACTGGCCGAACTCTCGGGCATCGGCGCGGCCTTGCAGCCAGAACACCAGCAGCGCGCCCAGAAGCGCCCCTGCGGCTCCGATCGAGGCCAACCATACCCAGAACCCGCCGAAGTAGCGCCACGCCTGCCTGCGGGCCTCTC
>NZ_FNGE01000043.1:0-2500 GCF_900102885.1 Paracoccus chinensis | reverse complement strand
GATCTAGCCATGTGCAGGATGAAGGTTGGGTAACACCAACTGGAGGTCCGAACCGACACCCGTTGAAAAGGGTCCGGATGACGTGTGGCTAGGGGTGAAAGGCCAATCAAATCTGGAGATAGCTGGTTCTCCGCGAAAGCTATTTAGGTAGCGCCTCGATTGTATTCTCCCGGGGGTAGAGCACTGCATGGATGATGGGGGCCCACAGCCTTACTGAGTCTAAGCAAACTCCGAATACCGGGAAGAACTGATCGGGAGACACACGGCGGGTGCTAACGTCCGTCGTGGAGAGGGAAACAACCCTGACCAACAGCTAAGGCCCCCAATTCGTGGCTAAGTGGGAAAGCATGTGAGACTTCCAAAACAACCAGGAGGTTGGCTTAGAAGCAGCCATCCTTTAAAGATAGCGTAACAGCTCACTGGTCTAGTCAAGAGGTCTTGCGGCGAAGATGTAACGGGGCTCAAGCCACGAGCCGAAGCTTTGGGTGCACGAGCAATCGTGCGCGGTAGCGGAGCGTTCTGTGATATGGAACGCTGCCTCTTCTGCCCTTCGGGGCAACGGAGGCAATGTTCTGACTGTGAAGCCGGGCTGTAAGGCATCCGGTGGAGTGATCAGAAGCGAGAATGTTGACATGAGTAGCGACAAACAGGGTGAGAGACCCTGTCGCCGAAAGTCCAAGGGTTCCTGCTTAAAGCTAATCTGAGCAGGGTAAGCCGGCCCCTAAGGCGAGGCCGAAAGGCGTAGTCGATGGGAACCAGGTTAATATTCCTGGGCCAGGAGATGGTGACGGATCCTTGAGGTTGTTCGATCTTACTGGATTGATCGGGCAGCTGCGGGGTCCCTGGAAATAGCCCTCCACAAGACCGTACCCGAAACCGACACAGGTGGACTGGTAGAGAATACCAAGGCGCTTGAGAGAACCACGTTTAAGGAACTCGGCAAAATACCTCCGTAAGTTCGCGAGAAGGAGGCCCTGTTGTTGCGCAAGCAGCGGCAGGGGGCACAAACCAGGGGGTGGCGACTGTTTACTTAAAACACAGGGCTGTGCGAAGCCGTAAGGCGACGTATACAGTCTGACGCCTGCCCGGTGCCGGAAGGTTAAAGGGAGGGGTGCAAGCTCCGAACTGAAGCCCCGGTAAACGGCGGCCGTAACTATAACGGTCCTAAGGTAGCGAAATTCCTTGTCGGGTAAGTTCCGACCTGCACGAATGGCGTAACGATCTCCCCGCTGTCTCAAACGTGGACTCAGCGAAATTGAATTGTCTGTGAAGATGCAGACTTCCCGCGGTTAGACGGAAAGACCCCATGCACCTTTACTATAGCTTCGCACTGGCATCAGGAATGTGATGTGCAGGATAGGTGGTAGGCTTTGAAGCGGGGACGCCAGTTCCCGTGGAGCCACCCTTGAGATACCACCCTTCGCCTTCTTGATGTCTAACCGCGGCCCGTTATCCGGGTCCGGGACCCTGCGTGGTGGGTAGTTTGACTGGGGCGGTCGCCTCCCAAAGAGTAACGGAGGCGCGCGAAGGTTGGCTCAGAGCGGTCGGAAATCGCTCGTTGAGTGCAATGGCAGAAGCCAGCCTGACTGCAAGACTGACACGTCGAGCAGAGTCGAAAGACGGCCATAGTGATCCGGTGGTCCCGAGTGGAAGGGCCATCGCTCAACGGATAAAAGGTACGCTGGGGATAACAGGCTGATGATGCCCAAGAGTCCATATCGACGGCATCGTTTGGCACCTCGATGTCGGCTCATCTCATCCTGGGGCTGGAGCAGGTCCCAAGGGTATGGCTGTTCGCCATTTAAAGAGGTACGTGAGCTGGGTTTAGAACGTCGTGAGACAGTTCGGTCCCTATCTGCCGTGGGTGTAGGATACTTGAGAGGAGTTGCCCCTAGTACGAGAGGACCGGGGTGAACGTTCCACTGGTGGACCAGTTGTCGTGCCAACGGCAGTGCTGGGTAGCTATGAACGGACAGGATAAACGCTGAAGGCATCTAAGCGTGAAGCCCCCCTCAAAACAAGGTATCCCTTGAGAGCCGTGGAAGACCACCACGTCGATAGGCCGGAGATGTACGCGCAGCAATGCGTTCAGTTGACCGGTACTAATGGCTCGATTGGCTTGATTTGATCCGGAAGAAGACAGACCCTGTCGTCTTCCTCAGCATCACCTTGGACAACCTGTGGCGAAAGCCGCAACGCTGAGCGTTTCTTTCCCGGTCTGGTGGCCATAGCACGAGCGAAACACCCGATCCCATCCCGAACTCGGCCGTTAAGCGCCGTCGCGCCAATGGTACTGCGTCTCAAGACGTGGGAGAGTAGGTCACCGCCAGACCTGGAAAGAAACGCACATCTCTCTGAAACGATCGCACCACCCCCCGCACCCAAAAACCCGCGGGGAACCCGCTGCACAAACGCAGCACGGACGCGGGGTAGAGCAGCCCGGTAGCTCGTCAGGCTCATAACCTGAAGGCCGCAGGTTCAAATCCTGCCCCCGCAACCA
>NZ_FNGE01000029.1 GCF_900102885.1 Paracoccus chinensis | reverse complement strand
AGGCAGCCTCACGCAGGATCAGCTTCTCGAGCGTGAGATCGGAGACGGCCTTCCGGAGCCGCTCATTCTCCTTCTCGAGATCCTTCAGCCGTTTCACCTGATCGCTCTTCAGACCGCCGAACTCCTTGCGCCACCGGTAGTAGGTGAACTGGGTCACGCCGATCGAACGCACCGCCTCGGCCACCGACTGGCCTTGCGACACCAGCACGTCGACCTGCCGGAGCTTGGCCACGATCTCCTCGGGTTTGTGCTTCTTCTGGGGCATCCTTCTGTCCTCCATCTGGCTCGAAAGCCTACTTCAGGGAGGACCACTTTTCAGGGGGCAGACCACCGAAGAGGGGGAGGTCACGATCGACTTCGACGGCCGTCCGGTGGTCTTCGGCTTGGGGGAGCTCGACACTGTCGTGCCGGCCTATGCGGCCACGATCCACAAGGCACAAGGGTCCGAGTACCCGGCGGTGGTCATTCCGATGATGACCCAGCACTACGCCATGCTGCAGCGCAACTTGCTCTATACCGGCGTCACCCGGGGCCGGAAGCTGGTGGTGCTGGTCGGCCAGAGGAAGGTCGTGGCTATTGCCGTGAGAAACGTTGCTGGACGACGGCGCTGGACCAAGCTCGGCGAATGGCTCGCCGCGGTGCAGGGTCAAGAAGCGCCGGAAGAATTGCCGTTCCTCCCCCATCGCTGAGCGACGATGCTTTGAAGGTGTTGCCGCTCAGCCCTTGCCGCTGCCTGCACGGGGTGGGGGCAGGATTGCTGCCTGTTCCGGTCCGCAGATGCTCCTGGATCAGCGTCTCCACCGCGGCGGGCAGATGAAAACGGTCACAGGTGGAGTTGGCGGTTCGGAGTAGCCTCGGGAAGTCTGTGACCGTCACCCGGCTGTTGTGGAGGATGCCGTGCCACAACACCGTCAGGCCGCTTTCCGCCCTTTGTGCTGACTGCCACCATCCCGTAGGCAGCACTCAGGCTACCCAAAGGAATTTTGGCTGAATGTCCGGAAAAAGGGTGATTGTCTAACCGTCCTCCAAGGTCGAGTTCTCGACGATGAACTCACCGAAGGCCTGATCAACGTTGAAGTTGGCGATCTTGAAGCAGCCGAGCACCTTGCGTATCTTGATCGCGATGCAATCAATGCTTACGATCAGGCGTATGAAAGGAACCTGACATGGCCAGCATCACGATCCGCAATCTCGATGACAGCCTGAAGCACCGCCTGCGGGTTCAGGCGGCCGAGCACGGCCGCTCCATGGAAGAGGAAGCGCGGGAGATCCTACGCAGGGCTGTCGGAAAAACGGTAACTCCCGGGAACTTGGGTGAGGTCATCCACCGCAGGTTCGCGGCCTTGGGCGGTGTGGAACTCGCCCTGTCGCCACGTGAACCGATGCCCGAACCGCCGCGCTTCGACTGATACGCGGCGCAATGCTTCTGATCGATACTAATGTCATTTCGGAGTTGATGCGCTCGGACCCTGCTCCGGCCGTTCTGGAGTGGTTCGGCAGGCAGAACGCGGCTGATCTGCATCTCAGCGCGGTGGGAGAGGCGGAGCTGCGACGAGGCGCGGCCCTCCTGCCGATGGGCAAGCGCCGTGACCGTCTGATGGCAGAGATCGACGCCATGATCCTAGAGGACTTCGCGAGTCGAGTGCTGCCCTTTGACAGCGCCGCTGCCGTCGCTTTCGCCGCCATCTTCGTGGAGCGACGCACGGTTCGCCGGCCGATCAGTTTTCCCGACTGCCAGATCGCCGCGACTGCCCGCGCCCACGGCGCGGCAATCGTCACGCGCAACGTGAGTGATTTTGAAGGCTGCGGCATCCCCGTGATCAATCCCTGGACCTCCCCGGCAGGTAACTGATCGACATGGACAAACGCAGCCTCTCGGAACGCTACGACAGGCACGGCTCAACCGTCTGCTGCACTCAAGCCGTTGCGTAACTTTCTAATTCCACTTCCACCCCTCGCCGAGCAACATCGAATTGTAGCCAAGGTCGACGCCGTTATGGCTCTCCGCAATCGGCTAGAGGCCGCCCTCGCTCAAGCCGACGCGACCCGCGCACGCCTGCTTGAGGCTCTACTCCACGAAACACTTCTTCCCAGCATGCCCGAGATGGCGGCTGCGGAGTGAACGGAAGCGCTCAGGTCAGCCTGGGTTGTGGGTGCTTCTATATGAATGTCCGCAACAGATATTGCCCTACCGGCTTAGCAAAACCAGGGCATCCACCATCCGGATGAAATCGTCCGTCGCCAGGCCACGCCAGCGTTCGCCCTCGTCATAGGAGTTTTCGATCCGCTGCCGCTCGACTTTCTCCAGAAGTCGGACCGAGGCGTTCATGCTGGCAATCTCGCGCTCGCAATAGCTGATCGCCGCTGCCAGCAGCTCAGTCAGCGCTGCCCTGTCTTCCGCCCCGGTCATCTGTGCCCGGCCTCATTCTGCCTGGCGATAGACCAAGGCAGGAAAGGGGCACGGCGGAAGCGGCGCCCCTCCAGTCTCACGCGGCGAGGTCCTCAAGGGTGCGGCCGGAGTCCAACGCCTCATTGATCCACTGCGGGCGACGGCCACGACCGCTCCAGGTCTGCTCGGGATTGTCGGGGTTGACGTATTTCACAGCGCCACCCGTGCTGCCGGCGTCGGTTTTCCGGCCCCTGCCCGCTTTTCCGTTGCCCAGCAGATCGACCAGCTTGAAGCCGTGCTCCCGGGCCGCCTGCTCGGCCGCGGAAATGGCCTCCTGCCGCTTGCGCGTCTCATAGCTCGCGATGGCGCGATCCACGGTCTTTCGCAGATCCTTGAGTTCGTCGATGTCGAGGCTGTCCAGCTTCTCGGACAATTCCGTCTTTTGATCTTCTGCGTCCATCCGTTCGGTCTCCTTTTTCTTATTGGGAACAGCGACAGCTTCGCGAAGGCTTCGCTCACCATATATTTTCCCCGGATTCAAGAATTCAATGTGCGCAGCTCAACTGAAAGCTGTGGACAGGAGATTCGGACCTGCCGTCTCGCCGCACCCTCATTCCGGTCAGGTTGCGGCCTTCTCTCCCCGCCCCGTGGCAGCTGTGGGCGCGTTTCCTGACCGGCAGCACGTCATCCCCAGAGCGCCTGTGCTGGAGCCCTCGGCCAGGATCGGTGACATCGTGCGGGCGGCGCTTGGCCGTGGCGCTCAGGTCTATGCGGTGAAGATCAGCTCGTCGGCCGCAGCGCTTGCATCCGCGGCTCCAACCGGGAGGAACCGTCAGGAGGGCCGCAGCGCCTGCACCTGGTCGGTCCAGGCCTTCTTCGATCACCCTGCACCCTCTCTCTCTCGATGAGCCATGGTACGCCGGCACGTGCTGCGTGATCCCGGCCCTGAACGCGCCCGGCTTCCTTATTCCGTCTGCCCTCGGGACCCGCCCACCCTCCGGACCACTTCGTCCAACCCTGCCATCGCTGCATCCAGGTCCGACATGATGCGGTCGAGCCTCTCCTCGTCGAACTGCTCGCGGAGCCGTCCAGGCCGAGCCTCGATCTCCCGGGCATCCTCGCTATCCTGGGCCGCAGTCGCCGGATGTTCGGCCCTGCGGAACTGGCGCGCGCTGGCCGAGGGGGTCATCCGAGTCGCCAATGAGGGCAGCGCCCAGAAGCGCGCGGCGCGCCTGCCCGTCAGGTTGACGAGACAGCCGGCCTCGACAAGCTCGCCGATCAGCGCGAGCGCTGTCCGGCGCGTCACGCCCAGGCGATCGATGACCATGGCCGAGTTGACGACAGGCTGCGCCTTCAGGAGCTCGATGAGATCGGGTAGCCGCGACCGGCCAGAGGCCGCCCCGACCATGGATTCAAGCCGCGCCAGTTCGTGACGGAGGGTGCCGAGATGGCCGAGATCCTGGGAAAGGTTCCGGGAGGCCGCTTCCAGGAAGGTCCTCAGCCCGGAAAGGGGTGACCAGAGGCGAAAGCCGTTGCGGGTGAGCGCCACCGAGGGAGCAAGGATCCATTCCGCCTCTGCCGGCATGAGGATCGCTCCATCGGCGTCCTCCTCCTCAGGCCAGCCTCCGCGACCTTCCGGTGAAAGCCCACGTAGATGGCGCGCGGCGCCCTCAACAGCCATGAAGATGAGCCTCTCGGCCGCAGGGCTCGCCCGGCGCGATCGGAAGGCATAGTTCGCCGCGGCACGCCATGCTGCCAGGATCGGGACATGGACCCAGGCGCGACCAGCCTCGACGACCCGCGGCAGCTCGGAATCCTCCAGCACGTCGGTCTCGTCTATCGGCTGGCCGAAGGGCGTGGCTGCGGCCTCGATGCGTCGGATCGTCTCGATGGGCGTACTGAAGGGATCACCGGGCCTCTTGGCGACAGCGAGGATCCGCAGCGCCATCCCGGTCGCCCGCGCATCTTCCTCGATGGCCATGTTGCCGGTCAGGCGCAGCACCATCCCTGGCGTCGAGATCCTCTCCCCCTCCAGGCCCACCGATGCTGCCGCTTCCAGCAGGCTTGCCTCCATGCGCCAGAGGCGCGCCAGGGCGAGGTCTGCCAGCAGGATCCCCTCGAGCCTTCCGGCAAGGGCTTCGGAGCGAAGCAGGAGTGAACCGATATCCATCTGAAATCAATCATCCTGGCGTTCAAAGATTACTTTTAAACCCCTTAATCTCCACTTGCATAGTGGTTTTGCTGTTATGAGATCTGGTGCCGTACCCGCAAGCTGGCGGAACGTGTCTGACAAGGTGACCAGGTTCCGGCACATGGCGGGCGAGGAAGGCTGAGCCCCCTGCCCTGCCGGGCTTTCGGGAGCGATGCGGGACAAAGGTCGCCTAGCAGCAGGACGCTACCGGCGTTCACAAACGGCCGTTTTGTGATGCCTTGTTGAATTGCAAATTGCTGCGAGAGCGCTATCATCACGGGAAACCCAAGCCGCAGGACGGGCATCGAAGGTGGCGATGGGCCATGAAGACCAGACGAGATCAGGCCAAGTCGGCAATGAGATGCCAGCGGGCCTCCTCAAGGCAGCCATCAGCTGTCCGGTGGCATCGTTGACTGCCTCGGCCTGGGCCTTCGTCACGGCAGCAGACTCTAGCGCAACCGCGCTGCCACGTGTGATGGCATGAAACCCGAGAGCGCCTCATGCTGATCGGCTACGCTCGCGTCTCGACGGGAGAGCAGACGACGGATCCGCAGATTGCGGAGTTGCGAGCGGCGGGTTGCATGGACATCCGCTCGGAGACGGGATCCGGCGGCTCACGTGCCCGCCCGGTCCTTGCGCGGCTGATACGCGAGATCAAGGGCGGGGACACGCTGGTCGTGGTCAGGATCGATCGCCTGGCACGCTCGCTGTCACACCTTCTTGAGGTGATCGAAGCGGTCGAAGCGCGCGGCGCGCATTTCCGCTCGCTCCATGACCCGATCGATACAGCCAGCCCGCAGGGCAAGTTCACCCTCCAGGTGCTGGGTGCCGCGGCCGAGTTGGAGCGGGCACTGATCCGCGAGCGGACAATGGCCGGGCTGGCGTCTGCCCGGGCCGCCGGACGGGTCGGCGGGAACCCGGGGCTGCGGCGTGGCGACAGCGTGGCCCGGCGCATGGTCGCCCGCGCTCGGGACGAGAGCTATTTCGCGAAGCTCGAAGCCAATGCCCAGGAGTGGGTTCCCCTGGTGCGCCGCCATCGTCCGGACATGCCCTGGCAGGACCTCGTCCGCATCATCAACGCCCGGCGCGACCAAGGCGCACCGGCCTGGACCGTCGAGCGGCTCCGCCGCGCTGTTGCCCGCTTTGTGCGCGAGGGTCTGCTCCCGAAGACCGTCCTCGAACGGGCGCGCCCGGCTGCGACCAACGACCGGCTTCTCGCGATCGTCGCTGCGATCAAGGGGGCGGATCCGGAGATCACGTTGCAGGGGATCGGCCGGCGCCTGGACGAGATGCGGGAGCGCACACCCCGTGGGCAGAACACGTGGCAGCCCTCCAGCGTGAAGATGCTGGTCGACCGCGCGCGAGAGCAGGGATTGCTGGGTCGCGATTAGGGGCATCAATTGCTCTGTTGAAGCCTTCGGGTGGGGATCGTGTTTGGCTGCCGTCGGAGGTAAAACCGCAGCGAGGCCGTGATGCGCACCATGACAAAGTCCGTCCTCCAAGTCGCCCGTGACGCCCTGGCGGCCGGTGAGGTGGCTCTTCCGACTTCCGCCAGCGCTTCTCCCGGCATGACTACACGCGGCCACAGCTCTTTGCCCTGCTGGTGCTGCGGCGGTTCCTGAGAACGGATTATTGCAGCATCGTGATGCTTGCGGGCGAGTGGCGGGAGCTGCGTGAGGCGCTCGGCCTGACCCAGGTGCTCACTACTCCACGTTGGCCTCTGCCGCGTCGCGGCTGATGACCCGCGCCGATCAGGCCTTCGATATCGGCTTCCATGATCAGCTGCAAGACAGCCTCGGCAATGGAGCGCAGGAGCTCGCCCCGATCGTGTTTTGCCAGAAGCTCGGACAGGTCCATGTTGGTCTTGGTCATCGGGGTCTCGGTGCGGTCTGTGGTCGAAGTCGCCAAACTCCACCTCGAGCAAACACCTCGATGACCACCCGGGATCACACCGTTGACGTCGCGGAAATTACACCAGCTCCTCGGACACTAACGTCATTTACGGCCGCCACATTCGCGAACGACGCCATCGCTACCCCTGAGACATCGATCAGGGTGTCAGGACCTGCCCCATGGGGTAGCGTTTGAACCGCTGCCGTTTCGGCTTGTCACCCTCCATCAGGCAGACGCGAGATGCCGTGCCGTTGAAGACACCGATGCAGCGCTGAACGGGCCAAGTGTGGGATCAAGGGCTACAGAGCGTAGCATCACTTGTCCGGCGGCAGGAGCGTGTGACGCCGGAAGGCGACGACCATCATTTCTTCCGCTTCGGTCAAGACGATACCCAACCGGATGCCGAGCTGCGAGCGAGGCGCAGGGCCAGGCAATGATCGCGGCGTGACCTGTCGTCAGGCATGCTGCGTGATCCATCACGCATGGATCGTGGATGCCCGCGAATCGGACCGTGCGGAAGGTGACGCGTTGCAGGGCAAGACACGCCCAATGGCAGGGAAGTTATCCACAGATTCAGTGTCCAAGCGGATCGTGTAGCGCAATTTCTACACTGACTCCGCCCGAAGGAGAGACGCAACAGTGAAATAGCTTGTCAGGGCTTCCGCATTAATGCCAAGTGAGGCAGAGCGATGCACGTCGATAATAACGGTCGGCGCCCTATTTACGCACTCACAGCGTGAGACAGGGACAGAAGCTGGCAGGAGCGTGGGCATGGACGAAGTGGACACCATTATCGGGCAGCCGCCTAGCGACAACATCTTTGCCGACCTGTGCCAAGATGACGAGAGGCTGAGGCAGTCTCTCGAGAAGCACATGCGCAACGTCTTCGCGCCGGAGGTCCGCAAGGAAATGCGGACCTTCAGCGCATCAGAAGCCGCGGCCCTGATCGGCGTGACCGTATCGAATCTCCGTAAGCTGCATCATGATGGCAAGATCCCCGATGTCGAGCAGGACAGGCGCGGTTATCGCAACTACAGCGCCGCGAACATCGATGCCATTCGTGTCACCCTGGCGCGGAGCGCCCGTGATCCGCTCCAGTATCTTCCTGGTCGCAGGCCGGGCGAGCATCTGCAGGTCCTGACATTCAGCACCTTCAAGGGTGGATCGGCCAAAACCACGAGCAGCATCCACACGGCGCAGCGTCTCGCGCTCAAGGGATATCGCATCCTCTCCATCGACATGGACCCGCAGGGCTCGCTCACGACGATGATGGGCCTGATGACGGATCTCGAACTGGGCGAGATGCCGACCATCTATGACGCAATCAAATACCAGGATCAGCTGCCAATGCGGGAGGTGGTCCGCAAGAGCTATTTCCACAAGCTTGACATCGCCCCCGCCGGTCTCATCCTCTCCGAGTTCGAGACCGAGACCCCCCGCTACATGGGCCGGCAGGATGTCGTCCCCTTCTATCTCCGACTGCGTGCGGCGATCGACCAGGTGGCGGATGACTACGACATCGTGGTCATCGACTGCCCGCCCCAGCTCGGTTACTTGACCCTCTCATCGCTGGTCGCCGCTACAGGGCTGATGATCACGATCATTCCCAACATGCTGGATGTGGCCTCTCTCAGCCAATATCTGTCGATGGCCACCTCTGTGCTGCAGGTCGTCTCCAACCACGGCTTTCAACTCAGATACGATTTCCAGCGCTACCTGCTCTGCCGCTATGAGCCTTCGGATGCTCCGCAAGCGCAGATGTCTGGCTTCCTGCGCTATGTCTTCGGCACCCGCCTGATGACCGAGGTCTTCCTCAAGTCGACCGCTGTCTCCGACGCCGGGCTGCGGCAGATGACTCTTTACGAGATCAGCCGTGCGGAGGTGAACAAGCAGACGCTCGACCGTGCCCTCGACTCCATCAACCAAGTTGTGGACGAACTGGAGCGGACCATTCACAAGGCATGGGGGCGCAGCTGATGGCACGCAGGGTCCGGCCCAACATCTTCGGCTCGATCATGGACGGAACGGCCGATGCCGAGCCACCGGCCCAACTGCGGATGCCTGATCCGGCACGTCCTGCAAGCGTTCCCGTCCCCCCTGCCCCACTGGCTCAGGCAGAGAATAGGTCAACCGCCATTCCCGCGGCTTTCCATCGGGGGCCTGTAGCGGCGCTGGAGAATGACCTTCGGCAGAGCATGAGCCAGACGCTCCGGGACATCGATACTGCCCTCATCGATCCGAGCCCCTTCTCCGACAGGATCGCGATCTCGGAAGATGACATCCAGGACCTCCGGGACTCCATCGAGCGGAGCGGCCTACGGGTTCCCATCCTGCTGAGGCCCAATCCCGAGAAGCCGGGCCGCTTCATCATCGTCTATGGCCGGAGGCGCCTTGCGGCGCTGAAGTCGCTTGGCATGCCTGCGCGAGCCATGATCCGGGACATGAGCGACGTTGATTCAATCCTAGCCCAGGGTCAGGAGAACAACGCGCGACTCGACCCATCCTTCATCGAGAAAGCGCTCTTTGCCGCTTCCCTCGAGGCAGCGGGCTATGAGAGCAGGGTCGTGATGGAAGCCTTAAACGTCAATAAGGCTTACCTATCTCATATGCGACGGGTTGTGACAAATATTCCGGTCAACGTGATCTACCAGATCGGTTCGGCTCATGGTGTTGGATGGAAGAAGTGGCATGAAGCCGTGGACTTGGTTTTGAAGGATGGTGTCGACCCAGCCATACCCGAAGGCCTCTTCGACCAAGACCCTAATAAAGACACGCACTTCTTGCTTTGGCTGAACCATCTGAGACGATCAGTGGCACGGAAGCTTCCAGCGTCGCAGCCATTTGATAAAAATAGAGAAAGACGAGCGCGGCCGGTTTTTACCCGTGACGGGAAGACAAGGATCGGCGAGGTCCGGCGCAATGGCAGGGCCGTTCATCTCTGCGCGGATCCTCGCGAAACGGATTTTACCCGCTGGCTCGATGCCAAGGGGGAAGAGCTGCTGGCTCGCCTTTATGGTGAGTGGGTGGAGGCGGACCGGGGCTAAGGCTCCGGTTTACCAGGTAAACCAAGACTGAAACGAGCAAAGGAGGCACGAACAGAGAGCCATAAAAGGACAGCGCCCCCCGAGAATATCCCGGAGAGCCCTACACGAACTTTGCACCTCTTGTGTAGCTCCTCCCGGAATCTGTGTCAACAACGCCGCCCCGGCGAGCGGAGAAGATTTGCCTATCGAAGTGGCGATTTCGACCTTCTGAATGGCGAATCTAACCCCGTTTACCAGGTAAACCGTGGGGATCTCGCCCATACGGCATCTCTCGTGATGAGCAGATGGCACTTGGACGATTCAACTTGGCCTTAGCCGAGCCGACTGCGCATGCCGATTCGCTATCTTCGTGGGACCGGCAATCTATCCAGGCGCTGATCAAGGACCTGCAGGAAGTAGCAAATGACCTTGGCCTGAAGGACAGGCACATTCGCCTCCTGACGTCCTTAGCCAGTTTCATCCGGGAGTTTACCTCGGACTACCGGCCGATCGTCTTCGCATCCAACGAGGCGCTGTCGCGGCGCACGGCCGGCATGCCTGTTTCCACCCTGCAGCGGACCCTCCGAGAACTCTGCTCTTTGGAACTGGTCGAGCGCAACCTCTCACCCAACGGAAAGCGTTATCCACATCGTGGAATCAGCGGCAAGATCATAGAGGCCTACGGAATCGACCTCAGCCCCTTGCTCCGGCGCGCTACCGAGATCCGGAGCCTGTTGAAGCACGTCCAAGAGCGTAGGATCAGGATCAGGTTGATCCGAGATCGCCTTTCCTTGCTGCGGAACAGGTTCCCAGAGGACGCACCGGAACAGGTTGCAATCCGTAACCATCTACGGCGTCAGCATAGATGTGCCTTGGAGCTCGAGGCAACGTATCGGGTCTATGCAGAGGCAGCCGAAGCCCAGGACGCAGAGATCGAAATCACCGGGCAAACCGGCTCCAAGTTTGCGCAGGTAGGCTTTCAGTCGGCACAAGATGACAACGCCCCGGGTGCACCTCCTGTGCAAGCTTCGGCAACCACTAGAGATGAGCCACGTGACACCGGAACAGCATTTTTGACATGCAATGAACGTCAGAATGACACGCACTATCAGAGTTCAATACTGAGAATCTATGAATCTGAAGAGCTGCAGAGAGATACTGTGGATAATCGTGCTGGCCACGCTGAGACAACAGATGAAGCTTTGACAGCAAGGGAACTGGTTCAGTCATGCCCGGAAGCACTCAGCTATGCAGCTGGTAAACTCGAGAGCTGGATGGATCTGCATAACTTAGCAGTGATGTTGGCTCCGATGATAGGTATCGGCGACCAGCTCGCCAAGCGGGCAATGGAGGCACTTGGCCTTCAGGGCTTCACCACGACCGTGCTCTGCCTGGTTCAGAAGTTCGGTGTTATCCGCAACCCTGCAGCTTACCTGAGTCGTCTTCTGGCGCCCAAGGGCCAAGTCTATTCACCAAAGCGGTTTTTGCGGAGCATTGCTGGAGCACGTTCTTCTCCGACGGCATCTGCTTTATCGTGACCAAGCGCCTCATCCGGTTTACCCCAGTCTACGGTCAGCACCGTTGGAGAAGGCAGTACATACCATCGTCAGCAGCCTCGCCGTCACTCATGCTTCTCCGCGAGTGATGGCTCTGATCATCACGGGTGGGATTAAGATGAAGGCACCACTAACACTGTGACGCCGTGCCCAAGCAATCGACAGTTTACTAGTAAACACCTTCAGATCTCCCACAGCATCACGCTCAACAGGTTCATGCTGAACTAAGGATGGAAGCCGAAGCTCCGACCCCCGACGACGGCGCCGACAACCTCCACGAATTACCTGACGGTCCACGACCACAAATTTCGACGAGTTCGGAAAGACCCCCCGTCCTTTTGTTGTGTTGAAGAAAGGGATTCACCGGGCGCGCCGATCGTGATTCAAGCGGGTATCTGTAATGGAGGCGAGCGGGCCACGAGACCTGATGTCAGATGATGAGTGGGCGTTCTTTGAACGCTTCATCATGACTGTGCAGTCCCCAAACGGACGCAAGCGCACGGACGGGCTCGCCTGGGCTCGACCTGCGCGAGGAGTTCGGCAAGTGGTCGTCCGTCTGCCGCCAGTTCCGACGCTGTACTCTCGCGAGGCTGTGGGAGCAGATCTCAGAGGCGCTCAATGAAAGCCGGATTGCGCCGAATGCGCTGCAGATGATCGACAGCACCGTGGTTTGTGCCCCTCATCAGGCAGCGGGCGCAACAGGGCGACTCCACGACAAGGTTTCGGCCGCTCAAGAGGTGGGTTCACGACCAAGATCCACCTGCGCGTCAATGCGGCAGGTCTGCCCACGAGAACCAAGATCACGGCGGGGCAGACATCGGATTACCTTGGCTTCGATCTGGTCATAGCCGACAACTTGCCGGAGCCGAGAGTCTTGATCGCGGACCGCGGCTACGACTCTGACCACATCCGCAAGACCATGGAAGTGCGCGACGTTCTGCAAGGCATTCCGGTGCGCAAAACTCGAAAGCTCCGGGTGGCGGTCGACGCTCGCCGAGCGGTGCTTCAACAAGCTGAAAAACGCCGCGTTGCCAGGCGTTACGACAAGAACGCCGATAGCTTTCTCGGCTTCATCGACATTACGAACCGCTTTTAGCTCCGCTATTTGCCAACATGACCTAGCTGTAGGACGGACTGCTGGATGCGGCTTATGTCCAGCATTTACAGCGCGGGCAGGTGCTGTTTGAGCACGAGGATGATGCTCAAGGTGTCCACAGCGTAGAATGCGGGGGCGTCTCCGCACGCCGCCACAAGTGCCATAGACAGTCGTCACCGATACGAGCATCATGTATCTTACATAAGACATATTACAGAAGTCGCACCTTATACGCGGGTGGATTCCATTCTGAAACGCGACAGCCCTATTCTAGCTGGCGTTTGCGGCATGGAGGACCGGACCTTGGCACCCCACCTCACCCTCGACGAGCGGCGCATCCTGGCCAGGCTTCTGCACCAGAAGATCAGCATCGCGCAGATCGCGGCGCATCTTGGCCGTCACCGCTCGACCATCCATCGCGAGATCAGGCGCAACTTCTGGCATGATCCCGAGGTGCCGATGGCCACGGGCTACTGGCATGTGACGGCCCAGCAGCTTGCGGCGGCGCGGCGCGCCCGGCAGCGCAAGCTGATCCGGCATCCAGGCCTGCGCGCGGCCGTGCTCGACCGCCTCCAGGAAGGCTGGTCGCCCGAGCAGATCGCCGGTCGGCTGAAGCTTGCAAGCAGTCGGCCGCGGGTTTGCCACGAGACGATCTACCGCTATGTCTATTCGGCGGACGGACAGTCCCAGGAACTGGCCCGTCATCTTCCGGCGCGCCGCCGTCAGCGCAAGCCGCGCTACGGCCGCAAGCCCAGGAGCCTCGTCTTCCCAGGGAGATGCAGGATCCGGCATCGCCCGGCTGCGGTGAACCGACGGGAGGATTTCGGCCATTGGGAATGCGACCTGATGATCTTTCGCAAGGAGCACGGCTCAGCGAATGTCGCCTGCATGGTTGAACGGGTGAGCCGCTACACGGTGCTGTGGCGCAACAACGATCTATGACACCGTGAACAACGGCGTCTACAAGGCCGGCTTCGCGACCACGCAAGCGGCCTACGACGAGGCGATCCATCCGCTGTTCGAGAGCCTCAATTGGCTTGAGGAGCTGCTGTCGCGGCAGCGCTATCTCACGGGTGACCGCCTGACCGAGGCCGACTGGCGGCTCTTTACCACCGCCGTGCGCTTCGACCTGGTCTATCACACGCATTTCAAGTGCAACCGCAAGTGGCTGCGGGACTACCCGAACCTGTGGGGCTGGACGCGTGAACTCTACCAGTTTCCCGGAGTGGCCAAGACGGTCCACTTCGACCACATCCTCCGGCACTATCACTGCAGCCACCCAACGATTAACCCCTACGGGATCATCCCGATCAACCCGGTGATCAACTGGTCCGAGCCGCACGGTCGCCGCTGAGGGATCTGCTGGCGGTTCTCCGGTGCGATCCAGGCATCTCGTCACCGGGGCGGGCCGGTCTCGCCTGCCCATGCCGCCCTGAGTAGCCCGAGGATCTCGTCCCGCACCAGCGGTCGGGGGTTCCAGTAGGCGGCCTCCATTGCCAGGTCGGCGGCGCGGCCGAGGTCGGCCTCGGCCATCCCCAGATCACGCAGGGCGCGCGGCGCCCCGACCTGATCGGCGAAGGCGGCCAGCCCCCGGCCCACATCGGCATCGCCGAAGATCTCGCGCACGGGGTCGAGCAGCGCCCCCGCCGCGCTTGCGTTGAAGCCGATGGTGTGGGGCAGCATCACCGCATGGGTTTCCGCATGCGGCAGCCCGAAGGACCCGCCGAGCACATGGCAGAGCTTGTGGTGCAGTGCCATGCCGACCTGCCCCAGCACCGTGCCGCAGAGCCAGGCGCCGTAAAGCGTCTCGCCCCGCGCCCGCAGGTCCTGCGGATTGCGACAGACCGCTGGCAGTGCCTTGTGGAAGGCACGCAGCCCCTCGGCGGCAAACAGCGCGGCGAGCGGGTTGCTGTCGCGGGCGTAGAGGCCCTCGGCCGCATGGGCCATGGCGTTGAGCGCGCTCGCCACCGTGATCGGCACCGGCAGGGAACGCACCAGTTCGGCGTCATAGAGGATGACCTGCGGCTGCACCCTCGGGTCGGTCAGCGTGGTCTTCCGCCCGCCCTCGGTCTGGCCGAGGACCGGCGTCGCCTCGCTGCCGGCATAGGTGGTCGGCAGCACGATCTGCGGCAGGCCCGTCCGCAGAGCCAGCGCCTTGCCGAGACCGATGGTCGAACCGCCTCCGATCGAAACGAGACAGTCCGCCTTCAGTCGGTCAAACTTCTCCAGAGCGGCTTGCGTCACCGAAACCGGCGTATGCATCTCGGCCAGCGGCACGATGCCCGCGGCAAGCTGGCCGATATCGCCGGCCAGTTCCTCGGCCATGCCGCGCTTGCCGGGTGTCGAGAGAACCGCCGCACGGGCGCAGCCCAGCCGCTCGATCTCGGCCCCCGTGTCGCGCCGAACGCCGGGGCCGAAGCGCAGCCGCAGGGCGGGCTGGGACAGGGCGAACTCGGGTTGGAAGGACGACGACATTGGCACCTCTTTCTCCCCTCACAGGGGCCGGGTTTCTCGGACATAGGTCTCGAAGAAGTCCGAGAAGGTCGCGACCTTCAGCGGCAGCCGCTCATAGGGCGGGTAATAGAGGGTGAGCCAGATCTCGGGTGCCGACCAGCCGGGCAGGACCTCGGTCAGCCGCCCGGTGGAAAGCTCCTCCTCGACGATGAAGCGAGGCAGAAGCGCGATCCCTTCCCTATTCAGGGCAAGCTGCGCCAGCACGTCGCCGTTGTTAGTGCTGAAGCGACCCGTGGCCCGGTGGTTGCGGCGGGAAGGTCCGTGCGACAGCTCCCAGACCTCGTCGCGGGCATCGGAGCGGTAGCTGAGGCAGGTGTGGCCCGCCAGATCGGCAGGATCCGCGGGTGTGCCATTGGCCGTCAGATAAGCGGGCGCGGCAACCAGAACCCGGGGCACCGGGCTGATCTTGCGCCAGATGGTGGACTTGTCGTCGCGCGGCCCCGAGATGCGGATGGCGAGGTCGTAGTCTTCCTCGACGATGTCCACGAAGCTGTCCGACAGGTTCAGCGCCACATGCGTCTGCGGATAAAGCGTCGCGAACTGCGACAGCACCGCAGGCAGCACCCGCATTCCCAGGGACAGCGGCGCGCTGACCCGGATCAGGCCCGAGGCGATCCCCTGCGCCTCGCGCGTCTCCTGCGCGGCCTCGGCCAGCCCCTCGGCCAGGGGCGCCACGCGGGCGGCATAGACTGCGCCTGCCGAGGTCAGCGAGACCTGCCGCGTGGTGCGGACCAGAAGCTGCACGCCCAGACGATCCTCGAGCGCGGCGATGGTTCGGGTGACGGAGGCCGGGGTCAGGCCAAGCTGCCGGGCGGCGCCGGCAAAGCTCTGCTGCTCGACGATGGCGAGGAAGACGCGGATGGATTCCAGTTCGCCCATGTGCCGATCATTACGTCATACGCAACGGTTAATGCAAGACTGTAGCTGTTCTGGTGAATGGCCGGGCGGCGTATATCGGGCTCGGACAACGACCCTGAGCAAGCCACCGAACATGATCAGCGCATGGGGTTAGAAGTCCAATCCCACCCCATCTGACGGAGATAATCATGACGGTCCATAAAAACGTGCAGCGTTCGGTTATTTAACCGAAAGACTGCCGGACCAATGGACAGTAATTCGGTTGTCCGACAGCTGAAATGTCACCGCTGAGCAAAGCAGGAATGTCACTCTCCCGGTTGAAGCATGATCCTCGGGGGACGGACATGGGCTGGCGGGTGATGAGCGAGCGCGAGTTGAACCGGATCGAAGTGCTGTCCGAAGTGGAGACCGGTCGCGTGCGCGCCGAAGATGCCGCCGGCCTGCTCGGCCTGTCCCGGCGGCAGGTGTTTCGGCTGCTGGCGCGGTTTCGGGCGGATGGCCCATCCGGGCTGGCCCACAAGGGACGCGGACGTGCGCCGAACAATGCCATCGGTGTTGCGTGGCGCGCCCAGGTCCTGGACCTGACGCGAAGACCCAGTTCGTTGAGTTCTTCGGTCATGCGTGGCCCTGCCATAGCTGCCCAGGCTGCGGCGATGCTGTTCACGGATATGCGCCAGGATCACCATGTCACGCCGCTGGCGCTGCGACAGCGGCCGCTGCTTCCAGGCCCGGAACCCGCGGTCAGTCACCCCCATCAGGCGGCACAGACGGCTGCGCGGCAGATTGCCACGGTAATTGGCAATGAATTGAAACTTCATGGCTTTTGAGCCGCGAAGAACTGAGCCGCCTTTTTTAGCACCTCCCTCTCCTCGCGCAGTATCCGGTTTTCCTTGCGCAGCCGCTCGTTCTCTCGCAGCAGGTCTGCATCCTGATCCGGCACCTTCGTTTCATCGGAAATCGCCCGGGTCCATTTCCCGAGCGTCGAGAGTCCGATCCCCAGATCAGACGCCACCTGACGCCGTGTCAGCCCGCTGGTGAGCGCAATGCGAACCGCATCCCGCTTGAACTCCTCGCTGCGTGTCGTTGCCATATTCGGTCTCCTTCATGGCGAGCATCGCTCTCAGAAGACCGGAACAGAACCGGGACAGGTCCACTCTGTCTTCAGGCAGCCGGTCAGGGCTGCGATGGCGGAGGTCTCCGCCGTGCCCCGCTGCCGGCACCGTCGTGTTGCATCCGAGATGGAACCGGCATCTTCGCCGTCGAGGTCACCGCCCCCCCCGCGTCACGAGCGTCGAACCGAGTTTCCGCCAGCGATGATCGCATTGATCAAGTCTGCCACGGCCCGGTGCGTTTCCGTTTCGAGTTCGGTGCCGGTTGCGTTCTCATGGGTCGCCGCGGCGTCGCGGAGAAGCCCCACGATCTCGTGCTCCGGCAGCAACCCGCGATCGTTCATGGCAAGCAGGAGGGCCTCACAGATTGAGAGGGCGGCCTGACCTGCGTGCTCGCTCGCCGTTGACATCTAAGTCCCCTTCCTTGGCATCGTGAACCGGGGAGAAGGTCAGGTTCAGATGCATCCGTACTTCTCGCATGAAGTGCTCTATGCTGGACTGATCCAGAGCAGTGTCGGGGCCGATTTCCGCTCCTGGGTCGCGACACGCCGGGAGGCCCCATGACATCAGCAGAGCGCAGCCCGCTTACCCGCAAGCTCTCGGCCTTCGTGGCCCTGTCGGAGGACGAGCTGGCCGTGCTTGAACGACTGCACCAGCGCCGCCGGTCGTTCACCGCGGGGCGCGATATGGTGCATCAGGGACAGTCGGCCCGGGTGGCCTATATCCTGTCGGCGGGTTGGGTCTGTTCCTACAAGCTACAGCCCGATGGGACGCGGCAGATCGTGGATTTCCAGGTGCCGGGGGATTTCCTGGGACTGCGGAGCGTGCTTTTGCGCACCTCGGACCACAGTTTCGAACCGATCGTGGACATCGAGGCTGCCGAAGTGCTGACAAGCGACCTTCTCGAAGCGTTCACGCAGACCCCTCGCCTGGCGACCGCAATTCTCTGGGCAGCGTCAAGGGACGAGGCGATGGTCGTGGAGCATCTCGTAGGGATCGGCAGGCGTGATGCAGGCGCCCGCATGGCGCATTTCCTGCTGGAGCTGGCGTCCAGGCTGGCGCTCGTAGGCATGGGGAGCAAGGAGGGGTACGACTGCCCGCTGACGCAATACCACCTTGCCGATACACTTGGGCTGAGCGCAGTGCACGTTAACCGCGTCCTGCGGCAGCTTCGCGAGGAGGGATTGGTGACCTTCCGGGACGCTCATGTGACGTTTCACGACTATGGCGGGTTGGTGGATCTTGCCGGGTTCGATCCGGCCTACCTGGATCAGACGGGGCCGCTTCTGAAATGAGAGGGCGTTCCGAAAGCAAAACGCGCGTCGACGTGCCAACCTTCGGGAGACCGGCACACCGACACGCGGGTACTCGAAAAAATCCTACTCGGGAAAATGCACCCCAGATAATCGGCGGGCACGTCTCATCTAGCTGATGTCAGGTTGCCGTCGCACTGACGCAGGTTAGTCCGGGCGCGTACCGTTGTAGGCTGCTGTCGGCGGTCAGATGAGCGCGGGTGCCGGTTGCAGGTGGGCACCTTGCACGCGGACGCCTGACCCGACTAACGCAGCGGCAAGGCCTGCCTCAAGTTTCGGTCGTTTGCTCGTGGGAGATTCTCAGCCATCCGTCTTCGTCGTGAAGGTATGTGGAGGCGCAAACTGCCTTGAAGATCGGCATGTCGGCTTTCTCTGCCGAGACACGGTAGGAGAGAAGGGCGATATCACGCCACCGCGTCACTCGCCGCTCGGCCAGCGCGACAGAACGCCAGCCGGTTCTCTCCGGAAGATGGTTCCAGATCTGGTCGCCCTGGAGGATGCCGCGAGGATAGGGGAAGATCATGACGGCGTTGGCCGCTGTCGTCGCCCGCGCGTAGTCCGCGCCGCTGGTCCAGAAGTGTTCCTCCATGTCCCAGAGAACGCCCTGTTCGCGCGGCGACAGCGTGCCGGCCTTGCGGGCCCCATGAGCCAATCTCGCGGCGCGTGGCGAGGAAAGCGTCATTCGCCTGACCCCGACCCCGGCCCCGACCCGCCTACGAACAGCATCTGCAGCAGGACCAAAGCGATCGCGAGTATCGTCCAGATGGCACCGCGGGACGCTGGACGGTCCGGCGCACTCGTTTCATCCGCCTGCATCGAGGAGGGCGTCGGGGGGCTATTCGGCAGCAGCAGGCTCAATTCTCGCGCCACCTTCCCGTGATCGCTCCCAAGCGCAGGAACGTCCCGGAACCTCGACAGCAACAGCCCGAGCCGCGTGCGCGCGGCCTCCCGTTCCAGCGTGACAAGTTCGGCAGTCTCCTTCCAGGGATCGAGGCCGAGCCGCGCAAGCGTCGATAGAACCGTCACGACATATCCGTTCCGATCCTCGCCGACAGGGGCGTAAAGAAATTGTTCGAACTCGGGTGGGTTCGGGTTGAGAATATTGAGTTCGGCCATGGTCGTTCTGTTCCTTGATTGCGGGAGCGCAAGATCTCTCCTGTTTTCCCATGACTACCCCCTGGTCGGTCCCGGCGCCCTAACACAGGTCAGTGCTGCCGACTATCATCAGGGTGTCCGCAACTGCCCCGGCGGCGCGGGTCGCCTCCGATGGTCGGGACTAACATGTATCAGCGCGCGTCGATTGGTCCTGACGTAGAAGAGGAGAAATCGTCCGGCCGTGCCGGCCCTTGATCCATGGGCGCAGACAGAGCCGAGCGACGGATCTGCCAATAGTGCGGGGACCAGAGATGAACATGCGCTCGACCAGATCTACGGTGACGTTCGCGAACGCGTTCACCCTGTCGGGATACTCGGGCGAATTGCCCGCAGGCGACTACGAAGTTCTTGCCGAAGAAGAGCTTCTGCAGGGACTGAGCTTCGAGGCTTATCGACGGGCGGCGACCTACCTGATGGTACGCGGTAACGGCCGAACAGAGATGCGCCGGACCACCGACAGTGACCTGAAAAAGGCGCTGAGTCGGGATCAGGCCAGGACCGAAATGAGCAATCACAGCGATGCGGCGCATTCTCCGCAGGAGGGCTTGAAATGAACACTCCCGAATGGCTCAAACCGGGCCTCTATGGCGCGCTGATCGGCGCGGTATCCGTCGGTGTCGTCGGTTTCACTTGGGGCGGCTGGGTGACGGGCGGAACCGCCAATGACAGGGCACTGGCGATGTCCCGGGGCGATGTCGTTGCCTCCATGGTGCCGGTCTGCC
>NZ_FNGE01000042.1 GCF_900102885.1 Paracoccus chinensis | reverse complement strand
CGGGGGGAAGACGTCGCGGATGTTGTGACGGGGGTTGTTCATGTCCGGTCCTTTCAGGAAAGCAGCTGGCCCGCGATGATGTTGCGCTGGATCTCGGACGAGCCCTCGTAGATCCGCATGATCCGCAGGTCGCGGGCGTATCGCTCCAGCGGGAAGTCTTTCGTGTAGCCGTAGCCGCCGTGGATCTGGATCGCGGCATCGGCGATGCGCCCCGCAGCCTCGCTCGCGAACAGCTTGGCGCGGCTGGCGGCGGCGGTGAAGCGCTGGCCCGCGTGGCGCTGGCGGGCGGCCTCGTGGCCCAGAAGCTCGGCGGCGTTCAGCTCGGTCGCCATGTCGGCCAGCATCCACTGGATGCCCTGGCGGCGGCCCAGGGCCTCACCCCCGATGATGCGCGACTTCGCCCATTCGACAGATGCCGCCAGCGCTGCGCGGGCGATGCCCACGGCCATGGCCGCGACCTCGACCCGGCCGTTGTCCAGCACCTTCATCGCGGTGCGGAAGCCCGAGCCCAAGGGCCCCACGCGGTTCCCGTCGGAGACCAGACAGTCGAAGTCCAGTTCCCAGACATGGCCGCCGCGCAGGCCGGTGGTCTGCTCGACCCGGCCCGGCACCAGCCCGGGCGTGCCCTTTTCCACCACGAAGGCGGAAATGCCGCGATGCGCAGCTTCGGGGTCCGTGACGCAGTAGACCACGATGAAATCGGCCACGCCGCCGTTCGAGATGAAGCACTTGCGGCCCTTGATCCGCCAGCCGTCGCCCTCGCGCACCGCGCGGGTACGCATGTCGGCGGGGTCTGATCCGGCATTGGGCTCGGTCAGCGCAAAGGCACCCAGCATCCGCCCCTCGGCGGCGGCGGGCAGGATGCGGGCACGCAGGGCGTCGTCGGCGCCGATCAGGATCGAGTCCGTCGCCAGATAATGCGCCGTCAACGCCGACACGGTCGAGCCACAGCCGCCGGCGACTGCCGCCACTGCCTCAAACAGGGCATGGGCCGAGATGTCCGCCCCGCCCCATTGTTCCGGCAGGTTCGCGCCCATCATGCCGGTTTCGGCCAGCGCGGCCAGTTGCGCGTGAACAAAGGCGCCGGTCTCGTCCGTCTCGGCCGCGCGGGGGGCAAGCTCCTCGGCGGCGAAGCGCGTCATCATGTCGAGGAAGGCGTTCTCCTCGGGGGTCATCAGATGGGCGAAGTCAGGCAAGCGTTGTCTCCTGCACGATCCCGGCCTTGATCAGCCCGGCGATCTGGTCGGTGGTCAGGCCCAGGCGTTCGAGTACGGCGCGGGAGTCGCCGCCCAGCGCGGGGGCGCCCTGCGGGGCCAGCGGCTTCTCGGCCCCGAAGCGGACGGGCTGACCCACGACCGGGGACTGGCCCAGCCGGTGGTGCGGCAGTTCGGACACCAGCGCCCGCGCCTGCGCGTGGGGCGAGGCGAGTTGCTCGGCCAGCGTCTGGATCGGCGCGGCGGGGATGCCGGCCGCCGACAGCGCACCCACGACCTCGGCCGTGGGACGGACGGCGGTCCAGTTTTCGATCAGCGCGCGCAGGGCGGGCTCATGCGCGGTGCGATCCTCGTCACTGGCAAAGCGGGGATCGTCCGCCGCCTCGGGTGCGCCGATCAGCCCGGCCAGCGCGCGGAACTGGCGCGCACCAAGCACGGCGATGATTGCGTGGCCATCCGAAGTGCGGAAGGCGCCGAAGGGGGTCGAGAGCGGATGGCGGTTGCCCACGCGCTCGACGCTGCGGCTAGCGTAAAGATGCAGCGCTTGGCTGGTCGGCAGCATCGCCACTAGGCAGTCCAGCATGGCCACGTCGAGCGTCGCCCCCTGCCCCGTGCGCGCGCTGCCGATCACCGCCGACAGGATGGCGATCACGGCGTAAAGGCCTGCGGCGATGTCACCCAAGGCCTCGCCCACCTTCAGGGGCTGGCCGCCCTCCTCGCCGGTCGCGTCCATCCAGCCGGACATGGCCTGCACGACGATGTCATAGGCGGGCAGTTCCGCCGAGGGTCCCGACTGGCCGAAGCCCGAGATCGAGCAGACCACAAGCCGCGGATTCCCCTGCCGCAGCCGGTCCGCGCCCAGGCCCAGCCGCTCGGCCACGCCGGGGCGGAAGTTCTCCACCACCACGTCGCAGGTGCCCGCGATGCGGCGCGCAAGTGCCTGCCCGTCCGGCGACTTGAGGTCGATGACGACCGATTTCTTGCCCCGGTTGGTCAGCGCGAACAGCGCGGACTCGCCGTCCCGGAACGGGCCGATGTGGCGGTAGTCGTCGCCCTGTGGCGGTTCCAGCTTGATGACTTCGGCGCCCAGGTCGGCCAGGATCGCGGTGGCGAAGGGCCCCGCCAGCACCCGCGTCAGGTCGAGGACGCGCAGACCCTCCAGCGGCTTCACGGCGCAAGCTCCGGCGCGAGGGCTTCCAGCCGGGCGAGGATCTCGCCCAGCGACTTGCGCATCGCGGCGGCCTTGGCGGGGTCGAGGTCGAAGGGCGGCGCCTCGGCCGCAAGATGGGTGGACTGCGCCAGTTCCATCTGGATCGCGTGGACGCCGTCCTGCGGGCGGCCGTAGTGGCGCGTGGTCCAGCCGCCCCGGAAGCGGCCGTTCACCACCCAGGTGCGGCCGGTCGCGGCGGCGACCTCCTGCGTGGCGGCCTCGATGGCCGCGGCGCAGGACGTCCCGCCCGCGGTGCCGATGTTGAAGTCGGGCAGCACGCCCTCGAACAGAAAGGGGATCACCGAGCGGATCGAGTGGCAGTCGTACAGGATCGCGACACCGTGCTTCGCCCGCACCCGCTCGATCTCGGCCGACAGCGCCGCGTGATAGGGCGCGTGAAAGCGGGCCAGCCGGTCGGCCACATCCTCGGGCGCGGGCGGCTCGGTCCAGATCGGCTGCCCGTCGAAATCCGTGACGGGCACCAGCCCGGTGGTGTTCTGGCCGGGATAAAGGCTTTCGTCCTCGGGTCCCCGGTTCGCGTCGATGACATAGCGGTGAAACGTCGCCCGCACCGTCGTCGCCTTGGGCAGAAGCCCGGCGTAAAGCTGATGGATATGCCAGTCGGTGTCGGCCAGCGTTCGGCCGCGCTCGTTCAGACGACCCAAGATGTCCTCCGGCAGCCAGGTGCCGGCGTGGGGCAGGCCCAGGATCACGGGGCTGTCGCCCCGGACGACCTCGACGGGATCGGGCGCGATGCTCATGCGGCGATCTCCACGCCCGCCGCGGCGGCCAGGGTTCCGTTTTCGACCAGCTCCTGCGCCGCCAGCAGGTCGGGGGCGAGATAGCGGTCTTCGCCCATCGCGGGCACGCGGGCGCGCAGGGCCGCCATCACGCGCATCAGCGGCGCCGAGGTGGCCAGCGGCGCGCGGAACTCGATCCCCTGCGCGGCGCAGATCGCCTCGACGCCCAGGATCACGGCGAGGTTGCGCGTCATCAGCCCCAGGCGCCGGGCGCCATGGGCGGCCATGCTGACATGGTCCTCCTGGTTGGCCGAGGTCGGGGTCGAGTCCACCGAGCAGGGGTTGGCGAGATGCTTGTTCTCGCTCATCAGCGCGGCGGTGGTGACCTCGGCGATCATCAGCCCGCTGTTCAGCCCCGGCGCGGGGGTCAGGAACGGCGGCAGGTTGAAGTTCAGCGCGGGGTCCACCATCAGCGCGATCCGGCGCTGGGCGATGGACCCGATCTCGGCCACGGCCAGCGCGATCTGGTCGGCGGCAAAGGCCACGGGTTCCGCATGGAAGTTGCCGCCCGACACGATCGAGCCGTCCGACAGCACCAGCGGATTGTCGGTGACGGCATTCGCCTCGATCAGCAGGGTGCGAGCGGCAAAGCGCAGCACGTCCAGCGCGGCGCCCGTCACCTGCGGCTGGCAGCGGATGCAGTAAGGGTCCTGCACGCGGGTGTCGCCCTCGCGGTGGCTTTCGCGAATGGCGCTGCCTTCCAGCAGGGCGCGGATGGCGGCGGCGACTTCGATCTGGCCCTGATGGCCGCGCAGCGTGTGGATCTCGGCCCGCGTCGGCGCGGTCGAGCCCATGATGGCGTCGGTGGACATCGCGGCCGTCACGACCGCCGCCCGCGCGCAGGCCATGGCGCGGAACAGCCCGATCAGGCCCAGCGCGGTCGAGAACTGCGTGCCGTTGATCAGCGCAAGCCCTTCCTTGGCCCCCAGCGTCACGGGGGCCAGGCCCGCCCGCGCCAGCGCCTCGGCGCCGGGCAGGCGTTCGCCGCCGACGAAGGCCTCGCCATGGCCGATCATCACGGCGGCCATGTGCGCGAGCGGCGCAAGGTCGCCCGAGGCGCCGACGCTGCCCTGCTCCGGGATCACCGGGGTGACGCCGCGCGCCAGCATCGCCTCGATCAGTTTGACGATGACCGGGCGCACGCCCGAGGCGCCGCGGCCGAGGCTCAGAAGCTTCAGCGCCATCATCAGCCGCACGGCAGGCAGGTCGGTATCCGAGCCGACCCCGCAGCAATGGGACAGGATCAGGTTCCGCTGCAGCGTCGCCGTATCCTCGGGCGCGATGCGGACCGAGGCGAGCTTACCGAAGCCGGTGTTCACGCCATAGACCGCCGCGTCGCCAGAGGCCGCAGCCTCGATGCGGGCGGCCGAGGCCACGATGCCGGGGCGGGCCGCGTCGTCCAGTCGGACCGCCAGCCCCTCGCGCCAGATGGTTTCCAGCTGCGCCAGCGTGGCGGCGCCGGGGGTCAGGATCAGCATGGCTTGCCCTCGAAATAACGGCGGTGAAGCGGATTGAAGCCGATCCGGTAGGTCAGTTCGGCCGGATCGGTGACGTTCCAGACGGCGAGGTCGGCGCGCAGGCCGGGCGCCAGCCGCCCGCAGTCGGCCAGACCCAGCGCACGGGCGGCGTTGGCAGTCACGCCGCGCAGGCATTCCTCGGGCGTCAGGCGGAAGAACGTCGCGCCCATGTTCATGGTCAGCAGCAGCGAGGTCAGCGGCGAGGTGCCGGGATTGCAGTCGGTCGCCAGCGCCATGGTGGTGCCCGCCTCGCGGAAGGTGGCGATTGGCGGGGCCTGCCTTTCGCGCAGGGTGTAGAAGGCGCCGGGCAGCAGGGTTGCGACGGTGCCCGCCTGCGCCAGCGCGGCAGCGTCGGCTTCGTCGGCATATTCGACGTGATCGGCCGACAGGCCGCCGCGCTCGGCCACCAGCCGGCTGCCACCCAGGTGCGAGAGCTGCTCGGCGTGCAGCTTGACGGGCAGCCCAAGCGCGGCGGCGACGTCGAACATCCGCGCCATCTGCGCGACGGAAAAGGCAATCCCCTCGCAGAAGCCGTCCACGGCATCGACCAACCCCTCGGCATGGGCCTGCCCCAGGCCGGGGGTGGCGATCTCGTCCAGGTAGGCATCGGCGCGGTCCTTGTATTCGGGCGGCACCGCGTGGGCGGCGAGCCAGCTTGTGACGATCCGCACCGGGCGCTCGGCGGACAGCCTGCGGGCGGCGCGCAGCATCTTCAGCTCGTCGGCGACCGTCAGGCCGTAGCCGGACTTGACCTCGACCGTCGCCGCCCCCTCGGCCAGCAGCGCGTCGAGGCGCGGCAGGGCGCTGGCGACCAGTTCGTCCTCGGACGCGGCGCGGGTGGCGGTCACGGTGGACAGGATGCCGCCGCCGGCGCGGGCGATCTCCTCGTAGCTTGCGCCCTGCAGGCGCATCTCGAACTCGCGCGCGCGGTCGCCGCCGAAGACCAGGTGCGTGTGGCAGTCGATCAGCGCGGGCGTGACCAGGCGGCC
>NZ_FNGE01000040.1 GCF_900102885.1 Paracoccus chinensis | reverse complement strand
CCCGCCTGTGGACCTGACCGACCGCGCTCTGCGTCGGCGTGGCGCCTACGACCAGGCCGCGCTCCTGCTCGATCAGCAGGCCTTACGGGAAAGCAGCCCTGAGCGCGCGGCCAGGGCCAGAGAGGCCGCTCTCGCGGCCAAGGAACTGTCCGCCAGCAACCAGCTTGAGTTCGACTTCTTCGGAGGGGGCAACGTGTCCATCGCTTTCCAGTATCAGGACGCCGTAACCGAACGCCTGCGCAATTCGGGCCAGACCCTAGCTCGGCAACATCAGGCTTTGGCAGTCCTCTGGCAGATCACTCGCCATCTCGCCTGGCAGTCCTACGAGTGCACCAAGACCGCTGCCGATCTTTGTGAAATTACCGGCATTACGCCAAACCACATGTCTCCTATCCTCGCTCTGCTCGAAGAGGTCGGGGCAATCCGACGGGTGAAGCGGGGAAGGACGAAAATCATCGCTGTCACCCCGGAAGGGGCATTCCGCGGCAACGTCAACAAGCACGCCGAGGCCGTCGAACGCTACAAGCTCGACGTGATCCAAGGTGGCAAGACCGATCAAGCCCCCGAGTAGCCGACCGGTCGACCACCGGTTTCGAGAACCGATACCGACCACTCTGCCGACCGACACCGACCACCCAAGGAACCACTTGTGGCGTTGACGCTGAACCAGGCTGCCAAGGCTTGTGGCCGTTCCAAATCCACCCTGCTAGACGCCATCCGCAGCGGGCGCATGAGTGCTCCCAAAGACGACCGGGGCCGGTACGCCATTGACCCGGCCGAGCTGCACCGCGCTTTTCCCTTCCAGGCTATAGACCGGTCGGCAGACCGGTTTCCGGAACCGCAATCGACCACCATTGGGAACCAACCGACTACCCCAGCCGGACGAGTTCTAGAACGCGAGGTCGAGTTACTGCGTGAGATGCTGGGCAAGGCCGAAGCCAATGCCGACCATTGGCGCGCATTGGCCGAGCGTCAGCAGGCGCTCCTGGAAGACAAGCGGCCCAAGGAACCGCGCAGCCTCCTTCAGCGCATCCTCGGCCGATAAGTTAGCTTGGCGCTGTTTAGGACTAGGGTGCAGTAGTCCCCGCCCGCCCGCTCGGATCAGAGCGGGCTGTAGGGCGGGCGGGGGCTAGAGCCTCGATCACTCGGCATTCGGATACCCTACCTCGTCTACATTCGCTGACCATTCGGGCCAGTTCATCCTGCAAGAGAAGCAGGCGGGCAATCCGGCTTTCGACTGCCTCAAGCTGCTCTTGGGCAATGCGGCTCGCATCCTCGCATGATGCTTCCGGCCGTTCTTGCAAGGCGAGCAGGATGCGGATGCTTGGCAGATCGAAACCAAGCTCGCGAGCATGGCGGATAAAGCCCAGGCGCTCGGCATCGGCGGGGCTGTAGGTGCGCCGTCTGTTCGGCTGGCGGGCAGGCTTGGGCAAAACCCCAATGCGCTCATAGTAACGGATCGTCTCGATGTTCACGCCCGTCTGCCGGGATAAATCGCCGATCTGCATCTTTTGCCTTGCTCCTGTAGTCGCTACAGGTTGTAGCAGGGCAAGGCTAAAGTTTCGAGGATCGACGAATGGCCGCTGCAACCGACACAATCCGCTATCACGTTACGGGCATGGACTGCGCGTCCTGCGCCGCCAAGATCGAGGGCGCGGCCCGCAAGGTTGAAGGCGTGGACGAGGTGAAGGTGTCGATTGCCTCGCAGATCATGACGCTCAATGTCGATGATCCGCAGACGCGGCTTCCTGCTATTGAGCAGGCAGTGACAAGCCTGGGTTATCAGCTTGATCGCATAGGCCAGCCCAAGGTGGCCGGGGCGGAAACCGATGAGGATGACGACAAGATCCCTGACCTGTCGCACGTCACCCCAGCCTACAAGCGCGCACTCTGGATCGTTGTCCTTCTCAATGTCGGCTATGGTGTGATCGAGATTTTCGGCAGCTTTCTGTCGGGTTCGCAGGCGCTACAGGCGGACGCGCTCGATTTCGTGGGCGATGGCCTGATTTCCTTCCTCGGCCTCATTGCGGTGGGCTGGGGCCTCGCGGCCCGCGCCAAGGCGGCGCTGCTGCAAGGCGTGTTTCTGGGCCTGCTCGGCCTTGGCGTGATTGGCTCGACGCTCTACCGCGTCTTTGTCGAGCATGAGCCGGAAACCCTCCTGATGGGTGGCTTCGCGGTCGTGGCCTTCATCGTCAATGTGGCCGCTGCCCTTGTGCTGCTGCCCCACCGCAAGGGCGATGCCAATATGCGTGCAGTCTGGCTGTTCTCGCGCAACGACGCGATTGGCAACCTTGCCGTGGTCGTCGCGGCTGTCCTCGTCTGGGCGCTTAGCTCGTCCTGGCCTGACCTTCTGGTGGCCTTCGCCGTCGCGGGCCTGTTCCTGCAATCGGCGTGGTCGATCATCCGGGATGCGCGCTCCGATCTCAAACAGGCTGGCCGTGCATGAAAACGGCTAGGCCTGCACTCATCATCGCCTTTGGAGCCGCGCTCGATCTTGCTGCAAAGCTATGGGCGCGCACCTCTCTCGAACCCTACGGCGCGGCAACCGACTTTCTGCCCTTTGTCGCGCTGCGTCTGACCTTCAATCAGGGGGTTTCGTTCAGCCTGTTCTCATTCGAGGGTGAGACTGCGCGGCTTGTGCTGCTGCTCGCCACGGCCGCATTGACAGCGAGTTTTGCGCTATGGGCTTTTAGATCGCAGGGCTTGGAGCGCATTGCTGCCTCTTTCATTGTGGCGGGGGCGCTCGCCAATGTCATTGACCGTGCGGTGTATGGAGTGGTGACCGATTATCTCGATCTGCACTTTGGGGCATGGCACCCCTTTGTGTTCAATCTTGCAGATGTATGGATCACGGCCGGGGCTATCTCATTGTTCTTCTGCCAATTCAGCCAAAAACAAAGTAGGGTTGCCTTGAGGGGCTAACTTAAAGCTCGTGATCGTGGCCCCTGTCGCGCTCCCGCCTTGCGGCCCGCTCCAACTCCCATTCGTGCGCTTTGCGCTCCTGGACTAATGTCAGCGTTCTTTCAGCAACGCGTTCACCTGCTGCACCAAGTGCGTGGTTGAGGCGGTCTGCTTGGCTAAGGCCGCGTTCAAGTTCTCCAAGCCCGCGCTCAAGCGCTGCTGTGTGGCCTCGATCTGCGACAAGCGGGCCTCGATCGCTGATTGTCGCTGCGAGATGCGCTGCGACCATGCGCCCACCTTCTTCGAATATTCCTCGGACGCGCTCTCCGATTGATCGAACTCGTTCGCCAAGCGCCTGAACTGTTCGAGCAAAGCGCGCTCCAATGCCGTGAGCTGGTCCATGGCTCAGTCCCCAGTCGTCATGTGCAGGCAGATCGCATCCCGCCCCGAGGGCGTCGTGCAGTGCACGGGCTTCGCGTTCTCGGGCACGACCAGGTAGCTCTGTCCCTCGCTCTGGAACGTCTCCAAGGGCATGTCCGCCACGATCCGCAAGGGCTGGCTGGAGCGCCAGAGCAAGAAGCCGGTCAGGCTCAAGCTCACGATCAGCGCCCCCCAGGTCAGCCCCAGGATCCATTTCAGCTGTGGCAGCGCGCTCCTGATCCCATGCGTGGTTCGGGCGATAGCGATCTCGATTTCGGTCAGCTCGGTGCTCACGCTCGCGCTCACACGCCGCGAGAGCCTCTGCAACTCGCTCTCGGTCAAGGCCGCGATCTCGGCCGTCTGGCTCTCCAACCTCTCGTGCAGCCGCTCGGCCAAGCTCCGCGTCATCGCTCCAGTCCTTCTCGTAGATGCGGCCCCTGAGCCGCAGGCGCTCGTCGGTGTCGGGGTCGCGCACCGTCACGTAGTCCTTGCCCGCCCGCGTGACTTCCAGCCCGGCTTCGGTCAGGGCATCGACCAGGCTGGCGCGGTCATGGATCGCCCCGCGCTCGACCAGGGCCGTCACATAGCCGTGGACGGCCTCCTTGCCCTCTTTCAGGTGGAAGCCGTGCTGCGCCCAGGGCGGCGACAGCTCGAAGGCCACCTCGCGCGCCCGCGCCGGATCGTCCGGCCGCGCCCAGCCATGCTCCAGGTTCAGCGCGTCCCGCAGCTTGGAATACCCCCGCTCCCAGCCGGGCGGCGCGATGTTGAGCGCCCGCCCGGAGGAAAGCTCCAGGCGCGGGGTCACGAAGTGCAGCTCCACCCGCCCGCCTTCGGTGTGCTGGTGGCGCACCCAGGTGATGTCGAACTGCTCGGCATCGAGGCCGGCAAAGGCGAAGGCCTCGAAGGCGGCCATCGCCGCCTCCTGCTCCGCCACGCTGGGCGCATCCTCGGGCGCAAAGGACAGCACCCCGTGCGTGTAGGTCCAGCGCCGTTTGATGCTGTCGATCAGCTCCCGCGTCCGCGCCAGATCGCCCCGCACGACCTCCGGAGCGCAATGCTCCCGTCCCTCCCGGCCAGCATCGAGCAGGTAATCGCAGACCGCCCCACCACCACCTTTGCCGCCGCTGGTGAACTTGATGAGCATCAGCCGCGCTCCGGGGGGTCGGCCCGCGTATGCGCCGCCCGCAGTGCCCCCAGCTCGCGGTCGATCTCGATGAGGCGCGACAGCAGCGCCGTGGCCGTCACCGGCTCCTGCCGGTTGGCGGCCCGCGCAAGCTGGTTGAGGTTGTTCCCGATCCGCGCCAGCTCCCGCAGCAGCTGCGGGGCGACCGGCGGCGGCTCCCGCCGTGCCCGCAGCCGCAGGCCGCCTAGGGAGGCTCGGATCAGCTCCGACAGCGACACCCCCCGGCTTGCCGCCAGAGCCTGCCAGCGTGCCCGCTCCGCCGCGCTGGCTCGCAACTTGATCCAGCGGGCAGGCTCGGGAGCGGCAGAAGGGTCGTCGGCCATGAGGCAGGCTCCAAGGGGTGCAGGGGTGTCCCCTGCCGGGGTTCGGGCTGGCCCTGCCGTGCCATGGGCGCGGAGCCGGGGGTTTGAAGGGGGCGGCACGCCCCCTCACCAGCGCGAGTGGTCAGGGCAAGGCGAAGCCTTGTCGTGGCCACGAGAGTATCCTGGCGAGAAAGTTGCAAGCAAGGAGGATGACCGGCACCGTTGGAACTGGTGGAAAAGGCCCAAAAGCGATACGCCGGCCCTGATGCAGAGCTATCTCGAAAAGCGCGATCCCGCGAAGAACCTGGCTCGGTTCTACCGTCTGATGGTCCTGCCCAACCTCTTCGGGGAGTGGACCCTTCAGAGGGAATGGGGGCGGATCGGGCAGGCCGGACAGGTTCGCAGCGTCTACTTCCCCTCCCGGGAAGAAGCCATGTGCGCATTCCTGAAGCTGGAAGCAGCGAAGAGACGGCGAGGCTACTGGCTGAGGCCCGAGCAGCTGGAGCTGTTCCAGGGTCGTTTACACTTGTAAGCTATCCGCTTACACATACCTATGATCAAGACCTTTGCGAACAAGCAGCTGAAGGCCCTCTGGGAAACGGGCAGGTCGAGGATCGACGCGCGGATGCATAGCCGCATCCTGCGGCGCCTGGACGCCCTCGATGCCGCCACCGTCCCCGAGGACATGAACCTGCCCGGCTTCGACTTCCACCCGCTGCGAGGCCACACCCCGACCCGCTACACGGTCCATGTGAACGGCCCGTGGTGCATCACCTTCGAGTTCCGCGACGGCGACGCCTACGTGCTGGACTTCGAGCAATATCACTAGGAGGCGAGGATGAGCCGCAACCCCGACCGCTGCCCGACGCATCCGGGCGAACTGCTCCGCGAGGACGTGATCCCCGCCACCGGGAAGCCCAAGGCCGAGATTGCGCGGATGCTCGGGATTTCGCGCCAGCATCTCTATGACATCCTGGCCGAGCGCAAACCAGTCAGCCCTGAGGTTGCCGTGCGACTGGCCAAGCTGTTCGGGAACGCTCCGCTGGTCTGGATCAGGATGCAGGGGGCCTATGACGCCTGGCACGCCGCCCGCGAGGTGGATGTCTCGGCGGTCCCGACCCTGGTGGCTGCCGAATAGCCACCGCAGCTGGGCAAGGCCACTCTCTGATCCGCTCTGGGCGTCTGCCCTGGTGCAACCTTAGCGCGGTGCCGCCTGCGCTGTCCCTGGCTCTGTGGCGCGGCCTGCCCACTGGCCTGTTTCCCAGCACATCCTACCCGTGCAGCTCGGCCAGACGGGCGGTCGGAGCCCATCAGCGCCTCTAAGACTCTTAGGATATATGGATACGCGGGTGCATTTTGGCCGTTTTGCCCTTGCTAGGCTGGAGAAAGTAAAGATGGACAGTTCCCTGTGAGGGAACTAAAGTTCCCTGTGAGGGAACTATCGAGGCCATGATGAGCAGGATTCCTATCGACGAGCTGCGCCGCCTGGGGATAACTTCCGAGGACATCGACATGGCCCGAACGACGCAGGAGGCGCAGCGCCGCAATGGCTCGCCGGTGCAGTCCATCGCCGTGCTCGTCGGGGCCACACAACCTCGCCCGCGCCCCAACCCGA
>NZ_FNGE01000058.1 GCF_900102885.1 Paracoccus chinensis | reverse complement strand
GTAAATGATGGCCAGCAAGAGCAAAGACCAACACCCAGCCTCCCTCCACATGGAGAGCAGCTCTCGCGACGGCGACCATCAGCATCACCATCACGAGCATGTTCATTCCAGCCACCACGGGTCAGAGCACTCGCACGCCCCAGCGACGGCTCCGAATGACGGCGCGCATCAGGTCAAGGACCCGGTCTGCGGCATGATGGTCGATCCCCATGCGACGCAGCACAAGGCGGAGCACGCCGGCCGGCCTTATTACTTCTGTTCGGCGGGATGCCGCGCGAAGTTCCTGGCAGAGCCGGAGCGCTATCTTGACCCGGCCGCGGCGGCGGCAAGGGCCGACCCCGTGCCCGAAGGGACGATCTACACCTGTCCCATGCACCCTGAGATCCGGCAGGTCGGGCCGGGGTCGTGCCCGATCTGCGGCATGGCGCTGGAGCCGGTGCTGGTCAGCCTGGAAGCCGAGCCCAACCTTGAACTCATCGACATGCGCCGTCGCTTCTGGATTGGGCTGGTGCTGACGATCCCTGTGTTCCTGCTGGAAATGGGAGGGCACCTGCTCGGCCTCGATCACCTCGTCAGCCAGCGCAGCTCGAACTGGATCCAGCTGATCTTCGCCACCCCGGTCGTCCTGTGGGCCGGGTGGCCCTTCTTCCAGCGAGGCTGGCAGTCGCTTGTCACGCGCAACCTCAACATGTTCACCTTGATTGCCATGGGCACGGGGGCGGCGTGGATCTACAGCGTCGTCGCGACCCTCGCCCCCGGCGTCTTCCCCGACGCGTTCCGCCAGCATGACGGCTCGGTTGCCGTCTATTTCGAGGCGGCCGCAGTCATCACCGTGCTCGTGCTGCTGGGGCAGGTGCTGGAACTGCGCGCCCGCGAGAGCACCAGCGGCGCCATCCGCGCGCTGCTCGACCTGGCCCCCAAGACCGCCCGGCGCATCCACGAGGATGGGACCGAGGAAGAGGTCCAACTCGATGCGGTCCATGTTGGCGACCGCCTGCGGGTCCGGCCCGGCGAGAAGGTGCCGGTTGATGGCGAGGTGATCGAGGGTCGCAGTGCCGTCGATGAATCGATGGTGACGGGCGAGTCCATGCCGGTGACAAAGGAGGTCGGCTCCAAGGCGATCGGCGGGACCATGAACCAGTCCGGCGCCCTGGTGATCGAGGCCCGCCGCGTCGGCCGCGACACCATGCTGTCGCAGATCGTCCAGCTTGTCGCGGAAGCGCAGCGCTCGCGCGCCCCGATCCAGCGGCTTGCCGACCAAGTGTCGGGCTGGTTCGTGCCGGCGGTGATCGGGGTTGCCCTTCTCGCCTTCATTGCCTGGTCGATCTGGGGCCCCGAGCCGCAGTTCTCCTTTGGCCTCGTTGCCGCCGTATCCGTCCTTATCATCGCCTGTCCCTGTGCGCTGGGGCTGGCCACGCCGATGTCGATCATGGTCGGCGTCGGACGCGGCGCGCAGGCGGGCGTGCTGATCAAGAACGCAGAAGCCTTGGAGCACATGGAAAAGGTGGACACGATCATCGTGGACAAGACCGGAACGCTGACCGAGGGGCGGCCCGCCGTCACCGCCATCGTTCCGGCACCTGGTTGGGCCGAGGCCGACGTCCTGCGTCTTGCCGCCAGCGTGGAACGGGCGAGCGAGCATCCGCTCGCGCTCGCCATCGTGCGGGCAGCAGAGGAGCGAGAGATCCCGCTCGCGCCTGTTGCCGACTTCGACTCGCCGACCGGCAAGGGGGCGCTCGGGGTGGTGGAAGGCAAGCGCATTCCGCTGGGAAACGCGAAGTTCCTGACCGAACAGGGGGTTGATGTCGCGCCGCTGGTTGAGCAGGCCGACAAGCTGCGCGAGGACGGGGCGACGGCAATCTTCATGGGCGTCGATGGGCAGGTCGCCGCGATCTTCGCCATCGCGGACCCGGTCAAGGCCACGACGCCCGAGGCGCTGGCTGCGCTGAAGGCGCAGGGCATCCGCGTGGTCATGTTGACCGGGGACAACTGGACGACGGCAAGGGCCGTGGCCCGCCAACTCGGCATCGACGAGGTCGAGGCGGAGGTCCTGCCGGATCAGAAAAGCGAGGTCGTGCAGCGGCACAAGGCGGCAGGGGAAGTCGTGGCGATGGCGGGAGACGGCGTGAACGATGCGCCGGCGTTAGCTGCCGCCGATGTCGGCATCGCCATGGGCACCGGCACCGACGTGGCGATGGAGAGCGCGGGGGTCACGCTGCTGAAGGGCGATCTCACCGGCATCGTGCGGGCGCGGCGGCTGTCGCAGGCGGTGATGCGCAACATCCGCCAGAACCTGTTCTTCGCTTTCATCTACAACGCGCTCGGCATCCCGGTCGCGGCCGGCGTGCTGTATCCGTTCTTCGGCATCCTGCTGTCGCCGATCATCGCGGCCGCCGCCATGGCGCTGTCCTCGGTCAGCGTGATCGCGAACGCGTCGCGGCTGCGGGGGGTGAAGCTGTGATGACCGGAAGGCGG
>NZ_FNGE01000073.1 GCF_900102885.1 Paracoccus chinensis | reverse complement strand
CATGCCTTGACCCAGACATGACCCCAGCCGCATGACTAAAGGTGGGTCACTTCTCGATGGAAAACCCGGGTCAGTTCCGGGTGGAAATCAACAGCTTCGGCCCCTTCATAGTCCCGGCTGTAGCGGGTGTAGGCCACGGCCCATCCGTTGCGGACCACCCAGTGATTGATGTCCTTGCCGCCCGCCTTGCAGACGGACACCGCCCGGCCATAGCGGTCGGTGTCTTGCACGAGGCATCGCACCTTCTGGCCGTCGAGAGCGGCAGCCAGTTTCTCGGATGCGTGACGGCCGCACGGCCATTCCCTGCCCCTCCTGTCCTGGCACGTCTGGTTCTTTTCCACCGCGTCGATCCCGAACAGGCGAACGGACCTGCCGCCAATGTCCAGAGAGTCTGCGTCGATGACGCGCACCTGCCCTGACAGGATCTCGCCCTGCGGGCGGAAAAGATCGCCAAGAAGCTTTTCCGCTTCCCTTGTCAGTTCACCCGCTATGCCTGTGAGGAACGCTCCAAGCAGGACAGCCGCGATCGCAGAGCCGCGGCCAAACCGATGTTGCCACCCCTTTGCCTGGCCTTTCCGCTGCCGTTTCCTTCTGCCGCGCATTCCATCTTCTTCAAGGCTGTTGGTTCAATCGCTATGCGAGATCGGTTTTTGAGAAATCATCGCCCTTGTAGAGCAACGGAACATGAAAGGCTTTCGCGCAGGCATAGGAGAGTGCATCGCCCATGTTGAGTTGCGCCGGATGGCCGACCATCTTGCCATAGACCGAGAGCGCCCGGATCGACTCGGCCCCCATGCTGCCCGTGATGTGCATTTCCTTGGCTTCAAGCGCCTTCAGCAGCTCATCAACGAGTTCTGTCGCGGCGGCAAAGTCCTCGGCTGTCGCCGGGCCTTTGCCGCGCCGCTCGACCCGCTTGCGCACAAGGGCAAGTGTCGCCTCCAGGCGCACGATGGGCGAATAGCGCAGGGTGCCGCGCGCAGCCTCCATTGCCTTCAGAAACGCAGGGCCATCCTCTTCCTGCAACAGCACGGCGGCGACAACGCTGGCGTCCAGAAACATCAGTCCTCGCCCCACTGTTCGTCCATGAATGCCTTGTCTGCTGCAATGTCGCTGCCGCTGGACACAAATCCAGCTTCTGCCGCCCGGCGCTGTATCCGCGCAACCCGGTCCGTCAGGGTCTCCTTGGCAGCGAGAGCGTTCAACTGATCGGACAAGGCGCGGCGAACGGCCTCCGTCTTGTTCGTCATGCCGGTGGCCGCAAGATACTGATCGACAAGCGTGTCCACCGCAGGGTCTTTGATGTAAAGTGGCATGGTATATCCTCGCTTCGGCCCAAGTATATCCTTTGAGGATATATAAGCAACCTAGA
>NZ_FNGE01000039.1 GCF_900102885.1 Paracoccus chinensis | reverse complement strand
AGCCCTGCTGATGTCCACCGGCTGCGCTTCCTGAGCCGTGCGCGACGGCTCGACTTTTCGCTGCAGGACTGCCGCGACCTCCTGATGCTGAACGAAGACACGAGCCGCAGCAGTGCCGACGTGCGCGAGATCGCCGCGCGTCATCTCGCCCAAGTCGACGAAAGGTTGGCTGATCTGATGCAACTGCGTACGGCCCTGCAGCAGCTTGTTCAGAGCTGTGCGGGCGATGGGCATCCGGATTGCTCGATACTTGATGCCCTGGCAGGAGATTGCACTTTGCGGGACCGGGGCTAGCTGCCATTCCGTTCGGCCTGGATCGCGCGTATCCGATCGGGCCAAGTCGACTTGATGAACCCGAGGATGGCGGCAATGTCGCCGTCCGTCAGGATTTCGCCAAAAGCCGGCATGCCCGACGTCATGGGCACACCTATGTCATCCAGAACCGCCTGGCCGCCCCGACGGACGTAGTCCTTCAGCATGGCATCATCGTGGTGCCAGGTGTGGCCGGATGCGTCATGCGGCGGTGCAGGGAGAGCGCCGCTTTCGTCGGCAACCTGCCAGTCGGGCTGACCTTCAAGCTGGGCGCCGTGGCAGATCGCGCAATGTTCGGCGTAAAGTTCGACTCCGTGCTGGATCTGGACTGAGATGCTGTAGCTCCACCCTGCCCAGAGGGCGCTGCAAACGACGCTCACGGCAAGCAGCGATGCAGTTGGAAGGAAGAGGGCAGACGAGCGGCTTCCAGTCATGTCCGCCAGATTGTGGCCATTCACGCGCAGGTTAACATCAGGAAGTTGTTGGCACGCCTTGACCTTCCAGTGCTGGAAGCTCCCATTTGCTCAGGCATGAGAAGAACCAAGGAAGGTGTCATGCGTCTCCATCTCCCCAACATGAACTGCGGCGGCTGCGCCCGCAGCGTCACTCGCGCCATCCAGTCGGTCGATGCAAATGCCTCTATCGTCATCGATCAGAACCGTCGCGAGGTCGAGCTGACCAGCGATCTGCCGCGTGACCGCTTTGCGTCCGCCCTTGCTGCAGCAGGCTTCCCTGAGGCGCCGGCAGCCGACTGAGAGCTTGCAATCCGCTATTTCTACCCGGCGGGGGTCCCGCCCCCGCCGGGCAACGTTCAAGGCAAACTGAGGCACTAATGCCTTGAGGTTGCTCGACGTAATCTTGTCAACCCCGTCCTATGCGCCTGCAAGAGGCGAAGCCTGCTTTGCAGCGCCGGGGCAGAGCGGCAACTTTAGTCAAGCGAACCCCAATGTTGCTGCTGCCAGAACAAGGTAGCGGCCAATCTTCGCAATGCTGACAAGGAGCAAGAACACCCAGAACGACTCGCGCAGCACTCCTGCAACGACAGTCAACGGGTCGCCGATGATCGGCGCCCAGGCCAGCAGCAGCGACCATCTGCCGTAGTGGCGATACCAGCCCTCCGCTCGTGCCAGGGAGGCCGGGCTTACCGGGAACCAGCGTCGGGTGCGCAGCCGTTCGATTCCTCGCCCGAGAAACCAGTTGACCACGGAACCCAGCACATTGCCGAGGCTGGCAACAGTCAGCACCAGCCCTGGCGGGTGCTCGGTCAGCAGAAGGCCGACAACCAGGATCTCGGATTGCGCAGGAAGCAGAGTCGCTGCGGTGAAGGCCGCCAGAAACAGGCCGCCATAAACGGCAAGATCAATCATGATGACCGGTCAGGCACGCCGGCCCAGCTACTGCCGACGCGGGCTGTCGATGGAGAGGCTGAGCTCCATCGGCATCCCGTCGAAGCTGCACAACTCCCGCGATGACTGAAGCCTCCCCTCAATGTCAAAGGGGCCTCGTCGTGACGCTCCGCCACGCCCTCCACCTTGGAAGCGGCAATGAACAGGATTACCGTCTGCAGATCGACAAGGCGGCAGATGAGCCAGGGACAGGCTATGCGGCCTCATGTGGCCCCTCACATCGTTCTTCCTCCCTCAGGCGGCGCGCTCGACTTCGATCGTCAGATGGGAGAGGTCGTGGATATGCGAGAGCCTGGCGCGGTAGGCAGCGGGCTCCAGCGGCGCCTTGGAGCGGATCGCGACAATCGCGCCGTGATGACCCGGGCCAAGCTGCCAGACATGCAGATCGGTCACCTGATCCGAGCCGGTTTCGATTGCGGAGCGGATCTCGTCTGGCAGATCCTCATCCTCCGGCACGTAGTCGAGCAGGACCCGGCCGGTGTCGCGGATCAACCCCCAGGACCAGCGGGCGATCACGGCCGCGCCGACCATGCCCATCATCGGGTCCAGCCAGTTCCACCCATACAGACTGCCAAGCGTCAGCGCCGCAATGGCCAGCACGGAGGTCAGGGCATCGGCCAGGACGTGCAGGTAGGCGGCGCGCAGATTGTTGTCAGTCGCATGCTCATGATGAGGGCCGTGATCATGGGAATCATGGTCGTGCCCATGACTGTGACTATGCCCATGGCCGTGGTGCTGATGCGCGTGGTCCTCGCGCAGAAGCCAGGCACAGAGGAGATTGACGATCAGGCCGATCACGGCCACGGAAATCGCCTGGCGGAAGCTGATGGCAACCGGACTGTAGAACCGCATCAGGCTTTCCCAGCCGATCAGCAGCGCGATCAGCGCCAGGATCACGGCGCTGGCGAAACCCGCCAGGTCCCCCATCTTGCCCGTGCCGAAGGTAAAGCGTTCATTGCGAGCGTGGCGGCGGGCATAGCGATAGGCGAGTGCGGCAATCAGCATGGCCCCCGCATGGGTCGACATGTGCCAGCCGTCGGCAATCAGCGCCATCGAGCCGAAGATGCTGCCCGCCGTGATTTCGACCACCATCATCGCGGCGGTAATGGCGATGACCAGCCAGGTCCGGCGCTCGTTCCGCTCGTGATTGTCGCCCAGGTAGACATGCTCGTGCGGGCTGGCCAGCCGCGATGCCCGGATGTTCATTTGAGGTAGGTCCTGATGATGTCGATCAGTTCGCCTGCGGCCTGCCCGCGCGCGGCGTCGTCGTCCCGGTCCGGATTGGATACATGCTCGCGGATGTGGTCCTCGATCAGCTCGGCCGTCAGGCCGCCGACCGCGCCGCGGATCGAGGCAACCAGGTTCAGGACCTCGCCACAGGGTGCGTCGGCCTCGAGGGACCGCTCGACAGCCTCGATCTGCCCCTTGAGGCGGCGGACGCGGGCCAGGAGCTTGGCTTTATGCTTCGTGGTGTGGCTCATGGGATAGGGGGATACCGTATCTTAGCAGGAGCACAAGGCCGTTCCCTGCGTTGCAGAACGGTTTGGGCGGCGCCGAAACTGCCACATTTGGAGAGCGGAAGGAGTGTACGCTGGACCATCCCCTTATGGACACCCAGAGCCTAGCACTACTTTGGCACTCCTGCTTCAGGCGGTGGTCTGATCCAGCGTCGGCGGTGCGGGCATCTGGCTGGTGGGCGCGCTGGCACGAGGGCTGCGACGGTGGCCCGCCTAACGGCGGGCAGGCTTGGCTGAGGCGGAGGTGAGGGGCCGCTTTTTTTCCCCGCTCGGCCTGCTCCAGGCGCCGCTGCTGAAGGAAGACAAAGGCGATCATGGTCAGGAGGGCGTGTCGGTGCAGCTCGGTCCAGGAGCGGCCCTCAAAGTGGTCGAGCCCGAGCTCTTCCTTGAGTTGCTGGTGGGCCTGCTCGCAGGACCAGCGCGCCTTTACGGCAGACGGAAGGGTGTGGAGATCCGCGTCCGCAGGCAGGTTGAACAGGTAGTACTTGCGCTCGCCTGTGGAGCGTGCTCCCCCACGGCCCACACCTCCTCGCCCGGCAGATGTTTCGCGCCCATGTCGTGGATGCGCTGCGGCGGGCCATCGGCCAGGCGGACCCGCAACGCTGCAAAGCGGGTAGCCAGCCGGCCCTTGGTGCCCCGGCGCCAGCTCAGTGTCTGCCAGTCGGCGTCCGCGAGCACTGCTTCGACAGGCCGGCTGAGCTGGTTGGGGAGGTGGTGCTGGCGCGGGCGTCCGTGTCCGGCGACGGGGAAGATCATCTCGAGATCGACGGGATAGACCTTCTGCTTGGCTGGGATGCCCACTGCTCACCGGAGATCTCGCTCTCTCAAGGCTTGGCGGAAGGGCGCGCTCCGGCCATAGCCCGCGTCCGCCAAGACGCGGCCGAAGCGCACGCCGGAAGCCAGAACCCGGTCGATCTCCTCAATCGCCATCTCTGGCCGACAGGCGCTACGATGCCGAATGGTTCCGGGAAGCTTTGAAGGACAAAGGGATACGAGCCTGCATTCCAGGCCGGAAATCACGCGCCAAACCCATCAGGTATGACAAGCGCCGATACCGGCGTCGCAACAGGATCGAGATCATGTTCGGTCGCCTGAAAGACTGGCGGCGCGTAGCAAACCGCTATGACAGGTGCCCGAAGGTTTCTTTCTTCGCCGTCGCCCTCGCCGCCACCGTCATGTTCTGGCTATGAAGACAATGGGCCCTGAGCCTAGGATCGTCAGCAACACGGGTCGGAAGCATGAACGACATACCTCCCAGGGACCGGGCGGCCCTGCACCTGCCCGAGCCGACGGCACGACAGGGCACATCAGACGCCGACGAGATGCCCGAAGCCTTGCGGGCGCTGAACCGGATGCAGGCGGCGACGGCCAGCAAGCTCACGGGCGGCCTGTCCCCAGTCGGGCTGTCGCTGGCCGTCATGGACTGGTGGATGCACCTGATGATGGCGCCGGGCAAGCAGATGCAGCTTGCGCAGAAGGCCATGCGCAAGACAGCCCGGCTGGGGATGCACGCGGCGGCCGTCGCTAGCGGCGCCGAGGCCGCCCCGAGCATCGAGCCCCTGCCGGGCGACAACCGCTTCCGGGCCGAGCTCTGGCGGCAGCCGCCGTTCTCGAACTGGGCACAGGCCTTTCTGCTGAACCAGCAGTGGTGGCACCAGGCGACGCACGACGTCCCCGGCGTGGCGCCGCATCACGAGGATGTCGTCTCCTTCACCACGCGCCAGATGCTCGATGTCTTCTCGCCCTCGAACAGCCCCTTCACCAACCCCGAGGTCATTGCCCGCACCATCGCGACGGGCGGGCAGAACTTCGTGCAGGGATGGCGCAACTGGCTGGAGGATTCCCAGCGCATCCTGCTGAAGCAGCCGCCCGCGGGAACCGAGGCCTTCCGCGTGGGCGAGGATGTCGCGGCCACCCCGGGAAAGGTCGTCTTTCGCAACCACCTGATCGAGCTGATCCAGTATGCGCCGGCAACGGGGAAGGTGGTGGCCGAGCCGGTGCTGATCGTCCCGGCCTGGATCATGAAATACTACATCCTCGACCTGTCGCCGCAGAACTCGCTGATCCGGCACCTGGTCGGGACGGGGCACACGGTCTTCTGCATCTCGTGGCGCAACCCTTCGGCCGAGGACCGCGAACTGTCGATGGACGACTATCGCCGGATGGGCGTCATGGCCGCACTGGACGCGGTGGGCGACATCGTGCCGGGGGCCCGGGCCCATGCCACGGGCTATTGCCTGGGCGGCACGCTGCTGGCGATCGCGGCCGCCGCGATGGGTGGCAGCGGGGACGGGCGGCTCGCCTCGGTGACGCTGTTCGCGGCGCAGACGGATTTCACCGAACCGGGGGAACTCGCGCTTTTCATCGACCACAGCCAGCTGCGGGTGATGGAAGGGATGATGTGGGACCAGGGCTATCTGGCGGCCGACCAGATGGCGGGGGCCTTCCAGCTCCTGCGGTCCAACGACCTGATCTGGTCGCGGCTGGTCAAGGACTACATGACCGGCCAGCGCACGGCGATGACGGACCTGATGGCCTGGAACGCGGATGCCACGCACATGCCCTATCGGATGCACAGCGAGTATCTGCAGCGGCTTTACCTGGACAACGAGCTGGCGGCCGGGCGCTTCGTCGTCGACGGCCGCCCCGCGGCGCTGCAGAACATCCGCGTGCCGCTGTTCGTCGTGGGCACCGAGCGCGACCATGTCGCGCCCTGGCGGTCGGTCTACAAGATCCACTATCTCGCCGACACCGACGTGACCTTCGTTCTGACGAGCGGCGGGCACAATGCGGGCATCGTCAGCCCGCCCGGCCATCCACGCCGGCATTATCGACTGGCCCGCCAGCGCAAGGACGACCATGTCGTCGGGACCGAGGACTGGCTTGCGGCGGCGCCGACGAAGCCCGGCTCATGGTGGCCGGAATGGATCGCCTGGCTCGACGCGAACTCGACCCCCGACCGGGTGGCGCCCCCGGTCCTGGGCGGCCCGGGCCATCCCCCGATCATGGATGCCCCCGGCAGCTACGTCCTGCAGCGCTGACGCAGAACCCGGCGGCCGGTGCCGCTGGGGCAGGGACCCTTGACGCGGGGACGCAAGCCCACTCGACTGGCCCCTGCCACGGAAAGGATGCCATGCCCGATAGAAAGCCGATGATCGCCGACGGCCTGACGGCCCTTGAAAACAGGACCTTCGACGAAATCGCCCTTGGCGACGGCGCGTCGATGACGCGCAGGCTGACGGTGGACGACATCCGGCTGCTGGCGGCGCTGACCGGCTTTGACGGGGGCGACGCGCTCGATCCCGACGCGGCGGCGGAAGCGCATCTGGCCGAGAGGCTCAGCCACGGGATGCTGGCGAGCGCCCTGATGGCGGTGGTGCTCGGCACCCGCCTGCCGGGGCCGGGCGCGACCCATCTGGGGCAGGAACTGGCCTTCCGCGCGACCATCCGCGCGGGCGACACGCTTTCCACAAGCGTCGAGGTGGTGGAACGCGACCCGGCCTCGCGCCGCCTGCGGCTGGCCTGCCGCTGCACCAACCAGGACGGGACGGTGGTCATTGACGGCCATGCCGATCTGATCGCCCCCGCCGAAAAGCGCCGCTGGCAGCGCACGACCCTGCCCGAGGTGCGGCTGGCCCAGACGGCCAACGGCGGGACCACGCGGCTTCTGGACCTCGTGCGCGGGCTGGACGCGGTGCGGGCGGCGGCGGTGCATCCCTGCGACGCGCTCAGCCTGTCGGCGGTGATTGACGCGCGCGACGCGGGGCTGATCGTCCCGCTGCTGGTGGCCCCGCGCG
>NZ_FNGE01000072.1 GCF_900102885.1 Paracoccus chinensis | reverse complement strand
GGGTTCAAGCTGACAGAACTGCTTGGCATCGGAAAAGCGGGCAGAAGGCGGAGATCCGGCGCCAGCACTGCCAAGTACACCAATCCCGACAATCCGGAGCAGACCTGGAGCGGGCGCGGTCGTCGCCCCCAGTGGATCACTGATGCATTGGAGTCGGGCCGCACCCTCGAGGATCTCGCCGCGTGAGACAGAATGGGCACAGCGTCGGCCGTGTCCATTTCTGACCTTGGCTCTCCGATGCGTAAAATGAAGCGGAGAACAATTGCCCGCCGCTGACGACAGAGCGGCGCTGGCCGAGTTGCTGGCCCCGGCGATCAGCTATTGCGAGCACGAAATCGCCAACATGAACGCCTCTGTTCGGCTTTTGGAGAAAGCCGAACGGCAGCGGATCGAGAACGCCTATGATGAGGGCGAACGCTGGCGTGGTCTGGCGACGGACGATTTCATCCGGATGGTGGACGCGCTGGTTGTGCTGACCCGATAGGACCAGCCCCCGGGCACCGGCTGTTGAGCTCTGCCGACGATCCGCCTCGGCTGACATGATCGACGGCTTCTCGCCGCCGTCTTGAACAACTGTCTGCCAGATGCGATATACGTTCTCTATCTGTATATCCACTTGAAGGACCATGCCATGCAGATCGCAAGATGGGGCAATTCTCTGGCAGTCCGCCTGCCGGCCGGGCTCGTGCGCGAGATGGGCCTGAAAGAGGGTGACCGGATCGAACTGGCGCCTGCCAGCGATCACCTCGCTGTCCGCCGTCTGCCTTCGGCAGCGGATGTGCTGGCGGATCTGCGTCGTTTTCGCGGACGGCTTCCCGCATCGGGACGGCTGACCCGCGACGATGCCAATGCCCGCTGACTTCTTCGATACGAACATCATTCTCTACCTGCTTGATGACAGTACGAAGGCCGACACGGCTGCCGGGCTGCTGGCAGGGGGTGGCATCATCAGTGTGCAGGTCCTGAATGAGACCCTGGTCAACTGCATCCGGAAAGCCGGCATGTCCTGGCAGGAGGCAGGGGATTTCCTGGGTGGCATCCGTGCGCTCTGCACGGTTCTGGACCTGACAGCCGAGATCCACGAGGTCGGCCTTGCGCTTGGCGAGCGATATGGCTTTTCGGTCTATGACGCGATGATCGTCTCGGCTGCCCTGACAAGCGGCTGCGAGCGGCTGCTCTCAGAGGACATGCAGCATGGCATGCTGATCGAAAACAGGCTCCGCATCGTCAATCCGTTCAGGGGTTGAACCGGCCGCGCTGCCCTAGGGTCAGGACTCGTTAAGTTTCATAGCCAGAACATGATGGTTGCGGCGAGCGCGATGGCGGAGAGGAAGACCTTCGGGCATCTGTCGTAACGCGTGGCGATGCGCCGCCAGTCTTTCAGGCGGCCGAACATGATCTCGATCCTGTTGCGGCGTTTGTAGCGGCGCTTGTCATATTTTACGG
>NZ_FNGE01000034.1 GCF_900102885.1 Paracoccus chinensis | reverse complement strand
CACCCGGAACCGCGTCGCCGGCCACCCCGAGCATAGCACCGACACCCGTCATGCACTAAGATTGGAAACGGACCACCTCATTGGGGCAGGCCAGGTGGTGATGGACGGGGCAGTTCTTGGTCCCGACAGCATCGTCGCCGCGAACTCCTTCGTAAAGGCCGGCTTCAAGGGGGCGCCGCGCCAATTGCTCGCCGGCTCGCCCGCGTCGGTCCGGCGCGACGTCACGGCCGGGGAAGTTGCTTGGATGACGCTAAATACCCGTGAGTATCAGGAACTGGCGCAGCGTTCACGTAGGGCAATGCACGAGGTCGCACCCTTGAAGGCTGTCGAGGCCAATCGGCGACGCCTGCAGGGAACGACTGACGTGGTGGCGATTCATGCAACTACCTCCAGGTGACACAGGCGCTACAAGAATCCCGTGGCTGCGAGGAGAGGCCAGTCCTTGAACCTTTCGGTGTGATAGAAGTCGGAACTCCTGCTCGATTCCCGGCAGGATAAAGGAAGGCTAATCTCACGTCATCTTCCTTGCGGCATGGCTATTAGCGTGCGCCGCTGCGAACGGCTGGAATCGCGGCCAGAAAGGCATCGTTTTCACTGCGATTGGCGATGGTGACACGCGCCCAGTCCAGGAAGGGCTCTTCCTGCCAGGCCTTGATTAGAACACCCTGCCGGCGCAGCGCCTCGGCGAAGTCGGCGGCGCGGTCGGGCGTGCGGAAGAACAGGAAGTTGCCGTGGCTGGGCGCGACCTCATAACCCGTGGCGCGGAGACCTTGGGCCACACGGTTGCGTTCGGATGTGGTCAGCGCGACCACACGGGCCAGATGGCCGGTATCCTGCAGCGCGGCCAGTGCCGCCGCGCCAGCCAGCGCGTTGATGGCGAACGGGTTGCGGGTCTTGCGCAGCGCCCGCACCAGCTCGGCGTCCGAGCAGATACCATAGCCGACCCGCGCCCCCGCAAGGCCATAAGCCTTGGACAGCGTGCGCAGCGACACCCATGGGTGTCCCGCCTCGCGCAGCATTGCAAGGGCGTCGAAGGCCAGATCGTCGGACAGGTATTCGCGGTAAGCCTCGTCGAAGACGACCAGCGCGCCCTGCGGCACCGCGGCCAGCAGCTGGGCGAAGTCGGCCTGCGGCACGGCGGGGCCTGCCGGGTTGCTGGGCGAGGAAAAGATCAGGATGCGCGCGGGCTGCGCCAGCGCCGCGATCAGCGCATCGGCCGGAAACCGCCAGTCGGGCGGAAAGGACACCTTGTCCACCACCGCACCGCAGGCCCGGGCCCCGAATTCATGCAGGCCGAAGCTGGGGCAGATCGTCACCACCCGGTCGCCCGGCCGCAGGACCGCGCGATAGATAGCGCCGATCAGGTCCTCGGAGCCGTTGCCCAGGATCACGGTGTCGGGGTCCACGCCATTCGCCTGCCCGATCCCCTGACGCAGCGCCTCGTCGCTGGCATCAGGATAGCGGCCAACGCCGGCCGCGGCGTCGCGGATCGCCTGCACCGCCGCGGGCGACGGCCCCAGCGGGCTTTCATTGCTGTCGAGTTTGGCCACCGCGTCGATGCCATAGACGCTGCGGAACCGGTCCAGCGCGAGGCCCGCGTTATAGTCGGGCAGTCCCGCGACTTCGGGCCGGATCAGGGGTTGGGATGACATTGTGGGGCCTCGTGCGTCAAAGGTCGAATATCTTGCCGGGGTTCATGATGCCGCGTGGGTCCACGGCGCGCTTGAGCCGCCGCATCAGGTCCAGCGCGGGACCATGCTCGGCTTCCATATAGGCTTTCTTGCCCAGGCCCACGCCGTGCTCTCCGGTTGAGGTGCCACCCATCGACAGCGCCAGTTCCACCAGCCGCCGGTTGATGGTGCGGGCGGTCTCGGTTTCCTGCGGGTCCGCGGGATCGAACAGCAGGACCAAGTGGAAATTTCCGTCCCCGACATGGCCGATCAGCGGCGCGACAAGGCCTGTTGCTGCGATCTCGGTCTTGATGGCGGCGATGCAGTCCGGCAGGCGTGACAGCGGCACGCAGACGTCGGTCGAGATGCCCTTGATGCCCGGCCGCAGCGCGCGGTTGGCATAAAGCGCCTCGTGCCGGATGCGCCACAGCCGCGTGGCATCTTCGGCTGTCGCGGCGGGTTCGATCCGGGTCGCGCCCGCATCGCGGGCCAGGTCCTGGAACAGCGCCACGTCATGTCCCACAGCGGGGTCTGATCCCGTGATCTCGACCCATAGCGTCGCGGTTTCCGGCAAGGCGGCGGCGCACCACGCGTTGATCGCCGCCATCTGCAGGTCGTCGGCCAGTTCGATCCGGGTCAAGCCCAGGCCGCAATGCTGGGCGGCGACGACGCAGGCGGTGGCGGCATCCAGGTCGGGGAAGCTGCACAGCAGGGACTGCGCCGCCTCGGGCGTGCCGAACAGCCGCAGCGTCAGCTCCGTGATGACCCCCAGCGTGCCTTCCGCGCCCACGAACAGATGGGTCAGGTCGTAGCCGGCCGCGGACTTGCGCGCCCGTCCGCCGGTGCGGATCACCTGACCGTCGGGCAGCACCACCGTCAGCCCCAGCACCAGTTCCCGCATCGAGCCATAGCGCACCGTGGTCGTCCCCGAAGCACGGGTGGAGGCCATTCCCCCTAGGGTGGCCTGCGCCCCCAGATCAACCGGGAAGAACAGCCCGGTGGCCCGCAGTTCCTCGTTCAGGCGCTGGCGGGTGACGCCGCACTGGACCACGCAGTCCATGTCCTCGGCATGGATGGCAAGGATGCGGTCCATGCCCGACACGTCCAGGCTGATGCCGCCTTTGGGCGCCAGCACCTGCCCCTCGATCGAGGACCCTCCGCCGAAGGGGATCACCGGGACGCCATGGTCGTGGCAGACCGCCAGCACGCGCGCCACCTCCTCGGTCGATTGCGCCATCACCACGGCGTCGGGAGCTGCTGCGGGTAGCCAGCTTTCGGCGGCGCCGTGCTGGTCGCGCACGGCGGCCGAGGTCAGCAGCCGGTCGCCGAAATGCGGCGCCAAGCCCACCAGGGCGGCGCTTGTCGCGGGAGTGGTCGAGGTCATGGAGGGATCGTTCCGTGCGAGAGAGGGGCGCGTCGAGCCCTGCCGCCGCGCCCGGGGGAAGCTACTCCTTGAACCACCAGCGTTCGGAGGCGCGGGCGCCGTCCAGTTCCCAGTCGTTGCCCAGTTCGCCATGGGTGACCTTGTCCGAGGTCGCGTCCAGGAAATCGGCCCAGACTGGGGCGACCATGCCGCCATCCTCGGCGATCAGGCTCTGGCATTCCCAGTAAAGCTGCTTGCGCTTTTCCTCGTCCCTCTCGCCGCGGGCGGCGACCAGGGCCTTATTGAAGGCCTCGTTGTCCCAACTGGTCTCGTTCCAGCTGCCGATACCTTCGCGCGAGTAGGCCAGCGACAGCATCACGTCCTCGTTCGGACGACCCGACCATTTGGTCGCGAACATCGGGCGCTTGCCCCAGATGCCGGACCAATAGCCATCGTCCGGCTCGCGCTTGACGTCGATAGTGATGCCGGCCGCCGCCGCCTGTTCGGCGTAGAGCTGGGCCATGTTCGTGGCCCCCGCAAAGGGCGCCTCGGCCACGTGCAGCGGCACCGTCAGCCCCTCGGCCCCTGCCTTCTGCAGCAGCGCCCGCGCCTTCTCTGGGTCGTAGACATGCTGGACCAGGTTCGGATTGTGATACTGGTAGGCTTCCGAGATCGGCTGGTCGTTGGCGATCGAGCCATACCCGGAGAGGATCTTGTCCAGCATCTCCTGGCGGTTGATGGCCAGCTTCATCGCCATGCGCACGTCCGGATTGGCGAACAGCGGGTCGGTGCAGTTCATGCTGAAGGCGTAGTGCTGCTTGCCCTTGGTCTGGATCAGGTTGATCCCGGGCATCGACTTCAGCAGGTCCGCGGTCGTGGTGTCCACGAAGGCGATGGCATCCACCTGGCCGGTCTGCAGCGCGGTCATGCGGGCGTTCACATCTGCGATGCACTTGACTTCGATCTCGTCGAAATGGGCGCGGCCCTCCTTCCAGTAATTCGGGAAGCGCTTCACGCGGCTGCCGACGCCCGGTTCGTAGCTTTCCAGCGTATAGCCGCCGGTGCCGATGCCCTTGTCGAAATCACGGTCCTCGGCGGGCACGATCAGCATCGTCACCATACTCAACAGCGACGGAAAGCCCGAGTTCGGCGCGGCCAGCGTGATACGGACCTCGTTCGGGCCGGTCGCTTGGATGTCGGTGACGGGCTCGAACAGGGCCTTGGTCTCAGAGACCGTGTCGGGGCCGCGGTGCAGGTTCAGCGACCAGACCACGTCATCGGCGGCCATGGTCTTGCCGCTGTGGAACTCGACCCCGTCGCGCAGCTTGAAGGTCCATTCGGTCAGGTCGTCGTTGCTGCCCCATTCGGTCGCAAGCTCGGGAACCAGCTTGCCGCCCGGCCCGACCTCGATCAGGCAGTTGCGCAGCTGGTATTGCAGCTGCATCATGAAGCGGCTTTCGTTGAGCTGAGGGTCCAGGGTCTCGGCGGTGTCGAAATCGGCGACCGCCAGGCGGAAGGTGCCGCCCTTGCGGGGGTGTGCGTCCTGCGCCAAGGCGCGGCCGGGCCGCAGCCCCAGCACGGCGGCGGTGGACATCGCCCCCGCCCCAAGCAGAAGCGAACGTCGGGTGGTCAGCAAGGCCATCGTGTTTCGTGCTCCCTGTGGTGAAGACGCCTGGGCCGGCAAGGCGGTGGCGGTATTTTTATGTCTAGACTTAAGAACTACGGCCATATGGCCGACCTCACAAATCAGTTTGGTTGGCCTATCTGTCAGATACGCTAAACTGTACCCCGGAACAGAGGAGAACCGATCACGTGAATACGGCGCTTCCGCCGCTGCGCGCGCTGCAGGCGTTCGAGGCTTTCGGCAGGCTGGGCTCGGTCAACAGCGCCGCGCGGGCGCTGGGGGTCACCCCGGGCGCAATCAGCCAGCAACTCAAGCTGCTGGAGTCGCATGTGGGTCTGCCGCTGTTCGTCAAGGACGGCCGCCGGGCCATGCTGACCCCGGCGGCGCGGTCCTATCACGACCTGATCTCGCAAGGATTCGAGCGCCTGCTTCTGGCGCAGGACTATATCGTCAGTCACCGGCTGAACGACGAGCTGACGATATCAGGCCTGCCGACGCTGCTGCAGAAATGGCTCAACCCGATCCTTCACAGGTTCCGGGCGGCAGCGGGGGAAATCCCGATTCGCATCGTGGCGACCCATCAGGAATCCGACCCCCGCACACTGGAACAGAGCTTTCGCCTGACCTATGGGAAGGCGGCCCAGCCTTACGCGCATTCCCGCGTGCTGTTCACCGACCACTGCTTTCCGGTCTGCTCGCCCGAATATCTGGAGCGCCATCCCGAGGCCCGCGACCCCGCCGCGCTGGCTCGCCTGCCGCTGATCGATATCGACTGGGGCCTTGCCTATTCGGCGGTGCCACGATGGGGCAACTGGTTCGCCGCCGAGGGCGTCTCTCCAGGCCCGGTCCGCCCTGTCGCCGTCCATTCGCTGTCCGGCCTTGCGCTGGAGGCGGCGGCAGCCGGGCAGGGGGCGGTTCTGGCGCAGGCTTCCTTCGTCGCCTCGGACCTGCAATCGGGCCGGCTGCTGCGGCTTTCGCACAGAAGGCTGCAGATGCCCGATCCTTACGTGATCTGCTGGGGTCCGATGACCCTGGGGCGGATGCCCGCGCGCAAGTTCCTGGACTGGATGATGCTTGAGACCAAGGCCCTGCGGGGTGAAAACGTTAAGGCCAGCTAAACAATCAGGCGCTTCTTCTGCGCTGTTGCGGCGTGGTTTTGGCTATACATAAGCAGCAACTCAGCCACGAAAGGGTGCCGCCGTGTTTCTGAAGAACGCCTGGTATGTCGCCGCCTGGAGCCACGAGATCGACGCCAGCCTCAAGCAGGTCGTCGTCCTGGGCGAAAAGATCTGCGTCTTCCGCAACAGTCAGGGCGAGGTGATCGCGCTGGAGGACGCCTGCCCCCATCGCAAGCTGCCGCTGTCCAAGGGCCGCATCAAGGGCGACAACGTGGAATGCGGCTATCACGGACTGACCTTCGACTGCGCGGGGCAATGTGTCTGGGCGCCCGGCGGGGGCCGCATTCCTTCCGCCGCCAAGGTCCGCCCCTATCCGATCCACGAAAAATACGGTCTGGTCTGGATCTGGATGGGCAACGCGGCCATCGCCGATGCCGACGACATCATCGACATCCCGAACTTCGACAGCCCCGACTGGGGCATCAACTCGGGCGACGCGATGGAGCTGGCCTGCAACTACCTTCTGATGTGCGACAACCTTCTGGACCCCACCCACGTCGCCTGGGTCCATGAGGGCAGCTTCGCCCAGGCCGCGACCAAGGACACGCCGCTGAAGGTGACGCGCACGGACAATGGCGTCATTGTCCACCGCTGGATGATGAACGTCGAGCCCGCCCCCTTCTACAAGAAGATCGTCGAGTTCGAGGGCAACTGCGACCGCCTGCAGCATTACGAGGTGCGCTATCCGGCGCACGCGCTGATCCGCGCGGTCTTCACCCCCGCGGGCACCGGCGGGCCGGACGGCACGCTGGACGAGCGGACCTTCGTCATGGACAGCTACAACTTCATGACCCCCGTGAACGAGCGCGAGACGCGCTATTACTGGTTCCAGCTGCGCAACGTCCGCCCGCAGGACGCCGAATTGTCGAAGATGATGGCCCACGACGTCCGCAACGCCTTTTCCGAGGACAAGGCCGTGCTGGAGGAAGTCCAGGTCGGCATGACCCACAAGACTTCGCCCCATATCGACCTGTCGATCGACGCGGGCCAGCTGCGCTTCCGCCGCCAGCTCGAGGCGATGATCGCCGAAGAGCAGATGGTCGATGAAAAAATGAGAGCCTGACGATGGCCGAGGCCTTCCGCCGTTTCCGGGTGGTCCGCAAGGTGCCGGAAAGCAGCGTCATCACCTCGTTCCACCTGGCGCCCGCCGACGGCGGGCCGCTGTGGGAGGCGCGGCCGGGGCAATACCTGACCCTGCGCGTCCCGGCCGAGGGCGGGACGGTGCTGCGGACCTATTCGCTGTCCTGCGCGGTGGATGCGCCCGACTGTCACCGCATCACCGTCAAGCGCGAGTCGCTGGGTTCCGTCTGGCTGCACGACCGCGTGGCGGAAGGCGACGAGATCGAGATCGCCGCCCCCCGCGGCGCCTTCCACCTGGACGAGGACAGCACCCGCCCGGTCCTGCTGGTGGCGGGCGGGGTGGGGGTGACGCCGCTGCTGTCGATGCTGCACCGGCTGGCGGCGACCGACCGGCGCGCCTTCTTCGTCCACGCCTCCGAGAACGGCGACGTCCATGCGATGCGGGACGAGGTCGCGGCGCTGGCGGCGGCTTCCGAGGGGCGCATCACGGTGCGCCACGTCTATCGCACCCCCACGGACGCGGACCGCGCCGCCGGCCGGTTCGACGCCGAAGGCGTGGTGGACCGGGCCTTGCTGCAGTCTCTGCTGCCGCTGGACGACTATCAGGTCTATCTGTGCGGGCCGACGCCCTTCATGGTGGCGATGTGGCGGCTGCTGACGGGCCTGGGCATCGCGCCCGAGCGCATCGCCTATGAGTTCTTCGGCAAGGGCGGCTCGCTGGCGGCGCTGGCGGCCGAACCCGAGGCGCCGCGCGTCAGGCCCACCCATGTCCCCGCCCATGCGCCGAGATCGCTGGCGAGGCTGGAGTTCCTGACCGACCCCGACGCCCGCGCCGTTCCCGAAGCCCCGCCGCGCCTGTCCTCGGCCCCGCAGGCTGCCGTCCCAGCCGCAGCAGTCGAGGGCGATCAGGTGGTCTTTGCCCGCGCGGGTGTCACCGCCGCATGGGACGCCGCCGCGGGGTCCATCCTCGAACTGGCTGAGGCCGCAGGGCTGACCCCCGAGTTCAGTTGCCGCGAGGGGATCTGCAATACCTGCCGCTGCACGATCCGCGAGGGCGCGGTGGAATACACCAGCGAACCCCTGGACCCGCCGCCCGCAGGACAGGTGCTGATCTGCTGTTCGCGCCCCGTGGGCCGGGTGGTGCTGGAAATCTGAGAAGGGAGCCGGGCGGATCCGTCAGCCCGGCATCCGTTCGACCGCCGCCGCGTCCAGTTCGGGCCCGACGGTGAACAGGTGGTCCCCCGGCCGGACCAGCGCGTTGCGCCGCGCGACCAGGATCACGCCCGCGACCGGGGCGGCCAGTTCCTGCGGCGGCAGGTCCAGGTCGAAAAGGTCGCGCAGGATCGCCAGCGGCTGTCCTTCCGCGACCCGGTCCCCCAAGGCGACCAGCGGCTCGGCCAGCGCCTGGCGCATCACCGTCACATGGCCACTGCCTGCGCCCAGATCGGCAAAGCGCGTCGGCGGCGCTGTTCCGGCGCCCAGCCTGCGCGCGACCTCGGCGCCGATCACGCCCTGGGCTGCCAGCAGCCGTAGAACCCCTTGCCAGCCCGCCTCCAGCGAGGCGCGCGACACCCGCCCCCCGCCCCCGAGTTCACAGGAAAACATGGCGCAACCGGCCGCATGGGCGGCGGAATCGAGATCCCCTCCAGTATTGCCGGGCGGGACCACGACCGTCCAGGGCAGGCCGAAGGTCTCGGCCAGCGTCCGGTTGCGGCGGTCCGTCTGCGCGTCGCCCGTCAGCGTCAGATAGGCGCAGTCGATGTAATCGGCGTTCGTCCCCCCCGAATGGAGGTCGATCACCAGCCCTGCGCGCGGCATCAGATGGGCGGTGACGAAGCCCGCCAGCGCCCGCGTCGGTCCCGCCCCCGTCGCGCCCGGAAAGGAACGGTTCATGTTGCCCTGGTCCAGCGGCGAAACCCGCCGCGCGGCCAGAACCGCCGGCATGTTCAGCGCGGGCATCAGGATCAGGCCGCCGGGAACATCGGCGGGTTCCAGCATCTCGAACAGGCGGCGGGCGATGATCTGCCCCTCGTATTCGTCGCCGTGATTGCCGCCCGTGATCAGCGCGGCCGGGCCGGCGCCGCCACGGATCACGCCCAGGGGGCTGCGGATTACGGAATAATCCCGGTCGTTGTCGGAATGGTCCAGTTCCACCCAGCCCCAGGACTTGCCCGGCGCGTCCAGGTCCAGCGCGCAGGCGACGGTGTCGTACCGGATCATGCGGCGTTCCCCCTTGCGCCTTCGCCGGCCCCTTCGCCGCTGGCGCCGTGGCGCCGCTGTTCCAGCAGCCGGGTCAGCCAGTCCGGGTCCATTTCCGGCACCGAGGACAGCAGCAGCTCGGTATAGGGATGGTGGGGCGGCGCGAACATCCGGTCCTTGGGGCCCTGCTCGACCACCTTGCCCTTCTGCATCACCACCACCTCGTCGGCGATGGACCGCACGGTCGCAAGGTCGTGGGTGATGAACAGATAGCTCAGCCCCTTGTCGCGCTGCAGCCGGTCCAAGAGGCGCAGGATGCCTTCGGCGACGATCTGGTCCAGCGCGCTCGTCACCTCGTCGCAGATGATGAAGTCGGGGTTGGCCGCCAGCGCGCGGGCGATGCACAGGCGCTGCTTCTGCCCACCCGAAAGCTCGCCCGGCAGCCGGTCGATGAACTGCGCCGGCTCAAGCTCGATTTCCGCCAGCAGCTCGCGGATGCGCGCCTCTTTCGCCGCGCCGCGCAGGCCAAGGAAGAACTCCAGCGGCCGGCCGATCACGTCGCGGACCCGGTGCCAGGGGTTCAGCGCGGTGTCGGCCATCTGGTGGATCATCTGCACCCGCCGCTGCAAATCGCGCGGTCGCCGGCGGCTGTGCGCCACCAGGGGCTGGCCCTCGAAGACCACCCGCCCCTGCGTGGGCGCGAGCAGTCCCATGATGACGCGCGCCGTCGTCGATTTGCCCGACCCGCTTTCGCCCACGACCGCGACGGTGCGCCCGCGCGGCACGCTGAAGGACACGTCCTGCAGCACCGGCAGCGCGCCATAGCTGGCCGAGACGTTCTCGATCCGCAGGATCGGCCGGGGGTCCGTGACGGGCGCGCGGGGGCTGGGGCGGAACTCGCGCACTGCCCACAGCGAACGGGTATAGTCCTCGCGCGGATGCGCGAGCATCTCGCGCGTGGGGGCCTCTTCGACCTCGGTCCCCTTCAGCAGCACCTTCACCCGGTCGGCCATCTGCGCGACCACGGCCAGATCGTGGGTGATGTAGATCGCGGCGGTGTCGTGATCGCGCACCGCGTCGCGGATCGCGGCGAGCACCTCGATCTGGGTGGTCACGTCCAGCGCGGTGGTCGGTTCGTCGAAGATGATGAGGTCGGGCCGGCAGGCCATCGCCATCGCGGTCATCGCCCGCTGCAACTGGCCGCCCGAGACCTGGTGGGGATAGCGGAAGCCGATCTGCTCGGGGTCGGGCAGGCGCATCTCGCGATACAGCTTCACCGCCTCGTCCCCGGCCTGGGCGCGGGACATGACGCGATGCTGCACCGGGCCTTCGCAATGCTGGTCGATCAACCGCCAGGCCGGGTTGAAGGCCGCGGCCGAGGATTGCGCGACATAGGCGATGCGCCGCCCCCGCAGGTCGCGCAGCGCCGATTCCCGCGCGCCGATCAGTTCCTGCCCGTCGAAGCGGATCGAGCCGCCCGCGATCCGCAGGCCCGGCTTGACATGGCCCATCGCGGCCAGCCCCAGCGTCGACTTGCCGGCGCCGCTTTCGCCGATCAGGCCGACGATCTCGCCCTTGGCGACGGTCAGATCGACGCCCTTGACGATTTCGCGCCAGCCGTCCTGGGCGCGCCCCTCGATCCTCAGGTCCTGGATCTCAAGAAGTCCGTCCATGATCCTAGTCCTTCAACCCGCTCGAGACATGCAGCACCCAGTCCACCACCATGTTCACCGCAACCGTCAGGATGGCGATGGCCCCGGCCGGCAGCAGCGGCGCCAGCCCGAAGGTCGCGGCCTGCCAGCTCGAGAAATTGGCAAACGAGATCAGCTTGGCGCTTTCGCGCACCATCGAGCCCCAGTCCGCCGTCGGCGGCTGCAATCCGAGACCGAGGAAGCTGAGCGCCGAGATGAACAGGAAGACGAAGCAGAAGCGCAGCCCGAACTCGGCGATCAGGGGGGCGGCCGCGTTGGGCAGCACCTCGCGCCGGATGATCCAGCCCAGGCCCTCGCCCCGCATCCGCGCGACCTCGATATAGTCCATGGTCAGGATGCCCTGCGCCACCGCCCGCGACAGCCGGAACACGCGGGTGCTGTCCAGCACCGCGATGACCAGCACCAGCGCGACGACCGAGGTGCCTGTGATCGTCAGGATCAGCAGCGCGAAGATCAGCGAGGGAATCGCCATCAGCACGTCCACCACGCGCGAGCTGAGGGCGTCGAACCAGCCCCCCACCGTCGCGGCCAGAAGCCCCGTCGTCGTGCCCAGCAGGAAAGCCAGCACCGTCGTCACCAGCGCGATGCCCACGGTGTTGCGCGCCCCGTAGATCAGCCGCGACAGTACGTCCCGCCCCAGGGCATCGGTCCCCAGCCAGTGCGGCGAGGCCCAAGGCAGGTATTTCGAGCCGACGATCTGGGATTCGGGATAGGGAGCAAGCCAGGGGGCGAACAGCGCGGTGACGGCATAGACCGCGATCAGCGCCATCGCGAGCTGGGCCGAAAGGGGGGCGGTGCGCAGAAGGGACAGATAGCGCGTCACGGGCTTACCTCGGATGCAGCAGGCGCGGGTTGGAAACGATGCCGATGATGTCCGCCGCCAGGTTCAGCAGAATATAGGTTGCGGCAAAGATCAGGCAGGCGGCCTGCACGACGGTGATGTCGCGCTTGGCGACGCTGTCCACCAGAAGCTGGCCCAGGCCCGGATAGACGAACACCACCTCGACCAGCACCACGCCCACGATCAGATAGGCCAGGTTCAGCGCGATCACGGTGGCGATCGGGGCGACGGCATTGGGCAGGGCATGGACCGTGATCACCCGGCGCCGCCTGATCCCCTTCAGATGGGCCATCTCGACATAGGGCAGCGCCAGCAGGTTCACGATCGCCGCCCGCGTCATCCGCATCATGTGCGCCATGACGATCAGCACCATCGTCAGCGCGGGCAGGAAGGTCACATACAGCCGCTGCGTCAGGTCCATGCCGGGCGCGACCGCGGCCAAGCTGGGAAACCACTGCAGATGAACCGCGAAGATCAGGATCAGGATATAGGCCACGAAATATTCGGGAAACGAGATCACCGCCAGCGTCGAGGAGGAGATGAAGCGGTCCAGCCAGGACCCGCGGTAAAGCGCCGCCACGATCCCCAGCCCCACCGCCAGGGGAATGGCGATCAGCGCGGCATAGCCGGCCAGGAAGAAGGTGTTGAAGGACCGGTCGCCCAGCAGTTGCGAGATCGGGCGCTGGTTCGCCATCGACAGCCCTAGGTCCCCGGTCAGCGCCCCGCCCAGCCAGTTGATGTAGCGGACAAGGGCAGGATCGTTCAGGCCGAATCGCTCGCGGAAAGCGGCGAGGGTTTCCGGGGTTGCCGACTGGCCAAGGACCTCAGTTGCGATATCGCCGGGCAAAAGCTCGATTGCCCAGAAGATGATGGCCGATACGATCAGCAGCGTCAGTGCCCCGATCGCCAGCCGCCGCAGAATGAGCTTGGATATTGGGGACATCTTAGCTGCCATTTGTCTGGACTTTGACCCGTTATGCATAGCTATAATCACAATCTATGCACGCCGCGTCCAGTGCCGATTTCAGGAGGGGCCCGCAAGTCGGCGCTGGACGCGGCATCGGCGGCAAAATGCTGGAAAGGAGTCCCATGGTCGCGACCAACAGCTATCGCGAGATCAAGGCCGACATGCTGCGCCGCATCACCGGCGGCGAATGGCCGCCTGGCAGCTTGGTGCCGAACGAGACGGATTTGGCGCAGGAATACGGCTCGGCCCGTGCCACCATCAACCGCGCCATGCGCGAACTGGTCGAGGACGGCCTGGTCGAGCGCAAGCGGAAGGCGGGCACCCGGGTCCGCCTGCTGCCGTTGCGGCAGATGCGCCTGGACATCCCGCTGGTGCGCAACGAGATCGAGGAACAGGGCGCGGAATACCGTTATGCGCTGGTGCGCTCGGATATCCTGAAGGCGCCTGACTGGCTGCGCGCGCGGCTGAACCTTGATGCCGACACGCAGCTGCGCCATGTGACCTGCGTCCATTTCGCCGACGGCCAGCCTTACCAGTTCGAGGACCGCTGGATCAATCTCAAGGCGACGCCCGGCGCCCGCATCGCCGATTTCGGGGCGACCGGGCCGAACGAATGGCTGGTCCGGCAGGTGCCCTTTTCCAACGTCGAGGTCAGCTTTTCAGCCAGCCCGGCCACCCAGGAACAGGCCCAGCATCTGGGCTGCGCCCCCGGCGATTCGCTGTTCCAGATCGAAAGGCAGACCTTCTGGCAGGGACAGTCCGTCACCTTCGTCCGGCTGCTTTACCACCGCGGCTACAGGATGACGACGCGCTATTGAACCGCATGCCAGGGTCCGGGCTATATCGCCTGCCTCAGCCGCTGCAGGGTGCGGGTGTAGGCCGCGGTGATCGGCGCGCGGCGGATGTGTCGGCCCTCCGCGACGAGGTGGCGCCCGGCCGACCAGGTGTCGGTCACGTCGCGATCGTCCCTGGCGAAGATCCAGGTGTCGAGCAGGGTGTCCTTCTCGCGTCCGACACCGTCGGGACCCAGGTCGCCAAGCGCCATGAGATCGGCCCAGAGCCCCAGCTCGATGGCGCCCGCCGCGCGCCCCGACGCCTGTGCGCCGCCCCTGGCCGCGCCCTCGAACAGCACGCGGCCGGTCGAACGGTCGGCACTGGCCAGCGCTGCGCGCGAACGGTCGCGCAGCCGCTGCGAATAGTCGAGCGTCCGCAGTTCCTCGGACAGCGCGATTCGGATGTTGCTGTCGGACCCGATGCCGAAGGCGCCGCCCGCATCCGTCCAGCGCACGCCGTCGAAGATGCCGTCGCCCAGGCTGCTTTCGGTGATCGGGCACAGCCCCGCCACCGCGCCGCTGCGGGCAAGGGCCACGGTTTCACCGGGCGTCATCTGGGTCGCGTGGATCAGGCACCAGCGTTGATCGACGGCCAGGTTTTCCAGCAGCCATTCGACCGGACGGCGGCCGGTGGTGGCCAGAACCTCGTCCACCTCGGCGGTCTGCTCGGCCAGGTGCATGTGAATCGGGCCGTCCCCCGCCAGCGCCTGCGCGGCCGCAAGCCCGTCCCCGTCCACCGCGCGCAGGCTGTGGGGGGCGATGCCGATGCGGCTGTCCGCCCCGAGCCGCGCCACATGGCCCTGCGCGCCCTCGACAAGGCGGGCGAAGCGCTCGGGCGTATTGCCGAAGCGGTCCTGCCCGGACACCAGCGCCCGGCGGTCGAGCCCGCCCCATTGATACAGCACCGGCAGCAGCGTCAGGCCGATGCCCGTCTGCGCGGCTGCCGCCGCGATCCGGCCCGACATCTCGGCCAGGTCGGCATAGGGCCGCCCGCCGCTGTCGTGGTGCAGGTAGTGGAATTCGACGCTGGTGGCATAGCCCGCCTCCAGCATCTCCATCTGCACGAAGGCGGCGATGGCTTCGATGTCCTCGGGGGTCAGTTGGTCGAGGAAGCGATACATCAGCCGCCGCCAGGTCCAGAAGCTGTCCTTCGGATCGGGACCGCGCCGTTCGGTCAGCCCCGCCATCGCCCGCTGAAAGGCATGGCTGTGAAGGTTGGCGGGCGCGGGCAGCAGGGTCTCGACCACGGTGGCGCCGGGGGGCGGGGCCGTGCCGCGCTCGACCGCGGCGATGCGCCCGTCCTCTCCGACGAAGACCGCGACCTGCGTTTCCCATCCCGCGGGCAGCAGCGCCCGTCTTGCCCATATCGCCGGCATTGCCCGTTCCCGCCTGTTGATGCGCCCCGTTGACAGGCGGCATTATGTGCAGACATAAACAAGCCAACGCAAGCCCGAATCGCGAGGTCTCATGTCGGCCCCCCCTCCCTCCGCCCTCACCCTTGCCAACGCCCGCCTCGTGACGCTGACAGGCGAGGGTTACGGCTTGATCGAGCGCGGGTGGCTGCGGATCGAGGACGGCCGCATCGCCGCCCTGGGCGAGGGCGAGGGCGAGGGCCAGGCGGAGGGCGAGGACATGGGCGGCCGCCTGGTCACGCCCGCGCTGATCGACTGCCACACGCACCTGGTCTTCGGCGGCGACCGCGCGCGCGAGTTCGA
>NZ_FNGE01000037.1 GCF_900102885.1 Paracoccus chinensis | reverse complement strand
AGCCGGTAGAGGGTGCGATCCACGGCTACCCTCAGCTTGCGGGTTTTCCGCATGGGGATCACCGGCAGCACATCGCGCGCCTCCATGGTCCTGCGAACATCATCAGAATCGTAGCCGCGATCGGCCAGCAAGGATGGAAGGCTCCGGCAGGTTGTCGGCCATGACCAGATCGAAGCCGAGATAGTCCGATGTCTGGCCGGGCGTGATCTCCGTCCTCATGGGCAGGCCGGCGCTGTTGACGCGGAGGTGGATTTTGGTCGTGAAGCCACCTCTTGAACGGCCGAAACCCTGTCGCGGAGTCCCCCTTTTGTGCCGGCTGCCTGATGATGGGCGCGGACCACGGTGCTGTCGATCATCTGGAGGGCGTCGGGGACCGCCCCACTCGTGTTTAACGCATCCATGATCTGCTCCCATAGCCCGGCCAGCGTCCAGCGTCGGAACTGCCGGTAGACGGACGACCACTTGGCCCTACTCCTCGGGCAGGTCACGCCAGGGCGAGCCGGTGCGATCCAGAAAATGCCATCCAGAACAAGCCGACGGTGCGCGGGTTTGCGTCCGTTCGGGGCGCGGACAGCCCGGATGAAGAGTTCATGGAACGCACACTCCTCGTCCGACATCAGGTCTCGTGCCAGGCTGGTCTCCATCGCGGATACCAGCTTGAATCACGAGCAGCGCGCCCCGTGAATCCCTTTCGTCAACACGGCCTAGGCACGATGGATGTCGACGAACTTGCGCCTGACATGGGCCATGCAGGCGACTTCGTGGATCGCGCCGGACCGATAGAGATCCTCGAACCCGGCATAACCATCGGCATGCATCCAGCCGTGGAAGCGGGCGAGGTGGTCAATTATCTGTCTTTCGAAAGACAGACAGCATTGAGTTGTGTTGTTCGATGAACTGAAATCTGCTATCCTCAATCCATCCGCTATAGCGCCGATTTCCTGTAATAGGTCTCTGCTCACTCTGCATTATTCAGGGGGCGACTCATGGGAAACGTGGAGATACGTGACGGCAGTCCGTGGTGGTATCTCAGTCCTGACATCTGGGTTGTGCCGGGATCCGATCCCCAGGGTGCGCCGGGTGTGCCTGTCGCAGGCAAGCCGGCCTTTGTCTGGGCCCGCCTGACCAATCACGCAGGTTTCGGCATCCAGAATGTCCAAGTGGACTTCTTCTGGGCCGTTCCGACCCCTCAGATCACCAGGGCTTCCGCCAATCCGATCGGGACGGCTTTCGCCGACCTGGCGCCCGCGGGGCAGCCGGGAAGCGAGGTGGAGGTCCTTTGCCTGACCCCCTGGCCGGTTGTCATGGTCAACGGCGGGCACGAATGCCTGATTGCCGAAGCGCGCTATCCCGGATCCTCCGTGCCGGCTTCGCTGGCTGTGTTCGATCCGCCCACCTACAGCGAGATGGCACAGAAGAACCTGACGGTTCTGGCCGCATCCATGATGATGATGCCCCTGACCATAACGATCGATGGCCTGCCACGGCAGGAGAAGCTGTCCAGGCTGGTCGTCGAGGTCGGAGGAGAAGTCGACGAACGCGCCTTGCGCTCCCTCGGACTTCCCGAGCTGCGCCCGCTGGACGGGGCCGTGGAGGCCGGGCTGCGGGACTGGCCGGCTTGCCTCCAGGAGGATGAGCCGACCGGCGACAAGAAGATGGAGCTGAAGGTTCCCCGTGGCGGGCGAGCGGCCGTTTATCTCAACATCCGTGCCTGGGAGATGCGCCCCGAAGGATATGTGCTCGTCAACGTCCTCGAGTTCGACGGCGCAGGCGACAGGAGAGAACCGATCGGGGGCTGTGCCTTCCTTGTCGTCCACGAGGAGATCGCGCGGCAGAAGGAGGCAATCAGATGAGCGCCACCCCCATGCAGGTTCTCACCCGGCCCTTCGCCATCGAGCCGGTCACCTCCATCATGCTGCCGGACGGCATATTCGACAACGCGATCTACGGCCTGCGCATTACCTGCCACTACACCAACACGGGCCGCGAGGATCTTACGAATGTCCGACTCTACCTTGAAAGCGTGAGCGACCCGGGCATTGTGCCGCAGCCGAGAGTCTGGGCCTTTCCGGTCATCCGGGCGGGTGCGACCGTCCGCGTCGGCTGGGACGCCGATTTCCAGAACGCCCGGCCAGGAAAGCCCTTCGTGAGCTTCGTGGCACGCGCGGACGGCTTCGAGGCGCAGCGGTCGATCCGGCAGATCTTCGTCTCGCAGACCCGCTTCGATCCCACCACCAACACCTACAACTGCTCGATAGAGGAAGGCACCATCAGGATCTCCGGGATGAAGGCCATCGGCCCGAAGCCGGACGGATGGTGGCAGTGCAACCCGGACAAGCCGCGCTGCCCGCCGCGGCCGCTCGGCCCCTTTGTGCCGACCGGGCTGACCATGGTCTGGGAACCGAACCCGGCCTATGCCGGCGTTCATGGAGACCTGCCCTTCTCCGATCCCTGGTGGAAGGTGCTCGCCATTATTGTGGCGGTTGTCGCGGCAATCGTGGCGATCGTGGCCGCGGCGCTCGGTGCCGGGAAAGCGAACTTCAGCGTCGGCGGAACCTTCGAGGAGACCGATCCCAGCGTGAGTTGCTGCACGCCCAAGGGCGCGGCATCGGGAAAGCCGGAGTTCACTGTGGCCGGGGTTTCCTCTGCGATCGCATCGGGAGCTATAGCCGTTGCCTGCTCCGATGACGAGGACCCCTTCTTCAGGGGCCAGGCCGCGACCCCGCCCGCGGCAGGTGATCTCACCGTCGCAGAGAATGTCGTCGCCGACTGGACACTTCCTGAGGCGCCGACCGCGGGCAAGCCCTACATGGCCGATGTGAAATGGACCTACACCCGGCAGACCACCGCGGGTAGCGCAAGCCACAGCGTCTCCGAAACGCAGACGAACATCCATGTCGCCGGTGCGCTCCAGGTGGAGACGCCGCCCACGATCCCCGCATTCGAACCCCTGTGGGTAAGGATGATGGTCTCCAAGCCCGAGGGAAACATGTTCAGGGGACCTGAACTCTATGCCTTCGCGCTTTTCCAGTCGCCTGACGGGATCATCACCTTTGTGGTCGACCTGACCGATGACGGGCTGGGTTTCGATGACAAGCCGGATGACGGCGTCTACGCGGGCTCGCTAGACCTGAAACGCGCCTATCGCGAGATGCTGCAGTACGACGCAGAACCCTATGGCACCTGGCGCATCTTCGTCTTTGCGCAGGACGTCAACCTTGTGGCACCAGGCACGGCTCCGGAGATTGCGGCCAAAACCATTGGCGGCTTCTTTGTGGCAAGCGCGGTGGAAATCAACTTCGATCCGTCGCTTCCCTGCCCCTTGAAGGCACAGGCGACCATCACGGTGACCTAAAAGAACAAACGCCAAGCGGAAGATCGCCGATCATTCCCGGCCGTAACGGCTCTGTTGCACAAATCGGGTGATGGCCGAGGTTCTCCTTCTCCCGGTCATGGCTATCCCACAGCTTCAGTGACAGGCATGCCAAGGGCGGTGTAGCCGTTCAGGATGGCGATACGGACCTGAAGTTCGGCAACCTGGCGATCGAAGTCCCGTGCCATGAGCCTCTGGCCCAGCAGCTTTACACAATGCATCTTCGTCTCGACGCGGCTCCTGCGGTGATATTCGCTCCATTGTCGCCAGAGGGCGCGTTCAAGGTATTTCGATGCCCGCAGCGCCTCGTTTCGGGCCATGGCTCCGGCGGTGACGGTCTTCCACAGCTTCGCATTTTTGCGGAGCGGGATGGCAGCGTGAGCGCCGCGGTCACGGTGCCGATCTCTTCGTCCTCCGGGATCTGGTCGAGCAGCTCCGGCAGGATCGGGCTGTCGCCGTCGCGGCTGGGGGTGAACTCGACGGCACGGATGTCGGACGTGGCGGCATCCATTGCCAGATGCACCTTGCGCCATTGGCGCCGCCTCTGAACGCCATGCTTGCGGGCCTGCCATTCGCCGTCGCCGAGGAACTTGATCCCGGTGCTGTCCACGAGCAGGTTCAGCGGCCCGTCGACACGGCGATACAGGATCTGAACAGCCAGGGTCTTCTGCCGACGGCACAGGGTGGAGTAATCGGGAACGGGCCAGTCCAGCCCGGCCATCCGCAAAAGGCTGGCCACCATCCCGGCGGTCTGCCTCAGCGGCAGCTTGAACAGCACCTTTATCGAGAGGCAGAACTGGATGGCGGCGTCCGAGAGCACCGGTGGGCGACCAGGGCGACCCTCATGCGGCGCGAGCCAGGACATCGCGCGGTCCAGCCAGATCAACAGTGAGCCCCGCTTCCTCAGCGCAGCGTTGTAGCTGGACCAGTTGGTCGTGCGGTAGCGGGCGGGTGAGGGCTTGGTCATGCTCAGTCAGATAAGAGGCCAAAGTCCCCATGCGAGCCCCTGCGCGCAGAGTTACGCAACAACGCCGTGAAGCACGCTACGTCAATTCCCATGTCTCCCGCTCCTGCAAAGCGGCGCACCATGGTATAATCTGACTTCAGCGATGTGGCCCACTCCTCGATGAACCTCCCCCACTCATTGGGAGAAAATCATTACCCGCGAAACTTTCGGAATTGGAAGTCCCGCGTGGATGTGCCCTGCGGAAGAAGAATGCACAACCGCCCTAGGCTCGACAGGCGTAAGATCTTTTAAATCAAGCACAGCAATTCCTAGACCGGCTCGGTTTCAACGATAATCTGTGAAAGAGTCGAAGGGCAACCCCTATCTGAATACTCTTGGGTGTGGTCCGGTCATAGAGTCGGCATCGTAGACGGCCTAACGGCAGAATTTCTGCACCGATTGCGAATGACCGATTCGGGGTATGCAACTACACAGTTCCCACGACGCTCGAACGGCTGCTATGGGCCGAGATTGCCGTGCGGCCCAAGTTAACAGCAACTTCCATTAGATAGTCGAGGATTGGTCACCGCACTAGCAGCACCGGCAGCTGGACCTTCTGCAGGATCGCCGTGGTGGTCGAGCCGACTGGCCTGCCCCCTGAAAAGTGGTCCTCCCTGAAGTATGCTTTCGAGCCAGATGGAGGACGAAGGAATGCCCCAGAAGAAGCACAAACCCGAGGAGATCGTGGCCAAGCTCCGGCAGGTCGACGTGTTGGTGTCTCAGGGCCAGTCGGTGGCCGAGGCGGTGCGCTCGATCGGCGTGACCCAGTTCACCTACTACCGGTGGCGCAAGGAGTTCGGCGGGCTGAAGAGCGACCAGGTCAAGCGGCTGAAGGAGCTGGAGAAGGAGAACGAGCGGCTGCGGAAGGCCGTCTCCGATCTCACGCTCGAGAAGCTCATCCTGCGTGAGGCTGCTTCGGGAAACTATTGAGCCCCGCCCGCCGCCGCGCCTGCATCGAGCACGTTCGGCAGAAGCTCCAAGTGTCGGAGCGCCTCGCTTGCCGCGTGCTTGGGCAGCATCGCTCGACCCAGCGGAAGGTGCCGCGGGGGCGGGCCGATGAGGACGCACTGACGGCGGACATCGTTGCGTTGGCCAGCCAGTATGGCCGCTACGGCTATCGCCGGATTACTGCTCTGCTTCGGAATGCCGGTTGGACGGTGAACATGAAGCGGGTCGAGCGGATCTGGCGGCGGGAGGGGCTGAAGGTTCCCCAGAAGCAACCCAAGAAGGGCCGTTTGTGGCTCAACGATGGATCGTGCATCCGTTTGCGGCCCGAGCGCCCGAACCACGTCTGGTCTTACGACTTCGTCGAGAGCCGGACCCATGACGGGAGGAAGTTCCGCATGCTCAACCTGATCGACGAGTTCACCCGGGAATGCCTGGCGATCCGAGTCAGCCGGAAGCTGAACTCGACGGACGTGCTCGACGCCCTGTCGGACCAGTTCATCCTCCGGGGCGTGCCAGGTTACATCAGGTCGGACAACGGCCCGGAGTTCATCGCCACGGCCGTGCGCAACTGGATCGCCGCGGTCGGTGCCAGGACCGCCTACATCGAGCCGGGATCACCTTGGGAGAACGGCTACTGCGAGAGCTTCAACTCCAAGCTCCGCGACGAGCTGCTCGATAGCGAGATCTTCTACAGTCTCGCCGAGGCAAGGATCGTCATCGAGAGTTGGCGTCGCCACTACAATACCAGACGCCCGCATTCATCCTTGGGCTACCGACCGCCAACCTCGCAGGCCCTGCAATGGCCGGCTTCGCCACCCGGAACCGCGTCGCCGGCCACCCCGAGCATAGCACCGACACCCGTCATGCACTAAGATTGGAAACGGACCACCTCATCGGGGCAGGCCAGTAGGTGTATGCTTCATGGAAATACTCTAAGCCGTTTCGTCGCCGATAGCGCGTTCAGATGCCAAACAAAAGCACAGCTATTTGGGAGTGCTTGCTGACGTCCCCGCCGCCACGCCAGTCAATGTCGCGAGCTATGTCGTCGCGGCCGCAAGTTTCCCTATCCTGCGTGGCTTGCTGCAGGAGCATGATTTGCTAATTCCACGACGAGGCGGAAGATGCGGACACCCGGTGAAGGTCACAGGCTGTGCTTGTCCGTCATGCCTGAGCTTTTCTGGGTGTCTCACTCAGTGACAGAGCCTGTTGGTAAGCCTGGAGCGCCTGCGCAAAACTCACCGCTGCTTCAGCGTTCGACACGTGATATTCCTCGGTGATCCCGGTTTTCGAGCGGAAGGTGATCTCGCCATAGAGGCAGAGCGGGATCTGATAGTTGTCCTTGAAGCGCCGATCCGGCGTGCCGTTCTTGTTCGTCTTGGCCCAGGTATGCCCCACGACCATGGCGTCGCCCGGCAGATTATCTTCCTCCTGGAACTGCATGGGGCGTGCTTCAACCTTGAGTTCGCGCAGGTCGATCAGGGCGAAGACGCCATCTGCGCGCGGGATGACGGCGACACCGGGGTAGATGAGGATATCGTCCCCATTGGCATTCTCGAAGCGCATTGCGCGGCCGGAAAAGCGGATGATGTCGCTCGTGCTGAAGTCGAAGCTCACCGGCTTGCGATCGACAGCACGATGCGCATTCGTCCGCTCCCGCGGCTGGTTCGTCGCACGGTCGGCAGTCACGTCCCATTTGCACGCGCTGCGGCGGAGGACCTCGAAGGCACGGACCATTTGCTCATACGCCCGCTGCGCCTCGGGCGCGGCTTCGAAATCAACGGAGATCTTCGTGTTTCTCTCCCATTCCTTGAGCCGCTTCACCTCGCCCTCAATCATTGGAAGTTCCTGCTCCAGAGAGGCGATCCGGCGCCGGAAGAACCAGCGAAAGATACTGGCCTTCTTGCGCGAGAGTTCAGCCCACTGTCGAGCGGCCTCGTCAGTCGCTTCCTTCAGATCGGCCGTCACCTGCCTTTGCTGCTCGCGCGCCGCGGCGATCAGGTCGCGCAATGGTACCAGCGACGTGCTGGTCAGTACCTCGACCGAAGCACTGGCGATCGCCTTCATGTCCGAAGGCGGCACGTAGATGCGAGCAGAGGCGGGGAAGTTTCCGCCGGTCGGGGCGGCACTGGGCAGCGGGTGTGGGGATACGGGTGTCGCCTTGGGATGCGCGGGCGCCGTTTTCCCCGATTCTTTGAAATCCACCAGCATTGTGCTGTAGGAGATACCGGTGCCGGGTGCTCCACCGTAGCCCGCAGGCCCTTGCCACTGATATTGAGGGTGGCGCCCGGACCGCCGATGCTCGTGCTGATGCCGCGCTTGCCGATATTGATGCGGACGCCGGGAAAGAGCGTGAAGGTCTGCCGTAAACGAAGAGCCATAGCGAACTCGGAGTGGGAAACTGGAAACTCTGATCTGATCAGATTGACTGGGAATGAATCGGTCAAGCCCATGCCGAACTGATATTTCTGACGCGGATAGTTTTGTCTCGTAAAAATCCTAGATCTGTTGATTTCCACCCGGAACTGACCCGGGTTTTCCATCGAGAAGTGACCCACCTTTAGTCATGCGGCTGGGGTCATGTCTGGGTCAAGGCATGGGCACCCTCCTTCTTCTTTCGGGTGGCTGCGGCGGTGCTGGCCTTGAAGCGGAAGCTGTCGTTTCCTGTTTCAAGGATGTGGCAGCGGTGGGTGAGGCGATCGAGCAGCGCGGTGGTCATCTTGGCATCGCCGAAGACGCTGGCCCATTCGCTGAAGCTCAGGTTGGTGGTGATGACAACGCTGGTGCGCTCATAGAGCTTGCTCAGAAGATGGAAGAGCAGCG
>NZ_FNGE01000062.1 GCF_900102885.1 Paracoccus chinensis | reverse complement strand
CCCCCTCGAACCGCTGGCGGGGCCTCAATGGCCCCGCCAGCGGTAGGCCGCCAAAAACTCCACAGCCCGTCCCAAGGGCGGGGGGTCGCCAGCCCCCTGACGGGCGCGCCCCCCCGGCGCGCAAGCGCGCCCGGACTGTGGATTTTTTGCCGTCCTTTAGATCATAAGAAGGCGAAGATTATTTTATAAACTAAATCAATATCTTATCGGGGGGGGTTACCGCACCAGCTTTGCGGCTACCCTACCGCACCAGCTTTGCGGTAACCCTGCAGATAATCAGGGCATGTCTGCATTATTTTTAAGCAAGAAAATTCTTGTTAGTTGCCGAAAAATCCTGCAGCGTTGCGGCCACCCTACCGCAAGGATCATGACATGCGACCAGCGAACCACCAGCCGCTCGGCTCTCCTGTTAGCCGCCCTGGTCACTGGGTCCAGACAGAGCGCAAGGCTCATGAGGAATGGGCGCGGCTGATTAGCCGAAAACCCCGTGCGGCCGAGGTTCTGCACCTGCTTGTGGCAAATATGGGTGACGGCAACGCGCTGGTGATCCCACAAAAGGCATTGGCAGCCATGATCGGTCGAAGCGTGGACACTGTGCAGCGCGCCTTGGCTGACTTGGCTGCCGAGAAGTGGATTCAGATCATCCGCATCGGAAAGGGCAAGGAAGCCGCCTACGTCATCAACGACCGGGTTGCATGGGCGCAGTCGAGGGACAAGCTGCGGCTATCGCGGTTCTCGGCAACCATCGTTGCGAATGCGGAAGACCAGGATAACGTGGCACTGGACACGGCCCCGTTGCGCCGTATCCCGACCCTCTATCCAGGTGAGCGCCAGTTACCCGGGGGCCCCGGCCTGCCGCCTGTGTCGCAGCCGTTCTTCGAAGGTATGGAGCCGGATTTGCCCGCCATCGATCAGCGGGAGACCGAAGGAGCCGATCACCGATGACCGACGAGCCCGAGAACCACACGATCCGCCTGCTTCAGGAGATGCGCGCCGAGATGCGCAAGGGCTTCGAGGACGTGAACCTGCGGATGGACGGGCTGACGCACATCTTGGTCACGCTCGCCGGTCACATCCACCAGCAAGACGAGCGCATCGAGCGTCTGGAAGCCAAAGGCGACGACTGACTCCCCTACCCTAACCTTGCCCACTTTTCCACCAAGCTTGACCGGAAAAATCTGCCCACCTAGCGATAGGGGAGGGGGCAAAGCCCCGGTCAACATCAACCAGGGGGCAACCACATGGCCGGCTTATCCATCCGCGAGGCGGTCAAGCACTTCGATGTATCGCGGCCCACCCTCGCAAATGCCCTGAAGACCGGCAAAGTCACAGGGGTAAAGGATGGACAAGGGGTTTGGTCGATCGACCCGGCAGAGCTGGCAAGGGTTTACCATGCAAGGTCCGCACCGGAACCCTCTGAGCCGGGCAACACGGACAATCCTGCCCGGTCAAGTCCAGCTGAAATGTCCACGGTTGACACCCTGTTAGGCGGACAACTTGAAGCCTTGCGGGAAAGTTTGACCGAGGCGGAAAAGCGCGCCGCAGAGAACGAGAGGCGGGCGATCGAGAGTGAGCAGCGCGCCGCCGTCGCCGAGGCCTTAGCCGAGGAGCGCAAGCGCATCTTGGACGAAACCCTGAAGCTCATTCCCCCGCCGGCCCCTCTCTCGACAGCCCCGGCCGCGCCCGCCGCAGATCCGCCCTCCAGGCCGCAGTCCCGCCGCTGGCACTGGCCTTGGTCGTGAGCCTCCCCGCGCTCAACCGCTGATCGCCGCAAACTTCGTAACCGGTTTTCTGGTAAAGGCCGCAGAGGGGCGGGGGCGCAGCCGGGGGTTGTGCGTTTCCACCCTCCCGAACGAAGCCGGGACCAAGCGGGAACCCGCATCTAATGTGAGGGTCAGGCGCGCGCCTGAGAAGAACATCGGCTCCTGCCCGGTAAGAAGCTGGGGCTTCGGGTTGCCTGAGGAACTCCCGGCCGTTCTCCTGCCTTGAGGCTGTAGAGGCAAAGCGCACAGGCTCTCCTCCTCCTGAGCCTGCCCCTGCCGCATAGGGCAGGGGCAGTTTGCCAGACCGCAGCTCAGATTACGGAGCGATGCCGGCCTCGATGCACCTGGTGCTCCAGAGTTTGCCCTTCATGC
>NZ_FNGE01000068.1 GCF_900102885.1 Paracoccus chinensis | reverse complement strand
GAAAAGGGTGTCGCCACCGAGATCGTGGTGGTGTCGGTGGGCGTGAAGCAGGCGGCCGAGACGATCCGCACGGCGCTGGCGATGGGGGCCGACCGCGGCATCCTCGTGGTGGCCGCCGACGACGTGCACCAGGACATCGAGCCGCTGGCCGTGGCCAAGATCCTCAAGGCCATCGTGGCCGAGGAAGCGCCGGGGCTGGTCCTCATGGGCAAGCAGGCGATCGACAACGACATGAACGCGACCGGCCAGATGCTGGCGGCCCTTCTGGGCTGGGCGCAGGCGACGCAGGCGGGCAAGGTCGAGGTCGCCGGCGACAAGGCCACCGTCACCCGCGAGATCGACGGCGGGCTGCAGGTGATCGAGGTCACGCTGCCCGCGATCGTGACGGCCGACCTGCGCCTGAACGAGCCGCGCTATGCGAGCCTTCCCAACATCATGAAGGCCAAGAAGAAGGAGCTCGTCGAGAAGACGGCGGGTGACTACGGCGTGGACGTCTCGCCCCGGCTGACGGTCGTGAAGACGGCCGAGCCCGAGGGCCGCAAGGCGGGGGTCAAGGTGGCCTCGGTTGACGAGCTGGTGTCGAAACTCAAAGCCGCGGGGGTGATCTGATGGCGGTGCTGCTGCTGGCCGAGATGGCCGAGAACGGGCTGAACCGGGATGCGACGGCCAAGGCCGTGACGGCCGTGGCCCCCTTGGGCGAGGTGACGGTTCTGGTCGCGGGCGCGGGCGCGCAGGCGGCCGCCGCCGAGGCCGCGAAGATCGCGGGCGTGGCGAAGGTGCTGGTGGCCGGGGATGCGGCCTGTGCCCACCGTCTGGCCGAGCCGATGGCGGCGCTGCTGGTGAGCCTCGCCCCGCAGTTCAGCCACATCGCCGCGCCGGGCACGACGGACGCGCGCAACATCCTGCCGCGCACGGCCGCCCTTCTGGACGTGATGGTGATCCCCGAGGTCAGCCGCGTCGTGGACGCCGAGACCTTCGAGCGCGGGGTCTACACCTCGGCCGCGATCCAGACGGTGCGCTCGTCGGACCCGGTCAAGGTGCTGACGGTCCGCGTCGCCAGCTTCGACGCGGCGGGCGAGGGCGCTCTGGCCCCGGTCGAGCCCGTCTCCGCTGCTGCCGATCCGGGGCTGTCGGCCTGGGTCGAGGACCGCGTGGCGGCCTCGGACCGCCCGGAACTGACCTCGGCCAAACGCGTGGTCTCGGGCGGGCGCGCGATCGGCTCCAAGGAGAACTTCGTGCTGATCGAGAAGCTGGCCGACAAGCTGGGCGCCGCCGTGGGCGCTAGCCGGGCCGCGGTCGATTCGGGCTATGCGCCGAACGACTGGCAGGTGGGCCAGACCGGCAAGGTGGTCGCCCCCGAGCTTTACATCGCCGCCGGCATCTCGGGCGCGATCCAGCACCTCGCGGGCATGAAGGACAGCAAGGTCATCGTCGCCATCAACAAGGACGAGGAAGCCCCCATCTTCCAGGTCGCCGACTACGGCCTGGTGGGCGACATCTTCACCGTCCTGCCGGAACTCACCGAAAA
>NZ_FNGE01000036.1 GCF_900102885.1 Paracoccus chinensis | reverse complement strand
ACGCCATTCGAAGCTGGGCTATCTAAGCCCGGTGGCGTTCGAGGCCCGTGCTATGCAAACTTAACCTGACGTCCACGAAACCGGCAGCAGGCCACTTGGCCAATCATGGCGATTAGGCACACCATCACCCTCAGGCAGCTCAGATGCTCTTCAACCCTGCCCGTGCGCCCAGCTTGGCCGCCTCTTCCTTCCGTTCGCTGTAGCGGCTGGTGAGGTAGTCCGAGGTGCCCCGCGCGAGGAGGGTGAACTTCATCAGTTCCTCCATGACGTCCACCACGCGGTCATAGAAGGCGGATGGCTTCATGCGGTCCGCCTCGTCGAACTCCTGCCATGCCTTCGCGACAGAGGACTGGTTGGGGATAGTGATCATCCGCATCCAGCGTCCGAGCACGCGCATCTGGTTCACGGCATTGAAGGACTGCGAACCTCCTGACACCTGCATGAGCGCCAGCGTGCGGCCCTGAGTGGGCCGGATCGCGCCTCCCGGAAGCGGAATCCAGTCAATCTGCGCCTTTAGCACCGCGCTCATGGCGCCGTGCCGTTCGGGGCTGGTCCAGACCTGGCCTTCTGACCACAGCATGGCCTCGCGCAGCTCCACCACCTTGGGATGGCTGGCTTCGGCATCGTCGGGCAGAGGCAGGCCATCGGCATGATAGACCCGCGTCTCGGCGCCCATGGCATCGAGAAGGCGTTGCGCCTCGAAGGTCAGAAGGCGCGAGTAGGAGCGTTCACGCAGCGATCCGTAGAGCAGCAGGATGCGGGGCGGATGCGTGGGCGTTGATGCCGTCAAACGGGCAGAGTCCGGGCGCTCGAAGGCTTCAAGAGCAAGGTTGGGAAGCTTGGTTTTCTCAAGCATGGGGATCGCCCTCCCGGTGAACCGTCTCGCCGTCCTCCTTGGTGAACTGCGCCACCGGACGGTCGAGGAGATCGAGGACCACCTCGGACGGGCGGCAGAGCCGTGTTCCTTTCGGAGTTTCCACGATGGGACGGTTGATGAGGATGGGATGCACCAGCATGGCGGCGAGGAGTTGGTCATCGTTCAGCGAGGGCTCGCTCAGGCCCAGGTCGGCGTAAGGCGTGCCCTTCATGCGCAGCAGGTCCCGTGGCGTGATGCCCATGACCGCGATCAGCGCCTTCAGGCGGTCTCGGCTCGGAGGCTCCTTCAGATACTCGATGATCACCGGCTCTTCGCCGCTGGCTCGGATCATGGCCAGTGTGTTGCGTGAAGTCCCGCAGGCGGGGTTGTGCCAGATGGTGATGGTCATGTCCGGTGCGTCCTTTCGGGAAACCACTGGCGGGTGCGGTTGGCGAAGGCCACGAGCGAAAGCATCACTGGCACCTCTACGAGGACGCCCACGACAGTGGCGAGAGCGGCCCCCGAGTTCAGGCCGAAGAGGCTGATTGCCACCGCGACCGCCAGCTCGAAGAAGTTAGAGGTGCCGATCATCGCGCAGGGTGCGGCAATGTCGAACGGCACCCGAAGTGCCCGCGCCGCGCCATAAGCGATCGCGAAGATGCCGTAGCTCTGAATCAGGAGAGGCACGGCGATGAGGAGGATCACCAGCGGGTTCTCCAGGATCCTCTCGCCTTGAAAGCCGAAGAGCAGCACCACGGTGATCAGGAGCGCCGCCATGGTGAGGGGCCTGATGCGGTCCCGGAAGGCTTCCACCCCCGTCGCCCCGCCCTGCGCCACAAGGCGGTTGCGGGTGAGGATGCCAGCCGCGAGGGGCACGACGATGTAGAGCAGCACGGACAGCAGCAGGGTGTCCCACGGAACCACGATATCGGTGACCCCCAGCAGCAGCGCCACGATGGGGGCGAAGGCCACGACCATGATCAGATCGTTCACGCTCACCTGCACGAGTGTGTAGGTTGGATCGCCGCGGGTGAGATTTGACCAGACGAAGACCATGGCCGTGCAGGGCGCGGCACCGAGCAGGATCACGCCGGCGAGATAGGCCTGCGCGTCCTCGGGCGCGATGAGACCGGCGAAGAGGTGCTCGAAGAACAGGACCCCCAGAGCGGCCATGGTGAAGGGCTTGATGAGCCAGTTCACCACCAGGGTGATGAGGAGGCCCCGCGGTTGCTCGCCCACCCGGCGGATCGACCCGAAATCCACGCCCACCATCATCGGATAGACCATGGCCCAGATGAGCACGGCGACAGGCAGGTTGACGGAGGCGACCTCCATCCGGGCGAGGCCACCAAACAGGCCAGGCGCCAGGTTGCCCAGCACGATCCCGGCCACGATGGCGGCTGCCACCCAGAGCGAGAGCCAACGCTCGAAGACGCCGAGCCCCCCTGCGGGGGCGGGGGCGTCGGCTATGTGGTCCGTCATGAAGATCTCCGGGAAATCAGCAGCAGGGCGCCAACTCGGCCACGAGCGGCACGCAGAGCTCGGCGCGACCGCCGCAGCAATCTTTGAGCAGGAAGAGGGTGAGCGCCCGCAGACGCTCCAGGTTGGCGCGGTAGATGATCGAGCGGCCGTCCCGTGCCCCTGTAACCAGGCCGGCGTGGGAAAGGATGGTGAGATGGGCTGACAGGGTATTGGCCGGCACATTCAGGGAGCGGGCCAGCTCTCCAGCGGGCAGGCCCTCGGGTTCGTGACGCACAAGAAGTCGGAAGCACTCCAGCCGGGTCGGCTGGGCCAGAGCGGACAAGGCAGCAATGGCGTCAGATGGTTCCATAAATCTAGAATAACCGAACAATTGGTTGTGAACAAGGCTCGTGAGTGCATTTCCACGACGGGAGCCTCTGTCCAGTTCAGTCTCACTCACCCGATGAGCATGGTCGCGGCGCTTACCATCAGCTGCCGAGGCAAGTTGACGAGCTTCCGCCGAACAGGGCTGTCCTCGAGACATGCCTTCTTGCCTGCGGCAAAACCCTGACGCAACGTCATGAAAAATTTCAGGAGCTTGCCCCCTGCGGCCAAGGTTCCTCCTCAACCCTCGATATATATATATCTGAAGGCCTGCAAGCTGTCCGAACAATCTCCCCATCCTGAGAAGGCAGCTTCCGGCGCCCCGAAGCCTGCGGTCTCACCGATCGCCGCGTCCGGGGGCGAGAACCCTCCCGACATGCCAGACGCTCTCGGAGCAATCCACAGCGAAGCCGTGGCACAGCCCTCGCCGGACGCTGAACGGTTGGAAAGCACCGTTAGCGAGGCAGTGCGGGCTCTCTGGCAGGCTCTTCGGCGCGAAGGTGAGAAGACCACTGCCCGGGCCTGGACCTGGGTGTCCCATCAGGCAAAGGCGCGGCTCGCAGGCACGAGATCACGTATTGCGGGCCGCGTGCGCACATTGGCGGATCGCGGGTTGTCTGCATCTGCATCGGGGATCAGGGCCAGCAGGAGACTGGCAGTCTTTCAGCCCTTCCTGCAAGCCCCACGGAAACCTATGCGAAGATTGGGCAAGCGCGGGCTGCGGCTGGTCCGTCGCGGCTGGCGGCTCACCCTCTGGTCGCTCGGTCTGCTCCTAGTCGGAGGAGGAGCGATGGCATTTGCGATGTGGATGACCATGCGGGATCTGCCCCTGGCCGATATCCTGCCGCCCTTGCCCGAGCCGACGATCGCCGTTCAGCTGGCGAACGGAGAGACGCTGACCTCGCAAGGCGCCTACCGCGCGCCCTATGTCGCCCTGGACGAGATGCCCCTGCACTTGGGTGAGGCCGTGCTCGCCATCGAGGACCGGCGCTTCCGCGAGCACACCGGCGTCGATCTGCGGTCAATCGCACGCGCACTGCTGCGCAATACCCAGGCAGGCGGCATCGTGCAGGGTGGAAGCACTATCTCGCAGCAGTTGGTGAAGATCCTTTATCTGGAGCCGGAGCGCACCTTCACACGCAAGTTCCACGAGGCTGTGCTGGCCGGAATGCTTGAACGGCAGCTGGGCAAGGAGCGCATCCTCGAGCTTTACCTCAACGCGGTCTATCTTGGCTCCGGCGCGCATGGGATGCCCGCAGCGGCGCATACCTATTTCGACAAGGAGATCGGCGAGCTGGGGCTGCCCGAGGCAGCCCTGCTCGCCGCATCGATCCAGCTGCCCTCGCAGGTGAACCCTTTTTCGGATCTGGATGCGGCGCGCGACCGGGCGGCACGGGTCCTGAGGCTCATGGCCGAGCAAGGCCGGATCGACGAGGCCACCCGCGACCAGGCTGTAAAGGGCTTGGCGGCCCTTGAACCCAAGCCGCTGCCAAGCCGTGCCGGCAGCTACTTCGCCGACTGGGTCCTCAAGGAACTGGAGACACTGAAGGGACAATCCGGCGGGGGCCTGTCAGCCACGGCCAGTCTCAATCCGAAGCTCCAGGCTAGCGCGGAGCGGATCGTCCGTGAAGTCATGGCCGAGCGAGGGGCCGCGGCGGGGGCCACACAGGCGGCTCTTGTGATCATGACCCCGGACGGGCGGGTGCGGGCGATGGTCGGGGGGCTCGACTACAAGGCCAGCCAGTTCAACCGTGCAACGGACGCAAGGCGCCAGCCGGGCTCCACCTTCAAGCTCTTCGTCTACATGGCGGCGCTGGCGATGGGGGCTCAACCGGACACCCGGATCTCGGATAATCCGATCGCGATCGGCGACTGGAAGCCCGAGAATTTCGACCGGAGAAGCCATGGCACCGTCACCCTGCGCCAGGCTTTCGCCCATTCCTACAATCTCGCCACCGTCCGGCTGGCTCAGGAGGTGGGCATCGGGAAAGTGGCCGAAGTGGCGCGGCTGTTCGGGATCGAGGCTGAACTCCTGCCAACACCCTCTTTGGCACTGGGCGCATCGGAGGTGACCCTGCTCGACATGACGGAAGCCTTCGCCGGGTTGCTCCGGGGCCGTGTCCCGGTCCGGGCCACCGGTATCGAGATGCTGCGGCTGAGCGAGGGCAGCGATGCCCTGAGCATCACCGCGATCAACGAGCGCGAGCAGACGAGCCTCAGCCGGACGCAGGGACCCATGCTGGGACTGTTGCGCGCGGCCGTCGAAGAGGGCACGGGACGTGCCGCCGCCATTGATGGGCTCGACATCCTGGGCAAGACCGGAACGAGCCAGGACAGCCGCGATGCCTGGTTCATCGGCCTTGTTCGCGGGCACGGGCTCGTGGTCGGCGTCTGGATCGGAAATGACGACAACTCGCCCATGGACCGGGTTACCGGAGGCAGTCTTCCGGCCGAGATCTTCCGGAGCACCGTTATCGCGGCCTTGGAAGGTGCACCTGCCCCGCAGGCTGCCCAGGTGCCGCGCACAGTGCCAGACACGGCCGAGCGTCCGCAGTGCGATATCCGCGCCTGTTCGGCGGCCTATCGATCGTTTCGTGCCTCAGACTGTACCTTTCAGCCCTATTCCGGTCCGCGCCGGCTGTGCACGCGCTGATCGCAGGAGCCCTGATCATGCTTGACCGCAGTCGGCCTGATCAACCAGGACTGCTGGTCACTGGGAAGTAAGCAACAGGTCCTTGGCGGTGGCTCCCCTCGACCGTCACGACTGCGTTCACACGAACACGCCGGTATTGTTCTCAGCGCACCAGCATCACACCCCTGGGCACCTTGACATTGCACGACGTGGGAGGCGGCTGGTGGCCCGGTGGGCGGTTCGGATACCAGATCCGGCAGGAACCCGGGGGCGGACGGTGCCCCTTTGGGACCTTCAGCCCGGCTCTCTTGCCCTCTTTCCGGTCACGATCCTTCTCGCGACCTTCGCGCTGGTGCCTCTCCTCCTGTCGAGCCATGAGGTTTCGATCCAGCGCCTGAGAAAGACCCGCCGCACGCGCGATGGATTGCAACAGCTCGTGACTCTCGGGCTCGAGTTCCGCGATCATGCCACCAAGGTCAGCTGAGCGCGTATTCACGGGGGGTGGTAGGGCCGAAGGGTTGCTCCCCTCGGGCAACCTAGCCGCCTGCGCCTGCGCGATATGGCTGAGAACAGGTTCCTGTGGCTGCCCAGGGGTCATCCTTGTTCCGGTTTCCGGCCCGGCGTCGACCGTTGTCAGGGTGCCAGCGGAAGCCGGAAGCGGTGAAAACTTCCCTTCTGCAACTTCGCCCCGCAATGGCGCTCCTGTCGAGCTGCACTCCATCAATGCCGCCTCGAGGCTTCCCGCTTCCAGGGTGGCGCAATCGGGCGATTGCCAGGATCGTGCGTCCTGGGCCTCGGCCAAGGCTGCAAAGGCGAACGTGGCAGTCCCACAGAGTATGGCCAGGCGCATGGAGTAGTCTCCGAGAGAGTCCGAGAAAAACACGACCTTGGGACAGCAGTTCCCGATTGGCCACATACGTCACAGTGCTTTGAGGCCGAACCCTTGCGGGCACGTATTCTGGACGTCAGTCGTAATCTTCGGACAATCTCTTCGGCCCGCGCCAGCACTCGCATGGCCGCCCGAGATTGCTCGATGAGCAGCCGGTCTGTACCTTCGAGGCAAGGTCTGCGGTGTCCGCCCGCTGCGCGGTGCCACGATCATCGGGAGAACTCCTGAATGGCGGTACGGCTCTTCGTCTTCGATGCTTATGGTACCCTGTTCGACGTGGGCGGGGCCGCCCGCCAAGCGGCAGCCGAACCTGGCGCCGAAGCCTGGGCGGACCGTTGGGTTGCGCTTGCCGCCCAGTGGCGGCGCAAGCAGTTGGAATACAGCTGGATCCGGGCCGTGGCGGGGGCGCATGCCGATTTCTGGCAAGTCACGCAGGTTGCGCTCGACTGGACGCTGGAGGCCGAAGGGCTTGCCGATCCGCAGCTTCGACAGCGATTGCTGGACCTTTACTACGAACTCCCGGTCTTTCCCGAAGTCCCCGAGATGCTGCGCCAGATGAAGGAACTGGGGTTCACACTGGCGATCCTGTCGAACGACTCGCCCCCAATGCTGCAGGCGGCAGTGGTCTCCGCAGGAATTACGCCCTTCGTGGATGCGGTCCTGTCGATCGAGGAGGTGGAGGTCTTCAAGCCCGATCCCGCAGTTTACGCAATGGTGGGTGCGTGCTTCGGCGTGGCGCCCCCCGAGATAGGTTTCGTGTCGTCGAACGGCTGGGACGCCTGCTCCGCGGCAGCCTTCGGCTTCCACGCGATCTGGGTGAACCGCGAGGGTGCCCCTATGGACCGCTTGCAGGGTCGACCTGCCCACGAGTTGTCAGATCTGCACGCGCTGCCCATTCTGGTTGCCGGGATGGGCGACGGCAACGGTCGGAGTCGATAGGCTCTTCCGGTTTGGACGCTTTCGGATCTCTCAGGGTCTGCGTCGACTCTGGATCCAGATCGGCCCGAGACGCTGTGCCTCATGCGCATCAACTCATCCCATCCTGATCAACCGCCCCATCGTGAAGACACCCAAACCGCTGCTCGGCTGAATGCGCGACCCATGCAGTTTCGTTACACCCCGGGGGCGCGGGTCGAGGCGCAAGGCCAGGGTTGCCGCGCTTCTTGAGAGCATCAGGACCCTGTCTGATTGCTCTTTGAGCCTGCTTTTCTCAGCCTGCCGGCCTTGTTGCCAGCAAGGATATCCGCACGGCGCGAAACAGCCGGCTGCGCGTGCGAAGCACCGACCAGGTCAAGGCTTGCAGCAGGCTGGTCCAATCCTGGGTCAGGACCAGGGGCAGGCGACGCAGGTCAAGCCGTGGCACGGCCAGAGCAGCACCCAGCCCTTCATCGGTGCGGCTGATCGGAGCGCCGGCTTGTCGGGCGAGCGCAATCATGGCCTTGTTGTCGGGCTGGATCTGCAATGCGATTTCGGTTGCACCCAGCAGGCAGGCGCGCACTCGCGCGCGGGCAATCAGCTCGCTGCCCAGACCGTTGCGATGATGGGCGGGGTCGACCGACAGGCTGACTTCAGCATGATCAGGACCAAGCTCGTCGATGAACAGCTCAAACGCGCCAATCAGATGCCCGTCCAGAAAGCAGCCCTCGACATGGCAGGTCTGGATGGCGCGCGCCGCGTGTGCCTCCAAAGCGCCGTCGCTCACCCCTCCCCAGAAGCGCCGCCGGCGTCCCTCGGGCGTGAGTGACTTGAGATGCGCGGCGTAGACATCCGCCTCCCACGGAAAGAGACGGCGAAAAGAGGCGCGGGTCCAGCCGGGCATGATGCAACCTTCGTCTAGCCACCCTCCCCGTAGTCAAGTTAGGGTCAGGACCCATTGATTTGCCTGCTGCTGCGTGATTCAGTCTCCGTGAGGAGACTGATCGATGAGCAACCTTTTTTGGCTGACCGATGAG
>NZ_FNGE01000045.1 GCF_900102885.1 Paracoccus chinensis | reverse complement strand
AAAGCGCCGGAAACAGGAAGCGGCGAGCGCGGCGCCAGTCTCACCGCATCGAGGACGCAAGGTGAAAACCTCGCGTTCATTGACCGCAATCCGCCCGTCTGAGGCTTGGAAGTGAAGCGCCCATTTCTTCAATCAGGCTTGGCGCTTCACTTCCGATGGAACGCGATCAGATCCGATAGGTGAGCCGTGGAGGACGACGCAGCCCTTCAGGGTCGTGCCCCGCCAATGAGGAGACAACGAACGGGGATTTCGACCGTACGCCCCAAGGCTCGTTCAGATGAGTATCCACGTCCGGCATCAGCGCCAGCAGACACGCCTCTCCGCAGCAGGGAGCAGTACCATCCTTGGCAGTGCCATGCTTGTGGCCGACCGCCGATGAATGCTCATGGTTCCCACCCGGCTCGGCAGGAGTATGACCTGCGACGAGCGATGTCTCGGCGTGAGCAACGGAATGATCGTGGGCGTGGGGAAGTGCGCCTTTGGCAGCTGCACCATGCGCCACGAACATCGCGACCGCCAGAATTGCGATTGCACTCGCAAGCTTCTGCCAGACCGACACAACTCTCGTCCTGGTGACTGATCGTCCCATGGCACAGGAACGCCAACGACGAGGAGTCGTTCCTGCTGGCAAAAGGGAGGTAAAGAAAACGGAGGTTTTCTTGCCATAGGTTGCGGGTCAGGGCGTTCGTTGCAGAACCTGCTGGTTCTCAGTAAAAATACCCGGTAAAGAAAACTAGGGAAGTCTACTCCGCCCCGCGACGACTTTATTTACCGATAGGGGCCATCGACTATGAAGATCGGCTATGCGCGGGTCTCCACTATCGAGCAGAACCTCGATCTCCAGAGGGATGCCCTGCTGGCGGCTGGCTGCGAGAGGGTCATCGCCGATACAGCCTCCGGGGCGGTGGCTTCCCGGCCCGGTCTCGAAAAGGTCAAAGAGCAACTGCGGGCCGGTGACACCCTGGTCGTGTGGCGGCTCGACCGTCTTGGCCGGTCGCTGCGCGACCTCATCGGGTGGATGACCTGGCTTGACGAGCAGAAGGTTGGATTGCTGAGCCTGAAGGAGTCCATCGACACCAATACGACTTCCGGCAAGCTCACCTTCCACCTATTCGGCGCCTTGGCGGAGTTCGAACGCAACCTGATCCGGGAACGTACCCAGGCCGGACTGACGGCGGCACGTGCCCGCGGCCGCAAGGGCGGGCGGCCCCAGGTGCTCGACAAGGACAAGCGCGACCTCGCGGTGCGGCTCTATCAGGAAAAGAAAACGCCCATTGCCCGGATCTGCACAATGCTCGGCATCTCCAAGCCGACGCTTTATGCCTACGTCCGAGCTGCAGAATCCGCAGGCTAAAATCGCTGTGAGCTAGATTCGAACTGCAGCTGCTTTGCGAGACCTTTCGGCGATTTTTTTCGTCGGCAGCATGGTTGAGACCCGAAGCCTGCCATGCAAGAACGCTGACACCGGAGTATTCAGCCGAAGGATTGCACAAGCGGGACGGTTAGGCCGCTCGGTAGCCGAGGAATTTAAGGCCATTAGAAGAAATCTATACTTAAGAGAATTCAGCGTATTCTCTGAAAAGTGCAAGCTCTTCAACGGCAGGAATGGGTGAGAGATCCTCAGGCTTGCTCACAACGATCTTTGATACATCTAGCGCCTGAAGCAAAGATTGATTTTGGATCCAGTTATTGTTCCAAAGTTGAACATTTTTGCCATTTACAATCTGACAAATTGGTTCAGAGCTGTCGAAGGTTAGCCCGACACCCTTAGCTTTAGTCACGCGCTGAAGCCAAACCTCAAGATGCCCATTGTGCGGTATTCGCTGCATTTTGCTAGTTACTTTTTTCCACATTATCGGCCGTTCTTGCTCCGGGGCGAAAGAAATCAACTTAGCAAGGATTCCGGACAATGCGGGGAATGCACTAGGTGAAACAACTGCGATATCGCACACTATAGCTACTTGCACCGGAAGATCTTCGGGAGCATCAGAGACCTTAGAAATCTTCTGAAAGGCGCTGTCAGCTAGCCTTTTTATGGCGCCGGTGTTTGGGTATTGGCGAGCGAACGTGTGAAGACGTAGAAGCTGCTTCTGAATGGACTTCGCTTGCGTTATATCCATATCAGCAAGCTGAATCCCTGCTAGCTTTTCGGGCTTGATGGCTCCCTCCACGATGTTTGTGCTTACGGAGGTTTTTGCAGCACCAAGTTGCATCCCAACCTTCCTAAGACAATCGCTGACTACCCTGACGATCTTTGCTGCGAGTTGATCGTTCTGTGTGAAAATGCTGTAGTCGTCGCGGTATCGTAAAATCTGGAAGTCTTCTAAACCGTGAAGTTCTTTTGAAATCAAGTGATCGACGTATGCCAAAACTAGTTCAGCTATGATATCCATAAGAACGGAACCTTGCGTGATTCCGTTTGTTTGCCCGTAGCGACTATTCCTGATATGAAAATCTACCTTGTTTCCAAGTAGATTTTTATCGGCTTGGTTTTTCTTAGCATTCTCATAACCATGTAGAGCCCAAGCTATACTGTGCGTATATAGTGAGCCGTAGCAGTTAGAAACGTCCGTTTTTAATAGGTGCGTATAATCTAATGATAATTCGAGCGATCTCTGTTCGTAGCGCAACCACCAGTTCCGTACCTGAACCGCATCATGTTTTTCAAATCCATTCGATGCCATTGGAAAGCTAGTGCATTCCACTACACCGGTATGCAGTTCGCTTAGACGATCTTGGAGCAGTTTCCAGTTCGCTTCTTCGCAGATTAACTGCACCAGCGTCATGTAGATTGCTGGATGAATAAGCTCAAACGGACGCCACGCAAACTTTCCGTCTTTCGTGCTTAGAAGCTCATAGTTGACACCTACCAGATCAACAGCACGCTCAGGCTTAGCTTTTTGAAAGTCGGTATAAGGTTTTCCTGCCATTGCTGCTGCCACGTCTTTCAGCACAGCATCAAAGCTAATATACGGAGGAAAGTCAGATCTGAAGTAACAATCTGCTTTCTCTAAGTATGCCTTTGCCGCCGCTGCATCTAAATCAATAATTCTGGTCATGATTTCTCCCCAAAGCACCCTGATAGAAATACTTCATCTCTAAGTATCATAAGAGTCTGATCCTGCACGCAGTTGTGGCATAAATTTCTATCATCTATGATGATTTTCCCGTCCTGCCCGCGTCGGAGCGTGGGATTAGGTTTGGAGGGACCAGTCGCACCTGCAGCATCCCCATCCCCACCATGGGCGCCGAAAGGCTTTGGGTTTGCTAGATATCCCTGGGCGCTTCACGGAAGGCGCTGCAGGTTTCGAATACCTCGCAGTACACACGATCGTTCAGAGGACGGCCAGCTTGCCCCTGAACAGACCCGTCGAAGGCCAGCATTTGCTGGCAGGACAAAATCTCAGATGAGTGGTCCGATATTTTTTGCAGTGATGGGGCGTCTACTGTTACAGATCAGACTATGACACAGATCTTGATCGGCTACGCCCGCTGCTCCACCGACAAACAGGACCTTGCCGCGCAGAAGGGCATCCTTGCCAGCCTCGGGGTCGCCGGCGATCGCATCTATACCGACCGCGGCTTTACCGGCACGAACCGGGCCCGCCCTGGTCTTGATCAGGCGCTTGCAGCCTTGCGGGAGGGTGACACGCTGGTCGTGCCGAAGCTTGACCGCTTGGCACGTTCCGTTCCCGACGCCCGCGACATCGCCGACAAGCTGGCCGCGCGCGGGATCAAGCTTCAGCTTGGCAGCGTCATCCATGATCCGACCGACCCCATGGGAAAGCTGTTTTTCAACATCCTGGCGACGTTTGCCGAGTTTGAGGCCGACCTGATCCGGATGCGGACACGCGAGGGCATGGCCGTAGCCCGCGCCAAGGGTAAGCTGCGCGGCAAGAAGCCCAAGCTGTCGGATCGCCAGCAGCAGGAGCTGCGGCGGATGTATGACACGGGCGAGTATTCCATAAGTGACTTAGCAGAACTGTTCTCGATCTCCCGCCCGACCGTCTATCGCACATTGGGCCGGCAGGCGGCGGCATGATGGCGAAGGAGCCAAGGCCCCCACGGCCACCGTCGCTGAAAAGCGAGACCCGTCAAACGAACTGGCGCCGCACCAACCTGCCGAAATACCAGGCCCATCTTGCTGTTCAGCGGGCACTTTCTTCGGGCGCACTGGAAAAGCAGGGCTGCGAGGTTTGCGGTGCTGCAAAGGTAGATGCCCATCACGACCGTTATGACGAGCCCCTGAACGTCAGGTGGCTCTGCCGCAGCCATCACGTCAAGCTGCACCATTACGGCGAGGACATGTTCCCCGTTGGTCGTCTTGCAGATGAATGATCACATGACGACAGTTGCGATTACCCACGATGTCAGGTTACGACCTCGATGGTATATCGGACGCCTGATTTCCTGACACGGTTCTCAGACAAGAAGGCACCTGGTTGCAGAGGAGCCGCTCTCGTAACGGGCAATGCCATAGAAACGAACGTTTGTTGGACGCAGTGCAAGTTTCGATCTCTTGCTCCTCGGCAGTATCTCTGCTGTGGAGTAGGACGGTCTGGTGTTCAGACTGTAACTAGAGCCCTGAGGTTCGCACGAAGCTGATGCGCAACATCAACTTCGCTTTCGCGCCATAGCTCAGCAAGTCCAGCTACGACCGACCAAGCCTCCCATGGTCGTGCAGGTCGGTTCTCGATCTGCCCGAACGGGCCATCTGACTCTGGTAAGACCCGATGCCTCGGCATGGCTGTCACAGCAACTCGCCCCCGCTCGCTTACCAGCATTGATGGGCCTACCGAGAACCAGCAGCCCATTGCCGCTCCTCGAGTGACCTGCTTACTGCTGCCGACAAACCAGTGTAACACTGCCTTCCCTGCATCAGGTTCTCTCTCCAGAGCATCTAGGATGTTGATTTCCACCCGGAACTGACCCGGGTTTTCCATCGAGAAGTGACCCACCTTTAGTCATGCGGCTGGGGTCATGTCTGGGTCAAGGCATGGG
>NZ_FNGE01000052.1 GCF_900102885.1 Paracoccus chinensis | reverse complement strand
CAGAAGTTGGCAGCGCACCGAGAACACGGCACCCCTGACGAGGTGCAGGTGTTCGATTACATCTACGGCGTACTGCACTGCCCGGCCTATCGGGACACCTATGCCGAGTTCCTGAAGATCGACTTCCCCCGTATCCCTTGGCCGGCAAGGCCGGACGAGTTCTGGGACGTGTCAGCCAAGGGCACCGAGTTGCGCAAGCTGCACCTGATGAACCCCGATGCCATCGGCCTGACGCCCTATCCCTTCATAGGCGACGGCGACAACGTGGTGGACAAGCCCCGCTTCGAGGATGGCCGCGTCTGGATCAACGCCACCCAGTATTTCGACAGCGCGCCTGAGGTGTCCTGGGGTTTCTTCATCGGCGGCTATCAGCCCGCCCAGAAATGGCTGAAGGACCGCAAGGGCCGCCCCCTCAGCTTCGAGGACGTGAAGCACTACCAGCGCATCCTGAAGATCCTGGCCGAGACAGACAGGATCATGGGGACGATCAGCATGACGCTGGATGCTCCAGCGTAACGGCTACGGCTGTTCCATGAAACCAATTACCAACCGCTTGGGTTTATGGTAAGGTGCCGCCATGCCGACTGTTCTTCGCCTCGATGGCCTGCGGGTGGTCATCTACCCCGCCGATCATCGCCCCGCTCATGTCCACGTCATCGGGGCCGAGGGAGAGGCAGTCTTCGTGCTGAACTGCCCGGACGGCCCGCCGCATCTGCGGGAAAGCTACGGGTTCTCACGGCATGGCGAACTGCGCATCCTGAAAGAGCTGGCTGCGCATCTGTCCGTCCTCTGCCCCAAGTGGAGCGAGATTCATGGAGATTTCTGAGCAGGAGTTCCAAGCCGCCGTCCTCCGAGGCGAGGAAGTGCGTCGGAACGGCTATGCCGTCAGCGCCGAATATGACGCCCACCAGAACCGCTTGGTCGTCGGTCTAAGCAACGGCGTCGTCATCATGGTGCCCGTGCATCTGCTGGAGGAACTGGCAGAAGCCGGGGCCGACGACCTGGCCGAGATCGAGATCAGCCCGGCTGGCCTCGGCTTGCACTGGCCCCGGCTGGACGCTGATGTCTATGTGCCTGCGCTCATGCAGGGCGTGTTCGGAACGCGGCGATGGATGGCCGCGCAGCTCGGCGCAACCGGCGGCAGGGCAACCAGCAAAGCCAAGGCGGATGCCGCCCGTGCAAATGGGCGCAAGGGCGGACGCCCGCCCCGCTCGACCTCGCTCTGAAGCTGAGAGGTTGAGCAGCTTGCCCTTGCCCGCGCAGACACCAGTGATCGAAGCGGGTAAAGGCAGGCGGGGTCAGTGATCCAGCCCATGATCGTGGTCACGCTGCCGGTGCTGCCTCTGTTCGTGGGCTTCACGCTCAATTTCCCGCTGCAGGTCCAATTGTCAGCGCTCGTTGTGCACGTCAAGGTTTGAATCCAGGTATCACTTGCATTGCGGAGGTCTCATGATGACGATTAATCCCCTGATGAAAACGCCTGTTTGTGATGCTGTGTAAAAAATCAAGGCATCCCAGCCATTAGACCAAGATACTCCATCTGGGACCACTCGATAAAGCGGCCCATATCGACTAGGTTCACTAATTAACTTTGGCATCCAAGGATAAAAAACAACAATAACAAAAAGCATCAATGTGACAGTAGAGATTATGATTAGAGCGATTGCTGAGCGTCTTTTTGTGGGAACGTAACGAGCATGCATCATGAGCAACTCAGAGTCCGAAAACCTGACGAGCAGTGAGTAGAAGAAGCTCACAACGCAAACCAGTATAATTCCTGCCATATACGTCACTTGCCAGTTTGCAGAAGCAAAGCCAAAGGCTTCAAGTGAGTAGTTATAACGCCTTTCCAGGACGGGCAGATAGTGCCTGATAGCCTGTCCAAACCTATTGATAATGACATTGCTGGGAAAGATGTCGTACAGAATCTTTGCAGTGATGAAGGCTACAATAAACAACCCTCCAATGGGGATGGATATTTTCTTGGTTTCTGGAGAGATTGCCTTGCTCATTTATATCTCGAATTACTGATTTTGACTACGTTATCAAGTATTCGAAGCAGCCTATAAAGGACGCCCGCAGGGGTGATTCAAAACAACTGTCTGCACCTGACTCCAAGCCCCGGTAGGGCAGGCCCGCCCCGGAGACCTCACAGATCGGAGGGGCGGGCCTGCCCGGCTCATGGGCTACAGCTCGTGGCCCAGCTCGTCGTCGCGGCGCGCATGGGCCTCGCGCTCCTTTACAAGCTCCAGCTGGCGGGTGCGTTCGGCCTGTGCCGCCACCTGCCGTTCCCGCTCCAGATCGCGCGCCAAGTCGTCGCGCAGCCCGCCCTGCGCGGCTTCCGCAAAGAAGTCGCCCCAGGCATCCTGTGCCGGTTCCAGGGCCTCCAGCGCCCGCTCGGCCACCCGCCCGAGCCACTCGCGGGCGTGACCGGCCAGCTCCTGGGCCACCCGCCCGACCTCAAGGGCGCGCTCCCGGACCTCGTGCCACACCCGGACGGCGGCGACCTCGATCCCGCGCTCCTTGAGCTGCCACGCCCCGAGCGAGAGCTGCGGCAACGGCTCCCGGTCCAGTTCCACGGCCCGCACCGTCTGCACCAGCTCCTCGACCTCGTCGCCGCGCTCCCGTGCCTCGGCCGCCAGCTCCAGCGCCTCCGTGCGCTGTGCCTCCAGCGTCCGGTGGTCGATCCGCAGCGCGTGGCCCGCCCGCTCCAGGGCGGCGTTGCAATCCTGCGCCCAGGCCTCCCGCCAATCCTCCAGCACCGCTACGGCGTTCCAGTCGCGGTTCTTGGTGGTGAAGCCGTCTGCGTCGATCTCGCGGGTGGTCAGCAGGATATGGGCGTGGTGGTTGCGCTCGTCGCCCGTGAGTCCCGGCGCGTGGAGCGCAATGTCCGCGACCATGCCGCGGTCCACGAAGGACCGCTGGCAGAAGTCGCGGACCAGCGCGACGCGCGCCTCATGGCTCAGCTCGGCGGGCAGGGCCACGCGGATTTCGCGGGCGAGCTGGCTGTTCTTGCGGGTCTCGGCGGCCTCCACCCGGTTCCACAGCGCGGCGCGGTCATGGACCCAGTCCGGCGCATGGGCAGGGGCGAGGATTTCCACATGCTCGACGCCGCTGCGCGCCCGGTA
>NZ_FNGE01000030.1 GCF_900102885.1 Paracoccus chinensis | reverse complement strand
CTCCTCGGGTTTGTGCTTCTTCTGGGGCATCCTTCTGTCCTCCATCTGGCTCGAAAGCCTACTTCAGGGAGGACCACTTTTCAGGGGGCAGACCATATCTCATGTGTAAAAAATTAAAGTTGTATTTCTTGCCAATCTACAAGGCTAGTGTGGGTCGAGACTGATGAAATGTCAATGAAATCTGGCTTGACCCACACTAGCCTTTCCGTTTCAGGCAACAGTCCAAGCAGTGCGACGGGGCTGATAGGTGCGCAGAGGCGTTGAGCAGGCCGCTGAACGCCCTTAAGCCCATTCCGGGCGCCGCTCCCCCTGAACACTCCTTATCGGCCCCCTAGCGGCCCTAGACGGCTCGCACCGGGTGCTGTGTCCAGATCAAGGCTAGTGGCTAAGGTGCGACAGCAACCTGTGCTAACCTTACGTCGTCATGTTACGTCTTCCCGTCGCGTCGTTGCGTTGCGTCATCCCGTCGCGTCATTGCGTCGCGTTGCAGCGTCGCGTTGTTGCGTCACGTCCTATCGCCGCGTCGTCGCGTCGCGTCGGCCCGTCGCGTCGTTACGTCGCGACGGCTTGACATAGCGTTGCAGGGGGATAGGAATGAAGCTGTGCCTGCCATCATCAAACAAATTGCCTCAAAAGAGGCTGGGACAGAAACGGAGCTAACAAAATGGCAACTGTGCTTGGAATGATCAGCCGAAAGGGCGGCGCAGGAAAGTCAACTATAACTAAGCTCTTGGCCTCTGCCTTTGCCTTCACCGATCATAAATGCCTGATAATCGACCTGGACCCTAGCAAAGATATTGTGAACTGGTGGGTTACAGCGAATGAAACGGGTTACGCCGACAAAAACATCATTGTTCGCGCTCCGACCGATGCTGACGATCTATTCGATTTGGTCTCACGCTATGAGGATGAGGTCGAGTTCATCATAATCGACACAAAGGGCGAGGGCAGCTCTTGGGCAGTTGATCTAGCAAGCGTGTCAGACGTTCTAATCGTTCCATGCATGAACGCTAAAGGTGATCGCGAACGCACAAAAGAAACATTAGAATGGCATCAGGATTTGAAAAGGAGAGCTGAGAACCCAGACACGATACCGCCTCTTAGGATTGTGCTTTCCAGAGTGAAGCCAAACCTTCTGACGCATGTTCGTGGCAATCCGAAGCCAAAGGATCTAGCGGCACGTGAGTTTGAGCGCCATTACGAAATCATTGACCAGTTCAATCCTCTTGCCACGATGGTGCCAGAAAAGACGCAGTATCGTGAAATGGATGAACTAGGTCCATTGGGTGCTGTTCTGACCAAGTGCAGAGACAGCGAAGACAAAAACGAAAAGCTCAAGGCTTTTCACTTCGAGGCTGCTCTAGCTCACGCCATCACTCTTGTGAATAACATCTTCGACGACAGGAGAATGGGGGATACCCATGGCGCGTGAACGCATCAGAACCACCAGAGAAGATGCTACCGGCTTCGAGGAAGGGGTGGCGGGTGTTCGCAAACCCACAATCCTCAAGCCCTTCAATAAGGATGCCCTGGAAGCATTCAACAAGCGGAAGAAGGCAAGTGCAGCAACTTCAGAACCGCATCCAAGGCTCTCAGGTTCACTTGAAACCGCCATCCCTGACGCCAGCGAAAACCTACAGTTGCCAGCAGATAATACCCCTGTCCAACCGGAGTCGGTCCAGCAGGAACCAATCATGAGTGCGACCGAGACGGCACCCAAGGAGGCATTGGGTTCCACGGCTCCGGTCCTCGCAACGATCGTTCTTCCGCCCCGCGCTAAGCAGAACCGCGGAGTAAAAGTCGATGTGCGCCTCAGGCTGCTGGTCCGACAAGTGGAACCCATGAGGAAGATCGTGGAGAGGGGTATCGACCCTGGCGACGTGCTGCGAGCTGCCTACAGCCGTCTTCCAGAAATCCGCATCGAACCTCGCTACATCCCACAAGTGCAGGAACCAAGTGGGCCTACACAGTGGAACTACCGCACCTCTGTCGCCGTGAAGAAGGAGATACTTCAGGCGATCCAGGATCAGGTTCTCAATGGTGCAGAGGCCCCGCGATCCAGTCTGATAGTCGGCCAGATCGAACGAGCTTGGTTCGCCTGCGTGGACGACACAATCAAGGAACTCTCAAAATGAAGCACATGGCTCTTGCCGCTGCCTTCTGTGTGGTTGCCGTCCCTGCATCGGCTTGGGATGAAGAAACCGATTTCAGGGGGCTTCATATCTACACCGCCTCCGGTGACGGGATCTCCGCCACGGCCGTCTGTGATCCCGATGGCGCCTTTATTCCTCCGACCAACCACCTGAGCGTCACGCTCGACGGTGAACCGCTGGATGGGGAGTATCTGATCAAGTCCCCGACACAGGCGCATCAAGGCAAGATGGTTTCCGGCTCCGCCGTCAGTCGCGATGGCGAAGACTGGAAGGGCCTCGTTGGCGTTTTGCGCAGTGGGTCGCAGATCGAGCTGACAGCAAACGGCAAGACCTTCCGGTTCGACACCGGCTCCCCGCTTCCGGTTTCGTGTGGCGCTGACGCCTAAAATCTTCTGAGGCAGAGCCAACCCCGCGCCATGCGGGGCAGGAGACCGGAATTGTCCACCCGTGGCAGACTGTTGCCACGGGCTTGCAGCCTACGAACGGAACGTGCCCCCAAAGAGCGAAGGGACGTGAGTAGGCTGTGGTCAATTCCGGCGTGGTCGGGGCTATGCTTGCCGCCACGCTCCAATGGCATCATGTGACGGCGCAGCCGTCTCCGCTTTGCCGCGTTTGCGGCTCCCGCGCGGATAGCGCAGGGCCAGGCGGGGCGGGGCCGGCTCGACGGCTCCGCCCCGCCTGATCAACCTGATCGGCAAGGGAAAACCCCCGCTGCTGCGGGGGCCGGTGTCAGATCGCGCTGATCAATCGCTCTCCGCGCGTGGGGTGCATTTCATAGATCAGAACCTCGATGCCGAGACGGGCGGCGCGGCGTCGGCCGCGCCGCTCCGCTTCCGCCAAGGTCGCGCAGATGATGGGCAGGTCGTCGGGATCGTCCCGGATCTCGTAGGTGGTCAAAGTGAGACTCCCGGCTTGAGGTTTCCGGCCGCGTCCAGCCAGCCGCGCAGCGTGGCGCAATCCATGCAGATGCAGGTTCCGGTTCCCTCGACCACAACCGGCGCGAAATAAACCCAAGGGTTGCTCCTGCCGCATTTGCGGCAGGACAGGTGGGGCAGGGGGTGGGGGCCGCTCATGCGGCCCTCTTTTCTTCTGCCTCGATCTGCTGACCCTTCATCAGCCATTCGGCGGCCTTCTGCGCCTCGCTGGCGGCTTTGAAGATCAGCCGCTTGTCGTCCTTCAAAGCGCGCAGCCAGCTTTGGACATAGGCGCCGGACTGGTCAAAATCGGGGGTCAGGCCAAGCCGGGCGCAGGTCATGCAGTTGCCAATCTCCGCAATATATCCTGACAGTCCAGCCCAAAATGGCGGTTGGAAGGTGAAAACCATCGGTTGCCTCCAGCACTGCCCAAAAGCCCCATGGCCTCCCCCGAGGCGGGGGTGGGCGGCGAGAGCGACCGGAGAGGCCTGCTGAAGCGGCGGGCTGCACCCGCAGGGGCGAAATGAAATGGAGCAGCCCGGCGAAGCCGAGGCTTGCAGCGCGCCGCGGCGGGCCTAGCAGGGAGCGCCGACCACTCCCGCATCGAGGGAGAGGCCAAAAAATCGGAGCCGCCGCGCAAGCGGCGTCCGCTTAATGGCGGGCGACAGCCCGCATCGACATGCATCGCGAAGCGGCCGATCGCGCGAGGGATCGGCCGCCATGGCAGTGGCGCTCGTGCGTTAAGTCAGCATGTAGCCGACGTCGGAGGCGCCGGTCGGATAGGCGAACATGGTGGAGCGAAGATCGGCCGCGGTGAGGCCGTGGCGGATTGCCAGACCGAAAACGTTGATTACCTCGTCGGCGTTCGGCCCCACGAGATGCGCGCCGAGGATGAGGTCCGTGTCCTCGTCGATCAGCAGCTTATGGCCGTAGACCGGCTCGGCGAGGCGGCGGGCGGTGAACCAGTCTGGCGTCGAGGCTGCGTTGACCCGGAGCGCGACGCCGCCGCGGCGCGCCGCCTCCTCTGACAGTCCGACGGCGGCGATCGGCGGCAGAGTGAAGGCCACGCTCGGCACGCCGCGATAGTCCGGCTGGTGCGTCGGGCCATCCAGGAGGTTGGCGGCAACTACCTTGGCATCGTGGCTGGACACCGGCGTCAGCCGCGGCCCGCCTCCGGCAGCGTCGCCGGCGGCATAGACCCGCGGGTTGGAAATGCTCCGCAGATGCGCGTCGAGCTGCAGGCGCCCGTCCTGCACGGCCACCTCGCCGGCGGACAGGTCGAGCGCCTTGAGGTCAGGACCGCGCCCGGCGGCATGAACGACGAGATCGGCGGCGACGCTGAGATCAGGCTCGCCCTGGCGCTCGGCGTGGACCAGCAGACCGCTCCCGCTGCGCTCGACCCGGGTAACGGTGGCACCGGTCTCGACGCGGATGCCGAGCGCCTCGAACCGGGGCGTCAGCCAGCCCACCAGGTCGGGATCGAAGTGCGGCAGGAGCCGCTCGGCCCGCTGTAGGATGGTGACCTCTGCGCCCGCTCGGGCCGCCAGATGCGAGAACTCCGCAGCGACATAGCCGCCGCCGATCAGCACGATCCGGCGCGGCAGGGCCTGAAGCTCCAGGAACGCATCGCTTGTGCTCACCAGATCTTCGCCCGGAATGCCGAGCGGGACTGGACGCGCGCCGCTGGCGATCAGGATATGGCGGGCCCGCAATGTCCGGCCTTCCACCACGATCGTGTCTGGGCCGGCAAAGCGAGCAACACCGTGTAATGCGTCGACACCGAGCTCGGCGTAGCGGTGCGCCTGCTTGGCGGGGATCGGATCGGTGAAGGTCCGCTTGAACGCCATCAGGTCGGGCCAGTCGATCGCCAGCGTGCCGTCGACGCCATGTCTGGCCATGCGCCTTGCCGCGTCGATCGCTTCCTCGCCGCTGACCAGCATCCTCTTGGGATCGCAGCCACGCAGCGCACAGGTGCCGCCGAACGGACGGTGATCGATGACGGCGACGGACCATCCAGCGGCACGGACCCGGCCGACCGCGACCTGCGCTGCCGTGCCACTGCCGATGACGATCAGGTCGTAGGAAGCCATGGTCGCATCTCCATCCGCATCGGCGCAAAAATCGCGCGCCCAACCTCGAGCGCTTCGGCCAGGCACAGACGAATGCCGTCATCGGCTCCGACCGGACCGCTCGCGCACCAGGCCGCCAGATGATCGTCATCGCAGAAGAAGGCCTGCAAGGTGCAGAGCGACGATGCCGCGCAGCCACTGGCATAGCGACGGCCGGACCAGACGACGATCGCGCCCGGCTCAACCTCTTCCAGCTCGCGGCCGCGGCTGGGGGTATGGATGGCGAGCGTGCGCCGGCACTGGCGGCAGGCCGAGCGGATCATGCAGTCCCGCTCCAGCATGGCGCCGATCCCCAACGCGTCGATGGCGCACATGGCGCTCATGGTCACTCCGCTGACTTCGACTTGATGTTCGCTGGGGCCGTCGGTGAACGGATAGGCGCCGGTCACCCGGCCCGCGCCGTCGAGGACCACGAGATCGCGCCCGGCGAGCCGCTGCAGGGCCGAGCCGACCTCGCCGGAGGGGAGTCCCGATGCGGCGGCGATCTGTGCCGGCACCGGCGAGCGACCATCGGCAGCATAGGCTTGAAGCACGGCGCGCCGGACCCGCTCCTCGACGCCGTCCATCCCGCGCCACTTCGAACCGATGAACGCCGCGAACAGTGCCGTCAGGGCTGCGCGGGCGCTGGGTGTTGTGACTGCGCTCCAGTCCGGGACAACGGCACCGCCGGGAAATGTAACCGTCGATCCAAAGGCGGCTTCAGCGGATGATGCGCGCGCCATCGCCCGCCCTCCTCAGCCGCAGCACGCCTTGCCGCCGCTCTCCTGGATCGGCGGACAGGGCACGTCGCCGTAGGAGCAATAGACGCAGCAATCGCCCGGCTTGGGCTTGAGGACCGCGCCGCAACCCCGGCAGTCGTAGAAATACTGGCAGGCATTGGTCGGCATGGTCTCCGTCGCCTGATGACCGCAGTGGGGACAGGTCAGCGTCGAGCGCAGCTCGGGGGTGGCATCAGACATAGCGATAGCCTGCCCAGAGCAGGGCCGCACCGAGCAGCAATCCGATGAGCGTGAGAACACGCATCCAGCGCGGCGTGCATATGCCGCCCGGCCCACAGCGCGCCGCCGTAACTTGCTGGCGCAACAGCAGCGCCGCGCCGGCAAGCAGGCACAATGCGCCAATGAGGAGAAGCGGCGTGCGATACGGCGCGGCGACAATGGCCACGCCGCCGAGCCAAGCTGCGCCGATCCCGGCGGATGCGAAGAGGATCGGCAGCGCACAGCAGGCGGCGACGCCGAACGCCGCAGCGATCCCCGCCAGCGTGAGCGTGGCGGTGCCGATCCCCTTAGGCGGGCTTGGCGTCTGGGTCACGGGCGACTCCTTGTGGCGGGCATTGAGCTGTCCTAACATCTGTAGCGACTACAGACTCAAGAGGTATTTTGGGGATGGCCGCAACCGGCGCGATCCAGATCGGCGAACTCTCACGCCGCACCGGATGCAACATCGAGACGATCCGCTATTACGAGCGGATCGGGCTGCTGCCCGCTCCGCCGCGGCGGGGCCGCTACCGCAGCTATGGCCGGGAGGACGTGGCTCGCCTGGGCTTCGTGCGCCGCGCGAGGGAGCTGGGCTTTACCCTGGACGAGGTACGCGCCTTGCTCGGACTCGCGGTTGGCGGTCAGGCCTCCTGCGCCGAGGTGCGCGAGCTCGCGGCGTCGCACCTGAAGGACGTACGCGCGCGGATCGCGGACCTCAAGCGGATGGAACGGGTTCTGGCCGACTCGGTGCGCGCCTGCGATGCCGGTCGGGATCCGGGCTGTCCGCTGCTCGACACACTTGGCGCCGAAGTGCGGGTCGCGTGAGCATTACGGCTGTCGGGCGTGCATCCAGTCGGCTGCCGCCTGCGCCTTGCTCGCCGCGGTGAAGATCGCCCGAGGCTCGTCCTTGAGCAGTTGCAGCCAGGAGGCGATGTAGGCCGCATGATCGGGTCGCGGTTCGTGCGCGATCCCGAGATCGGCAAGCAGGAACGATGCGGTCAGCTCGGCGGTTGCTTCCTCCATCGCGAGCGCGTGCCTGGTCCACTTGGCGCTGAAATCCCGGTCGAGCCGATGGACTGCGCCACTGGCATGAGCCGCTTCGTGAATGTGGGTGGCACAGAAGCCGTGGGCGTCGTGGAAGGCGCTGAAATCCGGCAAGTGGATGCGGTCTTCGGCGATGTGATAATAGGCACTGGCCGAGCCGTAGACGGTATCGATGCCGAGCGCGGCGATGAAGGCTTCGGCGGCGGCGAGGCGTTCGCTCTCGGGCAGGACCGGCCCCGGTTCGGGCGCATAGCCATCGACCTGATCGGCGTTGAACAGGCTGAATGCCTTGGCGAAAAGCCGTCGGTGGTCGTCATCGTCGCCGGCGTCATCGCCCTTCGCGCGAAACTCCTTCCAGAGGACGCCGAGGCTGGCGTGCTCGCCCTTGCGGACCTGCGCGCCGAGCGCCTGCCACTGGCGATAGGTGCCCCAGACCCCGCTCGCATAGCCGCTGCCATAGGCGGCCGCCCAGAGCGAGACCGTATTTATGCCGCGATAGGGCTTGCCGCTGGCGACGTTGGTCGGGCGGGTGACGTCGGCGCCGGAATGATGCCACGGCATGCGCCAGGTGCCGGTGCCGGCTTCGATCGCGGCGACGATCGCGTCGGTGACGCGCGCATAGACGTCTGAGCGTGGTGAGGCTGACATGATCTGTTCTCCGTTCTCGCGCCGGGGACCATCCCCGGCGGCGGAGGCCCGTTCGCGCCGGGCACAGGGGGCTCGCGCACCCGTCAGGGCCGCAGCGAAGCGGAGGACGGCGAAGCCGTTGCGCGGGTGCGCCGACCGGCGCAGGACTCCGCCAACAGCCGGGGTGGTCTACGGCGCGGGAGGGTCGATCCCGGCAATCACCGCGGTCAGGCGGTCAAGCTCGCCCTCAAGCGCGCGGCGCTGGAGATCGGACATGCGCCGTTCGCGTAAATGCGCCCTGGCATCATCGGCCGCGCGCTCCCACGCCGGCCTGTGGCGGGCGGTGATACAGGCGTTGGGGCAGCGGGTCGGCTCGCACAGAGCGGTGAGCGGCTGCCTGGGATCGGGGGTCGTCACGCGCTTGAGGCAGAGCGCGGTCGCGGGATCGAAGAAGCAATCCGCGAGCAGACCGACGTGGAAGGTGCGCGCGACGCTGGCGAGCATGACGCGCAGGCGGGCCCGATCGGCGATCATGGCGGGCAGTGGCCCGAGCTTAACGGCGGCATCGTCGAGGGTCCGCGCGATGCGTGGTCCCGCCGGTCCGCCGAGTGATGCGCCGCCCTGCCGCCGGTCGAAATAGTCCAGCAGATCGTCAATCTGACCGAGCCGGCGCTGCGCCTCGACCTCTGCGCGAAACCCCGATCCACTGGTCCCGGCATAGCCCTCGAAAGCGGCGACCGAGGCATGCTTGTACTGGATCATGCCGGCGATGGTGCCGAACGGACGGTTGGCGATGTGCCACGCGATGGTGCGCCGGAACTGCCGCGTCGTGATGCGCCACGGCTTGCCATCGGGGCCGGGTGGGATGACCGGCGCATCGGGGCTGCCGAAGACGGTGTTGAGGTGGTCGCGGAAGGCGTTGAGCTGGCGGACCACCTCGCTCGACAGATGCGTCTTGGTGACAGCGCGGGGACGAAGCACCGGCCAGAGCGTGTCGCTTCCAGTCTTCCGTGCCGCGTGTTCCGACAGCCGTTCGAGCACCGTGATCGCCTCGGCCACCGGTTCGATCGTCACCCAGCTCGCCGACTCACCGGCGCTCGATCGGCGCTTGTAGAGGGTCGATCGGACGCGTTGCCGCTCGATCAGGCCGTCTTCGCTGCGCGCGATCGAGAGGCAGCCGCGCCGCATCGCCTGGACCTCGCAGTCGCGCATGCCGGTCAGATAGGCGCATACGATATAGGCGGCGGCCTGCAGCATCCGCTCCTCGATCGCTAGGGTCTTCACGTCGAAGCGGGCACGCCATGGCCGACCGCTCTCGGGAGCGATCGAGATCGGCGTGTCCATGCCGCCGACCTCGGTACCAAGCGATGCAACCGCTTCGCGAATGACATCCGGTGCGCCGGTAGTGAGCATGAGATGCATGGCCGGCTCGGCGACGGCATCGATGCCGGCATGCAAATGGAGGAGATGGGCGTTGATCGGCGGGGTTGCATCCCCGGTGAGGGGATCGATGCGCGTGGCGCCGTTGTGTGCCGTCGTCCAGATGGGCACGCCGCGTCCTTGCCGGGCTCGGCGCGCGAGATAGCGCTCGAGGCGCGCGCGCTGCCGCAGGCGGCGCTCTGCATCAGGCAGTCCGCGTTCGGCGGCGAGCAGCCGAGCGCGGACTGCCTCGAGCCGATCGAGCGCGACCCGAGCCGCCAGAATATCGGTCGCGAAGGTCGTGACATAGCGCAGCGACCAGGCGAGCAGCGGCGTGACAATCTCCTCCGGCATGCGTGGGGTGCGGTTCTCGCGCACATGCCGATATCCGGCGACGCGCGCAGCCGCTTGCCCGGCCCACGGCTCGAACCCGAGACCGCCTCCAGGCAGGTGATCCCGGAGATGGTAGAGATCGGTGACCACCTGCAAGAGCTGGCCGACGATGACGGGGCGCCGCGCTGAATCATCCCGCAGGTGGCGCGCATAAGCGTCGATCAGCGCCTGATCGATGCGGCCCAGGTCGAGCCGCCCAAGCCGCTCGCGCGCGAAGGCGAAGAACCGGCGAGCCCGGTTGAATGCCTGTCGGATGCTGGCGGGCGGCAGCTTCGGGTGGTAGCCGGGAAGACCGACGTTGAGGCGGGCGTAGAGATAGGCGCGCATTGCCGCCTGCACATCGGCATGTTCGAGCACGTCGAAATGCACGGTGACGTGGCAGCGCCGAGCGTTCTCGCGGAAGACGGCGGGACCGAGATCCCAGGTCGGGTCGCCGACGTGCGACAGCTCCTCGCGGGCATGGCCCGCCTTGAGCGGCGCGCTCGCCAGCACAGGGCGATCGTCGAACGCGGGCACGAGGGCATGGACGGGCGTGGTCATGCGCGTGCCTCCGGCGGCAGATAGAGCCGTTCGCTCCCCATCTGCCGGCGCGCTTCGGCGATAACGGCATCGGAGAAGACCGGCAGGACCTGGACCGTGATCCGGGTGTGGACGCGGCCGAACTTGGCGGCCCAGTCGCTCGCCGGCAGGCTGCATCGCTGCTCTTCGACGAACGCGAGAAAGGCGAGGATCGCGGGGAGCTTGCGCGCGGTGATGACGGCGTTGGGACAATCGAGGCAGCCCCAGAAGGGCTGCGCGCAGGGCGAACCGGGCTCGGCGAAAGGACTGCTATGGAAGCCCGCGCAGGCGGCGAGCCAGACATCCTGTTCGCCGTCGAGCACCGGACCCACCGTATCAGCCGACATCAGCGACGCGACCTGTTCGGGCGCTTCGCGCAGCGCCTGCTCGGCGGTGGGTGGAAGCACGGTCGGCATCGCCGCAGCGACCGCTGCGCGGAAGGCATCGGCGACGGCCGCCTCGTGCAACGGCCGGAGCGACGGCAGATCGGCATAGTGGCGCGCCGCGACCTCGCGGGTGTGACCGACCGCGAAGCGGGCCATATGCCCCTCGGTCTTGGTGTACCATAGCGCCTTGTGGGTCTTGCGCAGCCGGGAAAGCAGCAGATGGAGCGGCTTCCCATCATCGCCGGCGATACCATGGCGACGAGCCCAGGCGGCGAGTTGGAACTTGGGATCGACGATGCCGGCGCGAAGGCCGCCAACGTTGTGATAGAGCCAGAGGCAATCGTCGGTCAGATGCTCGCGTGCGACGGCGGTGACGTCGATCAGGCGACGCATGAGGCCGCCGGGTGTGCCGCTACCACCATCGCGGACCCGCATGCTCTTGTGCTCGGCACCGCGGGCGCGGCGCTTCAGATAGCGTAGCTCCACCGTGCCGGCATGCGGGTTGGTGAGACAATCCACGGTCAGCGTCTTCAGGCACTCCGGCTCGAGGCCGGTATCGAGCGTGAGCAGCACGAGCAGCGCCGGCAGATCGCGCGCGAGCAGATGATGGCGGCCATGCAGGTCGTCGATGAGCGTGCTGATCGGCAATCCGCGCCGCATGCGCATGAAATAGAGGCGCTTCAGCGCGGGCTGGTCTGCGACGATAAAGCCCTGCCGCGCGATGATCGCTTCGACATCGGCGCGCGCCCTGGCGACGACAGGGTCGCCCTCATCAGTGCGGTCGTCGGCGCCGAGGCGGCGAAGCATCGCTTCGATATCGGCCCTCGCGGCGTCGCGCAGCGCGCGGGCGACGAAGGGGCTATAGGCATCGCGCGGGGTCGAGCGGCCCGCCGAAGTGGCCAGCGTGTAGCGCAGCCGCTCATGCAGGTCGGGCGCGATCCGATCGGGCCGGTCTGCCTCGATCGCGCGCAGCGTGTTGATGACCTTGCCGACCGTTATGTGCCGGTGGATCGCGCCCATCCCACGCCGTTCGAGCGCGGACGCAAAGCCATCGATATGGACTGCGCGCAGGTCGTTGACGCCGGTCACCTCCGGCGCATCATCGCCAAGCCAGGCGAAGAAGTGGCGATAGACCTGAACATACTGCTTGATGACGCTGGCCGCACCGATGGGGCCGCCGAGCGCCGCCGATCGACGCAGCGCACCGGCGAAAGCGATGGCGAGTGGGCGAGGATCGAGCCCGGTCATATCGACTAGGACCGTTCCGCCATGCCGCGCCTCGATGGTGAACTTGAGGCCGAGCACAGGATCGGGCTGCGATCGCTCCGGCGTGATCGGCGCAAAGGCGACAGGCCGGCCCTTGCGGGGACGCCCGCTCATACGCCTTGCGGCCCCGGCAGTAACGCCAGCAGCCCCTCGACGGCCGCGTCCACCGTATCGGCGCGGGTCGCGATATGGTCGAGGTAGATATAGGTGGTGGTGAGGCTGGCGTGGCCAAGCAGGCGTTGCACCTGTTGCAGCGGGTCGCCCAGGATCAGCCGATAGCTCTCCACCGGCCCCACCGGCAATGCCGCTTCGCGCAGCCGCTGCTGGATCAGCAAGGCGAGCATATGGACTGCGAAGGCGTGGCGAAGCTGGTGCGGGCTGATCGACAGCGGGAAGCCGTTCTGTGCGCACCGCTTGCAGGCGCGGGTGAAGATCACCTCCCACGAGTTGGGGCGGACAGGCTGGCCGACCTCGGTCAGCCATAGCGCCGCCGGCTCGCGGGGCGTTCCATCCTCGTCGCACAGGATCAGGCGGCATCGTTCCTCCGGGGTGCAGATATCGCGCATGCGGTCGAGACCGGCGCGGGTGACAGGGATCGGTCGGTCGAAGCTGGCCGCACCGTCGCGCGCGGCGAACTTGGCCACGCCCGCGGCGCGCTCGACCGCGACATAGGCGGCGATCTGACGAAGCAGCCGGCGTGGGACCAGAACGCTGCGTCCGCGGTCGCCCTTGGTGAGCGGCGGCGGAAGGGGCAACCAAAGTTGTTGGACGTCACCGTCCTCGCGGTCGATCGCCGCGAGCTCGGCAGTGAGCAGGCCCGACGCCTCTTCGAGGCGCAGGCCGGTGGTGACGAGAAGATCGGCGAATAGCGCGTTGCGCAGCCCGTTGCGATCGCGAGCGCCGGGGCGCTCCGTGCCGTCAGGGGTGAGCCCGCGCAGGCCGAGCTCGCGGAAAATGCGGTAATCGTCCATCGTGACGAACCGGACGTCCGACCGCCTGGCGACGCGCTCATAGGCGTCGTTGCGCGCCGCGATCATGCCGCGACGGCCACCCTGCGCCGGTCGCCAAACGGCGCGGCGGCTGAACGGCGCGTCGGCGATCAGCCCTTGCTGCTCGCCCCAGCGGTAGAGGCGATCGAGGCTGGCGACGGCCCGGTTCCAGCTTGCCGCCGTGATCCGGTGATCGGCCTCGTCGCGGCGTCGCTCACGATGATAGGCGCCGACATCGTCGCGGGTCGCAGCCCACACGGTCTTGCCGCAGGCATCGAGAAAGCGAAGCCAGACCGCGACATCATAGGCGTAGGCGCGAAGCGAGTGCCGCGAACGGACCCCCGACAGCGGCAGGTCGAGAAAGAAGCGATCCAGATCGGGATGATAGAGCGCATCGCCACGCAGGATCAGCGGCACATGCGCATCGAGGCCCCTGGCCTCGCGCCGCTCGCAAACAGCAATGATCGACACCGGCGCGAAACCCTCCCCCCGGACCCCCCACCCGGAAACTGACCTCGCACCGTTGCGCCCTATGGCCCGGCAGCTATCAGGCTGGCCTCCGCCAGCTCTTGGGTCAGCGCTACGGCCAGCCTGATAACTGCCTACCGTGGGCGTCCATCGCCGACCTTACTGCAATGTTGCGGACGGCGCAGACTGTCCAGATAACGCCACCAATTCCTCGAACGCGTAAGCCTTGCGGTCGGTGAAGCGGCCAAGCCGATCAAGGCGGCTCTTGTGTCCGGTCCAGTGGGTCGCCTCGTGGGCAAGCGTGGCATAGTAGCCTGCGGCGCTGTGGAACGTCGCAATCGGCGGCATGTGGATGAAGTCCTCGCGAGGGTTGTAGTAGGCTTGCGGCTCGTCGCTGGTGCGAATGTCCGCGCCGGTGGCTGCAAAAAAGGCGTCAAGGGCGGGGTCGGCCTCGGTGCCAAGGTCGCGGGCAGGCTCAGTGGGGGTGCCGTAGTATTCTGCGGGCAGGCCGTCGATCTGCTCGGCGTTAAACACGCGGTAGGCTTTCAGGTAGGGCAGGCGGCGTTCCTCGCCCGTTTCCGCGTCCTCGCGTTCAAAGGTGCCGTATTTGACAACGGTTGACGATTTCTCGCCCTTGCGGACCTGTCCGCCTGCCTCCTGCGCCTGCTTGTAGGTGAACCAGCGGGCGGCGCGGTAGCCTTTGGCGTCTGCGGCCAGCCACAACATCAGCACGTTGATGCCGGAATAGGGTTCGCCGTTGCTCCGCAGCGGGAAAGGGGCGCCACCCTTATCGCCGGTCCACGGCTTGCGCCATGCCGGGGTGCCTGCTTTGAGGCTGGCAATGATGCTGTCGGTGACATGGGCGTAGAGGTCGAACTTGTCAGCCATTTGTGGCTCTCCTTGAGCGACGGGGCGGCCGGGTCTTCTGCCCGTTCCGCCGATGGGCGAGCCTTCCTGATCTGATTTCTGAAAGGCCCATGCCTTTCGGAAAGCAGAGCGGGGAGGGCGCAGCCCTGCCCGTAGCCCCGGCCGAGACTGTCAAGGGGTCGGGAAGGCGGGGTGGTGCGGCCCGCAGCCCGGCAACGGGCGAGGACACGGCCCGCCTGGACGACGACGCCCAACGGGCGGCGCTTGCCCCTTGACCGGCTCGGGCGGGGATGCGTGGCGGACAGGAAAACAAAAAGGCTGCGGACGGGGGGTGAGCGGGCGACAGCCCGTCGATCCCCCGGAACGACAAATGGATCATCCTGGCCCGCGCCTCGCGCGGGCCTCTCCCGTGTCTTCTGCCTGGGCGGCGCCGCAACGGCAGGGGAGGTCAGACGGGAAAGCAGCTATCTCTGTGCAGCACCGACAGCCTGCAACTGCCCGCCCGGTTGACCACAGGCCGTTTGCTCGATCCCTGAGGTCTCGCTTAGAGCCTGCTGCGGCCTTGCGCCTCCACTCCCAAGGTCGTTCCAGCACAAGGCTGGACAACCGGGCTCACGGCCCGCGTCAGCGGTCCCGCCCGAAGGGACGAGATGGGCAGGGCAGGGCGACCAGGACCGGCGGGCGAGGGACTGGCTCGGGACGAGACAGGCATCCGCGCGCCGCAGCCGGGAGCATCGCCCTGACCAGCTCGGGTGGAGGCCGCTTGCGGCCGGAACCGGGGACGCGACCCGAAGGGGGACGCCCTACTTGATGACTTTACGCATGGAAGGCGAGAGGCGGGCCAATCCGACGACTTCGTAGGCTTTGGTTTCGGGATTGAGGACCATGAGGCAGTTGCCCCGCAGTTCCAACTGAATGATGCCTTCTGGATCACTCAGGCTGTCAAATTGCGACAGCATCAACTCGATCATGTCTCGGGTGACTTCAGCCCTGCAATCGGTTGCCGTCTCTCGTGCCGCAAACATTGAAACCCGCCCCTCTGTAAGATGAACGGATGTTAACGGACTTTTAAGACAAAGCTATGCCGCTAGCTAAAAAGACAGTCCAAAAGGACAGTTTTCAGATTTCGATTGACAACCTTGCCAGAGCGTCACGTGCTAACTGGCTGGGTTGATCCAGGTTTTCCTGTCGTGCGACACGGCGCTTGGCCGGTGCCGCCTGCGGCAGGCGCGGTAGGAAAAAGGCCCCGCGCAAGCGGGGCCTTAAGTTACTCCGTCGCTAGATGGAGCATTGCGGTCCTTAGCACTTTCTGATGGTCGGCACTACGGTATTCTCGTGCAGGATCTGGCTCAGCAGTCCGGCAGGGCAGGGCCGGGGTAGGGGTTGGCGGGCCCATAGCGAACACCGTCCTGCTCGAAACAGCCTGTGAAGCCGGAAAGCCAGGCGCGGTGCAACGCGCTGCGCGCAGCGAGGCGGCGCAGCCAACGCGGCATGGCGCGGCCGGAATATCCTGCAAGATAGACGCGCTGATAGAGGTTCATGGGTGATCCGTGCGGAGGACAGGGGCCAGGGGCAGGCGTTAGCCTACCCCTGGCATTTTCAGTTACGCCTTGGGCTTGTGATAGACGCAATAGCCGGTCGGAACATTGGTGCCGGAGCTGGCGAAGCTGCCCACGGGCAGATCGGTCCAGCGGCCTATGGTGGTGCCGTGGTCATAGTGGGCCGTCGCGGGCAGGATGCAGACCAGGACGCCGCCCGGCTTCAGGAACTTCACCGCATGATCCAGATGCAGCTTGTAGTGCCGGCCATAGAAGGGCGGGTTCATCACGACTGCATCAAAGCGCGGATCGGGGGCGACCTGCAGGAAATTGGCGGTCATGACGGAATGTCCCTTGGCGCGGGCCTGCTCGGCGCGGCCTGCGTCATACTCGATGCCGGTCACGGTGACGGGTGCGCGGCCCCGCCGGTCCTCGCGGTTCTCGTTCCACGCGGCCAGTTCGTCCATGATCCGGCCGTCGCCGCAGGACGGCTCAAGGATCTGTTCGCCGCCTGACAGGTGCAGGGCGCTGACAACCTCCTGCGCGACACGGCGGGGCGTGGGGTAGAATTGCAGATCCCGGGCAACTTCCGTGCTGGGCCGCTTGGCCTCAGCCTCGGTCGGCGCGTCGGGCAGAACCTCGCCATAGAACTCGGCCAGGGCGCGGTTGATGTCGAGCCGTCCATCCTCGTTGAAGATCAGATGTGCGTTGCCGTTCTTGAAGGCGCGGATAAAGCCCGCGCAGCAATCGGCTTCGCCGTGCCGTTCGGCCTCCTTCATCATGTCGGCAAACTCGCGGTATTCATAGCGCGGCTGGCCCCGATAGACGCGCAGGGCGTTCAAGGTGTCCTTCAGCCGCTCCTGGCCCCAACCGTTCCAGCCGGTCGCGCTGCCGATGATGATGCGCTTGGGCAGGCCCTCGACGCCGATCTTGACCTTGGAATGGCTCTTGTAGGCCGGGTCCAGATCGCAGAAGCACTCGGCCAGGCCCTTGAGGACGTGAAACCGGGGGTCCAGCAGGTAATCCCCGAACACTTCAGCAATGTTGGGCAGGGTGAAGGGCAGGGGGTTGGTCAGCTTCAGGTCGAGCTGCTTGCGGTCCTTGGCACTGGCAATGCGCTCGATCTGCAAGCCCTTATAGACATGCTTCCAAGCCGAACGCAGCAGGGAAAGGCGCACATCGCGTTCGTAGAGGCTCGGGCTCCGGGAAAAAATCTGCCCGCCATAGGCTCCGCCGATGCAGGCCGCGACGTTGATTGCCGTCTCGGCCCGGTTGAACTCAGCAATCGCCTCGGGAATGGCCGCGGCCTTCTCGTCATACTCGGCCACGATCTCGGACAGGCTGCGGCGCAGGGCCGGGGCTGCATGTTCGGTGGTTTCCCCGATCTTCGGAAACTCGGTGTTGTGATAGGTCATGCGGTCGCCTCCTGCCGGGCGGCAAAGGCATCGAGCATGAGATAAAGCGTCTCAAGGGTGGGCGCGTCGCCATAGATCACGTCGCGGCCAACCAGTGCCGGGTCGGTCTCGCACTTGGCGCGGACGCGCCTGTCATGATCCAGATAGGCGTTGACCGTGAAGCGGCTTTCGCCTGCGCCGCTGTCATAGAAATAGACGTGCCACTTGAGAAGCTGGTCGGGGTTGTCGTCGGCCTCGGCCATCAACTCCTGCGCGGCCAGGGTCTGAACCTCGACGGATCGGGCGCAATCGCGGATGAAGCCGTTGCTTTTCGGACCCTTGAAATCGGCGCTGTCGCGGATGCCGAACACGTTGCCGGGGCAACGCTCGGCCACAAGGCGGGCCAGGATCTGTGCGCTGCGGGCGCTGCCGGTGGCGGCAACATAAGGGGCCGGGTGCATGTCGATCTGGACCACGGAAGAATAGGTCATCGCCGCCTCCTTACTGGCTCAGGGCGGCATAGGTGCCGCGATCTTCGTAGCGGATGATGGGTTCGCCGGTCTCCGGCAGGCCGCCCCAGCAGGGGCCGACGAAACCTGCGATCTTCGGCTGGCCCTGCAACTCGGGGCGCAGGCGGGTGCGGGTCTCAAGCCCGGTGATCTCGGTCCCCATGTTCTCGACCCATGCGGCAAGGTCATCGGTCACGACGCGGCTCATGCCGCTGTCGTCGGTCATGGTGACGATCTCGAAAAGTGCCATGTGTGGCTCTCCTTTAGCGACGGGGCGGCCGGGTCTTCTGCCCATTCCGCCGATGGGCGAGCCTTCCTGATCTGCTGTCTCGAAAGGCCCATGCCTTTCGGAAAGCAGAGCGGGGAGGGCGCAGCCCTGCCCGTGGCCCCGGCCGAGACTGTCACGGGGTCGG
>NZ_FNGE01000041.1 GCF_900102885.1 Paracoccus chinensis | reverse complement strand
CGCCGCCGTCAGCGTCGTCTTGCCGTGGTCAACGTGACCGATCGTCCCGATGTTGACGTGCGGTTTCGTCCGTTCGAATTTTGCCTTTGCCATCGTGGCCTCCTGATCGTCGGGCGGCCGGCTGGACGACCCCCTCGCGTAAGCATCGCCGCGAGATATAAGCGAGTCGGCGGAAAAGCAAGCTGTGGCGCACGGGGCCCGCGCCGGAACCATCGCGTCTAGGGGCACGTTGAGCAGCCCGAACGGCCGTGCCCGGCACGGCGCCTGTCTTTCCCCGGAGGAACCGATGTCCCTGATGAAATCCCTGGCCCGCGTGGCGGCGGGCGTGATGCTGGCCAAGGGCCTTGGCACCATGATGCAGAACCAGCAGCAGTCCCGGGGGGGCCAGTTCCCCGGCCGACGCCGGACGGGGGGAGGCATCCTCGGCGACCTGATGAATGCCGGGTCCAGCCGCGGCAGCCAGGGCGGCCTGGGCGACATGCTGGGCCAGGTGCTGGGCGGCCGGATGGGCGGGACGGGCATGGGCGGCGCGGGAACGGGCCGTCCCTATGGCGGGCCGAACTCGGCCGGCGCCTCAGGGGGCCTCGGCGGCATCCTGGACAGCCTGACCCGCAATACGGGCCGCGGCTCGGCCGGCGGTTATGGCCAGGGCGGCGGCCTGCTGGGTGGACTGGCCGGCGGCGCGGCGGCAGGGGGCCTCGGCGGCCTTCTCGGCGGGCTCCTGAATGGCCCGGCCCAGCGCGGGGCGCAGCCTTCGAACGACGCGAGCTTCGGCGAGGTCTTCAACGACGCGGTCGCCCGTCAGGACGAGCCCGAGGTCGCCCCCACGCCCGAGCAGAACGCCGTCGCGGGCCTGATGCTGCGCGCCATGATCCAGGCCGCCAAGGCTGACGGCCGCATCGACGAGGCCGAGCGCGAGCGCCTGCTGGGCCAGCTGGGCGACCTCGACGAGGACGATCGCGCCTTTATCCGCGACCAGATGGCTGCGCCGGTCGACCCGCAGGGGCTGGCGCGAGAGGTGCCCAAGGGTCTGGAATCGCAGGTCTATCTGATGTCACTGATGGCGATCGACTTCGACAGCGAGCAGGAGGCCGCCTATCTGCACGACCTGGCCGAGGCGCTGGGCATCGACCGCGCGGCCGCCAACCAGATCCACGACCAGGTGGGCGTGCAGAACCTGTATTCCTGACCGCTCAACTCCCGGAAACACCGAACCGCCCGAGGGGTCCTCGGGCGGTTCCTTCATGGGGGCCGGTTCAGTTGAAGCGGTTGTCGCGGGGGAAGCCTCGCGGCGCCATCCGGCCCGTCGTGCCGCGCTTGGCCAGCCATTCGGTCAGGTCGGGCTCCGTCCGCGTCCGGCCCGCCGGGTCCAGCCAGGACAGGCCCACCGACCGGGTGATGCATTTCGCATCCGCAAGCCCGCCGTCCTTGAACTTCTGCAGCCGCACGCCCTTGCCGCGCGCCATCTCGGGCAGTTCGGACAGCGGGAAGACCAGCAGCTTGCGGTTCTCGCCCACGCAGGCGAGGTGGTCGCCCTCGATCCGGCGGACCAGAAGCGCGTCGCCGTTCAGCACCTGCTTGCCTGCACGGGTCTGGGCGAGGACGTCCGGCGCATTCACGATAAAGCCGTCCCCGGCCTTCGAGGCGACAAGGAACTGCTGGTCCTCGCGCCACGGGAACATGTCCAGCACGGCCGCGTCGTTCGGCAGGTCGATCATCAGCCGCAGCGGCTCGCCCAGGCCCCGCCCGCCGGGCAGGTTGTTGGCCGGCAGCGTGTAGAAGCGGCCGTTTGCGCCGAAGACCATCAGCTTGTCGGTCGTCTCGGCGTGCAGTGCAAGGAACGGCCCGTCGCCGTCGCGGAACTTGACCTCGGCGTCCAGTGGCTGGTGGCCCTTGATCGCCCGGATCCAGCCCATGCGCGACAGGATCACCGTGACCGGCTCGCGCTCGATCATGGCGTCCATGTCGAGCGGCTGCACGTCCTCGGAGGCCGTGATCTCGGTCCGCCGCACGCCCGCCGGGTTGGACTTGCCGAACAAGCCGCGCACTTCGCGCAGTTGCTCGGCGATCTTCATCCATTGCCGGGCGGGATCGGCCACCAGCGCCAGCAGCCCCTCGCGTTCGGCGGCCAGACGGTCGCGCTCGGCCCGCAGCTCGATCTCTTCCAGCCGGCGCAGGGCGCGCAGGCGCATGTTCAGGATAGCCTCGACCTGCGCCTCGGACAGGCCGAACTCGGCCATCATCACCGCCTTGGGGTCGTCCTCGTGGCGGATGATCTCGATCACCCGGTCGAGGTTCAGGTAGGCCACGATATAGCCGTCCAGAAGCTCGAGGCGCGCGGCGATCTTCTCCAGCCGGTGGGCGGATCGGCGCAGCAGCACCTCGCGCCGGTGGTCGAGGAAGGCGCGCAGCACCTCCTTGAGCGAGCAGACCTTGGGCACGCGCCCGTCGATCAGCACGTTCATGTTCAGGCCGAAACGCACCTCGAGGTCGCTGACCTTGAACAGCGCGGCCATCATCTGCGCGGGATCGATGGTGCGGGCGCGGGGTTCCAGCACGATGCGGATGTCCTCGGCCGATTCGTCGCGCACGTCGGCCAGGATCGGGATCTTCTTGTTCAGGACCAGTTCGGCCAGCCGCTCGATCAGCTTGGACTTCTGGACCATGTAGGGGATCTCGGTCACGACGATCTGCCAAGTTCCCCGGCCGAGGTCCTCGACCGCCCAGCGGGCGCGCAGGCGCAGGGAACCGCGCCCGGTGCGATAGGCCTCGCGCAGGGTCGCCGCATCCTCGACCAGCACGCCGCCCGTCGGGAAGTCCGGTCCCGGCATGATCGCCATCAGCGTCTCGTCCCGGGCATCCGGCGACTTGATCAGGTGCAGGCAGGCGTCCACCACCTCGTGCAGGTTATGGGGCGGGATGTTGGTCGCCATCCCCACGGCGATGCCGCTCGCGCCGTTGCACAGAAGGTTCGGGAAGGCCGCCGGCAGCACGACCGGCTCTTCCAGCGTGCCGTCGTAGTTGGGACGATAGTCCACCGCGTCCTCGGCCAGACCCTCCATCAGCGCCTCGGCGGCCAGTGTCAGGCGGGCCTCCGTATAGCGGCTGGCAGCGGGGCTGTCGCCGTCGATCGACCCGAAGTTCCCCTGCCCGTCCACCAGCGGATAGCGCATCACGAAGGGCTGGGCCAAACGCGCCATCGCGTCATAGATCGCGCTGTCGCCATGCGGGTGATAGTTCCCCATCACGTCGCCCGAGATCTTCGCGGACTTGCGGAAGGCGCCGGTCGGCGACAGGCGCAGCTCGCGCATCGCGTAAAGGATGCGGCGGTGGACCGGCTTCAGCCCGTCGCGGGCGTCCGGCAGCGCGCGGTGCATGATCGTGGACAGCGCATAGGTCAGGTAACGCTCGCCAATGGCCCGGCTCAGCGGCTCGGAAACGGTCGAGCGCGCGGGATCCTTGTCGGGCCTGGGGGCGTCGGAGGCGTCGGCTTTCTTCTTCATGGCGTCCACCTACGCCTGAGCCCGGCCGGTTTCCAGTGCCCTGCCGTGCGTGCCCTGCGTGCCACAGGATGAACGGACATGACGGATTTGCGTCAGGCGCAGGGAACGCCTCGGCCGCGATAGCGGTTTCATCCGGACATGAACTTAGCCATACGACTGCCATGTTCCGCCTGATCGCCATTGTCCTGACCTCGACCTTCCTGCTGCTTGCCCTGTTCGGCACCAGCAGCGAGCAGGTGCCCGCAAGCCACCAGGTCCGCGCCATGGGGATGATGGGGGCGCTGGCATCCGGGGCCGAAGAGATCGAAGAACCGCGTCGGCAGTATGTCAGCCGCCATCACCAGCCCCTGAAGACGGCGCCCGAACCGGGCGCGGGCGTGCTGCGCATCCTTCCCTATGGCGCGGTGGTCGAACTGATCCATGCGGACGGGGGCAGTTTCGCCCAGGTCCGCGACCCGCTGGTGAACGAGGTGGGCTTCATCCCCGCAGACAGCCTGTCCGACGACTTCCCGGGCTGATCCGCTTGCCCACGGTCCTCATCACCGGCTGCTCGTCCGGCATCGGGCTGGACGCCGCGCGCCACATGGGCCGCGCGGGCTGGACCGTGATCGCCACCTGCCGGCGGCCCGAGGACCTGCAGGCCCGCCGCGACGAAGGCATGGTCGCCCTGCCCCTCGATCTCGGCGACGAGGCCAGCGTCGCCGCCTGCGCCGAGGCCGCCCTGGCGCATGGCCCCCTCGACGCGCTGGTCAACAACGCGGCCTTCGCCCTGCCGGGCGCGGTCGAGGACCTGCCGCGCGGCGGCCTGCGGTCGATCTTCGAGGTCAACCTGTTCGGCACCCACGACCTCACGCGCCGCCTGATCCCGCATTTCCGCGAACGGGGCGCGGGCCGCATCGTCAATGTCAGCTCGGTCCTCGGCCTCGTCGGCATCCCCTGGCGCGGCGCCTATGTCGCCAGCAAGTTCGCGCTGGAAGGGCTGACCGACGTGCTGCGGATCGAGATGTCGGACACCCCCATCCGGGTGATCCTGGTCGAGCCCGGCCCCATCACCAGCCGCATCCGCGCCAACTCGATCCCCCATTTCGAACGCTGGGTCGACTGGGAACGCAGTCCTCGGGTCGAACAATACCGGGCGAGCCTGCTGAAGCGCCTCTACCAGCCCTCGGGGCCTGACCGGTTCGAACTGTCGCCCTCGGCCACCAGCGCGGTGATCCGGGCCGCGCTGGAAGCCCGGACCCCGCGCGCCCGCTATCGCGTGACGCGTCCCACCCAGATCGCGGCTGCAGGGCGCAGGCTGCTGCCCACGGCCGCTCTGGACTGGTTCGCGCGGCGCAGCTAGTCTGGGCACCTGCGAAAGGCGGCCGTTCATGCGCGACCAATCCCTTTTCATCGTCGCGGCACTGGCCGTCCTTGCGGTCACCGTGATCCTGGCGGTCGGCATCGGCGGCTTCGCCCGGGGCGGCGAGTTCAACCGCCATCACGGCAACCGCATGATGCGCTGGCGCATCATCGCCCAGGCGATCGCGGTGGCACTGATCCTGATCTACGTCATGCTGAGGGGCCACTGATGGTCGTCCTGAACCGCATCTACACCCGCACCGGCGACAAGGGCGACACGGGCCTGTCGGATGGCTCGCGCGTGGCCAAGCATGACCCCCGGGTCGAGGCCTATGGTACGGTGGACGAGCTGAACGCCACGCTGGGCCTTGCGCGGCTGCATGCGGAAGGCCCGATGGCCGAACGGCTGGCGGTCATCCAGAACGAGCTCTTCGACCTTGGCGCAGACCTTGCGCGCCCGAACATGGACCGCGACGCCGAGGCGCCCTATCCGGTGCTGCGGGCGGTGCAGCAGCAGGTCGGGCGGCTGGAAGCCGAGATCGACGAGATGAACGGGCCGCTTTCGGCGCTGCGCAGCTTCATCCTGCCGGGCGGGTCGGCCCTGGCCGCACATCTGCACCTGTGCCGGACCGTCGCGCGCCGGGCCGAGCGCCGCGCGACCGAACTTGCCCAGGGCGGCGACGTCAACCCGGTGGCGGTGCGCTATCTCAACCGCCTGTCCGACTGGCTGTTCGTGGCCGCGCGCGTGGCGAATGCCGATGCGGGCGGGGACCTGCTGTGGGTGCCCGGCGCCTCGCGCGGTGACGACTCGGGCACTTGACGCTGCGAGCCAGTCCTTCCTGCCGATATTTGGCCTTTAAATCGCGGCGGTGATTGTTATGCAACTGCAGCAACGGGTGACGCTTATGCGAAAGGGAGAGGGCTGATGAAGCTTCTTGTGCCGGTCAAGCGTGTGATTGACTACAACGTGAAGGCGCGGGTGCGTGCGGACGGGTCGGGGGTGGACCTGTCGAACGTGAAGATGTCGATGAACCCTTTTGACGAGATCGCGGTCGAGGAAGCGATCCGACTGAAGGAAAAGGGTGTCGCCACCGA
>NZ_FNGE01000054.1 GCF_900102885.1 Paracoccus chinensis | reverse complement strand
GCATCCCTGCGACGCGCTCAGCCTGTCGGCGGTGATTGACGCGCGCGACGCGGGGCTGATCGTCCCGCTGCTGGTGGCCCCGCGCGCGCGCCTTGAAGGCGTCGCGGCCAAGGCTGGGCTGGACCTGTCCGGCATCGCCATCGAAGACGTCCCTCACAGCCATGCCGCGGCCGAGCGGGCGGTCGAGCTTGCCGCCGCCGGCCAGGTCGAGGTTCTGGTCAAGGGCAGCCTGCATACCGACGAGCTGATGGGCGCCGTGATCGCGGCCAAGGCCGGGCTCCGAACCAAGCGCCGGGTCACGCATTGCTTCGTGATGCAGACGCCGGCCTATCCGCGCCCCTTCATCATCACCGACGCGGCGGTGAACATCGCGCCCACGCTGGCGGAAAAGGCCGACATTGTTCGCAACGCGGTCGACCTGGCCCACGCGATGGGGGTCGAGACGCCGCGGGTGGCGATCCTCGCCGCGGTCGAAACGATCTCGCCCAACATGCCCGCCACGCTGGATGCGGCGGCGCTGTGCAAGATGGCCGACCGCGGTCAGATCGCGGGCGCGGTGCTCGACGGGCCGCTGGCCTTCGACAACGCCGTCTCGGCGGCGGCCGCGCAAGTCAAGGGCATCGTCTCGCCGGTGGCGGGGCGGGCGGACATCCTTGTCGTGCCCGATCTGGAAAGCGGCAACATGCTGGCCAAGCAACTCGAATATCTCGGCGGGGCAGACACCGCCGGCATCGCGCTGGGGGCAAAGGTCCCCATCGTGCTGACCAGCCGCGCCGATGCCCGCGACACCCGGCTCGCGTCCTGCGCGCTGGCGGTGATGCTGGCGCATCGCTACCGGAGCAGCCCGCCATGAGCGGCGCGGATGACCTGATCCTTGTCCTCAACTGCGGCTCGTCCAGCATCAAGTTCGCGCTCTTCGAGCGGCGGCAGCCCGTGGCCCGCAGGCCGCTGTGGAACGGCAAGGTGGACGGGATCACCGGGCCCGCGCCGACCTTCGGCGAGACGGGCGTCCCCCCCGCGCCGGTCGTGCTGGACCCGGCCGCGCCCTATACTGCCGCGCTCGCCCATATCGGCGCCCGCATCGACCAGCGCCGCGGCACCCGCGCCATCGGCGCGATCGGGCACCGGATCGTCCACGGCGGCGCGCGCTATTTCGAGCCCGTGCGCCTCGATGCCGAGGTCCTGGCCGACCTGCGCGGCTATATCCCGCTTGCCCCCTTGCACCAGCCCTTTGCGCTGGAAGCGGTCGAGCAACTGCTTGTGCAGCGTCCGGGCGTGCCGCAGGTGGCCTGCTTCGACACCGCCTTCCACCATACCGTCCCGGCGGTCGAGCAGATGCTGCCGCTGCCCCGCGCCTTCTGGGAGCGCGGCGTGCGCCGCTACGGCTTTCACGGCCTGTCCTATGAATACCAGTCGATCGCGTTGCCTGAGCGCCACGGCGAACTGGCGCGGGGCCGGGTGATCGTCGCCCATCTGGGCAGCGGCGCCAGCCTGTGCGGCATGATCGGGCTGGAAAGCGTGGCGACCACGATGGGCTTTTCGGCGCTGGAGGGGCTGATGATGGGCAGCCGCAGCGGCAGCATCGACCCCGGCGCGCTGCTGTACCTGATGCAGACCGAGAAGCTTTCGCCCGAGGAACTGGGCCAGCTTCTTTACCACGACTCGGGCCTGCGGGGGGTGTCGGGCATCTCCTCGGATCCCCGTGAGCTTCTCAAGCTGGAGGCGGAACAGGAAACTGCCAGAGACGCGCTTGCGCTTTACGTCCGCCGGGCGGTGCGCGAGATCGGGTCGGTGATGGCTGCTCTCGGAGGGCTGGACCTGCTGATCTTCACCGCCGGCATTGGCGAGCACAACGCCACGATCCGGGCGCGGATCTGCGAGGGGCTGGGCTTTCTGGGCGTGGCGCTGGACCCGCAGGCGAACTTGGACAACGCCCCGGTGATCTCCTCGCCCGCAAGCCGGATCACCGTGGGGGTCGAGCCGACCAACGAGGAATGGATCGCAGCATCCCGCAGCGACGAGGTCTTGCGAGCCCCCGAATGGGCTGGCAGGAAAACTGCGACGGTCTGCTGAGAAGTGGGGAAGGTTCAGCCAGCCTGTCTGCCCGCAACGCGTCAGCCGTGGCCGATGAGATCACGTTCCGGCTTTGTCGGACTAGGTATCTCGACCCTGCTACAGATGCCCCATCACTGGTCATGGCTCAGATCGGTGACGGAGGTGGAGTACAGCGCCAAACACCTTGTGCATGACCACGCTCTCTAGCTGGCTGATCCCACCTTTCTTCACCGTCTGGGACAGTTGGCGGCAACCCGTTCTCCGGGAGCGTAAAGAAGGACGAGAGAGTGACCTGATAGCAGCGGCGACACTAGTCGGGATAGATGTCTTCCGCGACTGGCTCGATGGCTTCTGTCTGCCGCGTGGCCGCCGGTTCAGGCTCCCGAACCCGCCGGCAGGCCATACGCGCCAAGTCGAGATCATTCAGGATCTGCCCGCACCCTCCAGGATCATCGTCGCGATGAAAAATGGCACTCCCTAGCGACATCAGCGCTGAGCATCGTCACGGTTGCTAGCCTTTCGGCGAAACGACCGAGGTATTCGAAGAGGCGCTTGCTCGCCAGCCTCCCTGTGCCGTCTCGGCTGAAACCAAGCCCCCTGCGCCTCTTTCCTGTGCTGCCTGCCGGATCGGGTCCGAGAGCAGGCGCAGCCCGTTGAGCACCACCAGCACGGTGCCGCCTTCGTGGCCGACGACGGCCAGCGGCAGCGGCAGGTCGAAGAACAGCCCGCCGGTGACCAGCAGGACCATGGCGCCCAGGGCGAAGGCGAGGTTCTGGCGGATGATCCGGGCGGTGCGGCGGGACAGGCGGTGGGCATGAGCCAGCCGTTCCAGGTCCTCGGACAACAGCGCCACGTCGGCGGCCTGCAGCGCCACCTCGGATCCCGCCGCGCCCATGGCGATGCCCACGTCGGCGCGGGCCAGCGCGGCGGCGTCGTTCACCCCGTCGCCGACGAAGGC
>NZ_FNGE01000079.1 GCF_900102885.1 Paracoccus chinensis | reverse complement strand
CGAGAGAGCCGCAACGGGCGATCAGAGCAAGGGCGGTCTCCACGTCCGACGCGATCCCGACCACTTGGGCTCCGGCTGCTTCAAACGCTTGTGCAATGTCGATCGCAACGACGCGCTGGCGCTCGAGGACAAGAATCCTGTTCCGCTGTACGCTGGCCACGGCCGAGGCATGAGGCCGAACAGCCAGCGTCCCCGAAGCAGGGATGTCGGTGACCACCCACCGAGCCTGCAAGGCTGTCATGGAGTCCTCCTAAACCTGCCATTGGAGAACAATCTGTAAACCCGGTTTTGAGGCTCAGGTTAACCCAGGTTAACGACGGGTGAAGATTGCACCCCGTGTCGCCTCGTTATCCAAAGGCATCACGCTTATATTGCGAACATCGGCAGCCGCGATTAGGGGCGTTGCCGGCCGAGAGACAGCGTGTGCTCCCGCCTCCGAGCCGGAGCACGCTCATGCCACGCTACTTCTTCCACGTCATTGACGGCCGCGAGATACGCGACGAGGAGGGCATCGAGCTGCCCAACATCTACGTGGCGCAGGCGGAGGCGATCTGCCTGTGCGGCGAGGTGCTGCGCGACATGGGCGGGCGGTTCTGGAACGGGACCGAGTGGCGCCTCGAGGTCGAGGACGAGCAGGCCCAGGTGCTGTTCGTGCTCCACTTCTCCGCCGAGGAAAGGCTCTCGCAGCCTGACGCGGACCCTGGGCCTGCGTCCGGTTCATCCGATGGCTAGGCGCGCGCTCTAGCGCCTCGGCTCCTTGCTGCCTTTGTGCTCGGCCAGGTGCAGGTAGTTGGGGTTGAAGCCGCTGAACGCCTTCAGCCGCGGGACGTCCAGGATCACCAGCGCTCCGTTCTTCAGCGTGATGAGCTCCTCGGCGCGCAGGCGCTGGAGCACCCGGTTCACGTGGATGTGGGACAATCCCATGGTGTCGGCAATCTCGACCTGCGTGAGGGGCAGATCGTAGGAGCCGTTGCTCGTGAGCCCCACAGCCTCCAAACGCAGCAGGAGCTCGCACAGCAGGTGAGCGACGCGTTGCTCGGCGGATCGTGCGCCGATGTTGACCAGCCACTCGCGCAGCGTCGCCTCGTCCACCAGCGAGCACCACCACAAGGCCCGGGCCAGCGCCGGCCGCTCGGTCATCTCCAGGATGCGCGCCCGGGG
>NZ_FNGE01000024.1 GCF_900102885.1 Paracoccus chinensis | reverse complement strand
GTCACGCTTCTGCGGCTCCGCCGTGGTGGATGTGCGTCCCATGCCCTGATCCTCCCTTCCCTGAATAACACGGAAAGAAGGTTAAGTGGACACATGAAAGAACCCGCGCAGCAGGGCTGCGCGGGTGGTCTTGTTGCCGCGTCACCAGACAAAAAACAGGCAGACACAAGAAACAGGTGACATGTTCAAGACGATCTTCTTGATCGCCATGAACCATTCTACGCCCTGACCCGCAATCTGTCTAAAAGGATATGGGGCCATTCGCATAAACTATCATGGTCTCTTTCCCCTTTCTTTACCGCAAAAAAGGCCCCTCCGCGGCAGGCCAGAACAGCGCGGGTTTCATGGCTTCGCAGGATGTCCCGGGGCATGATTCCGTGGGTCCGCAAGGCAGACAGCCAAGGGAACATGCCCCGAATCGGGCAGGCGCCCAAGCGCATGCCGTGGCGGCGCGATTCGCAAGCGACAGACCACCCGAAGGGGTATTAGACTGGCCTTCGGTTGACCTGCACCGAGGAGCACATGGACGAGCGCAAGGTCGAGAACGCGGCCGAGGCCGTGACCCGGACGGCCCGGCAGACGCAGGATGCCGCGGAAAGCGCCGCAAGCGCGGCCGAGGACACCAGCGCCGCCGCGCAGCAGACGACGCAGGCGGCCTCCCGCACCTCGGCGGCGGCGGAAACCTCGGCCAAGGCGGCGCAGGTGACGGCCAAGGCCGCTGTCGTCACAAAGGACAGCGCCGAGCGGCGCACCGAACTCGCGGGCGACCGCACCGTCTTCGCCGCCGAGCGGACCTATGCGGCCTGGGTGCGCACAGGCCTTGTCGGCCTTGCCAGCGGCATCGGCGCGCGCGCCCTGCTGGAAGGGCTGATTCCCGGCTGGATGATCATGGCCCAGGCCTCGGTCCTGATCCTGTTCGCCATCTTCTGCTTCATCGCCGGAGTCTGGCGCCAGATCTTCCAGGCCGACCTTCTGGCGCCCGACATCCGGAAGCTGCCCGGATGGGTGCTGATCTCGGTGAACCTGTTCCTGGCGGCGGTGGCGGCGACCGCCCTGGTGGGGATCTGGGTGCACGGACAGGGCTGACGGCCCTTCGGGCGGGTTGCGCGGGCGAAAATGACGCCGCCCGCGCAGGGGGATCAGGCGCCCATCGTGGCGATGTCCATGACGAAGCGGTATTTCACGTCGCCCGCCAGCATCCGCTCGTAGGCGGGCTCGATCTCGTCGGCGCGGATCATCTCGATGTCGGCGGTGATGCCGTGCTCGGCGCAGAAATCCAGCATCTCCTGCGTTTCCGGGATGCCGCCGATCATCGAGCCCGCGAGGCTGCGGCGCTTCATGATCAGGTTGAACACGTTGGGCGAGGGATGGGGCGTCGCGGGCGCGCCCACCAGCGCCATGGTGCCGTCGCGCTTGAGCAGCACCAGGAATGCGTCGAGGTCGTGCGGCGCGGCCACCGTGTTCAGGATGAAGTCGAAGCTTTGCGCATGGGCCGCCATCTCGTCTGCGTTGCGCGAGACGACCACCTCGTCCGCGCCAAGGGCCTTCGCATCCTCGATCTTGTCGGGCGAAGTGGTAAAGGCCACCACATGCGCGCCCATGGCATGCGCCAGCTTCAGCCCCATGTGACCGAGGCCGCCGATCCCCACGACGCCGACCTTCTTGCCCGGGCCCGTCCCCCAGTAGCGCAGCGGCGAGTATGTCGTGATCCCCGCGCAGAGCAGCGGGGCGACGGCGGCCAGTTGCTCCTCAGGGTGGGTGATCTTCAGCACATAGCGCTCATGCACGACGATTTGCTGCGAGTAGCCGCCCAGCGTGTGGCCGGGCGCGTCGGGGGTGGGCGAGTTGTAGGTGCCGATCATCCCGTCGCAGTAGTTCTCCAGCCCTTCCTCGCAGTCGGGGCAATGCTGGCAGCTGTCCACGATGCAGCCCACGCCGACCAGGTCGCCGACCTTGTGCGAGGTCACGTGGCCGCCCACGGCGGCGACGCGGCCCACGATCTCGTGGCCCGGCACGCAGGGATAGATCGTGCCCGCCCATTCGCTGCGGACCTGGTGCAGGTCCGAATGGCAGATGCCGCAGAAGACGATCTCGATCTGCACGTCATGGGGGCCGGGCTGGCGCCGGGTGATCGCCATTTCCTCCAGCGGGCGGTCGGCGGCAGGGGCGCCATAGGCAAGGATGGTCATTCGGGAGATCCTTTCGGTGAGTGCATGAAGGCGCGGTCGGCGCGGGCCAAGGCGCCTGCGCAGCGGCGGAGGCCCCCTATGCCGCAGAAGGGCGGTCAGAGGAATGCATCCGCAACGCGGCCGCACCGGAACCGTTCCGGTCCAGGGCGGCCCTTCACGAGGCGAATCGCGGCTGGACGCACAGGCCGAACGGGCGCATCCTCGATGCGGCATTCGGTTCAGGCAGTCTCCGGACTCAGGCGAGGGGTTCTCATGCATCACCCGACATTGACGCGGTTGTCCTTCGTGGTAGCGCTGTGGGTCGGGACGGCACCGGCTTTCGCGGCCTCGCCTGCGCCGGTGGAAGGGCAGAACGGGATGGTCGTGACCGCCCAGCACCTCGCGTCCCAGGTTGGGGTGGACGTGCTGAAGGCCGGCGGCAATGCCGTCGATGCGGCCGTGGCGGTGGGCTATGCGCTGGCCGTGGTTTATCCGACCGCGGGCAACCTGGGCGGCGGCGGCTTCATGACGATCCGCATGGCCGACGGAACCACCACCTTCCTCGACTTCCGCGAGCGCGCGCCGCTGGCCGCGACGAAGACGATGTATCTGGACGCGCAAGGCGACCCCATCCCGGGCGCCAGCACCGACGGCTATCTTGCCGTCGGCACCCCCGGCTCGGTCGCGGGCTTCGAGATGGCGCGCGAGACATACGGCACCAGGCCGCGCGAGGAGCTGCTGGCCCCCGCGATCCGGCTGGCCTCCGAGGGCTTCGTTCTGGAACAGGGCGACATCGCTTCGCTGGCGAGGGGCAACAAGCGGCTGGCCCAGGACCCGGCGGCCGCGAAGATCTTCCTCAAGGACGGCCAGCCCTATGCCATGGGCGACCGGCTGGTGCAGGCGGACCTTGCGAAATCGCTGACGCAGATTTCCGAAGGCGGCGCCGACGCCTTCTACAAGGGCGGGATCGCCGACCTGATCGTGCAGGCCAGCCAGGCCAACGGCGGCATCCTGGCGAAAGCGGATTTCGAGCAGTACCAGGTCCGCGAGATGGAGCCGGTGACCTGCAGCTATCGCGGCTATGACATCGCCTCGTCGCCGCCGCCCTCGTCGGGCGGGCTGATCATCTGCGAGATCCTGAACGTGCTGGAAGGCTATCCAATCTCGTACCTGGGCTACGGCTCGGCGGAAACGACGCGGCTGATGGTCGAGGCCATGCGCCACGCCTATGTGGACCGCAACACCGCCCTGGGCGATCCCGACTTCGTGGACAATCCGGTCGAGAAGCTGACCAGCAAGGCCTATGCCGACGAGATCCGGTCGCGCATCGATGCCTATCGTGCGGGTGTCAGCGCAGACCTCAAGGTCAATGTCGCTCCCGAGTCGCCGGAAACGACGCATTATTCGATCATCGACAAGGACGGGAACGCCGTCGCCGTCACCTATACGCTAAACGGGTCCTTCGGGACCGCCAAGGTCGCGGAAGGGACCGGCATCCTGCTGAACAACGAGATGGACGACTTCACGGTCAAGCCGGGCGTCCCGAACCTTTACGGGCTGGTGCAGGGCGAGGCCAATGCCATCGAGCCGCGCAAGTCGCCCTTGTCCTCGATGAGCCCGACCATCGTGTCCAAGGACGGCGAGCCCTTCATGGTGATCGGCAGCCCGGGCGGGGCGCGCATCATCACCATCACGCTGCAGGCGATCATGAACGTGGTCGATCACGGCATGAACCTGCAGGAGGCCATCGACGCCCCCCGCATCCATCACCAGTGGCTGCCCGACCGGGTCTTCATGGAGCCCCGCGCGTTGTCGCCCGACACCCTGCGCCTGCTGACCGGCATGGGCTACACCGTCGGCATCGATCCCAACTGGACGATCTGGGGCGAGGCGGCGGGCATCCTCGTGGGCGGCAAGGACTTGGCCGACATCGAGGAAGGCGACGGAACCGGCTATTACGGCGCCATCGACAGCCGCGCGACCGCAGGCGCCGCCATCGGCTACTGAGGGCCGCCCGTCAGCCCACCTCGCGCACGCAGCAGGCCCGACCCATGGCGGCCGCAAGCGTCGCGACCTGTTCGCGGATGTCGGGAATGGCGGTGATTTCCCAGAAGGCCGCGCGCGACACGGGGCCGATGGCGAACAGCCCCTCGATCCGCTCGCCCGCCGCGTCCCGCAGGGTGCAGTCCGGCTCCACGTCCAGCCCGATCTGCAGGGGGTCGAGCCGCGCCTGCCCCTTGGCCAGCATGTCGCGCACCACCGGCGAGCCATGCTGCCGCAGGTCGCGCCGGATGCCGCGGCAGTCGATGACGCGCGCGGCGGTGAGCTGGATGCAGCCGCCTTCGCCGGGCAGGCGCAGTTCGGCGATCACGCTGTCCTTGCCGGGGCGGGCTGACAGAAAGGCGCCCCGCATCACCCGAAGCTGCCCGCGCGCCATGGCCTTGCCGATGCGCTCGGCCGAGGCCGGGGGCATGCGGTGGCGGTGGACGTCCCACCAGGCGACCGCATGGCGCAGGAAGCGCGCCCGTTCCCGGGTGGACAGGCCTGTCCACAACCGCCGCACATGGGGGCGGATCGCGTCAATCGCGTCGCGCCAGCTGCCGCCCTGCGCCTCGGCCTGCCGCGCCAGTTGGCGGGCCCAGCGGAACAGGGCGCTGACCGGCGCGCCCAGCGGCACGTCGGCGACCGACAGGACCAGGGGCACGGCCGGGCCATGTTCGCGCGGCAGCAGCCCGCGCCGCGACAGGGCCACGATCTCGCCCCGGTGGCCCTGCGCCAGCAGCGACAGCACCTGGTCGATCATGGAAAGCCCCGTGCCGATGATCAGCACCCGTCCGTCCGGGTCCGTCTCGGGGGTCGCGTCCCATGCCCCCGTCAGCAGCCCCGAGGGATCGCCGTCCAGGCGGCTGTGCCCCGTTGCCAGGATCACCTGATCGGCCAGCAGGCTTGTTCCGCTTTCAAGCTCCAGAACGAAGCCACCGCCCTTGCGGCGCAGCCCGGTGCAGGTCTGGCGGATGCAGGACAGCCGCCCCCTGCCCGGTCCCGACTGCCAGGAATGCAGCAGGTCCGACAGATAGGCGCCGTAGGTCGCGCGGCCGACGAAGCACAGCTCGTCCGAGGGCAGCCCCGGCCGCGCCGCCAGCCAGCGGCGGAAATGATCGGGGTCGCGGGCGAAGGCGCTCATGTTGCTGACGCGGGTGTTCAGCAGATGGCCGGGGTCCTGTGTGGAATAGGCGATGCCGCAGCCCAGCATGTTGCGGCCTTCCAGGATCGTGACGCGGAAATCGGCCTCCCTGCGCTCGAGAAGATGGATCGCCATCAGCACGCCGCTGGCGCCGCCGCCGACGACCACGACATGGCGCGCGCCGGCCTGCGGGGGCTCGGCGGGTCGGCTGGCATTATGCGTGAAGAACGTCATGGGCCTCTCCTTTCCGGATGGGACAGGAACAGGGCAGGAGTGCCGGTCCGACTCGGCCGGGCTGCCTTTCCGGCATGCTGTGCGGCGAGCATCGGGTCCTCCTGCCGAGTACATCCATATATATCTATCAACTTAATAGAGATTTGGTTTCCAAATTTTCCCTTGATGAGGGAAGGAATTTTCCCGCTCTCTGCCCAGCCAGAGACAAACGCCCAATTCTCTGGCATTTCCGCGGCCTGCCTCAGAGAACACCATTCCCCGACGCGCCTGCACCGCGACAGGCGGCTTCTGCATCCGGCCCGATCTTTGGAATGGCTCCCGGCAGCTTCCGGCTCCACAATCATCTACAAGACGAGTCGTTATTCAGGAGAGCGAAATGCCCCCTCGCATCGTTGGCTTCTCGGGCAGCTTCAGCAGCCCTTCGCGGACCCGGGCTCTGGTCGATCTGGCGGTGTCGCGTGCCGCGCGCCGCTTCGGCTGCGCCGCCGCAAGCTATGGGATCGCGGACCTGCAGCCCTCGCTGGGACAGGCGCAGAGCGCCGACCAGCTGGACGCCCTGCCCCGCGCAATCCTGGACGCGATGCTCACAGCGGATGCGCTGGTGGTGGGAACGCCCGTCTACAAGGGCAGCTTCACGGGCCTCTTCAAGCACGTGATCGACCTGCTCGACCCTGGGGCGCTGGCCGGCAAGCCGGTGCTGCTGACCGCGACCGGCGGCGGCGACCGGCACGCACTGGTGATCGAACATCAGCTGCGCCCGCTTTTCGGCTTCTTCGAGGCGGCGAGCCTGCCGACGGGCGTCTATGCCGGAGGCGCCGACTTCCGGGACGGCCAGCCCGCCTCTGACGCCTTGCTGGCCCGCCTCGACCGGGCGGTCGAGCAGTTCGCGCCCTGGCTTTCCCAGACCCAGGCTGCGGCCATCTCCGCCGCCTGAACCCTGCCACCCGACCAGCCCGCATGAACCCGCCTTTCCGGCGGGGCGGCCCCTCTCACCCTGAAAGGACCTCCGACATGACCCGCAAGATCCGCCTTGGCGCCTTTCTTCCCGGAAGCGGCCAGCATATCGCCGCCTGGCGCCACCCCGACCAGCCCGCCGACGGCGCGACCAGCCTCGCCTTCCACGCCGATCTGGCGCGCGAGGCCGAGCGCGGCCTTTTCGACGCCTATTTCCTGGCCGACGGACTCGCCGTGGCCTTCGGCGGCGGCACCGAGGGCGGAAACGCCAAGGTCGCGGGCTTCGAGCCGGTGACCCTGTTTTCCGCGCTGGCCCCGCTGACGAGCAACATCGGCTTCATCGCCACCGCCTCGACCACCTACGAGGAGCCCTACAACACCGCGCGCAAGTTCGCCTCGCTGGACCTGATCTCGGGCGGGCGCGCGGGCTGGAACGTGGTCACCACCGCGACCGAGGCCGCCGCGCAGAACTTCAACCTCGACCGGCAGCTGCCGAACGCCGACCGCTACAAGCGCGCGGTGGAACATGTCGAGGTCGTGAAGAAGCTGTGGGACAGCTTCGAGGATGACGTCTTCATCCGCGACAAGGAGACGGGCGTCTTCTACGACACCTCCCGCGTCCATCATACCGATCACGCGGGCGAGCATTTCAAGGTCCGCGGCCCGCTGAACGTCAGCCGCAGCCCGCAGGGCCATCCGGTGATCGTGCAGGCGGGCCAGTCCGAGGATGGGCGCGGCCTGGCCGCCGCCACTGCCGAGGTGATCTTCACCGCCCACCAGCGGCTGGACACCGCGCAGGAGTTCTATCGCGACATCAAGGCCCGCGCGCGCGGTCTGGGGCGCGATCCGGGCCATATCCTCATCATGCCCGGCGTCTCGCCCTTCGTGGGCCGGACCGAGGCCGAGGCGCAAAAGAAATACGACCGTCTCACCAGCCTGATCCTTGAGGAAGACGGCATCGCGCTGATCAGGGGCCTGACCGGCGGCTCGCTGGACCTGACGGGCCATGACCTCGACGGGCCGCTGCCGGAACTGGAGCCTACCGAGGGCAACCAGTCACGGCAGGCGCTGATCCGGCAGATCGCGGACGAGAACGGCTTCACCATCCGCCAGCTCTACCAGTGGGTCGCCTCGGCGAGGGGCCACTTCACCGTGGTGGGCACGCCCGTCCAGATCGCCTACACGTTGCAGGAGTGGTTCGAGAACGAGGGTGCGGACGGCTTCAACATCCTGCCGCCCTGGCTGCCGACGGGGCTGACCGACTTCGTGGACCTGGTGATCCCGGAACTGCAGCGGCGCGGCCTTTTCCGCACCGAATACGAGGGCCGGACCCTGCGCGAGAACCTTGGCCTGCCCTATCCGATCAACCGCCACGCCGCCGCCCGCGCGGCCGTGCAGGCAGCGGAGTGACAGCCATGGCGCTGCAATCGCTCGACGCTCCTCTTGAGGGCAGGTCTTCACCCGGCGCCGCGATCCGGCGCCGGGTGGGGGCCACCGCACGGGGCTTCGTCTCCCGCTACGGGCTGCTGGCCGGCTTCGTGCTGCTGTGGCAAGTGTCCGCCACGCAAGGCTGGGTGAACCCGGCGGTCTTCCCGCCGCTCGACAGCATCGCGGCGGCGCTGTGGAAAGGCCTCGCCTCGGGCGCGCTGCTGGATGACATCGCGATCAGCCTGCAACGCTCGGGGATCGCCTTTGCGGCCGCCGTGGCGCTGGGCATCCCGCTCGGCCTCTTCATGGGGCAGATCGCCGCGGTGGAACGGGCGCTGGACCCGATCCTGCAGCTGTTCCGGCAGACCTCGGCGCTGGCGCTCTACCCGGTGTTCATCCTGCTGCTGGGCCTGGGCGAGGCATCCAAGGTCTTTGTCATCTTCTGGGCCACGCTGTTTCCCATTCTGCTCGCGACCATTGGCGGGGTGAAGCAGGTGAACCGCAAGCTGGTCGAGATGGCGCGAACCTTCGGCGCGACCCGCCTGACGGTCTTCCGCCGCGTGGTCCTGCCCGCCTCGGTTCCCGCGATCTTCGTCGGGCTGCGGCTCTCGGCCACCACGGCGCTGCTGCTGCTGATCGCGGCCGAGATGATCGGCGCGAACAAGGGCGTCGGCTTCCAGGTGATGAACGCCCAGTACAACTTCCAGATCCCGCTGATGTTCGCGGCCATCTTCCTGCTGGCCGGGCTCGGCCTTGCCGCAAACCTCGTCCTCGTCCTGCTGCAGCGCCGCCTGTGCCGCTGGGCCGAGGTGCAGCGCTGATCCCCCTCTTTCACAAGGAACATGACCATGACCTTCTCTCTTCGCAGCCTCGCCCTGACCACCGCGCTTGGCCTTGCCTTCGCCGGCGCCGCGCAGGCGGACGTGACGATCCGCTATCTGGCCAGCCATGGCGGGCTTTCCGCCCACGAACTGGCCGAGGAGCTGGGCTATTTCGAGGGCACCGGCATCACGCTGGAAAATGTGGGCTATGCCAGCGGCGGGCCGGAATCGCTGATCGCCCTTGCCGGCGGCAGCGTGGAACTGGGCAGCGCCGCGACGGCCGCCGTGCTGAACTCGATCGCGGCCGGCAACGACTTCGTCGCGGCCTTCCCCTCGAACGGGATCAACGACGAGGTGCAGTCGATCTTCTACGTGCCGGAGGACAGCCCCATCCGCGGCATCGAGGACATTGCCGGCAAGACCATCGCCGTGAACACGCTGGGCGCGCATCTCGACTACACCGTGCGCGAGGCGCTGCACGGGAAGGGGCTGCCGCAGGACGCGGCGAACCTTGTCACCGTGCCGGGGCCGCAGCTGGAACAGGTGCTGCGCTCGGGGCAGGTGGACGTCTCGGCCTTCGGTTACTGGCAGACGACCTTCGAGGGCCTTGCGCGCGAACATGGGGGCTTGCGCGCGATCTTCGACGACACGGACGTGCTGGGCGAGATCGCGGGCGGCTTCATCGTCCTGCGCCGCGACTGGGTCGAGGCCCATCCCGCCGAGGCCCGCGCCTTTGTCGAGGGCTCGGCCCGGGCGCTCGATCATGCCCGCGACAACCCCGAGGAGACCCGCGCCATCTTCGCCCGCGTGCTTGAGGAACGCGGCGAGAACCCCGAGGTCGCCCAGTTCTTCAAGGGCTACGGCGTGCGCGAGGGCGGCCGCGCCACGGAACGCGATCTGCAGTTCTGGATCGACGTGCTGGAACGCGAGGGCAGGCTGGAACCCGGCAAGCTGAAGGCTGCGGACATCCTCTTCGCGCCCGGCCAGACCGTGGCGGCCAGATGATGGGCGCGCATCAGGTCATCGCGGGCGGCGCGGTCACGATCCGCGGCCTTTCCAAGTCCTTCGCCCTGAACGGTGCGGCGCTGCCCGTCCTGCGCGACCTGGACCTCAGCATCCATCCGGGCGAAAGCCTCGCCATCGTTGGTCCCTCGGGCTGCGGCAAGACCACCCTGCTGCGGGTGCTGGCGGGGCTGGAGCAGCCAGACGGTGGCCAGGTCCTGATCGACGGCCGCCCCGTCCATGGGGTCGGCACCGAGCGCGCGATCATCTTCCAGGAACCGCGCCTGCTGCCCTGGCTGACGGTCCTGGGCAACGTGACCTTCGGGCTGGAGGTGCGCGGCGTTCCCAAGGCCGAGGCCGAGGCGCAGGCCCGCCAGAACATCCGCCTGGTCGGACTGGCCGAGTTCGAGGGCGCCTTCCCCGCCCAGCTTTCGGGCGGCATGGCCCAGCGCGTCGGCATCGCCCGCGCCCTGGCCGTGCAGCCCGAAATCCTGCTGCTGGACGAGCCCCTGGGGGCGCTGGACGCCATGACGCGGATCACCATGCAGGACGAGCTGGCCCGGATCTGGCGCGAGCAGCAGGTGACGATGATCCTCGTCACCCATGACCTGGAAGAGGCGATCTTTCTGGCCGACCGGGTGCTGGTCATGCCGCGCGAGAAAGGCACGCCGCCCCGCATGATCGAGATTGTCCTGTCCCGCCCCCGCGACCGCAGCGAGGCGGGCTTCGTTGCCATGCGCCGCAGGCTGATGGCCGAGTTCGGCCTGCATTGAAACCCGTCCATACGATGGGACGGCCGGTCCCCACCCCGGAGGCGGGGGCCGGACCACCGCCGCTCAGCTTGCGCCGGTCGCCACCCTGACGATGACGGACAGGCCGGGGGCGAGATATTCGCCCATCTCCTGCCCCGGATCGATCGAGATGCGGACCGGCAGGCGCTGCACGATCTTGGTGAAGTTGCCGGTGGCGTTCGACCCGGCCAGCAGGCTGAACTCGGAGGCCGTGGCCGGAGAGAAGGAGTCGACCCGGCCCGTGAAATGACGGTCCTGCAGGGCATCGACCGTGATGTCCACGGCCTGCCCCAGCCTCATCCCATGCACCCCGGTCTCGGGGAAGTTCGCCACGATCCAGATGTCCGGCCCGACCAGCGGAACCAGCGCGGTCCCGGCGGTCACATATTGACCCAGCCGCGCCGAAACCTGCCCGAGCCGCCCGTCCTCGGGCGCGTGGATCTCGGTATTGGCAAGGTCGATCCGGGCCAGTTCCACCGCCGCCCCGGCGCTGGCGATGTCGGCCTGTCGGGCGCTGACCTGCGCGCGGGCGCTCTCGATGGCCTGGACCTGGACCTCCAGCTGCGCCTCGGCCTGCTGGACGGCGGCTGTCGCCTGCTGGCGGGCCAGCGCCGCCTGCTCGCGCGAGGTTTCGCTGGACACGCCGCGGGCCGACAGCTCCTGGGCACGGGAAAAATCGGACTCGGCCGTCGCCAGCGCCGCGCGGGTCGAGGCCAGCGCCGCCTCGTCCGCGCGCTGCACCGCCTCGGACGAGCGGACGGTCTGCTCGGCCACCGCAAGGGCCGCGCGGGCGGCGGACAGCGCGGCCTCGGCCTGGGCGAGCTTCTGGCGGAAGATGCGGTCGTCGATGCGGGCGATCAGGTCGCCCTGCCGCACCTGCTGGAAGTCCTGGACATCTACCTCGCTGAGGTAGCCCGACAACTGCGGTGCGATCGAGGTGACGCGGCCGCGCACATAGGCGTTCTCGGTCGTGGGCTGGGTGGGGGCAAAGGGCGGCAGGTGCCAGGCGAACAGGATCAGCAGCACGCCGGCGATCCCGATCAGGGCAATCACGAAGGTCGGAAGAAGATGAGTCTTGTTCATGCGGAGGAACCGGATTCAGGGGCAGAGGACGGCGACAGGCGGGCGGACAGCCGGTCGCGCCCCACGTGCAGAAGCAGCACGGCAAGCGCCGCGAGCGAGGCAAGGAAGATCAGGAAGTAGAGGTCGTTGTAGGCCATGACACAGGCCTGGGCCGAGGCCTCCTGCGCGATCTGCACGACCGCCTGGGCGCGCCGCGTGGCCATGTCGGGCAGTTGCGGGGCAAGGGCCGTGATGCGCTGCGCGATCTCGGCCGTGACGGGGGCCGAGGTGGCGCGGATCTGCTCGGTCAGGGTCTGCAGGTGGAAGGCCTGCCGCCAGTTGACCAGCGTGTTGAAGAGACCGCCGCCGATCACGCCCCCGATGCTTTGCGTGGACAGGAACACGATCAGGAAGGACAGAAGGTAGTTCGGCCCCTTCTTCAGCGCCGCCATCAGCCCCACCATCATGGCGGGCGGCATGAACAGCATCCCCGCAAAGCCGATCATCGCCTGGCTGACCAGCATCTGTTCCGGCCGGGTGTCCAGCGTCGAATGGGAATCCATCCAGGCCCCCGCCGCGATCAGCACCAGCGCGACGAAATGGAACTGCGGCTCGCGCCCCGGCTTGATCCAGGCAACGCAGGCGAGCCCGCCCAAAAGGCTTGCGACGCAGATCACGGCAAACAGGGTCGTCATCTGCCCGGGCGCGACCCCCAGCACCTGGAACATGCGCGGCGCGCCGGTGCTTTGCTCCGTCAGCAGCAGCCGGAACAGCAGCAGCGTGCCCGTCAGGTGCAGCATGGCCGGGCTCATCAGCCAGCGGATGTCCAGCAGCGGCGAGGCGCGGTGCGTTTCGATCAGCAGCGCCGCCGTCACTGCCGCGACCGAGGCCGCCATCAGCACACCGATCCAGGGAGTCGCCGTCCACCAGTGGATCGGCCCCATGATGGCGCCCACGGTGATGCCGCCGAAGCCGAAGGCGATCAGCCCGAAGCTGAGCAGGTCCATCGGCCTGATGACCTTCTCATGCGGCACCGGGGTCAGCCGCAGCCGATAGACCAGCACCAGCGAGACCAGCGCCATTCCCAGCACCAGCAGGTGGATGCGCATCAGCCCCCCGTCCCCGATCAGCGCGGGCGAGATCACGCGCGCAAGCGACGGCCCCATCATCAGCAGGCACAGCGCCAGCGGCAGGCCCAGCCGCATCTTCCATTCCCGCGACAGGGGCTCAAGGAAATACAGGAAGGCCAGCGTGGACAGCGGCGCCGAGGTCACGCCCGCCAGAAACTGCATCACCACGGCCGAGCGCAGGTCCTCGATCCAGACCGAGCCGAAGGCCACGGTAACATAGCAGATGATTCCGAACTCGGCGAAGCGGCGCAGGCCGAACTGGGTGCGGATCTTGGTCAAGAGCAGCGGCAGGGACGAGCGCGGGACGAGATAGGCCGCCATCAGCCAGCTTGCGTCCGTGGCCGAGATGCCGAGGTCGCCCGCGAACTGCTGGACATTGGCCGAGACGAACCCCTGCCCCAGCCCCTGCGACAGCGCCAGCATCGCCCCAGCCAGGACATAGGCCAGAGCCCGGCCCAGCGGCATGGCGGGCGGTGCCGGCGGCGCGGCGGGCGCGGGGCTCTGGCCCTCGGCGGCGCTCATTTCTGGTTCATCCGCGCCGCGTTGTCGGCCAGCCGCTTCAGCGCGTCATGAAGCCGGGCCTGCTCCTCGGGGGTGAAGCCTTCGACAAGCTTCTCGTGGATGCTGTCCATGTAGCCCGTGATGGGCAGCGCCCTGGCCTGCGCGGTCAGGAACAGCGCCCGCTTGCGCGCGTCGCCGGGCAGGCCCCGGCGCTCGACAAGCCCCTCGGCCTCGAGCAGGTCCAGCTGGCGCTTGAGGCTGGGCGCCTCGATCCCCATGGCCTGGGCCAGCTCGGCCTGGGTCCCGCCCTCGTGCCGCATCAGCGCCGAAAGAACCCGCGCGCGCGAGAAGGACAGCCCCAATTCGCGCACCTGCTCGTCATAATTGCTCCGCAGCTCCTTGAGCAGGCGGAACAGGGTCGCGGCGATGGGGGACTGGTCGGGCATGCGGACCTTGGGGCTGGTTCGCATGGTAGTTAGCGTGCTTGGTAAGCTTTTCAAGGGCGGGCGGCGGGCGGTATCTGTTGATCCCGTGAACGCCCGGCGCCGTGGTCAGATGCCGCGCAGCGCGGTCATCCAGCCCAGGCTGTCCTCGGTCAGGCCGCCCGGCCTGTATTCCGCCCCGACCGGCCGGTCCCATCCGATTCCGGCGAGAACGCCCATGATGTGGCGGTAATCCAGTTCCCCGTGATCGGGCGGGCCACGGTCGGGCACGGCCGCGATCTGGACATGGCCGATCAGGGGCGCGAGCGCCCGCAGCCGCCGCGTGAGGTCCCCTTCCATGATCTGCAGGTGATAGCAGTCGAACATCAGCCGCAGGTTCGGATGCCCGGCTTCGACGATGATCCGTGCGGCCTGATCCGAGTGCTGCAGGAAATAACCCGGCGCATCGTGGCGGTTCAGCGGCTCGATCAGGATGGTGGCCCCCTGCGCGGCCGCCCTGGCGCAGGCATGGTCGAGATTGGCGCGGAAGGCCGCCTCGGCCCCGGACCCCTGTGCGACGCCCGCCATCACATGGACCGCTCCGCAGCCGATGGCGGCGGCATAGTCCAGCGCGCGGTCGATCGCGTCGCGCGCCTCGGCCTCGCGCCCCGGCAGGGCGGCAAGGCCATTCTCGCCCGGCTGCCCGCGCAGGGTGTTGAGGCTCAGCATCTCAAGCCCCGTGTCGCGCAGGGCGGCGGCGATGGCGGCGGGCGGGGTGTCATAGGGCCAATGGCACTCGACCGCGTCGAAGCCTGCCGCATGGGCCGCCCGGATCGCCTCGGGCAGGGGCCGGTCCGCCCAGAGGAAGCCGAGGTTTGCCGAAAAGCGCATCACCCCTGCCCCCTTCCTGCGCGGCTTAGCCCCGCCGCCCGTCTCATCCCTGAGAGACGACCTTCTGGGTCTGCTCGCCCAGGCCCTCGATCCCCAGGCGCATGACCTCGCCGCCCTTCAGGAAGACCTTGGGGTTCTGGCCCATGCCGACGCCGGGGGGCGTGCCGGTGGTGATGACGTCGCCCGGCAGCAGCGTCATCAGGTGCGAGCAATAGGCGACCAGCTCCGCCACGCCGAAGACCATCGTCTTGGTCGTGCCGTCCTGATACCGCTTGCCGTCCACCTCAAGCCAGATGGACAGGTTCTGCGGGTCGGGGATCTCGTCGGCCGTGACCATCCAGGGGCCGATCGGGCCGAAGGTGTCGAAGCCCTTGCCCTTGTCCCAGGTCGCGCCGCGCTCGAGCTGCCATTCGCGCTCGCTGACGTCGTTGACGACGCAATAGCCCGCGACATGCTCCAGCGCCTGCTCGACGGTCACGCCCGCGGCGGGCTTGCCGATGACGATGCCCAGCTCGGCCTCCCAGTCGGTCTTGGTCGCGCCCTTGGGGATGCGCACGTCATCGTCGGGACCGACGATGCAGCTGGTCCACTTGTTGAAGACGACGGGCTCGGACGGCACGGGCATGTTCGATTCGGCCGCGTGGTCGGCATAGTTCAGGCCGATGGCCACGAACTTGCGGACGTTGCCGACGCAGGGGCCCAGGCGCAGGTCCCGCTGGGGCGTGCCCTCGACCAGCGGCAGGTCGGCGGGGTTCAGCGCGGCCAGGCGCGCCAGCCCCTCGGGCGTCAGCACCTCGTCCGCGATGTCGGCGACATGGGCGGACAGGTCGCGCACGCGGCCCTGGTCGTCCAGCATCCCGGGCTTTTCCGATCCGGCGGGACCATATCGCAGCAGTTTCATGGGCTCTCCCCTCTGGCCAAGTCGCAGGGACGATAGGCGAGGCCGACGGGTCCCGCAATCTGGCATACCAGAACAGGACCGGATTTCCATGATGCGGCAAGCCGAACGCTTCTTGTGCGCTGGCAGGACGCCCTTGACGGAACGGCAGGGCGCGCAGCCCATTGCCACGCCTTCTCGGCCCTTGCGGGGGCGGCTTCGGGCAGCGCAGTCTGCGGGCGTTGCAAGAGGGGGAACACCATGCTGCTTGGCCGGATGATGCACCAGCCGCTGTCGGTCGGCTCGCTGATCGACCACGCCGCGCGCTATCATGGCGACACCGAGATCGTCTCGGCCCTGACCGAGGGCGGGTTCGAGCGGACGACCTGGGGCGAGGTCGGCGCGAACGCCCGCCGGATCGGCTCGGCCCTGCGCGCGCGGGGACTGGAACCCGGCGACCGGGTCGGCACGCTGGCCTGGAACAACCGCCGCCACCTCGAGCTTTACTTCGGCGTGCCCGGCGCGGGAATGGTCTGCCACACGCTGAACCCGCGCCTTTCGCCCGAGCAGCTGGCCTATATCATCAACCATGCCTCGGACCGGATGCTGTTCATCGAACGGACCTTCGTCCCGCTGATCGCCCCCCTGCGCGACCAGTTGCCCAGCCTGCGCGGCATCGTGGTCCTGGGCCCGCGCGACGAGGCGCTGTGCGACGCACTGCCCGGCCTCCTGTTCCACGACGAACTGCTGGCCGAAGGCGATGCCGCGGCGCCCTGGCCCGCTGTCGAGGAAACCTCGCCCTCCTCGCTCTGCTACACCTCGGGGACGACGGGAAACCCCAAGGGCGTGCTGTATACCCATCGCTCGACGCTGCTGCACGCGCTGTCGGCGAACAACCGCGACGGGCTGGGGATCGGGGCAGCGGATTCGGTCATGCCGGTGGTGCCGATGTTCCACGTCAACGCCTGGGGCATCCCCTACGCCTCGGCCGCCGCCGGCGCGCGGCTGGTGATGCCGGGACCGCGGCTGGACGGGCAGAGCCTCGCGCGGCTGATCATCGACGAACGGGTGACGATGGCCGCAGGCGTGCCCACGATCTGGCTGGGGCTCATGGACGCGCTGGACGCCTCGGGCGAGCGGCCGGACAGCTTCAAGCGCACCATCGTCGGCGGCTCGGCCCTGCCGCCCTCGATGCGCGCGGCCTTCCGCGACCGCTACGGGGTGGAACTGATCCATGCCTGGGGGATGACGGAAACCAGTCCCTTGGGCACGCTGAACGCGCTCAAGGCCAAGCACCTGTCCCTGCCTTTCGAGCAGCAGGACCAGATCGGCACCGGCCAGGGCCGCCCACCCTATGGGGTGGAACTGCGGATCGTCGATGCCGAGGGTCACGTCCTGCCCACCGACGGCGAAACCGAGGGCGAGCTGCAGATCCGCGGCCACTGGGTGCTGGACAGCTATTTCGGGCAGGAGAAATCGGCCCTGACCTGGGACGGCTGGTTCGACACCGGCGACATCGCCACGCTGGACCCCGATGGCTACATGGTGATCCGCGACCGGTCCAAGGACATCATCAAGTCGGGGGGCGAGTGGATCTCCACCGTGGACCTGGAAAACATCGCCATCAGCCACCCCAAGGTCTCGAACGCCGCCGCCATCGCCGCGCGGCATCCCAAGTGGGACGAGCGCCCGGTGATCTGCGCCCAGAAGCGCCCGGGCAGCGACCTGACCGACGAGGAACTGCTGGCCTGGTACGAGGGCAAGGTGCCGCGCTGGCAGCGGCCCGACCGGGTGATCTTCGTGGAAACGCTGCCGCTGGGGCCAACCGGCAAGGTGGTCAAGGCCAGGCTGCGGGAAACCTATGGCGACGTCCTGTGGGAAGATGCGCTGGCCGAGCTGCAGGCCGAGCGCGAGGGTCCTCAGGACTGAGATCGAAAAGGGCGCCCGAGGGCGCCCTTTCCTTTTCGGGGCTCAGGCGTTCTTGTCCCAGCCCGAGATCTGCTTCGAGTCCATGAACTCCTCCAGGCCCCAGACACCGCCCTCGCGCGCCCGGCCCGAAGCCTTGACGCCGCCGAAGGCCGAGCCCCGGCCACGGCCCACGCCGTTCGTCTCGATCATCCCGGCCTTGAGCTGGCGCGCCAGCCGGTTGCGCCGCGCGCCGTCCTGCGTCTGGACGTAGTTGGTCAGGCCGTAGACCGTGTCGTTGGCCAGTTCGACCGCCTCTTCCTCGGTGTCGAAGGGGGTGATCGACAGCACGGGGCCGAAGATCTCCTGCCGGAAGATGGTCATGTCGGGGGTCACGTCGGCGAAGACCGTGGGGCGGACGAAATAGCCGCGGTTGACGCCCTCGGGCAGGCCGGGGCCGCCGGCGACCAGCCGCGCACCCTCGTCGATGCCGGTCTGGATCAGCCCCTGGATCTTTTCCCACTGCTGCCTGCTGACCACGGGGCCGATGTGCTTGCCCGGCTCATGCGCACTGCCGACGGTGGTTTCCTCGGCCACGCGCTTGGCGGTCTCGATCGCCTGCTCGTAGAAGGAGCGCTCGACCAGCATCCGGGTCGGCGCGTTGCAGGACTGGCCCGAGTTGTAGAAGACGTGCCGCGTCCCGCGCGTCACGGCCTTTTCGTCGGCATCGGCGAAGACGACGTTCGCCCCCTTGCCGCCCAGTTCCAGCGCGACCTTCTTCAGCGTGTCGGCCGCGGCCTTGGTGATGGCGATGCCTGCCCGGGTCGAGCCGGTGAAGGACACCATGTCCACGTCGGGATGCGTCGAAAGCTGCGTGCCCACGCCCGCGCCGTCGCCATTGACGAGGTTGAAGACGCCCTTGGGCAGCCCGGCCTCGTGGATCATCTCGGCAAAGACCATCGACGAGATCGGCGCGATTTCCGAAGGCTTCAGCACGACGCTGTTGCCCGCGAGGATCGCCGGGATCACCTTCAGGGTGACCTGATTCATCGGCCAGTTCCAGGGCGTGATCAGGGCGACGATGCCGACCGGCTCCCAGGCGACCATGCTGGTGGGGGCGTGATCGCCAAGCGGACGGATGAACTCGAAGTCGCGGAAGCTGTTGATGAAGGTTTCGATGTGGAACGAGCCCGACTCGGCCTGGTCGCCCTTCGACATGTCGGTGGGCGCGCCCATCTCACAGGTCATGGCCTCGGCCACGTCGTCGTTGCGGCGCTTGTAGATTTCCAGCAGGCGCTCGGCGAAGGCCAGGCGCTCGGCGGGCGGGGTCGCGGCCCAGCCGGGCTGCGCCGCCTTGGCCGCCGCCACGGCGCGGTCGGTGTCGGCCTGGCCGCCGACCGAGATGACGGCAAAGGGCTCCTCGGTCGTGGGGTCGATCACCTCGAGGTCGCGCGCCTCGGCGGGGTCCACCCAGGCGCCGTCGATGTAGAATTTCCGCTTGTCTGCCAGTTCGGCCATGTCGCATCCCCCTTGTCGGCTTGTTGTCGGGCGACAGCGTTGCACCGGGGCACAGCCGGCGCAAGGTCGGCATGGCTGACGATGTGACCGACGCCACCGGCGTTGTGTCCGACCCGGCCGCTTGCCGCGCCGGGTGGCTTTTTCCAATCAACATCTTATCTGTGTGACAACCTGCCGCCTTGAAGGAGCATCACATGGCCCTGCGCATCAACGACACCGCCCCGGACTTCACCGCCCAGACCACCGAGGGCGAGATCCGCTTCCACGAGTGGATGGGCGACAGCTACGCGATCATCTTCAGCCATCCCCGCGACTTTACCCCCGTCTGCACGACCGAGTTCGGCGTCGTGGCGCAACTGGTGCCGGAATTCGAGAAGCGCAACACCAAGGTGCTGGGCGTGTCGGTGGACAGCCTGGACGACCACGGGAAATGGAAGCGCGACATCGAGGCGGTGGCGGGCTGCCCTGCCAACTTCGCGATGGCGGACGACACCTCGCTGACGATCGCGCGGGCTTACGACATGTTCCCGGCCGACGCCGCGCTGCCCACCGAGAACCGCACGCCTGCCCATACCGCGACCGTGCGCAGCGTCTTCATCATCGGGCCGGACAAGAAGGTACGGCTGACGATGACCTATCCCATGTCGGTCGGCCGCAACTTCGCGGAAATCCTGCGGGCGCTGGACGCCGTGCAGGCGACGGACGGCGTCCCGATCTCGACCCCGGCGAACTGGAACCCCGGCGAGGACGTGATCGTGGCCTTGTCGCTGGACGACCAGCAGGCCGAGGAGCGCTTCGGCAAGGTCACCAGGACCCTGCCCTACCTGCGCTACGTGGCGCAGCCACGGAAACAGACCACCTCGGCCTGAAGCAGAAACGCCCCGGACATCTCCGGGGCGTCTCCCCTTGTGCGTTAGCCGCAGGTTACGCTGACCAGGCGGCCGCTGCGGTCATATTCGAAGTTCAGCCGCGTGGGATTGAGGTCCTTGGTGACCGGATCGCCCGTGCGGTAATGGCGGTATTCGGTGCCGGCCGGCAGGCTGATCGCGGGCGACTGCTGGCCCACATACTGCTGGTACTGGTCGGCGATGCACTGGGTCGATGCGGCCGGCACGACAACGGTGGTGGTCGAGGGCGGCGGGGCACAGGCGGACAGGGCCAAGGTGCCTCCGAGTGCGGCGATGACGAGGGATGGGCGCATGGCGAACTCCGTTCGTTTCGCACGAAACGCACAAGGGCCGCCGAAGGGTCCGGGGACTCGCCCGAACGCGAACCGGTGTGATCGCGTGGGCCCAACGAAAAAGGCCGGGGCGAACCCCGGCCGTTTGTTCAGTTCTTTTCTTCGACGATCTGCACCAAGTGCGGGATCGCGTTCACCATGCCGCGGATTGCAGGGGTGTCCTGCAGTTCACGGGTGCGGTGCATCTTGTTCAGCCCCAGGCCTTTCAGCGTCGCGCGCTGTTCCTTGGGGCGGCGGATCGGAGAGCCGATCTGCTTGACGACGATGGTTGCCATGTCGCGTCTCCTCAGGCTTCGGCCAGAGCGGCCGAGTCGACCTCGGCGCCGCCGGCGTTGGCGGGTTTGACATCCTGCGACGGCAGGATCTCGGCGACCTTCTTGCCGCGGCGGTTCGCCACCGAACGGGGCGAGGCCTCGGCCTTCAGGCCGTCGATGGTGGCGCGGATCATGTTGTAGGGGTTCTGCGACCCCAGCGACTTGGCCACGACGTCCTGCACGCCCAGCATCTCGAAGACGGCGCGCATCGGGCCGCCGGCGATGATGCCGGTCCCCGGAACGGCCGTCCGCATCACGACGCGGCCCGCGCCGTGGCGGCCCTCGATGTCGTGGTGCAGGGTGCGGCCGTCGCGCAGCGGCACGCGGACCAGGCTGCGCTTGGCCTGCTCGGTCGCCTTGCGGATGGCTTCCGGCACTTCCTTGGCCTTGCCCTTGCCGAAGCCGACGCGGCCCCGCTGGTCGCCCACGACGACCAGAGCGGCGAAGCCGAAGCGCTTGCCGCCCTTGACGGTCTTCGACACGCGGTTGATCGCGACCAGACGGTCGGCGAATTCCGGGGTTTCCTCGCGCTCGCGACGATCGTCGCGGCGGTCCCGGCGCTGTTCACGTTCTGCCATCAGGCATCCCTTTTGCATTGGCGCAGGCTCAGGCGCCGAGTGAAGCCGATCCAGGTGGGCGGTCCGTCGGACCGCCCCCGGATCATCGGGGTGGCGCTTGCCGCCACCCGCAGGGTCTTAGAACTTCAGACCGCCTTCGCGGGCCGCGTCGGCAAGCGCCTTGATCTTGCCGTGGAACAGGAAGCCGCCGCGGTCGAACACGACCTCTTCGACGCCCTTCGCCTTGGCGCGCTCCGCGATGGCCGCGCCGATCCTGGCGGCAGCCTCGACGTTGTTCTTGCCGACCACGCCCAGATCCTTTTCCAGGGTCGAGGCGGAAGCCAGCGTCACGCCCTGCGCGTCGTCGATCAGCTGGACGCTGATGTTCTTCGACGAGCGGTGGACGGACAGGCGCGGACGGCCGTTGGCCATCTCGCGCAGTTTGTTCCGGACGCGCAGGCGGCGCTTCTGGAACAGCTCTCGTTTGTTCAGTGCCATGTGCGCGATCCTTACTTCTTCTTGCCTTCCTTGCGGAAGACGACCTCACCCTTGTAGCGGATGCCCTTGCCCTTGTAGGGCTCGGGTTTCTTCCACTCGCGGATGTTGGCGGCGACCTGGCCGACGACCTGCTGGTCGATGCCTTCGACCACGATTTCCGTCTGCTTGGGCGCGTTCACGGTCACGCCTTCCGGCGCTTCGAAGTTGACGTCGTGGCTGTAGCCCAGAGCCAGCTTCAGGGTCTTGCCCTGCATCGAGGCCCGGTAGCCGACGCCCTGGATCTCAAGCTCACGCTTGAAGCCCGTGGTGACGCCGGTGACGAGGTTCGCCACCATCGACCGCGACATGCCCCACTGCTGGCGCGCGCGCTTGGACAGGCCCCGCGGGGTCACCGTCACCTTGCCGTCCTCGACCTTCAGCGTCACGTCGTCGGTCGCGGTGAACGTGCGGGTCCCTTTCGGGCCCTTCACCTCGATTGTCTGGCCGCTGATGTTCGCCGTCACGCCCGAGGGCAGTTCGACCGGCTTCTTACCAATCCGAGACATCCCGCCCTCCTTAGAACACGGTGCAGAGGACTTCGCCGCCGACATTGGCGTTGCGAGCCGCTGCATCCGTCATGACGCCCTTGGGCGTGGACACGATCGAGACGCCGAGGCCGTTGCGGACCTGCGGCAGCGCCTTGGCGCCGGCATAAACGCGGCGGCCGGGCTTGGACACGCGAGCAAGCTCGCGGATCACGGGGGCGCCCTCGAAGTACTTCAGGCTGATTTCCAGTTCGGTGTGACCGGCGTCGGTCGTCACCTCTTCGTAGCCGCGGATGTAGCCCTCGGCCTTCAGCACGTCCAGGACCCAGGCGCGCAGCTTGCTGGCCGGGGTACGGACGGTGGATTTCCCGCGCATCTGAGCGTTGCGGATGCGGGTCAGCATATCGCCGAGCGGATCGTTCATCGACATCTTCCCTGCTCCCTTACCAGCTCGACTTCACCAGGCCGGGGATCTGGCCGAACGAGCCGAGCTCGCGCAGCATGATCCGCGACAGCTTCAGCTTGCGGTAGTAGGCCCGCGGACGGCCGGTCAGCTCGCAGCGGTTCTTCAGCCGGGTCGCCGACGAGTTGCGCGGCAGCTCGGCCAGCTTCAGCGTGGCCTTGAAGCGCTCTTCCATCGGCTTCGACTGGTCATTGATGGTTTCGTTCAGAGCAGCGCGCTTGGCGGCGTACTTGGCCACCATCCGCTCGCGCCTCTTCTGACGTTCGATCATGGATTTCTTTGCCATATCGTTCTTCCTCGCGCGATCAGCTGTTGAACGGCATGTTGAAGTGCTTCAGCAGCGCCTTCGCCTCGGCGTCGGTCTTCGCGGTGGTGGCGATGATGATGTCCATCCCCAGCACTTCGTCGACCTTGTCGAAGTTGATCTCGGGGAACACGATGTGCTCCTTGAGACCCATGGCGTAGTTGCCGCGGCCGTCGAACGACGTGCCCTTGACGCCGCGGAAGTCGCGGACGCGGGGCAGCGCGATGTTGATCAGGCGGTCAAGGAATTCATACATGCGGTCGCCGCGCAGGGTGACCTTGCAGCCCAGAGGCATCTCCTCACGCACGCGGAAGCCGGCGATCGACTTCTTGGCATGGGTGACGACAGCCTTCTGGCCGGCGATCTGGGACAGTTCCTCGGCGGCCTGCTTGACCTTCTTGGTGTCCTTGACCGCCTCGCCCACGCCCATGTTCAGGACGATCTTGTCCAGGCGGGGAAGCTGCATGTCGTTCTTGTAGCCGAACTCTTCCTTGAGCGCGGCACGGATGCGGTCGCGGTATTCCGCCTTGAGCCGCGGGGTGTAGGTCGATTGATCCAGCATCAGATCACGTCTCCCGTGGTCTTGGCGAAGCGGACCTTCTTGTCGCCTTCCATGCGGAAGCCGACGCGGGTCGGTTTGCCGTTGGCATCCATCAGCGCGAGGTTCGACAGGTCGATCGGCATGTTCTTGGGAACACGGCCGCCCTGGCTGGTCTGCGTCTGGCGGGTGTGGCGCAGGACGATGTTCACGCCGTCCACGACCGCCTTGTTGTCCTTGGGCAGAACCTGCGTGATCTCACCGGTCTTGCCCTTGTCCTTGCCGGCCAGAACGACGACGCGGTCACCCTTCTTGAGCTTGGCGGCCATTACAGCACCTCCGGCGCAAGCGAGATGATCTTCATGAAGTTCTTGGCGCGCAGCTCGCGCACGACCGGCCCGAAGATGCGGGTGCCGACCGGCTCGCCCTGGTTGTTCAGGATGACGGCGGCGTTCGCGTCGAAACGGATCGAGGTGCCGTCCTCGCGCTTCACTTCCTTGGCGGTGCGCACGACGACGGCCTTGCGGACGTCGCCCTTCTTCACGCGGCCGCGCGGAATGGCTTCCTTGACGGAGACGACGATGATGTCGCCGACCGACGCATAGCGCCGGTGCGATCCGCCCAGAACCTTGATGCACTGCACCCGGCGTGCGCCGGAGTTGTCAGCGACATCCAGATTGGTCTGCATCTGGATCATGGTTTGCTCCCGACCTTTGGGGACCGGTTGCAGTCCCGGCCCCAGGGTTTCGCTAAATCACGAGCGGGCCCCATGGCCCGCCGCGGGTTCGGTTCAGGCCTCGGCGGCCTGGGTCGCGGTGTCGTCCGTCAGGACCGTCCAGCGCTTGGTCTTGGACAGCGGCGCGCATTCGATGATGCGGACGGTGTCGCCTACCTTGAACTGGTTCAGCGCGTCATGCGCGCGGTACTTCTTGGACGACCGGACGATCTTGTGCAGCACGGGGTGCTTGAAGCGGCGCTCGACCAGGACGGTGATCGTCTGCTCGTTCTTGTCGCTGGTGACGCGGCCTTGCAGGATGCGTTTGGGCATGTGCCGCTCCTCAGTTCGACGCGGCCGCCTGGGCGGCCTTCTGGTTCATGACGGTCAGCACGCGGGCGACGTCCTTGCGGACCGAGCGCATCCGGGCGGTCGATTCGATCTGGCCGGTGGCCTGCTGGAAGCGGAGGTTGAAGGCCTCCTTCTTCAGCGCGACCAGCTGCTCGCGCAGCTGCTCGGGGGTCTTGTCTCTCAGTTCCTGCGCTTTCATGGCGCCCTTCCTTTCAACATCACCGGAGAGCCCCAGCCAGACTGGGCCACCCTGATTCCCGGTGGAGTTCGAGATGAAGGCCTGCGCATACGCGGATTCGCCGCATGAGGCAAGGAAAAACGAAGAAAGCCCCGCCGTTCCGGGCGGGGCTTCCGATAACGGGAAGTTCCCGTCGATTACCAGTCTTCGCGGTGCACGATGCGGGTCAGGACCGGCAGCTTCTGCGCGCCAAGGCGCAGCGCCTCGCGGGCGATCTCGTCATCGACGCCGTCGATCTCGAACATGATCCGGCCGGGGTGGACGCGGGCGGCCCAAAAGTCGACCGAGCCCTTGCCCTTACCCATACGCACTTCGGTCGGCTTCGACGACACCGGCACGTCCGGGAAGATGCGGATCCAGACGCGGCCCTGGCGCTTCATGTGACGGGTGATCGCGCGGCGGGCCGCCTCGATCTGGCGCGCGGTGACGCGCTCGGGTTCCGTCGCCTTCAGCGCGTAGGAGCCGAAGTTCAGGTTGAACCCGCCCTTGGCCTCGCCGTGGATGCGGCCCTTGTGCTGTTTGCGGAACTTGGTCCGTTTCGGTTGCAGCATTGTTCCCTACTCCTCAGCGCGCGTCGCGGTCGCGATCGCGGCGCGGACCGCGCGGCCCCGGACCTTCCTGCGCCTCGGTGGCGCGGCGGTCGTGGGCCTGCGGATCATGCTCCATGATCTCGCCCTTGAAGATCCAGACCTTGACCCCGATGATCCCGTAAGGGGTCGAGGCTTCGGACAGCGCATAGTCGATGTCGGCGCGCAGCGTGTGCAGCGGCACGCGGCCCTCGCGATACCACTCGGTCCGCGCGATCTCGGCGCCGCCCAAGCGGCCCGCGACGTTGACGCGGATGCCAAGGGCACCCATGCGCATGGCGTTCTGCACCGCGCGCTTCATGGCGCGGCGGAACGAGACCCGGCGCTCGAGCTGCTGGGCGATGGACTCGGCCACCAGCTGGGCGTCCAGCTCGGGCTTGCGGACCTCGACGATGTTGAGGTGCAGTTCCGAGTCGGTGAAGTTCGCCAGCTTCTTGCGCAGCGTCTCGATGTCGGCGCCCTTGCGGCCGATGATGACGCCCGGGCGGGCGGCATGGATCGTCACGCGGCACTTCTTGTGCGGACGCTCGATGATGACGCGGCTCACGCCGGCCTGCTTGGCTTCCTCGTGGATGAACTCGCGGATCTTGACGTCCTCGAGCAGCAGGTTGCCGTAGTCCTTGCTGTCGGCGAACCAGCGGCTGTCCCAGGTGCGGTTGACCTGCAGGCGCATCCCGATGGGGTTGACCTTCTGACCCATTACGCGAGCTCCTCGGCAGCGGCTTCAGGGGTGGTGGTGGCTTCGGCCTGGCGGTTCGAGGCGGTGCGCTTCTGCGAGCGCGCCTCTTTCTTGGCGGCCTCGGCGGCAGCGTCGATCTCGCGCACCTTGATGGTGATCTCCGAGAACGGCTTCATGATCTTGCCGAAACGGCCACGGGCGCGCGGACGGCCCCGCTTCATCACCATGTTCTTGCCGACCCAGGCCTCGGCGACGATCAGCTGATCGACGTCCAGGTTGTGGTTGTTCTCGGCGTTGGCGATGGCCGACTGCAGGCACTTCTTCACGTCGCCCGCGATGCGGCGCTTCGAGAAGGTGAGGTCGGCCAAGGCCTTTTCCACCTTCTTGCCGCGGATCATGGCGGCGACGAGGTTCAGCTTCTGCGGCGAGGTGCGAAGCATCTTGGTCTTCGCCATCGCCTCGTTGTCCGCCACGCGGCGCGGATTCTGTTCCTTACCCATGACGGTTACTTCCTTTTCGCTTTCTTGTCGGCCGCGTGACCGTAGTAGGTCCGGGTCGGCGAGTACTCACCGAACTTCTGGCCGATCATCTCTTCGGACACGTTGACCGGGATGTGCTTCTGCCCGTTGTAGACCCCGAAGGTGAGGCCGACGAACTGCGGCAGGATGGTCGAACGGCGCGACCAGATCTTGATGACGTCCGACTTGCCGGCTTCGCGGGCCTTCTCGGCCTTGCGAAGAACATAGGCATCGACGAACGGGCCTTTCCAAACAGAACGTGCCATGGATCAGCGACCCTTCTTCGCGTGACGCGACCGCAGGATGTACTTGTCGGTCGACTTGTTGGAACGAGTGCGCTTGCCCTTGGTGGGCTTGCCCCACGGGGTCACCGGGTGACGGCCACCCGAGGTCCGGCCCTCACCACCACCGTGCGGGTGGTCGATCGGGTTCATGGCGACGCCGCGGACGGTTGGGCGGATGCCCATGTGCCGCTTGCGGCCGGCCTTGCCGAGGTTCTGGTTCGAGTGGTCGGGGTTCGACACGGCGCCGATGGTCGCCATGCATTCCTGGCGCACCATCCGCAGCTCGCCCGAGGACAGGCGGATCTGCGCATAGCCGCCGTCGCGGCCCACGAACTGCGCGTAGGTGCCGGCCGAACGGGCCAGCTGGCCGCCCTTGCCGGGCTTCAGCTCGACGTTGTGGACGATCGTGCCGATCGGCATGCCGCTGAACGGCATCGCGTTGCCCGGCTTGATGTCGGCCTTGCGCGAGGCGACGACCTTGTCGCCGACCGCCAGACGCTGGGGGGCGATGATGTAGGCCTGCTCGCCGTCCTCATAGCGGATCAGCGCGATGAAGGCGGTGCGGTTGGGGTCGTATTCGATGCGCTCGACCGTGGCGGGCACGTCGAACTTGGTGCGGCGGAAATCGACCACGCGGTACAGCCGCTTGGCGCCACCACCCTTGTGCCACATCGTGACGCGTCCGGTGTTGTTCCGGCCGCCCGTCTTGGTCAGACCTTCGGTGAGGGTCTTGACGGGGCGTCCTTTCCAAAGCTCCGAACGGTCGATCAGTACCAGCCCGCGCTGGCCAGGCGTCGTCGGTTTGTACGACTTGAGTGCCATGGTTTCTGTCTTCCGTTTGCCTTGGACCAAAGGTCCGTTTCATTCGAAAAGCACCGCGGCCCCCGAGAGTCCCGGGGGCCGCAGATTCGTTGCCCTTATCAGAGGCCGGTGTTCACGTCGATGCTGTTGCCAGCCTCGAGCATCACATAGGCCTTCTTGACGTCCGAGCGGACGCCGGGGCGGCCGCGGAAGCGCTTGGTCTTGCCCTTGGTCAGGACGGTGTTGACCGCCTTGACCTTGACGTTGAACAGCGCCTCGACGGCGTCCTTGATCTGCGGCTTGCTGGCCGACTTCGCCACCTCGAAGGTGACGGCGTTCGCCAGTTCGCCCGCCATCGTCGCCTTCTCTGTGATGATCGGCTTGACGATGACGTCGTAGTGTTCGGGTTTCGCAGCCATCACACGGTCGCTCCTTGATCGGCAGCGGCAGCTTGCGCGCCGTTCAGCCGGGCCTGCAGCGCCTCGACACCCGCGCGCGTGATCACCAGGGTGTCGCGCTTGAGGATGTCATAGACGTTGGCGCCCATCGAGGGCAGGACATCCACGCCTTCCAGGTTGCGGGCGGCGCGGGCGAAGTTCTCGTTCACCTGGGCACCGTCGATGACCAGGACGCGCTTCCAACCCTGCTCCTTGACGGCCTTGGCCAGGACCGAGGTCTTGGCATCGGCGAGGTCCAGGTTCTCCAGCACGACCAGCTTGCCGCGCGAGGCTTTCGCCGACAGCGCGTGGCGCAGGCCGAGGGCACGCACCTTCTTGGGCAGGTCAAAGGCGTGGCTGCGCGGGGTCGGACCCTTGTAGACACCACCCTTGCGGAAGATCGGCGCCTTGCGCGAGCCGTGGCGAGCGCCGCCCGTGCCCTTCTGGCGATAGATCTTCTTGGTCGAGTAGCTGACGTCCGACTTGCCCAGCACCGAGTGGGTGCCGGCCTGCGCCTTCGCCCGCTGCCAGCGGACGACGCGGTGCAGGATGTCCGCGCGCGGCTCCAGCCCGAAGATGTCGTCGGGCAGTTCGATGTCCCCGGCCTTGCCCGAGGAAAGCGAAATCACGTCGAGTTTCATTTGCTCTCGTCTCCTTCGGGGGCAGCGGCGTCGCCTTCGGCCGCGATGGAGGCCTGAGCTTCGGCCAGAGCGGCCTCCTGGGCGGCAGCTTCGGCTTCGGCCGCAGCGAGACGCGCGGCTTCTTCCTCGGCAGCGGCCTGGGCGGCGGCTTCCTCGGCCAGACGCTTGGCTTCACGCTCGGCCGACCGCAGCGCGGCCGGATAGATCGTGCTTTCGGCCGACGGCTTCTTCACGGCGTCCTTGATCGTGACCCAGCCGCCCTTGGAACCGGGAACCGAGCCCTTGACCATGATCAGGCCGCGGTCGGCGTCGGTGCGCACGACCTGCAGGTTCTGGGTCGTGACGCGCACGGCACCGAGATGGCCGGCCATCTTCTTGCCCTTGAACACCTTGCCGGGGTCCTGGCACTGGCCGGTCGAGCCGTGCGAGCGGTGGCTGATCGACACGCCGTGCGAGGCGCGCAGACCGCCGAAGTTGTGCCGCTTCATGGCACCGGCAAAGCCCTTACCGATCGAGGTGCCGGCGATGTCCACGAACTGGCCCGCGAAGTAGTGGGCGGCGATGATTTCCTCGCCCACGGGGACCAGGTTGTCCTCGGACACCCGGAATTCGACGATCTTGCGCTTGGGCGCGACATTGGCCTTGGCAAAGTGGCCGCGCATCGGAGCGGTCACGTTCTTCGGCTTCGCGTCGCCCGCGCCCAGCTGGAGCGCGGTGTAGCCGTCCTGATCGGCGGTGCGCTGCGCGACCACCTGCAGGTTGTCCAGCTGCAGCACGGTGACGGGCACCTGACGGCCGTCTTCCAGGAACAGCCGGGTCATGCCCAGTTTCTTGGCGATAACACCAGTCCGCATGACGATCCCCCTCAGACCTTGATCTCGACGTCCACGCCGGCGGCGAGGTCGAGCTTCATCAGGGCGTCAACGGTCTGGGGCGTCGGGTCGACGATGTCCAGCAGCCGCTTGTGCGTGCGGATTTCCCACTGGTCGCGCGACTTCTTGTCGATGTGCGGACCGCGCAGGACGGTGAATTTCTCGATCTTGTTCGGCAGCGGGATCGGGCCGCGCACCTGCGCGCCGGTCCGCTTGGCGGTGTTCACGATCTCGGCGGTGCTGGCGTCCAGCACGCGATAATCGAACGCCTTGAGCCGGATACGGATGGTCTGGCTTTGCATCAAAGCATCCCTTGGGTCGGGATTTCAGTCGAGAGGCTGACGTCGCACCATACGGCGCCAGCATCGGACCTTGAGAAAACTGGAAGGCCGCCCCCATTCTGGGCGGCCTTGTCAGGCGCAACCGATTCGCCCGCACTGCTGCGGAACCGGCGACGATGGCGCTGCATGCCCGATTACGCCCTTCGCGTCAAGCGCCTGCTGGGATTGGCCCACCCGAGGTGCCAGCGCCGCCGCGTCAGAAAGGATCAGCGCAGCTTCTCGTCGAAGAAGGCCATCGTGCGCTCCCACGCCAGGGCCGCCGCCTCGGGATCATAGCGCGGCGTCGTGTCATTGTGGAAGCCGTGGTTGACGCCCTCGTAGAAGAAGGCCTGATAGTCCTTGCCGTTGGCCTTCAGTGCGGCCTCGTAGGCGGGCCAGCCCTCGTTGATGCGCGTATCGAGTTCGGCGTAATGGAGCATCAGGGGCGCGCGGATCGCCGGCACATCCTCGGCCTTCGGCTGGCGGCCATAGAAGGGGACCGAGGCCCGCAGCTCTGGATAGGACACGGCCAGCGCGTTGCAGACACCCCCGCCATAGCAGAAGCCGACGCAGCCCACCGCGCCGGTGCTGTCGGGATGGTCGCGCAGGAACTCGTAGGCGGCGAAGAAATCCTCCATCAGCTTCTCGGGAGCCAGGCTCGCCTGCATCTCGCGCCCCTGCTCGTCACTGCCGGGATAGCCGCCGAGGCTGGTCAACCCGTCGGGCCCGAAGGCGAGATAGCCCGCCTTTCCGACCCGGCGCACCACGTCTTCGATATAAGGGTTGAGGCCCCGGTTCTCGTGGATCACCAGCACGGCGGGCAGCTTGCCCGTCGCATCAGCGGGCCGCACCATCAGCCCCTCGACGCGCCCGGTTCCCTCGGGGCTGTCGTAGGCCATGCGCTCGGCGCGGATCCCGGGATCGTCGGGTGCAACCTGCTGGGCCAGCGCATAATTCGGCTGCAGGGCTTCCAGGATCGCGGTCGCGGTGACGCCGGCGGCAGCATATTGCCCGGCCTGCTTCAGGAAGTCGCGCTTGGTGATCTTGCCGTGCACATAGCCGTCGAAGATCTCGAGGATGCGTGGATCGAAGTCGGATGCACGCTTGCGTCCGTCGTGAGTCATGTCGGCCCTCCCCTGCCCTGACTGCGGAACGATGCCGAAGCCCGGTTGCGGCAGCGGCTCCTCACGATGGCACGGATTCATGCAAAAAGCCCGCCCCTTTGGGGGCGGGCCTGTCGCGATATCGGGTGGGAGCCCTGGGGCTCCCGTCCGATCACTCGATGATCTTCGACACGACGCC
>NZ_FNGE01000038.1 GCF_900102885.1 Paracoccus chinensis | reverse complement strand
AGTGACCTGAAAAAGGCGCTGAGTCGGGATCAGGCCAGGACCGAAATGAGCAATCACAGCGATGCGGCGCATTCTCCGCAGGAGGGCTTGAAATGAACACTCCCGAATGGCTCAAACCGGGCCTCTATGGCGCGCTGATCGGCGCGGTATCCGTCGGTGTCGTCGGTTTCACTTGGGGCGGCTGGGTGACGGGCGGAACCGCCAATGACAGGGCACTGGCGATGTCCCGGGGCGATGTCGTTGCCTCCATGGTGCCGGTCTGCCTCGACATGGCGCAATCCGACCCTGCACGGGCGGAGAAGCTGGACACGATCCGGGCCGCCTCGACCTATCAGCGACGCGATGCCGTCATGGCCGCCGGCTGGGCGACGGTTCCCGGAATCGATGCTCCCGACCGGGACATCGCGCAAGCATGTCTCGCCGCTCTCGAGCTTTGAGCGACAAGAGAATACCTCACACCAAGTCACTCGGAGTGGAACAGGCCATGGTACAGGTGGGCACTCTGCTGGCGCCATATTCGGAGACAACCGATCGAGGAAGACGAGTACGCGGCAAAAAACCAACTAGACATCTGCTGGCACGGCTGACCTCGAAGCTGGCTTTCCTGGCCGGCATGGTCGCGTCCATGGCCTTTCCCGTCTTTGCCCAGGATGGCACCGGCCCGATGCCTGAGAACGCTCAGGCGCGTAGCTATGGTAGCGGATGGGTCTGCGATCTTGGCTACCGGGCGAAGGGCGCCGATTGCCTGGCACTCGATATCCCGGAGCACGCCTATGCAACCGGGGGCTCCTATGGGACGGGCTGGGAGTGCAGCCGTGGGTATGAGGAGGTGAACGGGACGTCGTGCAATCCGATCCCGGTGCCCGCCAACGCCTTTCTCCGGTCTTCCGGCTACGATTGGCAATGCGAACGCGGGTACAGGGAAGAGCGCGACGCATGTGTGCCCATCGTTCTACCAGAGCATGCCTATCTGACAGAGGAGACCTCGGGGCCGGGTTGGATATGTGATCGCGGTTTCACGGCGGCTGCGGGGAGGTGCCTCCCGATTCTGGTGCCGGAGAACGGCTACCTGACGAACGCAAGCTACGGCGCCGCCTGGGCTTGCGAGAGAGGGTTCGTGGAGAACGACGGCGGTTGCGACGCCATTGTTCTGCCGGCGAATGCCTTTCTTGACCAGGACTCCTATGGGCTGGGCTGGCGCTGTGAGCGTGGATACGAGCCGCTGAGCGGCGCCTGCGTCGCCATCGATCTGCCGGAGAACGCGCATCTCGATCATTCCGGCAACAGGTGGAGCTGCAACTCAGGTTACCAGCTCTCCGGCGAGGCGTGCATCCTTGGAAGATGATGTTGACAAGACCATACTCGGCCCTCCGTCGCAGCCCGAAGGACAGCGGGGCGTTCAGCGCGAAGGTAGCGGACCTCCCGGACCTGTTCCGGGGACGCTTTCGTAACGCAAGGATGAGATCCTGCCCGCCGTTGTAAAAGCGCTGAAAGACGAGGAGGCCAGCACCCATTCGGCCCAACAAGGCGCGCAGGTGGCGCGCATGGCGATGGGAGCCGGGACCGATACGTCCGACGAGAGAGACCGGGGCCCTGTTGGGAGTTCGATGATGGAGCTGCTGAACGAGCAAGCGCTGCAAGCGCGGACCGCGATGACGGCCGGACGCGTCCGGAGGCTGGCAGAGGTGATTGAGGTGCAAAGCGCCTTCATGGCTGGAAGCTTCCAGCGAATGGCGCAGTTCAATGACCCCTATCTTGGCGTCATTCGCAGCTGGCGGGACGTCTCTTCCTTCCCGTCGGCACGCCGCTGAAGGTCGGCACGGCCTCAGCCGTTCAGGAAAGGAGATCCCATGGCACAGGAAACCGGGTCGGTCCGGGGTGCCGTTTGCACGCCCACTGCTCAGATCATCCCGATCGTCGAGGAGCAGGTTGTCGTCCTTGGCGAGACACAGCAAGGTCCGCGCCAAGACCGCGTGGTTGGTATCTGATTTCCCATATGAGCGAGGACAGCGTTTGCCCGGAAAGCGCTGCCTGAATATCGTAGCCAGATCCGTGAGCATGGCTGAAGACAGCATGAGGATCACTTGGTAAAATCCGGGTGGGTGTTCTTGCTGGACGCCCGCGCTTTTCAGGTCGAACACGGCGCACGTGTTTTCCTCTCTGAGCAGGAGCCACCATGAGCCTTTCCGTCACAGCCGCCGCCGAGGTCTTCCGGCAGGCGCTGCGCGACTCCGTTCGCCGCCATTCCTTCTGGTATCTCGTGCAGGGAGTCATCCTGATCGCGGCCGGGGTGCTGTCGATCATCTATCCGGTGATTTCCACCGTCGCCGTGGTCACGCTTCTGGGTTGGCTCCTGATCATCAGTGGGGTTGCGCAGGGGATCAGCCTGATCGGTGCCGGGCAGGCACCGCATTTCTGGCTGCAATTGATATCGGTCGCGTTGGCGATCCTGATCGGCTTGCTGTTCCTGCGCGATCCCGGCCAGAGCATTCTCGTGCTGACACTGCTGCTGATCGTCTTTTTCATGATCGAGGGCATCTCGAAAGTGGTATTGTCACTGACGATCCGTCCCTTCCCGAACTGGGGGTGGATCTTCGCCAGCGGCCTTGTCGGGATCATGCTTTCGCTGATCCTCTGGGCCAGCATGCCTGTTACGGCATGGTGGCTGATCGGGCTGATGCTGGGCATCGAGTTGATCAGCGTTGGCGGAGCGCTTGCCTGGCTGGCGTGGCAGGTGCGCCAGGGGGCCTGAATGGCCGGAACGAAGGACAGCAGGCGGAGCAAAGGCGAGAGCCACTACGTGCGTGGCTCCCGCGCGTCAGGTTTTCCTTGGTGTCGCTGGTGCCGGGACTGAATACCATCGCACAGCGTCTAGCCTGCGGCTGAAAAAGGGAGTCGCGGGCGACTTTCTCTCTGGCCCACGGCTCGACATCTTGCTGCCGTGCATGAGATGGCTGGCACAACCGCAGGTCTTCGGCCTGAGTGCGGGACGGGACTGGGCCCGCGCGTGAGCAACTTCGTCGGACATGCATTGGAGGCCCACAAGGCATGATCGTTCTGCTGGCTGCCTGGCTCGTCGGCGCTCTCCTGATTGTTCTGCTTGCCTGGATGGGCCGGAAGCTGCTCGGGCTTCCGCTCACGAGGCGCTCCGCGATCCTGTCGGTGGGATCTGCAACCCTGACCACCTTTTTCCTGTGGAACTTCGCGGGGGGCGACGGCGGGCTTGATCGCCGGTCCGCTGGACTGTTCAACTCCGAACACCTTGCCCTTGTTGTTCCGCAAGGTTTGCTGGCCCTGTTTGCGGCGCTCCTGGCGGCGGGAGGGCGCTCCCCAACCGCCAGGATAGGGCGTGGCGGCGGGCCGCAAGAATAGTTCGCCATCAATTCGTTGGCTTGCGAGAGAGTTTCCAGGAGGGCGATGTAATAGCGCCCGCTGGTCCCTACATCTGTAATGACCCTCCGGTATCTTCCGCGGGGTTGCATGGAGGGCCCGACAATGGGCGCCGACGACAGGATGCCTGGCGATGGCCAGCACGCGAACCAGATCACCGAACCCACCCAGGAAAGACTGGCCGGCGGGAATGGTGCAGACCAAAAGCGAGATGACGGGCGCCCCGGCCGTGGTCCCGAAGGCCAGGCGCGCCCGGGCAATGCAGATCGGACCTAACTTCTGGCGTCTGCATCAATGGGAGGATGATGGTGGAGCTTTCGTTTTCCCCGTGCCATTCAGGAATCTTCGCCGAGGAGCAGAGCAAGGTCCGGGCCGACGCCGCGTGATTGGTATCTGAACTCCGATACGAGCGAGGATAGCGCGGCGGGGTCAAACCCGCCGCGTCTGCGTCGCAGGGTGGACATAAATGAAGCCACTGACCGCCACTTCGTTGTATCGTTCGTGCAGAGCAGGGATGTTGCTTCGGGATCTCTCTGCGGGACATTCCAAGATCATAGGCTCGGCTTGTTCCAGGAACAGGCGAGGAAGATCGCCAGATTAGGACAAGCTTTTTTGAAACTTCAGCTCTGTTGATTGCTCTTCGGGCGCACTCATATTGGCCACACACATCTGAACTATTCAATTGCGATGAATGCAGCTGTCAGCGCACGAAGAAGAAATGCGCCCCTTTCTGCCTAACAGCCGCAATCCCGCGGTATGATGGTGCGATCATGTCAAGGAACTGAAAGAGTGGCCTGCGAGCAGGAGCTGTCGAGACTTCACCGTATTACGCACCTCTCCACAGTCGATGCGCCCCCTCAGATGGGACCACTGAGATGAACGGACCTCAGTCCGGCCTTCCAAGAGAGCCTGTCAATCGGTTGACCCGTCCTTTCCTGCGCTTCCTCCGCATCGAAGCGATGGCGGGTATCATCCTGCTGGGCAGCACACTGCTGGCGCTCGTTCTTGCAAACTCTCCAAGCTCCGATTCATTTCTGGCGTTCTGGGATCTCCCGGCGGGCATCTATGTGGGTGGGGTCGAAGTATCCAGATCGATCAAGCATTGGATCAACGATGGCCTGATGACCTTCTTCTTCTTCGTGATTTCGCTCGAACTGAAGCGGGAAATCGTGCTGGGCGAGCTGCGTCATCCCCGTATGGCCGCCGTGCCCATCGCTGCCGCCGTTGGCGGAATGATTGTGCCTGTGGGTGTCTTCCTGTTGATCGTCGGGACGGGATCGGGCGCCCGCGGCTGGGGCACGGTGATGTCGACCGACACGGCATTTGTCATTGGCTGTCTGGCCGTCCTCGGATCACGAGTGCCGATCAGCTTGCGTCTTTTCCTGCTTTCCCTCGCCATCTTCGATGACGTTGGAGCGATCTTGGTGGTCGCCGTATTCTACGGCGAAGGCCTGAACTTGATGCCGCTCGTTGCCACCGCTCTGGGCCTTGTCCTGGTGACGGTGATCGCCCGCGTTGGCGTTCGGGTCATTCCGATCTACTTCGCACTCGGCGGAGGCATCTGGTTCGCGCTTGATGCGTCGGGGATCCATGCAACGCTCACGGGTGTGCTCCTCGGATTGATGACCCCAGCGCGCAGCTGGGTGAGCGACCGTCGACTGCATGCCATCCTGGACCGCGTCACGGCTTATCCGCCCGGGGACCACTGGACCGGCGACATGGCCGCCCGCGGTGACCTCTACCAGGCGGGGGTCGCAACTCGAGAAGTGCTGTCGCCCGTCGAGCGACTGGAGATGGCTCTCCATCCCTGGGTGGCCTTCGTGATCCTGCCGCTGTTTGCCTTGGCCAATGCCGGGGTGCCGTTCGCACGCGCGGACTTTGACCCCGTGCTCACAACGGCCATCGTTGCAGCCTTCGTCATCGGCAAACCTTCTGGCGTGTTCCTGTTCAGCCTCCTGGCGGTGAAGTCAGGGTTGGGGGTCCGGCCTCAATCCCTGTCCTGGAGCCTGCTTGCCGCCGGAGGGCTGCTGACAGGAGTGGGCTTCACGATGGCCCTGTTCATGGCCGACCTTTCCTTCGAGGCCCACATTCTTGACTCGGTCAAGCTCAGCATTCTCGGCGCATCAGTCATCTCGGCCTTGATGGGACTCATAGCATTGGCTTGGATTACCTCCTCTGGGTCAAGACGATGAGCTGCAGGTCCTCATCTCAGAAACGCTAGGCGTTGTGTTCGACAGTTCACTGGTGCGTGCCACCGAGGGGCTCGCATAAATAGTGTTCAGGGGACTGCCGCCTGCCGCGTGTCGATGACCTCCTGCTCGAGGGCTATGATGTTCTCTTCGAGGGTCATGGGCATTCCTTCATCTCGTCCGGGTGCGACCAGGCGTTCATGGTTCGTCGGCCTGTATCTCCAACGCGCTCAAGTCAGATGGCGGTCCATGACCATACGGCAGAGCCGCCGGCCGACATCATGACAAATCGCCATAATTCTCGGGCAAACGAAAATAATTCCTCAGGGCGATGTAACGGTGCTCCTGGGTCCCCATGTCTATGACGATCCTTCGGTATCTCCTGCGGGGTCTCATGGAGGACCCAGCATTGGGTGCCGACGACAAGATGCCCGGTGACGGCCGGCCCGCGAACCAGATCACCAGATCCACCCAGGACAGCATGGCCAGCGAGGATAATGCTGGCCAAGCCGAGATGCCAGGCGCTCAGGTGGTGATCCTGAAGACCGGACGCGCCCTTCCGCTGCGGATCGGGCGTGACGTTTGGCGTCTGTATGGATGGGAGGATGATGGAGCAAATGTCATCTTCCCGGCGCAGTTCAGGAATCCTCCCCGGATGGCAGAGCAAGGTCCGGTGAACGCCGTGTGACTGGTATCTGTAGTCCGAGATGGGTGAGGGCGACGCGGCGGGATGAAACCCGCCGCGTCTGCATAAGCGAGGTCCCCTTGCGAGCTGGCGGCAAGTTGGGCCTGGCCCCATGGAGTGGTTCGGTTTGCATCTCGGTGCATGATGGTCTTGCACTGTGACCTGCTACCGGACTCGGCCACCCGGCTGGTCTTCTCCGGGGACTTTCTCGGACAGGGCGGGCAGCTCGTGTTGCGCAGGTGGAGCCAATCGTCGAGGGTCAATCTTCCGTTGGAGGCAAGACACCGGCGGCAACCAGCCTGTCGATCTCGTCGTCGGCGTCCCTGTGGTTCAGGAATATGCCGCCGCCCTCATGCGAGAAGTGTGCCAGCTGGACTTTCTCGTTGTAGGCATCGGCTACTTGAATCATGTCGTTGGCGAGCAAAATCTTGTAGTCGGCTCGTGACTGCATGGCTTCTCCCTTCTTGATGGGTGCTCGCCGGTCAGTCCTGGGCCAATCTCACCAGTTGCGAAAGCTTGAGGGATATGCACCAAGCCAGGTGCCTCCATCACGGAACTCGGCGGCGAGCCGTCTGGCCTCGGATTTCATGTCGAGGTAACGCCCGAACTCATGGCCGCAGCCCTTGCACCTTGCGAAGCTGTCCCCGGTCAGCGTGGCATCAGTGGTGATGAGCGTGACCGGGTCGGCGCTGCAGACCGGGCACTTGAGAGTGACGGTTATCTGGTCCGGCATGGTCGTTCTCCTGGCTCGGTTGGAACTATCGGGTAGCTGCGGACAGCCGTGTCACAGAGGAAGGCGGTCCGAGACGAGTGTTTCGGTCAAGTGTAGTGCCTGTCCTGCGCCTCCCTGAGAAGCAGGTCGGCATTCGCACCATCCTGCCTGAGCCGGTCAAACAGAAGCTGGGTCATGCCGTTGCCGAGGTCATGCGAGGCGTCGGCGGCCGTGGCAATGATCTTCGCGACATTCGGGTCCAGTGGCCTGCTGCCGGTTTCGTGGACACGAAGATAAGATCGTGACCAAGGGACTGGAGATCACACATGACGAGACGGAAGTTCAGCCGCGAGTTCAA
>NZ_FNGE01000023.1 GCF_900102885.1 Paracoccus chinensis | reverse complement strand
TCCTCGGGTTTGTGCTTCTTCTGGGGCATCCTTCTGTCCTCCATCTGGCTCGAAAGCCTACTTCAGGGAGGACCACTTTTCAGGGGGCAGACCAATCTCAGCGTGCCCACGTTTCTGCAACCACCCGAGCGGTATCAGGTTTCCTCGACCGCGCAGCGAGACATTGTGCTGAAATCCGTTCTGACCCGGACGATTTCCTCCAGGCCCGCCTCCATCCCGACATGGCACCTTTTCATTTCCAGATCGAAGCCCTGAAGAATCATGCCGTATGGGGACTGGAAGCGGTGAAGACAGGCGTGTTCGCTCCACCACCTCTGGCGGGAGCTCTGTCATTCAACGACTTACGGTCCACTGTGAGCCAGACGGTAACAACGCTGGAGGCGTTCACCCCCGAAGAGGTCAACAACTGGTCCGGCAAGAACTTGGATATTGATGTCTTCCGACCGGTTGACGAGGAAAACGCCTCCACTTCGGCCTGGGCCCCACGGACCCTAGGTTTCACGCCCGAGACCTTCCTCCTCTCGTACTCGCTGCCCAACTTCTTTTTCCACGCCGTTACGGCCTACGACATCCTGCGCATACGGGGCGTGCCGCTGAGCAAGCGCGACTATGAAGGCCGGCTGCGTACTCGAACGACCTAGCCCGTAGGGTCAGTTGCCTGTTCGCTTTTCAGCCCTGTAGTCCCAAGCGGGCTGCGACTTGTATTTCCAGATACCAACACGGGCCTTCCTTGCCGCTTTCTCGTCATGCACATAATCATCGCCATACTGGCGATACGCCCAAGCCATACCGCGCCGGACCATTTCGCGGTTCACGTCCACGCGTCCGGCGCGGCATTGGGCCACGGTGCGGCCATAGCGATCGGTGCTGACGGGCGTGCAGCGGACCGGCCCAGCCGACAGAATGTCGGCCAGGGCCTCGGTTGCGGTCGTGCCGCAAGCGAGCGGTCCGCAGCTCTGCCTGCGCTCAGGCGCGTCGATGCCGAACAGGCGGATGCGCTCGCCGCCGAGGTCGAGCGTGTCGCCGTCGATGACGCGCCATGCTTCGCCGCGATGCGGCCAATTGAGAGTGACCAGCGCGACGACAAGCAGAATCGCCGCCGCAGCGGCGATCAGCCCCTGCCTGCGGCGCCTGTCCTGGGGCTGCCGGTTGTCAGCTCCCATGGTTTTTGCCGCGTCGGGAGGGTGTGTCGGGCCGATGGAGGCCGATGGCAGAAACGGCGCTGTTGAACAGGCGGGGCGAGGCCAGAGACGCTTCGGTCAGGATCTTCGCGACCACCCCGGTGTTGCGCAGGGCTTCGAGTCGGAACGCCGCCTGCTGGTGTTCGCTCGGCGCCAGGAGCGTGCGGAAGTCCGTCTCGCCATGCCGCGCGCAGGACACCATGAAGGCCGCCACCCATTTGACGCCGAGCTGCACGATCTCGCTGCGGGGATCGCCCATCCTGCCGATCTCGGCCCAACAGAGCGCGGCGGCGCTGGTGATGGCGGCCAGCGTGTCCCGGTCCCCCTCGGGCACGCCGCCCGTGGCCTTCACTTCCTCGACCCAATCGGCCAGCTTCATGTTTGCACTCTCGCAAGATCAGACCAGGATTCTGGAGCCTTCGCTGTCGTTCGCGCTCCCCGCGTTTTCAGGACATAGAACGGTTACGGTATAGCCGATCGGCTATACCAGAAGGTGATAAATCAAACAAATACCGAGACTTCCCCGAAATTCTGGGTAGAGTTTCCAAGCGTTGCTTCGAAGAAGTCATGCAGGAACCAAGCACATGGCGGTCCTGTTGGCTGCGGAGCTCACGCAACAGGCGGCGGAGACGCTGAGGGCTGTCACCAGGACGCGCAGTTCTGAGGGGAGGCTTCCACGCTCCGAAGAAACCAGATGCAGCATTTGCCATCGAGATATTCACATGACCAGCCAAGACAGTTCCATGAACGGCCCAGGACTGACGAAGACGGAATGGGAGCTGCTGCTGGATGCGATCCATGCCTATAACCACAATGCGGATTACCGCACGCTCCATGGCAAGCTTACCGTGCTGGCAAGGGCGTCGGGCATCCGACCCAAAGCAGGCGCGCTGACTGGCGGGGAAACCGCCCCGGCAGGACAAAATCGGCACAGCCTCACCGGGTAATCTCCCCGGCGCGCACGGCCTGGCCGTGAACGGCCAGTTCGGCGGCGAACCGGCCCCCGCCGTAGCGTTCGATCAGCGCCGCCACGCGGGCCTCGTAGGCGGGTTGGCCGATCCGGCGGATCAGGTCGCTCCTGTGCCATTGGTGGTTGCTGAACGGCGCCGCTCGCGCCAGGTCCGCCAAGGTGATGGCTCCCGCATCTGCCGCCGCTTGCTGCCGGATGGGCGCTGTCTGCGGAGCCTTTGGCGGGGTTGCTGATGCCTGCGAGGGCGTGGTCGGATATTTGCGCAGGAAGCCAATCAGCCATGCCAGCGGCACGTGCTCGCGGCCGTTGCGGCGGTTGAGCCCGCAGAACCCGTTCCACAGGTATTGAACGTCCATCTTTTCGGCTGGCGTACCCTGCTTGAACCGCCGGATGAGCTCGGCCCAAGGAGTCCGGTGAACATTGGCCTCGCTGTTCACTTCGATCTTCTGCGAAAGATTATTTATCCTGTTGTCTTTACTATAAGGAGTAACCGGCACCGGGCTGCCGGTTACTCCGGCGGACAGGTCGGCGTCGTCCCTGGCATCCTCTCCGTCGAACAACTCGTCTGCCTGCGCAATCTCGATGCGGGTAAAGCGGAAGAAGTGCCGCTGATGGTGGCGGCGGATCATCACTAGCCCGAACAGGCGGGCCAACTCGGTCAGGGCGTCTCGCACCGCGCGCTCGGAAAGCCCGGTCGCCTGCTGCAACTCCTGCATCGTGTGGGCGCTGAAGCCCTTGGGTGCCCCGCGATAGCCGCGCTTGTAGGCGATGTGGCCCGCCAGCACTTCGGCAACATGGCGTGAGGCCGCGGCCATCGGGGTGCGGCTGAAAGCGCGGAGCATGTCTCCGCTTGTGGGTATGGTGGTCATGGTCCTGCTCAGGTTGGGGCAGGAAACCGGCAAACCGGGATCGTCCGCAGAAATGCGGTTCGCGCTTGCGCGTAGGGTGAGGACCGGATAGAAAGAGCCTAGCTTCTTGGGCTCGAACCAAAGCTGGTAACTTTGGTTCTATCTGGTCCCCCCCTCGTAGGTCTCCTGCGGGGGGGTTTCCTTTTTCAGTCTGCGATTCTTCTCCTGCGGGGGTCAAAACTCTCGGCAAGGCTTACGAGGGGTGCGCCTCTGCCGCAATCAAAGGTTCCAACGGGTTGCTCCTTAGTAGCCGACCCACTGGAAGTGTGGTGTTCCCTCGTGGTCGCGGTAGCGCATGGCGATCCCGCGCAGCCGTCCACGCGCGGAGTTTTCATGACCGATGATCTGGGGTCCGCGATATGCCGGCGTCTCGTCGTCGATGATGGTGCGGCGAGTGGCGCCGGGGATTTGCGAAAGCCAGGACGGACCTTCGATGAAGCTGCTGTTGACCCACGAGAAGTTCCCCTCACGGTCGTAGCGGCCCTCCACCGTATCGTCCTGGACAGACCCATTGTCGTCCCCACTGGTCACACGGGTATAGCGCACATGGTAGATCTCAATGCCGTCCCGATAGGCCCGAACCTCCGGGGGCAACCCATCTAAGCCGAGGTGCGGCACACTGATGCCAGCCACCGCAGCATCCTCTGCGCTGATCCCCATCGGGCAGCGCCAGAGCTGAAGTGGCGGCTCAATGGGCCAAGGCGTGATCCGGCGAATCATCTCGGTCTTGGCTGCGCTGCATTCGGCTGACGCAGGAAAGCCGCCTGCCATGCAGAGGAGGATCGCGCAGTCAATGGGGTAGGCTTCAGCATCTTTGGGCATGAGGATTGCCGCAGCCGGTACGACTGAAGCCACCAAAAAAGCTCTCAGTTTCAAAAGACAAGACATGGCTGACCTCAGAGGGCAGAGCGGAACCTCTGCCCGCCAGCCATATCCCATAAGGTGTGTTGATGCAATATTATAATTTTGCATCTTTATTGCTATCTTGCAGGCGCTTCCGTTTCTTGGTGAGCAGAGGCCCGTCTGTATCATCGTCAGAGAGCCACATCACCTGAACCTCGCCCGTATTCCAGCGATACAGGAACCCATGCCGATCCCCGTCAACGACAGGCTGGATCGGTTCTGCATGAGTTTTCTTCGAACGCATAACCCTGGCTCCGAGTGAACCAGGGGACGTTACAGGCTGGCACAACCATTTGGAAAGTAGATCAAGCCGAAGTATAGCCAGATGGCTATACCCAATGGTCAGCCGTTCAGGTATCCTCGTGAAACGGCTATGGCAACGGCCTGCGTTCTTGAGGTCGCTCCGAGCTTAGAGCAGGCTTTCGATAGGCGCTGCTTGACCGTAGCCTCGGAGATACCCAACTCGGCGGCACACTCACGCTGTCCATGTCCGTTGCGGAACGCGCGCAGCACGGCAAGCTCGCCCTCTGTCAGCCGTGCCTTGTTCAGCAGCAGCTCGCACCACATGGTGAACTTGGCTTCAACAATCTCGATCTCGGCGTCCGTGAATTCACGATCCGGTCTGGCCATAGACACGAAGCAACGCTTGCGCTCATATTTTTTGGTGACTGTTGCACCATAGCGGAGCCCATGCCTCGCTGCACTTGCCATGATGCCGCGCAGATCGGGGATGCCGACCTCCGACCAGCGGATCGCGCCGGTCTTCGTCATGGTCCAGACAAGGATCGGATCGCCAAAGAAGTAATTGTTTTCCTCATACTCGACCTGCCAGCCGGACGGGTAGCGATTAATCAGAACCTCGGCGCCCTTGTAGGAGATGTTGAAGCCCATGAACCACCCGCTGGGAGCGAGCGCGTCCATCTTTGCTTCCTCCTCAGGGAAGTTCGGAACGAAGTCGTGGAGCATGGAAGGCGCAGCCTTTGCTGGAGGTGAACTGCTTGGTATATCCATTTGGCTACTCTGAAAAGGCACATTTGTAACTTTGTGGCAGACTTGTCTGCTTGCCTTGTTTTACAAGGCTTGCAGGACAAGGGACCGGCCCCATGTATGATCGATCACCACCAAAAATCCATGCCGTTGCAGAGCTTACAGCGGATATGGTCGAAACGCTCTCCGAGCACTTCACAACCTACCAGATTGATGGGGTGGTCTCGATAGAGGTCACGTCGCGAGGGCTTTGGCTCCAACACCCGGCCACTGGCACCCGGCAGTTTTTGGGCCTTGCACGCTTGCCGAACGGGCTGCGTCACTGATGAGGATGGATATGAAGCTTCAAGACATGAAGGTATCCGTCCTCAAGCTGCCGACGGCAGTTTCGGAGTGGGATCTTGTCTCCAAGTTCCTCCACTACCGGAAAGAGGTCTTTGTTGACCGGAAGGAATGGGCGCTGAATGTCGCGGAGGGAAGCGAGTTCGAGCAGTACGACACGTTCGAGACAGTCTACGTCATCGCCCATGTGCAAAGGGAAGTGATCGGGGGCGCTCGGCTGAAGCGGACTGATACGACTTGGGGAACAGGCAAGATCGTTTACAGCTACATGATCCGCGATGCTTGTCTCGGCCTGTTGCCTGGGATGCCGAAAGATCTCTGTTATGACGAGCCCCCGGTTGATCCGGATGCATGGGAGCTGACGCGCTTTGCCGCGCAAGCGCCAGGCGTGGCCAATGCGATTCTGCGGCGTGTGAACGAGTATCTTTTCGAGGAAGGAGCGACGCGCTGTCTGGCGCTCGGCTCGCCGGCGTTCATGCGAATGGCGCAACGGGCGGGATGGCCTGTCAGCAGACTTGGTCCGCTCAGCGGAAACCACGACGGTCGATTTTTGGCCTTTGAATGTCCAGTCGTGGACCCGGCTCATGTCGCGGCACAAGAACTGCGCCTGCGGCAGCAGCCCGATCGAGAAATGATTGATAGCCTGCGCTGACGCTCCGAGCTTCTTCCATCGTGCGAAAGAAGAGTTGGTCATGACAGATAGAGAAATCTGTCAGGGCATCGAAATAGGCTTGGAAGTCCTGTTCTATCAGGTCGGCATACTCCGTCAGTAGGGCATCGTCCTGAGGTACGGTCGGAGGCACAGGGGGCGTGCAAGCACCGAAGGCCCGTGCGACACCACAGAACACTGTCATCCAAAGCAAGATTGTAACCAGAGGCAAAGTTGCGTGCCTGCAAACGGGCTGCTGGGACGCCGTGTTTTCCTTGCAGATTTGCTTCAAACCAGTATCCCGAAGTCCGCCGTCAAAAGTGGCGGCGTGTGCAATATTAGTACTTGCGCACAAAATTGCAAATTTGTATCTAGCTTGTAACCGTGCAGCGGTTCGCAGGCTGATACCTCACGAGGTTCTGTCTGTGTCCACACCAATCACAAACTCGGCACCGAATGTGGTCAGTGAAGACGGACTCAAGGAAGAGCTCAGCCGGGGCTGGCAGATCGAGGTCATCTGCAAGAAAGCCGGGGAGAAGCGGCAGGCCAACTGGCACGGCGCCTGGGGTATCAGGATCATCTCACCTGACGGCAAGAACGAGCGCACGCTTGTCACTTACCGCAAGGATATGGAGCAGCGTCTGTTCCGCACGATCAACGGCCTTGTCTCTTTCCTGGTCGAATGCGGCATCAACCGTCCCACCGTGCCGCTTTCTGAAGGTCAGCGCGCCCTCCAAGAAAAGGACTAGCCCTTACGCTTGGCTAGGAGCGTTCGTTAGCGCCTTCCTGGTAGTAGGCTTTCCCGCTGCGGCCGAAGTGATCCGCTTCGATGCCAAGGGAAACCAGATCGGGCAATCGCATCGCCGCAACCCTGTGAAGCGTTACGACGCCGCCGGTCGCCTGATCGTTCCGCCGAAACCGCAAGCAGCGACAGTTGATCTGGAGGCAGCGGATCTCGAGGGCGAGGCGATGATGCTGCTCGAACCGCGTGCAGCATCTCGCCGGGCGGTTTCGGCCAACCCCGGCCACGCTGTCGGGATCGCGGCGGCGCGCAGCGTGGCGCTGCGTTACCAGCATCATCCGGCCCTCAAGGCCAACAGGATCGCGCCCCACGAGTGGACGGCGCTGTTCCAGGCGCTCGTCTGGCAGGAGTCGCGCTTCAATCCGCGCGCGCGCAGCCACAAGGGCGCCATCGGCTACGCGCAACTGATGCCGGGCACGGCGGCGAAGCTCGGGGTCAATCCGCATGATCCGGTGCAGAACCTCGACGGCGGCGCCCGCTACCTGCTGATGCAGCTCCAGACCTTCCGTTCCCCGATGCTGGCGCTTGCCGCATACAATGCCGGGCCGGGGGCTGTGCAGAAATACCGTAATAGCGTCCCGCCCTATCGGGAAACCCGCGATTACGTGGTCCGCGTCCTCGCGGAGCGCGACCGCATCCTCCGACAGTAGAGAAGGACCGTTCTTGTGACCAACCGACATTTCCTCATACTGGCACTCGCAAGCGCCGCCCTCGCGGCCGGCGTTGCGGGCGACGCGCTTGCGCAAAGCGTGGATTTCTCGAAGGCCGACACCATCGGCAACGATTTCGTGGCCTGGATCCGCGGCAACCTCGCCACCGTCGTTTTCACGGTGGCCTTCGTGCTGACCGGTTTCCTGGCCGCGTTCAACCGCATCAGTTGGCTGTGGGTGCTTCTGGTTGTCGTGGGCGCCTTCCTGGTGTTCGGGGCGCCGACCTTCGTTTCGAGCCTGCGGTCGGCCTTCAGCTGATGGAGCGGCACGCCGTCATCCTCGGGTTGTCCCGGCAGGCCAAGCTCCTTGGCCTGCCGATGCCCTACATGATGGCGGTGGGCGGGGTGACCATGCTGCCGTTCATCTGGTTCAAGGTGATCGCGTGGCTGCTTACCGGGCCGCTCTGGTATGGCCTCGCCCGTGCGTTCGTCGCGGTCAATCCGAACGGCCACAAGGCGGTCGCGGTGGTCCTGAACAAGACCCCGCCCGCCCTGTCCCGCAAGAAGCGAAAGACGGGCCGCCACTATGTTTAACGCCAGGATCGGCCCGGTCAGCGAGCGCGCGCAGCGCCATATCCCTAGTTCCCCACAATTCTACGCGGAAATGCCCTATGCGCTCGAAGTGGACGATCACACGGTCCGCACCCGCGACAATGCGCTGATGATGAGCCTGGAGGTTCAGGGTATCGACGGCATCACGGCCTCGGACCGCGACATTCTCGATCTGGCCAAGAGCTTCGCGGCCATCATGGACGGCCTCGACGATCGGTTCACCTTTTACATCCATCGGCTGATGCGCCCCGCCACGTTCGGGTTGAAGCCGATCTACGGCGACAACTTCGCGCATGATGTGGAAACGGCTTGGCGCAGCCACCTGTCGGGCCGCGCCTTGCGCGAGTTCATGCTGGTGCTGACGGTGGTGCGCAACAAGCGCGTGCCACTCAAGGTGCCGCTGTTCGCCAAGGCCGCGAAGCGGCTTCTGGACCGCAACACCGAAGAACGCCTGGGCGAGCTGCGCGAGGTCGTCTCGATCCTTGAAACCAGCCTCGGGGTCGGGACAAAGCGGCTCAGGATCAGTGACGGAACCCTGCTCGGCTTCTACAGCGCGATCAGCACCGGCCTTTATCGCCCGGAATATCGCGGGTTGCACACCCTGATTGCCGAGGACGTGTCGCTCCTGTCGGTGTGCTTCAAGGGGCCGGTGGCCGAGTTCCGCGACGGCTTCGACACCCCGCGCTTTGCCGCCGTCCTCTCGATCTGGCGCAACGCCAACCAGACCTGGCCGGGGATGCTCGATGCCCTCGACACCGGCACCGACACGGTGATCTCGCACGCTTACACGCCCGTCGCCATGAACAAGGTGAGCGAGCTGGCAAAGCGCCGCATCCAGCAGATGGAAGCGGCCGGCGATCTGGTCGGCTCCATCGCGGACGATCTGCGCCAGACCTATGACGATGTGGAGTCGGGCCGGATTGGCTTCGGCGAACATCAACTGACGATCACGGTGTTCGCGGACAGCGAGGCCGCGCTTGAAGAACGGGTGTCGCAGGTCCGCAGCGTGGCGGAACAGGCCAAGATCAAGCTCGTGCGCTGCAACGACACGCTGGCGGCGACCTACTTCGCCACGCATCCGGGCAACCAGGACTACCAGATCTGGAACCCGCTCACCAAGTCGATCAACTTTGCCGATATGGCCTCGTTCCACATGGCGAAGGCCGGGGCCGTGGCGAGCGAGCTGCCCTGGCGCACGCCCATCACGGTTCTCCAAACGGTGACAGGGGCGGCGCATCGCTTCAGCTTCCATGCGCCGGGCGATCCGAACGCCGAACCCACCATTGGGCACACGCTGATCCTGGGGCCTTCGGGTGGCGGCAAGTCCTCGTCGGTGGCCTTTCTCGCGGCGCAATCGCAGCGCGCGGGCGCGCGCGTGATCCTGTTCGACAAGGACCAGGCGCTCCGCATGGCGATCACCGCGATGGGGGGGCGCTACACCGCGATCCGCGCGGGCCACCCGACCGGGCTCAATCCGCTCATGACCGAGCGGGCCCCGCGCGGCGAGGCCTGGCTGATGGACTGGCTCGCCCGGCTGGTGGAGCGCGGCGACGACAAGCTGACGCCGCACCAGGCCGAGGCCCTGAAAAGCGCCGTGCGTCAGAATGGGCAGGCCCCCGACGAGCTGCGGACCTTCGCCCATTTCGAGGATCTGATTGGCGACGTGGGCGACAACCGGGCGCTTGCCATGAAGCTCGCGGAATGGGGACCGGAGGGCCGCTACAACTGGGTGTTCGGGGAGGCCGATCAGCCGGTGATCGACTTGTCCGCGAACGTGACCGGCATCGACCTGACGGAAATCCTGTCGATGGCGACGGAGCGGACGGCGGTGCTGTCCTACATCTTCCGCCGCCTGGAACTGCTTTTCGAGGAAAAGCGCCCGACCCTGCTGGTGATCGACGAGGCCTCGACGGTCTTTGACGACGAGTTCTTTGCCCGCTGGCTGCCGAAGTGGCTGGTGACGGTCCGCAAGCTCAATGTCGTGGTGGTGCTGCTGACGCAGTTCCCCTCGCAGATCCGGGAAAGCAAATCGGGCTCGATCATCCAGGGGATGCCGAACCAGGTGATCTTCCCCAACCGCGCCGCCGATGTGCCCGACTACGAGGGCTTCGGTCTGACCGACAACGAGCTGCACTTCGTGCTGACCGGACGGACGGCGCAGCGGCACGCGCTTCTGCGCGGCCAGGACGGCTCCACGATCCTCAACCTCGATCTCTCCCCGCTCGGGCCGCTGTTGACAGCGCTCGGCGGCGGCGAGGCAGGCATCCGGGTCTTCGGCCCCGACTACGCCAGCCGCAAACACTTCTGGAGGACCCATGATGCGTAAGGTTCTGATCCTCGCGGCGGTGGCCGCCGCGCTCGCGGGCTGCGGCGAACAGCCGATCCGCAAGACCAACTGCTGGTCGGGCATGGCCTTCGTCGCATCAAGCGACTGCCGGTAAGGAGGTGGTGGTGCGGGGCCGCAAATCCGTTCTGGTGCTGGCGCTGATCGGCGCGGCGGCGATCCCGGCCGGGGTCGCCGGGCAAGGCGTGCCGGTTGGCGACTTCAAGCGCATCGCGCTTGAAGTCCTCGGGCTGCGCGAAGAAGCCGCCAAGACCAAGGAAGCGCAGGCCAAGAACGAGGAACGGCTCCGTCAGATCAAGGCCCGCACCGATCAACTGGCAGCTGCACAGCAGACGCTTGACCTGCTCACAGAGACCTCTCGCTTCGTGCCCGATCTCGAAGGCGCGGGCGTCTCGGGCGCTGGAGGGGCCTTCACGGGTGCTGCGGAAATCTACGCCATTGAGGACAACAACCCCTATGCCGGGCGGATCATGGGCGATGCGCCCGTCACGATCGAACAGATGATCGCGGAGACGGCGCAGAAGCACGCGGGCCACCCCGCGCTGGCGCGGGCGGGCATCAACGCGGTCGAGTTCCGCTGCTGGCTCCAGGCGCTCGTCAAGCAGGAGTCGAACTTCTCCATCGGCGCGCGCAGCCATGTCGGCGCCTTCGGGCTGACGCAGATCATGCCCGGCACCTTTACCGAGCTTGGCATCCCCGACGACGGGCGCCGCCAGGACCCGCGGGTGCAGCTCGACGGCGGCGCCCGCTATCTGCTCAAGGGCCTGGGGATGTTCGGCTCCATGCCGCTGGCGCTTGCTGCCTACAACGCGGGACCGGGCGCCGTGCAGAAATACAACGGCATCCCGCCTTACAAGGAAACGCAGAACTATGTCGTGAAGATCACGGGCTACTACAACCGCTACGCGACCCGGATGGACGGCAACGCGGAGGCAGTCGGCACGCTCGATCCGCGCGACATGGTGATTGCCGAAGCCTCGAACCTGTCGGACGCGGCGATCGGCTACGCGGCCGTCAGCATGAACACCATGCACGGCTCCATGACCCGGCTGAAGGACAGCCTGGTGCAGGTCGAGACCACCGGCTCGGTCAAGACCGCGATGGACCTGAACAGCTACACGCGGGCCGAAGTGGCGCGCATGGCGGTGATCCTGGCCCGGCTGCAAGCGGTGCAGCGCAAGGTGGAAGCGGCGCGCACGGCGCTGCTTCTCGAAGCCTATGCGCGGGATGAGGATTACCTGCGAGTGAGGTTGGACGGATGAAACTGACAACGAGAATCCTGGCAACCGGCGCGCTTGCCTGCGTCCTCGCGGTTCCAGCCGGCGGCCAGGGTGTGCCCACCATCGACGTGACCAGCCTAGCGAAGCTGGCCGATCAGCTTGTCGAGGCAAAGCTGCAGCTCAAGGAGCAGATCGCGCAGAACGTGAAGCTCGATGAGCAGACCAAGCAACTGCTGGACCAGATCCTGCTCCTGCAGAACCAGATCGACGCGCTGCGCAATGGCCTGACGCTGGCGGACCTCGGCGTCGATCCCGACAGCTTCCTGAAGGACATTCTGCCCGATTTTGCGGACCTGACCACCTCGGTCGAGGCGGCACGGTCGGGGGATTGGACCCGGGTGCTGGCCTCGGGCGATGCCTTCCGGGGCGGCGGCACCGTCACCGGCCACGTGGATCGCACCTTCGAGAAGTCGGGCCTGTCGCGGGACCGCGTGGACACGCTAGCCCGCAGCGAGGATCAGGGAGCCTCGCGGATCGGCCAGTCGGCCAACGTGAACGCCTTCATGAGCGTGGCGGCGGAAAGCTCGTCGGAGGCCGCCAAGGACAGCCTGACCCGGCTCGATGGCCTCGTGCAGAAGATCCCCGACACGGCGGGCCTGAAGGAAGCGATCGACCTCAACACGCGGGTCACGGCCGAGCTTGGCATTGCGATCGCCAATGTCTGGTCGATGGAAGCGATCCAGACGGTGGGTCAGGGCAACATGGGCGTCATGGACGCCGCGACCGCCGCCGATGAGGAAAAATACCTGCGGATGAAACTGGAGGAATGACCATGAAGCGGACGGTTCTCGCGGGTGGACTGGTGATCCTGGCGGTGGGCACGCTGGCGATGGCGCAGGTGCTTCCGCCGCAGGGCGGCACGGTGCCCCGCTCGCTGCCATCCGCCCCTGCTCCGGCGGCGCAAGGCGCCGCAGCGGACCCCATCGACGGCGGTGACGCCGAACTCAAGGAACTGCTGGAAATGCAGGCGGCGATGAGCAAGGCCGAACGGCAGGCGGAAGAGGAGTTTCTCAAGCTCGATCTTGGCCCCGATGTGGACGTGTCCGGCATCGAACGGGTGCCGAGCGCGGCCGAGAACCAGCCGTATCGGTCCTGCGAAAAGACACCAGAAATGCAGCAGAACCTGCATTCACCTGGTAGCCGGGGGAACAGGGCTTACCGAGATATTTCAGGGTATCTTTCGACTACCAATGTCATTGCAACAAAGGACTGTACCTGCGCAGGAAAGGTCATTCCGCACGCGACCGTCGCGCTATTCGAGGACCGGCTGAAGGAAAAGCTCGGGGTAACGGTCCTTCTGCCTAAACACACAAACGACCTTTATGACGAATACGATCGACAGAAGAAGATCGTTGACGCGATGTGTGGGGATTACTGATGGCCCTGATCGAAGATATCCTCCAGGATCTCGATGAGGCCGTGCTGGACGTGGGCGAGAGGTATTTCACCTCCACGGCTGAAGCACTTGATCCGACGCTGACGATCATGACCACGCTGCTCGTTGTGCTGATCGGGGTCACGATGGCGCTTGGCGTGAACCGCATGTCCATGCGAGATGCCTGGCAGCTCGTCTCTCGCATCGTGCTGGTGTTCATCTTCGCCCGCTCATGGGCGAACTTCGGCGTGATCTATGACGCGCTGTCCACAGGCGCGGGCAGCCTCGCGTTGAGCTTCTTCAACGGCGACACCCCAAACCCTGCAGCGGCGATGGACCAGTTTGCGGTGCAGATGTCCGACGTGGCGGACGGCGCCGCCCGCTCGTTCAGCTCGATCACGCGAGGGGTCGTCGCGGCGCTTCTAATGATGATTCTGTCGATCCTGATGGCAGCCTATATCCTGATCGTCGCCTTCTCGAAGATCATGATTGCCTTCCTGCTCGGGGTGGCGCCGCTCGCCATGATCGCCACCATCTTCGAGCGCACCAAGACGCTGTTCGAGGCGTGGCTGACCGCCTTCGTAGGCTATCTGATGTATCCCATCGCGGCCGCGGCGGTGATCGGCGCCGTGGTGTCGATGGCCGCTGCCCAGTTCACGGAACAGGATAGCCTCGAAAACTTCTCGATGGCTATTGGCTTCCTGTGCGTGGCCTTCGTCGGCATCTTCGCGCTCCTGGCGATCCCGACCGCCGCCGCGCACATCACCGGCAGCTTCAACCTTGCCAACTTCGCCCCCGAGGCGCTGCGCGTGGTCGGAAAGACCGCAACCCTTCCGGCAAGGCCGGTCGGATGGGTAGCCGGCCGGTTTGGTGAAGGAGCCAAGGCGCGCGGAGAGGCTGCGCTTTCTGGCGCTCTCACCGGCAAGTCGCCTGCCCTCGCCGCCCGCGCCCGTGACCGCGAATGGGCGGAAAAGGGCGCCGAGTGGCGCAGGAAGATGCAGGGCATCGAGATCATGCAGGGCAAGCGCCCCTAGCGCGCCTGACCTTCGGAACTTTGGAGGATGCGATGGCGGACCGCGGGTCTGACAGCAGGACGATTCTGGAAAACGAGCTGATCTTCGGCGTCCGCCGCCGCGAGCGGATGGCTTGGGCGGTCGCTATCGGCGGCGTGCTGCTTGGCCTCGGCGGCGTGGCGGTGGCGGGCATGACCCTGCCGCTCAAGGAAACGCAGGCGTTCGTGACCATCGTGGACAAGGACACCGGCCTGGCCGAGCGCGCCGTGCGCGTCGAGGCGGCCGGGATCGAGCATGGCGCGGCGGTCGAGCAATCGCTGCTCTACAACTACGTCAAGAACCGCGAAACCTATGACGCGGCCGACAACGAGGCCCGCCTCCTGCAAGCCTATCGGATGTCCTCGCCCCGGATGCAGGCGGCGCTGAAGGCGCAATGGGACAAGGCAAACCCCAACTATCCGCCCACGATCTATGGCGCGAGCGGCAAGGTGATCGTGGACGTTCTCTCGATCACCCCGGTTGCGCCCAGAACGGCGCAGGTGCGCTTCACCAAGCGGCTCAAGAAGGCAGGCGAGCCGGACCGGATCGGCAAGTTCTACGCCACGATCACCTATGAGTTTCAGCCGACAACCGCGAGCGCGGTGCAGCTCGTGTGGGAAAACCCCTTCGGCTTCACCGTCACCGATTACCGCGTGACCGCCGAAAGCCTTGAAGCCCAGAACATGGAGGGCCAGAAATGATCCGTTCCACCACGCTCATGGCGCTTATTGCGCTCACCCTGCCCGCCGCCGCCCTTGCGGAAGCCCGCCCGCGTGCGGGCGGCAACGACAGCCGCGTGACCTATGCCACATTTCAGGAGGGGCAGGTCTATACCATCCATACGCGGGTGCGGAACGTCACCCTGGTCGAGCTGGGTGACGGCGAGACGATCCAGACGATCTCCGTGGGCGACAGCGAAGCCTTTGAGGCGGATAAGGTCGGCGCGTCGAACGCCTTTTCCATCATGTCCTTCGTGCCCGGCGCCAGCACCAACATGACGGTCGAAACCAATCGGCGCTTCTACTTTCTCAATGTCGTGGAGTCGTCGAAGGTCACACCTAACTGGTCGGTGAAGTTCACGGTGCCGGGTGGCGGCGGGTCGCGCGCGCGGGCGGCTGCGGCCGCAGCTGCGATCCCGGCCGAGGTTCCCATGACCTACCGTGTCCTCAACCGCAAAGGGGCGGCCGAGTTCGCGCCGGTGGGGATTTCTGACGATGGCAAGAAAACGCTGTTCCAGATCCCGCCTGGTGCACCGATCCCCTCGATCTTCCGGGCCGATGCCAAGGGACGGGAAACCAGCGTCAACAGCAGCGTGAACGGTACGATCATCACCGTGGGCGCGCGTTCGGAACGGTGGGTGCTCCGCTATGGCGATGAACATGTCTGCATCGAGGGCACAAAGGCGGGCGCGAAGCGGAGGACGCGCTGATGGCCGACGAGGATCAGCTCCTGGCGCGGCTGGCGCGGATGCAGAAGCCGGTCGCGGGCACGCCCTGGTGGCGGCGCATGGCGCTGCCGGCAGGGATGCTCGCCACGGGCCTGGCCGGCGGGGCCTATGTGGCAACGGTGCAGCCGGCTGAACGGACCTCGCCCCCGCCCATGCAGACCTCCGAAGTCAGCGAGTTTCAGGATGACTCCGGCCTTGCGGGCTTCACTGTCACTGAAAACGAGCCCCTGCCTGTCACCACGCCGGCGACCGTGGTGACGCGCACCGAAGTCCAGACGGTGACGGACCCGCAGGCGAAGACCGACGCGGACGCGGCAAGGGCGGCTCTGGAAAAGGCCAGGGCCGATCTCCAGAAAGCCCAGGCCGAGCTTGCCGCCGCCCGCGCTAACCCTTCGGTCGATACCGCGCAACTCGACGCGCTGCGAGCGGAAATGCAGCAGTTGCGCGACGACATGGCGGGCAAGGATCAGGCACTCGATGAGCTGACCCGCAACAATATGCGTCTCCAGACGGAACTGGAAACGGCCGCACAGATGGCCGGACAGGCGCAGATGGAGGCTGACATGGAAGCGCAGCGCCTCGCGGCGCTCGAACAGCGCCGGGCCGAACTCGAAGCACAGCGGGCGCAGGAGCAAGCTTTGCTGGAAGCGCGTACCCGGTCCGCCAAGGTCATTCGCTTCGGAAGCGATGGCGGTGGTGGTGCCGAGGGCGACAGCGGCTCGGATGAACAACTCGATGCCGCCGAACGCTTCCGCCGTGCGGGCCGGACCGAAGCCGTGCAGGCCAAGGTCATCGGGGAACCCTCGCGCACGGTGCTCCAGGGCACGCTGATCGAGGCCACGCTGACGAACGCCATTTCCAGCCAGCTCGAAGGCAACGTGTCGGCCACGGTCAGCTATGACGTGTGGTCGATGGACATGGCGAATGTCCTCATTCCCCGAGGCTCGCGCCTGTTCGGCCGCTACAGCTCGTCCATCGACAAGGGCCAGCGGCGGATCATGGTGGCCTGGGACCGGGTGGTGACGCCGGACGGCCAGTCGGTCGAACTCGCGGCCTATGGCACGGATCGGATCGGCCGCTCGGGCGTGACGGGGCGCGTAAACACCCACACCCTCGCCCGCTTCTCGGCCGCTGCGGCGGTGTCGATCATCGGGGCCGCGCCCGCTGTCCTGGCCGCAGCAGTGGAAAAGGACAGCGACGACGAGGTTGCTCAGGACACGGCCGAGAACATCGGCACCAACGCCAGCGACACAGTCGGCTCGATCATGAAGGACTACATCGACATTCCAACGACGATCAGCGTCGATCAGGGGGCCGTGGTCATGGTCATGGTCAACGCCGATCTGGAAATGCTCTGATGGCGCTCGGGCACCTGGAAAGCAGGCTCCATGTCCTGCGCCCGCTGATCGAGGCCGACAGCACGATCGAGGTGGCGATCAACGGCGACGGCCGGGTATGGGTCGAGCGCGCGGGCGACAGCGCCATGTCGCTGGCGGACGTGACGCTTGCGCCGGTCGAGGTCAAGGATCTGGCCGGGCTCATCGCCAACAAGCAGCGCCTCACGCTGATCGACGCCCTGCCTGCGATCTCGACCACCGTGGACTATGCCGGCGCCACTCTGCGCTGCCAGGCCATCATCCCTCCGGCCTCGGCCGGGGGCACGACGATCACCTTCCGGGTGTTCCGCCGCAGGCCGACGGGCGAGGCGCCCAAGCACTTCCGCTTCCTGCGCGACCAGAAGGTGTCGCTGGAAGCCGAGCGGCTGGAGCTGCTGCGTAGGGTCCGCGACATGGCGATGCACGGCGCCGATCCCGACGAGTTCCTGCGCGCCTGCATCCAGGCCCGCATGAACATCGTGATCTCGGGGGGCACGTCCTCGGGCAAGACCGAGCTGGCCCGCCGCCTGCTCTGGATGGTTGAGGAATGGCACCGGCTGGTGCTGATCGAGGACTCGGCCGAGCTGCTGCCTGCGCAGGAAAACGTGGTGAGCCTGATTGCCGAACGGGCGGAGGCCTCGGTGCGCTCGGCCGACAAGCTCCTGGAAATGACCCTGCGCCTGCGCCCCGATCGGATCATCCTGGGCGAGTTGCGCGGGGTGGAGGCCGTCACCTTCCTGGAGGCGATCAACACTGGCCATGAGGGCAGCTTTACAACCCTCCATGCCACGACCGCGCGCAAGGCGGTCAACCGGCTGGCCTTTCTGGTGATGCGGGCCGGGATGCCGCTGACGCTCACGGAAATCCGGGGCTACGTGCGCGAGTCCATCGACGTGATCGTGCAGACGGGCCGGATCGGGGACGAGCGCGGGATTCTGGAAACCTACTTTCCTGCGCTCGATGGGGAAAGCGGCTAGGCCGCTTTCCTCTTGCCGAACAGTCGGGCGTCAAACTCGTCCATCCTGGCTTGCGCCTTTTTCCTGATGGCGTCCTTTACGTCCTCGTCGCTGCGGGTGTCGTTCTCACCCCGCAGTTCTTCCGCAACTTCACGCGCGAGCGTCGGCTTCTTGCGGGGTTCGGCATCCGCTGCCGGAACCGCGCCCGCGTCGGCCGGGGTCTCGACGGCACCTTGACGCGCTGCTTCTTCGGCCGCAGCCTTCTCCACCTTGGCCTCGGCGACCTCGCGCGCCAGCTTCGGCTCCGGCTGCTGTTCCTGTGTCTTGCCTTTCCTGCCTTTCTTCGTCTTGGACGCGTCCTCAGCTGGAGGGTAGGCCACACGCGCCTCTTGGAGCGCGGTGAGCCTAGCCCTCATTTCGTCCAGTTCGGCCCGCATTGCATCGGGATAGGGCAGCGGCCCTTTCTGCGCGTCGAAGATCGGTTTGAAATAAGCGTCCTGGTAGTAAACGATCCGGTCCACAAGGATGGGATTCTGCCGCTCGGGGATCAGGATGATCTTGTTCGGATCAAGATTGCGAACCTCGCCCGGCGTCAACAGCGGCCGTTCCTCGTTGCGCCGCGAGATCGAACGTTTCAGGATACCCTGCCCGTCCTGCGAATAGCTGTCGCTGAGCGCAAGACGGGTGGTCTTGCCAAGCGCCTCGGAAACTTCGCCGGTGGTCTTTTTCTCGTTGGGCGCGATGTAGAGCTTCATCCCCGCCGCGCTCTCGATCGAAAGCCGCTCGTTCTCGGTGTAGATGCTTTCAAGCCCCGGAATGGACTGCGTGATGATCGAAACCCGCGCGCCATGACCGGCAAGCTGTTTCAAGGATTGCACGATGATTGGCATGTGGCCGAGCTGGTCGAACTCGTCGAGGATGATCTGCACGGGCCAGGGCTCAAGCCGCGGATCGGGGATGCGGGCGCGCATGGTGGCGATCAGCTCCCCGAACAACAGCCGCAGCAGCGGCGCCAGTGTCGGAATGTCGTCGGAGTTGGCGACGATGTAGATTGAATGCGGCAGGCTCCGAATGTCGTCCCAGGAAAAGTCGTTGGCGCTCGTCACCTTCTCGATGCGCGGGTTGAGCCACAGGCCAAGCCCGGCGCCATCCAGTACGGAAGCATAGGACGACAGGGTCCGGTCGGAATAACCCGAGAAGTTGAGGAAGATCGTCGCGGACTGCTCATGCTGCGTTTCCGTGGCGAACCGCTGGTAAGACTTTTCCTTGTCGCCGCTGCCGAACAGGATGCGGGCGATCGCGCCAATGGTCGGGGTCTTGCGCTCGATGGCGAGCATCCCGGCCGCGACGAACAGCTGGCGCGCCCCCACGATGAAGTCGGACGCCCCGCCCTTCTCGTTCCTGGGTGTCAGGAAGTAGCTGGCGAGCTTGGAGAGTTCGGTGAACCGCTTGTCCGTGTCAGCAATGGCGGCAATGCGTTCCAGCGGGTTGTAGCGGTGCGTCGGGTTCTCGAAGTCAAAGGGCGCGAAGCGGAACACCCGGTCACCCTGCGCCAAGCGGTGGCGGGACGTGGCCTCGAAGATTTCCCCCTTCACGTCCATGACGACGCAGGAGCCGGGGAACAGCAGCGTGTTTGGAATGACATAGCCCACGCCCTTCCCCGAGCGGGTCGGGGCGACGACCAGGGCGTGCGGAAACTGGTCATAGCTGCCGCAGACGAAGCGGCCGGCCCTGATCCTCTTTTCGGGCTTGCCGAACTTGCCGAACACGAGACCCGACCCGACAGGCTGCGCGAGGCCGTTCCTCCTGACCTCGCCCTTGGTCTGAAAATGCGCCTTGCCGTAGGTGGTCAGCCGGTGCGTGACGCTGAACACAACCCCGGCAAGGGCCAGCACGAGCGCGGCCCCGAGGACGATCAGGTAGGCGGTGCGCCACGGGTCCTGCCGCAGCGCGCGCACGCCCGGGAAGTCCGTCACCAGAACGAACGGGTGGCCGGTGTTCAGGTTGGCCCCGAGCTGCCATTGCAGCCAGAGGCCCCCGATCATCAGGCCGACCAAGGCCCCGGCGATCAGGCCTGCCGGAACGGCAACGCTCATGCGATTCATTGGCCCTGCCCCTTACAGCTCCAGGTCGTGGTCCTTCCGGCGCAGCTCATGCTCGGGTTCGTCACGCTCGTGCAGCCGCTCCTTTGCCAGTTCCGCCTCCCGCATGGTCAGGCCGAGGCTCTCATGGCTTTCCGCGGCGGCAACCAGCGCCCTTGCGATGTCGCGCCGCTGCCCCGGCTCGGGGAAATCGAGCGCCAGCGCCCGGTCGTCGCCGGACGCGATCTGCGCGATTACCTTCTCCCCATACCGCTCTTTCAGGTCGGCGGCGAAGCGTTCGGCGTGATCCTCATGCTCGAACGCGACGCGGCCGTGTTCGCGATGGACCGCCGCCAGCGACTCCAGTGTCCGGGTCAGGCGGTCGTTCTCGTGGCTGTGATCGATCTCAAGGGCGGTGTTGAGCGCCCTGGCGGCGGTGGCATAGAAACGGTCCACCAGGTCGGCGGCGGCGTGGCGCTGATCCTCGCGGTCGAGATCGAAGCCCCGCGCCTTCGAGACCGCGTGAAGGTCCTGCCTGACCCATTCACGCTCCTGCCAGGCGTTCGCCGCCGGATGCTCCAGGCGGCGCGCCATCGTTTCCCGCTCGATGCCGATGGCCTCGGCCGCGTTGAGCACGGCGGACCTGACCTCTTGGGCCTCGTCCTCGCTCAACTCCACCGCCAGTTTGCCGCGCCGGATTTCCTCGTCCAGCACTTGCGTCTTGTAAAGCTCGGAACGAGGGGCGCGCATGACCAGCTCGGCCCCGCGCGCGTCCCCGAGGTCGCGCATGATTTCGGTCGTGACTTCGGCCAGCTCCTGGCGCATGTCCCGCCGGTCAGCGGGATCGAGCGTCGAAATCTGGCGCTCCGCCTTGTCGAGCCAGCTTGCGAAGGCTTGGTCGAGCTCCTTGCGGCTCTCAGCTTTCTCAAGGTCCATGTTGGCAATCTCCAGGATTTTCGGGGTCAGGATGCCGCCCGTCTCCAGGATCGCGGCGGCGCGCTCCATGCGAAGCGCCACGTCCTTGAGGCGGGACAGCGAGGCAATCGAGGCCAGCATCCGCAAGGTGGCGGCGCTCTGCTCGACCACGGCCAGCCCGTCTTCCAGAGCCTGTCCGTGCAGCTTGCGCTCGTGGACCTGCCGTTTCTCGCGTTTGGCGCCTTCGATCTCGGCCCGGGTAGGACCGTAGGTCAGGATGCCGCGCTCCAGCCGCGAGGACGCATCCAATTCCACGCCCATGTCGGCGGCGATCCCGACCAGACGCTCCTTCATCATCTCCAGGCAGAACACGTTCTCGCGGGCGATGTAGAACCACTCGTCGTTATGCAGTCCGCGATTGTTCAGGACGATGTGGATATGGGGATGCGCCCGATCGGTGTGCAGCGCCGCCACATAGGACCACTGGTCGTCAACATGCACGCCGGACTGGAACATCTCGAAGGCCCAGTCCTCCGTGATCCGCAGCGCCTTCTGCGCGGACAGGTCAGCCGGGAACGACAGCAGCAGATGGGTGGTGTGGCCGTTCTTCGGCTCACCCGACCATGCATCCTCCCAGTCGAGCGCCATTTCCTTGCGCTGCTCGTTGGTGAGCGAGCGCGCACCCCACTCAAGTTCAACCCCATTGCCGAACACCGCCTCCGACTTGCTGAACAGATAATCGAGCTGCGCCGCCAGTTGCGCGCCGGTGTGGGTGCCGCCCCGGCTGATCTTCTTCAGGACGGCAGCATTCGATCCCTGCCCGACCCGCCACAGGTTGCGTGCCCGTGCGGAAAACAGCGACCCCCCCGCCCTACTCCGCCGAGCCTTGCCGAAGTTGGTGTTCCGAAACCGCCCGCGGCCGCCCCGGCCAAGATGGATTTCCCCGATCAGGTCGTTGGCCAGATCAGTCACGTCCGGCCTCGATGAACTTCTGGAACAGCCGCGTGCCGCGCCGCCGCTGCTCGTTCACCACTGCGCGCAGATAGCCTTCCACCCTCGGAAACGCGCGCCGCAGCTCGTCAACCGCTTGCCACTCGTGCCGGGCCAGATCGATCCGGCCTCGGTTCGAGGCCAGAGCGATCTGGTTCACGTTGACCCCGATCTTGCGCAGCTCGCCCCGAACTTCATCCAGCTTCTCGGCCGCCACCGGGTCGAACTCCAGCATCCCCGACGCTGCACGGACCAGGGCACGGATCGCGTCGGAGTTGGACCCGTAACCGAAACGGGCCTTCAGCCACTCCAACTGCTCGATCTCGGCCGGCGTCAGCCGCGCCGATACCGGCTTGCCGTCCGTGGTGGCGCTGTCACGGCTCCGAACTTCATGCTGCCGGACCTTGGCAATGGTTTCTTTCGGTGCCCCCACCGCGTCGGCGACCGTCTGGGCGGTTCCGCCTGCCCGCAGGCGCCGGATCGCCTCCTCGCGCTCGGAAGGAGTGAGTTTCTGACGGGCCACGAGCCACCTGATCCGCATTTGTAAACATTCAGCAGTTCCTGCCACTAACTCTTCAGTCCTATTACCTTCTCGTCAACTCGCTTCTGTGTGCCCTGCCGAAGCCTGCATCTTGGTGTGCTATTGGATTGCCCTGATGTCCCAACGCAGCCCGACGCTCGTGAGGATCTGCAGTTCGTCCGGTCGCCTGCGGCGCATTGATCGGACCAAAACGGACAAGTGTAGTGGCCCCGCAACAGAGGCAGACCGGAGTTCTGATCACCTTGAGGCGAAAGGTTGCGGTCCGCCCCTAGCTGATGGTGCTGGGTCTGCAGTGCCGCCGCGCAGTCTCCGGGTGCAGATGATCACCGGGACCACAAACCGGACGATCCGGTCTTCACAGCAACACCTTGGCAGATGTTCACCTTGCAAAACCGACACTGCTTCCTGTTGACAGGTAGTCACTGCTTAGATGTGACATAATACTTCATGTCAGTGTGACAGGATTACTTTGTGACAATTTGCCAGTCGGACAATCTTGCAGTGTGACAATGTTCAATCCACCGGCACGTCGCTGCAGCACGACTACAGATCGACAGGCTTTCTAAGAGCAATCATTGACAGGCCACCCTGTGGCGGCATGACCAAGTGACGAGGCAGCAAAGGAGAGGATGATGGGCAGAGGTGTGCGCGTGATCGCCGTAATCAATCGCAAAGGAGGCTGCGGGAAGTCGACTTTGGTGCGCGGACTGGCAAGCGCTGCGGTCGCACGCGGTGAGAAGGTCACAGTATTCGACACGGACAGCAGTCAAAGCATCTATGGATGGATGAGAGTTGCCAGGCAGCTCGGTAACTGGGACGATGCAGTGGACGTGATGCACACCTACGATCCGGCGGAAATCACCGCCCGCTTGGACGCTATCTATGCCGAAGTGCCCCATGATCACTTGATCCTCATTGATACATTTGGCGGCGCCAGCGAGGCGCTGGACGATGTGGTGATGCAATCGCACTTGATCGTGGCACCGATCCGGCCAGGGCGAGGTGACTACACGGAGACCATGGAAACCCTGATCTGGCACGAGCGCCTGAAGGGACGCGTAGCCGATCCAGACGATGTGCCGGAGTATCGAATTGTCGTAAATGGCATTACGCCAGAGCCAAGCGCAACGGAACGACAGGCTCTTGAGCATATCTTCGAGACGATGCCGGTCATTGAGGAACCGGTTCTGGAACGCAAAGCCTACAAGCAGGTCGATGGCGAAGGTTTGCTCGGGGTTATCCGGAACAAGACCCGCATGAGCATTGTCCAGAGACACCTCACGAATGCCTTGGAGGAAATGAGCGTCGTCCTTGATCTGCTGGACGACGCGATCATCGAAAGAATGGAGGCAGTCTGATGGCATCCCGCAAGAAACCAGGGATGATCCTCAAGCGCGATCACGCTTTTACAGAGGCAATTGGGAAGCCGGGAAGCCGCGAGCCCAACGCATTTTCCATGGCATCCGAAGATGCGAAGGCAAAGCTGGAAGCCGCACAAGCAAGGGGGGCTGATCGATCTGTTCTGGTCCCAACGAAAACCGCCGGAGATCCTCGCCCGGCAGAGGTCGTCCAGCAATCCGACGCTCCTTTCAAGATGGATCGGTACCACACTGCAGACTCCAGACGGCCCGAAGATCGGCCTGTCACCTCTCAAACCCTTGCAACCGTCTCACCCGAGTTTGAAAGCTTTGGTAGAAGACCACTGGGAGGTAGAGACGACGGTCCGCCTGCCTTGCAGCGCCAAGCCGTCACGGAAGAAACAGGAGAGCGGAGAGAAGTGATTGTCTCTATCACGGTCTCGCAGGATCTGCTCGAACGTGCCGCGCGATGGGGCGCAGTTGCGCACCAGCCCCCTACGACTGTGCTGCGGCATGCGCTCAGGAAAATGAAGCCACAACTTCTGGATGATCTGAAAACGGTCCAAGCTCGGGATGTGCATCAGCAAAGGATCAAGAACGTTGGATATAGGCTGCAGTCGCGACTTCGCTTTGCTCCGGCCGAGCTTGCCAGCTTGGAAGCCCGGCTTGATCCAGCAGGATTCGGCATCCTTTCTTCGATGCTGAACCACTATGCACGCGACAGCTTTGCCAGGTTCCTCGACAAGTTGATGGCGGAGGCCGGCCATTGAGGAAGTAATCTCCCTGCTGCCTTGGAGGAGCATGTCCCGTCCTCGCCTTGGGAGATCAGGGGGATTCAGGTCTGCTACCATGGTAGCAAGTTCACAGCACGGACGAGAACATGGTGTTCGTGCTTGCCTCCCTCGCAAGGACAGGCCTCTCCTCAACCTCAGCATACCTGCTACCATGGTAGCAGGTTCGAGTTGCTAGCACCGAGCACCTGTCGTACCTGCATTGTTTAGCGGGACAGCAGGAATGACTGCGATGCATCGCTCTCGTTCTCCGTACTCTCCTGCCAACGCCGACATCTTTTGTCACCCGTCCTCGCACCGTATGTGCTCCAGCCATCAGTACCAGGACAGAGAGCCGGACATGTCAGTGCGCCTGACTCCACGTTGGTTCTCGGGATGCACGTGCTGAAAGCCGACTCAGCCATCGGATGGGATCGAAGCTAGCTGAGCGAGCACCGCTGACCAAACTTGCAAGATATGCACCTGGCTTTCGGATCGATCCGGCTGATTGCAGGAGGCAAAAGATCGCTACGGCCGTTCGGTCTCTGCCAAATCTGTGTTGCAACTGTGCTAAGATCTGTCGCGGAACACCAAGCCATGCTCCGATGCTATCAGCACTATCGCGCAATTCCGGCCAGCTGCTTGGCGGGACGATACTGTAGTTGGCGATCTCCGGACAGGCCTGCACAACCTTGGTCAGAAGGAGTTTGTCATTCAGCGCTGTTCCGTCCGAGTCCTCCGCCTGATCTGATTTCTCTTCCCGAGCCTCTTTATCTTTTTTCTCTTGTTCTGACCTATGATGGTGAGCGTCAGAATGGCTGTCACAGGGCGTCATTTTCGTTGACGGCTCATCCCCTGCACGGATGGTGATGGTTCGACCGGGCTCCTCTGGGATGTCTAGAAGAAGGCTTTTGGCCGAGGACAAGAGGGTCTCGAGATGGTCGCTGCGCAGCTTGCGCCTCAGGCTGCAGCGGAGTTCCGCAAGGAGTGGTGCGAAGGGCAAGACCTGTTCAATTCGGTTCACCAAGTGGCGCAGTCCAAGCTTGAGCTGTTTGCACCGGATGCTCTCTGCGCGAAACTTCTCTGCAAGGGTCTTGATATGTTCAGCTTGATCGAGGATCGGAGAAAGATCGAGGCCAAAGGCCAGAGCCTCGCATCTGCCATGGTGACGAACCACGAAGCGCTTGCGATTGGCACTGTCGCGCCGAAGGATCAGTCCGGCCGCAACCAAGTCGCTGAGCGCTCTTTGGAGGGTACGGGGGCTGACGTGGTTGAGACGCTCAAGGATCGCTCGGTTGGAGGCAAAGACCATCTGGTGATCTTGTCCCTTCAGAAAGCTCGTGAGGGCTTCAAGGGTTGCGAGATGGCGGGCTTTGAGCCCATAGGCGGGCTGGCATTCACGCAAATCGCGAATGACAGACCAGAGTCTGCCATTGCCCGTGCATGCGCCATCGACCCGGTTCCTGGCGGTGGGTAGGAATGTCTGCATCTTGTCCATATCTGGTCAGTGCAGGTCGACCGATTGGCTATACCAAGCCTGTCCCTTCGCCGCGATGCGCTGCATCACTGGCAAAAGATTATCGTCCACCGAATCGGCGGTGCTTGACGCGGCGTTTGATTGGCTGCTAGATCACGTCTACCACAACTGATGATCTAGGGCCTCTCCAGGATGACTTGGGGGGGCTCTCTTCTATTCGGTCTCCTGATCTCTCCTCTGCTGATTGTTGCGGTTGATGGACAGCATAGGCGTCAGCTCCGCTGCCCGCTTTCATCCAGCCAGCGCTCATGCAGTTCACGGACAATCCGCTCTGCATTGCTTCCGATCCAGTGGCCGAATTCCGGGTGATCCTTGAGCGACAATTGCATCTGCACAGCATGTGGCCCGGTCCTGACCTTTCCGAGTCGGCGGCCGTCGCCAAGCTTCAGGTCGACTGTGCTGCTACCATGGTGGACAAGACGGCTATTATTGGAGTGGTTTCCCCCTCCCTTAGCCTCCACTGCTTTTTTTCTAATTATTTCAAATCGTTGATTGCTGTTCTCGCAACGATCCAGCTCACCTCGGCAGCTTTGAACGATCGATTTCAAGTCAATGCCGTCGTCACGCGCCAACTGGGCAAGTTCAGTCCATGGCCGGCGTCCCACGTCGTGCGCAGGGCCGATCGCCTCGATGACCGAATAGGGCAGAGCGTCCAGCACAACGGTATAAGTGCTCACGGCCTGTCGGGAGAGCCCGAGCGCTTCCTGGATCACCGTGCGATCATAACCCGCTTCCCGCATCGCCCCGATGAAGACCGACTTCTCGATAAAGGAGGGGTCGAGGCGCAGCGAGTTCTCCTGCCCTTGCGCGATGATCGCGGTCTTGTCGTCGAGCGAGCGGACGATCGCTTTCACCCGGGTGCCATTGCCAAGGAGGCGAACGGCAGCCAGGCGGCGGCGACCGTAGACGATCTTGTAGCGGTTGAACTGGCCAGGGATTGGCCGGACAAGCACCGGGACCTGTTGGCCGTGGCGGCGGATGCTCTCGGCGAGCTCTGCTATGCTCTCCTGATCGATGAGCAAGCGGTCCTGAAGATCGCTGGCCTCGATGGAGGCTGGGTCCAGATCCTGGATGCCGCTTTCGCCAAGCTGGCGCATGGTGTCACGCAGACTTGCCATGACGGGAACCGAGGAAGTTCCGGTCACGTCCGGAGCAGGAGCATGAGCTTCAAGCGTCAGATCGAGGAGGTTCTTCCGTCCCATCAGGCACGCCTCCAGGAAGCCTGGATCAGCTGTTCGATCTCGTCGGCCACCGCATTGCAGCTGGTCACGGCACGATCGAGCGTCTTGCGAACGAACTCGCCGGGCTCGACCTCATAGACCGTTTGCTGGGTGATGCCCGCATCCGAGATAGCCGTCGACTTGAGCATCGGTTCGGTGAGCACATGACCCGGCAGGATCGACCGCAGATAAGCGGCCATCTGTGTTTGTGGTGCGTCAGAGGGCTCGTAGCGGGTCAGAAGGAACTTGATGAAGTCCCAAGTCACCGGCCGTCCGACATGCCGCTCGATGGTCTCGAAGAGGTCTCCGGCCAGACGGAGGAACTGGCTCATCGAGGCGATGTCGAGCATGGAGGGAACAACGGTGACGATCAGCCCAGTAGAAGCTGCAAGTGCGGTCAGGGTGATGAAGCCAAGCTGCGGCGGGCAGTCGATGATGACGATGTCATAGTCGGCCTGCACGGAGTCGATCTGCATGGCCAGCCGCTGTGCAAAGGGAGGCGACAGCCTCTGCGTCAGGGCATAAGCGGTGTTGGTCTCGTATTCCGAGAGCATCAGCCCCGCAGGCGCAAGGTCGAGATTGTGGAAGTAGGTCTTCAGGATGACATCCCGAATGGGGACCTGTTCGTCGTCATAACGCAGTGCATCGTAGATAGTGCCCTTCTCGGCAAACTCGATTTCCGGCCGGTAGCCGAAGAGCGTGGTGAGGCTGCCCTGGGGATCCATGTCGATCGCCAACACCCTGTAGCCTCTCAGTGCATAACGCTGCGCAAGATGGGCTGCAGTCGTGGACTTACCGCTGCCACCCTTGAAGTTGACGGTGCTTAGCACCTTCAGGTCATCGCCCTCGCGGCGTCCTGGTCGGTAGGTTTGGGGGTTTTTGGCCGTCTTGGCCATGTGCTGACGGATCTTGTCGATAGTCTCAGCCGAGTAGAAGCGATGGCCGCGGCTGTCGGTCTCGGCCTTCGGAAACTCGGCGTCCTCGTTGTGCCGCAGGCGGAGATTCGATGCAGAGATCCCGGTCAGATCCATCAACTCCTTGGAACTGAACAGGCGCAGTTTTTTCCGCCCCTCCGGACGATAGGCATTCCGCATTTGCCGGTCGAGGGAGGTGGCAAGATTATGGGCAAATGTCGTGATTAGCCGTGAGTCGGCAACCACTGGCTGGTGGATGGGACCAAGATCGTTCATGCTGCCCCTCACGGTATGTGCCGCCTTTTTTCCGCTCCTGCGCCCTTTTTGGGTGCATATGGCCCTTCAGGTGACAGGAGGCCGGATGGTGTTAGGACAAGCTGTGGCATGCAGCAGAGCGCCTAGCAACATGAATAACCTCAAGGCAGACAAGATTCCTGTGGGGGAACTGTGGACTGCCGCCCAGAGGCCACAGTTTCGGAGAAGCACGAGGAGCGCCTGCAGTACGCATGTTGCGGTGCGGCGGCATCCTATGACTTGGGCGCACCCGAGCACCGGCCTTGTAAGAGCATGAACGCTCTGCATTACCTCCAAGGCAGGCGAGACTGAAGCGGATGGGTCCGAAAAGAGGCAAGGGGGGATGACCGGATTGGCCAGTCAGGCCTCACTTGCGCGCAAGCGGCTGCGCGCCGCACAGGCGCATGGCTGCGTCTGCTCCGGCCTTGGCCGGCGCGAGCGCAGCCTACCAGAACGAAGTTTGTGGAACGCAGGGCATGGGACTATTCGGCGCTGTCGATGACGCGTTCGCGGCCGTCTATCTACCTGGTAGATCAGAACGGACTGGCAGATGCGCACGGTCCGTTGCCGTCCTGGCGGCGGACTTCAGCCTCGGTGGCGCAGATGATCGGCAGGTCGTCGGGATCGTCGCGCACCTCGTAGATCATGGCGCAATCCCCGGCTTGAGGTTGCCGGAGCGATCCAGCCAGCCGCGCGCCCCGGCCAGTCCATGCAGATGCAGGTGCCCGTGCCCTCGATCACGACCGGCGCGAGATAGACCCAAGGGTTCGTCCTGCCGCAGTTGCGGCAGGACAGGCAGGGCAGTGGGTGGGCCGCTCATGCGGCCGCCCTTTCCTTGATGGTGCTGGCCGGGTTCGTCGCCAGCAGCAGGTCCGCGGCCTTCTGCGCCTCGGTCGCGGCCTTGAAGATGGCGCGCTTGTCGTTCTGCAGGGCGCGCAGCCAGCTTCCGACATAGGCGGCGGACTGCTTGAAGTCGGGCGTCAGGCCAAGGCTCGCGCAGGTCATGCAGTTGCCGATTTCTGCAATCAGCTCCTCGAAGGCATACGCCTTGCGGTCGGTGAAGCGGCCCAGGCGATCAAGGCGGCTCCCGTGGCCGGTCCAGTGCGTCGCCTCGTGCGCCAGGGTGGCATAGTAGCCTGCTGCGTCGTGGAACGTCGCAATCGGCGGCATGTGGATGAAGTCGGCAACCGGGTTGTAATAGGCGCGCGGGTCGTCGCTGGTGCGGATGTCTGCGCCAGTCGCGGCAAAGAAGGCCTCAAGCTGGGGATCGGAGGCGGTGCCGAGGTCGCGCGGTTCCTCGGCCGGGGTGGCGGTGAACTCGGCGGGCAGGCCGTCGATCTGCTCGGCGTTGAACACGCGATAGGCTTTCAGATAGGGCACCTTCTGGGTGTGCTCGGCTCCCTCGTCCTCACGCTCGACGGTGCCGTACTTGACAACGGTGGCGGATTTCTCGCCCTTGCGGACCTGCCCGCCCGCCTCCTGCGCCTGCCGATAGGTAAACCACTGGGCGGCGCGATAGCCCTTCTCGGCGGCGGTCAGCCACAGCATGAGGACATTGATGCTCCGGTAAGGTTCGCCGTTGGCGCGGCGGGGGAAGGCCGTACCACCCGCGTCTCCGGTCCAAGGCTTGCGCCACGCGGGAGTGCCCGCCTCAAGGCTGGCGATGATGGTGTCGGTGACGTGCTGGTAAAGGTCGAAAACCATTTGTGGCGTTCCTCTCGCAACGGGGCGGTTGGGTCTGTTGCCCCGTTCCGCCGATGGGCGAGCCTTCCTGCGATGCTGTCTCGAAAGGCCCATGCCTTTCGGAAAGCAGAGCGGGGAGGGCGCAGCCCTGCCCGCGGCCGCGGCCGGGACTGTCACGGGGTCGGGAAGGCGGGGTGGTGCGGCCCGCAGACCGCGCTTGCGCGGGCGAGGACACGGCCCGCCTGGACGACGACGCCCAACGGGCGGCGCTTGCCCCTTGACCGGCTCGGGCGCGGATGCGTGGCGGACCCCAAACACAAAGGGCGTCGGACGGGGGTGAGCGGGCGTCCGCCCGTCGATCCCCCGGAACGGCCAGAGGATCAGCGCAGCCCGCGCAACCGCGCGGGCTTCCCTGGTCTGATCTGTGGCGCCGTCCCAGGACGGGGCAGGGGCGGCTGGTGCCGCCCCTTGTCGTCACTCCTCATCGTCAGGCGGGGCGTCCTTGGGCTCGAACAGGACCAGCTCGGTGACGCCGACCGGGAACTCCAGCTTGAGGGTGAAGGCGCTCTTGGCCCCGTCCCGTTGCGGGAACATCACGCCGACCGGGCGGAAGCGGGTCTTGCCGTCGCGGCCTTCGACGGGAACGGTGACGCGGTAGTAGGTGGACATGGCGGTTCTCCTTTTTCCGTGCAGATCGACAAGGGCCGGGGTCCTGAGGCCGGCGGTCAACGGCTGATTTGCGTCGCGAGGAATGGCCGCAGGCCAGGGGAAATCAGTCGTTGAAGGCCCGCTTCGCGGGCCGGTCCGCTGGCCGCCCCGGCCCAGATTGCACAATAGGAAAAGGGAGGACCGCCAGGATCGCCGCTCGCACCCGGCAACCCGAGGGCCGTGGCGGCAGGACCTGCTTCGTGGGGGTGCCGGTGCCCTCCCCCAGCGGGACGGAGCCGAGAGCACCGGTTAATCCGTTGGAGTTCCCGGACGGAGGCGGCGGGCGGCGCATCGAGTAGGATGCCCGTCTGTCGATCGGACAAGGACGGCGGCACCAGCCGGTCCTGCCTGCGCCACAGATCCCGCGCGAGGGATCGTTCCTTGACAACGGTTCGACCTGTCCACCTAAAACGCTAGTGCGCTGCGCTATGATCAGCCATGAAGAGGCGACTGCTTTGCGGGAGATTCTGTCGAAAAACTCCGCAGGCCCCTCAAGCCAGGGAAGAAACGGGGAAACCGTTCCGGTTTGGCGCGCAGGATCGCCGAAAATCTGCGGTTTTGCGACCTTCAGCAGATGAGTATTCCAGATTTTCGGTGCTGCCTGATCGCCGTCTGAGTTTTTCAACAGTATCCGGGACAATGCTGCCATTCAGCCCCTTGCAAGCGCAGAGTATGTCAGCGTCTGCTGAATCAGCAGAGGAGGAAGGCGTTCAGCAGGGCGACAGAAAGGCCGAACTCATACCACAACACCAGTCCCGCAAGAGCCACGGCAAGGAAGACGCCCATGGCCAGCAACAGGTGGAAAGGTATCGACAGCATCCGCGCCCCTCCCATCAAGCGGCGCGCAGCCTTGAGACCGGGGCATCCCGGATCGGCCAATGCAGAAGCGCAGCAAGAACGGCGATGGCGATCGAGATCTGCCAGGCGAGGTCATAGGACCCGGTCGCGTTGTAGGCGTATCCCGCGCCCCAGGCTCCGAAGAACGACCCGAGCTGATGGGACAGGAAGACGATCCCGAACAGCGTGGACATGTAGCGGACGCCGAAGATCTGGCCGACCAGCCCGCTCGTCAGGGGCACGGTGCCGAGCCACAGGAACCCCAGCGTGCAGGCGAACAGCGTGACGGACAGCGGCGTGACCGGAAAGGCGAGAAACAGCACCATGAGCACGGCACGGGCCAGGTAGATCCCGGCCAGAACGTGCTTCTTGCGCCAGCGGTCCGCCGACATGCCGAAGACGTAGGAGCCAAGGATGTTGAACAGCCCGACCAGCGCCAGCGCCCGTGCGCCGAGCGCCGGGTCGAGGCCCCGGTCCCCCAGGAAGGCCGGCAGGTGGGTTGCGACAAAGGCGACGTGAAAGCCGCAGACGAAGAACCCGGCATTCAGCAGCCAGAAGCCGGAATGGCCCGCGGCTTCGCGCAGCGCCTCGCCGAAGGTCTGCGTGTGCGCGCCGCCGGTCTGCGGCACCGCCGGACGCCCCGCGATGCCGATAGCGAGCAGCACCATGGCGCCGGCCAGCGCGCCGAAGATCAGGAAGCTTTCCCGCCAGCCGAAGCCGGTGATCAGACCCTGCGCGACTGGCACCAGCAGGAACTGGCCGACCGAGCCGCCGGCGGTCACGATCCCGGCCGCCAGCCCGCGCCGTTCGGGAGGCATGACCCGCATCGCCGCGCCGATGGCGACGACGAAGGTCACACCGGTCATGGCGAGGCCCACCAGGAACCCGAGCGTCAGATTGAGCCCCACCGCGCCCGAGATCATCGCGGCGAGCACAAGTCCGAGCGCATAGATCGCCCCGCCGGCCGCGGCCACGCGCCCCGCCCCATGCCGATCGGCCAGCGCGCCGACGAAGGGCTGCGCCAGCCCCAAGATCAGGTTCTGCACGGCGATCGCAAGCCCGAAGGCCTCTCGGCCGATGCCGGTATCCAGCTCGATCGGGCGGAGGAAGAGGCCGAACGACTGCCGGATGCCCATGGCGATGGTGACGAGCGTTGCCGCGCAGATCAGGACGACCCAGGGGCGTCGGCGCATCGCGGCAGCATTGGGGGCAAATGTCTGGCTCATGGGCTTTCCTTGCAAGGATCGTCGAGCAGCCGTGTCCGGCTTGATTCGCTTAGATAACGATGATAATCTATTTTGGCGAGCCTCGATGGCGTTCCGGAAGGCAGGAGAAGAAGGATGAAAGACGATGGCGCGGCCGAAGGGCTCTACCTCGACGACCTGCAGGTCGGGCAGGAATTCCTGAGCGCCGAGCATCCTCTGGATGCCGGGCAGATCATTGC
>NZ_FNGE01000010.1 GCF_900102885.1 Paracoccus chinensis | reverse complement strand
CCGACAATGGCCGCGAGTTCTGCGGCACCGAGCGGCATCCGTATGAACTTTATCTCGACCTCAACGGTATCGAGCATCGCCGCACCAAGGTCCGAACGCCCCGCACCAATGGCTTCGTCGAACGCTTCAACGGCACCGTGCTGGATGAATTCTTCCGCGTGGCCATGCGGGACAACTTCTACGATGGCGTCGAGGCACTGCAGGCCGATCTCGATGCCTGGCTTGTCCGCTACAACACCGAACGGCCGCATCTCGGCTATCGCAACATGGGACGCCGACCCATCGAGACCGTTATGTCTTTCGTAAGCCAAGAAGGTTAAGTGGACAAATGATCGAACAGGCGAACAAGGCGGCCTGTCGCTGTCCAGTGTGTGAAGAGTGCGGGGGGAAGCAGGGCAACTCCGTGACCTTGCGATGCCATGTCGGCCAGTGCCACGGACTGTCGAGCATCGGGTCCCGCAGGGGCGGGCAGTTCAATCCCAGGCTGGTGAACCATCGCTCCCATTCGCTGGCCCGATAGGACCGCAGCAGGCGCTGCGTGCCGAGGTCCTCGGGATGGATGATCGAGGAGGTGAGGGTTGGTGCGCACATCGGGGTCAGAGGGGCGTCCATGATGCGGCAAGCATCGAGGCCATGCCAGGAGCCGTCACCGAAGCGGATTGCAAGGTCCAGTCCTTTGCCAGGGATGCTAACGCGGTTGTTGTTGGTGAAGACGCGCAGGTCCACTTCCCAGATAGGCCGCCTCGTAGCGCGCCAGCCGCGGAATGAGCAGTCTGTCGCAAAGGTCCCGACTACGCCGACATGCAGTGCCTCATGATAGCGGTCGCCCGAGAAACGGTCGAGCGTGTCGCTGATCGCATCCAAGGATCGGGTCAGCACGGGGGCCAGAGCCGCGCCTTCCTCGGTCAGCACCAACTCTCGTGGCACCCGCCGGAACGGTGCGACACCAAGACGGTCCTTGAGGTTGCGGATCTGGTGGCTGAGCGCCGCCTGCGTTACGCAGAGCTCGACCGCCGCCTTGGAGAGCGTCAGGTGGCGTGCGGCCGCCTCGAAGGCCCGCAGGGCGCTCAGGGGAATGATGGGGCGATCCATGGTGCCTTATTAGTTTTCCTCAATCCAGCAGCAAGAAACGATGCTTTGTGGCTGCTTGCAGGTCGCCATAGATGTAACGGGCAGAATTTTTCTCATGTGTCCCAGGCGGCGCCATCGCGCCCCGGCCAACCGCAAGGCATTGATGATGACCAGCGTCCGACTTCTGGGGTTCGCTACGGTGATGCTCACCGCCCCTGCCTATGCGCAGGGACTGACTGATCAGGAACTCCAAGAGATCAGCGAAAGGGTCTTCCGGCCCGTGATCGAGAAATTCGATATCTCAGGCATCGCGATCGGCCTCACGCTCGACGGCGAACGGTTCTTCTTCACGGACGGTCTGGCCGACCGGGCGGCCTCGCGTCCCGTCGACAGGGACACGCTCTTAGAGCTGGGGTCGAACAGCAAGCTGTTCAACGTGGCGCTCTCCGGCCTAGCCGAGGAGCGGGGCCTGTTGTCCTTGCAGGATCCCGTCTCCGCAGAGCTGCCTGCGCTTGCCGGCAGCGCCTTTGACCGGATCCCGCTTTCCGACCTGACGGCCCATGTCACCGGCGGCCTGCCCTTGCAGGTTCCGGATGACATCACCGACACCCAGAGCCTGTTGACCTACCTGGCAGACTGGAAACCCGAGGGAGACACCAGGTCAGTCCGCTCCTACTCAAACGTCAGCATCGGCCTCCTCGGCCTGATCACCGGCGCGCAGTTCGGGAAGTCGTATGAATCGGCCCTCGCTGAGGACCTGCTGCCTGCGCTGGGTCTCGGCAGCACTTTCATCGACGTGCCGGAGGCCGAGATGGGACGTTACGCTTTCGGATATTCGCGCACCGATGACACTCCGGTTCGGGTGAACCCCGGCCTGCTCGACGCCGAAGCCTACGGCATCAAGTCCAGCGTCACCGACATGACCCGTTTCCTCGACGCTCACCTCGGCAATCTCGCCCTTGCGGACGGGATGACAGCGGCGCTTGCCCGGACCGCCTGTCCGAGTTCGAGACCGCGCACTATGCCCAGGCGATGATCTGGGAAGGACATCCGTGGCCGGTGGATGCTGCCGAACTCGCGGTAGGCAACTCGGCCGTCATGGCAATGACGCCGCAGCCGGTGGCGCACCATGCCCTGAGAGCCCTCGACGGCGAGGTCTTCCTCAACAAGACCGGGGCGACCAACGGCTTCGGATCCTATGTCGCGATGATCCCGTCCGAGCGGATCGGCGTGGTGGTCCTGACCAACCGGAACCATCCCAACCCCGTCAGAGCCGAAGCAACTTTGGAACTGATTAACCAGGTCCTCGAGCAGGCTGATCGATAAGGGGGCAGGGAGGCGCCGCGGACGGCGGCGCCTCCCTGCAGTCGGGCCGGTCAGCGCCCGGAGATGTTGCGAGGCATGCGAGGGCCGGCATGAAGCCGCAATGTGGTAGGACGCCCGAGCTGACCAGATGCGGGGCCCGAAGCCGTCACTCAGCCATCGCCTTGATAATACCACTGTAGACATCGAGCGTGGTCCAATCGTGGACGACATCCTGTCAGCCGGCGATAGCGGGCAGCAATCCTGTCCAATCGAGGGCATCATGATAGATCCGCAGGTCTAAGGGCGAGGATGGTGATACTCTGGCTCGTGCCTGTTGTCCTTCTGGTCGGCTGGTTCAGGTCGTCGGTCGCGGGCAGCACCACCTTCCCTGGACTTGCCTGCCGCCTTGCTGTGCAGGAACGCTGAACTGAAACGAGGGGCGAGATGCCGGATTTGAAATTCCAACAAGTCGATGTGTTTTCATCCGAGCCGTTCAAGGGAAACCCGGTCGCGGTCGTGATCGGCGCCGATGATCTGTCCGATCGCAAGATGGCGGATTTCGCAAAATGGACAAACCTGAGCGAGACTACATTCCTGCTTAAACCCACCACGCCCGAGGCTGACTATCGCGTCCGCATCTTCACAGGTGGGTGAGCTTCCCTTTGCCGGCCACCCGACCCTTGGAACCTGCCACGCCTGGTTGACCAATGGCGGGGCACCGCGCGGTGATGTGGTCGTGCAGGAATGCAAGCTGGGCCTCGTGCCAGTGCGCCGCCATGACGGACGGCTGGCATTTGCCGCGCCGGACCTGCTGCGCTCTGGCCCTTTGGACGAGGCCTTGCTGATCCGCATCGCGGACGGGCTGAGGATCGAGCGCGAAAGTATCCTTGATGCGCAGTGGGCCGACAATGGTCCTGGTTGGGTCGCGGTCCAACTCGGCTCCAGGGCCGAGGTTCTCGCCCTTGATCCCGACTATGCCGCGCTCAATGATCTCAAGCTTGGCGTGGTTGGAGCCTGGGACGCAGTGCAGGACGGCACGGAGGCGCAGTTCGAGGTTCGGGCCTTTGCCATGGGTGCGGGTGTGAAGGAAAACCCAGTGACCGGCAGCCTGAATGCCAGCCTCGCGCAATGGCTGATCGGGAGCGGCCGCGCGCCTCGCTCTTATATTGCCTGCCAGGGAACGAAGCTTGGCCGGGCCGGTCGGGTTCACGTGGATCAGATTGGGAACGACATCTGGATCGGTGGAGACACCAGAACCAACATCAGCGGGAGCGTGACGTTCTAGCCTTACGGTCGCTTCAGGACCTGCACTGCCGCATCACCAGAGCGCCGGATAATATCCACTACGTCCCGCAAAGCGGTCGTTAAGACGAGACCCCGTAGGGATGGTCATGTGTAGATACGGCGTGACGCGTCTCCTTCCTCGCTGCCGCTCGTGCTTGGTCGCGCGCCAAATGGAAGCTGCCTTGAAGCAGTTACTCGCCCCTGCTGCGGCGCAAGCGGCCGATAGTGTCGCTAATGCGACATCTTGGACGTTCATTGCCGCAGCACGATCAACAGCCTCGGCGACAATTGCCCAAGGCTAAGTGCAGAAAGCAGACCGATAAAGGAGTGGCGCTAGGCTCGACAAATGAGATCGGGCGTCGGCATTTCGCGCCCGATCTGAGCACCTTGGATTGAAGCCTTAACGGGCTGCTGCGCGCGCCTGTTTCAGCCAGCCGTCCACGGTCGCGCGGTTGTCGGCGATCCAGGCAGCCGCATGAGCCGCGATGTCGGTGTCGCCGGCGTTCATCTTCGCGTTCTGGGCCGACATCTCGGCGGCCGGAACCTCGGCGGCTTCCAGAAAGGCACGGATGGCCGGGTTCTCTTCCAGAAAGGCGCTGTTCACAACCGAGACGATGTCGTTCGATGGAAAGCCCAGCCTGCAGGGGTCGTTCACGCAGCCCTCGATGCCGCTGCTCGTGGCGGTGTCGGCCAGGTGCATCAGGTTCTCGGGCAGGTCCACCTCGGGCACCTCGATCCAGACCACATCCTCGCCGGGTACAAGCTCATTCACCGTCCAGTTGGGCGTCCAGGTGTAGAAGAACACCGGCTCGCCCGCGCCATGGGCGGCGACCGCGTCGGCCATGGCGGCGGCATAGCCCGCCTTGATCGGGTTCACGTGGTCGCGCAGGTCATACGCATCGAGGTGATGCTCCAGCACCATCTCGCAGGCCCAGCCGGGCGGGCAGGCGACCAGGTCCGCGCGCCCGTCGCCGTCACGGTCGAAGGCTTCCTTGACCTCGTCGCGCTTGAAATCCTCGACCGAGGTGATCCCCAGCCGCTCGGCCGTCGGCTTGTCCACGAGGTAGCCCTCGATTGAACCGCGCGGCGCGACCATGCCCACGACCTCGGCGCCCTGTTCATAGAAGTTGCTGTAGGTCGAATGGCCAGGGAAATAGCCGTCCACCCACATGGTCACGTCCCCATAGCCGACCGATTGGTAAAAGGCAGGGTTGTCCAGCGTCATCGGCTCGGACACGTCATAGCCGAGTTCGCGCAGAAGCTGGCTGAAGACCTCGGTCTGGAACCAGCCGGTGTCCCAGCTGGGGCGGGCCATGGTGATCGACTGGCCCTCGCCGGGGCGCTCCTGCGCCTGCGCGGGCATGGCCGCGATCAGCGCCAGCGCGGCGGTTGCGATCAGGGGGGACTTGAGCCGGGACAGCATACGGGTCTCCTTTTCTCTTCTTTCGATTTGCAGATGGACGGGCCGGGGACGGCCCGCCATGCGAAGGGGCAGGCTCAGCCTGCCTTCTCGGCTTCCAGCGCGGGCGCTGTGGCCCGCGGGCGGAAGAAGCCCGCCAGCGTCTGGCGCAGCGAGGCGCCGCGGACGCCCGAACGCTCGGCCAGGCCTTGCGTGATGCGGTCCAGCACGATGGCAAGCACCACGATGCCGACGCCGCCGGCGGTCGCGCCGCCCACGTCCATGCGGCCGAGGCCGGTGTTGACGACGAGGCCCAGGCCGCCGCCGCCGATCAGGGCGGCGATGACGACCATGGACAGCGCCATCATCAGCGTCTGGTTCAGGCCCGCCATGATCGTCCGCATCGCCAGCGGCAGCTGCAGGTCCCACAGCATCTGCCAGCCGGTGGACCCGAAGGCCTCGGCGGCCTCGATCAGGTCGGCGCGGACATTGCGGATGCCGAGGTTGGTCAGCCGCACGATCGGAGGCAGGGCGAAGACGATGGTGGCGATGATGCCGGGCGTCATCCCGACCCCGAACAGCATCACGATCGGCACGAGGTAGACAAAGGAAGGGATCGTCTGCATCACGTCCAGCACGGGCCGCATGATCCGCCATGCGAGGTTTGAGCGCGCGGCGAGGATGCCGGCCGGAATCCCGATCACGGCGCAGAAGAAGACCGCCGTCAGGATCATCGCCAGCGTCGTCATGGTGTCGTCCCAAAGGCCGATCATGTCCACGAAGGCAAAGCCGAGGATCGTGAAGATCGCCATTCCGCGCCCGGCGGTCTTCCATGCCGCCAGCGCGAAAAGCGCCGTGGTCACCAGCATCGGCACCGCCAGGAAGGCGGCCTCGAGCCACCCCAGCACCGAGGTGATCGGCACCTGCGCTGCGCGGAAGAAGGGCCGGAAATTCGGCACCAGCCAGCCCCGGACGAAGGCGTTCACCCAGTCGTCGAAGGGAAGGGTCACGATGTCAGCGGGGCTGAGCATTGGCTTGCTCCTTGTTCGCGAGAGCTTCGGCAGCGACGGCGTCGCCCGACAGATGCGCCAGCACGTCCGAGGGCTCGACCACGGCCACGAGACGCTCGCGCTCGTCGGTGACGGCGATGGGCAGGCCGGAACCCGCGGCACCGTAAAGTTCGCTGAGGCTGGTCGAGGCATCCACGGTGGGGAAATCGGTGATCAGCGCATCTTGCAGCGTGGTGGTGGGGCTCGGGTCCATCTCCGACGCGGCGAGCTGCTGATAGGTCACGACGCCGGCCACCCGCTCTCCATCCATGACGTAAAGGGCATGGGCTCCGCCCTGCTCCATCATGCGCAGGGCGTCGCGGACGCTGGTCTGGCGCAGCTGGATCGTCGTGGGCTGGCTCGATACGTCATCGGCGGTGAAGACGCGGCCGCGGTCGATATCGGCCACGAAGGCCGCGACATAGTCGTCGGCGGGCGCGGTCACGATCTCCTGCGCGGTGCCGATCTGGACGATGCAGCCGTCCTTCATGATGGCGATGCGGTTGCCCAGCAGCAGCGCCTCGTTCAGGTCATGGGTGATGAAGACGATGGTCTTCTTCAGCGTCTGCTGAAGGTTCAACAGTTCCATCTGCATCTCGCGCCGGATCAGCGGGTCGAGCGCGCCGAAGGGCTCGTCCATCAGCAGGATGTCGGACCCGGCGGCGAGCCCGCGCGCAAGGCCGACGCGCTGCTGCATTCCGCCCGACAGATCGGACGGCAGGCTGTCGGCCCAAGGCGCGAGCCCGACCTGTTCTAGCACCTCGAGCGCGCGCTTGTGGCGGCTTTCGCGGGGAACCCCGTTGATCTTGAGCCCGTAGGCCACGTTCTCGGCCAGCGTCCAGTGCGGGAACAGGGCGAAATGCTGGAAGATCATCGAGATCTTGTCGCGCCGGATGCGGCGCAGCGCGGCGGGGGAGGCTTGGGCGATATCCTCTCCGCCGATGAGGATCTGCCCGGCGGTGGGTGGGATCAGCCCGTTGAGCATCCGCACCAAGGTGGACTTTCCCGAGCCGGACAGACCCATGACGACGAAGATCTCACCCTCGCGTACCTCGAAGGAGGCGTCCTGAACGCCCACCGTCGCGCCGGTCTGGGCGAGGATCTCCTGCTTGCTTTTCCCCTGCCGCAGCAGCTTCAGCACGGCAGGGGCATCGTTTCCGAAAATCTTGAAGGCATGGCTTACCGCCAGCTTTGCATCCTGCATGTGACTCCGTCTTCAGGCCCTGATGACATGCCGGCCCGGAGGACCGACGCATGAATGAAGGCCCCGCGCCGAAAAGCGGCACTACGCAAAGCTCCTATCCGATCAGGAGCGCGCAAGACGCATCAGGTGGAGCGTCCAAGACCAGCGAATGTGAAAGTCTCTAGACCGAATAGTGAAAAAAGACAACACGTGGAGGAACTTGGATTCTTGGGTTGATTACTTCTGGTGCAGTTCGTCGCCGCAAGAGCGTCGATCCGACGGCAGAGTGGATCGCTAGGTATGACCGAAGCGTCTGCTTATACCAGACGTTGTCTACCTGACTGCTTCAGGGGATACGGCGGGCCGCTCCGGAGAAGCTCTGATGCGAGGCGACGTCCAGAACGACCGTCGGCAGTAGGTGGATTACGTCTGTTGTACCAGCCGGCTGCGCTGCTTCTCCCCTCGACCGGAAGCGGCTCCGATATTCGGACCAGCGTCACCTCCGGCCCTTGCCGGCCATCCAGGATGGCCTCCACGATGTCGGGCGCGAGCAGGGTCAGCTGCATCATCCGGCTGATGTAGGACACGGCGATGCCCTCGTGCTCGGCCAATTCGGCAATGGTCAGGCACGCCCCCGTGTCCAGCATCCGCTTCCACCGGAGGGCTCGGCCCAGCGCCCGGACCAGCGTGCTGTCCGTCCGGCGCTGCTGCGGTGCACCCGCAGGCAGCACCATCTCCTTGCGCCCGCTACGCTTGATGATGCGGAAGGGGACCTGAAGGATCAGGGCGTCGGGCAGGGGCGCTGCGTGTCTCATGCGGCATTCTCCGGCTTGCCAGCCCGCAAACCGTGTCGACCGCCTGAAAATCCGATTAACCGGCGCTAGCTTTTCAGTCGCTGGGCAGCGAGCTCCATGCGCCCCGTCAGGAGCTCAACAAGGGCCGGGGCCATGGACACAGATCTAGGGCACGTCATGCCACCCGCTCCAGCTCACCGGCCTGCATCTCCCGCGTCAGCCCCACGAGCCCGTCGACCCGGAGCCGAACCGTCAGCCCCTCGGTGCCGATGTCCACGCGCTCGACGAGCAGGGAGACGATCCGCACCTGCTCGGCCGGGAAGAGCTCGTCCCAGAGCGGATCGAGTTGCTGGAGGGCCACGCGCGCATCATCTTCGGTGATCCCGTTAGCCTGCTCTCGTGCAGCCTGCCACGTCCCGGAGATGATCTCGGGCTGGCGGAACACCGCGTGCAGCTGGCCCAGCACGGCCGCCTCGATCTCGCCCGCAGGCACCCGGGCAATAGGGCAGGCGCCGGCGCCATGCTTCAGGATCGTCTGGTTGACGTAGTACCGGTAGAGCCGATCGCTCTTGCGGGTGTGGGTGGGCGAGAAGGCGGCACCGTCGGGACCGTAGAGCAGCCCCTTGAGGAGGGCAGGGGTGTCGGCCCGCGTGCGGGCGGCACGCGTGCGCGGGCTTTCCTTGAGGATCGCGTGGACCTTGTCCCAGGTGTCCGGGTCGATGATGGCCTCGTGCTCGCTTGGATAGCTTGCCCCTTTGTGGACCGCCTCGCCGATGTAGGCGCGATTGCCGAGCATTCGGTAGAGGTACTTCTTGTCGATCCGGTTGCCGCGGGGGGTCCGCAACCCACGCGCATCAACCTCCCGCGCCAGTTCCGTGCAGGAGCTCAACTCGAGGAAGCGGGCGAAGATCCAGCGCACATGGCTGGCGGTCTCCTCGTCAACCACCAGCTTGCGGTTCTCGACCCGGTAGCCGAAGGGCGGCACGCCGCCCATCCAGATGCCCTTCCGGCGCGAGGCCGCGACCTTGTCGCGGATGCGCTCGGCGGTGACCTCGCGCTCGAACTGGGCGAAGCTGAGCAGGATGTTGAGCGTCAGCCGGCCCATGGAGGTGGTGGCTGTCCGTCGTCAGATGATTTGAGACCGATGGGTGAGCTCAGGATCGGAGGGTCTGGTCCATCTGGGGGTGGGGTCAGGCGGTTGCGGTGTGATGCTGCAAGCGCCGTCGGGTCAGGGTCTTTCGCTTGATACGCTCGCGTTCGGCCAGGATGGCCTCGCCGCGGCCGAAGCAGACGTCGGCGGGGGTGAGATTGCCCAGGCTCTCGTGTGGGCGGGCATGGTTGCAGTGCTCGACGAAGGCCGCGACCTGCTCCTCGAGCGCCCCGGGCAGGGAGTTGTGCCCGAGCAGGATCCGGTTCTTGAGCGTCTGGTGCCAGCGCTCGATCCTGCCCTGGGTTTGAGGATGGCGAGGCGCGCCGCGGATGTGGGTCATGCCTTGATCCTCGAGCCACTCCGCGAGGTCGCCCGCAATGCAGCTCGCGCCATTGTCGCTCAGCAGCCGCGGGCGGTGCCGGACCTTCACCTGGTCGAGCCCTGAAGCTGACAGCGCGAGGTCCAGCGTCTCCATGACGTCGCTGGCCTGCATGGTGGCGCAGAGCTTCCAGGCCACCACGAAGCAGGAGAAGCCGTCGAGCACGGTGGACAGGTCGTACCAGCCCCAGCCGGTGACCTTGAGACAGGCGAAGTCCGCCTGCCAGAGCTGGTTCGGGGTCGCGGTCTTGTCGGCGAACTCGTCGGCGGCCTTCACGACAATGCAGGCCGGGCTGGTGATCAGGTCCCGGGCCTTCAGGAGGCGGTACACCGACGCCTCGGAAACGAAGTACCGCTGCTCGTCGGTGAAGCGTAGGGCCAACTCGCGAGGGGATAGCTCCGGCTGCTCCAGAGCCAGCGCGATGACCTTGGCCCGGACCTCGTCCGGGATGCGGTTCCAGATCTGGCGTGGCCGGAGGGGCGGTCATCCAGCGCCTCGGGTCCGCCCGTCTGGCAGAGAGGTCGTACCACCTATGGAAGGTCGCTCTTGGGATCCCGAGCTTCTCCAAGGTGCGCCGAACGGGGGAGATGGGATTGCTCCACCAGGCGGATGATCTCGCCCTTCTCGGCTGCGGGGTACCTCATGCGTCGTCGTCCCCAGCCCCGCTCATGCTTTTTTTTTTTTGAGCAGGCGGTTCTCCAGGGTGAGATCCGCCACGACCTCCTTGAGCGCGCTGGCCTCGCGGCGCAGTTCCTTCACCTCGTCCGACGTGGCCGCCCGGGCAGTGTCTCCCGCCAGGCGGCGCTTGCCAGCCTCCAGGAACTCCTTGGACCAGCTGTGGTACATCGAGCTGCTGATGCCCTCGCGCCGGCACAACTCGGCGATGCTGTCCTCGCCGCGCAGGCCCTCCAGCACGACGCGGATCTTCTCCTCCGCCGAAAACTGACGACGCGTGGCGCGCCGGATGTCCTTCAGTACGGCCTCGGCGGGGGCCTTCCTGGTTGGCCGGGATGCCTGCTTCAGCTTCGCTCCTTGGCGGCTACGATGAACCAGTCATCCTCCTCTCATGAAATGCCCCGGTCTGTCTCATGGGCGCTGATCCGGGACAGTGATCTTCCTGACGCGCGCCTCGAAGTCTTCCTCGCGGTAGTTGATGACATGGCTGCAGCCGTTCGCCTTTGCGATCGCGACCTTTTCAGCCGAACCGACTGTGCCGATGACGGTGACCCCCTTGCTCGACAGTCATTGGCAGGCAACGGAACCGATGCCGCCCGCGGCGGCGTGCCAGAGAACAGTGTCGCCCGGCTCAACCTTGCGGCAGCAATGGATGAGGTATTCGACAGTCAATCCCTTGAAGATGAGCGCTGCCACGGTTCTGGAGGCCAACTCGCCTGGCACGTTCAGCGCGCGGGCGGCAGGCCCGCATGCTTCGTGCTCTCGGTCCGTCCTTCGGTTGTCCCGCATAGCGGACTTTGGACGCAAACGGGTTTTCCTTGATCGGCCAATGTCCGCTTCGGCGAGGCGGCAATGCAGCATTGTCGCTTGCTGACCGTCCGCTAAGGGCCGCTGTCTTCCCCTCTAGTTCCTCGGGGCATCACCGTGATGCTCTCGCATCTGGTCCACATTACCTAGGCTGCCGGGATGGGGCCTCTGGCGCAGCACCCGGTTCCACAGCCATGTTGCCGCCCACAGGACTATGCCTATGACAAGCAGCCATCCTGCGATGCGATACTGATCCATCTGCGCCGCGCTTCTCGCCCAAGGACCGGCCAGGAAGGCGCAGGACGCCGCACCGAACCATGGCAGGAGAGAGGGGGCACGGAAATGGGCATGGCCAACAGGGCGTCTGCGCAGCACGATCAGCGAGATGTTGACGATAGTGAACACGCAGAGCAGCAACAGCGAGGTAGTTCCCCCCAGCAGGCTGACGGCTGGCAGGTCAGAGCGGGTGACAACGAAGTAGATCAGCCCGAAGGCCAATGCGGTCGTGAAGAGGATTGCAACCCAAGGTGTGCGCCGGGTGTGATGGACCAGCCCGAGGCCATGCGGCAGCACCCCCTGACGCGCAAGGCCATAGATCAGCCTGCTGGCCATCAGCATGTTGATGAGCGCGGAGTTTGCCACCGCGAACATTCCAATGAAGGGAAAGATCGTGTCGAAAGGCAGGTTCGGCGCTCCCGCACGCACCACCTGCGTCAGGGCGGAACCCTTGTCGGGGTTGGAAAGATCACCCACGGGCACCAGAGCCACGGCGCAGATCGACACGAGGATGTAGATGACGCCCGTGATCGCCAGCCCGGTCAGCATGATGCGTGGGAAGATGCGGACCGGGTCCTTGACCTCCTCGGCCATGTTGACCGAATCCTCGAAGCCCACCATCGCGAAGAAGGCCAGTGCAGTGGCGGCAGTCAGGGACAGGAAGGCGCTCTTTTCCTCGGAGGACTGGAAGACCATCACTTCGGAAAAGTCCGCCCGGCCCTGCGCCATCGCATAGAATCCCACGAAGATGATCATCAGCAGGCCGGTCAGCTCTACGCAGGTCAGGACGACGTTCGCCTTGACGCTTTCGCCCACGCCGCGAAGGTTGATCACCGCGACAAGCGCCATGAAGCCAAGGGCGATCAGCAGGATGCCGGCGCTGCCCTTCTGAAAGCCCAAGCTGAACCCGTCGTTCAGAAAGCCCGCAAAGGCATTCGATGCGGTCGAGGCCGAGGTGATGCCGGAGCACATCACAGTAAAGGCCACGAGGAATGTCAGGAAATGGATGCCGAAGGCGCGATGCGCATAAAGCGCAGCCCCGGCCGCCTGCGGATAGCGCGTGACCAGTTCCAGATAGGAAATGGCCGTGATGGTTGCGACCAGGAAGGCCACGAGGAACGGCGCCCAGGCAGCCCCCCCGACTTCGGCCGCGACCGTGCCGGTCAGGGCGTAGACGCCTGTCCCCAGGATGTCGCCGACAATGAACAGCAACAACAGCTTCGGGCCCATGACGCGGTGCAGTTCAGGCTGATGTGGCGAGGTGGCCCCGGCCGGATATGCGTCAGACATATCGCCCCCCAGACTGGCTTCCGTTCAAGCATGTGCGTCAAGCTGCATCGCGGCAAGCAAATTCACCTGCGATCCCTGAGTCTCAACTCGGCGGGAGCTGGTCGTTCGGTCAAGCGAGACATGTCGAAAGGCACGCATCGCCTCGATGTCATCAGGACAACGTGTTCCTCCGCCGAGGGATAATCCAGTGGCAGCGTGTTCCGTGCTGCTCAGGTTGCCGCAATCAGGTGCTGCAGCAGGCACAGATGACCGTATCGAAGAAGTCACAGTGAAGCACGGAGGTTAGGGGGCGGTCCGCAAAGCGTCGGGAGCCTCGCTCGGCGTCGCCCCAGGGCCACTACGGTGCCGCAAGGCCGCTCTGAGCCCTTGGCCGCCGTTCGTCCACCTCGCAGCGTATGCCGTATCTGCAGGCGCGGAAGAGGCGCTCTGAGCTGTGTGCGCCTCTGAAACCGGCGGAGCATACTTGTGACAGGAGTGCAGCCAAGGCGAAGGTGATCAGCGCGAGGGCCGCAACGATGGCGAGCGCCGCGCCGGGGCCGAGCATGCCCACCATGGCACCCCCAAGCACTGGTGCCGCAGCCTGGGCCAACAGTGCGGGACGCGCCAGCCGGCCCATCAAGGCTGGGTAGCGCTCCGGGTGGAATAGGGCTAGGGGCAATGCGCCACGTGCAATCGAGAAAACGCCATTGCCCGCGCCGTAGAGGATCATGGCCAGTGCCGGGAACTGAAGATCAAGCGCCAAGAGGATGAGGCCGGCCGCAACGCTGCCGCAGGCAAAGAGCAGGGACCAGATCGGATGATGGCGGCCTCGCCCCGCCATCTCGACCACGCGCGCGGCAACCTGTGTGGGGCCGAGCAGCGCCCCGATCGCCACGGCATCGGCAAGCGAAATTCCTTGGGCTTGCAGGAATGTGAGCAGATGCACCGAGATCATGGTGACGGCCAAGCCAGACAGCACGAGGATCGCCGCCATGACCAGGAAGGCCCATCTTTCGGCTCCGCCAAGGCGCAGTTCATCCTGCCCCTTCTGGTTTACCTTCATCGGCACGCGCGGTTCCCTGGGCACCATGCACAGGATCAGCGGCAGGCTGACCAGCGCATGCAGGGCTGCCCAGATGGCCACTGTGCCGCGCCAGTCGAACTGCTCAAGTAACCAAGTCGAAAGGGGCCAGCTGACAGTGCTCGCAAACCCACCCCAGAGCGTTAGGGCTGTGATCGCGCTCCTGGCCTGATCCTTATAGAGCCGGCCAAGTGTCGCGAACGCTGGGTCATAAAGCCCGGCGCTCATGCCAAGCCCGATGACGCACCACCCGAAATAGAAGGCCGGTAGGCCCGGCGCTCCGGCACAGATCAGGAGCCCTGCCGTCAGCAGGGTGCATCCGACCGCCAGCACCGGGCGCCCGCCAAGCCGGGCGATCCAGCGCCCGACAAGGGGCGACGCCAGCCCCGCACAGACAAGCGCGACTGAGATGGCCGCCACCACCCAAGCAAAAGGCCAGCCCGTATCGGTAACGATCGGCTGCGCCAGAACCGCCATTAGATAATAGCTGCTGCCCCAAGCCAGGATCTGGACAATGCCGAGGGCGGATATGACTGGCCAACGACGGGCAGCAGTCATCAGGTTGCGGCCTTTTGAAAGTTGTTGCCGGCGGCGGTGAAGGCGATGGCCGTGGTGCGCGGATAGTCCTTGGCGATCAGCCGGCCCATGGCGAAGCTGACCAGAAACTGGATGGGGAAATACAGGACCAGCGGGATGGCGAGCCGAAGCGCATCGAGCGGCAGGCGCAGCACGTCGCCGCCTTGAGGCTGAACATCGCGACGATGGTGAAGAGCAGCGCCACCAGCGTGATTGGGCTGATCCTCGGCAGGAAGACGCCCTGATACCACTGCGCCCCCTTGCGGGCAATCAGGATGCGGCGGGTCAGGAACCCGGCCAGGAATGGCAGGCCCAGGTAGATCAGCACGGCCTGGGTGACGGTCCAGAAGCCCACGTTGATGACGCTGCCCTCCAGCCCGAAGAGCGGCGGCAGGACCGTGAGGAACAGCCAGGCGTAGGTGGAGAAGAACAGGATCTGGAAGATCGAGTTGAAGGCTACCAGTCCTGCGACATACTGGTTGTCGCCCCGCGCAAGCTGGTTCCATACCAGCACCATGGCAATGCAGCGCGCAATGCCGATCAGGATCAGGCCGGTCATGTATTCAGGCTGGTCGCGCAGGAAGATCACGGCGAGGGCGAACATCAGCACCGGCCCGATGATCCAGTTCTGCACCAGCGAGAGCAGCAGCACGCGCTTGTCGGCAAAGACCTGGTGCAGCTCCTCGTAGCGCACCTTCGCGAGCGGCGGATACATCATCAGGATCAGGCCGATGGCGATCGGGAGGTTGGTCGATCCGACCGACAACTCGTTCAAGGCATTCGGCAGGCCGGTGAAGATCGTCCCGAGGAGAATGCCCCCTGCCATGGCCGCGAAGATCCAGAGCGTCAGGTAGCGGTCGAGAAAGGAAAGTTGGCTCGCCGGACGTGGAGAGGTCATCGCAATATCCTTTGGTCAGGCGGAGCGGGTGCGGTTGCCTTGGGCATTCACGACCGGTTCGCCGCCTTCCTTGCTGAAAACCGTCTGTTGCAGCGGCAGCAGATCCAGCACCGCCTCCGAAGGGCGGCAGAGCCGCACACCCTTGGGCTGACCACGATGGGACGGTTGATCAGGACCGGATGCGCCATCATGGCATCGAGCAGCGCCTCATCTGAGAGAGACAGATCGTTCAGGCCAAGCTCGGCGTAGGGCGTGCCCTTCTCGCGCAGCAGGTGGCGCGGCGTGATCCCCATGCGGGCGATCAGCTGCACCAGCAGCGCCCGGGTGGGCGGCGTCTTCAGATACTCGATGACATGCGGCTCGATGCTGGCATTGCGGATCATCGCCAGCGCATTGCGCGAGGTGCCGCAGTCCGGTTTGTGGTAGATGACGACATCCCTGGTCAGGCGCTTTCCGTCATGGTGGGACCGCAGTCACACTCCAGCGCCGCAACGACAGGTGCGCAGATCTCGGGATGGCCTTGGCAGCAATCCTTCATCAGGAAGCCGACGAGCCCGGCCAAGGCGGGATCAACGGCACTGTAGATGATGAACCGCCCCTCGCGCCGGGACTGGATCAACTTGGCATGTTCGAGATGGGTCAGGTGAAACGACAGCCTTGAGGTTCTGGCACCCCCGAGAACTTCCCCGATGGCTCCGGCCGACATGCCTTCGGGCCCGGCCTGCACCAGCAGCCGCACGATCCGGAGCCGCGTGTCTTGGGACAGGGCGGCAAAGGCGGCCAGAGCCTCAGGCTCGTTCATCGAACCAACATCTCAACGAATGATGAGAAGTCGAGGCATGGTGGTGCGAGGGTGCCATCAAGCCCCGCATTGTCCGGCGAGGCATGGACAGCAGCGAAAGGCGGGGCCGACACCGCTGGGTCGTCGAGCCAACACTGGCATGGCTCAAACGCTTTCGCCGCCTCGCCATCCGTTACGAGCGGCGTGCCGACATCCACGAGGCTTTCGTGATCCTCGGCTGCGCCCTCATCTGCCTCAACCAGATCAGAAGGTTTTGTCAGGTGCTCTTGGCCGCTCTACCGATGGCCAGCCCATCCTCGATCGTCAGTGAAGGGGCGTGCCGGTGAGAGCTGGGTGGGGGTGTACTCGTTCGGTAGTGGGTCCAGAGGAACGAGCGGCGTGTCCGAGGCCGCGAGAACGATGTTGGCACGCCCCCAAGACGACAGAGGCCCCTGGGCCGCCTGCACATGCGGATAGAGGCTGCTGAGGATTGCGTGAACGCCGCGGGCAAGCGGCCCATCGGGCACGTCAATGAGGTTTACGTAGACAGGACCATCTACAATTGCCTGCAGGCGCTCGTAGGTCTCGCGTGTCGCCAGGTGGGCCGGAACCGACCCCGAGGAGAACGCGTCCATGACGGCGGCGTCGAAGCGGCGATCGGTCTCGGTCAGATAGGTTCGTCCGTCAGTGTGGACGATGCCGAGCCGTCCCTTGATGCCTCTGTCATCTTCGCCCGCGTCGTAGCCAGTCTGTTCGATCATCGCACCGGCTTGGGGCATGTGCTGCCGAACCACCCAAGTCACGAGCGGATCAATCTCGACCGCCACGGCCTGCGCTTCCGGGCGTGAGGCAAGCAACGTGGTTGGCAAAGTGTAGCCGCCTCCACCGATGAACAGGACAGAGGGCGACGGGCCGAGATCATGGTCCATCCGTGCCCACAGCCAATGCGAGTAGGAGAGTGCGAGCCAGGCAGAGCTTCCGCCGTCTTCGCGGTTCGGGACAATCCGCTCGGCAGCCTGGAGTGTGCCGTCGGCATAAAGGCGAACCTCGCCACCCTCGCGCAGGACATGGATGCAGGAAAGGCCGGACTCGTACTCGCAGGTCGGACTGCCGGCGATCCCCGCAAAGACGGCCAGCGCCGCAGCCGCGATCGTGACCCCGGACTCCGCCTCCTTCTCGGGCGTACGCTTCTGTTCCGGCTCTCCGCCAGTGCCTGGCGGGCTGCGCCGAATGAACGGTATGCAAAGAAGGGTGGCGGCGCCGCAGGCGGCGAAAGTCGCCCTGGAGCCTGCGAGCGGGAGAGCCACGAAACCTGCAAGGATCGCGCCCAGGATCGCGCCCAGCGACCCGGCGGCAAGAACAAGCCCGAGCGAGGAGCCCTCCCGGCCCGGCCGCGCCTCGACGGCGACCTTCGCCAGGAATGGCGATGGAACGCTGACGAACACAGAACCTGGGAAGAAGGCCAAAACCACGCTGAGCAACATTCCTCCTGTTCCCCGCGCGCCTGCCGCGTGAATCAGGCCGAGGATCGTGGGCGACAATGCCATCAGCACGGCTGTCGCGATCAGCGCAGCACGGACGTGGCCGATCGCTGCGCCGCGTCGGCGCTCGGCCACGAAGCCCCCCAGCGCGTTGCCCAGAGAGAAGCCGGCGAGGACCGTTGCGATGACGGCCGTCCAGGTCAGCAGCGAGGTGCCGAAAAATGGGGCGAGCACTCGACCCGCGGCGATCTCGTAGGTGAGTCCCACCGACGACAGAACGACAATCAAGCCGATCGTGATCCAGAAGTGCATGACGGCCTCTCCGGTGTTCGTGAAGACAGTGCCTAGCTCCTGTCGGTTGAAGGTTGGCGCAGGCGGCCTGGCAAGGAAAGGCTCGATGGAGCACACTTGCCGCTACGAATACGAACGGTGGCAAACCCTGCCCCCTACATAGCGGACAGGAGAGCAGTCCAACGTCGGTTGGGGGCCGACCGCAAGATGATCAAAGGTCGATGCTCTCGGAGAGGCTCGGTGCGCCCTCGATCTCAAAACCGAGATAACGGACCGTACTGGCGACCGACCGCCAGCTTCCCAAGGTCCTGCCGTGGCCCTCTTCGCTATCCGGAGCCGCTTCGCCGGCCATCCCGACGGTGGCGCCACATGTCAGGGCTCTGGAAGGCGCCTACCGGGTTCGTGGATGTGGATCTTGATGGTCTGTCGAGTTTCTTGCGGCGATCGTTCGTCAAATGCCATGAGGCAGCGTATCTTCGTTTCGATCCAACTTCAGGTGTGGTATCTGGTCCATCGCTTCCGAGACACGCCCGACCACGGTGGCGCGTGGCACGGATTGTCTCGTTGCGGGCCTTTGCGGCTGGGCACTCTTCCTTCCATGGGCGGCCGTCATTGCGGATCGGGAGTGAAGGCCTGACTGCCATCTGCACGAAAGAAGGGCTCGCATGCTACGGTCTGCCAGCCGGCAATGGCGCCGTGGCAGCGGTACGCGTCACCGGCGCCGCAGGCGTTCACGATGTCACACTGCGATCATCGCGATCTTGGTGCATCAGGGTCTCAGCGCTACGTTCGGGATGGCTGACGAACAGCCGAAGATGGAAACCATTGTCGCCGTGATGAGGCGCGGCCCACGCGCGACTAAAGGAGGAACGCACAGGTGACCCAAGCCGACCGGCAGGAAGGGGGCTGCCGCTGCGGACGCGTCCGGTTCAGCGTGGCGGGGCGACCGCTGGTGACGATGGCCTGCCATTGCCACGGCTGCCAGAAGATGACGGCCAGCGTCTTTTCAGTCAGCGCGCTGTTTCACCAGTCCGCCTTCGCCATCACACAGGGCGAAACCGTGCCGGGCGGGCTGCGGGGCGAGGTGCAGCATCATTTCTGTGGCTACTGCCTCAGCTGGATGTTTACCCGGGCCGACTTCCTAGGCGACCTGGTCAACGTCCGGTCCATGCTGCTGGACGCGCCGTTCTCCGAAGCCCCGTTCGTGGAGTGCTGGACGGATGCGGCGTTGCCATGGGCGCGCACCGGCGCCCGCCGCAGCTACCCGCGGTTCCCGGATCCCGCCGACTTTCCGCAACTAATGGCCGACTACGTGGCCGACACGGACGGGCCGCAACCCTAGCAATGCTGGCACGCCTTCGTGCCCGGCGCGGCGACGCCAGGAAAGCTGCCTTGCCTATGTATGTGGGCAATCGCTGCGGCCCTGGCAGACCCATCCGCCGGTCGGAAGATGTTATTTTCGGTAGCGGGAGAGCTTCCTGATCTATCAGCAGGCGGCCAGAAACGGCGACTTGCCACGTCGTCCGCTGCCGTGATCCCCCCCCCCCCCCCCCGGCCCCCCCGCCCCCCCCCCCCCTTCGCCCCCCCCCCCCCCCGGTTGCCCACCCGGCCGGCAACGACCAAGGGCGCGTCATCTGGCGTTGCGTTCCCAGGCGCGCGCCGCAGCCGATCTGTCGGCCACATCGGCAACCACACCGAGACCACCCGCCTCATCGCAGCCCTCCAGTTCGAGATCGAAGCTCTCGCCGGCGCGGCCCGGATCAGTTCCACGCGCCAGCGTTGCCGCCTCACGCCCGGCACCGACAGGGGCGCGGAGGGGAGTACCGAGATCTGCCAGCGCATCATCGCCGCCGTGGGCTGGCCGAAGTCCGAGGTGTCAGACTGCCGCCGCCAGAGCCGCAGGGCAATCCCCATGGTCCCGCTCTCCCAGGCGGCTAGGTGCAGCCGCCGCGAGGCAGTTATGGAGAGCCTATGCGCTTCCGCTACAGCCGCTGCCAAGCCGCCATGCCGCAGCCCTTCCTCCATGCAGGCAAGCACGGACTGCTCGTTCCCTGCCTCGACATGGATTACCCGGTCCAGAGAGAGCCCCGCCTGAGCCAACCCCCGCGCGAAGAGATCCGCGAGGGTCACGCACCAGAGCACCGGGCTGGAGAGCCGCGCCGCAATCCCGGCCGCAAAGCAGGCCGCCGCTGCCCCCATCCACCGCGCCATTGTCGCCGCCCGCCACCTCGTGCGAACAGCCCAGCGCGAGGCCGCCTCCCGGCAGGCAGAGGACGTTGAAACATCTGGCAAGAACGCCCATGAATATCATTCAGGCATCCGGACGGATACTTCTGTGATGCGATCCCCGACAGCTGCGTAAGGCATCTCATTCTTGTCTCGATTCAGGCGAGGGGGTGGTATCGGCTCCAGCACTGCAAGAGCAGCCTGCAGTGTGCCTCCAGAGTCGCCACTCTCGATTCCTGCAGCGAATTGGGTTCCTGAAAATCCCTGCCTCATGTCTGAATGCGGGATGGCGAATGTGCTGCCAGCCGACCCGCTTCCAGCTTCACCCGGCTGATCGCGAGCCCTGCGATTGCCGATGGTCTGTGTGCCTTGTGCCGCACCACGCCGAGTGAGCGCACCGGTGCGTTCTCCAGATCGACGATGCGCAGGTCCGGTTCGGTGATCATCATCGCGGCAAGGCACGGCAGAAACCCGACCCCGAAGCCTGCGGTCACGAACTTGCCGATGGTGGCGAGATGCTCGAACTCCATGAGTGGTCGGAACTGCGCGCCGCGCTGCAGGAAGGCAGCATCAGCATAAAGCCGGGCGGCGGTTCCTTGGGGCATCGACAGCAGCCCCAGCGCATGACAATCCATCAGATCCGCAGGTGCCCCGTTTTCCAGGCGCTTGTCATCGTTTCGCGCCAGAAGCACGTAGCGGTCGCGGACGAATTCATCATAGACGATATCGGTGCGGGACGGGTCCGCAGAGGTCAGGGCAAAGTCGACATCGCCCGCAAGCATGAGGTCCAGGGTCGTATCCGAGAGAACATCGCGGATATGGATCTGTGCCTCAGGATCCGCCTCGCGCACTGCCTGGGCGACCGCCGGCAGCAGCATTGCGGCAAGCGAGGGCAGGGCGGCAACGGAAAGGCGGCTCGCCTGCCGCTGCACGATCCCCTGCATCGCACGGAGCCCATCGTCATAGTTTTCAACCACTCGCCGGGCGACTTGCACAAGTGATCCACCCTCCCGCGTCAGGACCACCGACCGTGTCGTGCGCAGGAACAGCGGTGCGCCGATCTCCTCCTCGATGCCTTTCACGATGCGGCTCAAGGCCGGTTGGTTACGCTGAAATCCTCGGCCGTGCGGCTGAAGCTGCGGGTCTCGGCCAGGGAGATCACGATACGAAGCTGACGTGGGGAAAGATTCATTCTGTTGCTGCATCAATTCATCAGAATGATGAACTTATCATATCATCCGTGCACTGCCAGTCTTGCCCCGATTTGGCAGGGAGCCGCAGATGTCGAATGAACCGGACGAGCCCAAAGGCCTGCAGCGCGGGCTGACCAATTATGGTGACCGGGACTTCGCGCTGTATCTGCGGCGCTCCTTCGCCAGCTCGATGGGATTTACACGCGACGCACTGGCCCGTCCGGTCGTCGGGATCAACTCGACGCCTAGCGGCTTCAACAACTGCCATCGCTCGATGCCCGAACTGGTCGAGGCGGTGAAGCGCGGCGCCATGCTTGAAGGAGCGCTGCCGCTCGAATTTCCGACGATTTCCTTGGGTGAAGCGTACCTGACGCCGACCAGCCTCAAGTTCCGCAACCTCATGTCGATGGATGTCGAGGAAATGGCGCGGGCACAGCCGATGGATGCGATGGTCGCGATTGGCGGCTGCGACAAGACCGTGCCTGCACAGATCATGGGGGCAATCTCGGCCGACCGGCCCACGGTGATCCTTGTCACGGGTCCCATGATGACAGGCCGCTACAAGGGTGAGAGACTGGGCGCCTGCACCGACTGCCGCCGCTATTGGGCCCGCTTCCGTGCGGGCGAAGTCAGCGCCGACGAGTTGTCGCTTGTCGAATCCAACCTGGCCACCACCTCGGGCACCTGCGCCGTCATGGGCACGGCCAGCACAATGGCCTGCCTGACCGAGATCCTCGGCTTCGGATTGCAGGGCTCGGCCACGGCCCCGGCAGTTCATGCCGACCGGCTGCGGATTGCCGAGGAGTCGGGCAGGCTCGGGGCCCGCATGGCTGTCGATCCGCAGGCGGTGCGACCCACCCAGCTGGTCACCCCCGCGTCACTGGACAATGCCATGCGGCTGCTGCTGGCGATCTCGGGTTCGACGAATGCCCTTGTCCATCTGGCGGCAATCGCCGGCAGGGCGGGGCTCCGCTTGTCGCTTGAACGGCTGAATGAACTGGCCGCGACCACTCCGGTGCTTGTCAACCTCAAGCCGGTAGGCGCGAACTACATGGAGGATCTGCACGCCGCGGGTGGCGTCACCGCGCTGATGTGGGAGTTGCGCGAACTTCTCGATCTCGATTGCCCCACGGTGACGGGCGAACCGCTTGGCGCGCGTCTCAAAGGTTTCGATCCCGCCTCGATCGACCGCAGCGTGATCCGCCCGTTCGATGATCCGATCGAGCCGGAGGGCGGGCTGATCGCGTTGTTCGGCAACCTTGCGCCGGAGGGCGCGATCCTCAAGCGCGCCGCTGCGACCCCCGAGCTGCTTGAACGCGAGGCGCGGATCGTCGTCTTCACCTCGCCCGAGGATCTTGCCCGTCGCATCGACGACCCGGACCTGGACGTCGGACCCGACGATGCGCTGGTCATGCAGATGGCGGGGCCGAAAAGTGCGTCGGCCATGCCCGAGGCGGGGTATCTGCCGATCCCCAAGAAGCTGGCGGCGCAGGGTGTGAAGGACATGATCCGCATCTCGGACGCGCGGATGAGCGGCACCGCCTACGGTGCTATCGTGCTGCACTTCGCACCCGATTCCGCATCGGGCGGACCGCTGGCCCTGGCGCGGACGGGTGATCGCATTGCGCTCAGTGCTTCGCGCAATCGGATCGAGCTGCTTGTCGACGATGACGAACTGGCCCGGCGCCGTGCCGAGCTGCCGGCTGCCCCCGACGAGGCCCCGCGCGGCTACGCGGCGCTTTACGACCGCCATGTGACGCAAGCGCCCGAGGGCTGCGACTTCGATTTCCTGCAGCACCCGGATCTGCAGCGGTCGCGGCAGCAGGAAGACTGATCTTTTTTGGGAGGAGAAGAGATGTATCACTGGATGAAGCAGACGGGTTGCACCGTCGCGCTGCTGGCCACGACTGCAACCGTGGCATGGGCGCAAGCCGATTATCCGTCCCGACAGGTGACACTGGTTGTGCCCTATGCGGCAGGCGGCGCGACCGACATCATCGGCCGCATCGTGGCACAGGGGCTTGGCGACGAACTGAACCAGACGATCGTCGTCCAGAACGCTCCCGGCGCGGGCGGGTCGATCGGCGCGATGCAGGTCATGCGGGCCGACCCCGACGGCTACACGCTGCTGATGGGCGCCTTGACCAGCCATTCGATCAACATGCACCTGCCTACTGCCCCAGGCTTCGATCTGCGGACGGATTTCGAGACCGTTGGCCTTGCGGGCAGCGTCGGACTGGCTCTCGTGACCCGGACTGATCTTGCGGTAGATGATCTCAAGTCTCTCCTGGCGGAGGCCGGGGCGAACCCGGGGCAGTTGGCTTATGCCTCGGCCGGTGCCGGATCCCCGCAGCATCTGGGGATGGAGATGCTGAAGAACGCGGCCGACGTGAACCTTGTTCACGTGCCCTATCAGGGATCGGCCCCGGCCATTACCGACCTGATCGGCGGCCATGTGGACGTGATGTTCGACACGATCCCGTCGGTTCTGCCTCATGTGAACAGCGGCGCGGTCAAGGCGCTGGCCGTCACCACCCCTGAGCCTTCGCCCTTTCTTGAAGGCCTGCCGACCGTCGCCTCGGCCGGGGTGGAGGGCTTCGAGGTGCAGTCATGGTTCGGCGTTCTCGCCCCCGCCGGCACCCCCGAGACTGTGACGCAGCGGCTGAACGAAGTGCTGAACGCGACCCTGCAGAAGCCTGAGATCATTGCCGCCCTGGAACAGCAGGGTGTGGTTGCAAGTCCCGGACCTCGCGAGGCGGAAGCCGCGCTGATCGAAAGCGAGATTGCGAAATGGCAGGCCGTCATCGAGACGGCCGGGTCGCTGGAATAGGAGAGCCTGAGATGACCAGCACTTCAGTTGCCGTTATCGTCGGGGGTGGAACGATGGGCGCCGATGTCGCCATCGTCTTCGCCCGCGGCGGCTGGCGCGTCGTGGTCGTCGAGCCTGCTGCCGAAAGGCGGCAGGCGCTGGGCTCCTACTGGACAGTCGAGCTGGACAAGACCGGCCACGGCGCGGCCGCCGGTGCCATGTCGGCCGAGGCGAAGATGGACGATCTTGCCTGGGACAATGTCGCCATCGTCGTCGATTGCGCGCCCGAGCGGCTGGACGTCAAGCGCGTCGTTTTCGAGACCGCGGCACGGCTGGCGCGGGCCGATGCCATCCTCGCCTCCAACTCCTCGGGCTTTCCGATCTCGCAGATCGTTCAGGGCCTGCCGCATCCGGAACGCTGCGCGGGGCTGCATTTCTTCATGCCCGCGCATTTGGTTCCGCTCGTCGAGGTCGTCTCGTCGGCCGAGACGAACCAGGAAACGGCGGAGCGGCTGATGACGATCATGCGCGATCTTGGCCGGGTGCCGGTTCATGTCCGTCGCGATCTGCCCGGCTTCCTGGCCAACCGGATGCAGCACGCGCTGGCACGCGAGGCTTTCGCCTTGATCGAGGCTGGGATCGCCTCGGCCGAGGATGTGGACGCGGCGGTGCGCTTCGGCTTCGGCTTCCGCTTTCTTGCGGCTGGACCGGCGCTGCAGCGCGACCACGCGGGACTGGATGTCCATTGCGCGGCGGCCGCGACGATGTATCCGTCACTCTCAGTAGCGACGCAGCCCAGCAGCGAGCTGCGCGACCGTGTCGAAGCCGGGCGGCTGGGGATGAAGACCGGGGCAGGGTTCTACGACTGGACGCCCGAGACGATCGCGGCCGAACGCGAACGCTATCAGTCGGCGCTCGCTGCGGCACTGGACATCATTGCCGATGATCTGCCGCAGATCCGGCCGCTGGAGGATCACCGATGAACGCGACTCTTCCCTCCGTTGCGGTCACGGTCGCCCCCAACGGCTCCTACAAGATGAGGTCCGATCATCCGGCACTGCCGATCACCCCGGCCGAGCTGGCGCGATGCGCAAGCGCCTGTGTGGAGCGGGGTGCGGGGATGTTCCATCTTCACGTCCGCGACCGTGACGGCCGTCACCTGCTGGACGCCGAAGCTTATGGCGAAGCTACGACCGCCATCCGGCGCGCCGTGGGCGACAGGATGATCATCCAGGCGACCTCCGAAGCCGCGGGCCGCTATGCGCCTTTCGAGCAGATGGCTGCGATCCGCGCGACCCGGCCAGAGGCGGTCTCGCTGGCCCTGCGCGAACTGGTCCGGAAGGAGGATGAGGTGGCGGCCGCCACGCAGTTCATCGAGGATCTGGATCGCGCCAGCACGATGATCCAGGTCATTCTCTATTCCGCGGCGGATCTTGCCGCCTGGCGCGCATTGCGTCAGCGGGGCGCGTTCGGAAGCCGCCCGCAAACGCTTCTCTTCGTTCTGGGCCGCTATACCGAGAACCAGACGTCCACGCCCGCCGATCTCCTGCCGTTCCTCGCAGAGCCGGTCGAGGTGCCCTTCAGCGTCTGCGCCTTCGGCCGGTTCGAGCGCGATTGCGTCCTGACGGCTGCGCTTCTCGGTGGGCATGCGCGTGTGGGGTTCGAGAACAATCTGCACATGCCGGACGGCCAGCTTGCCCCCTCGAACGAAGCCCTCGTCGGAACGTTGGTCGAGGCCCTGACCTCTCTGGGCCGACGGACATCAAGCGCAGAAGAGATCCGGTCGCAATATCGTTAGGATGAGGAACTGCGGTCGAAGCTGATCTGGCTGGATCTTTGCCTGATCCCATTGGGAAAGCCTGCCGCAGGCCGGGTGTTTGCGGCAGGGCCCGAGCACGTCGGGGCCCGAGGGTGTCCTGCGCTGCGTAGGGCGACGTCGGGCTTCTGGCTTCACCATCAATAGCCAGCGTCCAAGTGGCCGTTGCGGTGGTTACCCCCTGCAGATGCCACCCGTCCCGCATCCCGGTCCCGCTCGCCCAGCACCCATGTGCGGAACGTGGCGGTATGCGCGTGGGCGGGGGCGCGGGGGCCCTGAAGCAGGTAATGACCGTAGTCATCGAAGACTGTTGTTTGTGACAAGCGCACCAGATGGCCGGCGTCCAGATCCTGGCGGATCATGGCTTCGGGACACAGGGCCACACCTTGTCCAGACAACGCCGCAGCCCGCAGCAGGTTGAAATCCTCGAAGACCGGCCCGCACTCGGGCGGCGGGTCATGCAGTCCCGCACGGGCAAACCACGTCCGCCACCCGGAGTGATCGGTGTCGTGCAGCAGATCCATTTCCGAGATGGCCCGGGCGGTGTTCTTGCCGGTCACCCGGGCTGCCAGTCGCGGGCAGCAGACCGGAACAGAAGCTCCTGGCAGGAAGAAGCAAGTCTCGTAGTTCCTTGAGGCTGGGGGAGTGGGCGCGAAGACAAAGGCGAAATGCACATCACCGAAGTCGATCTCCTGTCCATGCAGCGCGTAGACGATGCGCATGTCGACTGCGGGGTGCGCCTCTCGGAATTTGCCCAGCCGTGGAATCAGCCAGCACATGGCCACGGAAGGAATTGCGGCGACGACCAAGGGGTGAGAAATCCTGAAGTCCTTGGCGCGGCGGCAGGCGGCGTGGATCGCGTCGAAAGACAGCGAAAGGCTGCGCGCGAGATCGTCGGCATGGGGAAGCGGCCGCAGACGATTGCCATAGCGGGCGAAGAGCGGACCTCCGAACCAGCCCTCAAGCGCTCTGATCTGGTGGCTGATCGCGCTCTGCGTGACGAACAGTTCATCTGCCGCGGCGCGGAACGATCCGCAGCGGACGACTGCTTCGAAGGCACGCAAGGCGTTGAGTGGCGGGAATATGGGCACCTTCAAGTCACGTGAGTTTTTCTCACCCTGGGATGAGAAACCCTCTTTTGACAAGCGCGGAGCTTCCGTCGGACTGTCGAGGCAACCTTCAAGGGATCTCGATCAATGCAACGCGAACGGCTTCAGAACTACATCGGCAACGGCACCCCGGTGCAGCCCACCTTTTCCCCATCGGAAATGCAGCGGCGCCTTGATGCGATCCGCAAGGTGATGGCGGCGCAGAATGTCGATGCGGCGCTGTTCACCAGCTATCACAACATCAACTATTACTCGGATTTCCTTTATTGCCAGTTCGGCCGCCGCTACGGCCTGCTGGTCGACCACGACATCGTGACCTCGATCAGCGCGGGGATCGATGGCGGGCAGCCTTGGCGGCGCACCTTCGGGGGCCGGAACGTCACCTACACGGACTGGCAGAAGGACAATTATTTCCACGCGATCCGCCAGTTGACCGCCGGGGTCCGCCGGCTGGGGATCGAATTCGATCACGTGAACATCGACCTGCTGAATCTGCTCAAGTCGGAATTCCCCGGTATCGAGTTCGTCGACATCGCGCAGCCTGCCATGCAGTTGCGGATGATCAAGTCGGCCGAGGAGATCGACCATATCGAGAAGATGACCCGGATTGCTGACATCGGCGGTGAGGCCGTGTTCGAGGCGATCGGGGTCGGAGTTCCCGAACACGAGGTCGCGCTGCATTCGACCGCCACGATGGTTCGGGAGATCGCCCGTGTCTGGCCGCACGCCGAACTGATGGATACCTGGACTTGGTTCCAGTCGGGGATCAACACCGATGGAGCCCATAATCCCGTCACGTCCCGACGGATCGAGCGCGGCGATATTCTTTCGCTCAACTGCTTCCCGATGGTCGCGGGCTATTACGTCGCGCTGGAACGGACGCTTTTCGCCGAAACCGCGTCGGACGAACATCTGCGCCTGTGGGAGTTCAACTGCCGCGTCCATGATCGCGGCAAGGAGCTTCTGGTTCCGGGCAACAGCTGCGCCGATATCGCCAGAGAACTGAACGAGCTCTATTCCTCCGAGAATCTGCTGCAGTACCGAAGCTTCGGTTATGGCCACAGCTTCGGCGTCCTTTGCCACTACTACGGCCGCGAGGCGGGGCTGGAACTCCGTGAGGACTGCGACACGGTGCTGGAGCCCGGCATGGTGGTCAGCATGGAACCGATGATCACCATCCCTCATCATCTGCCGGGCGCGGGCGGTTACCGGGAGCACGACATCCTGGTCATCACCGAGACCGGCAACCGTAACATCACCGGCTTCCCCTATGGGCCCGAGCACCTGATCGTGGGTGCCAAGGGCAAGCTCTTTCCTGCCGCACAGCCGGTACTGGCCGGCGCCGTGTCAGCCGTCTGATACTCCTGCGGCACTGCACACTCGGGTCCGCAGCGCTGCAGCGACCCCATAACGCCTCCGAAAGAAGGGGCATCCTGACGCCGGAACCTGGCGACGAAATCAGGGAAGCACGACAACCAACAGGGATCGAACTCATGAAAACCACTCTCGGTCTTGCGACAACGCTGGCACTGCTGGCGGGGGCCGGTCACGCCGAACAGATCACGGTGCTGACCTGGGGCGGGACCTACGCCCGCAGCCAGGTCGAGGCCTATCACAAGCCCTTCACCGAGAAGACCGGCATCGTCGTCGTTTCGGTGGACAGCGACAACCCCGCCATTCCCATCAAGGCGCAGGTGGAGGCGAACAACGTCACTACCGACGTCGTCGACATCGAATATGCCGACGCCGTCCGCCTTTGCGACGAGGGGCTGCTGGAAGAGATCGACCCTGCCGTCCTGCCGCCCGCGCCCGACGGCACTCCGGCCACCGAGGATTTTCTGCCTCAGGGTCTGAGCGACTGTGCGGTGGGCTCGATCGTGTTCTCGACGGTCTTCGCCTATGACCGGACCAGATATCCCGACAACGCCCCGCAGACGATCGTGGATTTCTTCGATACCGGGAAGTTTCCCGGCAAGCGTGGCCTGAAGCGGGCGCCAAAGGCGCTGCTCGAGATGGCGCTTATGGCCGATGGCGTGCCGGCAGCCGAGGTTTATGACGTGCTTTCGACAGACGACGGAGTGAACCGCGCCTTCGCCAAGCTGGACACGATCAAGAACGACGTGGTCTGGTGGGACACGGGCGCCCAGCCGCCGCAGTTGCTTGCCGATGGTGAGGTCGCGATGACTGCAGCCTATAACGGGCGCATCTTCAACGCCGCCGTGACCGAGGGCAAGCCCTTCGAGGTCGTCTGGGACGGGCAGGTTTATGAATACAACCTGTTCGCCATTCCCAAGGGAGCGCCGAACAGGGAAGCGGCGCTGGAGTTCATCAAGTTCGCCACCGACACGCAGCGCCTTGCCGACCAGGCGAAATGGATCAGCTATGGTCCGGCGCGAAAGTCCTCGGCAGGACTGGTGGGCCTGTATCACGACGGCAAGACGGAAATGGCCCCGAACATGCCCACCAGCCCTGAGAACATGAAGAATGCGCTCGGCTCGTCCTATGACTTCTGGGTCGATCATGAGGCCGAGCTGACCGAACGGTTCAATGCTTGGCTGAGTGCCAGCTGACTGCTCGTTAGTGCCATAGCGTCGACCATGAGGTTTGGTCGCCGCTGCCTCGTGGAGCAGGGCAGCCCTTTGGGGGTGATCTCTAACCCTGCCTTCTATCGCCTGAAGGCACAATCTTCCGGCTTTGCAGGCTGCTACCCGTGTTTGGACCACCCGGCTGGTCTTCTTCGGAGGTCTCCCGGCCAGGGGGGTCATATTGCCCTGACCCATTTTTCAGCTCGATCGGGACCTTGTTCCCGATGGCGCTATGGAGTCGAACCTCATTGTAGTCTCTGCGGCCCGAGCCTCGCATTTTCGGACCGCATCGTCGCGGCTCATGAGCTAGCGCGTGTTCAGGCACTCGGCTCGGAACTTTCCGTTCAGGCTCTCGAGAAAGGCGCTCGTTACGGTCCTCGGACCGATACCGGACCTTGGCTCGCTCGGTGGGCTTGCCAGATCGTGAGAAGTTGAGGGTGACGTCCTGCTCATAGGCCCAGAGGTCGAGATCGGAGGAGATGAACGCGCTCCCTTGGTCGACGCGGATGGTCTTCGGCACGCCGATCTTACGGCCGAGCAGTTTGAGCACCTTCATGACGTGCGTCGCCCGGAAGCTGAACCGCGGCCTTGCTGGGAGGCTGCTCTCAGCGGAATGGTTGCCTGTAGACCGGAGCTACGATGCCAACTGGTTCAGAGAGGTCTTGAAAGACATGGGGATCACACCCTGCATCCCGGGGCGAAAGTCTCGTGGTCGGACCATCAGATACGACAAGCGCGGCTATCGGATCGAGATCCTTGTTCGGCCGCCTGAAAGTCTGGCGCCACATCGCCACACGTTATGGCAGATGCCCAAAGGTCTTCCTCTCCGCCATGGCACTCGCCGCAACCATCATGTTCTGGCTAGGAAGAGTAATACGTCCTGATCTTAAGGCTTCGCCGCCCATCTCTGCGATAGAGCAGCCGATGGGGCCGATTGCTTGGCTGATCATGGCTTTTTCGCGGGCTTTCGGTCGGTGTTGGCCGGCTCCTCAGGCGGAGGCAGAGGTGCAGCTGGGGGCGGGGGCGCATCGTTCATCTCGGCGCCAAACTTCATCAGCACGTTGAAGCGCTTCGGAGTTGGGGTCTCGTTCTGGTCACTCATCGGGTCCTGTCCTGTCAGTAGAAGATGCCTTGCGGATCGAGTGGAACAGTAGCTCGGCCTGAGCCCCGCCCAAGAAGGTCCGAGCGTGGCCAGACTGACCGCTCCTCCTGCATGGGTCGGCGGCCAGAATGGCTGCGGGAGATAGGGTATCGTACCTGAAGATGCGCCATTTCAGGCATACCTTGAAAGGACAGTCGCGCTGGAGACAGGCGTGCGTCCAATTGGAGTCGTTTCGCAAGAACTCGGGCACAAAGTGATCGCGTCTGGATCCCGGCAGGACAGAAACGATCTGCCATGACCCTCTACGGCTACGCTCGCCTGTCCACGACCGTTCAAGACGTCTCTCTGCAGGAGGCCGCGCCGCGCTCTGCCAGGTGATCCGGGCCGAGAAGACCTGGACTTCCCGCGACGGCCGCACCGGACTCGACATCCTGCTGCAGTTCCTGCGTCGCGGCGGAAACAAAACCGGGCACATAACCGCCAAGCTTGCCGGAAAACCGGTTTGAGAATACTCTGCAAGTGTTAGGTGGGGATGGTCGCATGAGAAAGCAAACTGCGGTCCATGGGATATCGGTAATAGTCGGGCTTTCGATGCTCATGTTCGGCGAACCTGTCGGGGCCCAGGCGGTGAAGCCCCCTCTGGACGGCATCCTGCAAAGTGGCGCCTCTGGCGCGAACTACCTTCGCAAGATCGAAGACAGCCTTTTGTCTGCCGACCCGGATACGCGCATTGCCACTCTGGACGCCATCGTTGCCTCAGGCGAGCCCTCCTATATCGCCAAAGCCATGGAGGTGGCGCTACTTTCAGACGACCCACGCCTGCGCCAGGCGGCGCTCAGGACCAGGTTCCAGTCCGGGGGCAACTATCGTGTCGAGGTCGATCTCACGGAGCCTTCAAAACAGACGACGGAGGCGGCGGGCTGGCTACGGCGGAACGGTGGATCGATCTCGACCGACGGGACATCTGGTCTGATAAACGTTCCGGTGGGGGAATGGAACGAGGCCGGACATTGCTGGCGGCACCTGACCTGGAACAGCTGAGCGTTCTCCTTGGCAGGGGAGCAGGTCTTCTTCAGTTCGCGTGACTAAGAAGGAGAGCTTCGCTTGACCTGTGCAACACTTTTCAGTGCCAGTCGGCATCTCCATGGACCTTGTTGTCACGGCAGATGCAGTGGGAATGGACCACGGTTTCAGACAACCTCACCATGACCGGCGGCGTTGTCTGCGCCATGACGCAGCGCCTCCTCGGCAGCGTGCTCGCTGTCATGGATGGTCGCGCGGCGGCGGCGTTCCAGGGTGCGGCCCAGCCGGCGGCGCAGGAAGGCCGAGGAGGAATAGCGCGACACGGTGCCGTAAAGCCGCGCCTCAAGGTCGTCCACCATCTCGCCCCAAGCGCGTTCCACGGGTTCTGCGATGTGGAACTGGTCGTAGTTCACCACCACGTCCACCCGCCGCCCCAAGGGACCGGCGACCGCGTCGACGCGCTGGCGGATCGCCTCGATGTCCGCCGGGGTGCGGACCGCCAGGCGCGACAGGTTGATGAACAGGATCTCCCTGGCTGCGTCCCAGGTGATCCGCCGCTCCAGCGGGATTGTCAGCAGGTCGTCCTTGAGGCCCATCGGCGCGTCGGTGAAGATGCGCGGGTCCATGATCGCGACCTCGCCCAGCAGGGGCGTGAAGCCCATCTGGTCCAGGATGTCGCGCTGCAGGTCCACGCCCGGCGCGATCTCGACCAGGCGCAGGCCCTGCGGTTCCAGCCGGAAGACACAGCGTTCGGTGACGTAAAGGACCGGCTGCCCCAGCCGCGCGGCGCGAGTGCCTGAGAAGGTGATCTGCTCGACCGTGGCGCCGAACTTGCGGGCGCGGCCCTCGACTGCGATCTCGAGTTGGCCGTCACCGGCGCGCACGGACAGCCCGCCCGCTGTGAAGGTGCCGGTGAAGACCAGATGGCGCGCGTTCTGGCTGATGTTGATGAAGCCCCCAGACCCGGCCAGCTTCGGCCCGAAGCGGCTGACGTTGACGTTGCCGGTGCCGTCCACCTCGGCCATGCCGAGGCAGGCGAGGTCCAGCCCGCCGCCGTCATAGAAGTCGAACTGCTGGTTCTGGGCGATGATCGCATCCGTGTTGACGGCCGCCCCGAAGTCGAGGCCCGAGGCGGGCTGACCGCCGATCACCCCCGGCTCGGCGGTCAGCGTCACGTGGTCCAGCAGGCCTTCTTCGGCTGCCACCGCGGCCACGCCTTCGGGCATCCCGATGCCGAGGTTGACGACCCCGCCCACCGGCAACTCGAAGGCCGCGCGGCGGGCGATGATCTTGCGGTCGGTCAGCGGCAGCGGCGCGGCCCCGTCCAGGGGTGCGCGGTAGCGGCCGGTGTAATAGCGGTTGTACTGCGTGGCATAGGTCTGCGGGTGCAGTTCCGGCGGTGCGAGCACCACCGCGTCTACCAGCGCGCCGGGGATCACCACCTCGCGCGCGGGCAGGGTGCCCGCGGCCACCACCTCGTCCACCTGCACGATCACCACCCCGCCCGAGTTCCGCGCGGCCATCGCCTGCGCGAGGTTGTCGAGGATCAGCGCCTCGCGCTCCATCGTGATGTTGCCGCGCTGGTCCGCGGTCGAGCCGCGCAGCAGCGCCACGTGGATCGGCATGGCCTTGAAGAACAGCCGCTCGACGCCGCCGACCGTGACGAGCTCGACCAGGTCCTCCTTGGCGGCATCGCTGATGCGGCCGCCGCCGTGGCGTGGATCGACAAAGGTTTCCAGCCCCACGTGGCTGAGGGTGCCGGGCTTGCCCGCCGCGATGTCGCGGTAAAGATGCGAGATCACCCCTTGGGGGAAGTTCCAGCCCTCGATCTCACCGGCCAGCGCTCGCGCGCCCAGCTTCGGGATCAGCCCCCAGTGACCGCCGATGATGCGCTTGACGAGGCCGGGCGCGGCAAGCCTGTCCAGCCCGCGGCCCTTGCCGTCGCCTTGGCCGGCCGCGAAAAGCAGCGTCAGGTCGCGCGGATGACCTTCCTCGGCGAAGCGGTCGCCCAAGGCCTTGAGCAGCCCGTCGGGCACACCCGCGCCGACGAAGCCCGAGGTGGTGACGGTGTCGCCCGAATGCACCAAGGCGGCGGCATCGCGGGCCGGGACGATCTTGTCGGGCATGGCCTAGAGTCCCAGCGAGCCGAGAATGATGACGACGATCGTGGCCAGGACAGGGATCGCCACCGAGACCACGAAGATGTCGCCGTAGCTTTTCTTGTGGGTCAGCCCGGTGATCGCCAGCAGGGTGATCACCGCGCCGTTGTGGGGCAGCGCGTCGAAACCCCCCGAGGACAGCGCGGTGACACGGTGCATCAGCTCCATGCTGATGCCCTGCTCGCGCGCCATGGCCGCGAACTGCTCGCCCAGTGCCTGCAGCGCGATGGACATGCCGCCCGAGGCCGAGCCGGTAATTCCCGCGAGCACGTTGACCGCCACGGCCAGCGAGGCCACCGGGTTCGTCGGGAACAGCCCCAGCACCGCGTCGCGGATGATGGCGAAGGCGGGCAGGGACGCGATCACCGCGCCATAGCCCACCTCCGAGGCCGTGTTGAAGATCGGCAGCAGCGAGCCCATCGTGCCGCTGTTGACGCTCTCGGTCAGGTTGGTGAAGCGGTGCCAGTTCAGCGCGATGGCCAGCACGATGGAGGCGACCAGCGCCACGATGATGGCCCAGATGCCCGCCACGGATTGCAGCGTGGTCTCGCCATAGCGGGGGTCGGCCAGGTAGGCCGCGTCCATGCGCGGGATGACGACATAGGTGAACAGCGCGTTCAACGCGATCACCGAGATGACAGGCAGGATCGCGGTCCCGAAGCCGGGCAGGTCCATGTCCTCGGGCAGCGAACTGTCGGCGGCAGTGCGCTCGTGCTGGCCATAGCCCTCGGACCGGGCGTGGGCGGCGGCCGAGCGGCGGTTGAGCCACAGCACGCCCCCGCCCAGCATGATCAGGCCGGCCAGGGTGCCGAGGATCGGCGCGGCAAAGACGTTGGTGCCAAAGAAAGGCATCGGAATCGCGTTCTGGATCGCCGGGGTGCCAGGGAAGGCGGTCATGGTGAAGGTGAATGACCCCAACGCGATCGCCGCCGGCAGCAGCCGCTTGGGCACGTCGGCGCGGCGGAACAGCGCGTTGGCGATGGGATAGATGGCGAAGGCCACCACGAACAGCGACACGCCCCCATAGGTCAGCACGCCGCAGGCCAGCACAACGGCCAGGATGGCGCGGTGGGCGCCCACCCGCTCGACGATCTTCTCGGCGATGGTTCGCGCGGCGCCGCTGTCGGCCATGACCTTGCCGAAGATCGCGCCCAGCAGGAACAGCGGGAAATAGATGATGACGTAGCCGCCGAGCGACTTCATGAAGACCTGCGTGTAGGTCGCGAGGACCGGAAGGTCCCCTGACATCAGCACCGCCAGCAGCGCCAGCAGCGGTGCAAGGATCAGCACGTTGATCCCGCGATAGGCAAGATACATCAGCAGCCCGAGCGAAAGGACAATGCCGAGAAGTCCCATGTCGTTTCCACCTTGCGATCAACAATGAAACAAAGTTGCAGCAGAACTCCTGAAGCTGAATTATTGTTTCCAAGTGGAAAGCATGATGTTCAGAAGGGAACACCGGTAAGGACCGCCACCAGTTCGGCCTTGTTGCGGGCGCCCGTTTTCTGGAACAGCCGTGCGCGATACTGCTCCACGGTGCGCGGAGAAAGGTCGAGATCGCGGGCGATTTCCTTGGCAGTGCGGCCCTGACAGGTGCGGATCGCGACATCGCGCTCGCGCCTGGTGAGGTCCAGAACCGGGCGCTCGGCCGAGAGATCGGCGAAGGTCCAGACGGCAAGGGCAAAGGGCTCATCCGGTTTCAGCGACCGGCCCTGCACGCGGCACCAGAACAGCCGGCCGTCCAGCCGCCGCATGATGCGCTCGTCATGGTAGACGGGCGTGGCGCGCATCCTTTGCAGGCCCGCTTGGCCAATGGCCTCGTATTCCTCGATGCTGGGATAAAGATGCGACAGTTCCATGTTCCTGAACCGCTCGGCCTCACCCCCGAACATGGCGGCGAAGGCGGGATTGCAGGCGCGGATAACGCGGTGCTCGGTCACGTAATCCCGAGGGGCGCGTATTCGATGGCAAGCGTCGCGAAGTCCATGCCTCATCATGCGCGCGCCGACATGGGCCGCAAGGGATGCGTAGTTTTACGGAATGGCTTGGTGCGTTTCTCCCCGGCATGATGCCCGAAAGGGAGGACATTCATGGTCAGCATCATCGGCACCGGCCACAGCCGCTTCGGGCGGCTGCCCGAAAGCTTCGAGGACCTGATCGTCACGGTCGCACGCGAGGCGCTGGACGAAAGCGGCATTGCTCCTGCGGAAATCGGCGGCATTTGGCTGGGGCATTTCAACGCCGGGATGGTCGATGACGGGTTTGCCTCGTCGCTGGCGATGGCCGCGCATCCGGACCTGCGCTGGACCCCGGCGACGCGGGTCGAGAACGCCTGTGCCTCGGGGGCAGCCGCGATCCGCGGGGCGATGGACGCGATCAACGCGGGGCGGGTGCGGGCAGCGCTGGTGATCGGGGCCGAGAAGATGACGCATCTGCCGACCTCTGGGGCCGCCGCCTGCCTGGGCCGCGCGGCCTACCAGCCCGAAGAGGCAGGCCAGAGCTTTCCCGCGATCTTCGCCCGTTTCGCCAGCGCCTATGCCGACCGCTTTGGCGACCCGACCGAGGCGATGGCGCAGATTGCGGCAAAGAACCACGCCAACGCGATGGCGAATCCGCTGGCGCAGATGCACAAGCCGCTTCCGGTCGAGTTCTGCCGTGAAGTCTCGGACAAGAACCCGATGATCGCCGCCCCGCTGAAGGTCAGCGACTGCTCGCTGGTATCGGATGGCGCGGCGGCGCTGGTGCTGGTGGCCGACGACCTGGCGAAGGGCAGGGAGGCAGTGCGGATCGCTGCCATGGAGCAGGTCAGCGACATCCTGCCCATGTCGCGCCGCGACCTATCGGTGATGGAAGGCCCGCGCCGGGCAATCGCTGCGGCGTTGGCCGCCTGCGGCACCGGGCTGGACGGCATCGACTTCGCCGAGGTCCACGACTGCTTCACCATCGCCGAGCTGATGATCTACGAGGCGATGGGGCTGGCCGAGCCGGGACAGGGCGCGCGCTGCCTTGAGGATGGCACCGTGATGCGCGGCGGCGCATTGCCCGTGAACCTGTCGGGCGGGCTGAAGGCCAAGGGCCACCCGGTCGGCGCGACCGGAGTGTCCATGCACGTCCTCGCCGCGCGGCAGCTTATGGGCCGCGCCGGAGAGATGCAGCTGACGGGCGCCCGCCGCGGTCTGATCTTCAACATGGGCGGCGCGGCGGTGGCGAACTACGCCTCGGTGCTGGAGGGCGCGGCATGAACATCGCGCAATGGCTGGAGCGGACTGCCTTGGAGCGAGGCCACTCCCCGGCGCTGTTTCAGGGCGCGCGGCAGATGGCCGATTACGCCGGCTTCCGCGACAGGGCGGCGGCACTGGCCAGCGCGCTGGCGCAGCGGGGCGTCGGGCCGGGCGACCGGGTAGCGATCTTCATGAAGAATCGCCCGGAATACCTGATCGTGCTTTACGGCATCTGGTACGCGGGCGCCGTCGCGGTGCCGATCAATGCCAAGCTGCACGGCAAGGAAGCAGCCTGGATCATCGAGAACAGCGAGGCGCGGCTGGCCTTTGTCACCGAGGATCCCGGCGCAGGGCTGGCTGCAGCTTCCGCGGTCAAGACGATCGACGTGGGATCAGGGGATTTCGTCGCAATGACACAGGGCAGCGGCGCGGCCCCTGTCTCGCGGGGGCCCGACGATCTGGCATGGCTGTTCTATACCTCGGGCACCACCGGGCGGCCCAAGGGGGTCCAGATCACCCATGGGATGCTGGCGACCATGTCTCTCTGCTACCCGCTGGACGTGGACGCCGTGACACCCGAGGACGCAGCCTTCTATGCGGCGCCGATGAGCCACGGCGCCGGGTTCTACGCACTCATCCACGTCCGCATGGGCGCGCGCCACATCTGCCCGGACTCGGCAGGCTTCGATGCCGCCGAAGTGCTGGAAACCGCGCGGACGCAAGGTCCGCTGTCGATGTTCATGGCGCCGACGATGGTGCGCCGGCTGACCGACGAGGCCCGGCGGCAGGGATCGGATGGCGACGGCATCAGGACCATCGTCTACGGCGGCGGGCCGATGTACCGCGCCGATATCGAGGACGCGGTGGCCCTGCTAGGTTCCCGTTTCGTACAGATCTACGGCCAAGGCGAATGCCCGATGGCGATCTCGGCCCTGCCGCGGAACGAGGTCGCGGACCGCAGCCATGCGCGCTGGCGCAAGCGGCTCGGATCGGTGGGGCGCGCGCAGTCGGCAGTCGAGATCGCCATCGGTGACGCTGACGGCAACCCGCTGCCTGCGGGAGAGACCGGCGAGATCATGGTCCGTGGTGCCCTCGTCATGCCGGGCTACTGGCGAAACCCCGAAGCGACGGAAAAGACGTTGAGGAGCGGCTGGCTGATGACGGGCGACATGGGCAGCCTGGACGCGGACGGATATTTGACGCTGCACGACAGGTCGAAGGACGTGATCATCTCGGGCGGCACCAACATCTACCCGCGCGAGATCGAGGACGTGCTGCTGACCCATCCCGAGGTGCGCGAATGCGCGGTCGTCGGCCGCCCGTCGCCGGAATGGGGCGAGGACGTGATTGCCTTCGTCAGCCTCTACCCCGACGCAACGGTGGACAAGGCGGCGCTGGACGCGCTGTGCCTTGCGGAAATTGCCCGCTTCAAGCGGCCCAAGGAATACCGCTTCGTCGCGGACCTGCCCAAGAACAACTACGGCAAGATTCTCAAGACCGAGCTGCGCCGGATGCTGGAGGACGAGGGATGACCGACCTGACAGGGAAAGCCGCGCTGGTCACCGGATCGGTTCAGGGGATTGGGCTCGAGATTGCCCGCGCGTTGGCCGGTGCGGGCGCCGCCATCGCCGTGCACGGGCTGGCCGACGCCTCGCAAGCTGAGGCGCCCTGCGAAGCGCTGCGCGCGGCAGGCGCCCCCGAAGCGAGGTTCTTCGACCACGACCTGTCGGACCCTGAAGGGGCGGGTGCGCTGGTTCGGGAAGCTGCGGCCTGGCGCGACATCGACATCCTCGTGAATAACGCGGGCATCCAGCACACGGCATCCTTGGCGGACATGCCGCTGGCCACGTTCCAGCGCATCCTGAACATCAACCTGACCGCAGCCTTCGTGACGATGCAGGCGGCCTTGCCGGCGATGGCGGAACGCGGCTACGGGCGGGTGATCAACATCGCCTCGGTTCACGGGCTGGTCGCCTCGGTCCAGAAGGCTCCCTATGTCGCATCGAAGTTCGGCCTTGTCGGCATGTCGCGCGTCGCCGCCCTTGAATACGCCGCCGCCGGCAGCCGCGAGACGGGTGGCGTAACCGTCAACTGCATCTGTCCCGGCTGGACCGAAACCGCGAACATCGAGCCCCAGATCGCCGCCCGTGCCGCAGCCCACAAGGGCGACCGGGCCGCAGGCATCGCGGACCTGCTGTCGGAAAAGCAGCCTTCGCGCCGCACCTCGGACCCGGCGGAACTCGGCGCCCTGGCGCTCTGGCTGTGCCACCCTATCGCCCACAACCTGACAGGCGCGGCAATCCCCGTAGATGGAGGCTGGACCGCGCAGTAAGGCGAGAATCCTTGCACGAGAGCCTCCGCTTCAAGATCGCGCAACAATGCCTCGGCGGCTGCTTGATCCCGGAGCCGACACCGATCACCCGTTCGGCGCTGATCATCTTTGGTGCTGATTATATGCAAGTGGAACAGAAGTCGAACTGTCGTCGATGATCCGGGTTAGGCGCAGCGGCTAGCGTCCAACTCTTCCAGATCTCTTACAGAGAGCTGAACGCCGATGCTCATCCCATCAGGGTCATCTAGAGGCCCGCTATATGCCGTGCAAGACTGACAGCAAAGGGCGGGGAGCAGCCTTGCGGGGGTGCGGCGAAGAAGATGCCGGAGGACACTGAAGCAGTCGTTCGTCTTAGGTGTTTGGTCCCACGGTTTGATGGTGTGATCCTTTCGCATGAATGGAAGGAGGCACTATGGGACAGGTTCGTCACGGGTGCGCCACGACCACGCACGCCGTCCGAGCTGCAATACAACGATCGCAAGCTTCGCTCGCAACGCTGAGCCGGGAACTGGGGATCAACCCCAAGACGGTGGCGAAGTGGCGCAAGCGGGCGACGGTCGAGGACCTGAAAACGGGGCCGAAGGAGTCGCGCTCAACAGTCCTGTCTGAGGCGGAAGAAGCGGTGATTGTCGCGTTCCGGCGTCACACGCTCCTGCCGCTGGACGACTGCCTTTACGCTCTGCAGCCCTCGATCCCGCAGCTGACACGATCAGCGCTGCATCGGTGTCTGCAGCGCCATGGCATCTCGCGTCTGCCTGACATCAAAGGTGACAAGCCGAGGCGGCAGCGCTTCAAGCGCTACCCGATCGGGTTCTTTCACATCGACATTGCCGAGGTTCAAACGGCCGAGGGCAAGCTCTACCTGTTTGTGGCTATCGACCGCGACCTGCCAAGTTCGCGGTCACCCAGCTCGTCGACAAGGCAGACCGGAAAACGGCATGGGAGTTTCTCGAACACCTTCTCGAGGCGGTTCCCTATCGCATCCACACAATCCTGACCGATAATGGCATCCAATTCGCTGATCAGCCGCGCAACCGGAACACCGCCTGGTCGAGGCAGATGCGCTTCGACATGATCTATGAGGCCAATGGGATCGAGCACAGGCTGACGAAGCCGAACCATCCGTGGACCAATGGCCAGGTTGAGCGGATGAACCGCACGATCAAGGAAGTGACCGTCAAGCGCTTCCACTACGACGATCACGACCAGCTGCGCGCGCACCTTGCCGACTTTATGGCCGCCTACAACTTCGCCCGCAGGCTCAAGACGCTGAGCGGCCTCACGCCCTACGAATACATCTGCAAGATCTGGACCTCAGAGCCAGACAGATTCATCCTCAACCCGATCCACCAGATGCCGGGACTGAACACCTAGGGCCTACTTGTGACACATTATAAAAAAAACCGGAGTGTGCTTCGATTTTCTATGGCAATTGACCCTGCACCTGTTGCGGCACGCTGCGGACAGTGCGGGTTGTACGCTCTGCTTCCGAGGTCCTTTCGGTCGCCTTTGTCTCAATGAGCATTGGGCGTTCGATGGGGGCGAGGGCCTCGGCTTGCTTCAGGGCGTTCGGCACCAGCATCTCACTGAAGCCCGCTAAGAAGGCAAACAGGTAAAGGCTCCAGATGACGCTGGTCTGTTCAACTGCGCCAAGAATCCACCCGCCCGAGATAAGCAGTACCATGATGCCTGCCCCGATCACCCCGATCGGAACGCGGACAAAACCCGCATAGATCATCTCGGCCATGGAGATCGAATGATCGACCCTGATCGAGCGAATGGAGCCGGATACCGAGAAGAATGCCCCAATTGCCCCGAGCGCCAGCACATCCGCAAGCCGGTACTGATTCGAGGCGCCCGGCAAATTCTGTGGGGCAGTAAGCACGTTGTCGAGCGCCGTGAGCGCGAGGGCGCCCCAAGGCACGAACCAGATCGCAAGAAGAAGAACCGTCAGCGCTACTCCGTTCGCGAAGATGTATCGCATCCGGTTCCGACTATCGCGGCGGCCGGTCACCTCGATCCTTGCCTGGTCCAGCAGAATGGCTGCGGATTCTGGCCGATCCTCGAACGCCATCTGCATTGCCTGCGCCATGAGATCGAGAGTACGGGTTTTCAGCAAGGTATGCGACCGGCCGAAGTGAGTGCCGCAAATGCCGGACAACACATCCCCCACGGACGCAAGTTCATTGACGACAGGAGTCAGCTTGCGGCGATAATCCCTCGCCGTTTCGTAATTATCAGGCAGAATATATCGCAAGCAGGTGCATTTGTTCTTGTTGCGAGTGGCGCTATAGATGATGAACTGATCCGTGGAAACGAAGATGTCCTCAACCTTGTTTCCCATCTCATCGGTGCCTCCGAGCTTGATCTGGCGGTCCTTGCCGATGCATGCTACCGGAACCGGAACCGGAACCATCTGACCGCCAGTTTCGTGGTCTAACGGCGATTCGACTGAAATTTCGTGCACAGGCCTCTCGGAAGCGGGTGCAACGCTTGGACCTGAGGCAGGCGTGGAATCGTCGGAAGCTGTAGCCATTGTTTTTCTCCGTGATACCTGCCGCGGGTGCGACCGCAGCAGCACCGAATACCAGAAACTCGGGCGTCCGAAGAGGGCCGGGCGCCTCCTCAGGCTTCGTTGTCCGTTTCCTGCACCTGACCATTGTTGGCGGCAAGGACGGTCTGCCCACTGGGAGCAAGCGCTGTCAGCGGCCAGCGCGCCGCTAGGAAGCGGTCGCGCTTGATGCGACTCACATTAACGGTGTCGGACTGGTTCCCCCCCAGCACATGGAAATGGGTTGCGTCCTCGCCGTGGTAGAAGCCGACATGGCCTTTGGAACCGTTACGCGACCCGCGCCAGAAGACAAGTACGGCCCCGATCTGCGGGGCGCATGAGACGCCGAACCGTGCCCAAGCCCGCGCCAGCAGCGGAAGTGTGGGGAGCGCCTCGCTGGGAAGGCTGGATCCAATGCAATGGCCGACGAACAGTCCGCACCATGGGATCTCGTCATCTGCGTAATCTATCTCCAAGGCCTTCGCGATGTCGATGAGCACCGGGTTCGAGCCAAGGCCGGTATCCTCCTTGAGGCCGACCAGCCGGAGCGCCTCCTGCATCCACGGCATCTGGTCGATGGTACTAACCCTTCCAGCGGGCGTACTGCCAAAGAGCGTTGCGTAGGTGGCGGGGCCCACGAGACCGTCTACCACCAGGCCGTTCTGCGCTTGGAACAGCTTTACCGCATTGATCGTCAGGCGCCCGCGCACCCCGTCAATTGGCCCCGGATTGTAGCCGAGTTTATGAAGTCGCCGCTGAATGGCCTCGTAATCCACGAAGTCCATAGTCGCCTCACTCGAAGGGTGGAGCAGTGCTGGCGTGACTTACCTGATAGTGCCAAAGTTCGACGTCTTGTCAAGAAAATCAGATGCTGCATCTGCAAACTCCGATGCCGAGTTTGTCGCGATTCCAACATGACGGACTGGATAAAATCTAGGCATTCTGTTATGTTTCAAAAAAAATCCTCAGTGCCAAGAGGCATAAATGGCCAGAACGCCTCGTGACGAGCCGTCTGAAGGCAGCGACAGCCAAGAGCCGGAACCCGAAAGGGCACGCCGCGACGATATTTTCATAGACAGGGACGGCGACGCGCCAGTTTCCGGGATTGGGTTGGCCACAACATCTCACGAGGATCAGTCCCGAGCCATGCAGGGTAGTCCGGCCGAAGCGACGAAAGCGCCGTTCCGCGCCTTCGGTCGGACGGTCGCTCCCATTGAAATGCGCGACCCCATCAAGCGAAAGGAATGGGGGATGCCAGCACCGGACTCGGACGAGCCCGGGCCCTACGTGGTCGAATTGAACGCTCAGCACCGCGGCGGCCTGCCCGGAGCCGAGAACGATTTTTTCGCGCTGTTTCGTACCTGCGTCCAGGAACCAGCTGAACGGGATACTCCGTCCCGCGACTTCAAGCGTTGGCCAGTCCGGATCGGGAAGTCCTACTACCGCTGCGAACTGCTCGATGATGAATGGCGTCGCCTCGTGGCCGAGGACGAGCGCAAACTCGCTCCGGAACGTGCCATCTTCCGGCTGTGGCCCGATTTCGTGGTGCGGGCCTATACGGATCGTTCTGTCGCCACCATCAAGGCGGATGCCGCCCTGAATTCCTTTGGCGCTGCGGGCGAAGATATCACATGGGCCGTAGTCGACTCCGGTATCGACGTGAACCATCCTCATTTCGGTGACGCCTCGACTCCTGGGGGCCGTGCGTCGCATCTTCTTCTTAACGACGCGGTGCGGGACCTGCACCGCAACTTCGCCGACCTGTTCACCGGGACGGGAGACGACCGGATGCCTATCCGTCCCCTGGCCAGTCCCGACGAGGACGCAGACCTTGCGCCTGAGATCCGTGAAGTCCGGATCGAGGAACATCGGCAGGCGGCGCTGAGCGATGATTTTGGCCACGGCACCCATGTCGCCGGCATCATCGCGGGCCAGGCGCCCGCGCCCGAGCGAGCCGCCATTCGGCTGCTCGAGCGACAGTTCACCGTAAATGAGAGCGGCAAGGCCGTGACCTCGACTTTCACAGAACGGCAGTTCCGCCCCCAGGCCGTATCGCGCCGCGGCGCCGTCGCCCCCGGCAGGCACGAACCGCGCGGGATGGCGCCGCTGTGCCGGCTCATCAGCCTTCGCGTGCTGGACGACAGGGGGGAGGGCCGATCCAGTCAGGTGATCCAAGCGCTCGAATATCTGCGAGAAAGGATCAATGATAATCCGAAGGTCATGCGCGTCCACGGCGTGAACCTGAGCGTGGGTTATTCATTCGATCCCGAGGTGTTCGCCTGCGGTCAGAGTCCGTTATGCACGACCGTCAACCGACTGGTGCAGGAAGGAGTCGTGGTGGTCACGGCGGCGGGGAACACGGGTTACGGCTCGGCTGCGGCAAGCACCGGCTCCGCGCAGGTGGGGATATCAAACAGCATCAACGATCCAGGCAATGCGGATCTGGCGATTACGGTCGGCGCCACGCACCGCGACGCGCCCCACACTTACGGCGTGTCCTATTTCTCGTCTAAGGGGCCAACGACGGACGGACGGCTGAAGCCCGATCTGGTCGCACCGGGAGAGCGGATCACCTCTTGCGCCGCAGGGAAGAAGCTGGAGGCAGCGGGCGGAGCGAGGGACGGTGCCGCGCATTACCTGGACGACACCGGCACCAGCATGGCTGCGCCCCATGTCTCGGGAGCAATTGCGGCCTTCCTGTCGATCCGGCGCGAATTCATCGGGCGGCCGCTGGACGTGAAGCGCATCTTCCTAGAAAGCGCGACGCCCTTGGGCCGCGAGCGGTATTTCGAAGGGCACGGACTCGTGGACCTGATGCGGGCCATCCAGTCGGTTTGAGGAGGAACCATGACCATCGCGCATGACGAGATAGAGTTCACCCGCGAAGGCCGTCTGTTCAGCGAGGCGCAGCTTGCGGCCGCGATCGAGGCAGCGGGTAACGCCACCGACCTTCTGGTACTGAGCCACGGATGGAACAACGACAAGGCCGAGGCAACCGTCCTCTATGACCGGCTGACCCGCAGTCTGGAGCGCGTGATCGAGGCGGGGCATGTGCCGGAATTGGGCGACCGACGGCTTCGAGCGCTGCGGGTTTTCTGGCCGTCGAAGAAGTTCGCGGATGCCGAGTTGATTCCTGGCGGCGGCGCCGCCACGGCCACGCGCGAGAACGACGAGGCGCTGCTCCGCCTCTTGGACGAAATGCGCCACGACCCCGAGGTGCTGGGCGGCACCGAAGAGAATGACAAACTGGAGCCGTTCGTTACCGAAGCAAAGGCGCTTGCGCCGAGGCTGAAAGACGAGCCGGCGGCGCGTGATCGGTTCGTGGAACTGCTGCGATCGATGCTGGACCCGGCCGAAGCGCATCCTGATGACGGCTCGGACGATTTCTTCACGCGCCCGGCCGCAGAACTGTTCGCCGAACTTGACGAACAAGTGGTCGCGCCCGGCCCTCCGGGAAGGGGGGGAGCACAGGCGGTAGGGGCCGGGGGCGCCACAGGACTTGGCGATTTCTTGGGCGGTATCGGCGCCGCCGCGCGGCGGCTAGCTAATTATACGACATACTACCGGATGAAGAGCCGCGCAGGTATCGTGGGACGGCTGGGCCTCGCACCAGTGTTGAAACGGTTGCGGGACCGGCACCCCGGACTGCGCCTGCATCTGGTGGGCCACAGCTTTGGCGGCCGGCTTGTCACCGCTGCGGCCCATGAGTTGCCTCCGGGGACGCCGGACGTGACCCTCAGCCTGTTGCAGGCCGCGTTCTCTCATAACGGACTTGGGCAAAACTTTGACGGGCACGGAAGTGACGGAGCATTCAGGGCGCTGGTGGCCGAGCGTCGTGCCTCGGGACCAATCATCATCACCCACACCAAGAATGATACCGCAGTCGGAATTGCCTATCCGCTGGCCTCGCGGATCGCCCGGCAGGCCGCTGCAGCGCTTGGAGACAAGAACGATCCCTATGGCGGCATGGGCCGGAACGGCGCGCAGCACACACCCGAGACAGACGAGACGCAGGGCGCCCTCAAGGAAGTTGGCCACGCTTATAGGCTTGAACAGGGGCGGGTCTACAACCTGCGTGGCGACAGCTACGTCAGCAACCACGGCGATGTGGGCGGCAACCAAGTAGCAAGCGCGATCCTTCAGGTCATCGCGGCTACTGGCTAGGATCAGGAGTCATTGATCTGCCTGTTGCTGCGTCATTCAGCCTCCGCGAGGAGACTGATCGATGAGCAACCTTTTCTGGCTGACTGACGAGAAGATGGCGCGGCTGCGGCCGCTCGGCGGGAAAACAGTTCACTGGACTGTTTTCTGATCCGCCTCGCTCCCGAAGAGCCATGGCAGGCCGCGTGTCGATAATCGGCGTAGGGCTCTAGTGGCATAAGGTTCGTCAACCGCGACGGGTTACGATGGCGGGACGCTCCCAAGGAATACGGTGCTGCGAAGACGCTTTACAACCGTTGGAAGTGGTGGAGCGACATGGGCGTCTTCGCGCGGATGATGGCGGGGCTGGCCGCGGTGAGCCCTGAACCGAAGACGATCATGATTGATGCCACCTACCTCGAGGCGCACCGCACGGCGACCAGCCTGCGGTCGAAAAAGGGGGCGCGGCCGACGGATCGGGCGGAGTTCGACGGTCAGAAAACGATCCACGAGATCGTTTTCCCGAGAACGGGCGGCATGAACACCAAACTGCATGCCGTCACGGATGCCGGCGGGCGGCCGATCCGCGTTCTCGGGGGATTGGTTCCCTGGACCAATCCCTGATCCTCGAACTCATGAGCGCAGGCCAGGTCAGCGACTACACTGGCGCCGCCGCCTTGCTGGAAGGTTTGCCCTCGGCGGAATGGTTGCTGGCAGACCGGGGCTGCGATGCCAACTGGTTCAGAAATGCCCTGAAAGACAGAGGATCGCCCCCTGCATCCCGGGGCGAAAGCCTCGTGGACGGCCTGTAAAATATGACAAGCGCCGCTACAAACGCTGCAACCGGATCGAGATCATGTTCGGCCGCCTGAAAGACTGGCAGCGTATCGCCACTCGGATCACGACAGATGCCCGAAGGTCTTCCTGTCCGCCATCGCACTCGCCGCAACCATCATGTTCTGGGTATGAAACCTAACGAGTCCTGACCTTGGGAAGAGAGCAACTGACAAGACGAACTTGTCATGCAGTGTTCGTGGTCCTGCTCATGATGCTCCATCCTACTCAAGGATTGGGTGGTCGCTCTGGCAAACTTGACGTGGTTCAGGCTGGCAAAGCCGCCGGTCTGTCGAACGCGCTCCGCTCGGCTCGCCTCCCACACCATGTTCCGCGGCGTCTCGGCGGCCGTGCGCATATGCCTGAAGCAGCTTCGTCGCCTCCCGAGAGGCCAAAGGCTCGCACCGTCGTGAGCAGCATCACAATGCCGAACTTCCTGCATATGGTCTCGCTCGGGCCAGCATGAGGCTGTTGAACATGCCGAAGTCCTTGACCACCAGCGCGTCAGGGCAGCAGCACCTTCCGGCCGATCCTGTGTGATCTGGCCGCTGCGGGCTTGATTCGCAGGGCTGTGCGATGAGCAGCTGCGAAGAGCATCGATATGACCACGGGGAGCGCTGTTATCTGCGAGGCGAGAGCAGGGGAACCCTATGCTCTGCAACCCCCGCAGTTTGGAACATAAATAGCCTTGGCGATGAGGCCTGAGGTCCTGCTGATGGACGAGCCCTTCGCGGCGCTGGACGCCCTGACGCGCGAGCGGCTGCAGGCCGACCTTCTGCGCGTGGCTGAGGAAACGCAGGTGATGCTGATCTTCGTCACCCATTCGATCGAGGAAGCGGTGCTGATCGGCACCCGCCTGCACCCGCTGTCCTCGCATCCGGGTCGCACGATCCGCACCATGACCACCGAGGGCACGGTCCTGGGCCAACCCTCCTTCGCGCAGCTGTCGCAGGAGGCCCACGAACTGCTGTTTCAGGGCGAAGAGGAAGACCATGTCTGACTTGAGCCATCTTCACGCGCGCCGCCCCCTGTGGCTGTCGGCGCTGGGCACGCCCTGGCTGCGCCGCGCGGCTGTGCTGGTCCTGCTGGCCGCGATCTGGGAACTCGCCGCGATCATCCAGAACAACCCGATCATGTTGCCGCGCTTCAGCGCCGTGGTGGTCACGCTATGGTAGTCGATCCTGCACGACGAGCTGCTGAGCTCGGCCTGGGTGTCGACCGAGGTCCTGCTAAAGGGCTACCTGATTGCCGTGGCGCTGGCGCTGCTGCTGGTTGTCCTGGCCGCCACCAACAGCTTCGCCCGCGAAGCGCTGCAGACCCTAACCGCGATGCTGAACCCGCTGCCGGCCATCGCGCTTCTGCCCCTTGCGATGCTGTGGTTCGGCCTGAACGAGGCGAGCCTGATCTTCGTGCTCTGCCACGCCGTTGTCTGGCCGCTGGCGCTCGCCGCACTGTCGGGCTTCGAAGCCGTACCCGAGACGCAGCGCCTGGTTGGGCGCAACTACGGCCTGCGCGGGCCGGGGTTCGCGCTGCAGATCCTGATCCCGGCAGCGCTGCCCTCGCTGATCTCGGGGCTTAAGATCGGCTGGGCCTTCGCCTGGCGCACCCTGATCGCGTCCGAGCTGGTCTTCGGCGTCACCTCGGGCTCGGGTGACTTGGGCTGGTTCATCTACCGCAGCCGCAACGACCTTTACACCGACAAGGTCTTCGCCGGACTGGCCGTCGTCATCCTGATCGGCTTGGTCGCCGAAATCGTCCTGTTCCGCAGCATCGAGAAACACACCGTCCGCCGCTGGGGAATGCAGAAATGAATGGAGCCGTCACCATGCCCACCCGTCCCTGCCAGATGCACCTAAGCGCCTTCCTTTATCCCACCGGCCACCATGTCGCCGCTTGGCGCCACCCGCAGGCCGCCGCCAACGCGGGCATCAACCTCGGCCATTACCAGCATCTCGAGCGTGTGGCCGAACGGGGCCTGTTCGACCTGATCTTCCTAGCCGGCGGGGTCGGCGTCCGGGGCGACAATGTCGAGGCGCTGTCGCGCACCGCCGCCGACCCCCGAATGGATGAAGACCCCCGGCGCTGACAGGGCGGCAAACCCTTGCGACCTGCTCTCTGCGCACGAAGTCCCTGTCGTCCGCAACGGCAAGCGTAGGTTGGCGCCTGCCGGCTGCGGGGCGGTCGGACGCCTCAGCCTTCGGGGAAGAAGACGAAGCGCATGACGAACAGCGCGGCGACGATCCATGTTGCGGCATGGACCTCGCGCGCGCGTCCGGTCAGCAGCTTCAACCCTGCATAGGTGACAAAGCCGAAGGCGAGCCCGTTCGCGATCGAATAGGTAAAGGGCATGGCAAGGGCGGTCAGTACCGCGGGCGCGGCCTCGGTCACGTCCTCCCAGGTGATCTCGGCGAATTCGCGCAGCATCAGCGTGGCGACATAGATCAGCGCGGGCGCGGTCGCGGTGGCGGGGACCGATCCGGCCAGGGGCGCCAGGAAGGTCGCCAGCAGGAACAGCACGGCCACGGTCAGCGCCGTCAGGCCGGTGCGCCCGCCCGCCTGCACGCCCGCCGCGCTTTCGACATAGGCGGTGGTGGACGAGGTGCCCAGCATCGAGCCCGCCACGATGGCAGTCGAATCCGCCATCAGCGCGCGGCTCAGTCCCGTGTTGGTGTGGGTCGGGCCCTGGACCAGCAGGCCGGCCCGCTTGGCCACCCCGATCAGCGTGCCGGTGGCGTCGAAGACCTCGACGAGGACCATGACCAGCACGACATGGACGATGCCCGTTCCGAGCGCCCCCCATACGTCAAGCTGCATGAAGGTCGGCGCGACCGAGGGCGGCGCCGAGACGATGCCCGCGAAGCTGCTCACGCCCAGCAGGATCGAGGCGGCGGTAACGGCCAGGATACCGATCAGGATCGCCCCCGGCACCCGCAGCGCGTCCAATGCCGCGATGATGAAGAAGCCGGCGATGGTCAGCAGCGGCCCGCTGGCCGTCAGGTCGCCCAGGGCGATGAAGGTCGCCGGATTGGCCACCACGATGCCCGAGTTCTTCAGCGCGATCAGCGCAAGGAACATGCCGATCCCGGCCGCGATGGCGCTGCGCATCGACTGCGGAATGCCTGCGATGAGCCAGCGCCGGATGCCCGTTACCGACAGCAGCAGGAAGATGATCCCCGAGATGAAGACCGCGCCCAGCGCCTGCTGCCAACTGTAGCCAAGCGTGCCCACGACCGTGAAGGCGAAGAAGGCGTTGAGCCCCATGCCGGGGGCCATGCCGATCGGCCAGTTCGCCCACAGACCCATGACGGCCGAGCCGATCGCCGCCGCAAGGCAGGTCGCCACGAAGACCGCGTCGCGGTCCATCCCCGTCGAGGAGAGGATGTCGGGGTTGACGAAGATGATGTAGGCCATTGTCAGGAACGTGGTCAGTCCGGCGACGAGCTCGACCCTGACGCTGCTTCCCCGCTCCCGCACATTGAAGATGCGTTCGATCATGATTATTTTTCCTCCCCGCGCAGGCTCGCGAGCACCTTGCTTAGCGGACGTCCGGTGCTGCCGACTATTCGCCATCCGTTGCAACAGCTTCAAGCGATTGGAGGGAAAGCCGAGGGGATGACAGCCGCGCGCCGCCCCGACGGTACGGGCCCGAGAGGATGCTGTTCAGCACAGGCTGGTCATCAGCCTGCGGCTTGCAATGGTCACGGGACAAGAGGATCAAGCCGCGCCATCTGCGCCTCTGTCACCCAGGAGAGGTTGCTCACAGGCCAGTCGCCTTGCGGAACCTGAACCAGCCACCAAGCGCAAGGTCAGTGAGTTCTCGCCCTATTCTCCGCCCGAGCCGAGACAATCAGGGTTCCCGTCGAAAATATCTGCGAACACTGTTCTTGCGCCGAAATCGCTGACGTGAACGATGTCGGAGTAGAGATAGCGACCTTCCAGCTGGACATCGCAGACGCCGGAACTGCAAATCTGTTCATGTGGATAGAGCACCCGGACCCGAGAGGGCAGGGTGTCCGCCGCAAAGCTGGCGAGCAGCTCGTCGGTTTCATTCAGGAAATCGTCGCGGGACACACCCTGAATTCCAGCCAGCACGGCAGGGATGCCTCCGCGGAAGTTGTTGGTAAGGAACGGCAGCGGACCGACGACACAGACGTGCTCGAAGCGTTCCGACAACAGACCCAGCAGGGAAAGGATTTCACGGGTGATCTCGGCGCGGCGCTCGCTTTCCGGCCTTGGAGGGGAATCGAGCAGGGTCACGCGCGCATTCGCGAAGGGCGTCTGCTGGGCCGTGTTCTGGGCGAAATAGTCGCTGCCATAGTAATAGGCCGCCCAGGCGGCCGAAAGCAGAACGGTCCGGGGCTTCTGCAGGTCGCCGCGCAGATAGTCGAAAAGCTGGGCGTAATAGGCCCGGCATTCCGCATTGAACTCGGCCGAGCGGTTCACGCGGATTGTACGGTCGGACGGAAAGCAGCCGCCGCGGGTCAGGCTGACAAGCCGCCGTCCCTGATCGGCAAGCGCTTCGGCCAGCGGGGCGGAAAAGTGGAAGGCATTGGAATCGCCGATCAGCAGCACGTCCTCGGGCCGCAGGGGCGGGCTCAGGCAGTCCGTCAGGTCGCGGCATTCCTCAAGCCCGCTGCGCTCGAGCGAGCGCAATGTCGCAATCGCCTCAGGGGACAGGTCGAAGCGCACATAGCCGTCGCGATGGTGGCCGACTGCGCCCAAGGCGACAAAGCCCAGGATGCCGGCAGTCGCCCCCGTGAAGACCGCCCTGCGCGAGACGCCCTGTCCGGCGCGAAAGGGCATCTCGACATATTTCCAGCTTAGCCAGGCAAGCGGGAACACCGCAAGGACAAGGGCGAGCCTGACGGCCAGCGCAGGCTCGGCCGGGATCATGTAGCGCAGGAAGGCCAGCATCGGCTGGTGGAACAGATAGGCGCTGTAGCTGACCAGCCCGATCAGGACCAGAAGGGGCCAGGACAGGACCCGCTGCATCCATGTGCCGGGCCGTGCGCAGAGAAGGACCAGCACCGTTCCCAGCGTCGGCACCAGCGCGAAGGGGCCGGGAAACTGCGTCCGGTGATCGAAGGCGGCAACGGACCACAGCACCAGGCCGAGACCCACGAAGGCCAGAGCGTCATGGAGGCGGCCGACCGAAGCATGGGGTGCTTGCCGGCGCAGGATCAGCATCGCCACCACACCCATCAGCAGTTCCCATCCTCGGGTCGTCAGAAGGAAATAGGCGCTTTGCGGGGCGGTCCGCGTCAGCCAGACGGAGGCGAAGAAGCTGGCCAGCAGCATCAGAACGATCGCAGAGGGAAGAAGACTTCGCGCACGATGCCAGATCAGCGCCACGACCGGCGGGAACAGGATGTAATACTGTTCCTCGATTGCCAGGCTCCAGGTGTGCAGAAGCGGCTTCAGTTCGGATTCGACGTCGAAGTAACCGGCCTCCTGAAGGAACAGAATGTTCGACAGGAAAAGAGTGGTGGCAGCGACGCTTTGCGAGAAATCGGCAAGGTCGCGTGGAAGAAACCAGAACCATGCCGCGATCGTGCAGGCAAACAGGGTCAGGAAAAGGGCGGGAAGAATGCGGCGGGCGCGTCGTTCGTAGAAGCGCAGGATGCTGAACCGGCCGGCCTCCAGATCGGCAAGAATGATGCCCGAGATCAGGTATCCGCTGATGACGAAGAAGACATCGACCCCGACGAAACCACCGCTGAATCCGGCAACTTTCGCGTGAAAAAGAATAACTGGCACAACGGCAACGGCCCGCAGGCCGTCAACTTCCGGTCGGTAATTCATCCTGATATTGCTCTGGGAACAGGATCTCGGGATCAACTTGGGTGACCTGCCGATTCGGAACAAGGCTCAATTTTTCTGAAATCAATTCTCGCCACGGATCCACTGCTTCAAGTTGAAGTCCCAATAGGCTCGTGCCCTGTTGATCTGCCTGCTTCTGATGTACTCAGCCTTCGCGCAGGAACTGACGGACGAGCAGCCTTTTCCGGGTGGCCGACGCCCAGATGGCGCGGATCATGCGGCTTGCCATAGCACTATCGGTATATCGGCCACGCATCTTAGGATTTGTCCGGTCCGGGCGGCCTCCTTTACCAGATTGGACTGAAGCAACCGGCGCCGCACACGCACGGCGCTGTCGGGGGAGGGAGAGACGCAGGATGAAGGTGATGAAGCTCGCGGCCGCGCTCGGGATGGGGCTTTCGCTGCTCGCCGGGCCGGCCCTGGCGCAGGACAAGGGTCTGGTCGGCATCGCGATGCCGACCAAGTCCTCGGCGCGCTGGATCGACGACGGCAACAACATGGTCAAGGAACTGCAGGCCGCAGGCTACCAGACCGACCTGCAATATGCCGAGGACGATATCCCGACCCAGCTGAGCCAGGTCGAGAACATGATCACCAAGGGCGCCAAGGTGCTGGTGGTCGCCTCCATCGACGGCACCACCCTGTCGAACGCGCTGGCCAACGCCCAGGCGGCAGACATCAAGGTCATCGCCTATGACCGGCTCATCCGCGACAGCGACGCCGTCAGCTATTACGCCACCTTCGACAACTTCAAGGTGGGCGTCCTGCAGGCGGATTCGCTGGTCAAGGGGCTGAAGGAACGCTTCCCCGACCAGAAGCCGTGGAACGTCGAGCTGTTTGGCGGCTCGCCCGACGACAACAACGCCTTCTTCTTCTACGACGGGGCCATGTCCGTCCTGCAGCCGATGATCGACGCGGGCGAGATCGCCATCGTTTCGGGGCAGATGGGCATGGACCAGGTCGGCACCCTGCGCTGGGACCCGGCCACCGCGCAGGCGCGCATGGACAACATCCTGTCGGCCAACTACGGCGACAAGCAGATCCACGGCGTCCTGTCGCCCTATGACGGGCTGTCGATCGGCATCCTGTCCTCGCTCAAGGGCGTGGGCTACGGCTCGGGCGACATGAAGATGCCGGTTGTCACGGGCCAGGACGCCGAGATCCCCAGCGTCAAGTCGATGATCGCGGGCGAGCAGTATTCATCGGTTTTCAAGGACACGCGCGAGCTGGCCAAGGTCACGGTCGGGATGGTGGACGCCGTGCTGGAAGGCAAGGAGCCCCAGATCAACGACACCGAAACCTATGACAACGGCGTCAAGGTCGTGCCCTCCTACCTGCTCGAACCGGTCGAGGTGAATGCCGGGAACTACAAGCAGGTGCTGGTCGACTCGCGCTACTACTCCGAGGACCAGCTGCAATAAGACCGGAACGCGGGCGGGTCCGGCCGTGACGCCGGGGCCGCCCTTCTGCGCGCGGGGAGGCGGGCATGGCGGCAATTCTTGAGATGCGCGGGATCGGCAAGAGCTTTCCCGGCGTGCGCGCGCTGGATCGCGTGAACCTGGAGGTCGAGGCCCGCGGCATCCATGCCATCTGCGGAGAGAACGGCGCCGGCAAGTCCACGCTGATGAAGGTCCTGTCGGGCGTCTATCCGCACGGCAGCTATGACGGCGAGATCCTTTACGAGGGCCGCCCCATGCGGTTCCGCGACATCCGCGACAGCGAGGCGGAGGGGATCATCATCATCCACCAGGAGCTCGCGCTGGTGCCGCAGCTTTCCATCGGCGAGAACATGTTCCTGGGCAACGAGATCACGCGCAGCGGCGTGATCGACTGGCCGCGGACCTGGGCGCGCACGCGCGAGCTGCTGGCCAAGGTCGGCCTGAACGAGAATCCCACCACGCCGGTCGAAAAGCTGGGCGTCGGCAAGCAGCAGCTGATCGAGATCGCCAAGGCGCTGGCCAAGGACGTGCGCCTGCTGATCCTAGACGAGCCGACCGCCGCGCTTCAGGAAAACGACAGCGCCACGCTGCTGAAGCTTCTGCTGGAACTGAAGGAACAGGGCGTGACCTCGATCCTCATCAGCCACAAGCTGAACGAGATCCGGCGCGTGGCCGACCGGGTGACGGTGATCCGCGACGGCTCGACCGTCTCGACGCTGGCGCGCGACGAGATCACCGAGGAACGGATCATCCGCGACATGGTCGGGCGCGATCTCGCCCACCGCTACCCCGAGCGCGTCCCGCAGATCGGCGACGAGCTGATGGCGGTGCGGAACTGGACCGTCTGGCACCCCGACCAGCCGCGCAAGGTCATCGACGATGCGGCCTTCACCGTGCGGCGCGGCGAGATCGTGGGCATCGCCGGCCTGATGGGCTCGGGCCGGACCGAGCTGGCCATGTCGATCTTCGGCCGCAGCTTCGGCCGTGACATCTCGGGCACGGTCGAGATCGGCGGCAGGCCGGCCGATGTCTCGACGGTGGGCCGCGCCATCGGCGCCGGGCTCAGCTACGTCACCGAGGACCGCAAGACGCTGGGCCTGATCCTGGACGAACCGATCCAGCGCAATGTCTCGCTGGCGAACCTTGCCGGCATCTCGGCGCGGGGCGTGTTGTCGCGCGGGCGCGAGAAGGCGGTGGCGGAAGGCTATCGCCGCGACCTCGGCATCCGCACGCCCTCGGTGCTGCAGCAGGTGGTGAACCTGTCGGGCGGCAACCAGCAGAAGGTCGTGCTGTCCAAGTGGCTGTTCACCCAGCCGCAGGTACTGATCCTCGACGAGCCGACGCGCGGCATCGACGTCGGTGCCAAGTTCGAGATCTACGCGATCATGAACAGGCTGGTGGCCGAGGGCAGGGGGGTGGTGATGATCTCGTCGGAAATGCCCGAACTGCTGGGCATGTGCGACCGCATCTATGTCATGAACGAGGGCCGGATCGTGGGCGAGCTGACCCGCGCCGAGGCCAGCCAGGAGCGCATCATGGGCATGATCCTGCGCAGCGAGGGGAGGGCGGCGTGACGGTTCCGCAGCATGACGAACTGGGCGTCGCGGGCGGCGCCATCCGCGCCCGGTTGGGCGGCGGCCTGCGCCAGAACGGCATGGTGCTGGCGCTGCTGGCCATCGTGCTGTTCTTTGTGGTGGTGGTGCGCGGCACCCAGGGCATCGACTTCCTGTCGGCCCAGAACATCACCAACCTGTTCCTGCAGAACAGCTATGTCATCGTCATGGCGCTGGGGATGCTGCTGGTCATCGTCTCGGGCCATATCGACCTGTCGGTCGGCTCGGTCGCGGCCTTCACCGGGGCGGCCTCGGCCTTCCTGACGGTCAAGCTGGGCTGGCCGGTCTGGGCCGTCATGCCCGCCGTGCTGATGATCGGTGCGCTGATCGGCGCGGCGCAGGGCTACTGGATCGCCTATTGGCGCATCCCGTCCTTCATCGTCACCCTTGCGGGGATGCTGGTCTTTCGCGGCCTGACCCTGTGGCTGCTGCAGGGCCAGAACATCGGCCCCTTCCCCAAGGCCTTTCAGGCGCTGTCCACGGGCTTCGTCGGTGACGTGTTCGGCCCGGACAAGCCGAACTTCACCGCCCTGATCCTGGTCGCGCTGGCCGCCGTCGCGATCGTCACCAGCGGGCTGCGCGCGCGGGCGCAGGACGCGGCCTTCGGCACCGAGCCTGAACCCGCGGGCCTGTTCTGGACCCGCAATGCCGTGGTGGTCGCGGCCCTGATGTTCGTCGGCTGGAAGCTCGCCATGTTCCGCGGGCTGCCGAACGTGCTGATCGTGATGTCGGTGCTGATCGTCCTTTACGCCTTCGTGACCGAGCAGACGACGCTGGGACGGCGCATCTATGCGCTGGGCGGCAACGAGAAGGCCGCGCGGCTGTCGGGGATCAAGACCGACCGGCTGGTGTTCCTGACCTTCGTGAACATGGGCGTGCTGGCGGCGCTGGCGGGGATGATCGTCACGGCGCGGCTGAACTCGGCCACGCCGAAGGCCGGCGTCGGCTTCGAGCTGGACGTGATTGCCGCGGTGTTCATCGGCGGCGCCTCGATGTCGGGCGGATCGGGCAAGATCCTCGGCGTCGTCGTGGGCGCGCTGATCATGGGCGTGATGAACAACGGCATGTCGATCATGGGCATCGGCATCGACTATCAGCAGGTCATCAAGGGCCTGGTGCTGCTGACCGCCGTGATCTTCGACGTCTACAACAAGGCCAAGCGCGCGTGACCCTGCCGCAACCCGCAGGGCCATCGAAGCAAGGGGCTACCGCATGACTCGACCGCTGATCGCCATCCTGCGCGGCATCCGTCCCGATGAGGCCGTGGCCCATGCAGAGGCGCTGATCGCCGCGGGGGTGACAACCGTCGAGGTCCCGCTGAACTCGCCCGAGCCGTTCGACAGCATCGCCCGGCTGATTGCCGCCTTCGGAGACCGCGCCCTGATCGGCGCGGGCACCGTGCTGGACCCCGTGCAGGTCGTTCGGCTGACCGGGATGGGCGCCCGGCTGGTCGTCTCGCCCGACGCCAATCCCGAGGTGATCGCCGCGACCCGTGCGGCGGGCATGGAAAGCTGGCCCGGCGTGATGACCCCGACCGAGGCATTTGCGGCGATCCGCGCGGGCGCGACGGGGCTCAAGCTGTTCCCGGCCTCGCTTGTCGGGCCTGCGGGGCTTGCCGCAATCCGCGCCGTGCTGCCGCCGGACATGCGGGTCTATGCCGTGGGCGGCGCGGGGCCGGAAAACTTCGGCGCCTGGATCGCTGCGGGCGCCTCGGGCTTCGGCATCGGCACCGCCATCTACCGGCCCGGACAGCCGGTCGCGGCAACCACGGACGCGGCGGCGCGGGTGGTCGCCGCCTATGACGCCGCCGCGGGAAGCGGATCGTGAGGCTGCTCGATCCGACGCCCTGCGAACTGGGCGAGGGTGCCTTCTGGCACCCCGAGCGGCAGCAGTTCCTGTGGCTCGACATCCTCGGCCGACGGCTGCACACCGCCGGTGCCCCCAGCCGCGACCTGCCCGAACTGACCTCGGCCATGGCTTGGGTGGACCGCGACCGGCTGCTGCTGTCCACGGAAACCGGCCTCTGGCTTTATGACATGGGAACCGGGAGGGTGGGCGAGCGGATCGCCGCCATTGCCGATGACGCGCCGGACCTGCGCTCGAACGATGGCCGGGCCGATCCCTGGGGCGGCTTCTGGGCCTCGACCATGGGCAAGGCGGCGCAGGCCGGGGCAGGGACCATCCGCCGCTGGTTCAGGGGCGAGTTGCGCGTGATCCGCGACGGGCTGACCATCCCCAACGCCATCTGCTTCGACCGCCCTCGCGCCTGCGCCTATTTCGCAGACACTGCCGCCGGAACGATCTGGCGCCTGCCGCTTGATCCCGCGACGGGCTGGCCTGCCGGTGAGGCGGAGGTCTTTCTCGACCTGACGCCTGAAGGCCTTTCCCCTGACGGTGCCGTGACCGACGCCGAGGGCAACCTGTGGAACGCGCAATGGGGCGCGGGCCGGGTCGCCTGCCACGATCCGGGCGGACGCCTGATCGCCAGCATTCCGGTTCCCGCGCGGCAGGCAAGCTGCCCGGCCTTCGGCGGCGCAGACCTGTCCGACCTGATGGTCACCACCGCTTGGGAGGGCCTGGATCCCGAGGCCCGCCGCGCCGACCCCCAGGCCGGCTGCACCTTTGTCACGGCTGTCGCGGCACGCGGGCTGCCCGAGCCGCGCGTGCTTCTGCCCTAGGCTGCAGTCAGGCCCGCGGCCTCGGCAATCGCGCGATAGGCGGCCGCCGCCGCGGGTGTCAGCTTGCGGTCCCGCATCGTGACCAGTCCGTAGGGCGCGACCATCAGGTCGGGGGCGACCGGCAGACGCACGATCCGGGCGCCCAGCGACGCCTGAGAGCGGAAGAACTCCTCCGCCTGGGTGGACATGACCCCGATTGCGTTGCTGCGGCTGACAAGCGCCAGCGTGAACATCAGCGAGGCGGTCCCGACGACCCGCTGGGGCAGGGGCAGTCCACGCTCCATCAGGTAGGCCTCGACCGTGCGGCGCAGCAGCCCGGCGCGCGGCTGCATGACCCAGTCGAAGCGCAGCGTTTCGGTCAGATCCGAAGGGGGCCGCACGTCCAGTTCGTGCCCCTCGCGCACGATCAGGGACATCGGCTCGGGGCCGATGGTCTGCATGGCGAACTGGGTCGCATCGACGTGGTCGGGAATGCGGCCCAGATAGAAATTGACCTCGCCCGCGATCAGCTCTCCGATCAGCCGGTCGCTTGAATCGACCATCACGTCGAAGCGGATCTGCGGCCGCATGATGCGCAGGTTCTGCAGCACCGGCAGCACCAGGTCCAAGGACGGCCCCGAGACCGAGCCGAGGCTGACAAAGCCCGCCTTTCCATTGTTGATGTCCCGCACCTCGGTCGCGGCGCTGTCGATCTCGTGCAGGATGCCGCGGGCAAGCTCGGCCAGCCGCGTGCCCGCCGCCGTCAGGTTCACCCCGCGCGGATGCCGTGCCGTCAGCTTGACACCCAGCAGATGCTCAAGCTCCGACAGCATCCGCGAGGCGGCGGGTTGGGTCATGTTCAGCCGCTGCGCCGCCGCCACGACCTGGCCCGTGTCCGCGACATCGACGATCAGCTGCAACTGGCGCAGCTTCAGCCCGCGCGCGGCGAGCGGCGGCGGTCCCTTGGTCATGGCGTCTCCTCGATCCCCCCGCACGACATTGCAGGAACGTCATGTCGGGCGTCAATAATCGCATTTGACCGCATGACGCACGCCTCGCTACGCAAGAGGTGACGCGGCCAGATCGCCCGGCGGCGCAGGAAAGGGTGGACCGATGCTGCTGTCCCAGATCAAGACCCTCGACGGCCGCACCGCGGTGGTCATGCGCGACGGCACCGAGGCGCATGAGGTCCAGGGCTTCCCCTCGACGCTCGAACTGGCGCAGCATTGCATCGCCGAAGGACGGACATTGGCCGAGGTGCTGTCCTCGCGCCGTCCCGGCCCGGCGGTGGATCTGCGCGCCGCGCTGGACGAGAGGCGCGTGCTGCCGCCGCTGACCCATCCCGATCCGGCGCATCTGCTGGTGACCGGGACCGGGCTGACCCATCTCGGCTCGGCCTTGACCCGTGACGCCATGCACCGCGACGACAACGTTGCTGACACGCCAGTGACGGACTCGATGCGCATGTTCCGCATGGGGCTGGAGGGCGGGCGCCCCGAGGAAGGGCGCGAGGGCGTGCAGCCCGAATGGTTCTACAAGGGCGATGGCCATTGCGTCGTCGCACCGGGGGCCGAACTGCGGATGCCCGGCTTCGCCCAGGACGGGGGCGAGGAGCCCGAGATCGCAGGCCTTTACGTCATCGGTCCCGACGGCGTGCCGTTCCGCCTGGGCTTTGCGCTGGGCAACGAGTTCTCGGACCACGTCATGGAGAAGGTGAACTACCTTTATCTCGCCCATTCCAAGCTGCGCCAGGCGAGCTATGGCCCCGAGATCCTGGTGGGCCGGCTGCCCGAGGACATCCGCGGGACCTCGCGCGTCCGCCGCGGCGGCGAGGTGCTGTTCGAGCAGCCCTTCCTGTCAGGCGAGGCAAACATGTCCCACAGCATCGCCAACCTGGAACACCACCATTTCAAGTATGACCAGTTCCGCCGTCCGGGCGACGTTCACGTCCACATGTTCGGAACGGCCACGCTGAGCTTCGCGGCCGGCGTGGTGACCGAGCCGGGCGATGTGTTCGAGATCGAGGCCCCCGCCTTCGGCCTGCCCCTGACGAATAGGCTGGGTCGTGCCCCCGCCGCGACGGCGGCCGTTGCCGTCCGCGCGCTGTAGGAAGGGGAAGAACGCGATGAGCTTCGCCCCCGCCCCCTGGCCGCGCCGCCTCCGCTCGCAGGAATGGTTCGGGGGCGACAGCCGCGACAACATCTACCACCGCAGCTGGATGAAGAACCAGGGCTTCCCGGCGGACCTGTTCGACGGCCGCCCGGTGATCGGCATCCTGAACACTTGGTCCGAGCTGACCCCCTGCAACGCGCATCTGCACGACCTCGCGCAACGCGTGAAGCACGGCATCTTCGAGGCCGGCGGCTTCCCGGTCGAGGTGCCCGTCTTCTCGGCCGCTGAGTCGAGCTTCCGCCCCAGCGCGATGATGTTCCGCAACCTTGCCGCCATGGCAGTCGAGGAGGCGATCCGGGGTCAGCCGATGGACGGCTGCGTGCTGATGGTGGGCTGCGACAAGACCACGCCCAGCCTGCTGATGGGCGCGGCCAGCGTCGATCTGCCGGCCATCGTCGTCACCGGCGGACCGATGCTGAACGGCTGGTTCCGGGGTGAGCGCGTGGGCTCGGGCACCGCGCTGTGGCAGATGTCCGAGGACATCAAGGCGGGCCGGATGAGCCGCGCCGACTTCCTGGAAGCCGAGACCGCCATGAGCCGCAGCCCCGGCAGCTGCAACACCATGGGCACAGCCTCGACCATGGCCAGCATGGCCGAGGCGCTGGGCATGGCACTGTCGGGCAACGCGGCGATTCCGGCGGTGGATTCGCGGCGGCGGATGATGGCGCAACTGACCGGGCGGCGCATCGTGCAGATGGTCAAGGACGACCTGAAGCCCAGCGACGTGCTGACCCGCGCGGCCTTCGAGAACGCGATCCGCTGCAACGGCGCCATCGGCGGGTCCACCAATGCCGTGATCCACCTGCTGGCGCTGGCGGGCCGCGTCGGCCTGGACCTGACACTGGACGACTGGGACCGGTTGGGCCGCGACGTGCCGACGATCGTCAACCTGATGCCGTCCGGCAAGTACCTGATGGAGGAGTTCTTCTACGCCGGCGGCCTGCCCGTCGTGCTCAAGCGGCTGGGCGAGGCCGGGCTTCTGAACCGCGACGCTCTGACTGTCAGCGGCCAGACCGCATGAGAGCAGGTGCAGGACGCCGTGAACTGGAACGAGGACGTGATCCTGCCCGCCTCTCGGGCGCTCACTCGGAACGGCGGCATCGCCGTACTGCGCGGCAACCTCGCGCCGCAGGGGGCGGTGCTGAAGCCCTCGGCCGCCAGTCCGCACCTGCTGCGCCATCGCGGCCGCGCGGTCGTGTTCGAGGACATCGACGACTACAAGGCGCGGATCAGTGACGAGGCGCTCGACATCGACGAGACCTGCGTCATGGTGCTGAAGAACTGCGGGCCGCGCGGCTATCCGGGAATGCCCGAGGTCGGCAACATGGGCCTGCCGCCCAAGGTGCTGCGCAAGGGGATCACCGACATGGTCCGCATCTCGGACGCGCGCATGTCGGGCACCGCCTATGGCACCGTCCTGCTGCACACCAGTCCCGAGGCGGCGCGCGGCGGGCCGCTGGCCATCGTGCGGACCGGCGACATCATCGAGATCGACGTGCCCGCCCGCCACGTCCACCTGGACGTCAGCGACGACGAGATCGCAGCCCGGCTGCGCGACTGGATCCCGCCGCTGCCGCGCCCCTCGGGCGGCTATGCGCAGCTTTTCCACGACCATGTGCAGGGCGCGGATACGGGCGCCGACTTCGACTTCCTCCTCGGCTGCCGCGGATCGGAGGTGGGCCGTGACAGTCACTGAGCCGATCGGGATCGCCGTCGTGGGCCTGGGCAAGATCGCCCGGGACCAGCACCTGCCTTCCATCGCGGCCAACGCGTCCTTCCGGCTGGCGGCGACCGTCAGCCGCAACGCCAGCCTGCCGGACGTGCCCTCCTTCGCAGGGCTGGAGGAAGCGCTTGCCGCCATGCCCGATGTGGGGGCGGTGGCCCTGTGCGTGCCGCCGCAGGTGCGCTTCGGCATGGCGCGCGCGGCGCTGGAGGCCGGGCGCGACGTGCTGCTTGAAAAGCCGCCCGGCGCCTCGGTCGCCGAGGTCATGGCCCTGGACCGGCTGGCGCGCGACGCGGGCCGGGTCCTTTACGCCACCTGGCACTCGCGCCATGCCGCGGGCGTCGCCCCGGCGCGGGACTGGCTTGCGGGGCGGCGCATCCTGGGCGGGCGTATCACCTGGCGCGAGGATGTGCGACGCTGGCATCCGGGGCAGGACTGGATCTGGCAGGCGGGCGGCCTTGGCGTCTTCGATCCCGGCATCAATGCCCTTTCGGTGCTCACCGCCATCCTGCCGGTCGAGGTCTTCGTCGGCGCGGCCGAACTGGAGTTTCCGGCGAACCGCGACACCCCCATCGCCGCTCGCCTGACCCTGCGCACGACGGAGGGGCAGGCGATCGAGGCCGATTTCGACTGGCGCCAGACCGGCCCCCAGACATGGGAGATCGAGCTTGAAACCGACGCGGGCCCGCTGCTGCTGACAGGTGGCGGCGCGCAGGCGCAAGCGGGCGGCGCGGTGCTGGCGCAGGCCGAGGCGCTCGCCTCGGAATATGACGGCATCTATGCCGAGTTCGCGCGTCTTGTCGCAGCGCGGGAAAGTGCCGTTGATCTGCGGCCGCAGCTGCATGTGGCGGATGCCTTCATGCTTGGCCGGCGGACCCAGACAGATGCCTTCGAGGACTGAGGCGATGCAAGCCCCCCGAGAAACCAGAATGGGGGGACAGGCTTCCGCCATCGAGGACTTCGACCTGCGCCCCGACGGGCAACGCGTGAGCCGCGTCGCCATCTGCGGGCACGGGTTGTCGGCCTGGGTGCTGACGCATGGCGCGACCCTGCAGGACCTGCGTCTGGCGGGTTTTCCGCAGCCGCTGGTGCTGGGCTTCCCCCGGCTTGAGCCTTACCTGACCGAGGGGATGTATTTCGGCGCCGTCGTTGGCCGCTTCGCCAACCGTATCGGCCATGGCCGCGCATGGGTCGGGGGCGAGGAACGGCAGCTCAACCGCAACTTCCTCGACCGGCACCTGCTGCATGGCGGTGCGGACGGGACGGGAGTGCGCAACTGGCGGCTGGGCGAGGTCACGGCAGACAGGGTGACGCTGCACGACCACCTGCCCGACGGGCACATGGGCTTTCCCGGCGCCATGGACGTGACGGTGCGCTATGCGATCACGGCCGGGCCGGTGCTGGAGATCGAGATCACCGCGGCCACGGACGCCGAGACGCTCTGCAACTTCGCGCAGCATTCCTTCTTCAACCTGTCAGGTCAGCCCACCATTGCCGACCATCGTCTGCGCTGCCCGGCCGAGCGGTATACCGCGACCGATCCCGATCTGATCCCGACCGGCGAGACGCCCGCCGTTAAAGGCACGCGCCACGACTGGCGCCAGCCGATGCGGCTGGGCGACCGGCTGGACGCCGGGCTGATCGACGACAACCTCTGCCTTGGCGACAGGCGTCTTGCCTCGCCGCGTCCGGTGGCATGGTTGTCGGCGCCGGGCGGCCCGGCCCTGCAGCTCGAGTCGACCGAGCCGGGGTTGCAGGTCTATGCCGGCGATCACATCCACCCCGGCGCGCCCGGGCTGGAAGGCCAGCCCTACCGGCGCTTCGCGGGCCTCGCGCTCGAGCCGCAGCTGTGGCCCGACGCGCCCAATCATCCGGGCTTCCCCTCGGCGCTCCTGCGCCCCGGCGAGACCTACCGGCAGATCACGCGGATTCGGCTGACGCCCGCAGAGGCCTCGCCGGAAGGGCCCAAGGGCCATGAACGGGGCGGGGAGAGCCCCTTGAGGAGGACAAGATGAAGAACCTGACCGCAGCGGCGTTGTTCGCCACCACCGCCCTCGCTGCCCTGCCCGCGGGGGCCGAGACCGTGGGCTTCGCCCAGATCGGCTCGGAATCCGGCTGGCGCGCCGCCGAGACCACCGTGACCCGGCAGGAGGCCGAGAAGCGCGGCCATGACCTCAAGTTCGCCGATGCCCAGCAGAAGCAGGAAAACCAGATCAAGGCGGTGAAGACCTTCATTGCCCAGGGCGTGGACGCCATCCTTCTGGCGCCGGTCGTCGCCACCGGCTGGGACCAAGTGCTGGAAGAGGCGAAGGAAGCCGAGATCCCGGTCGTGCTGCTGGACCGCCAGGTGGATTCCAGCGAGGACCTGTACCTGACCGCCGTGGGCTCGGACCTCGAACACGAAGGCAGGGTGGCCGGGGAGTGGCTGGTGCAGCAGGTCGGCGACAGGACCTGCAACGTGGTCGAATTGCAGGGCACCACCGGATCGTCCCCGGCCATCAAGCGCAAGGCCGGTTTCGAGGCGGGGATCGCCGGGCATGACAACATCACCATCACCCGCAGCCAGACCGCCGACTTCACCCGCACCAAGGGCAAGGAGGTGATGGAAAGCTTCCTCAAGGCCGAGGGCGGGGACGAGATCTGCGCGCTTTACGCCCACAACGACGACATGGCCGTGGGTGCGATCCAGGCCATCAAGGAGGCTGGCAAGAAGCCGGGCACCGACATCCTCGTCGTGTCTATCGACGCCGTGCCCGACATCTTCCAGGCCATGGCCGCGGGCGAGGCGAATGCAACAGTCGAGCTGACCCCGAACATGGCGGGACCCGCATTCGACGCGCTGGAAGCCTATTGGAAGAACGGGACGGTGCCGCCGAAGTTCATCCAGACCGAGTCAAAGCTCTACACCCAGGCCGACGACCCGCAGGCGATCTACGAGTCCAAGAAGAACCTCGGCTACTGAGCCGCGAACCACTGGGGGCGGCCTATCGCCGCCCTCGATCCGCCGGGACGACGCGCAGGGGAGGGCGCTGGCATGGACGCGGTTCTTGAGGCGCGCGGGATCACGAAGCTTTTCCCCGGCACGGTGGCGCTGGATGCGGTGGACCTTGTCCTCGCCCGCGGCGAGGTCCACGCGCTGCTGGGAGAGAACGGCGCGGGCAAGTCCACGCTGATCAAGTGCCTGACCGGCGCCTATGCGCGCGACGGCGGAACGGTGCTGCTGGATGGCCGGCCGGTCGCCCCGCGCAGCACCGCCGACGCCCAGGCGCTGGGCATCGGCACCGTCTATCAGGAGGTGAACCTGCTAGCCAACCTGACGGTGGCCGAGAACCTGATGCTGGGACGTGAGCCGCGGCGGCTGGGCCTGACCAACCGTCGCAGTGCCTGCCGCGAGGCTGCGCGGATGCTGGCCGACTATGATCTCGACATCGATGTGACCCGGCCACTGGACGCCTATTCGGTCGCGGTCCAGCAGATCGTCGCCATCGCCCGCGCGGTTTCGCTGTCCGACAAGGTGCTGATCCTGGACGAGCCGACCGCCAGCCTTGATGCGGCCGAGGTCGAGCGGCTGTTCGGCATCGTCCGCCGGCTGCGCGACCGGGGGCTGGCAATCGTCTTCATCTCGCATTTCCTTGACCAGGTTTATGCCATCTCGGACCGCCTGACCGTGCTGCGCAACGGCCGCAACGTCGGGGGCGGTCCCGTGACCGAAGTGGACCGGCTGGCGCTGATCAACATGATGCTGGGCCATGATCTTGCGCAAGCCGAGAGCGGGCACCGCACCCGAGCGCCCGGCAATGGTCCCCCGGCCGCACAGTTCCACGACTTCGGCCGCCGTGGCCGGGTCGAGCCCTTCGACCTGACAGTCCGCAAGGGCGAGATCGTGGGCCTCGCGGGGCTTCTCGGCTCGGGCCGCACCGAGATGGCCGAGGTGATCTTCGGCATCGACGGCCATGACAGCGGCACGGCCGAGGTCAGCGGCACGGCGCGGCGGCTGGACAGCCCGCGCGCCGCCATCCGCGCCGGGATGGGCTTCTGCCCCGAGGACCGCAAGACCGACGGCATCGTGGCCGACCTGGGCGTTCGCGAGAACATGATGCTGGCGCTGCAGGCCCGGCGCGGATGGACCCGCCCCGTCGCGCGGCGCGAACAGGACCGGATGGTTGCCGACTACATCCGCCGCCTCGACGTCCGCACGCCCCATGTCGAGAAACCGGTGGGCGAGCTGTCGGGGGGCAACCAGCAGAAGGTGATCCTCGCCCGCTGGCTGCTGATGAACCCCGGCTTCCTGATCCTGGACGAGCCAACGCGCGGCATCGACGTGGGCGCCCATGCCGAGATCATCCGCGTCATCGAGGAGCTTTGCGACCGCGGCATGTCGCTGCTGGTGATCTCGTCCGAACTGGACGAGCTGGCCACCTATTCGGATCGGGTGATCGTCATGCGCGACCGCCGCCAAGTGGCCGAGCTTGCGGGCGCCGAGGTCAGCACGGGGGCGATCGTCTCTGCCATCGCCGCGGCTCCGCAACAGAGGACCGCGCCATGACCCTGCCTGCCGGTCTTGCCCGGATCCTGCCGATGCTGGCGACCCTGGCGCTGCTGGTCGCCGCGATCAGCCTGGTGTCGCCGGGCTTTCTCGACATCTCGGTGGCGAACGGGCGTCTGTACGGCAGCCCCATCGACGTGCTGAACCGCGGCGCACCGGTGGCGCTGCTGGCGATCGGCATGACGCTGGTGATCGCGACCGGCGGCATCGACCTATCGGTCGGCGCCGTCATGGCCATCTGCGGCGCGGTGGCGGCGAAGATGGTGACGCTGGGCTATCCGCTGCCCCTGACGCTGCTGGCGGCGCTGGCGACCGGAGCGGCCTGCGGGTTGTGGAACGGGCTGCTGGTGTCGGTGCTGCGCATCCAGCCGATCATCGCCACGCTGATCCTGATGGTGGCGGGCCGGGGCATCGCGCAACTGGTGACCGAGGGAGCGATCCTGACCTTCTCGGACCCGGGTTTCGCCTTTCTCGGGTCAGGCGCTATCCTGAGCGTGCCATTCCCCGTCCTCTTGTGGACCGCCGCCGCCGTTGGCACGATCCTTGTCCTGCGCCGCACCGCGCTGGGCTTCCTGATCGAGGCGGTCGGCGTCAACGCCCGCGCAGCCTATCGCGCGGGCGTGAACACCCGCGCCACGATCATCGCCGTTTATGTCGTCTCTGGCCTCTGCGCGGCGCTGGCCGGGCTTGTGGTGACGGCGGATATCCGCGGCGCCGACGCCAACAACGCGGGGCTGTGGCTCGAGCTTGATGCGATCCTCGCAGTGGTGATCGGCGGCAACTCGCTTCTGGGCGGACGCTTCTCGATCGTCGCCTCACTGATCGGGGCCATGATCACCCAGACCGTCAACACGGGCATCCTGCTGGCGGGTTTCCCGCCCGAATACAACCTGCTGATCAAAGCCTGGATCGTGCTGGTGATCCTGCTGGTGCAATCGCCGCGCTTGCGGCCGCTGCTGGCCCGCCGCAGGGCCTCGCGGCAGGGGACACCGACATGAGCGCGCGCCTTCTGCCCTTTGCCGTCACCTGCGCCATCTTTGTTCTGGCCTATGGCCTGGCATGGCTGCAGTTCCCGGCCATCCTGTCCACGCGGGTGATCGGCAATCTTCTGACCGACAACGCCTATCTCGGCATCGTCGCGGTGGGCATGACGGTGGTGATCCTGTCGGGCGGCATCGACCTGTCAGTCGGCGCGGTGATCGCCTTTTCCGGCGTGTTCATCGGCGTGATGCTGCGCGACACGGGCCTGCATCCCTATGCCGTGTTCCTGCTGCTGCTGGCGATCACCACGCTTTTCGGCCTTGCGATGGGTGCGGTCATTCACCTGCTGGAGATGCCGCCCTTCATCGTCACGCTTGCCGGCATGTTCATGGCCCGCGGCGCGGCCTATGTCCTGTCGATCGACTCGATCCCGATCCGGCACCCGGCCATCGAGGCGATCCAGTCCGCCTACTGGCTGATGCCAGGCAAGGGACGGCTGACGCTGATCGCTGGGCTGATGCTGCTGACGGTGGCGGCGGTCACGCTGCTGATCCACCGCAGCCCCTTCGGCACCCGCGTGATGGCGGTGGGCGGGGACGCCCGCACGGCGCGCCTGCTGGGTGTCGATGTCGGCCGCACCACGGTGGCGGTTTACGGCCTGTCGGGCTTCTGCGCGGGCCTCGCCGGGGTGGTCTTCGCCGTTTACACCTCGGCCGGCTATTCGCTGGCGACGGTCGGCACCGAGCTGGACGCCATCGCCGCCGTCGTGATCGGCGGCACGCTGCTGACCGGCGGCAGCGGCTTCGTACCGGGAACCCTGATCGGCGTGCTGATCATGGGGCTGATCCAGACCTACATCGTCTTTGACGGCACGCTGTCCAGCTGGTGGACCAAGATCGTGATCGGCATGCTGCTGTTCGGCTTCGTCGCCCTGCAGAAGGGTCTGGTGCAATTGCGAACCGGAGACAGGGCGGCGCGGCGCCGCGCAGCCCGCCAGTCCGGACGGCACCGCGCGACCGCCTGAATATCTCCGCACGCGGAGCAGGGCAGGTGGTCAGGAGACGTTGCCCCGAGACAGGGCCGGTGAGCCGAAACGCTGCTGGTTCATCGTGGCGTGGATCATCGGCCTCACGGCCATTCAGCCGGTGACGGGGCCGTATGGGCCGACTTCACCCAGACAATCTATGAGGGAAGCGGAATCCTTGCTATTCCTTGACCGACAAGGGGTCGTGAGATGCTGCTCGAAAGAGAAAGCCCCCTCGAGGTGATCCGCGCGGCGGCGGCCCGCGCCGCGGCCGGGAACGGCAAGGTCGTGGTCGTCGAGGGCGAGGCGGGCATCGGCAAGACATCCCTGCTTCGGGCCTTTGCCGCGCAGCAGGGCACGCGCGGCCGTATCCTTTGGGGATGGTGCGAGGCATTGTTCGTTCCCCGGCCGCTGGGGCCTGTCCATGACATGGCGGCGTCGCTGGGTTCCCAGGTCGCGGCGCTGCTCGACGAGGGCGCAGAACAGGGGCGGCTTTTCCCGGCGCTGCTTCAGGCGCTTCAGCAGGCGGGCGGCCTGACCGTGCTGGTGTTCGAGGACATGCACTGGGCCGACAAGGCGACGCTGGATCTGGTCAAGTACCTCGGGCGCCGGGTGTCCCTGCTGCCCGTCCTGCTGCTGCTCAGCGTCCGCAGCGACGAGATGCACGGCGACCACCCGCTGTCCCAGGTGCTGGGCGACCTTCCCGGAGGCGACGTGGCCCGCATCACGCTGCGGCCGCTGTCCGAGGCAAGCGTGTCAAGGCTGGCGCAAGAGGCCGGGCGGCCTGTCCATGACATCTACCGCGTCACGCAGGGCAATCCCTTCTTTGTGACCGAACTGCTGTCGGACGGCGAGGCCGATCCCCGCCGCCGCCTGCCGGGGTCCATCCGCGATGCCGTCTGGGCCCGCCTGTCGCGGTTGGATGCGGATGAACGCCGGCTTCTCGAGGCGGTCAGCATCACGCCCGGCGGCATCCAGCCCTGGCTGCTGCGGGTCGTCGCCGGGGACGAGGCCGATGCCCTGATCGATCGAAGCGAGGCGCGAGGCCTGCTGCGGCGGGACGGGCAGGGGGTCATCACCTTCCGCCACGAACTTGCCCGCGAGGCTGCGCTGGAACGCCTTGCCCCCTCGACGCGCCGGTCCCTGCACGCCCGGATCGAGGCGGCGCTTTCGGCCCTGCCACCCGCGCGTGCCGAGGCGATGCTGGCGGCAAGGGTCCACCACGCCGACGGCGCGGGCAACGGCGAGCGCGTGCTGGAACTCGCCCCGCTGGCCGCGCGGCAGGCGGCCCGGATGGGCGCGCATCTGGAAGCCGCTGCCCATCTGGCGACGGCGCTGCGCTATGTCGGGCTTGCTGCGCCGGAACTTGCCGCCGAGCTTTACCAGGATTGGGCCTATGAGGCGGACCTGAGCCTTCTGCTCACCTCCGAGGTGATCGAGGCGCGGCAGCGCGCCATCGGCCTCTGGCGGCAGCTCGGCCGGGCCGACCGGGTCAGCGCCAACCTGCGGCGGCTGTCGCGCCTCTACTGGCGCCAGGGGGAAGGGCGGCTGGCCGAGGACTGTGCCGAGGAAGCCGTGCGCGTGGTGGAACCCCTGCCGCCGGGCCGGGAGCTTGCCTTGGCCTACAGCACGCGCTCGCAGCTTCACATGCTGCACTACCGCTTCAACGAGGCCGTGGAATGGGGCGAGCGGGCCATCGCCCTGTCGGACAGCCTGGGCGAGATCGGCACCCGCGTCCATGCGCTGAACAACGTGGGCACGGCCCTGATGTTCGCGGGCCGCCCCGGCGGGCGCGAGCGGTTGCAGGAAAGCCTGGCGCTATCGCTCGCGCATGAACTCCACGACGATGCCGCCCGCGCCTATACCAACTTCGCCGAAGCCGCGACGCTGGAGCGGGATTTCGCACTGGCCGACGACCTGCTGGCCGAAGGGATTGCCTTCTGCCTGCGGCACGACCTCGACTCGGTCACGCAATACCTCGTCGGCAGGCAGGCCCAGCTTCGTCTGGACCAGGGCCGGTTCCGCGAGGCCGAGGCGATCGCCCAGGGGGTCATGGCGCGGGATCAACTGCCCATGGTCATGCACCTGCCGGCCCTGACCGTGCTGGCCACCGTCCGCATGCGCCGTGGCGAAGACGACGCCCCGGCGCTGCTGGATCGCGCCCTGGGCGAGGCGCTCGTCACGGGCGAGGCGCAGCGCATCATCCCGGTGCGCCTGGCACTAGCCGAGGCGGCCTGGCTGGCGGAAGACATGGCCGCCGCGCAACGGCAGCTTGCCCTGCTTGCGGGGATGGGCCTCGACGATTTCCAGCCTTATCTTCCGGAGATAGCGGTGTGGTGGCAGCGCTGCGGCATGGCCGAGCCCTTCCCCTCTCTGCTTTCGGACATGCAGTTGCCGCTTGCCCGTGCCGCCGAGCTACGCGGCGACCCGCTGTCGGCCGCCGCCGAATGGACCCGGCTCGGCCTGCCCTATGAGGCCGCGCTGGCGGGCCTGCAGGCGACCAACCCCGAAGCCGCCGAGGCGCTTGTCGCCGCCCTCACCACTCTGGAAACCTTGGAAGCCCGCCCCGCCGCGGCACTGGCGCGGAAGCGGGCGCAGCGCCTTGGGCTTGCGGACAGGCTGCCCCGGCTGCGGCGCGGCCCTTATGCGGCGTCGCGCCAGCATCCGATGGGACTGACCCTGCACGAGCAGCAGGTGCTGGTCCTGATCGCCCAAGGCATCGGCAACAAGGAGATCGCGCGCCGCATGTCGCGCTCGCCCCGGACGATCGAGCATCATGTCTCGGCCGTGCTGGGCAAGTTCAACGCCACCAACCGCATGGAGTTGATGATGCGGCTGCGGCAGGACCCCTGGCTGCTGCCGGACGCCCGCCACCTGCATTCGTCCGACGCCGACGGTACGGGCACTGTTTCCCTGGCAGATGCCGGGAAATCTGGGGGATCGCCGATCAAAAACGGGTAGCCGCACCGATGTGCGCCCCGGTCGCGCTCCGTATCCTTTTCTGAAGGGTCGAGGATCGCCCGCGTGCCTCCTCTGCCTTGCAGACGGTGGGGTCTCGGATGCCACGCGAACGGATGTCCAGGAAAGGCGGCTGTTCCGGCCATCCGCGCGCCAGGCAAGCCCACGGGGCGGGACCCAATCTGACGTTGACCGCAACTCGCGTCTGTCGGGGGCAGATCGACCCCCGTCCCACGGCGCAACATGAACCGGGAGCATCAATCATGACTGGCATTGCCGACGGATACCGCCTCGCCTGTTTCTGCGTGGCGGCGGTCCTTCCCGCGATGGCTGCCGTTGCGGCGCCGCCGCAGGGCGTGACGTTGAAGGGGCATTCCGTCCGCATCGCGGAACTGCCGATCCAGTCCCTGCGAAACTTGCGCCGGCTGGAAACCGGCGAAGGACAATCCCTTGTCGCCGTTGATACCGGCGGCCGGATGACCGTCATGGGCACGGAAGGCCATGCGCTGGCCACCGATGCGGGGCGCGTCGCCGATGCCGCCCTGCTGCAGCTTGGCGACGACGCAAGGCCGCAGTCCTATGCCATGTGGGTCGGACCCCGCGGTCTCGGCGTCGTGCGCCTGGATGCGGGGAAAGCCGAGGCGGCGCTTCTCCCGGCATCAGGGTCTGGCGAAATCGGCGAGATGGGGGCGACGCGGCTTGCCGCGGCAAGGGACCGCGCGGGCGACGCCTTGATCCTGGTTGGGACGATCGGCGGCCAACTGTCCGCCCTTTCCGTGCGGCCGCAGGGTGAAAGCCTTGGGCTGGAGAGTGCCGGCCACTGGTCCGTCGAAGGGGCCGTCAAGGCGATGACCGCCCGCGGCTCGCGCGCCTACATCCTTGCGACCACCGGCCTGTGGTCCTTGGACCTGTCCGCCGAGAACCCCGAGCCGGTGCTCGAGGCCGCAGGGCGCAGCGGCTGCCTTGACGCCTCCCGCGATATCGGGGGCCTTGCGCTGATGGAAGAAGGGCCGCGTTCGATCGTCGCCGTAGCGCAGCCCGACATCCAGCGCATCGTCGCTTATGAAAGCGGGCCGGGGCCGGACGCCTGCCTGGGTTTCGTCCATGTCGTCCATGCCTCTGATCCCGAGGGCATGGACACCGTCGTTCCCACGGGGATGGTGGGCGGCGCCGGAGCCTCGCTGCTGGTTTCGGATGCCGATCGGCCCGAAGTCGTCGGCGTTCCTCATCTGCCGGCGGCATTCTCCGTTCCGCCCGAGACGCTGACAACGCTTGCCGCCGGTCAGTAGGCATCGGGGCGGGGTGAGGGTGCCATGTGGGGCTCGCAATCCATGTCGGCTGCCATGCTTCAGTTCATGGCGGCCTACATCCTGATCGTGGTCGTGCCCGGTCCCGTCGCCCTGACGACGGGCGGCTATGCCGCCCTTCACGGGTTCAGGCGGACCATCCCGCTGCTTGCCGGAATCGCGATGGGGACCGCCACGCTGATGGGCGCCATCGCCTGGGGCGCCATCCACCTGGCCTCGGGTCTGTCGCTTTCGGCGGTTCAGGCGGTCGTTCCGCTGGTGCTGATCTGGCTGGCCTGGCGGCTGCTGCGTTCCGCCCATGCCGAAGCTGCCGGCGCCGATATGCCTCCGCCCCGGCTGTGGCTCGAGTTGTTCGCCCAGGGCGCTGCCGTCGCCTTTCTCGCCCCGCAGAGCGCGTCCTTGTTCACGATCGCCTTTCTGGGGGTGTTCCGGGACCACGACAGGATCGCCGCCCTGGTGGCCGTGACCACGTCGATGAGCATCGCCTGGTACACGCTGGTTGCGCTGCTGTTCTCGCTTTCCTCCATGCGCTGGGCAGCCCTGCAGTATCGCCGTGTCATCTGCCGGGCCGCGGCAGCCGGGCTTCTGCTGATGGCGCTGGTCTCTGTTCTTTCAACGCGCATGGCGCAGATGCTGCCATGACGGCCCTCGGCCGCCTGGCGACAGCCTTGGTCGCCATGGAGACGCGCGGGTCTGTCGCCTTGTCCCTCAATCCACGCCAGCCGGGACCAGGCCATGAGAGTCCATCGCCCATCGACGCCGTAGGTCGCCCTAGTGCATCGCAAGAATCCTTGCCGGGCCGCCGGTGCCGCCGCGATGCTTCGGCGCGCCGATGAAGATCGTGGCGCCGCTGGCCGGAAGTTGGTCCAGATTGGCCAGCCCCTCGATCCCGAAGCGGCCCGAGGGCAGCCAGGAATAATGCACCGCGAAGTCGGGAGAGTTGCCGGGGTCCAGCGACAGGGTGTCCACCCCGATCGAGGCCGCCCCCGTCTGGGCCAGCAGGTCGGTCGCCGCTTTCGAGAAGCCGGGGAAGGCCAGCGTGCCGTCCGGCAGGTTGCGCCACGACGGGTCCCCGATCCTGGCCGTCCAGCCCGAGTTCATGGCCACGCAGGCCCCCGCCGGGATATCTCCATGCGCGGAAACCCAGGCCTCGATGTCCGCGGGCTCGACCACGGCGTTCGGGTCCTCGGCCGCCCTGGCGGAAATATCCAGAATGCACAGCGGCGCGATCAGGTTCTCGACCGGCAGCGCATCGACCGAGGTTCCGCCTTCGGCAAAATGCAGCGGCGCGTCGATATGGGTGCCCGTGTGCTCGAAGATCGTCAGCTTGAAAAGGTGATAGCCGTCGGGATCGAAGTTCTTGTCCACCTCGTAGAGGATGCCGGGCTTGCCGTCGAAGGTGGGGAAGTCGCTGTCATGGGCATGGGTCAGGTCGACCACCCTCCCTTTCGCCTGCGCCAGCGCCGGCCGCGCGGACAGCGCGCCCGCGGCCACGCCCATCGCCGCAGTGGCTGCAGCGCCTGAAAACAGTCTGCGGCGCGAGAGCATGTGGCTTTTTACGTTCTCGATCAGGCAGGCCGTGCACATGGGGCGTTCCTCGGTTGCGGTTTGCCTCAGGGAACGGGGCGGCGCCCGAGGCTGTCAAGCTCGGCGCCGGGTGAGGGAGAAAGTTCCGCGCCTTTCCCTGGCCGTGCCGTCATGGCTGCCGGAATCTTCGCCATTCGACCGTTCCGATCCGCCGAAACAGGGCCGGGGCAGGTTGAACATCGGTTCCTTCACGACGTATCGCCTAGCCGCCGAGGCCCGGACTCGGTCCCAGTACGAGAACAAGAATGACCGATCTGTCCCTCGGCTCCTCGGGCGGCACCGGAGAGCTTCGCCGCATGCGCGTGCTTTCGGTGCTTGCCCTCGCCGCGGCCACCTATGCCGGCCTGTTTGCGGCCGGCCTGCATGTCAACGCCGTCGTCCTGTCGATCGTGGCGATGATGACGCTCTGCCTGCTGCGCCTGCCCGTCGCGGTGGCGCTGGTCTCGGCGGCGGTCCTGGGCGGTCTGCAGGCGGGTCTGTCGATGACCGAGACGATTGCCGCCTTCAACGAGAACCTGCTGATCGGCTCGCAGGTCGGCATGACCTATGTGATGATCGGCGCCTTCGCCGTCGCGCTGGCCCGCAGCGGGTTGCTGGAGCTGCTGGCCGCGAAGATCTCGGGCCACCTGGGGACCGGCGAGGCGGCCGCCAGCCGGGGCGTCAGGTGGAGCCTGCTGCTGATCCTCTGCGCGGCCTCGGTCATGTCGCAGAACCTGATCCCGGTGCATATCGCCTTCATCCCGGTGCTGATCCCCCCGCTGCTGGGCGTCATGAACCGCCTGCGCCTGGACCGCCGCGCGATCGCCTGCGTCTTGGCCTGCGCGATCAGTTCAAGCTACCTGCTGCTGCCGACGGGCTTCGGCGCGATCTTCCTCAACGACATCCTGCTGACCAACCTCAACGACGTGGGCGCGGACCTCGGCCTCAGCGTGACGGCCGACATGGCGCCCCGGGCGATGTTCCTGCCGGTGATGGGGATCGTGGCGGGGATGTTCGTCGCCGTCTTCATCACCTACCGCAAGCCGCGCGACTATCTGACCGTCGAAAGCGAGGCGCCCGCCGCCGGCAAGCCGCCCGTGACCCTGAAGCCCGCGCAGCTGCTGGCGACCCTTGCCGCGCTGGCAGTGGCGCTGGTCTGCCAGATCAAGTTTGAATCGCTGCTGGTGGGCGCCATGGCCGGCTTCATCATCCTGAGCTTCGCGGGCATCTTCCGCTGGCAGGAACAGGACGATGTCTTCACCGAGGGCCTGCGGATGATGGCCCAGGTGGCCGTGATCATCACCCTTGCCTCGGGCTTCGCGGGCGTGTTGTCCGCGACCGGAGAGGTCCAGCCGCTCGTCTCGGCCTCTGCCTCGTTCATCGGGGACAACAAGGCGCTGGGCGCCGCGATCATGCTGCTCGTGGGTCTCTTCGTTACAATCGGCTTCGGGGATTCCTTCGCCTCGGTGCCGATCTTGGCACCGATCTATGTGCCGCTGGCGCTGGCACTCGACTTCTCGCCGCTTGCGACGGTCGCCCTTCTTGGGGCCGCGGCCGCCTTGGGCGACGCGGGGTCGCCCGCATCCACCATCACGCTGGGCGCGACGGCCGGGCTGAACGCCGACGGGCAGCACGACCATATCAGGGACAGCTTGATCCCGACCTTCATCCACGCGAACTTCGGCATGGTGCTGTTCGCCTGGATCGCCGCGCTGACGCTTTGAACCCCGCTCATTCGTGAAGGCAATTTCAGGCTGCGCCTGCATGGCGCCCGCAAAAGAGGCAATCAGGACCACATGAACAATCTGGAAACTTTCCTCGGGACGGTCGGGGGGATCGTCTGGGGTCCCTTCATGCTGATCCCGCTGCTGCTGGGAACCGGCATCTACCTGACCTTCCGGCTGGGCGGCATCCAATTCCTGCGCTTGGGCGCCGCGCTGCGCCTGGGCCTGATCAAGCGCAAGGATGACGATGCCGAGGGCGACATCTCGCAGTTCCAGGCGCTGACCACGGCCATGGCTGCGACCGTCGGCACCGGCAACATCGTCGGCGTCGCCACGGCCATCGGCATCGGCGGGCCGGGCGCGCTGTTCTGGATGTGGGTGACGGCGCTTCTGGGGATGGCGTCCAAGTACTCCGAGGCCTTCCTTGGTGTCCGCTTCCGTACCACCGACACGGCGGGCGAGAAGTCGGGCGGGCCGCAGTACTATCTCGAGCGTGGCATTCCCGGCAGCTTCGGCAGGTTCCTGGCGCTGGCCTTCGCGATCTTCGCCGTCTGCGCGTCCTTCGGGATCGGCAACATGACGCAGGGCAATTCGATCGCCTCGAACCTCGAACGCAGCTTCGCCGTGCCGACCTGGGTCACGGGGGCGGTGCTGGCCGGCATGACGCTGCTGGTGCTGGTGGGCGGCATCAAGTCCATCGGCAAGGTCACGGCGGGCTTCGTCCCGGCGATGATCCTGTTCTACGTGCTGGGGGCGCTTTACATCCTCGCCGCGAACATCACCGCCGTCCCGGCCGCCTTCGCCGAGGTGTTCAGCGAAGCCTTCACCGGCACCTCCGCCGTCGGCGGCTTCCTGGGGTCCACCATCATGATCGCGGTGCAATACGGGGTCGCGCGGGGCATCTTCTCGAACGAATCCGGCATGGGCTCGGCCGCCATCGCGGCGGCCTCGGCGCAGACCACGCATCCGGTGCGGCAGGGGCTGGTGTCGATGACGCAGACCTTCATCGACACGATCATCGTCGTCAGCTGCACCGGGCTCGTCATCGTGACCACCGGGGTCTGGCAGCAGACCGACCCCGCCACGGGCCAGCAGATCTCGGCCGCGATCATGACGGGCGAGGCCTTCACCCACGGCCTGCCCGGCCAGTGGGGCCACTGGATCGTCACGCTCGGGCTGGTGCTCTTCGCTTATTCCACCATCCTCGGCTGGGCCTATTACGGCGAGCGCAACATCGAGCGGCTGGTCGGGCGCCGCGGCGTGATGCCCTTCCGGGTCCTGTTCTCGGGCGTGGTGTTTTTCGGCTGCACGGTGCAGCTTGGGGTCGTCTGGAACTTCTCGGACGTGATGAACGGGCTTATGGCGATCCCGAACCTGATCGGGCTGCTGATCCTGTCCGGCCTGATCGCCCGCGAAACCCGGCACTACCTGCGCCACGATCCCAGGCTGGAAGCGTCCCGCGCCGAGATCGAGGCCTTCATGCAGGGCCAGCCGGGATGGGAGGAATGGAAGGCCTCCGAGCGTTCCGTTCACCGCTGAGGGAAAGGGGGCCGAAGACCGGACTCCCTGCATGGCGAAAGTGAAATCGAGGCAGCCGGGACAATGGGCCGGCTGCCTTTTACATGTGCGGGACCGGGCATCCGGGGTTATGCCGAACTGCGATCTTGGGCTGGGGTGCCCGCGCGCGAACGACTGGCCGGAACAAGGCAGGGGAAACCTCTGCCCTTTTGCATGAGGAAGCTGACGATCATGGACCTGGACATCAGGGGACTGCGCGTTCTCGTCACCGCGGGCGCGAACGGCATCGGGCTTGCCATCGCGCGTGCCTTCGCCGCCGAGGGCGCGCGGGTCCACGTCTGCGACGTGGATCAGGAAGCGCTTTCGGGGCTGAAGGACAGCGATCCCGCGATCACCTCGACCCGCTGCGACGTGTCCGACCGCGAGCAGGTTGCCCGGCTGCTCGACGAGGCGCTGGCGGCGCTGGGCGGGCTGGATGTCCTTGTCAACAACGCGGGCGTCGCTGGCCCCACCGCACGGGTCGAGGACGTGGACCCGCATGACTGGGACCGCACGCTCGCCATCAACATCACCGGCATGTTCAACTGCGTGCGCCTGGCCGTGGCGCCGCTGAGGGAAAGCTCCAACCCCTCGATCGTCAACCTGTCGTCGATTGCGGGGCGCTTCGGCTTCCCGCTGCGCTCGCCCTATTCCGCCTCGAAATGGGCGGTCGTCGGCTTCACCAAGACCCTTGCGATGGAGCTTGGCGAACATGGCATCCGCGTCAACGCCGTCCTTCCCGGCGTGGTCGAGGGCGACCGGGTGCGGCGCGTGATCGAGAGCAAGGCCCAGGCGCGCGGCATCAGCTTCCGCGAGATGGAGGCGGAACTGCTGGGCAACATCTCGATGCGGACGATGGTGACGCAGCAGCAGATCGCCGACCAGATCGTCTTCCTGTGCTCGCCGCGCGGGCGGACGATCTCGGGGCAGGCGATCTCGATCGACGGCGACGCGCAGTCGCTGGCCTGATCAGGGCATTGGAGTGATCCGGCAAAGCCGGGCTGCCGCAGGATCGGACCCGAAATGCAGCCAAGGCAGACGCTTGGCGGATCGTTGCCCACGTTTCACGCCTGCCCGCGCGATCGCCAGAATGCCCAAGGCTTAGGCAACATGAGGCAGGGCGCGAGATTTCACGCAGCCTCGGACCTGCCTCCACCTACCTCCTCCGGGCAGGTGGGTAGAGTTGGGGCATGTTTGATCACGCTCCACTTCAACGCAGCGACGGCGAGGCCCGCATCGCCCTGAGGGATGGCCGGATTGCCGCCTTGAGGCAGTCCGGCTCGGCCAAGGTCATGCTGCCGCGCACCCATTCGAGCGTGCCGGAGATCGTGTTCCTCAACACCTCGGGCGGGCTGACCAGCGGGGACCGGCTGGAGTATTCCGTCACGCTTGGCGCCGGAACCAGGGCGCGGGCCACCACGCAGACGGCCGAGCGCGCTTATCGCGCCGAGGACGGACCCGCGCGGGCCATCGTGACGCTGGAACTGGGGGCAGGGGCCTCGCTCGGCTGGCTGCCGCAGGAAACCATCCTGTTCAACGGCGCCGGCCTGCAGCGGCAGACCCGCGTCGAGATGGCCGGGGACGCCCGCTACCTGGGGATCGAGACGGTCGTGCTGGGCCGCGCCGCGATGGGCGAAACGGTGGCGCGGCTGATGCTGGAGGACAGCCGGACCATCCGGCGCGATGGCCGGTTGCTGCTGCTGGACCCGCTGAGGCTGACCGATGCCGCCCTTGCGCGCGCGGGCGGGATGGCGCTGCTGGGCGGCGCGCGCGCCTTTGCCACGCTGATCTTCGTCGCGCCCGAGGCGCAGGCCATGCTTCCGGCGCTTCGCGCGGAACTGGACGAGCCGGGCGTGCAGGGTGCCGCCTCGGCGCTGGAGGGCCGGCTGGTGCTGCGCTGCCTTGCCGCCGACGCCTGGCCGCTGCGCCGCCAGATGCTGCGCCTGGTCGAGCGGCTTCAGCCCGGCGCCACCCCCAGATGCTGGCAGAACTGAAGGACGCCCATGAACCTGACCCCCCGAGAAAAGGACAAGCTGCTGGTCTCGCTTGCCGCGATGGTCGCGCGCGGGCGGCTGGCCCGCGGCGTCAAGCTGAACCATCCCGAGGCTATCGCGCTGATCACTGACTTTGTGGTCGAGGGCGCCCGCGACGGCCGCAGCGTGGCCGACCTGATGGAGGCGGGCGGCCGGGTCATCCGCGCCGAGGACTGCATGGAGGGCATCCCCACGATGATCGAGACCGTGCAGGTCGAGGCGACATTTCCCGACGGGACCAAGCTCGTCACCGTCCACCATCCCATCCGATAGGAGATTTCGATGAAGCGCCTGCTTTCCCTTGCGCTGGTGGCCCTTCCCGGTGCCGCGCTGGCCCATCCGGGCCATGACGCCGGCAGCCTCGGCGCGGGCTTCGCGCATCCCTTGGGCGGGGCAGACCACGTGCTGGCGATGGTCGCCTTGGGCCTGCTGGCCGCGCAGGCGGGCGGGCGGGCGCTGTGGCTGCTGCCGACCAGCTTCGTCGCCGCGATGCTGGCGGGCGGCGCGGCGGGGTGGGCAGGCCTGCCCTTCGGTGCGGTCGAGCCGGTGATCCTCGCTTCGGTGATCATCCTCGGGGCTACGGTAGCGATTGCGGCGCGCCTGCCGCTGGGCGTGATGGCGGCAATGGCGGCGGCCTTCGGCCATACCCATGGCTGGGCGCATGGAGCGGAAGGACCGGCGCAAGGGTTGCCGTCTTATGCTCTCGGCTTTGCGCTGGCGACGGCGCTGCTGCATGGCGCCGGCATCCTGGCCGGGCGTGCCGCCGCGCAACCGCTGTTGAGGGCGGCAGGCGGGTTGACGGCTGTGGCAGGCCTCGCGCTGGTCGTGGGGGGCTGAGATGACCCCCGGAGAGATCATTCCCGCCCAAGGCTTGATCACGCTGAACGAGGGCCGACCCGCGATCACCCTGATGGTGGCCAACACCGGCGACCGCCCGGTGCAGGTCGGCAGCCATTATCACTTCGCCGAGGTGAACGCGGGCCTCGCCCTCGACCGCGATGCCGCAAGGGGAATGCGCCTCGACATCCCCGCCGGAACCGCCGTCCGCTTCGAGCCGGGACAGCGGCGCGAGGTGCGGCTGGTGCCCCTTGGCGGCAGCCGCGCGGTCTGGGGCTTCAACGGCCATGTCATGGGGGCGCTCGATGCCGGTTGAGATTTCTCGCGCCGCTTATGCCGACATGTTCGGCCCCACGACCGGCGACCGCGTGCGCCTGGGGGACACCGCGCTGGTGATCGAGGTCGAGCGCGACCTCACCACCTACGGCGAAGAGGTGAAGTTTGGCGGCGGCAAGGTCATCCGTGACGGCATGGGCCAGTCGCAGCTGACCCGCGCGGCGGGGGCCATGGACACGGTCATCACCAACGCGCTGATCCTCGACTGGACGGGCATCACCAAGGCCGACGTCGGGCTGCGCGACGGCCGGATCGCCGCCATCGGCAAGGCGGGCAACCCGGACACCCAGCCCGGCGTCACCATCGTCATCGGGCCGGGGACCGAGATCATCGCGGGCGAGGGCCGCATCCTGACCGCGGGCGGGATCGACTGCCACATCCACTTCATCTGCCCCCAGCAGGTGGACGACGCGCTGCATTCCGGCATCACCACCATGATCGGCGGCGGCACCGGCCCCGCGCATGGCACGCTTGCCACCACCTGCACGCCCGGGCCTTGGCACATCCGCCGGATGCTGGAGGCCGCCGACAGCCTGCCCGTGAACATCGGGCTTGCGGGCAAGGGCAACGCCAGCCGCCCCGAGGCGCTGGTGGAACAGATCCGCGCCGGGGCCTGCTGCCTGAAGCTGCACGAGGACTGGGGCACGACGCCCGCCGCCATCGACTGCTGCCTGACCGTGGCCGAGGCCGAGGACGTGCAGGTGATGATCCACACCGACACGCTGAACGAATCCGGCTTCGTGGAAAACACGCTGGCTGCCATCGCGGGGCGCACGATCCACGCCTATCACACCGAGGGTGCGGGCGGCGGCCATGCGCCCGACATCATCCGCGTGGTGGGGTCGCAGAACGTCATCCCGTCCTCCACCAACCCGACGCGGCCCTATACGTGCAACACCATCGAGGAGCACCTCGACATGCTGATGGTGTGCCACCACCTCGACCGGTCCATCCCCGAGGACGTGGCCTTCGCCGAAAGCCGCATCCGGCGCGAGACGATCGCGGCCGAGGACATCCTGCACGACCTCGGCGCCTTCAGCATCATCTCGTCCGACAGCCAGGCGATGGGCCGCGTGGGCGAGGTCATCACCCGCACATGGCAGACCGCTCACAAGATGCGCGTCCAGCGCGGCCGGATGGAGGGCGAGACGGGCGAGAACGACAACCTGCGCGCCCGCCGCTATGTGGCGAAATACACGATCAATCCGGCGGTGGCGCATGGCATCTCGGCCCATGTCGGCAGCGTCGAGCCCGGCAAGCGCGCCGACCTGGTGCTGTGGCATCCCGCCTTCTTCGGCGCAAAGCCCGAGATGGTGCTGGTCGGCGGCCAGATCGCCATGGCGCAGATGGGCGATCCGAACGCCTCCATTCCCACGCCGCAGCCCATGTATTCGCGGCCGATGTTCGGCGCGCTGGGAAGGGCGCGGCATGCGGCCTCGGTCAGCTTCGTGAGCCATGCGGGGCTGGAGGCGGGCTGCTGCGACGGCTTGGGCAAGCAGGCGGTGGCCGTCGCGGGCACGCGCGGCATCGGCAAGGCCGACATGCGGCTGAACGACGCGACGCCGGTGATCGAGGTCGATCCCGAGACCTACGAGGTCCGCGCGGACGGCCAGCTTCTGACCTGCGAGCCGGCAACCGAACTGCCGCTCGCCCAGCGCTATTTCCTGTTCTGAGGTTCCCATGAACATTTCCGCGACACCCGACCTCGGCACCGCCGATGCGGTCCTGGAATCCGGCCACGGGCGGCCCGTCGCGGGCCGCGTCGTGCTGGACTACGAGGCCCGCTGCCTGCGCCGCAAGCGGCTGGTCACGGCCGAAGGCGCCAGCTTCATGGTGGACCTGCCTCAAACGATCAGCCTTGCGCCCGGCGCGGCCTTCGTGCTGGCGGACGGCCGCGCCGTCGAGGTCGTCGAGGCGCGCGAGCCCGTCCTGCGGATCGAGGGCGACCTGCCCACGCTCGCCTGGCACATCGGCAACCGCCACTGCCCCTGCGAGATTGCGGCCGACCACCTCGTGATCCGAGTCGATCCCGTGCTGGAGGCGATGCTGCTGCAACTCGGCGCCAAGGTGACGCGCAGCCTTGCGCCCTTCCGGCCACTGGGCGGGGCCTATGGGCATGGCCGGACCTTTGGACACAACCACTGACGCGGGCGGCCTGCTGCTGGTGCAGCTTCTGTCCCCGGCCTTTCCGACCGGGGCCTTCGCCTATGCGCAGGGTCTGGAATGGGCGATGGACAGCGGCGCGGTGCATGACGCGGGTTCGCTGGCCGAATGGCTGCGCGACGTGCTGGAACATGGCAGCGGCTGGTCGGATGCGGTGCTGCTGTCGCTGGCGCTGCGGCCGGGGGCGGATCACGTAGCGCTGGACGAGTTCGCCCGTGCGCTGTGCCTGACGGCCGAGCGGCTGACCGAGACGCTGGAACAGGGCGCCGCCTTCGCGCGGACCGCCGCGGCGCTGACCGGGATGGAGGCCAGCCCGGCGGTGCTGCCCGTCGCGGTGGGGCGGGCCTGCGCTTCCTTGGGACAGCCTGCTGCGCGTGTCATCGGGTTTTACCTGCACGGGCAGGCGCTGAACCTGGTGCAGGCGGCGGTGCGCTTCCTGCCGCTGGGGCAGACGGAGGGCCAACGGGTGCTGGCGGACCTCTCCCCGGTGATCCTGCGGCTGGCTGCGCAGGCAGCCAACGCCACCGAGGCCGATCTGGGCGGCTGCGCCATCGGTGCCGAGAACGCGCAGGCACGACACGAAACCATGCAGACAAGGATCTTCAGGACATGAGCAACGGCCCCCTTCGCGTCGGCATCGGCGGTCCCGTTGGCGCGGGCAAGACCACCCTTACCGAGAAGCTGGCGGCGGCGCTCGCCCCTCGCCTGTCGATGGCCGTCGTCACCAACGACATCTACACGCGCGAGGATGCCGAGGCGCTGATGCGCGCGCAGGTCCTGCCGTCCGAGCGTATCCGGGGCGTTGAAACCGGCGGTTGCCCCCATACCGCCATCCGCGAGGACGCCAGCATCAACCTCGCCGCCATCGCCGATCTGAACGCGGCCTTTCCCGACCTCGACCTCGTGCTGATCGAGTCGGGGGGCGACAACCTCGCCGCGACCTTCTCGCCGGAACTCGCGGACCTGACGATCTATGTGATCGACACGGCCGCCGGGCAAGACATCCCGCGCAAGAAGGGGCCGGGGCTCGCGCGGTCGGACCTGCTGGTGGTGAACAAGACCGACCTCGCGCCCCATGTGGGCGTGGACCCGGTGCTGCTGGAATCCGATGCCCGCGCCGCGCGGGGCACGCGGCCGGTCGTCATGGCCTCGTTGCGCGCCGGGCGCGGGGTGGAGGAGGTCGCCGATTTCATCATCCGCGAGGGCGGCCTGACCCTGCGCGCCTAATTCGCGGGCAGTCGTGCGTGCAGATGGCGCGGGTTTCGCCAGAAGCGGTCAGCAGCAGCAGAAGCCACCACCCAGTCGTTGCCGCATTTCCGGCCCGTTGGTTTGCTGCAAGTGCGAACGGCCGAAAGGGCCGGAAGTGTGCGGCGGCCGACGTCTGGACAACAAGGGCCGCCGCACGGGTGCAACGATGTTGCCGCGAGAGCCTATCACCGCACCCGGCTACGGGGAAGCGGCTGGGTGGCCGCGGCCCTGACGGGGGAAACGGAAGATGAGGGCAAGGACGATCCTTTGCAGCGCGGGGCTGACGCTCGCGCTGGCCGGCGCAGGCTGGGCGCAGGAGGACCCGATCAAGATCGGCGTGCTGCATTCGCTGTCCGGCACGATGGCGATCTCGGAAACCACGCTGAAGGACACCGTGCTGATGCTGGTGGACCAGCAGAACGCCAAGGGCGGCGTGCTGGGCCGGCAGATCGAGGCGGTGGTCGTGGACCCCGCATCCGACTGGCCGCTGTTCGCGGAAAAGGCGCGCGAGCTGATCTCGGTCCAGGGGGTTGACGCGATCTTCGGCTGCTGGACCTCGGTCAGCCGAAAGTCGGTGCTGCCGGTGGTCGAGGAACTGAACGGGCTGCTGTTCTACCCGGTGCAGTACGAGGGCGAGGAATCCTCGAAGAACGTCATCTACACGGGCGCCGCGCCGAACCAGCAGGCGATTCCCGCGGTGGACTACATGACCGAGGAACTGGGCGTCGAGAAATGGGCGCTACTCGGGACCGACTATGTCTATCCGCGCACCACGAACACGATCCTCGAGGCCTACCTGAAGGACAAGGGCGTCGGGCAGGCGGACATCTTCGTCAACTACACGCCCTTCGGCCATTCGGACTGGTCGAAGATCGTGGCCGACGTGGTGGCGCTGGGCAATGACGGCAAGAAGGTTGGCGTGGTTTCCACCATCAACGGCGACGCCAACGTGGGCTTCTACAAGGAACTCGCGGCGGCGGGCGTCTCGGCCGACGACATTCCCGTGATGGCCTTCTCGGTCGGCGAGGAAGAACTGTCGGGCCTCGATACCGCGAACCTCGTCGGACACCTGGCCGCCTGGAACTATTTCCAGACCGCCGAGGCGCCCGCGAACGACGAATTCGTCGCCGCCTGGAAGGCGAAGATGGGCGAGGACCGCGTGACCAACGACCCGATGGAGGCCACGATGCTGGGCTTCAACCTGTGGGTCCAGGCGGTCGAGAAGGCGGGTTCCACCGACACCGACGCGGTGCTGGCGGCCATCGATGGACTCGAGGTGCCGAACCTGACCGGCGGCACGGCCAAGGTCCTGCCGAACCACCACCTGACCAAGCCCGTGCTGATCGGCGAGATCCGCGAGGACGGCCAGTTCGACATCGTCAGCCAGACCGAGCCGGTCGCGGGCGACGCCTGGACCGACCACCTGCCCGAATCCGCGGTGCTGGACGCCGACTGGCCCGGCAAGGACTGCGGCATGTGGAACACCCAGACGAACAGCTGCGTGCAGAAGCAGTCGAACTACTGACCTCGAGGGGCGGCCCCGCGCCGCCCTTCCTTCCGCGCTGGGGGGCTCATGCGCCATCTTCTTCTTTCGCTGCTGCTGCTGGCCGCGCCGGCCTTCGCGCAGGACCTTGCCTCGGTTCTCGACGCGAACCGCGCGCAGATCGAGCGGCCCTCGCGCCAGACCATTGCCCCGGTGATCGAGGCGCTGGCTGCCGCCGGCCCGCAGGCCGGGCCGGTGCTGGAGGCATGGGCCGACCGCCGCCTCGGCCTTGCAGGCGACCGCTTCGTGATCGTTCAGGGCGACGGTGCCGTGGATGCCGTCACGGGCACACCGGTTCCGGGCGACGTGCAGGTGCTGCGGCCCAACTCGGGCGTGCGCGGCGTGATCGGCGCGGTGCTGGTGCAGTTCCAGCTGAACGACCCCGAAACGACCCGCCGCGCTGCCGCACTTGACGCCATCGCCCGCCGCCCCGACGAGACGCACCTTGCCGCCCTGCGCGCCGCAGCGGCCGACCCTGATCCCGCGCTCGCTGCCCGCAAGGCGCGGCTGGAGCGCCTGCTGACCATCCGCTTCGACCCTGACCCGCAGGCCCGCATCGCCGCGATCGAGGGCTTTTCCGGCGACACCGGCGCCGACCTGCAGGCGGTGCTGAACCCGCTGCTGGCCACGAGCCGCATCGCCGCGCCGGCGATCCCCGAGAGCGCGAACATCGCCGCCGAACTCACCCTTGGCGACGACATCCCCGAGGACGAGGCCTATCACCTGCTGGTGGCCTCGGACCTCGCCCCGGCGCGGCTTGCCAGTGACGCGCAGAAGCAGGCGCTGGCCGCGCATGTCGTCGATGGCGCAGTGGGCGGCGTCCCGGTAGCCGAGCTTTCCGACCCCGCCCGCCGCGACGCCGCCTATGACGCGCTGGCCGAGGCCGGGCTGGTCCCGCCCGCCGCCACCGCCGCCGAGGCAGAGGCCGCGCTGGCCGCCCACCGCTTCGCCGACGTTTACACCGAGCCGAACCCCGAAATCACCGACGCTGCCCGCCGCGCCCTGAGGGCGATGGCCCTGCGGCAGGGCACGCAGCAAGCCGCCGACCTTGCGCTGGATGCGCTGTCGCTCGCCTCGATCTATTTCCTCGCGGCCATCGGCCTTGCCATCACCTTTGGCGTCATGGGCGTCATCAACATGGCGCATGGCGAGTTCATCATGATGGGCGCCTATACCGGCTATGTCGTCCAGACGCTGATCGCCGGCCGTACGCTGTCGCTGGTCGTGGCGCTGCCCGCCGCCTTCATCGTGACCTTCCTTGCCGGGGTGGTCCTCTACCGGCTGGTCATCCGCCACCTTGTCAAGCGCCCGCTGGAAACGCTGCTGGCGACCTTCGGCGTGTCCATCGCGCTGCAGCAGATTGCCAAGAACATCTTCGGCACGCAGGCCCGGCCACTCACCGCGCCCGCCTGGCTGGAAGGCTCGGTCGGCTTCGGAGAGATCGTCTCGATCTCGACCATCCGCGTGGCGATCTTCGTCCTCGCGCTGCTGTTCCTGGGCCTGTTCCTCTGGATCATGAAGCGCACGCGGCTGGGGCTCGAGGTCCGCGCCGTCACCCAGTACCCCGGCATGGCCGCGTCGATGGGGATCAATCCCGACCGCATCGCCATGCTGACCTTCGGCCTCGGCTCGGGCATCGCAGGCATCGCGGGCGTCGCCATCGGGCTGTTCGCCAAAGTCACCTCGGAACTCGGCAGCGACTATATCGTGCAAAGCTTCATGACGGTCGTCGTGGGCGGCGTCGGCAATATCTGGGGCACGCTCGCGGGCGCCGCGCTGATCGGCTTCCTGCAGAAGGGCATCGAGGTCATGAACCCGGCCAACACCTTGGCCGCGCAGACCTGGATGATCCTGCTCATCATCATCTTCATCCAGTTCCGGCCCCGCGGCATCATGCCGACCCGCGGCCGCGCGGCGGAGGCCTGATCCATGCTGATCCGCAAGCACCCCTCGGTGATGATCTTCCTCGCGCTGCTGGCGGTCTTCACCATCGCCGTCACGCTGATGTCCGAGGCCTATGGCTCGGGCGTGGTTCCGACATCCACCGTCAAGACGCTTGGCAAGACGCTGTGCCTCGCGCTGGCGGCGGTGGCGATGGACCTCGTCTGGGGCTACGCGGGCATCCTCTCGCTGGGCCACATGGCCTTCTTCGCCCTCGGCGGCTACATGATCGGGATGTGGCTGATGTATGCCCGCACAGGCGAGATCGTCGCGGCCACCTTGGCGAACGCGCCCATCCCGCCGACGGCCGAGGAACTGCGGCAGGGCATCACCAGCCAGATCTTCGGCGTCGTGGGTTCCGCCGACCTGCCCCTGACATGGAGCTTCGCGGGCAGCCTGCCGATGCAGCTTCTGCTGGTGCTGGCGGTGCCGGGGTTGCTGGCTTTCCTTTTCGGCTGGCTCGCGTTCCGCAGCCGCGTCAACGGCGTCTACCTGTCCATCCTGACGCAGGCGATGACGCTGGCCCTGTCGCTATGGCTGTTCCAGAACGACAACGGTTTTCGCGGCAACAACGGGCTGTCAGGGCTGCAGAATATCCCCGGCCTGACCGAGGTGCCGCAGTCGGTGATTTCGATCTGGTTCCTCTGGGCCTCGGCCCTGCTGCTGGCGGGGGGCTATCTGCTGGCGACATGGCTGACCGCCGGCAAGTTCGGCAGCGTCATCCGCGCGATCCGCGACGACGAGACGCGGGTGCGTTTCCTCGGCTATCCGGTCGAGGGCTACAAGCTGACCGTCTTCACCATCAGCGCCATGATCTGCGCGGCGGCGGGGGCGCTGTATTACCCGCAGGCCGGGATCATCAACCCGGCGGAACTGGCGCCCATCGCCTCGGTCTACCTCGCGGTCTGGGTCGCCATCGGCGGTCGCGGCCGGCTCTATGGCGCTGTGATCGGCGCCATGGTCGTCTCGCTGCTGTCGAGCTGGTTCACCGGCGGGCGGGCGCCTGCGCTGGATCTGGGCTTCTATCGCGTCGAGTGGGTGAACTGGTGGCAGGTGCTGCTTGGTCTGGGCTTCGTCGCCGTGACGTTGTTCGCGCCGCGCGGGCTGTCCTCGCTGATGGATGCGCTGGCCGGGCTGCGCCCGCCGCGCCGGTTGGGGGCCGACCTCGGCCCCGATGTCAGCGCCCTGCGCGAAAAGGAGGCCGAGGCATGACCGCGCTTCTGGAAGTCTCGGGCGTCACCAAGTCCTTCGACGGGTTCAGGGCAATCAACGACCTGTCCTTCAACATCGGCACGGCCGAACTGCGCGCTGTGATCGGGCCGAACGGGGCGGGCAAGACGACCTTCATGGATATCGTGACCGGCAAGACCCGCCCGGACAGGGGGCAGGTCCTGTGGGGCGAGCGGTCCCAGTCGCTGCTGAAGCTGTCCGAGGCGCAGATCGCCCGCGCGGGCATCGGCCGCAAGTTCCAGCGCCCCACCGTCTTCGAGGACCAGAGCGTCGCCGATAACCTGACCATGGCGCTAAAGGCCCCGCGCGGCCCCTTCGCCGTGCTGCGCTGGAAGCCTTCGCGCGCCAGCGTGGCACGGGTGGCGGAACTGGCCGGAGAGGTCGGCTTGGCAGACCGCCTGACCCGCAAGGCAGGCGAGCTGAGCCACGGCCAGAAACAGTGGCTTGAGATCGGAATGCTGCTGGCGCAGGAGCCGCGCCTGCTGCTGGTGGACGAGCCCGCTGCCGGCATGACGCTGGCCGAGCGCGAGCAGACCACGACCCTGTTGCGGCGGCTGGCCGAGACGCGGGCCGTGGTGGTGGTGGAACATGACATGGACTTCGTGCGGCGGCTGAACTGCAAGGTGACGGTGCTGCACCAGGGGTCCGTGCTGGCCGAGGGCTCGTTGGACCACGTGTCCGCCAATCCCGACGTGATCGACGTTTACTTGGGGCGCTGAGATGATCGAGGCCGAGAACATCACCCTGCATTACGGCGGCTCGCAGATCCTGCACGGCGTGTCGATCGGCGCCGCGCCGGGCGAGGTCGCCTGCGTCATGGGCAACAACGGGGCGGGCAAGACCTCTCTGATGAGCGTGCTGGCAGGGCGCCACCCCCGCTCGGGCGGCGAGCTGCGGCTGATGGGCGAGCGGCTGGGGCGGGTGACGGCGCAGGAGATGGCGCGGCGGGGTGTGGGTTACGTCCCGCAGGGCCGCGCGATCTTTCCCATGCTGACGGTGCGCGAGAACCTTGAAACCGGCCTCGGCTGCCTGCCGAGCGGCCAGCGCCGCATTCCCGACGAGATCTACGACAGCTTCCCCGTGCTGGCCCAGATGGCGCAGCGGCGCGGCGGCGACCTGTCGGGCGGCCAGCAGCAGCAACTCGCCGTTGCCCGGGCGCTGGTGATCCGCCCGCGCGTCCTGCTGATGGACGAGCCGACCGAGGGCATCCAGCCCAACATCATCGCCCAGATCGGCCGCGTCATCGCCGCCCTGCGGGACGCGGGCCAGATGGCGATCGTGCTGGTCGAGCAGTATTTCGACTTTGCCTGGGACCTCGGCGACCGCTTCGCCCTGATGGAGCGGGGGCAGGTTGTCCTTGGGGGCAAGCGCAGCAATCTGGCCCGCGACGACCTGCATGGCCGGTTGGCCGGTCTGGCCGGGTCCTGACGGAACGCCTCCCGTTCACCGGCCAGCCTGCGCCGCGATGGTCATAATCCTGCGGCTTCGTTCAAGACAGCCGCCCCGCCTCGCGCTTCACTAGGCAGAAGGAAGCGGCATCCTTTCCGTCGTGATCAGGGCCGCAGGCTGCCTGCGTTCACGCGATACCAGCCCAGCGTCTGCGGGCGGATCCTTGCGACCGCCTGCACCAGCATCCCGGTGACCGCCGCCTTCAGAAGGTCTCCGGGGATGAAGACCGCGGCCAGCATGAAGGCTTCGGACAACGGCTTGTCCGCCACCATCGACAGCCCCGTCGCGCCGAAGACGTAAAGGACGGCGATGCCACCAATAACGGCCCCGAGCGCGGCCCGCAGCCCGGCCGAGCGCAGCCGGATATGCTCGACCACCAGCCCGGTCACGAAGGCCGCCGGCAGAAATCCCAGCGCAAAGCCTGCCGTGGGCGAGACGAAGACGCCCAGGCCGCCCCGGCCGCCCGACAGGAGCGGCAGGCCCAGCGCCACCAGCAGCAGGAACAGTCCCATCGCCGCCGCGCCCGCCCGCGCACCCAGCACGGCCCCTGCCAGCATGGCACCCATCGACTGCGCCGAGATCGGCACGCCGAAGCCCAGCGTGATCGGCGGCACCACCCCCAGCGCCGCGACCATGGCGGCAAAAAGGGCGATCTGGGCGATGTTGCGTTCCATTCGGGTCAGTCCCTTGCTGTTGTTCCAAGCGGTCCACCCCGCGCGCGCAGAGCTTCGCCGACATGATCGGCGTCGTCCAGAGCACCCAGCATCAGCGGCAGCATCAGCCGCCAGCCCGGACGCCGGACGCTGCGCGCGCGCCAGGCCTCGGCCAGCCGCTCGGCGCGGGCGATCAGGACCGGGGTGAAGCGGATCACCAGCGGAATGGCCGTTTCCAGCAGATGCGTCGGCAGTCCCATCCGGCGCAGCGGCGCGGTCAGGCGGCGGACCAGATCGACCATCTCGGAAAGCCCCGTCGTCATCGTGACGAGGTTGGCCAGCGCGATCAGCGTCACCATGCGAAGGGTGATGATTACCCCTCGCGCCGCGTCCCCGGTCAGCAGGTGCCAGGCCAGCAGGACGGCGACGAAGGGCAGCGCCACCCGCAGCGCCCGCAGTCCCGCCCGCAGGAACACTGCGCCCGGGGCCGCATAAAGCGCAAGCGTCGTCCCCGCCGCCGCCAGATGCAGCGCAGGGCTGTCGGTCAGCAGCAGCCCCGTCGAGGCAAGGCAGAGCCCCCCCAGCTTGAGCCATGCCGGCCAGCCATGGGCGCGGGTTTCAACCGGCGAGGTCAGCGATATCATCGAGATCCCCCAGCCGGATCATCTCGGCGGTGAAGTCGGGCAGCAGTTCCGCAGGCGTTCCCCGGGCGACGATCCGGCCCCGGTCCAGCCAGAACAGCTCGTCGCAATCTGCAAGGTCCGAGGGCTCGTGCGAGATGTGGAGCAGCCGCGTTCCGGCCCGGGTCAGATAGCGGCCAAGCTGCCGCCGGGTGGGAATGTCGAGACCGGCATAGGGCTCGTCGAGGATCAGCAGCCGCGGGCTCATCGCCAGCACCGCCATCATGCAGACAAGGTGCTTCTGCCCTTGCGACAGGATTGCCACCGCCGCGTCCTTCCAGTGCAGCTTGTCGAACGAGGCCAGCACGGCCTCGGTACGTGCCTCGGCCTGCGCGCGGCCCATGCCCTGCTGGCGCAGGCCAAAGGCGATCTCTTCGGCGACGCGGGGGAAGATGATCTGGTGCTCGGGATTCTGGAACAGGATGCCGACCGTCGCCAACGCGGCCCGGCGGTCTTGGAAGGGGTCGATCCCGCCGAGGCGGACCTGCCCGGCACCGGGTTTCACCAGTCCCGCAAGCAGCCGCGCCAGCGTGCTCTTCCCAGATCCGTTCCGCCCCACCACGCCGATCCGGCGGGACGAGCAGCGCAGCGTGAGGTCCGACAGCACCGTCCGGCCGCCCGCCTCGTAGCTGACGGCGTCAAGCTCGATGGTGAAGTCGGATGTCCTGGCATCGGGCAAGAGGGGCCTCCGGTTGGGTCTGACTGCGTCGGGTTCTGGTCGCCTTCTCTACCGGCGACCGGAGGTGAGTGCATCCGGATAACCCGGCGGCGCAGGCAGCCCAAGATGACATGGAAAGCCTGCGCGCACGTCTGCGGCCAATCCACGAACTGGCCCATGCCACCGCTGAGGTGCGGCACGCGAAGGCTACGCAAGGACATCCGGCAGGCTGGCGTTGTGGGTCTCTCTCCAGCGGACTGCACCGGTCCTTGATGCCCGGCGTGTCGAGCGGGCTGGGGGAAACATGGTCAGGCGCGAGGCCGCAGGGGCGGGGCAAGGCACAGGGCAGAGGGATCGGGCGGCTGCATGGAACAACTCTTGCTCACCGGCGTTCCTGCGGCATGAAACGGCTGGTCCTCGGCACGAAAGTTGCGTCGACCCGGCAGAAGCTTGCGACTGCGATCGCGCTTCTGGCAGCCGTGATGTTCGTGATGCACGCCGCCGCGGCCAAGGGCACGGGTTCATACCTTCACGATCATCACCTTCCTCACGCTGGCGCCTTGCTCGTCACGGGCGACGGGGCGCATGAGCCGGGGCATCGCCATGAGCACCCACAGGTTGCCGGCCATATGCATGGATCCGCCGACAAGGGATCACCTCCCTGCTGTGGCGACGCCTGCCTGGCGGCCCTGGTTCCTGACGAAGATCCTCCCTTGGGCGATCCTTGGGGCATGCCGTCGCGATGCTCGGTGACTGCGCTGTCCTTGACCGGGCATGATCCTGAACAACTGCGCCGCCCTCCGCGCCTTTCACACCCCGCCTGAGCGTTTCCAGCGGAAGTCACCGTCGTGGCCGGGTCCGAGGCTGGCGCCACTCCGGCTTCCGGCGGGGAATGCGTCCAGGCGGTGCAAGCGGCCGGATAACGGCACCATGACCCATGAAAAACCCATTGCATCTTGAGGAGAACTCTCATGCACAAGCTTGAACTCGCCGCCGCCCTTGCCGTCCTTCTCGCCGCCCCGGCGGCTCTCGCCCAGGAGAGCGGGACGGCGGGGCAGGCGACCCCCACGGCGTCCCAACCCGGGCAGATGGCCGACCTGTCGATCCTGCCGCAGGGCTGCCGGGATGCGATCCAGCAGTCCGGCATGCCCGGCATGATGTCCGGCATGAACATGCAGGGCATGATGGGCGGCATGCAGGGCATGGACGAAGCCCAGACCGCCTCGATGGAGGCCATGATGAAGATGAACGGCCCGATGATGGCCTCTCATGCCATCAAGGACCCGGATCTGGCCTTCCATTGCGGAATGATCGCGCATCATGCCGGCGCCATCGCCATGGCCGAAGTCGAGTTGAAGTATGGCGACGACGAGGAGTCGAAAGCGATGGCTCAGAAGATCATTGATGCCCAAGGCCCTGAAATCGAGGAGATGACCGCCTGGGTCGAGAAGAACGCGGGTCAGCAGTAAGCATCCTTGCCGCCGCGGTCCACGGCCGCGGCGGTCCCTTGCGACCATGCAGATAGGCCGACTGGGGAACAACTCGGCCGTGGCGACAGGTCTGGCAGGGCGGGCCCGCAATGCGGAACGCTTGCCACACCTTGTGGCATGGCGGCGGATTTCCTGTTTCTTGAACCTTCCGGCGGCAGGAGTCCGCAGGACCATGGCCCCGGTTTCCAGGCACCGGCTTGGAGGAGGTAGATCATGACGGACAGTGGCAAGGACCAACACAAGCGCCCGCCGGACAGAGGGCTCGGTTCCAGTGGCCCGGAACCCATGTGGGATGCAATGATGGTCGACTAGCCACCGAGCCTGGGGATGGAAGCCGTCGGAGAACCGGCAGGCTGCGCGCTGTCCGGCATGGCTCCCCCAGACAAGATGCCCACCAAGGGCAAGGAGCCGGCCGGCCGCCGAATGGGATCGGAGAGCAGGCGCAGGCCGTTCAGCACCACCAGCACCGTGCCGCCCTCGTGGCCGATGACGGCAAGCGGCAGCGGCAGGTCGAAGAACAGCCCTCCGGTGACCAGAAGGACCATCGCCCCCATGGCGAAGGCGAGGTTCTGGCGGATGATCCGGGCGGTGCGGCGCGACAGGCGGTGGGCCTCGGCGAGCCGTCTCAGGTCCTCGGACAGCAGCGCCACGTCAGCAGCTTGCAGCGCCACCTCGGATCCCGCCGCGCCCATGGCGATGCCCACGTCGGCGCGGGCCAGCGCGGCGGCGTCGTTCACCCCGTCGCCGACGAAGGCCACCCGGCCCCGCTCTGCCAGCGCTGCCACGGCCCGCACCTTGTCGTCGGGCAGCATCGCGGCCTGGATCTCCTCGGGGCGCAGGCCCAGTTCCGCGCCGATCCGCAGGGCGACGGGGCGCCGGTCCCCGGTCATCATCACGATTTGCCGCACGCCGCCTTTCCGCAGCGCGGCCAATGCAGGGGCGGCGCTGGCGCGCGCCTCGTCGGCTACGGTGATCGCTCCCAGCAGCTGCGGCCCGCGTCCCAGGTAGATGAGCGTCTGCGATCCCGTATCCAGCGCGGCGAGCGCCGGATGGCCGAGGTCCGCATCCATTTCGGCCGCCAGATAGGGGTTGCCCGCCCAGACCGTTCCCAGGGCGTCGGTTCCGACGATGCCCTTGCCGGGGCGGTTGGCCGTGTCCGTGACAGGAAGGGGGGGACAGCCCCCGCACCGCCACCGCGCGCCGGATGGCGGCGGCAATGTGATGCTCGGACTGGGCCTCGAGCCCCGCCAGCAGTGACAGGAACCCGTCCTCGTCTCCGTCAAGCGCCAGGACCTGCGTGACCGAGGCCCGACCCGTGGTCAGGGTGCCCGTCTTGTCGAAGGCGAATGTCTCGACCGCCGCCAGCGTCTCCAGCGCCGCGCCGCCCTTGAAGAGCACGCCACCGCGGGCCGCCGCCGACAGCGCCGACAGGATCGCCGCCGGGACCGAGATGACGATGGCGCAGGGGCTTGCCGCAACCAGCAGCGTTGCGGCCTTGTAAAGCGCCCCGTTCCAGTCGTGCCCCAGCCAGAGGAAGGCGGCGAAGGACAGCACCGCGCCGACCAGGACCGCGACCGTGTAGCGCTGCCCGAACCAGGCGCTGAACCGCTCGGAGGGCGCCTTGGCGGCCTGCGCCTCGGTCACCAGCCGGATCATGCGGGCGATGGTGCTGTCGCCCACTCCGCGCGTCACGGTGACGTCCAGCACGCTGTCGAGGTTGACCGTACCCTCGAAGACCGGGTCGCCCGGCGCCTTGGACACAGGCATGGATTCGCCGGTGACATGCGCCTCGTCGACGCCGCCCCGGCCGGTGGTGATCACGCCGTCCGCAGGCACGCGGGCGCCGGGGCGCAGGACCACCGCGTCGCCCGCGACGAGATCGGCGGCAGGCATCTCGGCGACCGTGCCATCCGGTCCCCGGCGGAGAGCAGTTTCGGGGCGCAGCGCCATCAGCGCCTCGATCGCCCGGCGGGCGCGGCCGAGCGCGCGCTTCTCCAGTGTGCCCGACAGGCTGAACAGCGTCAGCAGAACCGCGCCCTCGAAGGGCGCGCCCACGGCCGCCGCCGCCAGCGCCGCCACGACCATCAGCAGGTCGATGTCGAGCACATGCTCGCGCCACAGCTCGCGCAGAGCCCGGACGGCAGCCGGGACCCCGCCGGCCAGGTAGACCAGCGCGAGGCCGGGGGCGACGAGGACGCCGAAGCGGCCGTTGCCCAGCCATTGCCCCGGCGCGGCCAAGGCCAGCCCCAACACCGCCGCAAGCGACAGGGTCAGCGAGAGATCGAGGGAGGGGATGCGTTTCATGGCGGACTCCTTCGGCCGATCCTAGCGCAACCGGGCGCGGCTTGTCGAAAACCTTGCCTTGAAGCCGTCGGCCCGCCCCTCGGCCGGAGAGAGCAGGTCCAGCCGCCCGCCGGTGCCCTCCGCGATCGCCTGGGCGATAGCCAAGCCCAGCCTGCTGCCCTGCGCCCCGGTCGTGCCGTGCTAGAACGGGCGGGTGATGCGCCGGAGCCGGTCGGCCGGGACCGCCGGCCCCGCGTTGACCACGCGCAGCAGGCCCGTGGGGGACAGCGAGACCTCGACGGGAGCGCTCTGGTTTCCGTGCCGCAAGGCGTTCTCTATCAGGTTGCGGGCGAGGATCGCGAAGGCATCGGGGTCGATGGAGGCCGGAATGCCCGCAGCGGGCAGTACCAGATCGATCCGGTCTGCCTCGTCGCGGGTCATGTCGGCCGCCAGCATCCTCACAATTGGGACAAGATCGACCGGCGCTTCGGCCTGTAACCGCCCGCCCTCGGCGCGGGCCAGCTGCATCAGCTTTTCCGACAGCCGCGCCAGTCGCCGCAGGGCGGTCTCGATCTCGCGGGTGCGGGTGCGGGTGGCCTCGTCGGGTTCCCCTGGCGCTGATCGCGGCCGGGGCAAGCGCCTCGGGCATCTGCTACATGGCTACCGTCTCCTATCAGTAAGGGGCCACCCATGATCCGCGCATTCCATCAGTGGCCGGGCATCTTAGCCGCGCTTCTGGTGATGATCCTAGCCTTGTCCGGGGCGGCACTGTCGCTTTACCCCGCCACCGAGGGGCTGGTGGCGCCCCAGGCGGCGGCCGAGCTTGTCCATGGCCGATCCGGCCGGGCGCCCTCGGGACAGGTCACAGCCTACTGGTTCGACGGCGGCATTCCGCGATCGGCGGTCATCGACCCGGCGACAGGGCAGGACGCAGGCTCGGCCGATCCCGATCCCGATCCGCTGGAACGCGGGCTGACGAACCTGCACCGTTCGCTGTTTCTCGGCGACGCGGGGCGGATCGCGACGGCTCTCGGCAGGGGCGATGCTGGTGCTGGCGCTGTCGGGCGCGGCGCTGGTCGCGCGCCGGGCAGGCGGCTGGCGGCGCTGGTTTGCGCGTCTGCGCTGCCCCTTGGCGGGACGGCTGCATGTGGAAGTCGCGCGGGTGTCGGTCGCGGGCCCGGTGCTGTCCTCGGCCACGGCGCTTTGGACAGCCTCGACCTTCGACCTGCTGCCGGACGGCGCCGGAACTCCCGCCTTTCCAGTTGAGGTCAGTGGACGATCCGGCATGGATCTTGGCGCAATGGCGGCCTTGCGAGAACTGCCGGTGTCCGCCCTTCGCAGCCTGTCGCTGGTCGATCCGAACGACCCGACGGACGCCTAACCCTCAAGACCGCCCAAGGTACGGGCTATTTGGACCAGGATAGCAGCCCGCTGCTGGCCTGGACTGACCTTTCGGGCTGGAGCCTGTCCGAGACCATCTTCATGCTGCACACGGGGCAGGGCGCTGCGGTGCTGGACCTCGTGTTGGGACTGATGGCGCTGGGGGTGCCGGTGATGGCCCGGACCGGCGTCGTCCTGTGGCTGGCCGCGCGCCGCGGCCGCCCGCGCATCCGGGGCAAGGCGCCTGCCGGCAGGCCGAGACGGTCCTGCTGGTCGGCAGCGAGGGCGGCAGCACCTAGGGCTTTGCCTCGACGCTTCCTGCGGCACTGATCGAGGCAGGCCAGCGCGTCCACGTCGCGCCAATGGCGGGCTTTGAACCGGCCCGCTATCACTGCGCCGCGCGCTTTATCATCCTTGCCGCGACCTATAGCGAGGGCTGCGCCCCGGCCGCGGTGCGCGGGTTCCTCGACCAGCTGGCGCGTATGGAGCGCGCGCGAGGCGCCGCTTGCGGTTCTGGGCTTCGGCGACCGCAGCTTTCCAACCTTCTGCGCCTATGCCGAGGAGGTCGTGAAAGCGGCAGAGGAAAAAGGCTGGCTCCACTTCATGCCCGTCCACACCATCGACCGCCAGTCGCCACAGGAGTTCGCCCGCTGAGGACACGCGCTTGGTGTGGCACTGGCGATCAAGCTGGATCTGGTTCACCAGCCGGTGGTGCCCGCATCGAGGCGCTCACGCTGGTCTCGCGCCGAGATTATGGCGCCGAGGTGCAGGCCCCGATAGCGATCCTGCGCTTTGCGCCTCCGCGCCTCACCCTGTGGCAGCGGCTGACAGGGCAGGGGTTCGCGCGCTGGCAGGCGGGCGATCTGCTTGGCGTCCTGCCCGACGGTTCTGCGTTTCTGCGCCTCTATTCTCTGGCCTCGGGGTCGCGCGACGGCTTCGTCGAGACCGTGGTGAGGAAACAGCCGGGCGGCCTCTGCTCGGGGCAGCTTGTGGAACTCCAGCCGGGCGGAACGGTGAGGGCCTTTCTGCGCCGCAATCCAGGCTTTAGCGCGGGTCGGGGCCGCGAGCCTCTGATCCTGATCGGCGCGGGCACCGGAATCGGGCGGCTGGCGGGCTTCATCCGCGCCTATAGGCGCCACCGCCCGATGCACCTGTTCTTCGGGATGCGGCACGAGGGCAGTGAATTCCTGTACCGCGAGGAACTGACCGAGTGGAACGGGGCAGGGTGCCTGTCCCGCCTTGTCACGACCACCTCGCGCGGCGAGCGCCCGCATCATGTCCAGGATGCCCTGCGCAACGAGGCCGCCGAGGTCGCCCGCCTGACCTGCGCGGGCGCGCGGTGATGGTCTGCGGCGCGTGTGGGATGGCGGCGGATGTCCGCGCCGCGCTGGAGGACATCCTTGCCCCGGCCGGGCTGACGTTGGCGGTGCTGAAAGCAGAGGGTCGCTATGTCGAAGATGTCTACTGACCTGACACGCCATGCGCTGAACGGCCCCACCATGGGCACCCGCTGGTCGGCGCTGTTCTTCGCGGACAAACGCTTCGAGTCGGCACCGCTGTAGCAGGCGTTGCAGGCGGCGGTAGAGGAGATAGACGCCCAGATGTCCACTTGGCGGCCGGACAGCGACCTGATGCGGCTGAGCGCGGCGCCGGTCGGAACGTGGGTGAGGATGCCCGCGCCTCTGCTGGCCGTGCTGCGGCTGGGGCTGGAGGTCGGCCGCGCCTCGGGCGGCGTCTTCGATATCGGCATGGGCGATGCGGTGGCGGCTTGGGGGTTCGGCCCCGAGTCGGTGGACGCGGATCGGATCGGGTAGGCGCTGGCTGGTTCCCCGCCGGCCTGCACATGAGGTGCTTGAGCGTGACCCTGTCGGTTGTCTTGTCCGGAAGGCAGTCTCCTTGACCCTTGACCTCAATGGCATCGCCAAGGGCTATGGCGTGGACCGGCTGGCTGAGACTCTGCAGCACGCCGGCATCGGTGTGGCGCTGGTCGGTATCGACGGCGAAATGCGTGCCGTCGGTCTCCGTCCGGATGGCGAGCCCTGGGCTGTGACAGTCGAGGCGGCCCATTGCGTGCTGACGCTGCAGGATGCGGCGGTGGCGACCTCGGGCGATTATCGGCACCGGGTCCGGGCAGGGGAGCGGAACCTGTCCCATACCATGCAGCCCCGGAGCGGCACGCCGCTGCTTGCGTTCCCCGCCTCGGTCACCGTGGTGGCGCAAACCTGTGCCGAGGCCGATGTCTTGGCCACCGCACTGATGGTGCTGGGCAAGGCCGAGGGCGCCGCGCTGGCGCGGCGCCGGGGCCTCGATGCGCTGTTCCTGCTGCGCGAGGCAGACGGCATGCATGCTGCCACGACGGGCCGCCTGTTCGATGGAGCAGGCGAAAGATCAGCGTGCCCTCATCCAGGCTCGGGTGCTTCAAGAGCCTTCGGGCATCCGTTCGACAAGCCTGTCACCGGCGCCACGGCCATCAGTGCGCAGTACAAGGATGCGAGGGGTTGCATTCCGCCGTTCTGATGAACCGTACCGGGAACGGGACCCCCCTCTCGAACTGTCCTTGTCCCGGGGGTCACTCGGTTCGGGTTCCACAGTGATGTGTTGCAGCACTTTTGTCGCGCAAGCCTGCGCAGGGCTGATCAGGATCCAGGTGGGCGCGAGGTGCCGGGATCTGGCCGACACGCAGCCCGGCTCAGACAGTCACAACCCAGGCCGTCGCCTGTGGCAGCACATTATTCATGACTGCTTGGAAGGCTGCAACGACGGCAGCGCCGCTGTCGTCCGTCGCTGCCGTCGAACCGGTGAAGCCGTCCGAGGCAATCAGGCTCTGGTCCGAATCGTTCAGCAGGGTCCGCGCCAGGTCCACCCGGGCGACGAGGTTGCCGGCCGGGTAGGCCTCGGCTTGGAAGGCATCGTTGCGGGCCAGCAGCACGTGGTCGGCCACCGGGCCGTTCTCGACCTAGCCGACAAAGCCCATCCGGCCCGGGCCGGAGATCGAGCGGATCAGGAGCAACTGGACCAGCAGCGGTGCCTCGGTGCTCCGGCGAGCGCGGGGAAGATGAGTGATCAAGCGCCGGTCAGGCTTGACGACGACGCGGTCATGACGATCGCCGCGGGGGCCTCGGGGCTGGTCATGACCAGCGTCCACGATGAGCCTTGCCGCCCTGGCGCGCTAAAGGTGGCGTCAGGGCGAAGGTGTCCGGCGCCTTGCCCCTGCCAAGCGCCGACAATGCAGCGCAGCCACTCAGCATCGTCAGTGCGCCCGTCAGGGCCACCGGGCGGGACAGAGGGAGCAGGCTGATCGTCTCATCTCCAATACTCCGCGACGAGGTCGCCGGACAGGAAGCCGGCGGGGTTCTGCTGCAGGCGGCATCATCGACGGTGCGGACAAGGCCATAGACCTAGGCCCTAAGGCGGTGATGGACGACCTAGGTTAGACGCAGTCGCCGCGGGCGCAGCAGCTTCATTGCCAACGCGGCGATTACCTGGCTCAGGAATCCCGTCAGGGCGAGGACAAGTTTGCCGCTTGCAATCGTCGCACGCCCGAGCGCCTCCAGATGATCGGACAGGTACCGCGGCGGAGGTCTTGCCTCGCCTCCCGGTCCCAGATTGCGGCGCACCGTCTCGACAAGCTGCCTCTGTCCGTCGCTGGCGCCCTACAGGATGACCGGGTGGACGAGCGAGCCCAGCCGGCGCTGCAGTTCCAGCAGTAGCCAAGCCCCGACGGTGTCAAGTCGGCGCATCTGGCCGATGTCCATTGCCGAGGCACTTGCGCCATCCCGGATAAGGCGGAAACAGCTTTCAGAACCGGTTCACCGGCAGCTTCAGGTAGACATGGCCGTCGTGCTCGGCCGGGGGCAGGCGGCCACCGCGCAGGTTGATCTGCAGCGCGGCCAGGATACGGTCGGGCAGTGGCAGGGTCGCATCCCGCGCGTCGCGGCGCCGGGTCCAGTCCTCGCGCCGGGTGCCCGCCCTGACGTGCTTGTTCCCGGCCAGATGCTCGGCCACCGTCGCCTCCCACATCGGCTCCTCGCGGGTGTCGGTGCCGTAGTCGTGGCCGACAAAGATGCGCGTCCCGGGCGGCAGGGCAAGGATCGCCTGGATCGAGTCCCAGAGCTGTCCGGTGTTCCCGCCCGGGAAATCGGCGCGCGAGGTGCCGGCATCGGGCTGCATCAGCGTGTCGTGGACAAAGGCCGCATCGCCGCAGACAAAGGTGATCGAGCCCAGCGTGTGGCCGGGCGACAGCATGACCCGCGTCTCAAGCTCGCCGATGCGGAAGGTCTCGCCTTCGGCGAACAGCCGATCGAAGTCCCGCGCGGGATCGAAGACGCCCGGCATGTTGTAGAGCCCCGCCCAGAGGCGGGCGATGTCATGCACCTTCTCGCCGATGGCAGCGGGGGCGCCCGTCCGCTTCTTCAGATGCGCCGAGGCCATGACGTGGTCGGCATGGGGATGGGTGTCGAGCACCCATTCGACCGTCAGCCCGTTCTCGCGCACGAGGTCCAGCACCTGGTCCATGCTTTCGGTGGAAAAGCGATAGTTCTTGGGATCGAAGTTCCAGACCACGTCGATCAGCGCGGCCTTCTTCGTGGCGGGATCGGCGCAGACATACTGGATCGAGCCGGTGTCGGGCTCGTAGATGCCCCAGACATCCGGGCTGCCCGGCCCCGTCGAGGGAGAGTGGCTCACGATAGGTCGCTTCAGCTTGGAGGTGCTCACAAGGTCGCTCCTTCCGTCATAAGGGCGTCGAGGGACTTGATGCGGGTGCCGAGCCAGAGGCCGGCGAGCATCGCGGGCAGGAAGACCAGCGTGCCGGGGGCGAGAAGCGGCAGCGCCGTCCAGGCCGGGCCGGGGCAGAAGCCGCCGATGCCCCAGCCGATGCCGAAAAGCGCCGCGCCGAGGACCAGGGGGCGGTCGATCCGGCTGTTCGTGGGCAGGTCGAAGCGCGCCTCGAGGACGGGGGCGCTGCGGCGCCAGACCAGACGGTAGCCGATGAAGGCGGTAAGGGTCGCGCCGCCCATGACAAAGGCGAGGCTCGGGTCCCATCTGCCGGTGAGATCGAGAAAGTTGAGCACCTTGGCCGGGTCGGCCATGCCCGAGAGGACGAGGCCGAGCCCGAAGACAAGGCCGCTGAGAAAGCCCCATGCGATCCGCATCACACAGTTCCCAGAACGTGACGCAGCACGAAGACCGTCGCAAAGCCCGCCGCCATGAAGGTCACGACCGCAGCCAGCGAGCGGCGCGACAGCCGCGCCAGCCCGCAGACGCCGTGCCCCGAGGTGCAGCCCGAACCCAGCGCCGTGCCAAGACCGACCAGCAGCCCGGCCGCCAGCATCCCGCCAAGGTTCCCCGGCACCGACTGGGCCACCGTGCCGCCTGACAGCATCATCAGCAGCGGCGCCGCGACCAGCCCCAGCAGGAAGGCCACGCGCCAGTCCCGGTCACGCGGCGCCCCGCGCATGGGCACCAGCGCCCCCAAGAACCCGCCGGTGATCCCCGAGATGCCTGCGATACGCCCGAAGAGACCCATCACCATCACCGCGCTGAGACCGATCAGGACCCCGCCCGCAAGCGAGGCCCAGGGCGTGAACTTCGACTGAACCGCCATCTCCATCCGCTTATGCTCCGCTGCGTCCGCTTGCCTTCCCGCCGACAGGCCTGTATATATTAGCGATCTCTACATAAGGCAATGTTAATATTATGGAGATGAAGGCAGCCCTCCCCATCGCCGCCCTGCAGGCGAAGGCGGATCATGTCGCGGGCCGGCTGGCGCTGGTGGCGAATGCCAAGCGCCTGCTGATCCTGTGCGAGCTGGTGCGGGGCGAACGCCCGGTCAGCGCCCTTCAGGCGGCGGTGGGTCTTGGCCAGTCGGCGCTGAGCCAGCATCTCGCGAGGCTGCGCGAGGCGGACATGGTCGACACGCGCCGTGAGGGCCAGACGATCCACTACCGCATCAGCGACCCGGATGTTCAGGTGCTGATGGCCGCGCTCTACGAGGCGTTCTGCAAGGATGAGTAAATCTCTGATTCATCGCTCGTCATGACAGAGGAGGCGCAGCCTTCCTGTCGTCGCATCGCCACATTCGCCCGGGGTTAAGCTTCGAGACAGGGGGCGTCTGCTAACCGCACCCGCCAGCGCTGCTTTCGTGCTGCCGTCGATTGGCCACTGCCGGGTTGTCATGGCGTGGAGCCGACCTTGAGGGCCCTGTCCCGCTGAATGGCAAAGAACTCATGGGCTTCCTCGATCTGGGTCGAGCTTGAAGCGGTGCGTCACCAGCGGACGCGTATCCACGCGCCCCGCAGCGATCGTTTCCATCAGGCGCCGCATGCGCTCCTTCCCGCCGGGGCAGAGCGTTGTAACAATCGTATGGTTACCCAATCCCGCCAGAAAGGGCCCAAGGGAATCGTCAGGTCGCCCGAAGAGACCCCAAGAGAGAAAAGCCTTCCGCCCGGCCTGAGCACCCGAAGCGCGGCCTCGAAGGTTTCCTGCCGCACGAGCGCCTCGATGGCGACATCGACGCTGCGCCCGTCGGTGAGGCGCGTGATCTCGGCCACGGGATCGGCCTGCTTGAAGTCGATCACGTGATCCGCCCCCATGCGGCGCGCCGTCTCCATCCGGGCCGGAACGCTGTCCACGCCGATGATCGTCGTGGCGCCCATGAGGCGCGCGCGCGCCAGTAGTGGCGCAAAGCCGATCGCTCCCGGTGCAAAGACGGTCACCGTGTCGCCGATACGGATCTTTCCGCTCTCCGCCCCCGAAAACCTGGTCGACATGATGTCCGGGCACATCGAGACCTGCTCGTCGGTGAGGCTGTCCGGCACTGGCGCGAGGTTGGCCATCGCATCGAGAACCAGCACGTATTCGGCCTGTGTGCGGTCGATGGTGTTGCCGATCTTCCAACCTCCCATCGGCTTGCAGCCGCGCTTCCTGCCGGGGCCTTCTTGGGCGTGGCAGGCGCATAGCGGCGTGGCTGTGGCCGGAGGTGCAGATGGCCCCGGCGACCACACGCTGGCCTTCCGTGTAGCCCTGGACAGCCGAGCCGAGCTTTTCGATCACGCCCACCGGCTCATGGCCGATGGTCAGCCCCTTGCGACGGGATATTCGCCCTTGAGAATATAGACATCGGTCCCGCAGATTGTGGTTGTCGTGATGCGCACAAGCGCGTTGAGAGGGCCGACATCTGGAACAGGCTTCTCGTCGAGCATGATCCGGCCCGGCTCCACAAGTACGGCGGCTTTGATCCTTGCAGTCATGATCTCGCCCTCTCTGATCGAGGTCGCCTCGGGCAGGCGCTCTTCAAGTAATAAGGGAATGGTTCTGCCGGGCGGACGTTTTCGAATCTTTCTCATCATCGGCAGAAGATTGGCTTTTGCGAGCCGAAAATGCACCCGGATCGCGATCTTGAAGCAGAGTGGCACAGCGCAATCACGTGCGCTTTCGCCGGGTTGATCTGCATCAACCTCGGTCCCGCCATTTCATGTCATATTGCTGTATGTCTGGGCCTGCCCCTTCTGCGCTCCGCAAATGCCACAACCGTTCGGAGGTGCCGACATGACTCACGACCGCGTCGCCTACATGCCCTTGATCACCTATCCCGAAGCGATCGCAGACGATGCCATCCGGGCTGCTGTCGCCTTCGCCGGGTCTCTTGGATGCACACTCAGCGTCACCGCCTTTGCCGTTGACCTGCCACGAGTGTCCTCCGGGCTGGGTGATCTGCTGATTGACATACCGGGCCTTGTCCACTCGGCCGAGGAGAAGAGCCGGGCGGAGTGCCGCCGCCTGGAAAGGTTTGTCCACGAGGCTGCGGCATCGCAGCCTGAGTCCAGAATACACTTCACGACCCGGAAGGTTGAATGGGGTGGTGTGCCAAGTGACGCTGCCACGGAGGCGCGGTATTTCGACCTCTGCCTGCTTCCCTGGTCTGACAAGACCGCCTTGGCACAGGAAGTCGCGGAGGCTGTCGTCTTCGGATCAGGTCGCCCTGCGATCCTGGTGCCGCCTTCGACCAGGTTTTCCAGCCTTGAGCATATCGCGATCGCCTGGGACGGGAGCCGGGTCGCCGCGCGCGCACTCGGCGACGCCCTGCCGCTTCTGGCAGAAGGCGGGCTGATCTCGGTTCTCACGGTGCGAGACGAGAAGCCTCTGAGAGGGCCGGATCTTGCAGATGATCTGGCGTCCTCGCTGGCAAGGCGGGGGTTCAATGCAAAAGCCGTGGAAACCGCCCTCGGCAAGAGGACCATCGCCGAGGCATTGCAGGACACGGCTCTTTCAGCTGGGGCGCAGCTTCTGGCAATGGGAGGGTTCGGTCATTCCCGCGTCCGCGATTTCGTTCTTGGCGGAGCGACACGGGGGATCATGATTCGGTTGCGGGTCCCGGTTCTGCTGTCGCATTGAGAAGGCATTCGCGGGTCTACGGATATTGCGAGAGCGTCAACGCGAAACTTTGCGGCGAACTGCTCGACGGCGAGATCTTCTGCAGCCTCGCCGAGGCAAGGATCGTCATCGAGTGCTGGCGCCAGCACTACAACACCAGACGCCCGCATCCATCCCTGGGCTATCGACCGCCAGCCCCGCAGTGGCCGGCTTAGCCGCCCGGAGCCGCGTTGCCGGCCACCCCGAGCATAGCGCCAAGGCCCCTCATGCACCAAGATCGGAAACGGACCACCTCATCGGGGAAGGCCACAGTCCAGTCGGCACAGCTGCGAATGCAGGTGCAACATGAGCATGCCGTCCTTGTCGAATGTTCAGGGCCGGCACGGATGCCAGGTTACAGCTTCTCCGAAGCCGATACTGAAGGTTGGGGTGCTAACTCCTCCCCATCTGCCCGGTTCCCGACACAAGCGGTTGCGGCGCGTTGAACCGCGCTTCGAACCCGCACTCGCGCCCTGCCGCGGGAGAATGCAGCGTCAGCGATCCACCCGACTGCCTGGCAATGGTGTCGGCGATATGCAGTCCCAAGCCGAAGCCCTGGGCCGCGCCGCCTGCCTTCTGGAAGCGGCGCGTCAGGCCCAGCAGGGTGCGTTCGTCGAGCCGGTCCCCGTCATTGCCGACGCGCAGGACGCCGTCGGCCGACAGCGCGACGGTCACGGGCGATCCCTCGGGCGAGTGCTGGAAGGCATTGTCGACGAGATTGCCCGCCAGGATCGCGAAGGCGTCCGGGTCGATGGGGGACAGGACCGGGCCATCCGGCAGCAACAGCCGCAGCCGGTCAGCCCGGTCCGCGTTGCGGCGGCTGTCGTCAAGGACATGGTCCAGCAGCGCGCGCAGGTCATGCGGCCGCGGCGCCGCGCCAAGGCCCGCATCGACGCGGGCCAACTGCAGCAGGCGGGCGACGAGGTGGCTCATCCGGCTCAGCGCGGCCTCGAGACGGTCGATGCGGTCGAGCGCGGGGTCGGTCGCCTCGGCCCGCAGCCGCTGGGTCTGGGCCAGTGCCACGGCGACGGGGGTGCGCAGTTCGTGCGCGGCGTTGGTGGCGAAGGCGCGCTCGCCGTCCAGGGCCTGGCCCAGGCGCATCATCAGGCCGTTCGTGGTGGCGGTGATCGCGCGCAACTCCTGCGGCTGGCCGGCGGCGTCGATGGGGTCCAGCCGCCCGTCGCCCCGCGCCTCGATCTCTCCGCGCAGCCGGTCCACGGGCCGCAGCGCCGCCCGCGCGATCCGGCCGACAAGGACATAGGCCAGCGGCAGCAGCGCCAGCATCGGCAGAAGAAAGGCCAGCAGGCTTGCGCGATAGGCGTTGCGGCGTTCGTGCAGCGGGTCGCCATAGATCGCGGCCAGACCAGCCGCATTCGGCTCGGTCACATAGAAGGCATGGGTTTCGGTCCGGACATGGCCGGGCCGGGGCGGGCCCTCGGGCAGCGCCGCGCCGGCCGCGCTGGGGGATTGCAGCAGAATCCGGCCGGCGGGATCGACCAGCAGGTAGACCAGCGCCTCGTCGGGGTTGCGGCTGGCCGGGGGCAGGGCGGCGGCGGCACCATCGGCGACCCAGCGTTCGGCCAGCACCGGCAGGAACAGCCGCGCCGTTTCCCGCAGCTGCAGGTCCAGCAGCTCCTCCTGCTCGTGGCGCAGGACCAGCGCCGTCGCGAGCCCCGCCAGCAGCCAGATCACCACGAAGCCCGCGCTGGTCATCAGCGCCAGCCGCCGGGACAGGCTGCCGGGCCGGTTCATCCCTGCCCCATGCGATAGCCGAAGCCGCGCACGGTCTCGACCGCCCTGCGGCCCAGCTTGGCGCGCAGGCGGCTGACATGGGCCTCGATGGCGTTGCTTTCGACCTCCTTGCCGAAGCCGTAGACGGCGTCCTCCAGCTCGGCCTTGCCGACGACCTGGCCGGGGCGGTGGCTCAGGCGGTCGAGGATCGCCCATTCGCGCGGCGTCAGCGTCACGGGCGCCCCGTCCCGCGTCACTGTCCGGGCCGAGGGCGAGATGCAGAGCCCACCGAAGCGCCGCTCGGGCGCGCGGGTGCCGTCGGCGCGGCGCAGGATCGCGTTGATCCGGGCCAGCATCTCGTTCAGGTCATAGGGCTTGACCAGGTAGTCGTCGGCCCCGGCTTCCAGCCCCGCGATACGTTCGGTGATCCGGTCGCGGGCGGTCACGATCAGCACCGGGGTCGCATCGCGGCGGTCGCGCAACCCGCGCAGCAAGGCCAGCCCTTCGCCATCGGGCAGGCGCAGGTCCAGCAGGATCAGCGCATAGGGCATGGCGCGGACGGCTGCCTGCGCCTCGTCCAGCGTGGAGGCGTGATCGACCGCATGGCCGGCCGCGCGCAGGTGGTCCACCACCGCCTGCGCCAAGTCCGCCTCGTCCTCGACCACCAGGATCCGCATCCGGTCCCCCCTTTCGGGTCTTCTACGCCGCCCGTCAGCGATCCGTAAGGTTCGTCGCCCATGGTCAGCCGCAGACAATTCGAGCGATGGAGACGGACATGACAGAGACGTCCCTCTGGATCGGGATCGGGCTCACGGGCCAGCTTCTCTTCACCTCGCGCTTCCTCGTGCAGTGGATCGCCTCGGAGCGCCGGCGCGAAAGCGTGATTCCGGTGGCTTTCTGGTGGTTCAGCCTTGCCGGAGGGGTGACGCTGCTCAGCTATGCCCTGTGGCGACGGGACCCGGTCTTCATCCTGGGGCAGGCAATGGGGCTGGTGGTCTATGCCCGCAACCTCGTCCTGATCCATGCCCGGAACCGCGGGGTGTCGGCGTGACCGATGCATCGGATCGGCGCACGGCGCCTCTTTCCCGGCCCCGCGTGGCGCGGCGCAGCCGTCTGGCTTATGCGGGCGCCCTCGGCCTGCTGGGTTTCGCCGCCGTCGCCCTTGCAGGAGTTCTGTTGCGCCCTGCCTTGCCCGTCGACGAGACGCGCTATCTGGCCGTCGCATGGGAGATGTGGGTGCGCGGCGACTGGCTGGTGCCGACGAAGAACTTCGAGCTTTACGCCCACAAGCCGCCCCTGCTGTTCTGGACGATGAACCTGGCCTGGTCGCTGATCGGGGTGTCCGAGATCGCCGCGCGCCTCGTCGGTCCGGGCTTCGCGGCTCTGTGCCTGCTGCTGACCGGCCGGCTCGCGCGCCGGCTGTGGCCCGAGCGGCCTGGGATCGGCTCGGCCGCGACCCTCGCGCTGGCGGGAACGATGGCCTTCTCGCTTTTCGGCGGGATGACGATGTTCGACGCGGCGCTGTCGGCGGCGACGGTCGGCGGGATGCTGGCCTTGTGGCGCGCGGTCCTTACGGGGCGGCCCCGAGACTGGGCGCTGCTGGGCCTCGCGCTGGCTCTGGGCGGGCTGATCAAGGGGCCGGTGATCCTGATCCACCTGGGACCGGCCCTGGCATTGTCGCCGCTGTGGTCCGGGGGACGGATCACCTGGCGTGCCATGGCGCGGGGCGCAGGCATCGCCATCGGCACCGGGCTGGCGCTGGTCGCCCTGTGGGTGGTGCCCGCCGCCGTCACGGGCGGAGCGGATTACCGCGAGGCAATCCTGTGGACGCAGAGCGCGGGCCGGGTGACCGACGCCTTCGCCCATGCCCAGCCCTGGTGGTTCCTCGCCGCACTGCTGCCAGCGCTGCTGTTTCCTTGGATCGCGGTCCCGGCCGTGTGGCGCGCAGGCGCACAGGCAGACTGGAGCGAGCCGGAACTGCGGCTCTGCCTGGTCTGGGGCGGAACGGCGCTGCTGCTGTTCAGCCTCATCAGCGGCAAGCAGGCGCATTACCTGCTTCCCGAACTGCCCGCCGCCGCGCTGGTCGTCGCGCGGCTGTCGCCCGGGTGCTTCCCGCTGCGGCTGCCTGCGCTGGTCGTCGCTGCAGGGGCGCTCGCCGGGATCGCCGTGGCAGCCGGGCTGGTGCCCTTGGGCCGGGCCGACGCGCTGCTCCACCCTCGCGCGGTAACAGTGGCCGCCTGTCTGCTGGTGCTGGTCGCCTGCCTTGCCGCCCTGCGGTTCCGAGGGCTGGCGGGCGGCGCGGTCCTGACGCTGGGGACGGTCCTGTCGCTGAACCTGCTGGTCGGCTTCACCGCGACCCGCCCGCTTTACGACACTCATCGCATCGCGGGCGTGATCGCGCCGTTCCAGACCGTGGGCATCGCGTTCTACGGCCAGAGCTACCATGCCGAGTTCAACTTTGCCGGTCGCCTGACCGCCCCTGTGGAGACGCCCGCCACGGCCGGGGACCTCGCCGCTTGGCAGGCAGAGCACCCGGCAGGCGTGATTGTCGCGCGGCTGGACCGCGACCATCCCGACTGGCCGCCGCATGAGAACATCCCATTCCGCAACGCCCCCTATGCCGTCTGGCACGCGGCCGACGCCCCCCGACCGGAGAGTTCGCCATGACCGCGCATCCCGACATCAGCGTCGTCATCCCCGCCCGCGACGAGATCGTCGCCCTTGGCCCCCTGGTCGAGGAGATCGCCCAGGCCTTGACCGGCCATGCCTTCGAGGCGATCGTCGTCGACGACGGCTCGACCGACGGCACGCCCCATGCGCTGGCGGCGCTGCAGGCGCGTCATCCCTGGCTGCTGGCGCTGCGCAACGACCGGCCCTGCGGGCAATCGGCCTCGATCCGGCGGGGCGTGCGCGCGGCGCGGGGCGCGCTGATCGTGACGCTGGATGGCGACGGGCAGAACCCGCCTGACCAGATCCCGGCGCTTCTGGCGCCCTTTGCGAGGGCTGGCAGCGCCGCCCTGGGGCTGGTGCAGGGCGAGCGGATCGGGCGCAAGGACACGGCGCTGAAGCGCCTGGCCTCGCGTGCAGCCAATGCGATCCGGCGGGCGCTGCTGCGCGACGGGGTGCGGGACTCGGGATGCGGACTCAAGGCGTTCCGGCGCGAGGCCTACCTGGAATTGCCCTGGTTCGACCACATCCACCGCTTCATGCCGGCGATGATGCTGCGCGAGGGCTGGCGCGTGGAAACCGTCCCCGTCACCCATCGCGAAAGGCAGGGCGGCACGTCAAAATACGGGGTGCTTTCGCGCGGGCTGGTAGGGGTGCCGGACCTCCTCGGCGCAGCCTGGCTGATCCGCCGCGCAGGCCCGCCACGCCATTGGGCGGCCGATGTTGAGCCAGAGCGTGCATCCTCAGCACCCGGTCGTGTTGGGATCACTCGGCAAGAGCCGTTGCGCCCCTGACACGATTTTGGAACTTGGCAGCAATATGCTGATGATATTCAAGCAGAGTGAGCACATGCGTTGTTACCCCTGATCCGCCTGCTGGAGGGCTGGACCTCGCTTCGCCCCGGCTTCAACCTGTATCATCCATAACGGCGCATTCGTTTGCAGACTTCGCGGCTTTTCTAGCAATGGTGCGGAAGGTGGCGGCCCGGATGGGCGCCGGGTGATCCTCTAGTAGCTGTCGAGGTGTTCTGCAGAGTTCCTGCGACCAAGTTTGAACAACCGTTTTGGTGCGCTATTGCAGCCTATGCCGCACTGCCGTCAGTCCGCTTTGCCCGTAATCCGGGCCGCAGCGATCAGCATATGGCCAAAACAATGCACCCGCAACGAACGGCAGATCCGTCCCGCAAGGCAGACGCTGTCTGCTTGGGATGCTGCAACAGACATAAAAGAAGGCTTTGATAGCCGCGCTGCAGCAAGGTTCCCTAGACGAACATCCGATAAGGGCCAATGTAGCCTTTGTTCGAGGCGATCCGATGCGGGCAATTGATGGGGTTGATAAGGTTGATGAGGATAGCGCTTAGGGTCAAAACTCGTTAAGTTTCATAGCCAGAACATGATGGTTGCGGCAAGCGCGGTGGCGGAGAGGAAGCCCTTCAGACATCTGTCGTAACGCGTGACGATGTGACGCCAGTCTTTCAGGCGGCCGGATCGGCCGCCCAGGGCATCGGTGACGGCATGCAGCTTGATGTTCATGCCACCCGTTCTCGGGAAAACAATCTCGTCGATCGTTTTTTGACCCTCGAACTCCGGCCGATCAGTCGGCCGCGCCCCCTTTTTCAACCGCAGGCTGGCCGCCGTCCGGTGCGCCTTGAGGTAGGTGGCATCAATCATGATCTTCTTCGGTTCAGGGTCCGCCGCGGCCAACCCCTTTATGATACGGGCAAAGCCGCCCATATCACCCCACCGCTTCCAACGGTTGTAAAGCGTCTTCGTGGGACCATACGCTCGAGGAGCGTCCTGCCACCATAAACCGTTACGATTGACGAAGATTATGCCACTCGAGCCACACGCCGATTATCAACACGCGGCTTGCCATGGCTCTTCGGAAAGAAGGGCCGTAGCCGCGCCATCTGCTCGTCAGCCAGAAAAGATTGCTCATCGATCAGTCTCCTCGCGGAGGCTGAATCACGCAGCAGCAGGCAAATCAATGCGTCCTGACCCTAGGCAGACTACCTCTCCTTCAACCCAGCCAGAGCTTGGCGGCACGCCATGAAACTGGAGTGCTGGCCGAATTTCTGGCACAATCAAGAGGCGGCCTTTTCGGCGCAACTGCAATGAGCTGGGGGACCGATGGTCAACTATGTCTCGTTCCAAGGCGACACGCTCGATCTGACTCCCTGGGTGGGCGAACATGTCGCCTTGCTGACTCCCCCGGACATGAGCCTTGATCCGGCGGTCGTCTCGGACATGCTGACGGCACTGGATCGGGCTTGGGAGTTCTACCGCTCGATCACCGGGCGCGAGCCGGTTCCGTGGGAGCCGACAACCCATGAGGGGCGCTCGACGATTGCGGTGGTGGACAGTACCTGTGGCGCCGGATGCGGCTATCTCGGTTTTACGGGCATCGAGATCTTGCGGCCGTTCTTCGAGAACGCCTACGCCCAGCTGCGGGGGGAAGGCCGGCACGACCAGATCCTGTTCTATGAACTGGGGCGCAACTTCTGGTTCTATGGCGACGAACTGGGGGCCATGGACGCCTTCGTGACCGGCTTTGCGGTCGTGAACCGTTACCTCTCCATGAACGCGGCGGGGCTCGAAGGGGCGGGCGCGGATTTCGAGTCAGGTCGCCATGCCATCCTGCACGACATGGCGCAGCTCTACCTTTCCGATCCTGACAAGACCGCCCTGGAAGCCCTGAGCACGGCGCCGCCGGACAATCCGCTGGGACTGGGCGCATCGGACGTTGCAGCCGCACTCTTCTACCGCATCCATGAGGATTTCGGCCCGGACGCCTATTCCCGGTTCTGGACGGAAATCGGCGACCGCCCTGCCGCTCTTTCGCCGCAGGACGCGATCGACAACTTCCTGGCAGCCGCCCGGAGCGCAACGGATGTCGATTACGGGGCGCTCTTCAAGGAGGGCTGGGCCTTGTCCGTCGGCGATGCCGGCGACGACGTGATCTCGCTTTGCAGCGGCCCGGACCGCACCGCGGCCTTCGGCTTTGATGGCAACGATCTCGTCCAAGGATCCCGCAAGGGTGATCATGTCTTCGGGGGCGACGGGAGCGACACCCTTTTCGGGCGCGGCGGCAAGGATGTCCTTGTAGGCAGTGCGGGAGACGACGGCCTCTTCGGGGGCAAGGACCAAGACCACCTGTATGGCGGGCCGGGGGATGATTGCCTCCTTGGCGGCCGAGGCTCTGATCAACTGAACGGCGGCGAGGGAGCCGACACATTCGTCTTCGGTTGCGGGCAGAAAAAGGATGTCGACACGATCATCGACTTCACGGAGGAAGATCGGCTGGTGCTGACCGGTGGTGTCAAGGTCGATCGCGTGTCTCCGACCGATCTGGACGGAGACGGGAGCTTGGACACCGTGCTTCACTTGCGGAATGCCGGTGCCGTGCATCTTCTCGGTTTCAGCGGCTGGAATGACGAGTTGTTGCTGGCCTGAATTCTCTCTGGCCCGATCGGCCGTGTACTGCACCAAGGGCCAGAAGCAATATAGACCGCGTACGGCGGTGCGCGCTGTGCGCAAATCAAAAGTAACTCACGGCCGTTTTTGGGTCGTTAGGTTGTGTTGATCAAAGGAATTCACGGCGCGTGTTGCTCGTCAGACGAGGAGGGGGCGTTCCATGAGCGCTTCATCCTGGCTGTCCGCGCCCCGAACGGATGCAAACCATGAACCCTTGCCTCATGCGTGATGGCATTTTCTGGATCGCACAGACGGGCTCACCGTGGCGCGCGCTCCAAGAGCTTACCGTGCTCTTGCCAAGAACTCTGGCCTTTCGACATTAGCTGACCTGAGGTGCCTCAATGCCCCACGTTTGAAGATGAGCTAGGTTTGCTGCGGTCTGCCTATCAGTCCAATGTCGCACAGGCGGTTGCAATGCGGGCCAGCGCTTCCTTCAGCTCAGCTTCCGAGGTGGCGTAGGAGATACGGAAATATCCTGGCAGGCCGAAGGCCGCGCCCGGGACCATCGCGACATTCGCGCTCTCCAGCAGCCAGGCGCAGAAGTCGCGGTCGCTGTCGATGCGCTGGCCCTCGGGCGTGATGCGGCCGAGCAGGCCCTCGCAACTGGCGAAGGTGTAGAAGGCGCCCTCGGGACGGCGGCAGGTGACGCCGGGGATGGCGTTCAGCGCATCCACCACGAGGTTGCGGCGCGCGGCAAAGCTGTCCCGCCGCGCGGGAAGGAAGTCCTGCGGGCCGTCCAGCGCAGCGATCGCTGCCGCCTGCGTGACCGAGGACGGGCAGGACGTGGACTGGCTCTGCACCACCGCCATGCCCGCGATCAGGGGTGCGGGGCCGCCCGCATAGCCCAGCCGCCAGCCGGTCATCGCATAGGCCTTGCTGACGCCGTTCACGGTCAGGCAGCGCGGCTTCAGCGACGGCGCCAGCGCCAGCGGCGTGACGAAGCGGAAATCGTCATAGACGATGTGCTCGTACATGTCGTCCACCATCAGCCAGACATGCGGATGGCGTTCCAGCACCTCGATCAGCGGACGGTAGTCGTCCTCGCCATAGGCGCTGCCGGTGGGGTTCGAGGGAGAGTTGAGCAGCAGCCAGCGCGTGCGGGGCGTGATCGCCGCCTCCAGCGCCTCGGCCGTCAGGCGGAATCCGCTGTCGGCGCCGCAGGGAACGGCGACGGGCGTGCCGCCCGAGATGCGGACGATGTCGAAATAGCTGGTCCAGCAGGGCGTGGGGATGATGACCTCGTCACCCTCGTTCAGGCTGGCCATCATCGCGTTGTACAGGATCTGCTTGGCGCCGGCCGAGGCCGTGACCTCGTCGGCGGCGAAGTCCAGTCCGTTCTCGCGCCGGAACTTGTCCCGGATCGCCCGCTTCAGCTCGGGCGTGCCGTCAAGCGCGGTGTACTTCGTCTCGCCCCGGCGGATGGCCGCAATGGCGGCCTCCTTGATGTGGTCGGGCGTGTCGAAGTCCGGCTCGCCCGCGCCAAGGATGATGACCGGCCGCCCGGCGCACTTGAGCGCCGAGGCCCGGGCCGTGATCTGAAGGATCTCGGACACGCCGAGATCCTCGATCCGCCGCGCCGGGCGGAATGCGGTGGTGGAGATGTCCATCGCCCGACCTCAGATGTCGAACACGACGCCCTGCGCCAGGGGCAGCGCGCGGGAATAATTGATCGTGTTCGTGGCGCGGCGCATGTAGCCCTTCCAGGCGTCCGAGCCGCTTTCGCGTCCGCCGCCGGTTTCCTTCTCGCCGCCGAAGGCGCCGCCGATCTCGGCGCCCGAAGTACCGATGTTGACGTTGGCGATCCCGCAGTCGGACCCGGAAGCCGACAGGAAGGCCTCGGCCTCGCGCAGGTCCAGCGTGAAGATCGACGACGACAGCCCCGCGCCCACCGCGTTGTGCTGCTCGATCACCTGGGCAAAGTCGCTGTACCGCATGACATAGAGGATCGGGGCGAAGGTTTCCTCCAGCACCGGGCCGGTCTGGTCGGGCATCTCGACCAGCGCGGGGCGGGCGTAGAAGGCCGCGTCGGGCGCCACGTCGGTCACGCGCTCGCCGCCATGCACGGTGCCGCCCGCGGCCTTCGCGGCTTCCAGCGCGGCCTGCATCGCGTCGAAGGCCGCGCGGTCCACCAGCGGTCCGACCAGCGCCTGCGTGGTCAGGGGATTGCCGATGGAAACCGACGCATAGGCCTTGATCAGCCGCGGGACGATCTGGTCATAGACGCTGTCATGGACGAACAGGCGGCGCATGGTGGTGCACCGCTGGCCGGCCGTGCCCATGGCGCCGAAGGCGATGGCGCGCAGGGCCATGTCGAGATCCGCCGAGGGGGTGACGATCCCCGCGTTGTTGCCGCCGAGTTCCAGGATCGAGCGCCCGAAGCGTGCCGCGACCTTCGGTCCCACCTGCCGGCCCATGCGGGTCGAGCCGGTGGCCGAGACCAGCGCGACGCGCGGATCGTCCACCAGCGCCTCGCCGACCTCGCGGCCGCCGATGAGGACCTGCGACAGCCCCTCGGGCGCATCACCGAAGCGGGCCAGCGCACGGTTCAGGATCGCCTGCGAGGCAAGGGCGGTCAGAGGGGTCTTCTCGGAGGGTTTCCAGACCACGGGATCGCCGCAGACCAGCGCCAGCGCCGTGTTCCACGACCAGACGGCCACGGGGAAGTTGAAGGCCGAGATGACGCCCACAACCCCCAGCGGATGCCAGGTTTCCATCATCCGGTGGCCGGGGCGCTCGGTCGCGATGGTCAGGCCGTAAAGCTGCCGCGACAGGCCCACGGCGAAGTCGCAGATGTCGATCATCTCCTGCACTTCGCCCAAGCCCTCGGACGGGCTCTTGCCTGCCTCGATCGAAACCAGCCGGCCGAGGTCGGTCTTGGCGGCGCGCAGCTCCTCGCCCAGCAGGCGGACCAGCTCGCCCCGGCGCGGTGCGGGAACCTCGCGCCAGGCGCGGAACGCCTCGGCGGCGCGGCCCACGGCTGCGGCGACAGCCGCGGCGTCATGCTCGGGCAGGGCGGCGGTCTGCTCGCCCGTGACCGGAGAGAAGCTTTTCAGCGTGCCGCCGGTGTAAAGCGCGGGATCGACGCCGAGCCGGTCGAGAACCTCCTGCGTGTCCCTGGCGATGCTGTAGGTCATGTCGTGGAGTTCGTCTTTCATCTTCGGTCCTCGTCGATCTGGTGGCGCGGCCGCGTTCAGGCGGCGCGGCGGGCTTTCAGGCAGGCGTCCAGCGAAGCCTGCTGGATGGCTGCATAATGGGCGAACTCGTCCAGCACCTGGGCGCCGAGATCGGCCTCGAACTTGCGCTGGTTGGGGCTGGCCCGGAACTCCTGCACGGCGCCGTCCCCTAGGTTCGACTGGAAGATGCCGGCCGCCGAGACGGGCAGGAAATCCTCGTAGATAATCGGATCGCAGCGCAGGACGCCTGCGGCCAGTAGCGCCTCGGGGTCGTCGCCCGCGACCTCGCCGCGCCCGGTCGCCGCCCATTCGAAGTAGCCAAGACCCTGCCGGCGGATCTCGGTCCAGTCGTCGGGGAAGGCGGCGAAGACTTCGGCCAGCACCTGCATGTATTCACCCGCGTTCGAGCCCTCGGCAGCGGGCACGATGCGGGTGCGGACCTCGGCCAGCAGCCGGTCGTAAAGCGCGCGTCCCTTGGGCGTCAGCGCGATGCCGCGCGCCTCGATCTCGCCGAAGCGGGCGGTGTGCGACCCGGCCACGGCGGTCTCGCCGGGGAAGCTGACGCTTTCCTGAAGCGCCTTGAACGAGGTCTGGCGCAGCAGGATCGGGCAACGGCGCGGGGGCGGTCCCTCGATGACGGCCTTGGGCTTGATGCCATGCGCGGGCATCCGGTCCTGCACGGCGTCGATGTCCAGCGTGCGCGGCGTCAGGTGGTTGATATGCGGACCCCGGAACGACACCACGTCCGCGATCAGGCGGTGGGCGTCATGCAACCGCTTGTAGAGATCGGCCGACACCAGCGCGTCCGAATGCCAGCGAAAGGTTTCCAGCGCCTCGGCCACGAAGCGGGCCGCGTTGGCTTCGTCCAGCCCGCCCTCGGCCTCGGCCTTCCCGATCAGTTCAAGGCATCCGGGGGTGAATATCTCGCGCCTGGTCAGGATCTGCTCGGCCCGGGCGCGCAGGCCCGCGTCCGCGATCAGGTCCAGCCGCAGCAGCGAGGTGAAGACGCGGAAGGGGTTGGCCCGCAGCGCGGCCTCGCCCACCGGGCGGATGGCGGTGGAGTGGACGGGAACGCCCGCCTCGCTGAGGTCGTAATAGCCAACGGGATACATCCCCATGACCGCGAAAAGGCGCCGGATCGTTGCAAGCTCCTGTGCGGTGCCGACGCGGATGGCCCCGTGCCGTTCTTCCGAGATGCGATCGAGCTGGTCCGTCTCGGCGAGATCGGCGGCGAATTGCGGATCGCGCTCCAGCACCTCGGCATTTACCTGCGCGACCAGCGCCATGAGCGTGCCATAGGCGGGCACTTCCTCGCGGTACATGGCCGACATGGCGGCGGAGAACCGGGCGCGGATGCTGTCCGAGGAAACTTTGCCGGTGCGGGTCACGACATGCCCCTGTGCTTGTCAGAAGGTTGCTTCATCTGCATAGCGCGGCAAGCGGGGCGTGAAACGCGCTGTTTGATACTTGGTTGATGCGAGTCCGGAATGAAGTTGAGCCGCAGCATGATGCCCGACCTGACCGCCCTGCAGGCCTTCGAGGCTGCGGCGCGGCACGGCAGCTTCACCCGCGCCGCCGTCGAGTTGAACCTGACGCAAAGCGCGGTGAGCCGGCAGATCAAGGATCTCGAGGCGCAGCTGGGCGTGGCGCTGTTCCAACGCGTGCGCCAGCGCGTCGTGCTATCCAGTCTGGGCGAGCGCCTGCGCCCCGAAATCGAACGCCTGCTGTCGGATGTCGAGCACCTGACCCTGCGCGCGGCCAGCGCCCGCGACGTGACCGGGCACCTGACCATCGCCACGCTGCCCACCTTCGGCAGCCGCTGGCTGATGCCGCGCCTGCCCGACTTCCTTGCCGCCCATTCGGGAATGCAGGCGACGGTGATCTCGCGTTCGGGCAGCTTCGACCTGACCGAGGCTGGGGTGGATGTCGCCATCCATTACGGCAAGCCGGTCTGGCCGGGGGCAACCTGCAGCTTCCTGTGCACCGAGACGGTGCTGGCCGTCGTCGCGCCGGGGTTGCTTGAGGACGGCGCGACCCTGCCCGGGACGATCCCGCTGCTGCATCTCGACTCCCGGCCGATGCTGTGGCCGCAATGGCTTGCGGCCAACGGCGGGGATATGACCGACGGCTTCCGGGGGCACCGCTTCGACCAGTTCTCGCTGCTGATCGAGGCGGCAACGGCCGGGATGGGCGCCGCCCTGCTGCCCAGCTACCTGATCGAGCGCGAGGTCGCCCAGGGCGACCTGAAGGTCGTCGCGGGCGAGCCGCTGGATACCGACCAGGGCTATTGGATCGTCGTGGCCGAGGAACGCAGTTCGGACCCCCTGCCGCAAGGCTTCACCGCATGGATCACCCGGCAGGTCGGGCAGGGCGCACCGAGTGCGAACGGCTGACCGGCCGCGTCTCAGATCCGCGCGTCGGCCAGGTGAACCACCTGCGCCCCGGCCTCGTACCAAGCCGAGCGCATCCCCGCGAAGCGGATTGGCCGGGGCGCGGTCGGTTGCAGCGGCAGATCGGCGTCCGTCTGCTCGCCCCGCAGCCAGGCGGCCATGAAGCGGCCGAAGGCCGTGCCCGGCGCGATGCCGCGCCCGTTGTAGCCGCAGAAGCTGAAGACGCCCTCGTCCAGCCTGTGAAAGCGCGGAAGGTTGTCGCGGGTCATGCCAATGGTGCCATACCATTCCGCCTCGAACTCGACCGAGGCGATCTGCGGGTAGATCCGCCGCAGCGCGCGCCGCGCCCAAGCCCGGTGGACGGCCGTCCCGGTGTTCCGCAGTGCCCCGACCGAGCCGAAGACGAGGCGGTTCTGCCGGTCGAAGCGGAAGGAGGACAGGACCTCCTTGGTGTCCCAGACACCTTGGCGTGCGGGCAGGATGCTGCGGACGACCTCGTCGGGCAAGGGGCGGGTGGCAAAGTTGAAGTAGGGCAGGAAGACCTGCTGCCGGCAGATGTCCTGCATCAGGTGGCGGGTATAGGCATCGGTGGCAAAGACCACGCGCGGCGCCCGCGCGCTGCCCTGCGGCGTCACCAGCCGCCAGCCCGCGCCGTCACGCTGAAGGTTGGTCACGGGCGAAGAGGTGAAGATGCGCGCGCCGTTGCCGATGGCGGCCCGAGCAAGGCCCCGCGCATAGGCGAGCGGCTGAATGGTGCCCGCCCTGCGGTCCAGCAGCGCCCCCGCATAGGCGGTGGTTCCCATAATCGCCGCCGTCGCCTCGCGGTCGAGCAGCTCGACCGGGGCGCCGCGGCTGCGCCACTGGCGCTCGCGCTCGGCCAGTTCCGCAAGCCCGGCCTTGCCGACGCCCGCGTGAAGGGTGCCGACATGGTTCGCCTCGCAGTCGATGTCGTAGCGGTGCACGATGTCCCAGACATGGGACGGCCCCTCGCCCAGGAAGTCGATCAGCCGGTTGCCGTGCTCCGGCCCCAGCGTGCGGACCAGTTCCTCGGGCATCACCCACATGCCCGCGTTGACCAGCCCCACGTTGCGCCCGGCGCCGCCGAAGCCGATCTCGACCGCCTCCAGCACCACGGCGTCCACGCCCTTCTCGGCCAAGTGCAGCGCCGTCGAAAGGCCGGTGTAGCCCGCGCCGACAATGACCACGTCGGCGGAAACATCCTGGTCGAGCATGCGGGTGGCGGGCGCAGCAGGGGCGGTTCTTTCCCAGAGGCCGTGAGAGCGGGGATCGTTGAGCATGTGTGCCTCGGCAGCAGGTGAGCAGTGTTTTCTGGGCAGTCGATGATCGTCATCGGCCACCGCGCGTTCCAGGGCCAGCGAGCGTTCCTCACGACCTGTTGCGCATTTGGAATGAAGTCCGCGTAGGGCAGGGGCCTTGTCGCTGCGGTATCCAAGGCGCCACGGAAGGGCCACCTTTGCAAAGGCAAACGCTGGCGTCCTGAGCAAGCTGCACTGAGGACATTCAAGACAGGTCGGGCTGGCGATAGATGAGGCCGTGCGGCTGGCGGACATCATCAGCCAACTCAACAGCACGACCGACCAGTCGCAGCGCAACCAGCTGATGGTGGATCTGGTCACGATCCTCAACGACGCGGTGCGCAGCGGCTAGGACGTGAATGCTGAACTGGCCAAGCCAGCCGGGGAGGCAGCACGCGCCGGGCTTGCCATCTAGGAGATCGGCGCCGCGGCCTCCAGCAGCGCTTTTGACAGGGCCGCGCTGGCTGATGAGGTGGACTACCTGCGAGACGCTGCAGGGGGCGTGTCGGCGCTCCAAGGCGCCATCAACGCGCTGTCCGTCGGCAACGTCGGGCCCGCGGCGCAGTCGGCGGCGCTGAAGGCAGGCAACTCTGCAGCGGACGCGGCCATCGCGGGGAAGGTGGCCGAGCGACAGGCGGAACTGCAAACGACCTTCAACCCGAATGACGGGAACATCACCGGACTGCAGCGTGAACTCTCGCAGTATGAGCAAACCCTGCGGGAAGAAGCGCGCCTGACAGCCGCGATTGCGGCCCTTCTTCGAGAGTATCGAGCGCGACGCCATCGCCCTGCAGCGCCAGATCGAACTGCTGGGCAAGTCCGGCGAGGAGGCCGCGACTGCCCGCTGGGAACTGCTGGACGAGGCCAAGAAGCGCAGCCTTCCAGTCAACAAGACGCTGAACGCCCAGATCGAGGCGCAGGCGGCGCAGATCGGGCACCTAACCGGCGAGCTGGAGCGGGCCGAGTTCAGCCAGCGGCGATTCGATGACGCCATCAACCGCATCGCCAGCGCTATGTCTGGGGCGCTGCTGCAGGGCGAGAGCCTGCGCGAGGGGCTTGCCAACGTTTTCCAGGGCATCGCGGCCGACATCCTGAACAGCGGAATCCGTGACGCGCTGCAGTCCGTGTTCAGCCCTCAAGACGGGAACGCTGGCGGGTTCGGCGCCATGCTGTCCAACATCTTGACGGCTTCCGTGCGGCCAGTAGGCCGGTTGATCCTGGGCACGCCTATGTCGTGGACGAGACGGGACCAGAGATCATCGTCTCCCGGCTCGGCAGGGCGGTGATCCCGAACTACAAGCTGAGCGGTGGCATGAGCGGCGCCACCTTCAACATCAACGTAAGTGGCACCGGCAACGCCGAGGTGATTGCGGCAGCGCAGGAGGGGATGAACCGGGCGCTCAAGCAGTATGACGCGACGCTGCCAAACCGGGTCGATGCCATCCAGCGGGATTGGCTGAAGCGGTATAGTTGAGCGCTGTTGCCGCTGCGGGTCAGGGCAGGGCTCGTGCGATCAGTCTCCCGAACCAACCAAGCAGGGCAACCGAAGCCCCTGCAGCACGTTCCCCCTGTCTGCGCAGCAATCCTGGCGTGCGTCTCGTAGGAGGAAGCCAATGGCAGAAAATCAGCAGCCGTCCGGTCAGAAGAAAGATCAGAAGGACGACGAGCAGCGGCAACGCGGTGGACCGGGCAGCAACCCCCGACCAAGGCCGTCCTGATCAGGCCCAGAGCGACGAGATCCGGCGCAACGGCAGCGACAGCAATCGCGGCGGCAAAAGCTGAGGGCCCGGCTCAACCAGATGAGTTCAGGCGGCGCGCCCTCTCGCCGCCCTTTATGTGTCCACTTAACCTTCTTTCCGTGTTATTCAGGGAAGGGAGGATCAGGGCATGGGACGCACATCCACCACGGCGGAGCCGCAGAAGCGTGACGCGGGCACGAAGCTGGCGCAGCAGCGTCTGAGCGTGCTGGAACTGGCAAAGGAACTGGGGAACGTCGCCGAGGCCTGTCGGCAGCGCGGCCTGGATCGGACCAGCTTTTACGAATGGAAGCGGCGGTTCCAGACGCAGGGCTTCGAGGGGCTGAAGGACCTGCCACCGATCCACAAGAGCCACCCGCAAACCACGCCGCCGGA
>NZ_FNGE01000012.1 GCF_900102885.1 Paracoccus chinensis | reverse complement strand
CGGCATCCGTATGAACTTTATCTCGACCTCAACGGTATCGAGCATCGCCGCACCAAGGTCCGAACGCCCCGCACCAATGGCTTCGTCGAACGCTTCAACGGCACCGTGCTGGATGAATTCTTCCGCGTGGCCATGCGGGACAACTTCTACGATGGCGTCGAGGCACTGCAGGCCGATCTCGGTGCCTGGCTTGTCCGCTACAACACCGAACGGCCGCATCTCGGCTATCGCAACATGGGACGCCGACCCATCGAGACCGTTATGTCTTTCGTAAGCCAAGAAGGTTAAGTGGACAGAAAAACTCGGCTTGCCCGGCTGGTAACACCAGTCCCCTACCTTTCCGGCATGACCCAGCGCTCACCCTTCCGGTACTTCAAGACGTCTCCCGAGATCATCCGGCTGGCCGTGATGCTCTATGTCCGCTTCCCACTCTCGCTGCGCAATGTCGAGGACCTGCTCCACGAGCGGGGCATCGAGGCCACCCACGAAGCGGTGCGTTTCTGGTGGCACAGGTTCGGCCCGCTGTTCGCCGCCGAGATCCGCAGGAAGCGAGCCTCCGCCATGCGCTTCGGTCCACAATGGAGGTGGCACTTCGACGAGGTCTTCGTGAAGATCAACTGCATCCAGCATTATCTCTGGCGCGCCGTCGATCATGAGGGGGAGGTGCTCGAATCCGTGGTGACAAAGACCCGGGATTGCAAGGCTGCGTTGAAGTTCCTTGGGAAGCTGATGCGCCGGTACGGGCGCCCTGAGCAGATCGTCACCGACCGGCTGCGCTCTTACGGGGCCGCTCTTCGGGAACTCGGCGCAGGCGCCCGGCAGTACTCGGCACGGCACGCGAACAATCGGGTCGAGAACTCGCACCTGCCGTTCCGGCGACGAGAACGTGCCATGATACGCTTCCGGCGGATGAAAACGCTTCAGATCTTCGCCGCCGTCCATGCCTCCGTCTCCAACCACTTCAATCAGGATCGCAGCCTCCCCCGACGCCAACACTTCAAGGACAATCGCACCGCCGCCCTCGTCGAGTGGCGCCAACTCGGTTTCGCCTGAAGGCTCGTCTCGCCGCAAACACTGAGACGAGTTCGCATTCGTCTGACAGCACACGGGCGCCGGCTGCGGTTATGAGAGCAAGACCAACCGCAAGAGCTCGGACACATTCGTCTGTGACGCCTGAGGCATGACAATGCATGCCGACCTGAATGCATCCCGCAATTTGCCGGCTGAACGTTTTAGGTTCAACAGGCGTGCGCGTGTCAAGAAAACGGCAGGTTTCCAAGCGATCGTGATCCGTCATCTGGAACAAATTTCTACATACTAATCAATATTTAATAAGAATTTGGCTAGTGCATCCAAGAGGTTGTCGCGCCTGCTGTTCAGCCTGCCAAGCATGATTTCGGCCCTATCACGCCGATTGTGACGTCGTGCTCGACCGCGCATTGTCGCCGGCAAGATTCGATACCGGCGAGCTTGTCCTAGGCTGACAAGATGCGATCTCAGTTCCAATTTCCCGCTGAACCAGGAAAAGGAAAAACGTGCTTCAAGCGTTCAAATCAGGGCGTTTCCCTTAGGGTCAATCGCCTGAGACGACGTGGCGCGATGGACGAATTGGCTGCCGTCAGATTGCTCCGGCCGGACGTCCAAGATGGCCGCAAGCCGGATGGCTCTGCCCTCAGAAGATGCAGAAAGAAACCGTCGGCATGTCCTCCGCGCAGATGGATGTCGTTCATCCTTTCATGCCGAGATCACGCCGCTCTCGGACTGTTCAAAGATCAGGGCGATCTCTTCTTCGTTCAGCAGGGTCCACTGACCGGGCCCGAGGTCGTCAGGCAGGGACAGACCGCCCAGGCGTTCGCGGTGCAGTTCCTCGACATGGTTGCCGCTGGCAGCAAACATGCGGCGCACCTGATGGTATCGGCCCTCGGTGATACTGAGCAGGGCTTCGGTTTCCGAGACCACCTCCAGTTCGGCAGGAGCAAGGGGCTTGTCCTCGCCCTGCAGGATCAGATTGCCCGAAGCAAACATCTCGGCTTCGGTGCCATCGAGCGGGCGGGCCAGCCTGGCGCGATATGTCTTCCTGATGCAGCGCCTGGGGCTGATCACACGGTGCAGCAGGTCGCCATCGTCGGTCAGCAACAGAAGACCGGACGTCTGCTTGTCCAGACGGCCAATGGTCGAGATCGCCGGATCCCGCCGTTTCCAGCGCTCCGGCAGGAGGTCATAGACGAGTGCGCCGTTTTCCTTGTGCGAACAGGTCATGCCCAGAGGCTTGTTCAAAAGGATGACCATGCCAGGAAGGGGATCGAGCGCCTCGCCGTTGATCTTCATGCGGGTCGGCAGATCCGGCGTGACCGGAATGCGTCGGGTGACGTCCAGAAGGGCGGCAGCGTCCAGAGTGATGGCGCCCGCCCTGGCCAGTTGCGCCACTTCCTTGCGCGAGCCATAGCCCATGGAGGACAGGAGCTTGTCGACGCGGAAGGTCGGGATCTTCGCCATTACTTTCGGCCCCTCAAACAGCCCGAAGGGCGACAGCAGCCATTCATTTGACGCCTCGAGGATTCTGAAACCGCCTTCGGCGACGGCTATCGTCACGCCTTTGAACGCGTCTTCGATCTCTGTCTCATAAGGCAGGTGACGATCGGTGACCATCAGCGCAACGCAGACGTTCTTCAGCCGCTCGGCAAAGTTGCGGCTCTGTTGGAAGAAGGCGGGGCTCCTCGGACAGGGGCGCGGCCAAGTTTCGGCCGTCGACGAGGAAGCTAGGGCTGCGTTGGCCATCGCCTCAGGCCGCCCCGGCCCATGGTCGGCCCTCTGCCCCGGTTCGATTGACAAGCCGCCAAGGGGGGGAGCAAGAACAGACAAAGGCTGCGGATGCACCTTGAATGTCTCATGCCCCGGTGGGGCTGCCTGGTTCAGTCATCTGCAGGGCGAGTTCGCGTGACCTCCCGGTCCTCATCATCATTTGGCGATACGCAGGTCATGCACTCTGGCGGCGTCTTCGCCGCCGTGCGCCTGTTGCCCGGCGACGAACTAATCGCCGGTCTCCGGTGCCTTCAGCCGGATACCGGCAACGAAGCCATGACCGTTGTGACCTGCGCGGGCCGCCTCCGGTCAGCGAATATCGGGCATGCCGATGTGAACTGCGGCAGGCTTTACGAAGGGCGGTCCGAGATCGTTTCCCTGGCGGGCACGATGGACCGGCACCACCGGCACCTTCACATTTCGAACGTGGACACGGAGGGCGAGGTCTTCGGCGCGCATCTGCTGCCGGGTTCCGCGGTTTGTACGACGGCCGGGATCGTGGCGCTGATCCTGCCCGATCTCAGCTTCGGCCGCGCGCCCTGCGACCGCTCGGGCTTCGACGAACGAACCATCACCAAGCGGAAGGCCGAGGCATGATCCGTCTTCTTTCCATCATCCCCCTTGCCGCCGGGCTGGGGGCCGCTCATGCGCAGGACCTCGATCCTGCGGCCGTGCAGGTGCTCGCCGGTCCCTGCGCGAATTGCCATGGGCCAGACGGCCGGTCGCCAGGGGCCATTCCCTCGATTGCCGGGCTGCCCGAGGCAGACGCGGTCAAGCGGATGCTGGCCTTCCGGGACGGCACCGATCCGAGTGCCACGGTCATGCCGCGGCTGATGAAGGGCTATGACGAGGCCGAGATCCGGGCGCTCGCCCGCTGGTTCGCGGAGATCGGGCAATGAAGATGACGATGCGGCGGGACGTGCTTCTGGGGATGGGTGCGGGCATGGGCGCGATGGCGCTGCCCGGGATCGTGCGGGCGCAGGGGGCGGCCCGCGTGGTGGTGGTCGGCGGGGGTTTCGGCGGGGCGACGGCAGCACGGTATCTGCGGCGGCTGAACCCGGAGCTGCGGATCACCTTGGTCGAGCCGCAGGAGCGGTTCGTGACCTGCCCCTTCTCGAACCTTTACCTGGGCGGATTGCGGGACTGGGACAGCATTACGCATGGCTATGACGGCTTGCGTGCGGCGGGGGTCGAGGTGGTCCATGCCTTGGCCGAGGACGTGGACGGCTCGGCCCGCACGCTCACGCTGGCGGACCGCACACGGCTGGACTGGGACCGGCTGGTGCTGTCGCCCGGCATCGACTTCCGTTGGGGCGAACTGGCGGGCTATGATCAGGCGGCAGCGGAGCTTGCGCCCCATGCCTGGAAGGCGGGACCTCAGACGCAGCTTCTGCGCAGACAGCTCGAGGAGATGGAGGATGGCGGCACCTTTGCCATCGTCGTGCCGCAGGGCGCCTTTCGCTGCCCGCCCGGCCCCTATGAGCGGGCCAGCATGGTTGCGCATTACCTCAGGACCCACAAGCCGCGGTCCAAGGTCCTCATCCTGGATTCGCAGGACAGGTTTTCCAAGCAGGCGCTGTTCCAGCAGGGCTGGCAGGCGCTTTACGGCGACATGATCGAATGGATCGGCCAGTCCGACGACGGGCTGGTGGTCGAGGTGGACGCAGGGGCCCGCGAAGCCGTCACCGCCTTCGGCACCCGCCACAAGGCCGACGTGCTGAACATGATCCCGCCGCAAAGGGCCGGTCTGATCGCGGACCGCGCGGGCGTCACCGATGAAACGGGCTGGGTGCCGGTGCGGGCGGACCGCTTCGAATCCGCGCGGGTTCCGGGGGTTCATGTCCTGGGCGACGCCACCATCGCAGCGCCGATGCCCAAGTCGGGCTTCTGCGCCAACGCCCAGGCCAAGGTCGCGGCGGCAGCCATTGCCGCCGACCTGGCCGGGCAGGAACCGCCGCCCGCGAGCTTTGCCAACACCTGCTACAGCCTGGTCGGCCCGGGCTATGGCATCTCGGTCGCGGGCGTGTACCGCGCCGAGGGCGAGAAGGTGATTGAAGTCGAGGGTTCCGGCGGGGTCAGCCCGCTGGAGGCGGGCCCCGGGTTCCGGCAGGCCGAGGCGGATTATGGCGCGGGCTGGTATGCCTCGATCTGTGCCGACGTCTGGGGCACGGCATGAACGCAGTGCTGCCGGGCCGGGTCCTCGGCGTGATCTTCGGCGCGGCGGCAAGGGCCGGCGGCTTCTGCCTGCTACGCGGCCTCAGGGGTCTGCGGCCCGGCGGCGACCTGTCGGCGCTGCTGGCCTTCGGCCTGGCCATGCTGGTGGCGCTGCTGGCGACGCAGGCGCTGAACCTTGCGGGCGGCACGGACCTGAGTGCCGGGATGCCGTTGAGGGCGAACAATCCCTGACCCTCCATGCTGGCGGGGGGCGTGATCTTCGGAATCGGCATGGGGCTTGCCAATGCCTGCGATGCGCGCCCGCTGGTGCTGCTGGCGGGGGCAACCTACGCGCGCTTCCTGTGCTGCTCTGTCTCGGCCTCGGGGCACAGACCACGCTGACCGAGGTGCTGGCGCCCCTGCGCGCGGTGGTGCAGCAACTGGGGCAGGCGCCTGCCGCTTCGTCCCTGCCGCAGCTTCTTGCCGACGCGGGAACTGTTTTTCCCCTTCTGCTGTCGGTTGCTCTCCCTGCCCTGCTGCTTGGCTGGTTCGCCCTGCCCCTGCTGCGCCGCAGCCCGCGCGAGGAGGTAATGGCGGCAGTCATCGGACTGACCGTGGCGGGCGGCTGGTGGATCACCTTTGCCACCGACGATCCTTTCGACCCGAGGCCCCTGACCTCGATCAGCTTTGTCGGACCGATGGGCGAAAGCCTGCTCTGGACGATGCTTTCAACACGGCGATCCTGACCTGCAGCTTCCATCCGGAAAGCTTCAGCTCACTCCGCCAGATGCTGCGCGCCATCGCGGGCGGCGTCCTGATGGGCTTCGGGGGCGTCCTACCCCTTGGCTGTTCCATCGGCCAAGGGCTTTCGGGTGTTTCAACCCTTTCACTGGGCAGCATCGTTGCCCTTGCCGGCATCGCCGCAGGGGCCTTGGTGGCGCTGTCGCCTTTTCCCCAACCCACTTCCGCAGGAGCCACGACATGAAGATCCGCCGCCGCACCCTTCTCACGGCCGCGCCCGGCCTTGCCGTGGGCGGCGCGCTGGCCGGCATCTCGCCCGCTCTTGCCGCGTCCGCCGCGCTGACGGGCGACACCATCCTCAAGCCGCGGAGCGGAAAGAACCCACGCATTATCATCTGCGGTGGCGGCTGGGGCGGACTGACCGCGGCCCGCTACCTCAAGGCCGAACTGCCCGAGCCCAAGGTGATCCTGCTGGAGCGCAACCCCCTTCTTCCGGTCCGCGCCGTTTTCCCACAAGTGGCTGATCGACGTGGTGGACACGGGCTTCCTTGTCCATGACATGCAGCGGCCCGCCAACAGGTACGGCTATACCCTTGTCCAGTGCGACGTCACGGGGATCGAGCGCGACCGCAAGGTCGTCCGCACCTCGAAAGGCGCGGTGGACTACGACTACCTGATCCTGTCGGGCGGCATCCGCGATGCCTGGGACGCCTGGTTCAGCGGCGACCAGACGGCGATCGGCCATACCCGCGCGCATTACGCCTCGGCCTATATCCCGCAGGGGCAGATGCTGGGGCTGAAGGACAGGGTTCGCAGCTTCAAGGGCGGCACCATCGTGATAACCCTGCCCCCGCCGCCCCACCGCTGTCCGTTCTCGCCTTACGAACGCGCCTGCCTGATGGCCTGGCACTTCAAGACCAACAACATTCCGGCGAAGATCGTGATCCTTGATCCCAAGCCCCAGGTCGCCCCCATCGGCGAGGGCTACCGCACGGCGTTCCAGGAGCTTTACCCCGACATCATCACCCATGTGCCGAATGCGAAGGTGAAGGAGGTCGATCCCTTCAACAAGCGGATCATGACCGAGGCGGGCGACTTCGGCTTCGACGACGCCACCTTCATGCCGCCGCACAAGGCATCCGACATGGTCTTCCACGCCGACCTGATCGGCCGCGATGCCGAAGGGAAATCCACCGGCTGGGCCGATATGAACCCGCGGCTTTACCACGCCAATGCCGACGACAGCGTCTGTATCGTGGGCGACAGCATGGGCCCGATCTCGCCCCATTTCGGGCATTACCCGAAAAGCGCCCATGTCGCGAACTGCATCGGCAAGATCGTGGCAAGGAACATCGGCGAGCGCGTGCGCGGCGAGGAGGTCGTGGCGCGGCTGCCCGACAACCTGTGCTACATGCTGGTGAACGGCGACCCGCGCGAGGCCATCTTGGTCGAGTTCGCCTATGAGGTCGGGGCTGACGACCTCGTGCACCGGACGCAGATTGATATCGACGTCCGTACCCCCGACCTGATGGAAGAAGACTTTGGCTGGATCAACGGGATGTTCGATGACTTTGTCCGTGTCTGACCCCGACCGGCGGCGCCTTCTGGCAGGGGGCGCTTCGCTTGCCGGTATCGCTGCGCTGGGGCTTTGCCCCGCGCCTGCACGGGCGCAGTCCTCGCTGGCGATGCCGCAGCCCGACTCGGCCGAAGCGGACCGCCTTGCCGCCGAATTTGCAGACGGGGCCGAGCCGCTGGCCGAAGGGCTGACACTTGATCTGCCCGCCCTCGGCGACAACCCCGCCGCCGTGCCGGTCCGCGTTCATGTCACCGAGCCGATCACGGAAGCCTCGTGGTGCGAGGAAATCATCCTGATCGCCGATCTGAACCCAAAGCCCTTGGCCTGCCGCTTCCGCTTCACCGCTGCGACCGGGTCGGCCGATGTCGCGGTGCGGGTGCGGCTGATCCAGTCGATGCCGATCCGGGCCTATGCCCGCATGAGCGATGGCCGTGTGCTGATGGCCCGGCAGGACATCACCGTCGCGGCCGGCGGCTGCGGCCTGTAGGAGACAGTCATGGCCCGTCCCCCCCGTATCTGGATCAGCAACGAGGCCCCGGCACCGGGAGAGGTCGTCCGCGTCCGTACCCAAGTGGTTCACGTTATGGAAAGCGGCTTTCGGCTGGATGCCGAAGGTGAGCCGATCCCGGAGGACCTTCTGACCGGCTTCACCGCGACGCTCGACGACGCGCTGCTGATGGAATGGCTGCCCGAAACCGCGATCTCGCAGAATCCCTATATCGAGTTCACCTTTGCGGCCCGCCAAGGCGGTACGCTGCGCATGATCTGGTCAGATACCAAGGGCGTCGTGGCGGAAGCGGAACGTGCGGTAAAGGTTGGTTGAGGGAAGCATCCGCATGAGCGGGCAACCGCTGCACCTTGGCGAGATGTTTCAGAATTCGTCTCCATCGGGCGGCGGATCTGCAGCACGCGGCGCCCGGCAGACCCAGGCCGGATGTTGGCTGCCGCTGCATCAGCACCGGTCCGGCGGCGCTTGAGGGCAGCAGGAACACAGGCTGAGCCACGATCACGGCGGCAGATGATTTGTATTGCAATACAAATCACCTACTCCTACATGCTTCCGATGACACATCCTGCATCCTCTTCTCGCTCGCGCTTCGGTTTCCGCTTCTCCCTGCTCGGAAGGCGCTGGCGCCGCACGATGGAGGCCGAATTGTCCGCCGCGGGACTGACCGATGCCACCTGGGTTCCGCTGGTCCATCTCAACGAGACCGGGGGCGGCATCACCCAGAAAGAACTGGCCGGCCTTGTCGGGGTGGATGGGTCCAGCCTCGTGCGCGTCCTTGATATCCTGGAACGCGAAGGGCTGATCGAGCGGCGCCGGGACGAAAGCGACGGCCGGGCGCGCCTGATCCATCTCACATCCCAGGGCGAGCGCCGGGTCTGCCTGATCCGCAAGGAACTGGCTCGCGCCGAAGAGGCGGTCCTGTGCGATCTTTCGGACGAAGAGATCGCCCGGATGCTGGATTGCCTTGACAAAATCGATCACCGCATGACCGCCCTTGCCGCGGAGGACAAGGCGGTAATACCCCATGAGGACTGACCGATCCGGCAGCCGGGCGGTCACGGCCCGGGCCAGGCGCCGCGATGCCGCGCGCCATCTTCTGCATCCTGACCAGCTGCGGGACAGCGCGGCGCTGGCGCGGCAGCCCTCGCTGCGCAACTCGGCGCTGGCAGGACTGCAGGCCGCGATCACCTCGGCGATCGCCCTGCCGCTGTTCCATCTCTCGCCCTGGTCGCATCTGATCGGCTTTGCCTCGCTGGGGGCGCTCGTGGCGCTGTTCGGGCGCTTTGCGCCTGCCCGCAGGCGGAACCGGATCGTGCTTCTGTGCGGCATCTGGCAGGTGCTTGCGGTGCTGGTCATGTCCGGCGCGGCATGGATGGGCGCCCCTGTCGCCCTGCAACTGCTGCTGCTGGCAGTTTCTTGCGGGGTTTTCCTGTTCGTGGCGGTCACGGGCAGGTTCGGCGCGCCGGGTCCGCTGATCTTCGTCTTCGCCGCCGGCGCCTCGATGTCAGCCGGAGGACTGACGGGCCCGGAGGTCGTCGAGCGGGTCCTGGCGACGGCCACCGTCGCGGCCCTGGCCCTGCTGGTCTGCACCGTGACCGAGGCCTTCCGCCATCATCCGACACCGGACCACCCCCTTCCTGCCGAGCCGGTCCGCCCTCTGAGCCACCGCCTGGCCGCAGCCGCCCGCAGCAGCATCGCCGCCGGGATCGCCGTCTTCCTCGGCCATGTCCTCGGGGCCGACCATCCCGCCTGGGCGGCGATGGGGGCCCTGGCGGTGATGCAGGGGGCGCATCTGCACATCACCATGAACCGCGCACTGCAGCGCATGGCGGGGACGGTTGTCGGCTCTCTGCTGGCCTGGGTGCTGCTGGTGCAGGATCCGTCCGTCTGGACCCTGATCGCGGTCCTGATCCTGCTTCAGGTCGCCACCGAGATGGTGATCGGCATCAACTATGCCTTCGGCCAGATCCTCGTCACGCCCATGGCGCTGCTGATGACCCATCTGGCCGCGCCCCAGGGGGCGGGGCCCGCCCTGGTCCCCGAGCGTGTCTTGGACACGCTTCTGGGCGCAGGCGCGGGCATCGTGATCGCGGTGCTGCTGTCCACGATGGACGACCGCCGGTACCTGGCAGAGCTGCGGAAGGAAGCAGCGGACACATAGCCCCTTCACGCGACGCATGGCAGCGCAGGGATCGCTAAGGGGCCAGAGCCGCCGGGGTTTTCCCCTTCCGCTGAGTTCGGCAATGATGAGGCAGGGGTTCGGGCATCGGGTCGAGGAAACATGAACCGACTGGATTGCGACCGGATGTTCCTCTCGGTGATGGAGGCGGGCAGCTTCACCAGCGGCGCAGATGCTCGGCACCAGCTCGGGCCAGGCGTCGAAGCTGGTCTCGCGCCTCGAGGCGGAACTGGGCGTGCGGCTGCTGAACCGCACCACGCGCTCGGTTTCCCCGACCGAGGCGGGCCGGGCCCATCACGACCGGCTGCGGGTGCTGATCGAGGAACTCGACAGGCTCGGCACCGAGATCCGCAACATCTCGCAGACGCCGCGACGACGTGGTCCTGATGACCAAGGTCGGCATGTGGACCGGCGCTCAGGCCTGTCGGCGGCCAACATCGGGACAGCGCTGGATGACTCGCTGCGCCGCCTGCGGACCGGTCATGTGGACGTCTGTTTCGCCCATGTGGACGACGAGAGCGTGCCCTTCAAGGAAACTCTGGGCGCCTTTTCCCGGCTGGTCGAGGCGGGCAAGGTCTGCGCGATCGGCGCCTCGAACCACTCGGCCGGGCGCCTGCAGGCCGCGCTGGATACCGCAAGGGCCACGGGCCTGCCCCGCTGCGAGATCGTCCAGCCCGCCTACAACCTTTACGACCGCAAGGACTTCGAGCAGTCGCTGCTGCCCGTCATCCAGTCGGAAGCGCTTGGCGCCGCTAGCTATTTCTCGCTGGCGAGCGGCTTCCTGACCGGGAAATACCGCAGCACGGCCGATCTTGAGGGCAGCAGCCGCAAGGACTTCCTCGAGGGCTACTTCAATGACCGCGGCCAGCGTATCCTGACGGCGCTGCGCGTCGTATCCGGGGAGGTGGGCGCCCCGCAGGTTCAGGTCGCGCTGGCTTGGCTGATGTCGCGCCCCGGCTGACCGCGCCCATTGCCAGCCCCACCAGCACGGCGCAACCGGACGAGATCATGGGCCCCGCAGGCTTGGACCTGCCCGCAGCCGCCCGCGAGCGGCTCGACGCCGCGAGCCGCTGACCGCAAAGCCCGGCGGCTCTCGCGCCGGGTCCAGCCACAGGGAGAGACAGATGCTCGTGCAAGGAAAATGGGTGCCGACTGGCAGCCGGTGCAGGCGAGGGATGAAAAGGGCGGCTTCGTCCACCAGACCTCGAGCTTCCACAACTGGGTGACGCCCGAAGGCAGCCTTGGCCCGACCGGCGAGGGCGGCTTTGCCGCCGAAGCCGGCCGCTATCACCTTTACGTCGCGCTGATCTGCCCTTGAGCCTCGCGCACGCTGATCGGGCGCAGGCTGAAGAAGCTGGAAGACGTGATCTCGGTTTCTGGGGTCGAGCCGGAGTTGGGCGACCAGGACTGGCGCTTCACCGCGCCTGACCCGCTGACCGGCGCCGACTATCTGCACCAGATCTACAGCGGGGCCGATCCCCCCGAAGTCTCGGGCCGGGCGACGGTGCCGGTCCTCTGGGACAAGCAGCGGCGCACCATCGTCAACAATGAATCCGCCGAGATCCTGCGGATGATGAACGAGGGCTTCGGCGACCTGGCCGATCCGACGCTCGACCTCTATCCCGCCGAGCTGCGGGACGAGATCGAGGCGCTGAACGCCCGCATCTATCCGCGCCTGAACAACGGCGTCTATCGTGCGGGCTTCGCCACTACGCAGGAAGCCTATGAGGAAGCCTTCCACGACGTTTTTGCCACGCTGGACGAGCTCGAGGCGCGTTTCTCGGCCCACCGCGCCTTCCTGTCGGGCGAGCGGGTGACCGAGGCCGACATCCGCCTCTTCGTGACGCTGGTGCGCTTCGACGCGGCCTACCATGGCCTTTTCAAATGCAACCTGCGCCGGCTGGCCGACTATCCGGCGCTCATCAGTTATCTGGAACGCTTCCTCGCCCTGCCCGGCGTGCGCGACACGGTCAGCATCGACCACATCAACCGCGGCTATTACTCGATCAAGGCGCTTAACCCGCCCGGCATCGTGCCGCTTGGACCGAAGTTGGACCGGGCCTGAGCCGAAGCCCGCGAGCGCGAGGTTTCCTGTGTCACGGTTATGATGCCCGGAAGGGTGTCATTATGGCCAGCAGCCCTGAGGGTGATGACCTGCCGACAAGGTCGCGCCCGGCGTACTGCTCGGCGCCTTCCGCGTCCGGCCCGAATTTTGGTCGTTGTTGGCCGGAATGCCGGTCAGCACGTCGATCAGGTGCGACAACCTGCCCGTCGCCTGATCGTAATCGAGATGGACGACCTTGTTGAACGTCCGGCAGTAGGAGTCGGCCTTGTCCGAGCGCGAGGGATCGGTGCGCGCCTCGTCCATGTAGGTGAGGCAAACGAAGGGCTGGTCGGACCCTTGGCCGAACTGGGGATGGAAGGCAAAGCCCATCACTTTCGTCTGGGTCCCACTGGTGATCGGCGGCAGCGTGAACTCGTAGGCGCTTCGCACGCTGCTATTTCCGGGGTCCACGGGAATTAGCCGGCCTGCGGTGCGCTCGGTCACCCAAAGCCAGCTGACGGGAGGCGCACCTCGAAGAGATTGCCCAGACTCTGGATAAGGACCGCCTTTTCAATTGGCAACTCGGCCGCAGTCACGTCCTTGGGGGATTGCTGGGCGGCTGCCGGGCCAGGCCTGTGCGGGCATGACGCCCCGAGAGAGCGCGAGCGGCTGGCGCGCTAGCCAACCATGGATGACACCGGAGGCCGCGGCGATATTCCAGAGCGCGTGAGCTTGCCATGCTCTCCTGTTCAGCTTGGCGATCAGGTTGGTCGGACGCATCGGAGTCGCAGAGGCGCCTGCAGGACAAACCTCATTGCACAGCAGGATGGCACATGCGCTTTGGGGACGCAGTAAACTTGGGCGGCTATGATGACCGATGGCATCGGCCTGTACGCCAGCGTCGGTTGTTTTCCAACCAGCACCTTGATTCAAATGTCGCAGCAGAGAGGCACCTTTCCGCTTGCCAGGCCGACGCGACGAGCTCTTTCGCAGTTACCTTGAGCCTGCGGTGAATGGCAGCGGCAATCCATAGATGGCGGACGGAGTGTCCGCTGAACAATCCCCTTGTAGACACGCTCAGTCCAGCCTGCGCATAGCAGGTTGTGCGCCAGTCTTGATTTCGCACAGCGCGCACGTTCGTACGTGGTCGGTATTGCCTCCGGCCCTTGCTACAGTACACGGCGGATCGAGCCGTTAGGAATCTAGGTGAGTAACAACTCGTCGTTCCTGCCACTGCCGCCGAGAAGATGTAGGGCACCGGCATTCCGCAATTGAAGCACCGTCTCTAAGTGAGGCGGCTCGGTCGGCCCGATCACCATAAGCGCGACGGACACCATGAACCCGCGACAGGTCATCCGCAGGTTCGCGCAGGATCGGCTGAAATATCACCGCAAGCTGGACAGCCGGGAGACTTCGGACAGGGCTGGACGAACCGCACGAACAGGGTCGAGCAGGCCGCGCTCGAGATGGTTCAGCAAACCCGCCCGATTGCTTGGCCTGCCGCTTCCATCGGAAAGCTCCTGCGGTACTGCGCCGGGGTGATGCCGCGCTCGGCCTTCAGCACGCGGGTCAGGTGCGGGGCGTCGCAGAAGCCGCAGGCGAGCGCGATCTCGGTCGTGGAATCCCTTGTGCTGCGCAGGCGCAGCAGGGCGCGTTCGATCCGGAGTTCGGCGTAGATCTTCAGGGGCGACTGCCGCAGGTCGGACAGGAAATGCCGTTCCAGCGTTCGGCGGCCGACGCCAAGTTCTCGGGCAAGGTCCTCGATGGGCTTCGGGACTTCTATGTTCTGCTGCATCTTCAGGACGGCCCGCTTGACCAGAGGATCGGTCGCCCGCTGCGCCAGAAGCTGGCCGGGCTGGGGGCGCTCGCCGCTCAGCGCCTCCTCGATCATCATGATGTTGAGGCTTTTCGTGGCGGCCGACTTGCCGATGTGGCGCTGAACCAGATGCGCGGCCAGATGCGCCGCCCCCTGCCCGCCCGAACAGGTCAGGCGGTCGCGGTCCACGACGAAGATCTGGTCGGCGACGGGGGTCACGGCCTCGAAGCGATCGATGAAATCCTGGTGGTGGAACCAGCTGACGCAGGCGCGATAGCCCTTCAGCAACCCTGCCTGCTGTAGGATGAAGACTCCGGTGCAAAGCCCCACCAACGCCGTTCCCGAGACCGCCGCCGACTGGAGGTAGTCCATTATCCCGTTGCCCAGCGCCACGTCGTCCCCGATTAGGCCGCCGACGACCACGAGATAATCGAACCGTCCCGCGTGGCGCAGGCGGCTGTCGGGCTGGACGCGCACCCCGCAGCTGGACCGGATCGGCGCCATGTCGTCCGACAGCACCGCCCAGTCGCACAGGATCGGTCGCGACTTGTCGGCCTCGTCCGCCGCAAGCCGCAGCACGTCCACGAAATTGGCAAAGGCCGACAGGGTGAAGCGGTCGGCCAGGATGAAGCCGACCCTCAGGCGCTTGCGAAGCGGGGACAGGGGCTGGGCCATGACGCGATCCTTCAACTGGGATGGCGCGAATCTACCGCCGTGCGCAGGTCCCGCAAAGTAGCTTTGCCGCCAGCCCTCCTGAGCCGGTGTGACCATGGCGCGCTTCAATGCTTTATCCCTTCTGAAACACAGCCTGACCGGCCACAAAAACTGGCCCGAGCAATGGCCCGAGGCCCAGCCAAGGGCCGAATACGACGTGGTGATCGTGGGCGCGGGCGGCCACGGGCTTGGGGCGGCCTATTACCTCGCCAAGCAGCACGGCATTACCAATGTCGCGGTCATCGACAAGGGCTGGTTGGGCGGTGGCAACACGGGGCGGAACACGACGATCATCCGCTCGAACTATCTTTATGACGAAAGCGCCCGGCTTTACGACCATTCAGTCGACCTGTGGGAGGATCTGAGCCAGGAGCTGAACTATAACGTCATGTATTCCAAGCGCGGCGTGCTGATGCTGGCGCACACGGTCCACGACGTTCAGAGCTTCAAGCGCCACATCCATTCGAACCGGCTGAACGGCGTGGACAACCGCTGGCTGACGGCCGAGGAATGCAAGGAATACTGCCCGCCGCTGAACATCTCGCGCAACGCCCGCTATCCGGTGGTCGGCGGCGCGCTGCAGGAACGCGCGGGGACCGCGCGGCATGACGCGGTGGCCTGGGGCTATGCCCGTGCGGCCGCGGCGCGGGGCGTGGACATCATCCAGAACTGCCCCGTGACGGCGATCCGGCGCGGCCCCGATGGTCGCGTGACGGGGGTCGAGACGGCCAAGGGTTTCATCCGCGCGAAGAAGGTCGCGGTCTCGGCCGCCGGCCATACCTCGGTCGTGATGGAAACGGCGGGCGTGCGGCTGCCGCTGGAAAGCTTCCCGCTGCAGGCGCTTGTGTCCGAGCCGGTGAAGCCGATCTTCCCCTGCGTCGTCATGTCGAACGCGGTCCATGCCTATATCAGCCAGTCCGACAAGGGCGAGTTGGTGATCGGCTCGGGCACCGACCAGTACACCTCGTATTCGCAGCGCGGCGGGCTGCCGCTGATCGAGCATACGATCGCCGCCATCACCGAGATCTTTCCGATCTTCAGCCGGATGCGGATGCTGCGGAAATGGGGCGGGATCGTGGACGTGACGCCCGACCGCTCGCCCATCATCGCGAAGACCCCGGTGCCGGGGCTTTACGTCAACTGCGGCTGGGGCACGGGCGGCTTCAAGGCCACGCCCGGCTCGGCCCATGTCTTCGCCTGGACCATCGCCAGGGACGAGCCGCACCGCATCAACGCGCCCTTCACCATCGAACGTTTCCGCACCGGCCGGCTGATCGACGAGGCCGCCGCCGCCGCCGTGGCCCACTGAGAGAGCCGCCCATGCTGCTGATCCACTGTCCTTATTGCGACGAGACCCTGCCCGAGGTCGAGTTCACCTATGCCGGACAGGCCCATGTCGTTCGCGCCGCCGATCCCTCGTCCCAGACCGACGCGGAATGGGAGAACTTCCTGTTCATCCGTTCCAACCCGAAGGGGCCGCACTACGAGCGCTGGCGGCACCTTCATGGCTGCGGGCGCTTCTTCAACGCGGTGCGCGACACGGTCAGCGACCGCTTCCTGACGACCTACAAGGCGGGCGCCCCGCGTCCCGATCTTTCCTCGCTGCAGGGGGACCGCACATGAGATCCTGTCGCGTTCCGGGCCGTGGCCGGGTGGATGCCTCGCGCCCCGTCGGCTTCACCTTCGACGGCCGCCGTTATCAGGGCGCGGCAGGCGACACGGTTGCCTCGGCGCTGCTGGCCAATGGCGTCCACCTGATGGGCCGGTCCTTCAAGTATCACCGCCCGCGCGGCCCCGTCAGTGCGGGGTCCGAGGAGCCGAACGCCCTTGTCGGCACCCGCCGCGGGCCGGGCCGGTTCGAGCCGAACACCCGCGCCACCGTGCAGGAGATCTGGGAGGGGCTGGAGGTCACCTCGCAGAACAGGTTCCCGAGCCTCAGGTTCGACGTTAGCGCGGTGAACGACGCGGGCTACATGCTGTTTTCCGCCGGGTTCTACTACAAGACCTTCATGTGGCCGCGCGGCTTCTGGGACAAGGTCTATGAGCCCTTTATCCGCCGTGCCGCTGGCCTGGGCGTCTCGCCGACCGAGGAAGACCCGGACACCTACGCCTCGCGCAACCTGCATTGCGACGTGCTGATCGTGGGCGCGGGTCCCGCGGGGCTGGCTGCGGCCCGTGCGGCTGCCGTCGAGGGCTTGCGCGTCGTGCTGGTGGACGAGAATGCCGAGGCCGGGGGCACGCTGCTCTCCGAGCCGCAGGTCCGCATCGACGGCCGCCCGGCCTGGGACTGGCTGGCCGACGAACTCGCGGCGCTGAAAGGGCTGGGGGTGCGGATCATGACCCGCACCACCGCCATCGGCTACTACCACCAGAACATGGTGGGCCTGTGCGAGAAGCTGACGGACCACCTGGCCCAACTGCCCGCCGACACCCCGCGCGAACGCCTGTGGCGTGTCCGCGCCCGTTGGGTGGTGCTGGCACAGGGAGCGATCGAGAAGCCGCTGGTCTTCAACGGCAACGACCGGCCCGGCGTGATGCTGGCCGGAGCCGCGCAGACCTATCTCAACCGCTATGGCGTGCGGGTGGGCGACCGACCCGTTGTGCTGACCAGCCATGACAGCGCCTGGTATGCCGCCTTCGACCTGCAGGGCGCGGGCGCGCGGGTGCAGGCCATCGTGGACACCCGCCCCTCGGTCCGCGAGGACCTGCTGCACGAGGCCCGCGCGCTGGGCATTCTGGTGAAGCTGGGGCACACGGCGACGGCGACCTCGGGGCGGCTGCGGGTGAAATCGCTGCGGGTGAATCCTGTCCAAGGCGGGCAGGTCGGCTCCCCGGTGACCATCGCCTGCGACGCGGTGCTGATGTCGGGCGGCTGGACGCCCTCGCTGCATCTCTTCTCGCACACCCAGGGCAAGCTGGCCTGGGACGAGGCGCAGACCACCTTCCTGCCCGCCGAGACGCGCGAGGATTGCGTGATCGCGGGCGCGGGCCGGGGCCTCTGGGGCGTGCAGGCGGCGCTTGAGGATGGCGCGGCACGCGGCCGCGAGGTGGCGGCGGCGCTGGGCAAGGACAGCGCGGCGCAGGCGCCCCGCGTACAGGGCGACCGCACCGGCACTGGCGTCACGCAGATCGAACTGCCGACCGACCTGAACGCCGGCCGCGCCAAGGCCTTTGTCGATTACCAGAACGACGTGACCGCCAAGGACCTGCGGCTGGCCGTGCGCGAGGGGATGCATTCCATCGAGCATGTCAAGCGCTACACCACCAACGGCATGGCGACCGACCAAGGGAAGCTTTCGAACATCAATGGCCTGAACATCGCCGCTGATGCCCTGGGCCGCCCGCAACCGCAGGTCGGGCTGACGACCTTCCGGCCGCCCTATACGCCGACCACCTTCGGCGCGCTGGCGAACTATCACCGCGGCGACCATTTCGAACTGACCCGCAAGACCCCCATCGACGCCTGGGCGGAAGCGCAGGGCGCGGCCTTCGAGCCGGTCGGCCAATGGCGCCGCGCCTGGTATTTCCCGCGTCCGGGCGAGGACATGGAGGCCGCCGTCCGCCGCGAATGCGCCGCCGTCCGCAGCAGCCTGGGCATCTTCGACGCCTCGTCGCTGGGCAAGATAGAGGTCATTGGGCCGGACGCCGTCACCTTCATGGAGCGGATGTACACCAACCCTTGGGCCAAGCTGGGCGTCGGCCGCTGCCGCTACGGGTTGTTGCTGGGCGACGACGGCTTCATCCGCGACGACGGGGTGATCGGGCGGCTCGCCGCCGACCGCTTCCATGTCACAACCACCACGGGCGGTGCCGCGCGGGTGCTGAACATGATGGAGGATTACCTTCAGACCGAATGGCCCGAGTTGAACGTGTGGCTCACCTCGACCACCGAGCAGTGGTCCACGGTGGCGCTGAACGGTCCCAATGCCGCGAAGCTGCTGGCGCCGCTGGTCGAGGGGGTGGAACTGACCGAGGACGCCTTCCCGCACATGTCCTGCGCCGAGTGCACGGTCGCGGGGCTGCCCGCGCGGCTGTTCCGCGTCAGCTTCACCGGCGAGATCGGCTTCGAGGTCAACGTGCCCTCGCCCATGGCGATGCAGTTGTGGGACCGGCTGTGGCAGGACGGCCAGCGCTACGGCATCACCGCCTATGGCACGGAAACGATGCACGTCCTGCGGGCCGAAAAGGGCTATATCATCGTCGGGCAGGACACCGACGGGACGGTCACGCCCTATGACGCCGGGATGGGCTGGGCAGTCGGCAAATCCAAGCCCGACTTCGTGGGCAAGCGGGGCCTCGCGCGCCCCGACCTGGTGGCGAAGAACCGCAGGCATCTCGTCGGGCTGCTGACCGAGGACGGTTCGCGGCTGGAGGAAGGGGCGCAGATTGTCTTCGACCCGAAGCAGCCGGTGCCCATGACCATGGTCGGCCATGTCACCTCCTCCTACCACTCGCAGGCGGTGGGACGTCCGATCGCGCTGGCCCTGGTCGAGGGCGGGCAGGACCGCATGGGCCAGACGGTCCATATCCCCATGCCCGACCGCACCATCGCCGCCACGATCACCGGCACGGTCTTCGTGGACCCCGAGAACACCCGCCTGAAGATCGAGGCATAGGCCAGATGAACAAGCTTGTTTCCTCATTCACGGCAGCCCCCCTCGCGCGGGGCGCCGTGGCCCGCGTCAGCCTTGCGCCGCCTGTCGGGCGGCTTGTCCTGCGGGCGCGCGGCGACCTTGCGGCGCTGAACGCGGCGCTGGGGCTCACGCTGCCCACCACCATCGGCCAGCGCGCCGCGGCGGCGGGGCTGGAGGTCCTGTGCCTCGGCCCCGACGAATGGATGCTGCACCTGTCCCCCGATCAGGTCGGCGCCGTGCAGGCCGCCTGCGCGGCGCTGATGGCCAGCCATCCCCACAGCCTCGTCGATGTCTCGGGGCGCGAGGTCACGCTGGTGATCGACGGCCCCCGCGCGGCGGAACTGCTGACCATCGGCTGCGCCCGCGACATCGAGGCGATCCCGGTGGGTCAGGGCCGCCGCACCGCCTTCGACAACGTCACCGTGATCCTGTGGCGCGACGGTTCCGCCGCCTTCCGGCTGGACGTCTGGAACAGCTTTGCCCCGCATGTCGCGGGTCTTCTTGAAACCGGCTGCCGCGAACTCGCCGCCGAGACCGCCTGAAAGTTGGAGGAGTCCGACATCCGGCTGCCGTCATCGGGGAAGCCGTCGTAGCCGTGACCTTGGCCGGGAAGCCAAGCACATCGGCGCGCCCCTGCGCACTCAACGGATCGGTTGCCTGTCGCGGGTTTCTTCGCGCAGGAACATTCTTGCGGAAGGCTTGGAAAGGCAGGCTCGCAAGGCGTGCCTTTCCATGAAGGGAACTGGGTCAGAACCAGCCCTACGCGCTGCCTTGCGCGGCCAGATCGGAACAGCGGCGGGTCCGCCTGGCAGAGCCGCCGTCCGACCTGCAGGACGGAGCTTCAGCCCGCGACAAGCACGTGGCGGCTTTCCGAATGACGCTGCGCAAGACGCCTTGCCCGGCTGCCCGGCACCAGCACGCGGGCAGGCTCCATCACCTCCAGCCCGTCGCAGATGTCGGGAAACAGCGTCAGGATCTCATCACGTGCGGCGGGTGAAACCGCGGCGAGTGCCTGCGCCCCGGCATACATCGACTCGGTCAGTGCGCCGTTCGACAGCACGACCTGGTGCGAACCGCACAGGAAATGCACGTAATCGACCGCCTCCGCCTCGACCTGCTCGATCCCGTCGATGGACAGCAACTGCTTCGCCGCGACCAGCACCTCGGTCGCTCCGAACATCCGCAGCGCGATCTTCGACTTCAGAAGGATGCGGTGCTGCGGCGAAACCAGCAGATCCCGCGTCGGGGTTCCGTTACCGAGCGCGCCCGCCGCGATGCGGATCGGCCGCAGCTGCGGGGCGCGTGCCAAGGCCTGCGCGTCCAGCCGGGTTTCACCGATCCAGCGGATCGGCTGATGCCCGGCATCCAGCGTCCAGATCAGGTCGCCAGCCTGCAGGGTCTCGATGGCGCGCGGGCCCTTGTCGGTTTCGATGATCGTGCCGCGGGTGAAGCAGGCCACCGCCGCGCTCAAGTCGATATCGTCGATATACGCCTGACCACCGTTTCCACCCGTGCGCCCGGCAAGGACGAAGTCCCAGTTCGTCTGGTCGGCTTCGGCCCATTCGTTGTCGGGGATCGTCGCAGCCACCGAAATATCGGAACCCCAGGAGGCGTTCACGTTACCGTCGCGATCGACGCTGATGGAGAACGGCTGCGGTCCCTGTTCCACGCCGACGGTCCCCAGCGGGGCCGTTGCAAGCGGCGCACCGTTCCACAGGATCTGCAGGTAGTTGCCCGGATCACCCGGCCACTGATAGGGCACCACCCGCACCGACAGGCCGACCGGCGCACCCTGTTCGTAGGAACCGGGGTTCGAGACCGCACTCTGGTCCGTCAGGTTGAACGACACGCCGTCGGGTTGAAAGTTGCCATAACCGTTGTAGTCACTTCGGCTGATGTCCAGCTGCATCGTGACGTTGAATGCGGTGACGCGTTCGCCTTCGCCGATGTCGGCATTAAGCTCCAGCCGCGCGCTGTCTCCATCTTCCGAGAAGAAGACATACTCGTTGTCCGCATCTCCGGACGCGGGCGAGTCCGCCAAGCCGACGAGCCCTCCGGTTGTCGTGTGCGTGGCCTCACCAAGGCCCGTGTCGAAACTGTTCGTGTAATCGAAAACTCGCGGCGCTATTCCAGCTCAACCTGCATGAAGTCAATCAACCCTAAGTTGATATAGTTCACTGAAGCGGCGAGCCAGCGTTTTCTCTGGCAAAGACTGATGATGAAAATCATGTGGAGATTGGCGGCGCGCGGGATCAGGGTGGTCATGGTACCCGAGTGAGGCCTTGTCGCGTGACGACTTCGCCATTGCCAAATCCTGACGGGCTGGTGGGACAGGCAGTGGGGTTCAGGCGCCCTCTGACGCCACGACAACGCGGGTGCCGCCCTCCTCGCAGACCCGGCCCAGCCCCTGGGGCAGCGGACGGTCGATGAAGACGGCGTCCAGTTCCCGCAGCGACACGACCCGGATCGGGGCCTTCTGCGCCAGTTTCGCCGAATCTGTCACCAGCCAGCGTTCGCGCGCCTGCCGCAGGATCGCCCGGCTGACCCGGACCTCGGCCAGGTCGAAGTCAAGGATGTCGCCGTCCTCGTCCAGCGCCGAGCAGCCGATGATGGCGAAGTCGGTCTTGAAGTTCGCCATGAACTCGCTGGTCAGATCGCCCACAAGGCCGCCATCCGTGCGGCGCAGCAGCCCGCCCGCCACCAGCACCTCGCAGCTGTCGTTGGCGGCAAGGATGTTGGCCACGTTCATGTTGTTGGTCACGACCGTCAGGTTGCGGTGGCGCAGCAGGGCGCGGGCCACGGCCTCGGTCGTGGTGCCGATGTTCAGGATGACCGAGCTGTTGTCGGGGATCTGCGCGGCGCAGGCGCGGCCGATGGCGGCCTTGGCCTCCTCGTTCATGCGCCGGCGTTCCTCGTAGGCGATGTTGCTGGCGCCGCTGCGCAGGATCGCGCCGCCATGGACGCGGTCCAGCACGCCCTGCTCGGCCAGCTCGCCCAGGTCGCGGCGGATCGTCTGGGGCGTGACTCCCAGCCCGGCCGACAGTTCCTCGACGCTGGCCCGGCCCGAGGCCCGCACGAGTTCGAGGATCTGCATCTGCCTGATGTTCATGTTTCCAGAAGAACGCGCAGCAACTATCTGTCAAGCGAAAGAAATTGCGCGCAAACGAACATCCACGTTGACAGAACGCACGCGCGGATGTTCGACTTGCCCTTGCGAGAGAGGAACAACCATGTCGGCAGAAACGGATCTGTTCGTCATCGGTGGCGGGATCAACGGCACGGGGATCGCCCGGGATGCCGCGGGACGGGGGCTTTCGGTCCGGCTGGCGGAACAGGGCGACCTTGCGGGGGCAACCAGCAGCGCTTCGACCAAGCTGTTCCACGGCGGGCTGCGCTATCTGGAATTCCTCGAACTGCGCTTGGTGCGCGAGTCCCTGCGCGAGCGCGAGGTGCTGCTGCGCGCCATGCCGCATATCTCCTGGCCCATGCGCTTCGTCCTGCCGCTGGACCCGAAGATGCGCTTTGCGGGCAAGACGCCGGTGTCACGGCTGCTGTCGGTCGCGATGCCCTGGGCACGGGGGCACCGGCCCAACCTCGTGATCCGCGCGGGTCTGTTCCTGTACGACCATCTCGGCGCGCGGGAGATCCTGCCGGGCACCTCTTCGCTGGATCTGCGCAACACGCCCGAAGGCGCGCCGCTGCAGGACCGGCTGACGCGGGCCTATGAATATTCCGACGCCTGGGTGGACGATGCCCGGCTCGTGGTCCTGAACGCCCGCGATGCGGCGGCGCGCGGGGCCGACATCATGGTCGGCGCAAAGGTGACCGAGGCGCGGCGCGAGGGCGAGGGCTGGACCGTCCGGCTGGCCGACGGCCGCAGCTTTCGCGCCAAGGTGCTGGTGAACGCGGCGGGTCCCTGGGTAGGGCAGGTCATACGCGACGTGGCGCATCTGCCCTCGACGGAATCGGTGCGGCTGGTGCGCGGCAGCCATATCGTCACGCGCAAGCTCTTCGACCATGCCAAATCGTATTTCCTCCAGGGACAGGACGGGCGGATCGTCTTTGCTATCCCCTACGAGAACGACTTCACCCTGATCGGCACGACCGACATGGACCACAAGGGCCCGCCCGGCGAGGCCGTCTGCACGCCCGAGGAGGTGGACTATCTCTGCCGCTTCGTCTCGGGCTATTTCAAGCAACCCGTGACGCCCGCGGACGTGGTCCGGACCTTCTCGGGCGTCCGGCCGCTTTACGACGACGGCGCCTCCTCGGCCACGGCCGCGACGCGCGACTATGTGCTGTCGCTGGACGACAAAGGACCGGCGTGCCTGCATGTCTTCGGCGGCAAGATCACGACCTACCGCCGGCTGGCCGAGGCCGCGCTGGCGAAGCTGTCCCCGCACCTGCCCGGCGCGACCGGCGCCTGGACCACGGGCGCCCCCCTTCCCGGCGGCGACTTCCCCGTGGACGGCGCGGGAGCTCTGACCGAGGCCTTGCGGCGCGACCATCCCTTCCTGACGCCCGGCTGGGCGAACCGGCTGGTGCGCGCCTACGGCACCGAGGCCGCGCAGATCCTCGGCGGCGCCAGGACTGCTGCCGACTTGGGGCGCGATTTCGGCGCGACGTTGACCGAATCCGAACTGCGCTGGATGATCGAGCGCGAGTGGGCCCGGGACGCCCAAGCGGTGCTGTGGCGGCGGTCCAAGCTGGGCCTGCGACTGACGCCCGAACAGGCGGCGGCCGTCGAGGACTACGTTGCAAGCGAAAGGGCCGCCGCATGACGCTGGAGCTTCGGGGCGTCGCCAAGGAGGTCGGGGGCCAGGTCTGGATCCACCCCGCCGACCTGACGCTCGCGCCCGGAAGCATGAATATCCTGCTGGGGCCGACGCTGTCGGGCAAGACCACGCTGATGCGGCTGATGGCGGGGCTGGACCAGCCCAGCGCCGGGCGGATCCTGTGGCAGGGCCGGGACGTGACCGGCCAGCGTGTGCAGGACCGCGGCGTGGCGATGGTCTATCAGCAGTTCATCAATTACCCCTCGATGACGGTCTACGACAACATCGCCTCGCCCCTGCGATTGCAGCGGGTGGCGCGAGCCGAGATCGACGCCCGCGTGCGCCAGACGGCCGAGATGATGCGCCTGACGCCGATGCTGGACCGCCGCCCGCTGGAACTGTCAGGTGGCCAGCAGCAGCGCACCGCCTTGGCCCGCGCGCTGGTCAAGGGCGCAGGGCTCGTGCTGCTGGACGAGCCGCTGGCGAACCTCGACTACAAGCTGCGCGAGGAGCTGCGGGCGGAAATCCCCCGCATCTTCGAGGCCTCGGGCGCGATCTTCGTCTATGCCACCACCGAGCCCGAGGAGGCGCTGCTGCTGGGCGGCAATACCGCGACCCTGTGGGAAGGCCGGGTGACGCAGTTCGGCCCCACGCCGCAGGTTTATCGCGCCCCGCAGGACGCCGTGACCGCGCGGGTCTTCAGCGACCCGCCCATGAACTTCAAGCGCATCGAGGTGAAGGGCGGCGAGGCTCTGCTGGAGACCGCCCGCTGGCCCGTAGACGTCCCCGACGGCCGCTATGCCGCGGGCTTCCGTGCACCGCACCTGACGCTGGAGCAGTCCCCCCGCGCCGTGCCCCTCTCCGCCCGGCTGGACGCGACCGAGATCACGGGGGCCGAGACCTACCTGCACCTGCTGCATGGCGAGGACCGCTGGGTCGGCCTCGTGCCGGGCGTCCGCAGGCTGCCGACCGGCGCGCCGCTGACCGTCTGGCTGGACCCGGCGCATGTGTATCTGTTTGACGAAGGCGGCCGGCTTGCCCGCGCCGCCCCCTATGCGCGGGCGGCGTGAATGGCGCGGATCACCCTGGACAACCTGGCCCACAGCTACAGCCCGGCGCCGAAGGGCGATGCCGACTGGGCGCTGAAGCCCATGTCGCTGACCTGGCGCGACGGGGGCGCCTATGCGCTGCTGGGATCGTCCGGTTGCGGCAAGACCACGCTGCTGAACATCATCTCGGGGCTGCTGCGGCCGTCGCGCGGGCGGGTGCTGTTCGGCGACCGCGACGTGACGGACCTGCCCACGGCGGCGCGCAACATCGCGCAGGTGTTCCAGTTCCCGGTCGTCTACGACACCATGACCGTGCGCCAGAATCTCGCCTTCCCGCTGAAGAACCTGGGCCTTCCCGCGGCGCAGATCGCCGCGCGTGTGGACGCCGTCGCCCGCATGATCGGGATGGAGGAGACGCTCGACCGCCGCGCCCGCGGCCTAACGGCGGATGCCAAGCAGAAGATCAGCCTGGGCCGCGGCATGGTCCGGCAGGACGTGAACGCGATCCTCTTCGACGAGCCGCTGACCGTGATCGATCCGCAGATGAAGTGGGAGCTGCGCACCCAGCTCAAGGCCCTGCACCGCGAGTTCGGCCATACGATGATCTACGTCACCCATGACCAGACCGAGGCGCTGACCTTCGCCGACGAGGTCGTCGTCATGTCCGAGGGCCGCGTGGTGCAGGCGGGCACCCCGCAGTCGCTGTTCGACACCCCCGCGCATACCTTTGTGGGCTATTTCATCGGCTCGCCCGGCATGAACCTGCTGGACGCCGAGGTTCGGGGCACGTCCGCCCGCGTCGCGGGGACCACCCTCCAGCTGGCCCGGGCCTATGCCCCGTGGAAAGGCCGGGTGCAGATCGGCATCCGCCCCGACGCCGTGCGTCCCGCCACCGAGGGCCTGCCCTTCCGCCTGATCCGCGCCGAGGACGTGGGTCATCACCGCATCCTGCGCGGCGAGGTCGCGGGCGCATCCTTCAACCTCGTCCTCCCCGAGGACGAGCCGATCCCCGCCGGTTTCGACCGCGTGGCGCTGGACCCCGCCCGCATCGGCGTCTTTGTCGATGACTGGCGCATCGAACCGCTGGAAAGGGCCGCGTGATGGACAAGCCCGTCAACAACCGTGCCTGGTTCCTGGTCCTGCCGGTGCTGGTGCTGGTCGCCTTTTCCGCCGTGATCCCACTGATGACGGTGGTGAACTACTCGGTGCAGGACACCTTCGGGAACAACCAGTTCTTCTGGAACGGCCTCGGCTGGTTCCAGGAGGTGCTGGAGTCCGACCGCATCCACGCAGCCCTCGGCCGTCAGCTTCTGTTCTCGGCCATCATCCTGGCCATCGAGATTCCGCTGGGCATCTTCATCGCGCTGAACATGCCCAAGCGCGGCTTCTGGGCGAGCCTCGTGCTGGTCCTCATGGCGCTGCCGCTGCTGATCCCGTGGAACGTGGTCGGCACGATCTGGCAGGTCTTCGGGCGCGTGGACATCGGGCTTCTGGGCCATACGCTGGCCGCGCTGGGCGTCGACTACAACTACGTCAACGACCCGCTGGACGCCTGGGCCACGATCATCGTCATGGACGTCTGGCACTGGACGTCGCTGGTCGCGCTGCTCTGCTACGCGGGACTGCAGTCGATCCCCGACGCCTACTACCAGGCCGCCCGCATCGACCAGGCGAGCCGCTGGGGCGTCTTCCGCTTCATCGAACTGCCCAAGATGAGCGGCGTGCTGCTGATCGCCGTGCTGCTGCGCTTCATGGACAGCTTCATGATCTATACCGAGCCCTTCGTCGTCACCGGAGGCGGCCCCGGAAACGCCACCACCTTCCTGTCCATCGACCTCGTGAAGATGGCGATCGGGCAGTTCGACCTCGGACCCGCGGCGGCCTTCAGCCTGATCTACTTCCTTGTGATCCTGCTGATCTCCTGGGTCTTCTACACCGTGATGACCGCGCAGAGGGACCTGCCATGACCCGGCGCGCCTCCTTGGGGTCGGCCGTCGTGATGACCCTGTACCTTCTGTTCCTGCTGGTGCCGATCTACTGGCTGGTGAACATGAGCCTGAAGACGAATGCCGAGATCACCGGCACCTTCAGTCTCTGGCCGCAGAACCCCACGCTGCGGAACTTCCGCGTGATCCTGACAGACCCCAGCTGGTACATGGGCTACGTCAACAGCCTGATCTATGTCGTGATGAACACGGCCCTGTCGCTGGCCGTGGCCCTGCCCGCGGCCTATGCCTTCAGCCGCTACCGCTTTCTGGGCGACAAGCACCTGTTCTTCTGGCTGCTGACGAACCGCATGGCCCCGCCTGCGGTCTTCGCCCTGCCCTTCTTCCAGCTTTATTCGGCCGTCGGCCTCTTCGACACCCACATCGCCGTGGCGCTGGCGCATTGCCTTTTCAACGTGCCGCTGGCGGTCTGGATCCTGGAAGGCTTCATGTCCGGCGTCCCGCGCGAGATCGACGAGACCGCCTATATCGACGGCTACTCCTTCCCGCGCTTCTTCACCCGCATCTTCATGCCGCTGATCGCCAGCGGCATCGGCGTCGCGGCCTTCTTCTGCTTCATGTTCTCATGGGTGGAACTGCTGCTGTCGCGCACGCTGACCTCGGTGAACGCCAAGCCCATCGCGGCGACCATGACTCGCACGGTCAGCGCTTCTGGCCTCGACTGGGGCGTGTTGGCGGCGGCGGGGGTGCTGACGATCCTGCCCGGCGCCTTGGTCATCTGGTTCGTGCGGAACTACATCGCCAAGGGCTTCGCCCTGGGGAGGGTGTGATGTCCATAGATACCAACCTTGATCCAGTTGCCATCTATGCTGCGGTGCTTTCTACTGCATTGGCTTTAGCCCAACTCTATCGCTGGCTAACTAGCGGACCCAGAGCATCGGTGAACATTATCAATCCGCTTGAGGTCCGAAGACATGACCGCAAGTTCATTGAAGTTGTCATACACAATATCGGCACAACACCGATCATTATCCGAGAGGTTTGTGTTTCCTACTCGGACAGCCGGAAGGGACGCCCCCTCAAGTCCAAAACGTTTGATTCAAATGCAGGATGGGATCCTTCGCTGCGGAGCGTTCCGCATCCTACAAGACCCAACAGTTCGTGGGTGATCACAAACGTTGTTGCGCCGGGGCATGAACATCATGAATTACTTCATCCATTTTCAGGCTTTGATCCCAGGTCTCACTGGCTTCGAGTTAGTGTCGCGCTTCGAAACTCAAACATTCGGTTCAATGGGTATGCTGCGCCGGTGAAAAGGACAGCAGCATGATGCACCGGCGCTCAACCAACCTCGGCTTCGCCACCGCCGGCCTGCTGATGTTCGGGCTGCTCGGTTGGCTCGTCAGCCTCGTTCCCGTCGATGACGGCGCGCGGGAATGGACCGAAAGTCTCAATCCCGGCGGCTGGATGGCCTGGACCTTTCCGACCGCCCTGTTCTTCTGGGTGATCGCGGCCTTGCTGCTGGCCTTCACCTGGCTCGCCATCCGTTTCCCCGAGACGCCCCGCCGTGGCGTTCTGGGGATCTGGACCACCCGGGGCGACCGGCTGTTCATCAGCCTGCTCGGCTCGGCCTTCATCAACCTCGCCTGGCTGGGGCTGGGAGGAGCCCCGGCCTGGGGAGGACTGCTCGCATCACTGATCTACGCCGCGGCGGTGTTCCGCTGGGTGTAAACCGGGCCGCCAAGGCCCATCCTGGGGAGGAAGCGACAATGAGACTGCAACTGACCACCGCCATGGCGCTGGTCCTGCTGGCGACCGGCGCGCAGGCGGGGATGGAGGAGGCGAAGGCCTTCCTGGACGCCGAGATCGGCGACATGTCCAGCCTCGACCGCGCCGCGCAAGAGGCCGAGATGCAATGGTTCATCGACGCCGCCCAGCCCTTCGCGGGGATGGAGATCAAGGTGGTGTCGGAAACCATCACCACCCATGAATATGAATCCAAGGTGCTCGCCCCCGCCTTCACCGCGATCACCGGCATCAAGCTGACCCATGACCTGATCGGCGAGGGCGATGTCGTTGAGAAGCTGCAGACGCAGATGCAGTCGGGCGAGAATATCTATGACGCCTATGTCAACGACAGCGACCTGATCGGCACTCACTGGCGCTATCAGCAGGCGCGGAACCTAACCGACTGGATGGCGAATGCCGGGAAGGACGTAACCAACCCGAACCTCGACATCGACGACTTCATCGGCAAGTCCTTCACCACCGCGCCGGACGGGAACCTGTACCAGCTGCCCGACCAGCAGTTCGCCAACCTCTACTGGTTCCGCAAGGACTGGTTCGACGACGAGACCAACAAGGCCGAGTTCAAGGCAAAATACGGCTATGACCTGGGCGTGCCGGTTACCTGGTCGGCCTATGAGGACATCGCCGAGTTCTTCACCGGGCGCGAGATCGACGGGAAGAAGGTCTATGGCCACATGGACTATGGCAAGAAGGACCCGTCACTGGGCTGGCGCTTCACCGATGCCTGGCTGTCGATGGCCGGGAACGGCGACAAGGGCATCCCGAACGGGTTGCCGGTGGACGAGTGGGGCATCCGCGTCGATGAGAACAGCCGTCCCGTGGGCAGCTGCGTCGCGCGTGGCGGCGACACCAACGGCCCGGCCTCGGTCTATGCGATCCAGAAGTACCTCGACTGGATGAAGGCCTATGCGCCGCCTGCGGCTCAGGGGATGACCTTCAGCGAAAGCGGCCCGGTCCCGAGCCAGGGCGAGGTCGCACAGCAGATGTTCACCTACACCGCCTTTACCGCCGACTTCGTCAAGGAAGGCCTGCCGGTCGTGAACGAGGACGGAACGCCGAAATGGCGCTTTGCCCCCTCGCCGCACGGCGCCTACTGGCAGGAGGGGATGAAGCTGGGCTACCAGGACGCGGGGTCCTGGACGCTGCTGAAATCGACGCCCGACGACCGCGCCAAGGCCGCCTGGCTTTACGCGCAGTTCGTGACCTCGAAGACGGTGGACGTGAAGAAAAGCCATGTCGGCCTGACCTTCATCCGCCAGTCCACCATCGACCACCAGTCCTTCACCGACCGCGCGCCCAAGCTGGGCGGCCTTGTCGAGTTCTACCGCTCGCCCGCCCGCCTGCAGTGGTCGCCCACCGGGACCAACGTTCCGGATTATCCCAAGCTCGCGCAGCTCTGGTGGCAGGCGATCGGGGACGCGGCCTCGGGCGCCAAGACCCCGCAGGAGGCCATGGACAGCCTCTGCGCCGAGCAGGAGAAGGTGATGGAGCGGCTGGAGCGCGCGGGCGTCCAGGGCGACATCGGCCCGAAGCTGGCCGAGGAGCATGACCTTGCCTGGTGGAACAACTACGCCAAGGAACATGGCGGCATCGCGCCGCAGTTGAAGCTGGAGAACGAGGACCCGCAGCCGGAAACCATCAGCTATGACGAGCTGGTGAAAAGCTGGCAGCAGTGACACCAATCGGGGAACCCGGATCGCCCGGGTTCCCCTTCTGCACGGAGACGCCATGCCGATCCTCGCTCTCGACCAGGGCACGACCTCGTCCCGCGCGGTGGTCTTTTCCGACGACCTGACGCCGCTGGCATCAAGCCAGCATGAATTTCCCCAGCATTTCCCCCAATCCGGCTGGGTCGAGCACGACCCTGAGGACCTGTGGAGTTCCACCGCTGCCACCGCCCGCGCCGCGATCGAGAAGGCTGGCGCGCCGCAAGTCGCTGCCATCGGCATCACCAACCAGCGCGAGACGACGGTGGTCTGGGACCGCCGCACCGGCCGCGCGATCCACAACGCCATCGTCTGGCAGGACCGCCGCACCGCCGACACCTGCGCGCGGCTGAAGGAGACCGGGCACGAGCCTGCCGTGACCGAAGCGACCGGGCTGCTGCTCGATCCCTATTTCAGCGCGACCAAGGTGGCCTGGATCCTGGACCACGTGGACGGCGCGCGCGAGGCCGCGGCGCAGGGGCATCTGGCCTTCGGCACGGTGGACAGCTTCCTGATCTGGCGGCTGACGAATGGCCGCGCCCATGTGACGGATGCGACCAACGCCTCGCGCACGATGCTCTATGACATCCGCCGCGGCGCATGGTCGGACGAGCTTTGCGCGCTGTTCAACGTGCCCCGCGCCATGCTGCCCGAGGTGCGCGACAGCGCGGCCGAGTTCGGCATGACCCGCGCGGACCTGTTCGGCCGCGAGATCCCGATCCTCGGCGTCGGGGGCGACCAGCAGGCGGCGACGGTGGGTCAGGCCTGCTTCCGGCCGGGAATGATCAAGGCCACCTATGGCACCGGCTGCTTTGCGCTGCTGAACACGGGCGAGACCGCCGTGCAGTCGCGGAACCGGCTGCTCACGACCATCGCCTATCAGCTGGACGGCACGCCGACCTATGCGCTGGAAGGCTCGATCTTCGTCGCGGGCGCCGTAGTGCAATGGCTGCGCGACGGGTTGCGGCTGATCCGCGCCGCGCCCGAGGTGGCGGGGCTTGCCGCAAAGGCGGACCGCGCGCAGGGGATCATCATGGTGCCGGCCTTCACCGGCCTCGGCGCGCCCTGGTGGGAGCCCGAGGCGCGGGGCGCGATCTTCGGCCTGACGCGGGCCACTGGACCTGCGGAACTGGCGCTGGCGGCGCTGGAAAGCGTCGCCTTCCAGACTCGCGACCTGACCGACGCCATGCGCCGCGACTGGCCCTCCCTGGGTGAGTCCGTCCTGCGGGTGGACGGCGGCATGACGGCCTCCGATGCGGCGATGCAGGCGCTGGCCGACATCCTGGGCGCGCCCGTGGACCGCCCCACGGACCCCGAGACTACCGTGCGCGGCGCCGCCTGGCTTGCCGCCTACCGCGCGGGGTTGACGGACGGCCCTGACGCGGCCCTGACGAACTGGCAGCGCGAGGCGCGGTTCGAGCCGCAGTTGGACCCCGCCACCCGCGAGGCCCGCCACGCCCGCTGGACCCGTGCCGTCCGGGCGGTGATCTCGATGCATGGCGAGACGTAGCCCCCGATCCCGGCAAATCGACCGGCATCTCGAAGCTGCGCTGCACGGGCGAACGCAAGGCAGACGGCGTCTCAACTGCTTTCGTTTGAACCACCTGCCGGGCCTCGGCGTTTCGGCTGCGCAATCCCCCAGCCTCCCGGTGCCCACGTGATCCTTCCGCCTCTGCCGTCCGGCACCGAACCGCCCCAGCCGCAGCAGACCGATGTGATGCGCGTGGCTGCGGGGCTGGTGATCGCGACCATCGTCGTCGCGGCCCTTTACTTCGGGCAGGTGGTGCTGATCCCGCTGGCGGTCGCCTTTCTCATCAGCTTCGTGCTGGGGCCGCTGGTGCACTGGCTGGTGCGGCACGGGCTGTCGCGCATCCTTTCCGTGGCGCTGGCGATGGGACTGGTGCTGGCGGTGCTGGGCGGGCTCGGCACCCTTGTCGCCGTGCAGGTGCAGTCGCTCAGCGCGCAACTGCCGACCTACCAGTCCACCATCCGCGCCAAGATCAAGGACCTGGGCGCGCAGATGGAAGGGCCGGGCATCCTGGAAGGCGCGCTGCAGACCGTGGACACCGTCCAGAAGGAGGTGGCCGAGGTCGTCGGCGAAGGCGAGGAGAACGCGGTCCCGCCGCAGCGGGTCCGGGTCATCCCCGAACCGGTCTCGCCCTTCAAGACGGCCATGCTGTGGCTGGCGCCGCTGTTGTCGCCCATCGCCACGGCGGGCATCGTGCTGGTCTTCGTGGTGCTGATCCTGCTGGACCAAGGCGACCTGAGGGACAGGCTGCTGAGAATACTCGGGGGCAACATCTACCGGTCCACCGACGCGCTGGAAGAGGCGAGCAAGCGCATCTCGAAATACCTGCTGATGCAGCTTGTGGTGAACGTCACCTATGCGATCCCGATGGCGCTGGGGCTCTGGCTGATCGGGGTGCCGGGCTTCATCCTGTGGGGGACGCTGGCGGCGGTCATGCGCTTCATCCCCTATGTCGGGCCGATCCTGTCGGCGGTCTTCCCCCTCAGCCTTGCCTTCGCGGTCGATCCGGGCTGGGACATGGTGCTGATGACGGCCGCGCTGATCCTGGTGCTGGAACTGGTGTCCAACAACGTCATCGAGCCACTGCTTTACGGCACCAGCACAGGCCTGTCGGTGCTGTCGCTGATCGCGGCGGCGACCTTCTGGACGGCGATCTGGGGGCCGATCGGGCTGGTGCTGTCCACGCCGCTGACCGTCTGCCTGCTGGTCGTGGGCCGCTATATCCCGCAGTTGTCCATCCTCGAAACGCTGCTCGGGTCCAGTCCCGCGCTCAGTCGCGAGACGCGCATCTACCAGCGCCTCATTGCCAACGACCCCGACGATGCCATCGACATCGCCGAGGACGTGATCGAGGAGGAGTCCGTGACCGAGTTCTACAACGACGAGGGCATGGAGGTCCTGCGGCAGGCCAGCATCGACTATATCAACAACGCCCGCCCCGAGCATCGCCTGCGCATCGCCAACGGCATGGACGAACTGCTGGAGGAGATCCGCGACGCCCATCCCGCCAAGCTGCCCGAGGGCGCGCGCCCCCGCGTCGCCTGCATCGCCGGCAAGTGGGAGATCGACCGCCAGGCCTGCGAGATGCTGGCCCACAGCCTGCAGCTGGAAGGTGTGCCCACGGTGGTGCGGGTCGCAGGCACCGTCACCTCGCGGTATGTCGCGGGGCTGGAGCTGGAAGGCGTGCAGGTCGTGCTGCTGAGCTTCTTCAGCCGAGAGCCGGACGCCGCTGCCCGCAATCTCACGCGCCGCATCCGGGCGCGCTGGCCCCGGGCCAAGGTGGTGCTGGGCCTGTGGGGCGTGGCGCCGGATGCGCTGGACGACCGGCGGCGCGAGGCCCTTGGGGCGGATGCCATTGTCGCCTCGATCAAGGAGGCGGTGGGCCGCATCTCGCTGCTGGTGCGCGACGCGGAGGGCGCGGCGGTCGAGGTCGTCCAGGACCCGCAGGCGGCCGCGGTCCGCGACGAGACGCTCAAGGGCGTGCGGCTCGAGGATCCCGAACTTCGCGAGGATCTCAACGACTACGCCATCCGGGCCGCCGATGTGTTCGACGTCAGGACGGCCGCGATCCTGGCCATCGAGGGCGCGCGGGAACTGGTGATCGGCGCGAGCCGCGACCTGCCGGGTGTGCGCACGGACGACGGGCGCGACCTGATCGTGCTGCCGCAGGACTCGCCCTTGGCCGCGCAGGTCCTGAGTGATGCCCGGCCGATGACGGTGTCCGACATCGAGCGCGATCCCGTGCTGTCGGAAAACGCCGTCCTGCACAAATGGTCCGCCCGCGCGCTGGCGGCCGCTCCTGTCCGCAAGGGAGACGGCGTGGTGCTGGGGGCGCTTTGCCTGATCCATGACGAGGCGCGCGAGCTTGACGAGGAAGAACTGCGTCTACTTGAAACGCTGGCCGCCGAGGTGGCAGAGCGGCTGACCGGCGAGGAAGCGGCCCCCGTCCCCGAGCCCGAGGCAACCTCGGCCTCCGCAACGGTCGGCCAGCAGGTCCCCGAGTGACGCGGCACGTGCTTCCGTGCATTCCATTTCCTGAAGAAGAGGTCCCCTCATGCAGAAGAAACCCCGCATCCTGATCATTGCCACCTCGGCCGCCACCATGACCGGCAGCGACAAGCCGACCGGCCTGTGGCTCGAGGAGCTGACGACCCCCTATTACGCCTTTCTCGACGCGGGCGCCGAGGTCACGCTGGCCTCGATCGCGGGCGGAAAGATCCCGGTCGATCCGAACAGCGTGAAGCCGCGCGGCGAAAACGACCCCTCGGTCGAGCGCGCGCTGAATGACAGGGTCTTCCAGACCCTGATCGGCGACACGCTGCGCTTTGACACGCTGGACACCACGGGCTTCGACGCCATCATGCTGCCGGGCGGCCATGGCACGATGTTCGACTATCCCGAAAGCGCCGAACTGGCGCAGCTGGTCGCGGACTTCGACGCCGCCGGCAAGGTCGTCGCCGCCGTCTGCCACGGCCCGGCCGGGCTGGTCAGCGCGCGTCGCGCCGATGGCACGCCTGTGGTCGCCGGCCGCCGCGTGGCCGCCTTCACCGACAGCGAGGAGCAGGCGGTCGGCCTTGCCGATGCCGTCCCCTTCCTGCTGACCACCCGGCTGAAGAAGCTGGGTGCCAGGATCGAGGCCGGCCCGGACTTCGAACCCTTCGCCATCCGCGACGGCAACCTCGTGACCGGCCAGAACCCCGCCTCTGCCGAGCCGATCGCCGCACTGGTCTTCGAGGCCCTTGAAGAGGCAAAGGTCGCCTGATGCGACCCGGGGTCGGCTCGGCAGCGCCGACCCCGGAAACAATGTGCGCGCCGAGCTGCACCGGGCTTCTCTCATCTCACCGCTCTGCCGACCCGAAGGTCCTGTCAGTTGCTCCAAGAAGCAGGCACGCACCTGAGCTGAACAGCCTGCAACTCAGCCGGGTCCCGACATCCGCAGGCGCTCGACGCATTCCTCCAGCCTGACCGGGGTGAAAGCCACCGCATCGGCACTGACGTTCCCCCGCCGCGGGGCCGACAGGAACTCGGGGTCATGCGTATGGGCGTGCAGGTGGACGGCGCCCTGCCACCAGCCGTCCCATTCCTCGATCGGGTAGTGGAACAGGACGACACCTGTCCGGTTCACCCTGATTCTCAGATAGGGAACGCCCCAGTCCTTGCGGTCGTGGTTCCCCCGGATCCTCACAAGCGTGCCGTTCAGCTGCTGTTCGTAATGTTCGGCGGGCGGGCCGCGGAAGGCGAAATCGCCGAGGTGATAGACCCTGTCGCGCGGGCCGACCGTGCGGTTCCAGTTCTCGATCATCGCCCGGTCCATCTCCTCGACCGAGGCAAAGGGGCGGCTGCAGAGCCTGAGGATGTTGGCATGGCCGAAATGCGTGCAGCCGATCACCCAGTCCGTCATCCCTCAGCCTCTGAAGTTGCCCATGTCACGCAATCCTGCGGAGCGGTTCATCGCGGCTTGCCTGCGCCCAGGCCTCAAGCGCCGGCAGTGACAGGCTTGCCGCCATCCGCGCCGCCGCAATCGCCTTGGCGTCTGCCCGGTCAAGGGCGACATCGCCCCGCAGCGGGAAGGCAGGATCGGCGTCGATGCGCGTGTAACGCTCGCCCAGAAGTCCTTTCATCAGCCGGCTCGTCACCTCGGCCTGCGCCCCGATCATCGTGCGAAAGATGCGGTTCCCCCGCAGCCAGTCGAGAACGCCCATGTCGGGATCACCCGGCTCTCCCATCGGGGGACAGGCGTTCATGGACCCCAGCGACAGCATGGAAATCTCGTCGGCCCCGGCGCCGGTGCGCAGCGCCAGTTCCATCGCCAGCAGGTCCGGGGCATTGGCGAAGATCGCGCCGTCGGCGTGCAGCTGACCGTTGATCGGGACGGCCGGGAACATGGTGGGCGCCGCCGCGCTGGCCATCACCACGTCGCGCAGCTTCGCCTCCGGCGACGTCTGGTTGCTGAAGACGACCGCCGCACCGTCATGCAGCCGGGTGGCGGTGACGGCCAGGGGCACCTCCAACTCGCCAAGGGCCGCATCGCCCGCGATCTCCTCCACCAGTGCCGCCAGCGGTCCCGCCATGTAGCGCGACCGCCCCCACATCCGCCACAGGTCGCGCGGGCCGGCGATGCTGCGTCGGCGGAAGGCCTCGGCCCCGCGCTGCTCGAAACCGGCGCGCAGCTCGGCCATGGGCATTCCCCTCGCCCCCGCCGCCGCGACGATCGCCCCCGCCGAGGTGCCGCAGAACAGGTCGAAGCTGTCCTTCACCGGGCCCGTGAGCCTTTCCAGCTCCTCCAGCAGGAGCACGTTGTAGAGCGCCTGGAAACCACCCCCGCTGATCGACAGGATCTTCATGGAAAAGCACCTCCTTCCAGACAAGATATCAGTGTCTTCGGAGGTTCCTCCAAGATGTCCTTCCGACACCCGGACCGACCGCGGCGACCATTCAAGGCAGGTCCGCGCCCGAGATCCCGCAGGCGGCGATCAGTGTCGTCACCCGCGCCTTGCCGCATTGCTTCGGTGAACCGGAAAATCCGGCGCATCTTCCCGAGTCTGTGCCCAGACAAGGACGCCAGTCAGGATTTTTCGGGATTTTCTGAATTGGTCGGAGCGAGAGGATTCGAACCTCCGACCCCCTGCTCCCGAAGCAGGTGCGCTACCAGGCTGCGCTACGCTCCGACCGTGACGGGGCAGGTATCGCGGGGCGCGCGGGATTGCAAGGGGAAATCAGCGGCGCAGCAGGCGGCGGAAGCCCGCGATGCTGGGAGACGGCAGCGCCTCGCCTTGGGCCTCGGCTTGCAGGACGGGACGATGGGCTGCGGGCGCCCGTGCCTCGCGCCACAGGATGTAAAGCCCCGAGCCCATGATGACCGTGATCCCCAGCAGGGTGGCGCCATCGGGCAGTTCCGAAAACAGCAGCCAGCCGTAAAGCGTCGCCCACAGGATCTGGCTGTATTGCATGGGCGCGACCACGGCGGCCTCGGCCGCGCGATAGGCGCGCACGTTCAGCACCGCCCCGATCAGGCCGAACAGCGCCACCAGCCCGGCAAGGCCAAGGTCAGAACCGGGCATGGGTTGATAGACGAAGGGCAGCGCCAGCGCGCAGACACCGAGGTTCAGCAGGACCGGCCAGATGACAAGGACCAGCGTGCGCTCGGACCCGCCCAGGCGGCGCGCGATGACCGCCGACAGCGCCCCGCAGAGGGCCGTGACGATCGCGCAGAGATGGCCGACGCCAAGTTGCGCCTGTCCCGGCCGCAGCACGATCAGCACGCCCACGAGGCCCAGCAGGACCGCCGCCAGCCGGTGCGGGCCGATCCGCTCGCCCAGCATGGGCACGGACAGCAGCGTGATCAGCAGCGGCATGGTGAAGAGGATCGCATAGACCTGCGTCAGCGGCAGCAGCGCAAAGGCTGTCATCGCGCTGAGCACGTTCAGCGTCATGCAAAGGGTCCGCAGCCCGACCCAGCCCGGATGCCGGGGGACAAGGCTGACCTGCGGCCGCCGGGCGGCCACGACCGCCAGCGCCGGCAGGGACAGAAGCGCCACGAAGAAGGCGGTCTGCAGGGGCGAATAGCTCGCCCCCAGCAGCTTGATGACGGCGTCGTGGGTCGCATAGGCGCCCATCGCGCCAAGGCCCAGCGCGGCGCCCGCCAGGTTGCCGCGCATGGGGGATCAGCCTGCCGACAGGGCCGCGACGATCCGGTCGCCCATCTCGGCGGTGCCGATCGGCGTGCCGCCTTCCGGGCCCATCAGGTCGGCGGTGCGGGCGCCCTGGGCCAGCACGCGCTCGACGGCGGCTTCCAGTTCGTCGGCCGCGGCGCCCTCGTTGTAGGAATAGCGCAGCGCCATGGCGAAGGAGAGGATGCAGGCGATGGGGTTGGCCTTGCCCTGCCCCGCGATGTCGGGGGCGGAACCGTGGACCGGTTCATACATCGCCTTCGGCCGGCCGTTCGCCGCAGGCACGCCCAGCGAGGCCGAGGGCAGCATCCCCAGCGAGCCGGTCAGCATCGCCGCCGCGTCCGACAGGATGTCGCCGAACAGGTTGTCGGTCACGATCACGTCGAACTGCGAGGGGCGGCGGACCAGCTGCATGGCGCCATTGTCGGCATACATGTGGGTCAGCTCGACCTCGGGATATTCGTTGTCATGGACCCACTGGACCTCCTCGCGCCAGAGGACGCCGGACTCCATGACATTGGCCTTTTCCATCGAGCAGAGGCGGTTCTTGCGCTTCCTGGCCAGCTCGAAGGCCGCACGGGCCACGCGCCGGATCTCTCCGCTGGTGTAGCGCTGGGTGTTGATGCCGACGCGGCCGCCCTCGTTTTCAGGGTTGTTGCCGTCGGAATGGATGCCGCGCGGCTCGCCGAAATAGACGCCCGAGGTCAGCTCGCGCACGATCAGGATGTCGAGGCCGGACACGACCTCGCGCTTGAGCGACGAGAAATCCGCCAGCGCGTCGAAGCACTGGGCCGGGCGCAGGTTGGCAAAGAGGTCCATTTCCTTGCGCAGCCGCAGCAGGGCACGTTCCGGCTTCACGCTGAAGTCGAGGTTGTCATAGGCCGGGCCGCCCACGGCCCCCAGCAGAACCGCGTCCACGGACTGCGCCTTGGCCATTGTCTCGTCGGTGATGGGCTTGCCATGCACGTCATAGGCCGCGCCGCCGACCAGGTCTTCCGACACGTCGAAGCGCATCCCGCGGTTCGACTGGAACCAGTCGATGATCTTGCGCACCTCGGCCATGACTTCGGGGCCGATGCCGTCGCCCGGCAGAATCAGAAGGGAGTAGCTGTCGCTCATCTTGCGCCTTTGTCATTCGAGGATGCGGGTCGCGTCCCGCCTAGCCCTGCCCCGCGCGGGGGTCAAGTTCACGGCCATTTGGGTTGCCCCCGCGGCCCGCGTCCTGTGGGTAGGGGCATGACCCATCAAGGGGAGACGGATGATGAAACCCATGCTTGCTGCCGCCCTGCTGGCGCTTGCCACGACCGGAGCAGCCCTTGCCGACGGAGGCATGACGGTGCCCCTGCCCGACACCTCGGGGCTTTCGGCCGACGAGGCGCGGGCGCTGATCACTGAACTGGCGCAGGTGAACGTCATCACCTCGAACTGTCCGGCCTATCCGGTCTCGGACGCGGAATGGACGCTGATCGCGGGCACGGGCGACAAGCTGGCGGCGCAGCTGGGGCTGGACGCCTCGGCCTATGACAAGCAGTTCTACGGCCCTGCCTTCCAGTTGCTGGACGATCCCGGCGCCTGCGACCGGGTCGGGCCGCGGGCACAGCCGCTGATCGCGCGGCTCAAGGCGATGGGCGGGGCGACGACGCCGCTGTCGCGGTCCCAGTAAGGGGCAGCTCGAGGTCCACCCAGGCCAGCCGGTGCCGCGAGGCTGCAGCCACCGTGTCCGCCAGCGGCCGTCCCGGCGCGGGCCACAGCACACCCGAACCCGTAACCGTCAGGTCCGGCGAGGGCAGCACGACGTCCACCCGCAGGTTGCCCGGCCCGTCGGCATCCGGCCAGTCGGCGGTGTCCAGCGCCGGGTCGCCCTTCTGCACGGCATTGGCGCCGTCCTGCGGGGCCAATGCAGCCCCTTCGCTTTTCGGCCGGGGGTCCTGCACGCGGTCCAGCAGGGCAGCGATGCCCTCGCGCCGCCCGTCGCCGTCCACGGGGTCGAGGTTGGTGTCGCCCATAAGGACGAAGCGATCGGGCGGCAGGCGCGTCAGCCAGAACACCGCCTCGTCATGGTTGCGGCGGCCGTTGCGGTCCTCGGGTCCGTCGAAGATGGGCGGAGTCGCGGACCAGGCCATCAGCGTCAGGGTCGTACCGCCGACGCTCACCGGCACCTCCCAATGCGCGGTCGAGGAGAGGCGCTGCACCTCGTCTACCTCGGGCGACGCCTTCGGCATCAGGTTGCCCGGCATGTCACGCCACAGCAGCCCCGAGTGGTCCGTGACCTCGCCCAGAGGCAGCCGCGACAGCAGCACCATGCCCCCCTGCCCCGAGAACAGCCCGAAGCCCTGCGCGTCGTCGCCCGTCCCCGTGCGCCCGTCGCCGTCGAGATCAAGGCCGGTCGCCATCCCGCTGTTGGGGCGGCTCGCATGGCGGTGAGGATAGCCCGCGCCCGCCGCTTCCAGCAGGTCGGCAAAGGCGGACAGCGTCGCGCCGTCGTGATCCCAGTCAAAGCCGGTCAGCAGCAGCACGTCCGCGTCCGCCGCCGCGATCACCTGCACGACGGCGGCAATCTGCTCGTCCTTGCCCGACAGGATGTCGCGCAGCAGAAGCCCCGGCCCGTCGCGTGACAGGTCGGGGCTGTAGGTGGCGATGCGGATGGTGTCGGCTAGCGCCGGCCCTGCGGCCAGCGCCAGCGCGAGGGTCAGCGCCCTCAGACCCAAGGCTGGGACTGGGCGATCCGCGCCTCATAAGCCTCGATCGACGGCGCCTTCTCCATCGTCAGGCCGATGTCGTCCAGGCCGTTCAGCAGGCAGTGCTTGCGGTGCGGGTCCATCTCGAATGGATAGGCCGTGCCATCCGCGCCCGTCACCGTCTGCGATTCAAGATCGACGGTCAGGCGCGCGTTCGCCCCGTTCTCGGCGTCCTTCATCAGCGCCTCGACCGCGTCCTGAGGCAGGATGATGGGCAGGATGCCGTTCTTGAAGCAGTTGTTGTAGAAGATGTCCGCGAAGCTGGTCGAGATCACGCAGCGGATGCCATAGTCCAGCAGCGCCCAGGGCGCGTGCTCGCGCGAGGACCCGCAGCCGAAGTTGTCGCCCGCCACGATGATCTGCGCGTCCCGATACGCCGGCTTGTTCAGCACGAAGTCCGGGTTCTCGGTCCCGTCGGGGAAGAAGCGCATCTCGTCGAACAGGTTCTTCCCCAGTCCCGAACGATGGATCGTCTTCAGGAACTGCTTGGGGATGATCATGTCGGTGTCGATGTTGACCAGCGGCATGGGCGCGGCGATGCCGGTCAGGGTGGTGAACTTGTCCATGTTGTCCTCGTATCCCCTCAGGCATCCACCGGCGCGGCCATCAGCTCGCGCACGTCGGTCAGGTGGCCCGTCACGGCCGCAGCCGCCGCCATCACCGGCGACATCAGGTGCGTGCGGCCGCCCCGGCCCATCCGGCCCTCGAAGTTGCGGTTCGAGGTCGCGGCGCAGCGCTCGCCCGGCGCCAACTGGTCGGGATTCATGCCCAGACACATGGAACAGCCCGCCAGCCGCCATTCGAAGCCCGCGTCGAGGAAGACCTTGTCCAGCCCCTCCTCCTCGGCCTGCATCCTGACCAGACCAGAGCCGGGGACGACCATCCCCCGCACGCCCGGCGCGAGGTGCTTGCCGCGCAGCACCTCGGCGGCGGCGCGCAGGTCCTCGATCCGGCCGTTGGTGCAGGATCCGATGAAGACCGCGTCCACCTTGATGTCGGTCAGCTTCATGCCGGGCTTGAGGCCCATGTAGTCCAGCGAACGGCGCGCAGCCTCGACCTTGCCGCCCTCGAAGTGCTCGGGCGCAGGCACGGTCGCGCCGATGGGCAGCACGTCCTCGGGCGAGGTGCCCCAGGTCACGACCGGCTCGATGTCCTCGCCCCGGATCGTCACGACCTTGTCCCACTGCGCGCCCTCGTCCGAGAACAGCGTCTTCCACCAGGCAAGCGCGGCCTCCCACGCGGCACCCTTCGGCGCGTGCGGGCGGCCCTTGACGTATTCGAAGGTCTTCTCGTCCGGCGCGATCAGGCCCGCCCGGGCACCGCCCTCGATCGCCATGTTGCAGACGGTCATGCGGCCTTCCATCGACAGGTCGCGGATCGCCTCGCCGCAATATTCGATGACATAGCCGGTGCCGCCCGCCGTGCCGGTGTGGCCAATGATCGAGAGCGTGATGTCCTTGGCCGTCACACCGGGGCGCAGCTTGCCGGTGATCTCGACCTTCATGTTCTTCGACTTCTTCTGGATCAGCGTCTGGGTCGCCAGGACGTGTTCCACCTCGGAGGTGCCGATCCCGTGCGCCAGCGCGCCGAAGGCCCCATGCGTCGCGGTGTGGCTGTCGCCGCAGACGACGGTCATGCCGGGCAGGGTCCAGCCCTGTTCGGGGCCGACGATATGGACGATCCCCTGACGGATGTCGTTCATCGGATAGTAGTTCACGCCGAAGTCGCGGGCGTTCTTGTCAAGCTCGGCGACCTGGATGCGGCCTTCCGGGTTCTCGATCCCGGCCACGCGGTCGGGCGTGGTCGGCACGTTGTGGTCCGGGACGGCGATGGTCTGGTCGGGGCGGCGCACCTTGCGGCCCGACATCCGCAACCCCACGAAGGCCTGCGGGCTGGTCACCTCGTGGACCAGATGGCGGTCGATGTACAGCAGGCAGGTGCCGTCGGGCTGGCGGTCGACGACATGGGCGTCGAAGATCTTGTCGTAAAGCGTACGGGGGCCGCTATGGGTCGGATTGCCGGTCATGGCTGTCTCTTTCGGAAGGGATGGCGATCAAGGAAAAGCAGGCGCGCGAGGGCGCCGGGCGAGCCCGCTTCACAGTCGCGCGGTCACCGTCCGGGTCAGGCCGTAGAACCGGCCGGGCAGACGGGCACGGTCATGGATGTCGAAAAAACGCATCATGTGCGGGAAGATATTCGTTCCTCCACCCCGGATCAAGCGACTTGGGACCCTTAACCGGACCTTAGGACCCTTGTGCAACCGTAAGCACACAGGTTCAGAGAGGTGGAACGGAATGATGTCGCGGATGCGGGTGTTTCTTCTGGCAGCGGCGGGCGTGGCGGCGCTGGCAGGCTGCTTTCCGACCGAGATCACGGGAACACGGCAGGACGGCAGCCGGATCGCGCTGATGTTCTATCCCGGCGGCAACCGGCTGAAGGACCTGGTGATCATCGACGGGCGCAACCACTTCGGGCAGGGACAATACCAGATGGACGACCCTCTGGCCGACGTGGGCTTCCGCTTCGAGGACGGGACCCGCGTGCAGGCCGAATGCACGCTGCAGGGGCAGGACATCATGGGCGATCCGGAGTGCCAGGAATACACCGTCTACCGCTCGGACTTCCCGCAGATTCCGGAAGGCACGCGCTTCCCGCGGCCCGAGATGTTCTAGCGCCCTGCGCGGCGGCCTGGGCGGGCTGGCGCGTCCCTGCGTCCTTCGCCATAAATCTGCACCCCCGAACATTGAGCGGAACGGATTCCGTGCTACATTAAGGACATCCCGGCGCCGGGGAAGATCGGCGCGCTGACCGGAGGAAGTCCCCTGTCCACCACCGTCCCGTCGGCCGAAGTGCCGGCCGCGACCACCGCGGAAAGCAGCGACCAGTTGCTTGCCCGCATCCTCGCCTCGCTCGATGACGACAAGGCCGAGGACATCGTCACCATCGACCTGCGCGGACGTTCCGCCATGGCCGACCACATGGTCATCGCCTCGGGCCGCAGCTCGCGCCAGGTGGCGTCCATCGCCCAGAAGCTGGTTGACCGCCTCAAGACCGAATGCGGCCGCTCCGCCCGGATCGAGGGCAAGGACACCGGCGACTGGGTGCTGATCGACACCGACGACGTCATCGTCCATGTCTTCCGCCCCGAGGTGCGCGAGTTCTACCAACTCGAGAAGATGTGGATGCCCGCCGACGCGCTGGCCAGCCTGCGGGGCGGCGCTGCCCCTGACGCCACCCAGTCGCTGACGCAGTAAGTCCGCAATGCTTCGGGTCCGCATCGCCGCGGTCGGGCGGCTGGCCGCGCGTGCGCCCGAAGCGGCGCTGATCCAGGACTATCTCGGCCGGTTCGCCCAGACCGGCCGCGCGCTTGGACTCGGTCCCGCCGAAGTGATCGAGGTCGAGGATCGCAAGGGCGGCGGCAAATCCGCCGAGGCAGCCCTTCTCTCCCGCCAGATCCCCGAGGGTGCCGCGATCATCGCCCTGGACGAACGCGGGCGGCTTCTGTCGTCGCCCGACTTCGCATCTGCCCTCGCCCGTTTCCGCGACGATGGACGCTCGGACGCCGTGTTCCTGATCGGGGGCGCGGACGGGCTGGACCCCGCCTTGCGCGACCGCGCCGACCTGACGCTGTCCTTCGGCGCGATGGTCTGGCCGCATATGCTGGCCCGCGTCATGCTGTCCGAACAGCTTTATCGCGCCGCGACGATCCTTGCGGGCTCGCCCTATCACCGGGTCTGACGGAACCTGCCCGCCCTGCCGGCGCTTCCCCCCGGCACACCAGGTCAGGAGCAAGCCCATGTCGCGCCTCGACGCGCCCGTCGCCTATTCGCCCGATGTCGAGACCGTCCAGCCCGACGAGGCCGAGACGACCCGCAGGATCGCCGAGCAGATGACCTACATCATCGACCGCACGCATGAGGCGGGCGGCCATGCCGTGCGGTCGGTCCATGCGAAAAGCCACGCGATCCTGACCGGCACCCTGTCCGTCCACGAAGGCCTGCCGCCCGAGCTGGCGCAGGGCGTCTTCGCCGCGCCGCGCGAATTTGACGCCCTGCTGCGGATCTCGACCATTCCCGGCGACGTGCTGCGCGACAGCGTGTCCCTGCCCCGCGGCATGGCCCTCAAGCTTTTCGGGGTCGAGGGTGAGCGCCTGCCCGGCAGCGAGGAGGACACCACCCAGGACCTCCTGATGGCGAGCAGCCCGAACTTCCAGGCCCCCGACACCAGGGCCTTCCTGCGCAGCCTCAAGCCGGTCGCGCTGACAACCGAGCGCGCCGAATGGGCCAAGGTCGCGCTGTCCACCATCCTGCGCCCGGTCGAACGCGCCATCGAGGCGGTCGGTCTGCACAGCGCCATGCTGAGCGCGCTGGGCGGCTACAAGCCCACGAACCCCCTGGGCGAAAGCTACTACACCCAGGTCCCGCTGCGATACGGCGACCATATCGCCAAGCTGCGGCTCGTCCCCGCCTCGGACAGCTTCACGGCGCTGGAGGGCGATCGGATCGACCTGGACGACCCCGACGCGATCCGCGCGGCGGTAATCGAGACGCTGGCCCGACAGGGCGGCAGCTGGACGCTCGAGGTGCAGCTTTGCCGCGATCTCGACCGGATGCCCATCGAGGATGCCTCGGTCGAGTGGAGCGAGGAGGAGTCCCCCTTCCAGCCCGTCGCCACCCTGAGCGTTCCCGCGCAGGAATCCTGGAGCGACGCGCGATCGGCCATCGTGGACGAAAGCATCGCCTTCCGTCCCTGGCGGGGGATCGAGGCGCACCGCCCCCTGGGCAACATCATGCGCGCCCGGCGGCAGGTTTATCCGATCTCGGCCGGCCACCGCAGCGAACTGACCGGCTGCCCGATCCACGAGCCGCGGACGGTGCCAAGGCTCGGCGGCTGAAGCTCAGCCCAGATCGAAGGCGTCGATGGCGGCAATCGCCTCCTCGGCGGTTTCGACAAAGGTGAAGAGGCCGAGGTCCTCGGGGCTGATAGTGCCCGCCTCGGCCAGCGCCTGCCAGTCGATGATGCGGTTCCAGAACTCGGTCCCGAACAGAAGGAAGGGGATGGGCTTCATCCGGCCGGTCTGGATCAGGGTCAGCGCCTCGAACATCTCGTCCAAGGTGCCGAAGCCGCCGGGAAAGATCGTGATCGCCCGCGCGCGCATCAGGAAATGCATCTTGCGGATGGCGAAATAGTGGAAGTTGAAGGCCAGGTCCGGCGTTACGTAGAGGTTCGGCGCCTGCTCGTGCGGCAGCACGATCCCCAGCCCGATGGACTGGCCGCCCGCCTCATGGGCACCCTTGTTCCCTGCCTCCATCACCCCCGGCCCGCCGCCGGTGCAGATCACCCATTCGCGCCCCTTGGTGGCGATCGAGCGCCTGGTGATCAGCGCAGCAAAGCGCTCGGCCTCGGCATAATAGGCCGACAGCCGCGCCAGCGTGGGCGTGCGCGCGCGGCTCGCGTGTTCCGGCGCAGGGATGCGGGCGCCGCCGAACATCACCACGGTCGAGGTCACGCCGCGCTCGTCCATGATCATCTCGGGCTTCAGCAGCTCCAGCTGCAGGCGGACCGGACGCAACTCCTCGCGCAGCAGGAATTCCGTGTCAGTGAAGGCCAGCCGGTAGGACGGCGAGCGCGTCTGGGGCGTCGAAGGGTCGTGCGCCGCGACGACCGCGTCCTGTTGGCTGTGGCGCAGGGTGTGGCTGCGTTCGTCGTCGGGGGGCGTCATCCAAACCTCAAAGCTGGCCACCGGCGTTGCACGGTGCTGACCCCCCGCTTATAGCCCCACGGCAAGGATTTCCACCCGACCGCCAGAAAGGGCCACCATGTCGAACGCCGCGCTTGAAACCGCCATCGAGGCTGCCTGGGACGCCCGCGACAGCATCACCCCCGCGACGAAGGGCGAAACCCGCGACGCCATCGAGGCGACGCTGGAGGCCCTGGACCGGGGCGAACTGCGCGTGGCCGAGAAGCGGGGGGCCGACTGGCACGTCAACCAGTGGGCCAAGAAGGCCGTGCTGCTGGGCTTCCGCCTGAAGGACATGGAACTGCATCCGGGCGGGCCGCAGGGCGGCACCTGGTGGGACAAGGTGGACGGCAAATTCAAGGACTGGGACGCGGCCCGCTGGCGTGAGGCGGGCTTCCGCGCGGTGCCGAACTGCGTCGTCCGCCGCTCGGCCTTCATCGCCAAGGGCGTGGTGCTGATGCCGTCCTTCGTGAACCTTGGCGCCTATGTGGACGAGGGCACGATGGTCGATACCTGGGCCACGGTCGGCTCCTGCGCACAGATCGGCAAGCGCGTCCACCTGTCGGGCGGCGTCGGCATCGGCGGCGTGCTCGAACCCATGCAGGCGGGCCCCACCATCATCGAGGACGACTGCTTCATCGGCGCCCGCAGTGAGGTCGTCGAGGGCGTGATCGTGCGCGAGGGCTCGGTCCTCGGCATGGGCGTCTTCATCGGCCAGTCCACCAAGATCGTGGACCGCGAGACGGGCGAGGTCATGTATGGCGAGGTTCCCGCGGGTTCGGTCGTCGTCGCGGGCTCGATGCCGTCCAGGAACGGCGTCCATCTCTACTGCGCGGTGATCGTCAAGCGGGTCGATGCCAAGACCCGGTCCAAGACCTCGATCAACGAGCTTCTGCGCGACTGATGGCTTGCCGGGGCCGATGGCGACGTCCAGCGGCCCCGGCCCCTCGTCCCGCGCATGTCGCCGGGCTGCAGGGCATCGGCATCTTGGGGGTGCGAAGGCGCCCTGTGGTCCACCGGGAGGCTCATCTCGGCAGCAAGACGGCATGCTTGCCACCCAGGCAGAAGACGCAGCGGACGGGCAAGGTCGCCGCCAAGCGCGATCTGAGGTCTCCCAGAGAACCCCACTTTCCCCGGAACGGCCCCGCCGGGACGCGCGTTCAACCGCGTCCCGGCACGCGGGCCTTTGCAGGCCAGGTCTTTGCCGCATAGGCTGCCCCAAGGGAGCCCCGACGAGGAGAACCGGAATTGCGCAAGATCACGACCATCGCCCTTGTCGTTCTGGCGGGCCTCGCCTCGCCCGCCGCGGCGCGCGACATCGTGGTGTCGTCCAAGATCGACACCGAGGGCGGGCTGCTGGGCAACGTCATCCTGCTGGCGCTGGAACATGCCGGGATGCCGGTGGAAAACCGCCTGCAGCTGGGCGGCACGCCCATCGTGCGGGACGCGATCGCCTCGGGGCAGATCGACATCTATCCCGAATACACCGGCAACGCCGCCTTCTTCCACAACGAGGCCGACAGCCCCGTCTGGAAGGACGCCGCGCAATCCTATGCACGCGCGGCGGAACTGGACCATGCGGGCAACCTGATCTGGCTGGACCCCGCGCCCGCCAACAACACCTGGGCCATTGCGGTCCGCCGCGACCTGGCCGAGCAGAACAACCTGCGGACCATGTCCGATTTCGGCGCCTGGGTCGCCGGGGGCGGGCAGGTGAAGCTCGCGGCCTCGACCGAGTTCGTGACCTCGCCCGCGGCGCTTCCGGCCTTCCAGACGACCTACGGTTTCCAGCTTTCGCCCGCGCAACTGGTGCAGTTGTCGGGCGGCGACACGGCCGCGACGATTGCGGCGGCGGCGCAGCAGACCTCGGGCGTGAACGCGGCCATGGTCTATGGCACCGACGGCGGCATCGAGCCTGCCGGGCTGGTGGTGATGGAAGACGACAAGGCCGTGCAGCCCTTCTACCAGCCTGCGCCGGTGGTCCGGGCCGAGGTGCTGGAGGAATATCCGAAGATCCCCGAGGTGCTGAACCCGATCTTCGCGGGCTTCGACCTGACCACGCTGCAGGAGCTGAACGCCCGCATCCAGGTGGGCGGCGAGCCCGCGGCGGCGGTGGCCGAGGACTACCTGACCCGCAAGGGCCTGATCGAGTGACCCCCTGCCCGCCCGGCAGCGGATGAACCCGGCCGTCGTCGGAACGCGGCCCGGCGTCAGCCGTCCGGGGCTTCTGTTCGCAGCCCTCGGGCTGGCGGGCCTTGCCCAGCCCTTTGTCCAGTTCCGCGCGAACCGCATCGTCGCCGGAGAGGGATTGAGTCTGCCCGACGCGCTCGGCCCTTGGGGCTGGGCCGTCGCGGCTGCACTGACCGGAGCGCTTGCCATGGCGATCCCAGTCCGCCGTCCGGCGCCCGCAGGGCTTGTGCTGGCCTTGGCTGGGCTTCTGGGCGTGATCCTGTTCGCCGGAGCAGCTGCGGGCGCGCTGGTGCCCGAGGGCGACCGCATTGCACGCGTCTCGCTGGGCGCGGGCTTCTGGCTGCTGCTTGCGGCCTTCGCGCTGGCTTTGGCTGATGCGCTGTCTCGGCTGGCGCTGCGGCCCGCTTGGCGCTGGGCGCTGCTGGCGGGGGCGGTTGTGGCAGGCGCGCTGATCCTTGGAACGGGGCTCATGGATGACCTCTCGGTGATGCGGGAATACGCCGCGCGGCGCGACACCTTCTGGCGCGAGGCGCAGCGCCACCTGATGCTGGCCTTCGGCTCGCTGGGCGCGGCGCTGGCGGTGGGGCTGCCGCTGGGCATCCTGGTCCACGAGGCACCGCGCCTGCGGGGGGCGGTGCTGGGCGTCCTGAATGTTGTCCAGACAATCCCGTCGCTGGCGCTGTTCGGGATCATGATCCCCCTGTTCGGCTGGATCGCGGCAAGTGTGCCGGGGGCGGCGGCGGCGGGGATCGCCGGGATCGGCGCCTTTCCGGCATTGGTGGCGCTGTTCCTGTATTCGCTGCTGCCGGTCGTCTCGAACCTGCTCGCCGGGCTGGCGGGCGTTCCGCCGGGGGTCCGCGAGGCCGCGGCGGGCCTTGGAATGACGCGTGCGCAGACCTTGGCGCAGGTGATGATCCCGCTGACCCTGCCGGTCCTGCTGGCTGCGGTGCGCATCGTGCTGGTCCAGAACATCGGCCTTGCCGTGATCGCGGGGCTGATCGGCGGCGGCGGCTTCGGCAGCTTCGTCTTTCAGGGGCTGAACCAGACCGCCATGGACCTCGTGCTGCTGGGCGCGCTGCCGACCATCGCGCTGGCGCTGGTGTCGGGCATCGCGCTGGACCTGGCTCTGGAGGGGATCGACCCGCGAAAGGTCCGCGCATGATCGAGATCGAGCACCTGACGAAACGCTACGGTGCCCTTGCCGCCGTGGATGACGTCAGCCTGACGGTCGAGCGGGGGCAGATCGCGGCGCTGGTCGGCACCTCGGGGTCGGGCAAGACGACGCTGTTGCGGATGATCAACCGGCTGGTGGAACCCACCTCGGGCCGCGTCCGGATCGACGGGACCGACACCGCGGCCCTGCCCCCGCATCTTCTGCGCCGCCGGATCGGCTATGCCATCCAGGGCCACGGGCTGTTCCCACATCGAACCGTCGCGCAGAACATCGCCACGGTGCCGCGCCTTCTGGGCTGGGACCGCGCCCGCATCGCCGCCCGCGTGGACGAACTGCTGGAGCTGTTCCAGCTTCCCCCCGCCGAGTTCCGCGACCGGATGCCCCACCAGCTTTCGGGCGGCCAGCAGCAGCGCGTGGGCGTGGCGCGCGCCCTGGCCGCGCGGCCGGATCTTCTGCTGATGGACGAGCCCTTCGGCGCGCTCGACCCCGTGATCCGCGCCCAGGCCCAGACCGACCTGCGCCGCATCCAGCGCGAGCTTGGCACCACGCTGGTCATCGTCACCCATGACATGGCCGAGGCCATCACGCTGGGCGACCGCATCGCCGTGATGGAACAGGGCCGCCTGCTGCAATACGCCCCCCCGCGCGAGATCCTGACCGCCCCCGCGACCCCCTTCGTGGCCCGCCTGATCGGCAGGGACGAACGGCCCTTCCACCTGCTCTCGCTGACCTGCGTGGCCGACCTGATCCAGCCGGGGGAAGCCGAGGGCCCGCCGCTCGCCCCTGGCGCCTCGCTGCGGGACGCATTGTCGCTGTGCCTGTGGACGGGCCGCGCCGCCCTGCCGGTGGAGGGCGGCGGCGTGGTGACGCTGGAGGCCCTGCGCCGGGCGGCCGAGGGGCGGTCGCCGTGACCGGGCGCCTTGCGCTGGGCCTTGCGGCGATCCTGCTGCTGGCCTTTCTCCTGTCGCCCGAAAGCTTCGCGCCCCTGCTGCGGCCTCTAACACGGAACGGCGCGCCGCCCGTCTATACGCAGACGAGCCTTCTGTCGCTGACGTTCTCGCACCTGGGGATGGTGGCAGGGGCGGTGCTGGCGGCGTCAGTGCTGGCGGTGGGCTTCGGGGTGCTGGTCACGCGGCCCTTCGGACGGGACTTCCTGCCCCTGGCGCGCACGGTGGCCTCGGTCGGGCAGACCTTTCCGCCCGTGGCGGTGCTGGCGCTGGCCGTGCCGGTGATGGGCTTCGGCACCGGTCCCACGCTGCTTGCACTGTTCCTTTACGGCCTTCTGCCGATCTTCGAGAATACGCTGGCAGGCCTGACCAACCTGCCCCCGCAGGTGATCGAGGCCGCGCGCGGCATGGGCATGACCCCCGCCCAGCGCCTGTGGCGGGTGGAACTGCCCTTGGCCCTGCCGGTGATCCTGTCGGGCGTGCGGCTGTCGGCCGTCATTGCGCTGTCCACCGCCACCATCGGATCCACCGTCGCCGCACGCACACTGGGCGAGGTCATCATCGCGGGCCTTTTGTCCTCGAACACCGCCTTTGTCGTCCAGGGCGGGATCGTCGTGGGCATCCTCGCCCTGCTGATCCACGCGGGCTTCCGCTGGATCGAGGGCCGGGCGGCGGGCTGGACCCGCGCCCGGTCCTGAGCGCCGGGTGGCTGAAAGCTAGCCACAGGCGCCCCGGCTCGGCTCTCCGCCCTCACATCTCCTTGGCGCGGGCGCGCAGCATGAACTTCTGGATCTTGCCGGTGGGCGTCTTGGGCAACTCGCCGAACACCACCTTCCGGGGGCATTTGTAATGCGCGAGGTTGTCGCGGCAGAAGGCGATGATCTCGGCCTCCTCGGCCGTGGTGCCGTCGCGCAGCTCGATAAAGGCGCAGGGCGTCTCGCCCCATTTCTCGTCGGGCTTCGCCACCACCGCCGCGACCATCACCGCCGGATGGCGATACAGCACGTCCTCGACCTCGATGGACGAGATGTTCTCGCCGCCCGAGATGATGATGTCCTTGGACCGGTCCTTCAGCTCCACATAGCCGTCCGGGTGCATCACGCCGAGGTCGCCCGAGGCGAACCAGCCGCCGCGGAAGGCCTTTTCGGTGGAACTGGGGTTCTTCAGGTAGCCCTTCATGACGTTGTTGCCGCGCATGAAGACCTCGCCCATGGTGGTGCCGTCCGCGGGGACCGGCTCCAGCGTCTCGGGGTCGGCCACCATCATCTCGGACAGCGCGATGTTGGGGACGCCCTGGCGCACCTTCAGCCGGGCGCGCTCGCCCTGGTTGCGGCTGTCCCACTCGCCCTTCCAGGCGCAGACCACCGAGGGGCCGTAGGTCTCGGTCAGGCCGTAGACATGCGTCACCTCGACGCCCATGTCCTCCATCGCCTCGATCACCTTTGCGGGGGGCGGGGCGCCGGCTGTCATCACCTTCACCTCGTGGTCGAAGTCCTTGAGGTGGTCCGGAGCGCTGGCCAGCATGTTCAGCACGATGGGGGCGCCGCAGAAATGCGTGACCTTCTCGTCCCGGATCAACTGGAAGATCGGCTCGGCCCGGACGGCGCGCAGGCAGACCGCAACGCCCGCATTGGCCGCGATGGTCCAGGGAAAGCACCAGCCGTTGCAGTGGAACATGGGCAGCGTCCACAGATAGCGCGCGTGATGCCCCATCCCCCAGGTGACGATGTTGGACAGCGCGTTCAGCGCCGCCCCCCGGTGGTGATAGACGACGCCCTTGGGATCGCCCGTCGTTCCCGAGGTATAGTTCAACGCGATCGCGTCCCATTCGTCATCGGGCATCACCCAGCCGAATCCCGGATCGCCCTCCGCCAGAAGCCCGTCATAAGTCAGCCGGCCGATGCGCTGGCCGCCTTCGAAGCTGGAATCGAGGACGTCCACGACCAGCAGGTCCGGCGCATGGGCGATGCGGACGGCGCGTTCCACGACATCCGAGAACTCGGGGTCCACGATCAGGACCTTGGCCTCGCCATGCTTGAGGATGAAGGCGATGCCCTCGGCATCCAGCCGCGTGTTGATCGCGTTCAGCACCGCGCCTGCCATGGGGACGCCGAAATGCGCCTCGAACATCTCGGGGATGTTGGCCGCGACCACCGCCACCGTGTCGCCCTTGCCGATGCCGCGGCCCGCCAGGGCGCTCGCCAGGCGGCGGGTGCGGTCATAGGTCTCGGCCCAGGTCCGGCGGACGCCGTTGTAGGACACGGCGGGGTAATCGGGGTAGATCGCCGCCGTCCGCTGGATGAACGACAGGGGCGACAGCGGGACATGGTTGGCCGGGCTCCGGTCCAGCGCGTAATCGAAGATCGTGTGTTCCACCATGTCATGCCCCCTTGCGCGGCCTTCGGCCTGCCTGCCCCGAGGCGCGTTGTCTGCCGCGCCCATTTCCGCGCGGGATTGAGCAGCCTGAACGCGGCGTAGGCAAGGGGCCACTTTGGCGTGAGTACCTGACAAATCCGGTCAGGGGTCTTGATCCTGCCCGCAAAAACGGCAAAAGAGTGCGATCCCCAGCGAGGCGTGGCCTGCTTCCGGAAGACGGCTGTCCATGCACTGCGGCCGCCGCCGCGGGTCCCGTCACGTTACGGGCGCGCAATCATTTTCAAGGCAGAGCGTACCCTGTAAGGGTGCGCGCCAACCAAGGAAGGAAAGGATAATCATGTCGGATCATTCCGATAAGCCGAAGTTCCCCTCGACCATGTCCACGGGCGCGCCCGCCGTCAGCGACCGCTTCAGCCTGAGCGTCGGCGCCGATGGCCCCATCGTGCTGAGCGACGTGCATTTCCTCGAGCAGATGGCCCATTTCAACCGGGAAAAGACCATCGAGCGCCAGCCCCACGCCAAGGGCTCGGGCGCCTTCGGCACCTTCGAGACGACCGAGGACGTGTCGCGCTTCACCAAGGCCGCGCTGTTCCAGAAGGGCGCGCAGACCGAGATGCTGGCCCGCTTTTCCACCGTCGCCGGCGAGCAGGGCAGCCCCGACACCTGGCGCGACGTCCGCGGCTTCTCGCTGAAGTTCTACACCTCCGAGGGCAACTATGACCTCGTCGGGAACAACACGCCGATCTTCTTCGTGCGCGACCCGATGAAGTTCCCGCATTTCATTCGCAGCCAGAAGCGCCTGCCCGACAGCGGTCTGCGCGACAACCACATGCAGTGGGACTTCTGGACGCTGAACCCGGAAAGCGCGCACCAGGTCACCTACCTGCTGGGCCCGCGCGGCCTGCCCCGCACCTGGCGGCACATGAACGGCTATGGCTCGCACACCTACATGTGGGTGAACGAGGACGGCGACCGCTTCTGGGTGAAGTACCACTTCCACACCAACCAGGGCATGAAGTTCTTCACGGACGAGGAAGCCTCGCTCATGTCCGGCCGTGATGCCGACTTCCACCGCCGCGACCTGTTCGACGCCATCGCCAAGGGCGACTTCCCGTCGTGGGAGATGTCGGTCCAGGTCATGCCCTATGAGGACGCCAAGACCTACCGCATCAACCCCTTCGACCTGACCAAGGTCTGGCCGCATGCGGATTACCCGCTGATCAAGGTCGGCCGGATGACGCTGAACCGGAACCCGGAAAACTTCCATGCCCAGATCGAGCAGGCCGCCTTCTCGCCGGGCAACACCGTTCCGGGCATCGGCCTGTCGCCCGACAAGATGCTGCAGGGCCGCGCCTTCGCCTATAACGACGCGCAGCGGAACCGCATCGGCGCGAACTTCCACCAGCTGCCGGTGAACCGGCCGAAGGTGCCGGTGAACACCTACATGTTCGGCGGCCCGATGGAGTACCTGCACACCGGCTCGGCCCCGGTCTATGCCCCGAACAGCGCGAACCGCCCCTGGTCGGACGAGCAGGGCCGCGTGGACAACGGCTGGCAGGCCGACGGCGACATGGTCCGCAGCGCCTACACGCTGCGCCCGGGCGACGACGACTTCAGCCAGCCCGGCACCATGGTGCGCGAGGTCTTCAGCGAGGCCGAGCGTGAGGCCCTGGTCAACACCGTCGCGGGCAGCCTGTCGGGCGGCGTGCGCGAGCCGGTCCTCAGCCGCGCCTTCGACTACTGGAAGTCGATCGACGCCGGCATCGGCGCGCGGATCGAGGAAAAGGTCCGCGCCGGCGCCGCGCCCCAGCCCGCCGAGGGCATGGGCGAAGGCTGAGCCTCCTTCATGACGCGGGCCCCCGGGTCCGCGTCCGATCACCGGCAGGCGCGAGGCATCCTCGCGCCTGTTCCCTTGAGCGGCTACTGCCTCCTGCCCTCCCGGCCGCCCGATCCCGAGGGCTGCGGCTTGAAGGCGCTGGAGACATCCGCCAAGACGCAACATGAGCGTCCTGCCGTTGCGCGCGGCAGAACTCGTACCCAGGCGATGCCCAGGCAAACCGATCCCCAGGCTTCCTGCTTAAGAGAGCACCTGTGAACGAGACGAACAGCCTTGCCGCCCCCGGCCTTCGGGCCGGCCCCGTACCCGCGACGACGCTCGCGCGGCTGGACCGGCGGCTTGCCCTGGTCGAGGAACAGGCGACGGCCTTCCTGATCGCCGCCATCTTCGCCATCCTGGCCGTGAACGTGGCCCTGCGGGCGCTGGGCGCGCCGCTGATCTGGGCCGACGAGGCTGCCGTCCTGCTGATGGCCTGCGCGGCCTTCCTGGGGGCGGCGGCGGCGCTGGCGCGGGGTCAGCACATGGCGGTGACGCTGCTGCCGGGCGCCCTGCCCGCCCCCCTGCGGGCGCCGCTTGCGATCTGCGTGGACTTGGTCGTTCTGGGCTTCTTCGTCACTCTCGCCTGGCTCTGCTGGCGCTGGTTCGACCCGGTGCGGGCCTTCGGAGCGCAATCGCTGCAGGCCTATTCGCTGGAAAGCTACAACTTCATCTACCAGGAGCGTACGCTGACGCTGGGCCTGTCCAAGCTGTGGTTCTGGATGGTCATGCCGGTCTTCGCGCTGCTGTCATGCGTCCATGCGCTGGCGGCGCTGAAACGTGACATCCGCCGCCTGCGAGAAGGGGACGCGCGATGACGGTGGGGCTGTCCTTCCTGGGCCTGCTGCTGGCGGGGCTGCCGATCTCGCTGGCGCTGGCGGCGGTGGCGCTGATCTACATCGCCGTCTCGGGCAACCTGGTGCTGCTGCAGTCCTATCCCCAGCAGATGTTCGGGGGGCTGGAAAACTACGGGATGCTCGCGCTGCCGCTGTTCATCCTGCTGGGCGAGTTCATGAACGCAGGCGGCATCGGGCGGCGGCTGATGGCGCTTGCGCTGGCGGCCTTGCCGCAGCTGCGCGGGGGGCTGGCCTATGTGAACCTGGGCGCGAACATGATGATGGCCTCGATCCTGGGGTCGACCGTGGCGCAGATCACCATCATGGCGCGGCTCGCAGTGCCCGAGATGGAGAAGGCAGGCTATCCTCGCGACGTCTCGGCCGCGATCACGGCCGCGGGCGGGCTGCTGGCGCCGATCATCCCGCCCTCGATGCTGTTCATCATCTACGGCGTGATCGCCCAGGTGCCGATCGGAGAGATGTTCGTGGCCGGCATCCTGCCCGGCGTCCTGATCTTCCTGGGCTTCTGCGGGCTGATCGGCTGGATGGCCCAGCGCCGGGATTTTCCGCGCACGCCCCGCATGACCCGGGCCGAACGCCTGCGCGCCGTCGTCGAGGCCCTGCCCGCCGCGCTGATCCCGCTGTCGATCATCGTCTCGATCCTGGGCGGCTTCGCGACGCCGACGGAATCGGCCGTCGTTGCCAGCCTGCTCGCGATCCTGATCGGGCTGTTTGTCTATCGCGAGATGACGGTCGCCGACATCTGGCCCGCGCTGGTCAGCGCCGGGCGGGGCGCGGCGGTGGTGCTGTTCCTGATCGCCTCCGCCCAGGTCTTCGCCTGGGTCATCACCTTCGCCAATGTCCCCGCCGCCGTCGCCGCCTGGCTCAGCGGGCTGACGGATTCTCCCGTCCTGTTCCTGCTGCTGCTGAACCTGCTGCTGCTGGGCGTCGGCATGGTCATGGACCCGATCCCCGCGATCATCCTGATCGTGCCGGTGTTCCTGCCGGTGGCGACGGGGGTCTATGGGCTCGACCCGATCCACTTCGGGATCGTGCTGTGCCTGAACCTCACGCTGGGGCTGGTGACGCCGCCGGTGGGCACGGGGCTGTTCACCGCATCCCTGCTGACTAGGGTCCGGGCCGAGCGCCTTGCCGCCCTGCTGGTCCCCTTCCTGGCCGTGGCCTTCCTTGTCATCCTTCTGATCATCGTCTGGCCCGAGATCACGCTGGCGCTGGCGCGCTGGCTGTGAGGGGCGCATCACCCGGAGCATTGCATGAAGATTTCCGTCCTTTTCGGGGCCGCCCTCGCGCTGCTGACCGGGGCTGCGCAGGCCGCCGATTACCGCATGTCGATGATCGTGCCTCCGTCCCACCAATGGGCGAAAAGCGCGACCGAGATGGCCGGGCGCATCAAGGACCGCACGGAAGGCCGGGTGAACATCCTGCTGTTCCCATCAGGCCAGCTGGGGCCAGAGGCGCAGATCCTGCAGCAGATGCAGACGGGGGCACTGGATTTCGCCTTTCTGACGATGGGCGAGTTGGCCAACCGCGACAACGATTTCGGCATCCTGGCCGCGCCCTACCTGGTGCCCGACATCCCCACGGCCGGGCGCCTTCTGGAAGGACAGACGACCGCCGCGCTGGACGAAAAGCTGCCCGCCTTCGGGCTGAAGGGCCTGGGCTGGGCGCTGTCAGGGATGCGGCAGGTCGTGCTGCGCGACAAGGTCGGGACGGCGGCGGAGCTTTCGGGCAAGAAGATCCGCACCCTGCCCTATGCGCCGGAACTGGCCCTCTGGACCGGGCTCAAGGCCGTACCGACGCCGATGCCGCTGCCTGCGGTTTATGACGCATTCGCCACCGGGCAGATCGACGGGATGCAGATCGACCTCGAAGGCACCTGGAACAGCAACTATTATGCCAACGCGGGCATGATCCTGAACTCGGACCACGGGATGTTCCCGATGCTGGCGGCGGCCTCGGGACGGAAATGGGCGCAGATTGCGCCCGGGGACCAGGCCATCATCGCCGAGGAATTCGCCGCCGAGACCGCCCATATCGTCGAGGCCTACGCGGGGCTGGAGCAGGAGTTCCTGGCCCATCTGCAGGGCACCGGCGTTCCCGTGGTCAAGGTGAACCGCGCCTGGTTCGGTCCCGCCATCGAGGCCTATCACGATCAGTGGAAGGCCAAGTCCCCCCTGTTCGAGGGGCTGCTGCAGGAGGCTGCCTCGCTGACCCCGCAGGATTGAGGCGGGTTCAGGCCTGCCGGCCCGGCCAGCCGCAGGGCCAGCGGCCGCGGTGCGGGTCGCCCCAGTCGGGCATGTCGAGCCAAGGATACCAGCAGATCCCCGCGACCGGCACACCCGAGCGTTCCACCTCGGCCCGGACATGGGCCAGCCAGCCCCAGCGATCGTGGATATGGGGAAAGCGCCGGTGCGCCGCGTGCAGCCCGTCGTGCCAGCCGGTTTCGGTGATCATCACGGGCAGTCGCCAGCGGTCGGCCACGACGCGCAGGACATGGTGCAGCGGCTCGATGGCGTGGTGGGGGTAGTAGTTGATGCCCACCATCTCGATCAGGCCGCTGGCGACCAGCTGATCGGTGGCGCGGAAGACCTCGGGATGCAGGTGATGGAAGGGGTCGCAGGTCGCGAAGCGCGGCCGGTCCGGCAGCATCGCCACCGTGGTCATCATCCGCAGCGCCGCCTTGACCGCGCGGGACCGGATGACGCCCGACACCCGGCGACCGACCGAGGGCTCGTTGACGGCGATGGCCCAGGAATTCGGCGGCAGCGCCATGGCGCAGGCCAGCGCGTGCTGCGCCGGACGCGGCGGCAGGTCGAAATGCGCGAAGTCCCAGATTACCGGAAAGCCGTCCGGCACGGCACGGACACGTTCCACGACGTCGTGGCGCCAGGACAGGCCGTCGCGCGCGCCCGCCGCGCCCTCGGCCACGGCGGTGGCATAATGGTGCTGCATCCGGCCGTCGGGCAGGTGGCCGGTCGAGTGAAGCAGGTCGTGGCCGTTCCAGTGCAGGCGGCCGCATTCGAAGCCGGCCAGCAGCGGCGACCCCGAGGCCTCCTGCGCGGCCCAGGTCATATGTGCGGGGGATCCATCCATGACGCGGGAACATAGTGCGAACTGATCGTGGAACAACTGCACCAGCCGCAGCCCTGCCATGCAGGCTTGCAGAAGGAACGATCCGGGCCCAACGCTGTTGCCAAAGCAAAGAAGGAAACCGCCGCATGACATCCCGCCTGTTCAGCCCCCTGACCGTGGGCAAGCTCAAGCTGTCCAACCGCATCGTGATCGCGCCGATGTGCACCTACTCGGCGCAGGACGGCTGCATGACCGACTGGCACCTGATCCATCTGGGCCACCTTGCCCTGTCCGGCGCGGGGCTGCTGACGATCGAGGCCACGGCGGTCGAGCCCGAGGGCCGCATCACCTATGGCGACGTGGGACTGTGGTCCGACGAGACCGAGCAGGCCATGGCGCGAACGCTGGAAAGCGTGCGGCGCTGGTCCGACATGCCCATCGCGATCCAGCTGGCCCATGCCGGGCGCAAGGCCTCGACCGACCTGCCGTGGAAAGGCGGCCGCCAGATCGCGCCCGATCACGCGAACGGCTGGCAGACCGTGTCGGCCAGCGCGGCGCCTTTTGCCGATGGCGAGAACCCGCCCACGGTGCTGGACCGCGCGGGGATCGAGCGGGTCCGCACCGCCTTCGCCGACGCCGCGCGCCGGGCAGGACGGCTGGACATCGAGGCTGTGCAGATCCACGCGGCCCATGGCTATCTGCTGCACCAGTTCCTGTCGCCCTTGTCGAACCGGCGCACGGACGAATACGGCGGCAGCCTCGAAAACCGGATGCGCCTGACGCTGGAAGTCTTCGACGCCGTCCGCGAGGCTTTCCCGGCGGACCGCCCCGTGTCGGTCCGCGTCTCGGGCACGGATTGGGTCGAGGGCGGCTGGGACATCGAGCAGACCGTCGCGCTGGCGCAGGCCTTGGAAGCGCGGGGCTGTGACGCGATCCATGTCTCCAGCGGCGGGCTGGACCCGCGCCAGCAGATCCCCGTCGGTCCGAACTACCAGGTGCCGCTGGCCCGCGCGGTCAAGCAGGCGGTGAAGATGCCGGTCGTCGCCGTTGGTCTCATCACCGACTACGAACAGGCCGAGGCCATCATCGGCACGGGCGACGCAGACATGATCGGTCTGGCCCGCACGATCCTTTACGATCCCCGCTGGCCCTGGCACGCGGCGGCCCATCTGGGGGCAAGGGTCCGTGCGCCCGAGCAGTACCTGCGTTCGCAGCCGCGCCAGTACCGCTCGCTGTTCGATCTGGAAGGCAGCGCGGAAAGTTGAGCATGTTCCCCCTGCCCCGGAACTCCGGGGCAGGATGACTTGTGGCAATGGCAGCCGGCCGGAGGTGTTGCGGAAAATCGTCCGCAGGAATGACAGGGCGGCTGATCCGGGCGGAAGGAACTTCTGCGCCTTGTGGCGATTGCGGAAAGTTCAGGGAATTTGCCGGCACGGCAGGCACGGCGTTCCGTCCTGCCTTCAGGGCATGGCGAACGGCGTCCTTTTCGCCCCTCGCCGCGCCTGCGGCCATTGAAGCCTGCGGTCAGTCCCGATACCTCACCGCCCATGGATACCACTCCGTCCCACGCCGCCATCACCTTCCGCGAGGTCAGCAAGACCTGGCCCCAGCGCGGGGGCGCGGTCGCCGCGCTGGACCGCGTCAGCCTGGACGTGCAGGCGGGCGGGATCACGGGCGTCATCGGCCGGTCCGGCGCGGGCAAGTCCACGCTGCTGCGGCTGGTCAACGGGCTGGAGCGCGCCTCGGCTGGCCGGGTCGAGGTGCTGGGCCGCGACGTGACCACCGCGCGCGGGCGCGAGTTGCGGAGCCTGCGCCGCGACGTCGGCATGATCTTCCAGCACTTCAACCTGCTCGCGAACCGCACCGTGCGCGGCAACGTGGCCCTGCCGCTGGAGATCGCGGGCGTCGCACGCCCCGAGATCGACCGCCGTGTTGCCCGCCTGATCGACCTCGTGGGCCTCGGCGCGCTGGCCGACCGCTATCCGGCCCAGTTGTCGGGCGGGCAGAAGCAGCGCGTGGGCATCGCGCGCGCGCTTGCCACCGAGCCCAAGGTCCTGCTGTCGGACGAGGCGACCAGCGCGCTCGACCCCGAGACGACGCAGGCGGTCCTTGCGCTGCTGCGCGACATCAACCGCGAGCTTGGCCTGACGATCCTGCTGATCACGCACGAGATGGCGGTGGTCCGCGACATCTGCCACCATGTCGCGGTGATGGAAGCGGGCCGCATCGTCGAGACCGGCGAAACCTACGACATCTTCGCCAATCCGCAGGACCCCGTCACCCGCAGCTTCCTGTCGGGCGTGACCGGGACGGTGCTGCCCGGCTTCATTGCCCGCCGGATCGTGCCCGGCGGCGATGGGCCTGCCATCCTGCGGATCACCTTCGCCGGCGACAGCGCCACCCATCCGGTGCTGTCGCGCCTTGGTGCGGAACTCGGCATCGACGCCAGCATCCTTGGCGGTTCCATCGAGGAGATCGACGGTCGCCCCTTCGGCAACCTGACCGTGCAGGTGCCCGCCGACGCGCTGCCCCGCGCGCAGGAATACCTGCACGCCCACGACCTGCGGACGGAGGTGCTGGGCCATGTCGGCTAACCTGATCCCCATCCTCTGGGAAGCGACGCTGCAGACGATCTACATGGTCGTCGTCTCGGGCCTGATCGGCACGGTTCTGGGCCTGCCGCTGGGCGTGTTCCTGGCGACCTCGAAGCGGGGCGAGCTTCTGTCCGCGCCCGCCGTCAACGCCGCGCTGGGGCTGGTGGTGAACGCGCTGCGGTCGATCCCCTTCATCATCCTCGTGGTGGCGATCATCCCTTTCACCCGCATGATCGCGGGCACGTCCATCGGCACCACGGCGGCCATCGTGCCCCTGACCCTGGCTGCCGCCCCCTTCATCGCCCGGATCGTGGAAACCGCGATCCGCGAGGTCGAGGGCGGGCTGATCGAGGCCGCCCGCGCCATGGGCGCCACCCCCGGCCAGATCATCACCAAGGTACTGCTGCCCGAGGCGCTGCCAGGGATCGTGCTGGGCCTGACGCTCGCCATCGTCAGCCTGATCGGCTATTCGGCCATGGTCGGCGCGGTCGGCGGCGAGGGGCTGGGCGATCTCGGCATCCGCTACGGCTACCAGCGCTTCATGCCGGACGTGATGCTGGCGGTGGTCGTCATCCTGATCGTTCTGGTGCAGGCGGTGCAGTCCTTCGGCGAATGGATCGCCCGCAGGCTGGACCACCGCGCCGCCAAGGACCGTGGACTTTAATCTCAAGGAGCAACCCATGCTGCGACTGATCGCTGCCGCGCTGGCGCTGAGCGCCGGAATGGCCGGTGCCGAGGACATCAAGGTCGGCGTCACCCCCGGCGAACACGCCGAGATCATGGAACAGATCGTTCCGCTGGCCGCCGCGAAAGGCCTGAACATCGACGTGGTCGAGTTCTCGGACTATGTCGTGCCGAACACGGCGCTGGCCGACGGCGACCTGAACGCCAACAGCTTCCAGCACGTGCCCTTCCTGGAAAACCAGATCAAGGACCGGGGCTTCGACCTGGTGGTCGTCGCCAAGACCATCACCACCCCGATGGGCGTCTATTCCAGCAAGCTAAAGTCTCTGGACGAACTGCCCGAGGGCGCCAATGTCGCCATCCCGAACGACCCGACCAACGGCGGCCGCGCGCTGCTGGTGCTGGCCGACGAGGGCGTCATCAAGGTGAACCCCGACGCCGGGCTGGTGCCCACGGTGCTGGACATCACCGAGAATCCCAAGAACCTGAAGTTCCGCGAGCTTGACGCGGCCCAGCTGCCCCGCGCGCTGGAAGACGCCGATGCCGCCGTCATCAACACGAACTTCGCACTGGCCGCCGGGATCAGCCCGCGCGAGGACTCTATCGCTATGGAAAAGGCCGACAGCCCCTATGCGAACGTGATCGCCGTCCGCAAGGGCGACGAGGAGCAGCCTTGGGTCAAGACGCTGGTCGAGGTCTATCACTCGCCCGAGATCAAGAACTACATCGAGACGAAATACGAAGGCGCGGTCATCCCCGCCTGGTGATTGCCCCACGGCCCGCCACCCCGGCGGGCCGTCTGCCTTCAAGGAGGGCATCCCTGCGATAGCCCCCTTCTCCTTTGGTCCGGTGGCCTTGCGCGGGCGCAGGTGCCGGTGCATGACGCCGCAGGCTCCCTGACCGTCCCGGTGCGCTGTAAACAGGCGCGAGGACGCAGGCGGGGACGGCGCCGCACCCAGGATGGACCAGAAGAATGAGCTATTTTCCCCGTTGGCCGGTGACGCGCAATGCGGTCGTCCTGCCGGATGAGCGACTGCCCTGGGGGACCGCGATCCCCATGGGGGTGCAGCACCTGGTGGCGATGTCCGGCTCGACCATACTCGCGCCGCTGCTGATGGGCTTCGACCCGAACCTCGCGATCCTGTTCTCCGGCATCGGGACGCTGATCTTCTTTCTCTGCACCGGGGGGCGGGTGCCGAGCTACCTCGGCTCGTCCTTCGCCTTCATCGCGGTGGTGATCGCGGCCAGCGGATATGCGGGCAGCGGGCCCAACCTCAACATCGGCCCGGCGTTGGGCGGGATCATCGCGGCAGGCGCGCTTTATACGCTGATCGGTCTCATGGTCATGGCGACCGGCACGGGCTGGATCGAGCGCCTGATGCCCCCGGCCGTGACCGGCGCCATCGGGGCGGCCATCGGCCTGAACCTCGCATCGGTGGGCGTGCAGGGCATCCAGGGGACGGGCGCGCATACGGGCGTCGCGCTGCTGACGCTGCTGTCGGTCGCGCTGTTTTCCACCTATGGGCGGCTTGCGCTGCGGCGCGTCTCGATCCTGCTGGGGATCGCGGTCGGCTATGGGGCGGTGCTGGTGCTGGGCAACGGCCTCGGGCTTCTGCCCGCCATCAACTTCACGGAACTGGCGTCCGCACCGTGGTTCGGAACCCCCGCCTTCCACAGCCCGACCTTCGAGGCCTCGGCCATGCTGCTGATCGCCCCGGTCGCGCTGATCCTGGTGGCCGAGAACCTGGGCCACATCAAGGCCATCGGCGGGATGACCGGGCAGAACATGGACCCCTATATCGGGCGCGGCTTCATCGGCGACGGCATCGCCACGATGGTGTCGGGCGCGGGCGGCGGCACGGGCGTCACGACCTATGTGGAAAACATGGGCGTCATGGCCGTGACCAAGGTGTTTTCCACGCTGGTCTTCGTCATCGCGGCCTTCATCGCCATTGCACTCGGCTTCTCGCCCAAGTTCGGGGCGCTGCTGCGCACGATCCCGGCACCGGTGCTGGGCGGCCTCGGGGTGGCGGTCTTCGGCCTGATCGCGGCGGCGATGATCCGGCTGTGGGTGGACAACAAGGTCGATTTCTCGGACCCGCGGAACCTGTTCACGGTCGGCGTGACGCTGATCTTCGGGTCGGGCGACTTCTCGTTCTCGGTCGGCGGCTTCGCCATCGGAGGGATCGGCACGGCCACGCTGGCGGCGCTGATCCTGTACCAGATCCTGGGGATCGGGCGGCGGGCCTGAGCGGCCCGCCCCCTGTGCATCAAAGCGACACGGTGGCCTTGTCGTCCTTGTAGTCCTGCTTGGGGTCCACCCCCAGCAGCGACTTGATCCCGGCGACAAGGCTCGACCCGTCCAGCCAGATCTCGGCCCGTTCCGCGTCAAAGCGCAGCAGCCGCAGCTTGGGATCGTCCTTGCCCTCCTCGTACCAGGCGGCGACCTGGGGATTCCAAAGCTTGTCGATCATGGCGCGGTCCTGCGACAGGCTGAGGCTGCCTTGGATCGAGGCGTAAAGCTCGCCCTTGTCGGCGAAGGTCGCGATGGCGCGGCGCCCTTGGGACAGCGCCTCGACGATATGGTTCTCGCTCGAGGTGAAGAACCACAGGGGCGAGCGCTCCTCGTCGATCTGGACAATCATCGGACGGGCGAAGCCGTCCTCGACCCCGTCTACGCCCAGCATCATCACGCGTTCTGCGGCGAGGGACTTCCAGAAGCGGGCCTCGATCTTGGCGTCGTCGGTCATCTTGCGTTCTCCTGCTGGGGATCAAGGGCGATCTGGGTGTGCTGGACGACGGTCCAGTCATCATGCGCCCGGCGGCGATAGACCGAGGTGCAGGCGGCCGAAAACCGCGTGTCGCCCTTGGCCACGGCCACGTGATAGGCGATGGCGATCAGCCCTTCCTGCGGTCGGCGCACGTCCTGCCGCGAAAAGGAAACCTGTTCCCAGGCGGGGGTGTGGCTGACCGCCTCGACGGCGTCATTGCCGGTGAACAGCCAGGGCTCCCGGCTCAGCGCCATCACGCAGTCGGGATCGACCCGCTCATGATAGCGTTCCTCGCTGGCGCGCCACAGGCTTTCCTCGAACTTCCATACGCGTTCGTCGTCCATCGCCATTTCTCCGGATGCACTGCTTCCAGACAACTGCGCCGGAGGCCGGGCGTTCCGTGACGATCGCGTCCTGCCGCACGCCAGGCGAAAGGGCCCGCCGCATCGCTGCGACGGGCCCGTGGTTTCACGAACTCAGGGTTCTCAGAAGAAGCCCAGCTTCGAGGGCGAGTAGCTGACCAGCATGTTCTTGGTCTGCTGGTAGTGGTCCAGCATCATCTTGTGCGTCTCGCGCCCGATGCCCGATTGCTTGTAGCCGCCGAAGGCCGCGTGGGCCGGATAGGCATGGTAGTTGTTCACCCACACGCGCCCCGCCTTGATGCCGCGGCCCATGCGATAGCAGGTGTTCGCGTCGCGGCTCCACACGCCCGCGCCGAGGCCGTAGAGCGTGTCGTTGGCGATCTCCAGCGCCTCGGCCTCGTCCTTGAAGGTCGTGACCGACACCACGGGTCCGAAGATCTCCTCCTGGAAGATCCGCATCTTGTTGTTGCCGGAGAAGATCGTCGGCTTGATGTAGTAGCCCGAGGAGAGTTCCCCCCCGAGGTCGGCCACGTCGCCCCCGGTCAGCACCTCGGCGCCCTCGCCCCGGCCGATGTCGAAGTACGAGCGGATCTTGTCGTGCTGCTCCTTCGACGCCTGCGCGCCGATCATGGTGTCGTTTGCGCGCGGGTCGCCCTGCTTGATCGCCTCGACGCGCTTCACGGCCTTTTCCATGAACCGCTCGTAGATCGATTCCTGGACCAGCGCGCGAGACGGGCAGGTGCAGACCTCGCCCTGGTTCAGCGCGAACATGGCGAAGCCTTCCAGCGCCTTGTCGAGGAAGTCGTCATCCTCGCGCGCGACATCGGCGAAGAAGACGTTGGGCGACTTGCCGCCCAGCTCCAGCGTCACCGGGATCAGGTTCTCGGCGGCGTATTGCATGATCAGCCGGCCGGTCGAGGTCTCGCCGGTGAAGGCGATCTTGGCGATCCGCTTGGACGAGGCCAGCGGCTTGCCGGCTTCCAGCCCGAAGCCGTTGACGACGTTCAGCACGCCCGGCGGCAGCAGGTCCGCGATCAGGTCCATCAGCACCATGATGCTGCCCGGGGTCTGTTCCGCGGGCTTCAGCACCACGCAGTTCCCGGCCGCCAGCGCGGGCGCCAGCTTCCACGAGGCCATCGTGATCGGGAAGTTCCACGGGATGATCTGGCCCACGACACCCAGCGGCTCGTGGAAGTGGTAGGCGACCGTGTTGTCGTCGATCTGGGACAGCGAGCCTTCCTGCGCGCGCAGCACGCCCGCGAAATAGCGGAAGTGGTCGATCGACAGCGGGATGTCGGCGGCCATCGTCTCGCGGATGGGCTTGCCGTTGTCCCAGGTCTCGGCGGTGGCGAGCAGTTCGAGGTTCGCCTCCATCCGGTCGGCGATGTTCAGCAGGACCCGCGAGCGTTCCTGCGGGCTGGTGCGGCCCCAGGCATCGGCGGCGGCATGGGCCGCGTCCAGCGCGAGGTTGATGTCGGTTTCGTCCGACCGCGCGATCTCGCTCATCTTCGCGCCGGTGATCGGCGTCGTGTTGTCGAAGTAGCGGCCCGCGTTCGGCGCAACCCACTTGCCGCCGATGAAGTTGTCATAGCGCGCCGCGAAGGGCATGGCGCTGACGCCCTTGAATTCATGCGTCTGGTCGTTGGGCATGGTGTCTCCTCCCCAGGAATTCCGCCCGGCTCCTCGTTTCCGGACGGCAACATCGTGCGAAGTCGGGCGAAGCCGGTCAACTCACGCGGCCGACATCGCCCCGCCCGACTGTCTCACTTCCGGGACGCGGCCCCTGAACTGGCGCGATCCCCAGCCGGCTCATCCGCCGGTAAAGCGTGGCCCGGCCCACGCCCAGGGCGCGGGCGGCAGCGGTCACGTTGCCGTCCGTGCGGGCCAGCGCCCGGATCACGGCGGCACGCTCGGCGCGGTCGAACCCGCCGGTCCCGGCCTCGCGGTCCAGCGACTCGGCCAGAAGGTCGGACAGCGGGCGCGGCTTCAAGGCGCCGGTCTTCGGCAGCCCCAGCGCGCGGCGCGCGGCGCGGGTCGCGCCGATCGCGAGGTCGTCGCGATCCACGGCGACCAGCGCCTCGACCCCCTCGCCTGCCACCACGATGCGGGCGCCGGGGAAGGCCGCGCGGAACCAGGCGGCCTCGATGGCGCGGGCGGACTGGCCCACCATGGCGGCGATTAGCGCGTTCATCCCTTCCGTTGCGTCGGCCCGCGCGCTGGACACGTCCAGTGCCGCGATGATCTGGCCCTCGGGACCATGGATCGGGGCGTCGATGCAGCTCATCCCCGTGTTGGCGGACAGGAAATGCTGATCGCGGTGGATGATGACCCCGCGCCCTTCCGCCAGGCAGGTGCCGACGCCGTTCGTGCCCTGCGCGGCCTCGGACCAGTCGGCGCCGGGCGCCAGCGCCCAGGCGTCGAAGACCGGCGCATCGGCGGCCGAGGCGCGGCGGTCCAGCAGGATGCCGTCCGCGTCCGTCAGCAGCACCGCGCAGCCCGATCCGCTGACGACGCGGTAAAGCTCGTCCACCGGCTGCGCCGCGACCGACAGGAACGGACCCATCGCCTCGCGCCGGGCAGCGAGTTCCGCCGCCGTCAGCCTGCGCGCGCGGATGGGTTGCGCCGGGTCCAGCCCATGCCGCAGCGCCGAGCGCCGCCAGCTTGCCGTCAGCGGCGTCAGGTCATTGGACGCGTGGGTCCGCTCGATCACGCGGTCGGCGTGATGGCGTGTCTCCATGATTCGACCTCTCCCTGCGTGCAGTATAGGCGCGCAAGAGAACGTAGCGTCACGGAAAAATCGGAATCAGGCGGGACGCCGCCGGACGGTCAGGCCCAGCGTCGTCACGGCGGCGAAGATCGCCACGGCCGCGCAGACGATGGTGGGGCCGGTGGGCGTGTCCAGCCGGAAGGCCGCGCCAAGGCCCAGCACCCCGGCGGCCGAGCCGATCAGGGCGGTCGCGGCGACCATCGCCTCGGGCGAGCGTGCCAGCGGCCGGGCGGCGGCGGCGGGGATGATCAGCATGGCGCTGACCAGCAGCGCGCCGACGATGCGGATGCCGGCCGCGACGACCAGGGCCAGCGCGATGTTCAGCACCCATTGCTCGGTCCGGGGACGGATGCCGTCGGCGACGGCCATCTCGGGCGACAGGGTGGACAGCAGCAGCGCGGACCAGCGCCAGGCGATCAGCGCCGCGACCAGCCCCGCCCCGCCCCAGATCAGGCCGAGGTCCAGTGCCGACACCGACAGGATGTCCCCGAACAGATAGGCGGAAAGGTCCGTCCGCACACCCTGCACGAAGCTGACCGCGACCATCCCGGCCGCCAGCGCCCCGTGCGACAGCACCCCCAGCATCGTGTCCACGGACTGCCGCCCCGCGAGCCCTGCCACGACTGCGGCCATCGCCAGTGCCACGACAATCACTGCCGGGAACAGTGGCAGGGCCAGGGCCAGCGACAGCGCCACCCCCAGCAGCGCCGCATGGGCCGTCGCATCGCCGTAATAGGCCATGCGCCGCCAGACGACGAAGCAGCCCAAGGGCGCGCAGGCCAGCGCAAGGCCGATCGCGCCCAAGGCCGCGCGCAGCATGAAGTCGTCCAGCATCAGGCGGCGTCCTCGTGGGTGTGGCCCGCGCAGGGCTGGCCGTCGTCATGGCTGTGGGTGTGGTGGTGGCGATAAAGCGCAAGCGCCCCGCCCGCGCCGCCGAACAACCCGAGGTAGGCCGGGGAGAGCGAGACGGTTTCGGGCGTGCCTTCGCAGCAGATATGGCCGTTCAGGCAGATGACGTGGTCCGAGGCGCGCATCACCACCTGCAGATCGTGGCTGACCATCAGCACGGCGCAGCCGGTGTCGCGGTTCACCTGCTCGATCCGCTCGTAGAACGAGGCGATGCCCGGCTGGTCGAGCCCGGCCGTGCCCTCGTCGAGGATCAGCAGGTCCGGGTCGTTCAGCAGCGCGCGGGCCAGAAGCGCCCGCTGCATCTGCCCGCCGGACAGCGCCGCAAGCGGCCGGGCTTGCAACCCCGCCAGCCCCGCCCGCTCCAGCGCGGCGGCGACCACGGCCGCATCGCGGCGGCGCGGCAGGTTCATGAAGCGCGCAAGGGTCATGGGCATGGTCGGGTCGATCGCCAGCCGCTGCGGCACGTAGCTGAGCCGCAGCCCCGGCGCCCGCGTGATCCGGCCCGCCGTGGGGGCGACCGCGCCAATGATCGTGCGCATCAGCGTGGTCTTGCCAGAACCGTTCGGCCCCACGACCGTCACGATCTCGCCCCGCCGGATCGACAGGTCGATACCCGACAGGATGGACTGACCGCCCAACGCGACCGACACGCCCGCAAGCGTCACCAGCGGTGCGCCCCCGCCCGTCACGCGGCAGCCCGGCATTCGGCGCAAAGCCCCTCGGCCTCGCGGACGGCGCTTTCGATCGAGAAGCCCGCGCCCTCGGCCGCGCGTCTGAGCTGCCCGCCCGCGGGCTCGGCCGGCGTCTCGATCACGCGCCGGCACTGGCGGCAGATCAGGAAGGCCGGCGCATGGCCGGGCGTGTCCTCGGTGCAGGCGACAAAGGCGTTCAATGTCTCGATCCGATGGGCGAAGCCCGCGCGGATCAGGAAGTCCAGCGCCCGATAGACGACCGGAGGCTGGCTGCCCAGGCCCTCGGCGCGCAGCCGGTCCAGAATCTCGTAGGCGCCAAGGGCGCGGTGGCCTTCCAGCAGGATCTGCAGGACGCGGCGGCGCACCGGTGTCATCTGCAGGCCATCCTCGGCGCAGGTCGCATCGACATGGGCCAGGGCCCTGGCGATGCAGTGGGCGTGGTCATGCATGGCCGCCCCTCTCATCGTTGACGCTTGATACGTTATATTATAACGATCCGGCTTGATCCAGAGCGGAGCCGAAGAATTGTTGCGATCCCTTCTTGCCGTGGCCTTGGCTTCCGTCGCCCTGCCCGCCTGGGCCGAGCCGCCCCGCGTCGTGACCGATATCGCCGCCGTCCATTCGCTGGTCTCGCGCGTGATGAAAGGCGTGGGCGAACCCGAGCTGCTGATCCCGGCGGGCGCCTCGCCGCATTTCTACGCGCTGAAGCCGTCGGATGCCGGCAAGCTGCGGGACGCGCAGATCGTCATCAAGATCGGGCCGCAGCTGTCGCCCTGGATGGACCGCCCGCTGACCTCGCTGGCGCAGGGGGCCAAGCGCCTGCACCTGCTGGAACAGCCGGGCACGATCACCCTGGCTGCACGCACCGGCGCGACCTTCGAGCCGCACCGGGACCACGGCGATCACCATCCCGGCACCGGCGAGGACGACCACGATCACGATCATGATCACGGCCATGCGGCGATCGATCCCCATGCCTGGCTTGATCCCGAGAACGGCAAGATCTGGCTGCCCCTGATCGCCAGGGCCCTGTCCGACCTCGACCCCGAACACGCGGCCGACTACAGCGCCAATGCCACGGCCGGGACGGCCGAGATCGACCGGGCGATGGCCGACACGCGCGCCGCGCTGGCCTCGGTGCAGGACCTGCACTTCATCGTCTTCCACGACGCCTACCAGTATTTCGAACACCGCTTCGGCCTGAACGCCGCGGGGGCCATCGCGCTCAGCCACGCCTCGCCGCCCGGGCCCGCCCGCATTTCCGAGCTGCGCGAGCGGGTCGAGGCGCTGGACGTCACCTGCGCGCTGACCGAGCCGCAGTTCGACCTCGACCTGGTGCGCACGGTCTTCGACGGCCATGACCTCAAGACGGCCGTCGTCGATCCGGCGGGCTCGGCGATTCCGCTGGGGCCGGACATGTATCCCGAACTGATCCGGTCCGTCGGCGCCGCGCTGACTTCCTGCAACTAGCCTTCGGCCAGGAAGCGGGTCACCGCGGGGCGCATGTTTGTCGTGCCGCCTGCGCGCTCGTTCTCGATCAGCGCGCGCAGGGCCCGCAGGTCGGTGCGGCGCAGCAACGCCTTGACCGGTCCGATCGAGGCCGGCCGCATCGACAGGGTCTTCAGCCCCAGCGCGGCCATCACGGCCGCCTCGACTGGCCGGCCCGCGTCCTCGCCGCAGAAGCTGAGCGGCACGTCCAGCGCGGCGCAGCGGTTCACGATCATCTCGACCAGGTTCAGGAAGGGCACCGACAGCGTGTCATAGCGCTTGCGGACCCGTTCGTTTTCCCGATCGGCGGCGAAGAAGAACTGCTTGAGATCGTTGCCGCCGATGGAAATGAAGTCGCATTGGCGGAAGAAGGCATCGGGCGCGAAGGCCAGCGACGGCGTTTCCAGCATGGCGCCGATGCGCAGGCTGGTCGGCGGGACATGGCCCATCGCGGCTTCGCGCTCCAGCTGCGCCAGCAGCATGGCGCGGCCTTCGTAATATTCGTCGCAATCGGCGATGAAGGGGAACATGACATGCAGGTCGCGCCCCTCGGCCGCGCGGATCAGGGCCTGGAGCTGCATCTGCAACACGCCGCGCTTTTCCAGCCCCACGCGGATCGCGCGCCAGCCCATCGCCGGGTTCGGCTCGTCGATGCGCTTCATGTAGGGCAGGACCTTGTCGGAACCGATGTCCAGCGTGCGGAAGGTCACGGGCTTGCCGCGCGCGTTGTCCATGACGCGGCGATACAGCGCGGCCAGTTCGCTGCGCTTGGGCACGCGGGTGCGGATCAGGAACTGCAGCTCGGTGCGGAAGAGCCCCACCCCCTCGGCGCCCGAGCCTTCGAGGCTGGGCAGGTCGGCCATCAGCCCCGCGTTCATCAGCAGCCGGACGGTGGTGCCGCAGGTCGCGGTGGCGGGCAGGTCGCGCAGGCCCGCGTAACGCTTCTGTGCCTCGGCCTGCATGGCGATCTTGTCGCGGAAGGCGGCGGCGACGGTATCCTCGGGGCGCAGGTGGACGACGCCCGTGTCGCCATCAACAAGGATCGGGTCGCCGTTCAGCGCCTCGTCCGTGATGCGCGCGGCATGGATCACCAGCGGGATCGACAGCGAGCGCGCGACGATCGCCGCATGGCTGCCGACCGAGCCTTCCTCCAGCACGACGCCGCGCAGGCCCCGCCCGTATTCCAGCAGTTCGGCCGGGCCGATGTTGCGGGCGACCAGGATCGGATTCGGGGGCATGGCAAGGCCGGTGTCCTGCCCCTGTCCCGTCAGGATGCGCAAAAGGCGGTTCGACAGATCGTCCAGATCGTGCAGTCGGTCGCGCAGATAGGGGTCGGCCGTGGCCTCCAGCTTGGCGCGGGCATGGGACTGTTCCTTTTCCACCGCGGCCTCAGCGGACAGCCCGAGATCGATGTCCTCCTCCATCCGGCGCAGCCAGCTGCGCGAGCGGGTGAACATCCGGTAGGTTTCCAGCACGCCTTCGCCGTCGCCCCCCGTGAGGTCGGCGGCCGTGACCATCTCGTCCACGGTCTGGCGCAGCATGGCGACCGCCTCGCCCAGGCGCGCGCGTTCCTTTTCGGGGTCGTCGGCCACGGGGTTGGTGATGACGACGCGCGGCTCGTGCAGCCAGACCTGTCCTTCGGCCGCGCCCTCCTGTCCCGTCACGCCGCGAAAGACGGCCGGCAGGCGATGCGCCGAAAGCTGGGCGTCGTTGCCCAGGAAGGCCCCAAGCTCGGCCATTTCGGCCAGCACCATCGCCACGACCTCAAGTCCGTAGATCTCGTCCTCGGAATACTGGCGCGCGTCGCGGGACTGCACGACCAGCACCCCCAGCTTTTCCCCGACCCTCTGGATCGGCACGCCCAGGAACGAAGGGAAGATCTCCTCGCCAGTTTCGGGCATGTAGCGGAAGCCGGGCTCGGACGGCGCGTTCGCCGTGTTGATCGCGCGCCCGGTGCGGGCCACGCGGCCGACCAGCCCCTCGCCCAGCCGCAGCCGGGTCTGGTGCACGGCCTGCCGGCGCAGCCCCTCGGTCGCGCAGAGCTCCAACGTGTCGGGATCGCGGAACAGGTAGATCGAGCAGACCTGCGTCCCCATCGAATCCGCGATGTGATGGGTGATGCTGTCCAGCCGCGCCTGTCCGTCGCCGGGGGCAGCCAGCGTGTCACGCAGCCGCTTCAGCAGCTTCCGCGATTCGCTGTCCGTCCGCTCGGGCATGGTCGGCGCGTTCCTTTCCGCGATCACGAGCGTGCCGTGACCGACGCGCGTCAATCAGGCCTTTTCCAGCTCGAAGGCATCATGCAGTGCCTGCACGGCCAGTTCCATATACTTGCGGTCGATCAGCACCGAAATCTTGATCTCGCTGGTTGAGATGACCTTGATGTTGACGTTCTCGTCGGCAAGTGCCCGGAACATGCGCGCGGCGACGCCTGCGTGCGACCGCATCCCGATCCCCACGACCGAAACCTTGGCCACGTCCGTGTCCACCGCCAGATCGTCATAGGCGATCTTGCCGTTGGCGCGGGCCTGTTCCATCGCCTTGCGGGCGCGTTCCACCTGGTTGACCGGAACCGAGAAGGTCATGTCGGTCACGGCGCCGGGGTGATCCTCGTAGTCGCGTTCCGAGATGTTCTGGACGATCATGTCCACGTTGACGCCCGCCTCGGCCAGCGGCTCGAAGATGGCGGCCGAGATGCCGGGACGGTCCTCGACCGTGACCAGCGTGATCTTGGCCTCGTCGCGCGAGTAGGCGACGCCGGAAACAACCTTGGATTCCATGATTTCATCCTCAGCACAGACCAGCGTGCCGCTGGTTTCGTCGGTATCCTCGAAGGACGACAGCACCCGCAGGCGCACGTTGAAGCGCATCGCCAGCTCGACCGAGCGCGTCTGCAGCACCTTGGCGCCCAGCGAGGCCAGTTCCAGCATCTCCTCGAAGGCGATGCGGTCGAGCTTGCGCGCCTTGTCGCTGATGCGCGGGTCGGTCGTGTAGACGCCGTCCACGTCGGTATAGATGTCGCAGCGCTCCGCCCCGAAGGCGGCGGCGAAGGCGACGGCGGTCGTGTCCGAGCCACCCCGGCCCAGCGTGGTGATCCGGCCGTCCGGCCCGATCCCCTGGAAGCCCGCGACGACCGCGACCTTCATGCCTTCGGCGAATTTCTGGTCGATGTTGGCGCGCGGGATCGACACGAACCGCGCCGCGCCGTGCTGGTCGGTGGTGTTGATCGGCACCTGCCAGCCCTGCCAGCTGCGCGCGGGCACGCCCATTTCCTGCAGCCGCAGCGCCATGAGCCCGGCGGTCACGTTCTCGCCCGAGGCGACGACCGCGTCGTATTCCCGCGCGTCATACAGGCGCGAGGTACCCTCGACCCAGCCCACGAGTTCGTTGGTCTTGCCCGACATGGCGCTGACGATGACGATGACGTCATAGCCCCGCTCGACCTCGCGCTGCACCTTTCGGGCAGCATTCGCGATGCGGTCGAGGTCGGCCACCGAGGTGCCGCCGAATTTCATCACCAGAAGCGGCATCCAGACAGCCCCCCAGTCAGCAGGATCGAACGGCAGGCTCTTAGGGCGGCACCCGCGCAAGGGCAAGGGCGGCAGTGGCACAACCCGCCGCGAGGTCACTCGCCATGGCAGGCCATACAACTTTGCAGGGAACCTTTTTCTTGCTAAGACACTTTAACGGGTTTGCAGCCCGACGATTCAGCCGCCTCGGCGGTTAGCAGTCTGTATGTTGTTGGTGTCCCGCGGATCGCCTGACGTTCCGCATCGGTTCGCGTTCCTGTTCGTCGCCTGCAGCCAAGATGCGGACGGAATGCGGCGACATGCGCCTTGCTCTGGAAATGCTGCCCCTGTCTCTCACCGGTGCCTCGCTCCGGCGGGAGAGGGTTTGCCCGATGTGGAGCATTCACCTCCGTCAGCCTTACCCCTCAGGAACAGAGCGAGACTGATATGGCAAGTGGAACTTATCCTTTCCTTTTCATCGGGAACATGAGGGATTTCGACAATCCTGACGGTCAACCGGTCGAGAACGCAGTTAGCACCCTGTCCGGAACCTCCTATGGCTCGGCAGGCTCTCCGCTTTATGCTCGAAGCACGCGCGTTACCCTGAACGACACCAACAACAACAACGTGCTGCCGCTTGATGGAACAACCGGGCGCGAACCGATCACCTATCGGCTGGGCGATCAGCAGATCACCAGCTTACCGGATTCCCTTACCGTAATTTCGAACTGCACCATAGTTCAGAGACTTCCGTCCGGCGAGCCGCAGACGACAAGCGGCGTCACCTTGCGGATCATGCAGGATAACACCGGAAACGTCTTCCTTCTGCCTGCGCTCAATGACACCGGCACGGAAGCAGCCCTGAACGACTATCCGGTCATCAGCATCTCCCTGTCCAGCAACAGCGCAAGCTACGACACGACAAGCACGGGCATTTCGTCGGTTCGCTCGACCTTGACCGCCTTTCAGGACGGTTATGTCGACGGCACAGACGGTGATGATACCATCAATGCCAGCTATGCTGGCGATACCGACGGTGACAGGGTCGACGGCAGCGATGCCATCTTGCCGGGTGCGGCACCCAACGACGACTTCATTCGCGCCGGTCTCGGCAATGACCTTGTCTGGGCAGGTGCCGGGGCCGACTCCGTCCGTGGCAACGACGGCAACGACACGTTGTATGGCTACACAAGCGCCACGGTCGACGATGGCGCGAACGACTCGCTGGATGGCGGCACGGGCAACGACCAGCTCTTCGGGGGCGGCGGTGATGATCTTCTGATCGGCGGCACCGGGCTGGACAGGCTGAATGGCGGCACGGGCGCCGACACCATCTATGGCGACGACACCCTTGGCACCGACACGCTGGGCGGGGCGGATTCGATCGACGCGGGCATTGGGAACGACTCGGTCGTCGCGGGCTTCGGCAACGATACCGTGATCGGGGGACTGGGGGCCGACACCATCCAGGGCGGCGCGGGCGATGACCGGATCTTCGGCGACGATGCCGCCGGCACCGACACGCAGGGCGGTGCGGACCTGATCGACGCGGGCATCGGCAACGACTCGGTCGTCGCAGGCGCGGGCAACGACACCGTGACCGGAGGTCTGGGGGCCGACACCGTCCAGGGCGGCGCAGGCGCGGACGTGATCTATGGCGACGATGCCACCGGGACCGACACGCAGGGCGGCGCGGACCTGATCGATGCAGGCACCGGCAACGACTCGGTCATTGGGGGTGCCGGCAACGACACCGTGACCGGGGGCCTCGGGGCCGATACCATCTTGGGCGGCGCGGGCGTGGACGTGATCTACGGCGACGATGCCGCCGGCACCGACACGCAGGGCGGCGCAGACCTGATCGATGCAGGCACCGACAACGACTCGGTCGTGGCGGGCGCGGGCAACGACACCGTGACCGGAGGTCTGGGGGCCGACACCGTCCAGGGCGGTGCAGGCGCGGACGTGATCTACGGCGACGACAGCCTCGGCACCGACACGCAGGGCGGTGCGGACCTGCTGTCAGGCGGCGAGGGCAATGACACGATCCTCGGCGGCTTCGGCAACGACACGCTGCAGGGCGACGCGGGCGACGACTCGCTGGTCGGCGGCGAGGGCAGCGACTCGCTCCTCGGGGGACTCGGCGCGGATACGCTGGTCGGGGGCAACGGCGACGACTTCCTGAACGGCGGCGAGGGCAACGACCTGCTGTTCGGCGGCGCGGGTCGCGACACCTTCGTCGCGGGTGCGGGCGACTCGATCGAGGACTTCAACACCGGCAGCGACCTGCTGAACCGCGATTTCGTCGATCTCTCGACCTATTACAACGCCGCCAACCTGACGCTGTGGAACCAGGCCAACCCCAGCCAGCAGTTCAACAACCCGCTGGCCTGGCTGCGCGCCGACCAGGCCGACGGGCGGCTGACCATGCTGGGCGGCCAGAACGGCCTGCCCACGCTGGACCTGGCGATCCGGAACAGCGGCACGGCAGTCGCGGGCGTGGCGCTGGATGCAACGAACACGGGCGTGCTGTGCTTCGGCGCCGACGCGCTGATCGAGACGGAAGCCGGCCCCGTTCCCGCGGGCGAGCTGTCCGTGGGCGACTTGGTGTGCACCCGCGACGCGGGCCTGCAGCCCCTCCGCTGGGTGGGCCGCCGCGTCCTGACCCGGGCCGAGTTCGAGGTCGCGCCTCATCTGCGCCCCATCCGCATCCGCGCGGGCGCGCTGGGGGCGGGCACCCCTTCGGCCGACCTGATCGTGTCGCCCCAGCACCGGGTCCTGGTCCGTTCCAAGATCGCGCAGAAGATGTTCGGCTCGAACGAGGTGCTGGTCGCCGCCAAGCAGCTTCTGCTGGTGGACGGCATCGACATCGCGCAGGACCTGGAAGGCGTGACCTATGTCCACTTCCTGTTCGACGACCACCAGGTGGTCTGGTCAAACGGCGCGGAAACCGAGTCGCTGCATCCCGGCCGGACCGCGCTGGACATGGCGGGCGAGGCCGCGCGCGAGGAAATCCTGGCGCTCTTCCCCGAACTACGGAACGGCAGCCTCACGCGCCCGTCGGTTCGCGTGCTGGCCTCGGGGCGGATGGGCCGCAAGCTGGCGATGCGCCACGCGCAGAACCGCAGGCCTCTGGTCGCCTGAGCCTGCCCTGCCGATGACAACGAAAAGACCGGCACCGCCGGTCTTTTTCCTGTGTCGGGCGTCAGCTCAGCTTGCGGGTGGCGCGGAACGGCAGGGGGGCCACGGGAATGCCGTCCTCGAGCAGCTGGCGGGCCTCGTCGGGGCGCGCCTCGCCGTGGATCAGGCGCTCGGGGATCTTGCCCTCGTGCATCGCCCGGGCCGTCGTCACGAAGCTTTCGCCGACGTAATCCGAGTTCTCCTCGACATGGCGGCGCAACTCGCGCAGCGCCTGTTCCAGCGCCGAGCCGGGATTGTCGAGCGGGCGCGCACTGTCGTCCCGCGGGATCGCGGGGGCCATGGGGGCCTTGGCGACCTCGTTGCTGCCGCAGATGGAACAGCTCACCTGCCCCTCGGCACTCAGCGTGTCGAAACCCGCGGCCGAGCGGAACCAGCCATCGAAGTCATGTCCCTTGTTGCAGCGCAGCGCGTAACGGATCATTCCGGTCATCCCTCCAGCGGGCTGGATATAAGCATTCCCCGGGCCGGGCGAAAGCCGGGTCACGCGGGCGTGGCCAGGGCCAGCAGGCGCGCCACCAGCGGGGCGGGATCGGGCGCGGCCCGGTCCAGCGCGGCGCGCGCCGCCTGTCCCATCTCCCGGCGCGCGGGCGGGTCGGCAAGGATCGCGCCGAGGGTTTCGGCCAGCGTTCCGGCCTCCACCCGCCGCGCCGCGCCCCCGGCATCAAGCGCCGCGTAGTCGGCCTGGAAGTTCGCGACATGGGACCCGTGCAGCAGGGCGCAGCGCCAGGCGGCGGGCTCCCACGGCGTATGGCCGCCCCTGTCCACCAGAGAGCCGCCGGTGAGGCAGGTGCCTGCCGCCGCATAGGCGTCGCCCAGGACGCCCAGGCGGTCGATCAGCAGGACAGGCGGTGCGCCTGCCTCGGCAAGGGCGCGGTTGCCCAGACGCTCCACAGAAAAGCCCTGCGCCGCGATCAGGCGCGCGACCTCGTCGGCGCGCCGGGGATGGCGGGGCGCGAGGATCAGCCTCAGGTCCGGAAAGCGCGCGCGCAGCGCGGCATGGGCGGCGAGGATCGGCGCCTCCTCGCCGTCGTGGGTCGAGGCAGCCAGCCAGATGCCATCGCGCGCCGGCGACTCCTCCGGCGGCCGGATCGCGGCGGGGCCGAGCAGCTTGAGGTTCAGCCTTGGCGCCAGTGCCCGTTCCGGCAGGCCCAGGGCGCGCAGATGCGCCTCGGTCCCCTCGTCCTGCGCCGAGAGCAGGTCGAGGCCGGCAAGGACCGGCGCGATCAGCCCCCGCGCCCTGCTCCAGCGAGCCGCCGAGCGCGCCGACATCCGTGCGCCGATCACCGCCTGCGCGATCCCACGGCGGCGCGCCTGCGCGGCGCGGTTGGGCCAGATCTCGTTCTCGACTGTCAGCATCAACGCGGGCCGTGCTGCGTCGAGGAAACGCCCCAAGGCCCCCGGAACGTCCAGCGGTGCAAGGCGGGCAGGCAGGCCCCAGCCCTGCGCCACGGCGCGGCCGGTTTCCGTGTTGGCCGTCACCAGCACCGGGCGCTCGGCGGCCAGCGCCGCGATCACCGAACGCGCCGAGTTCAGCTCGCCCACGCTCGCCCCGTGGACCCAGATGCCGCCCGGAATGGCCGGGGGTGGGTCGTCCAGCACCATCCGCTGCCGCAGCGCCGCGCCCGCCAACGGCGAGGCCGCGCGCAGGGCCGCGTCGGCAAGCGTGGTGGCGGCGCGGTAGATCATCGGGACTCCCTCGGGGCGCGGGCGATGCCTTTCACACCGTCTCGCCGTCGATCAGCACCATGAGACGACCGCGAGAGCAACGCTCGACGCGCGCCTCGACGCCATAAACCTCGGCCAGCATGGCGGGGGTGACGACCTCGGCGGGGGTGCCGAAGCTGTGCAGGCGCCCCTTGTGCAGGACGGCAATCCGGTCGGCCCATTGCGCGGCGAGCGCCAGGTCATGCAGCACCGCCAGCACCACCCGCCCCTCGGCGGCGACGCGGCGGACCTCGGACAGCAGGCGGACCTGCCGGGCCATGTCGAGCGCGCTGGTCGGTTCGTCCAGCAGCAGCAGCGCCGGGTCGCGGACCAGCGCCTGCGCCAGCCCCACCATCTGCCGCTGCCCGCCTGACAGGCGGTCCAGCGGCTCCAGAGCCAGCGCGCCGATGCCCAGCCGCTCCAGCACCGCCATCGCGGCATGGTCCGCGCCTGCGCCCTCTCCGCTGGCGGACCGCGCAGCGATCACGCTTTCCAGCACCGACAGCGCCGCACCGGAAGGTAGCGTCTGCGGCATGAAGCCCAAGGTCTGCGCCCGATCGCCTGACGACAGCGCCGCAAGGTCGCGGTCCCCGAAGATCACCCGGCCCCGCGTCGGCAGAAGCCCGGCGATCCCCTTCAGCAGCGTCGATTTCCCAGCCGCGTTGGGACCGGCCAGCACGGCGATCTCGCCTGGCATCAGCGGCGGCAGGTCCAGCCCCTCGACGACCCTGCGGCGGCCGTAGGAAACGATAAGTCCCTCGATCCGCAGCCCCTTCACCGCCCGCGCCTCCGCAGGATCAGCGAGAAGAAGATCGGCAGTCCGATCAGCGAGGTGACAAGCCCGACCGGCAGCAGGACCCCCGGCACGACGGTCTTGGACACCAGCGAGGCGAGCGACATGACCACCGCCCCCGTCAGCAGGCTGCCGGGCAGGAAGAAGCGGTGATCCTCGCCTAAAAGCATCCGGGCGATATGCGGCCCGGCGAGGCCCACGAAGCCGATCACGCCCACCATCGACACGGCGGATGCCGCGAGCAGGCTGACCCGCAGCAGCGACCAGCGCCGCAGCCGGACAACATCCACACCGAAGCTGCGCGCCTGTTCCTCGCCCAGCCGCAGGGCGGTCAGCTGCCAGGCGGCCTTCAGCGAAAACGGCGCGGTGACGGCCAGCACCACGGCCAGCACGGTGACGCCGGGCCAGCTTGCCGCCGCCAGGCTGCCCATCGTCCAGAAGACCAGCTGCTGCAGCGCGTCCGCCGAGGCCACGAACTGCAGCAGCGACAGAAAGGCCCCCGCCGTGAAGTTCAGCGCGATGCCGCAGAGGATCAGCACCTCGGGGCCTCCACCCCTCAGCCGCCCCATCAGTTGCAGCAGCGCCAGCGCGCCAAGGGCGAAAAGGAAGGCGTTGGCCGACACGCTCCAGACTGCGGGCAGGCCGGGCAGGCTGAGGCCCAGCACGATCGCCGTCGCAGCCCCCAGCGCCGCCGAGGCCGACACGCCCAAGGTGAAGGGTTCGGCCAGCGGGTTTTCCAGAACCGTCTGCATCTCGGCCCCGGCAAGGGCCAGAGCGGCGCCGACCAGCAGCGCCATGAGGGCGACCGGCAGGCGGACCTGCCAGACGATCACATCGGCGGAACGCGCGACCTCGCCCCAGCCGGTCAGCGCCCCCAGCGTCTCGGCCAGCGGCAGCCCGGCCGGGCCGGTCATCAGGTCGGCCACCACCGCCAGCAGGGCGACGGCCAGCATCGCCGCGACCAAGAGGACGCGGCGGCGGTTGAGCGCGTGATAGCGGTGAAGGCTTGCGGTCTGCATCAGGGCTGCGGCGCGACCCACCAGGTGCCGGGCACCGTCACGGGCGAGAAGCGCGCGTCTATTTCGGCCAGCGTGGCGGCAGGGTCCACGTCCGTGAAAAGCTCGGGGTGGAAGGATTGGGCAAGGTACTCGATCAGCGCGATGTGGCTGGGCGTGTCGTTGAACAGGTGCCAGACGCCCGCCGCGCGGCCCTCCTCGACCGCGCGCAGCGAGGAGAAGCCGGGCGCCGCGATCAGCCTGGCGAAGCTGTCCCCCGCGGCGTCCTCTGCCACGCCGGTTCCCAGCACGAGCCCGCCGCGCGCGGCCATGTGGGCGCCGCCGGTGGCAATGTAGTAATCCGGGTCCGCGCCGATCAGGAATTCGAGGCTGACGTTGCCCAGAACGCCCTGTACCGCCTCGGCCCCGATATTGCGGCCGCCCGCCGTCTCGATGAACTGGGCGAAGACGCCCTGCCCCACGGTCGAGCAGCAGCCCTGCGGCGCGGCATGGACGTGGAAGAAGACGCGCGGGCGCTGGATCGAGGGATCCTCCAGCCGCTCGCGGATGCGCGACAGGCGGGTTTCATAGAACTGGGCGAATTCCTCGGCCTTCGCTTCGCCGCCCGTCAGTGCCCCGAGAATGCGCAGCGAGGGAATCGAGTTCTCCAGCGGCTTCGAGAAGAAATCGACATAGGCCACCGGGATGCCCGCGGCCTCGACCTGCTCGCGCGCGCGTTCCATGCCGGGGTCGCCCGCGTCCATCAGCGACAGGACCAGCAGGTCCGGGTCCAGCGCGATGATGCTTTCGACGGAAATGTCGCGGTTGCCCGAGCCCACGGGCCGGATCGCGTCGATCATGGGGAAGCGCTCGCGATAGGCGGCCAGCGTCGGCTCGTCCAGCGCCTTGTCCTGCCGCCAGCCGACGACCTTCGAAACCGGATCGTCATGCAGCAGGCCCAGCACCGCCATGTGCCGCCCCTCGCCCAGGACGATGCGCCCGGCGGGCGCGTCCAGCGTCACCTCGCGGCCGAGGATGTCGGTCGCCGTCACCTCGGCCCAGGCGGGCGCGGTGATCAGGCTGGCCAGCAGGGCCAGTAAGCGGAACAGGGCAGGCATCGCGACCTCCTTCGGTGCCCCATGGATGCAGGGCGTCCTGAATGGGTGCGGGCGGAGGCCCCTATCGGCCCCCGCCCGGTTTCCTGTCAAGCCACCCGGCCTCAGTCGCCCTTGGGCGAGATCTTCCAGATGCGGTCGCCCGCGTCGTCATCCTCGCCGCGCGACTTGTTCACCGCCCAGACATTGCCCTTGCCGTCGGCGCGCAGCTGGTTCGGATAGGTGCCCGCGTCGATGTTGGCGACGACCTCGCCATCGGTGCCCACGACCGTGATCGTGCCCGCGCCCCGGTTGGCGACGAAAGCGTGGCGGCTCACCGGCTCGAAGGCCACGTTCAGCGCGCCCGCGCCGGTGTCCACGTCGTGCAGGACCTCGCCGGTCTCGGCCTTCACGATCAGCAGGTTGTCGGTGTCCTGCGAGGCGACGAAGGCCAGCCCCTCCTGCGGGTCATAGGCCACGCCCGAGGCGCGCACAGCACCCGGCAGCGGATGCACCTTCACCTCGCCCGAGGCGAGATCGACCACCGCCAGCTCGTCCGTGGTCATGGACACCGTCACCAGCGTCCCGCTTTCGGGATCGACGTCCAGCGCCATGACCGAGAAATCCTCGCCGCGCTGGGCCGACTGGATCACGATGGGCTCCAGCTTCTCCAGCGTCTTGCTGTCGAAGACCTCGATGTTGCCGGTCATCGTGGCCGAGGCATAGACGCGGTCCCGCGCCTCGTCCACGACCACGTCGCGGGCATGGTTCACGGTGCCGGGGTCGAACTGCTTCACCAGCGACAGGTCGTCCTGCCTGTAGACGGCGAGGGTGTCCTGGCGGGTGTTCGTCACCCAGACATTGCCGTTCTCGTCATCGACGGCCACGCCATAGGTGGCGAACAGCGCCGGGCGCGTATCGTTGGGATCCTGCCCTGCGGCGGGGGACGCGGCGCGCTTGGGCATCGGCGCCTCGGGCGGGGTCGCCTGCGCCTCGATCTCCAGCGTTTCCGGATCGATCCGCACCAGGGCCGAGTCCCGCACGGGCGGGCGGCCCACGGCCGAGGTCACGTAGACTGCATCCGAGCCGGGCGACCAGATCACCTGGTAAAGACCGCGCGTGACCTTGGCGTCCTTGATTTCGAACTTCTCGGCGCCCGAAACCGGCACCTCGGGCGAGACCTTGAGCGTCACGACCTCGGCCGCCGCCGGGTTCTCGGCGATGACGACGACGGGATGCAACCCGGTCGCCGCGTCCGCGTCCACCGTCAGGTCGAAGCTGAACTTGCCCTCGGCATCGACGGTGATCGGCGCGCCCTCGTTCAGGACACTTGTGCCGCGCATCAGGGTGATGGTCTGGCCGGGAACCAGCCCCTGCCCCTCGATCCGCGCCGCCCCGCCCTTCAGCAGCGGCATCCCCTGCTCGGCCCCGCTCGCGCGGATAGTGCCGGTGAATTCGTCGGCGGCGGGGGTAAAGATGCTTTCCGCCAGCACGGGCCCGGCGGCCACCGCCAGCGCAAGCACCGAGATGCCGCAGAAGGTACGAAGGGAAGGCAGGGGAAGGCTTGCCATGAAGATCTCCGTGGTTGATCCGAAATGGCTGAACCGGCAGACCGATCTGGCTGGATGCGGCGCATGAGTATAATCCTGAGCGGTGCTGTCAACTAACTCTGCTGCGGGGCGACGATGGAGAAGATCACAGGCATGGGCGCGACCGGACGCGTGGGCCCGGACCATGCGCGGGCCGAGGCGCGACTGGCCATCTTCGAGACCGAGCATCCCACGCACGTCCTGTCGCAGAAGACGGTGGCGACCGGTCCGGGGCACCGGCTGTTCATCGCGGCGCCGCGCGGGACGCCCCCGGCGCAAGGCTGGCCGGTGCTGTACCTGCTGGACGGCAACGCGGCCTTCGACTTTCTGACACCCGCGCATCTGGCGGCCGCCGAAGGGCTTGCGCTGGTAGGCGTCGGCTATGACACCGACCGCCAGTTTGCGCGCGAACAGCGGACCTTCGACTTCACCGCCCCCGACGGCCCCGGCGACGGCATCCGTCCCGATCCTGTCCACGAGGGCCGCATGGCGGGTGGCGCGGCGCAGTTCCTCGACCGCCTGACCGGCGCACTGCGCAAGGCAGCCGAGGACGGGCTGCGCGTCGATCCGTCGCGCCGGACTCTCTGGGGGCACAGCTTCGGTGGGCTCTTCACGCTTTATGCGGCTCTGACCCGCCCGGACAGCTTCGCCCGCTTCGCCGCGATCAGCCCCTCGATCTGGTGGGACGAGGCGTTGATCCACCGTATTGCGGCCAGAGCCGACCCGGCGGTCACGCCGCCCCTGCTGGTGGCGCTGGGGGACCGCGAGAAGCGCTCGGGCTCGGACGGGCCGCCGCCGAACGGGCCTGCGCCCGCGACGATGGCCTTCGTCGAAAGCCTGCGCTGGCATCCGGGGCTCGATCCGCAGGTCCATGTCCTGCCCAGCCTGAAGCATATCGAGACGATCGCGGGTTCCCTGCCGCTGGCGATCCGCTTCGCGGCCGGAGCTTAACCCGATCTCAACGTTTTGCTGCGATCACGGCCGAAGCAGGAGGTCGTGAACATGACAAGATACGCTTTCGTGATCGCCGGAATGCTCTTCGCGCTGATCGGCGCGGTGCAGGTCTGGGAAGGGATACCGGGATATTACAGCTCGCGCGGGATTGGCGATCTGCAGGCCGATGCGAACGAGATCCTGCTGGGCATTGCCTGGCTGATCGGCGGGCTGGCCTGCGGGGTCTTCGCGCTGGCCTTCACTCCGCCGCCGCCTGCGGCAAGGCCCGCTGTTCCGCCCGATCCATGGCAGCCTTGAGCATCGGCGCGATCAGGACCACCGCCTCGGGCGAGATCATCCGGGGGTGCAGGAAAGGCACCTCCAGCGCCTCGACCTCGCCATGGGGGCGCCAGAGCTCGGCCGTCAGGTGGCGGTCGCCGTGTCCCAGCCCCGCGCGGACATGGGTCAGCCTGCCGGGATGGGGGCGGTGATGATGGCGGCGGACAAGGCCCGAGGTATCGGTCACGACCCGCACCACGCTGTCCAGCACCTGTTCTGGCAGCGCGCCCAGCGGGGTGTCCCCGGCCTTGAGGAAACCGACAACCTTCTCGCGCGTGTCCAGTTCGGTGTGCGCTTCGGGATCGTGCCCTGCGATTGCCAGCAGGGCGCGCAGGGCGGATACCGGATCGGGGTCCGGCTCGGCCCGCCAGACATCGGCCGGGTAGCTGTCCAGCGCGGCGACCATGCCGACATCGAGGCCAATGTCGGCCAGGGCGGACGCCAGTTCCTGCGCAATCACGCCGCCGACGGACCAGCCCGCGAGATGCACCGGTCCTTCCGGCACCAGTCCGGCGATGCGGCGCGCGTAATCGGCGGCCAGCGCGGAAAGGCTTTCCGGCAGCGGCTGGTCCGGGTCCAGCCCCGGATGCTGGATCGCCCAGACGCGGCGCGCGGGCGCGAGGGCATGGGCAAGGCGGCGATAGCCCCAGCCAAGGCCGCCCGCCGGGTGGACCAGGAATAGGGGAGACTGCGCGGGATCGCCCTCGGCCAGCAGGAGCAGGGGCGAAAGGCCGCCGGTCGTGGCCCCGCCCTCGATCACGCGGGCCAGCGCCGCGATCACCGGATGCTCGAAGATCGCGCCGAGGCCGGGGTCGCGGCCGGTTTCCTCTTCGATCCGCAGGGACAGGCGGACGGCCGACAGCGAGTCGCCGCCCAGCGCGAAAAAATCGGCCTCGGCCGGCGGCGGCTCGGGCAGCGTGAGGATCTCGGCGTAAAGGCTGGCGAGCAGCGTTTCGGCCGCAGTTTCCGCCGCCCGGCCCGCCGCCGCGAAGACAGGCGCAGGCAGCGACTTGCGGTCAAGCTTGCCGTTCGACGTCACCGGCAGCGCGTCCAGCACCACCCATGCCTGCGGCACCATGTAGGCCGGCAAGCGGGCCTCCAGATGCGCGGCGACCGCTTGTTCCGACCATCTCCCCTGCGGCACCACATAGGCCACGAGGCGCTTGTCGCCCCCCTCCTCGCGCGCCAGCACCACCGCTTCGCGCGCCAGGCCCGAGCCCATGATCGCGGCCTCGATCTCTCCCAGTTCGATCCGCAACCCGCGGATCTTCACCTGGTGGTCCGAGCGGCCGAGATAGATCACCGCCCCGTCGTGGCGCAGCCGCGCAAGGTCACCCGTGGCATAAAGCCTCTGCCCGTCCGGGCCAGTGACGAAGCGTTCCGCCGTCAAGTCGTCGCGGCCAAGATAGCCGCGCGCCAGTTGCACGCCGCCCAGATACAGGTTCCCCGGCAGCCCCGGCGGCACCGGCCGCCCCCGGACGTCCAGCACCGCCAGCCGGGTGTTCCAGACCGGCCAGCCGATCGGAAGCGGGTTCGAGGCATCGTCAGGCGCGGCGGGCCAGTAGCTGACATCCACCGCAGCCTCGGTCGGGCCGTAGAGATTGTGCAGCTCGGCCGAGACGCGGGCATGGAAGCGGTCGCGCAGTTCCGCCGTCAGCTCCTCGCCCGAGCAGAAGACGCGGGCCATGCGGATGCCCCCTGAGGCGGGCGCGGCGAGGAAGGCCGACAGCATGGATGGGACGAAATGCGCCGTGGTGATCCCGTGGCTGCGGATTTCCCCTGCCAGCAGCGTGGGGTCGCGGTGGGCGCCGGGCGGGGCCATGACCAGCGTGGCGCCGGAGATGCAGGGCAGGAAGAACTCCCACACCGAGACGTCGAAGGTGGCCGGGGTCTTCTGCAGGATGCGGTCCCGCGGGGTGAAGCCGTAATGGTCGCGCATCCAGAGCAGGCGGTTGACGATGGCCCGATGCTCGATGACGACGCCCTTCGGCTCGCCGGTCGAGCCCGAGGTGTAGATGACATAGGCCATATTGCCCGGCTGCGGCGGCGTGGCGGGCGCGGTGCCCTCCTGCGGCCAGTCGGAGGTCAGAAGGCATTGCGGCATGCGGGGCCGGGCCGCGTTCTGAACTGCCGACCTTACGGCTGAAGTCAGTCCGGCGGACTGCTTGCCGGATGCAGGCGAGTCCGCAATATCGTCAGTCTGCCCGAAATCCGGGAAACGGCCCGCCAGTTCCGGCGAGGTCAGCAACACAACCGGCGCTGCACGGTCGAGGATGCGGGCCAGACGCTCCGGCGGATGATCCGGGTCGAGCGGCAGATAGGCCGCGCCTGCGCGCAGGATCGCCACCAGGGCAATCGACAGTTCCAGCGAGCGGTCGAGCGCGACGGCCACGATCGTCTCGGGACCGGCGCCCAGTTCGGCCAGCCGTCCGGCCAGCACGGCGCTGCGGCGGTCAAGGTCTGCGTAGCTCAGGGTCACGTCGCCGAAGACCAGCGCGGGGGCTTCGGGGGTCGCCTCCATCTGCGCCTCGATCAGCGCAGTCAGCGTGGTGTCGGGGACCGAGTGGACGGCCGCGGCGGTCAGGGCCTTGGCACTTGCGATCTCGTCGGCGGTGGCTGTCGGAACCGGGGCAAGCCGACCCTGCGCCAGCGCGGCCGACAGGAAGGCAGGCAGGCGCGCGGCATGGCCTGCCACGTCCTCGGGCGAGTAGAGGCCGGGGTTCGCGTCCACCTCGAACAGCATCCCCGAGATAGGGTCGCCCCGAAAGGTCAGCGTCAGGTCGTCCACCGCGCCTGCGCCGAGGATATGCAGCCCGACCTCCAGCCCCGCGAAGCCGGGCGGCCGGTCGAATGGCTGGACGTTGATCAGCGGGCCATAGAGCCTGCGCGCCCCGCCGATCAGGCCGAGGTCGCGGCGCAGCTGCTCGCTGCGGTAGAGGCCATGCCTGCGGGCCTCGCGCATCTCGGCGGCAAGGGGGGCGATCCAGTCCGCAAGGAGGGCGTCCTCGTCGGGGCGGATGCGCTGTGGCAGGACGTTCATCGCCATGCAGGGAACGCGGGCGATGGGGCGGCCCATGCGGACCATGAAGGGCAGGCCCGCGACGACCTCTCCGCCCGTCCAGCGGGACAGGTAGGCGCCGGTCAGCGCGGTCAGGACGTCGGTCCAGTTCAGGCGCTGCGCGTCGGACCATTCGGCCAGAACCGCCAGCAGGTCGGAGGGCAACCAGCGGCTTTCGCGCAGGAAGGTGGCGCCGCTGACGGCGCGGCCGGGCGCGGGGCCGGTGACTTCGGGCATTCCCTGCATCGCCGCGCGCCACCAGGCGGCGTCCTCGGCGCGCTTGGGCGAGGCACGGTAGGCTGCGTCCGCTTCATCAGCGCGCGAAAGCGGTGGGAAGGGCACGGGCACGGAGGTGCCGTTCACCAGCGCCGAGTAATGATCTCCGATCCGGTTCGTCACCAGCACCATGCCGTAGCCGTCGAGGGCGAGGTGGTGGATGCGTTCGTAAAGCAGGTGCCGGTCCGGCCCGAGGCGATAGAGCGAAAAGGCGGCGACCGGCTCGGCCGCGAGGTCCAAGGGGCGGGCGCTGTCCTCGGCCATGCGGCACAGCGCTTCCGCTTCCGGGTCCGCATGGTCGGACAGGTCGGCCCACTCAAGTTCGGGCGGCTCGCCCAGAACCTGCATCGCGCCGCCCGCGACGGGGCGGAAGCGCAGGCGCAGCGCCTCGCTTTCGGCGATGGTGCGGGCGACGGCCTCGCGCAGCGCGGCTTCGTCCAGCGGCCCGTGCAGGTCCAGGTACTGGCCGGTGTTCAGGATCGGGTTGGAGGGGTCCAGCGCCTGGAAATACCACAGACCTTCCTGCGCCTCGGTCAGCGGCGTCCCGCCCATGGCCCGCATCTCAGCCCGCCTGCTGGGCTTCGATGGCCTGCCACCATTCGCCAAGTGTGCCATGTTCCGCGAAAAGCCCGAAGTCGGCCTTGAGCCCCGCCTCTTCCCAGCCAAGCACCAGCTTCATCAGCCGCAGCGAGTCGAGGCCGAGATCCGGCAGGTTGTCGTCGTCCTGCACCTCTTCGGGCTGCATGTGCAGCATCTTCGCGATGTCCGCGCGCATGAGTTCCCTGGTGATCGGGGCCTTGGTGATCATGCGTTTTCCTCTGCCAGGTAGCGCGCCCGCAGTTCCGCCCGCAGCACGTTGCGGCTGACCTTGCCCACTGCGGTGGTCTTGAATTCGGGCACGAAGACGATCTGGTCGGGCACCTTGAACTCGGCGATGCCGCGGGCACGGACGAAGGCCTTGATCTCGGGCGCACGCGGGCACGGTTCGCGCGGGATGACGAAGGCGCAGATACGTTCGCCCAGGTGCGGGTCGGGGATGGACACCACCGTCGCGTCATAGACCTGCGGATGGGCGAGCAGATGGTCCTCGACCTCCTCGGCCGAGATCTTCTCGCCCGCGCGGTTGATATGGTCGCCCGCGCGGCCCTGCACGGACAGGTAGCCGCCGGGCAGGCGCTTGACGATGTCGCCGGTGCGGTAGAAGCCATCCGGGGTGAAGCTGCGGGCGTTCGCGGACGGTTCGTTGTGATAGGCGCGGATCGTGTAGGGGCCGCGGGTCAGCAGGTGGCCGGGGGTGCCATCGGGCACGGGATTGCCCGCGTCGTCCAGCACCAGCACCTCGTCGTCGGGGCTGATGGGTCGCCCCTGGGTGTTGACAATGATCTCCTCGGGGTCGTCGAGCCGGGTGTAGTTCACCAGCCCCTCGGCCATGCCGAAGACCTGCTGCAGCGTGCAGCCGAGCGTCCCGCGCACCCTGGCTGCCGCCTCGGGCATGAACTTGGCTCCGCCGACCTGCAGGACCTGCAGGCTGGAAAGGTCGTGGCGGGTCTTCGGCGCGGCCTCCATCCACAGCAGCGCGAGCGGGGGCACGACGCCGGTGATCGTGACGCCCTCGCGCCCGATCAGCGAGAAGGCCGTCTCGGGGTTCGGGTTCGGGCACATGACCACCCGGCCGCCTGCGTAAAGCGTGCCGAAGACGCCCGGCGAGCTCATGGGGAAGTTATGCGCCGCCGGCAAAGCGCAGAGATAGACCGAGTCCGGACCAAGGCCGCAGATCTCGGCACTGGCGCGGAAGCTGTAGATATAGTCGTCATGCGTGCGGGGGATCAGCTTCGACAGCCCCGTCGAGCCGCCCGAAATCTGCAGGAAGGCGACCTTTGACGGGTCCACCTTCGGGAAGGTGACGGGAGGCGGGTGGCCCTCGAAGGGGCCGGTTTCGCCCGCGACGATAACGTGCCGAAGTTGCGGCACCTCGGCCTGCACCTCGGCGGCAAGGGCGGCGTAGTCGAAGCCCTCGAACCGCCCGGTGACGACCAACGCGCGGGCGCCGGCGCGGCGGGCGAAGTGGATCAGTTCGGTGCGGCGATGCGCGGGCAGCGCATAGACGGGGATCAGCCCGGCCAGGAACAGGCCGAAGACCGAGGGCAGGAAACCCGCGACGTTCGGTAGCTGGACGATCACCCGGTCACCCGGCTGCAGGCCCAGCGACAGGTAGCCGCCCGCCGCGGATTCGGCCCGCGCCAGCAGGTCGGCATAGCTGAGGTTCGTCTCGCCCGCCGTGACGGCGATGCGGTCGGGATGCTCGGCGGCGCGGGCGCGCAGGACATCCCCGAAACTCTCGCCGCGCCAATGGCCCCTGGCGCGGTAACGCGCGGCAAAGTCGTCCGGCCACGGCTGGCGGGGAATGTCAGTCGAGAAGTCGTCCATCGGGAGCCTCTGGCCTGCGGCGCATCCGCAGGAGGCGGCTTAGTCCCGGCAACGAATTTAGTCAACTTTCCGCCAGCCCTTTGGACCTGCGCCACAATTCGCGGTAGGGTTCCCTAGAAACCGATAATTGCAGGAGTACAGATGACCGACACGCGACAGGTGATCCAGACACCCGTGCGGGGCCAGGCTGCCGGGTCCCTGCCCTTCCGCGACACGCATGCGGTCTATGGCCGGATGAGCCGCGTCCTTCACTGGACCATCGCGGTGCTGGTCCTTTACCAGTTCGTCGGCATGGGCCTGCGCCTGCTCTTCGACAAGCAGCCCTGGCTTTCGCCCTTTGTCGCCTATCATCAGCCGGTGGGCACGATCCTGTTCCTGCTGATCGTGGTCCGTGCCCTGTGGGCGCTGTCGAACCGGAACAACCGCCCCGCCCATGGCCACCATTTCTGGGGCCGCGCGGCCTCGCTGGGCCATGCGGTGCTGTATGTCGTCATGCTGGCGGTGCCCACGATCGCGCTGATCCGGGCTTATGGCAACAACCGGGACTTCGCGCCCTTCGGCTTCACGATCTTCCCCGCGCAGGAGCCGCCGATCGGCTGGATGGTCAACCTGGGCGGCCTGCTGCACGGGGAACTGGGCTGGCTGCTGTCGATCCTGATCGCGGGGCACATCGTCATGGTCGGCGTCCACGAAGCCATGTGGCGCGACGGCACGCTGGCGCGGATGCTGGGGCGCAAGGGCCGGGCGGGCTGACCGCCCAGCCCCTCAGGTGATCGCGCCGACCTGCCAGGGCACGAACTCGTTGTCGCCATAGTCGAACTGCTCGGACACCGTCTTCTCGCCCGAGGCGACGGCGAGGATCAGGTCGAAGATGCGCTGTCCCGCGGCCTCGATGGTGTCGGTGCCGCGGGCGATGTCGCCGCAGTTGATGTCCATGTCCTCGCGCATGTGTTCAAACATGGCGGTGTTGGTGGCGATCTTGATGGTGGGCGCGGGCTTCCAGCCGGACACCGAGCCGCGCCCGGTGGTGAAGCAGACGACATTGCAGCCGCCCGCCACCTGCCCCGTCACGGCGGCCGGGTCGTAGCCGGGCGTGTCCATGAAGGTGAAGCCCTGCGCCGTCACGGGTTCGGCATATTCATAGACCGCGTTCAGCGGCATGGACCCGCCCTTGGCAACCGCCCCCAAGGACTTTTCCAGGATCGTCGTCAGCCCGCCTTCCTTGTTCCCGAAGGAGGGGTTGTTGTTCAGTTCCGCCCCGTTGCGCGAGGTGTAGTCGCGCCACCAGTCGATCCGGTCCAGCAGCTTCTGCGCGACCTCGGGCGATTTCGCGCGCCGCGTCAGCAGGTGCTCGGCGCCGTAGATCTCGGGCGTTTCCGACAGGACGGTGGTCGCGCCGTGCCGCACCAGCAGGTCCGAGGCGTAGCCCAGCGCCGGGTTCGCGGTGATTCCCGAATAGCCGTCCGAGCCGCCGCATTCGAGCGCAACCTTGAGGTGGCGCAGCGACTGCGGGCTGCGCCGGGCCGCATTCACCTGCGGCAGCATCTGGCGGATCATGTCGCAGGCGGCCTCGATGGTCTTCCGCGTGCCGCCCAGCTGCTGGATCGTCATGGTGCGGAAGCGGTCGCTTTCCTCCAGCTTGTAATGCTCCATGATGGGGCGGATCTGGTTCACCTCGCAGCCCAGCCCGATCATCAGGATGCCACCGAAGTTCGGATGCGTGGCATAGCCCTTGATGACGCGGGTCAGGTATTCGTAGCCCTCGCCCTTGGTGCCGATGGCGCAGCCGCTGCCGTGGGTCAGCGCGACCACGCCGTCCACGTTGTCGAAGCCCTGAAGCCCGCCCTGCCGGTTGAAGTGCTCGGCGATGTAGCGCGACACGGTGGCCGAGCAGTTCACGGTCGAGATCACGCCGATGTAGTTGCGCGTCCCCACCCCGCCGAAACCCCGGTCATAGCCCATGAAGCTCGCCCGCTCGGCCTCGGGCAGAAGGCCGGGATCACGGTTTTCCACGCAGAAGGCATGGTCGGGGTGGCTTTCGACCATCGCGAGGTTCTGCAGGTGGACGTGCTCGCCCGGCGCGATGGGGCGCGAGGCCAGGCCGATCACCTGCCCGAACTTGCGCACCTCCTCGCCCTCGGCAATGGCGCGGAGCGCGATCTTGTGGCCGCGCGGGATCGGCTCGACCGCGACGGGGCCGCCGGGGCCCGTGGCCTCGCCCGCCTTCAGGCTGCGAAGGGCGACGGCCACGCTGTCGGCGGGGTTCAGGAGGATGGCGGGGTTTTCGTCAGGCGACATGGTGGGTCCGGGGCTTGGCTGCGGCGGCGAAGCGGACCATGCCGCAGCCCCCGCCGTCAAGGCCGACCCCGATCACAGCTCGAGCGAGTTCCGCTCGAGGTAGCCCTGCAGGAAGGCCGCAAGCCGCCGGTCGCCGGGGTTCTGGAAGATCTCGGCGGGCGAGCCCTGGGCCACCAGTTCGCCCCGTTCCATGAAGACCACCCGATCCGCGACATGGGCGGCGAAGCCCATCTCGTGCGTGACGACCACCATCGTCATGCCCTCGGCCGCAAGCTGCTTCATCACGCCCAGCACCTCGCCCACGAGTTCCGGGTCCAGCGCCGAGGTCGGCTCGTCGAACAGCATGATGCGCGGCTGCATGGCGACGGCGCGGGCGATGGCCACGCGCTGCTGCTGGCCGCCCGACAGGCGGCTGGGGTGGTTCCCGGTCTTGTCGCCCAGACCCACCTTGGCCAGCGCCTCGGACGCGATCTCGTGCGCGCGGGCGCGGGGGATTCCCTTTACCCGCTCCAGTCCCTCGGCCACGTTCTGCAGGGCGGTCATGTGCGGCCACAGGTTGAACTGCTGGAACACCATGCCGATGTCGCGGCGCATTTCGCGCAGGGCGCGCCCGCCCATCCGCCTGCCGCCGACGGTCTCGTAGCCGATCAGCCGATCGTCGATCCAGATGCCACCGCGGTCGTATTCCTCGAGGAAGTTGATGCAGCGCAGCAGCGTGGACTTGCCCGAGCCCGAGGGCCCGATCAGGCAGGTCACCTTGCCCGGCGGGATCACCAGGCTGATGTCCTTGAGCGCCTGGAACTCGCCGTAGAACTTGCAGACGTTCTCCAGCCGGGCCGAGGCGGGGTTGACCGTTCCGGTCAGCGAAGGGGCAAGGGTCACGGCTTCAGCTCCGGTCCAGCAGGTAATGGGTGGCGCGGCGTTCCAGCCGACGCCCGATGCGCGAGATCGTCTCGACGAAGACCCAGAAGAACAGCGCCAGCACCAGGGTCGATTCCGCGAAGGCGAAGGTTTCGGCCATCATGGTCTGGGTTTCGAACATGATCTCGGGGACGGTGATCATCGACAGGATCACGGTTTCCTTGGTCAGGATGATCGAGAAGTTGACCAGCGCGGGCAGCGCCGAGACCAGCATCACGGGGATCATGATCCGCCGCAGGATGGTCGCGGGGGCAAAGCCCATGGCACGGGCGGCCTCGATCTGGCCCACGGGAACGGCGTTCAGGCCCGCGCGGAAGATTTCCGCGAAATAGGGGCTGCCGTAGATCGTCAGGCCCAGAAGCCCCGCGGGCATGGCGTCCAGCCGCAGCCCCAGCATGGGCGCGCCGTAATACAGGACAAACAGCTGCACGAGGAAGGGCGTGCCGCGGATGAACTCGACATAGGCGCGCAGGATCCATTGGACCGGACGGGCGGACACGCCGCGCTGGACCAGCGCCAGCACGAAGCCCAGCGCCATGGCGCAGGCCGTGCCCACGATCCAGCAGAAGATCGTGACGCTGAGGCCCCGCAGCAGCGCCGGGCCGTATTCGCGGAAAAGGTCGAACTCCATCACCAGGCGAGCCTCCGTTCCAGGTTGCGGCCGAGGGCTGCAATGACGAGGTTGATCGCCAGATACAGGAAGGCGGCGGTCAGGTAGATTTCCAGCGGGCGGTAGGTGGCCGAGGCGATGGCCTGGCTCATCCGGGTGATTTCCACGATGCCCACGACCGTCACCAGCGAGGACGCCTTGACCAGAAGGATCAGCTCGTTGACCAGCGCGGGCATCGAGATCTTCAGCGCCTGCGGCAGAAGGATCCGGGTCCAGATATCGCGGGGCGCAAGGCCCACGGCCATCGCGGCCTCGGCCTGCCCCCGGGGAATGGCGTTCAGCGCGCCGCGCAGGATCTCGCTGATATAGGCGGCGGCGCAGAGGCCCACGGTGAAGATGGCGGCGGCGAGCGCCGGGACGTTCACGCCCACCAGCGGCAGAAGGTAGAAGGCCAGCAGCAGCTGGATCAGCAGGGGCACGCCGCGGAAGAAGCTGACATAAACCCCCGCGAAGGCGCGCGCGGCCGAGGCGCGCGACACGGCGGCCACGCAGATCAGGGCACCGAAGATCAGCCCCAGAAAGCAGCCCGCGCCCGAGATCAGCAGCGTGTAGCGGGCCGAGGCGGCCAGCACGGGCAGGTTGTCGATGATCGTCTGGAACGAGAACATTCAGCGCCCTTCGGGAGATGCGGGCGGGCCGTGCACGGGCCCGCCCACGGGGATCACATCGCAGGCATTTCCTTGGGCAGCGCCGTCGCGGTGCCGAACCATTTTTCCTGCATCGCGGCCAGACGTCCGTCGTCCTGGATCTTGACCAGGGCGGCGTTCATGGCCTCGATCAGCGCCTCCGAGCCCTCCTTGCGGGTCACCCACGCGAAGTACTTGGGCTCGCCGAAGGGCGGCTGGATGGTCTCGAAGACGTCGGGGCGGGTCTTGGCCAGATAGGCGAGGTTAGGGGCCGAGCCCGCGACCGCGTCCAGGCGGCCGGCGGCCAGGTCGGCATAGGCTTCATCCGGCGAGCCGTAGCCGCGGATGGTGAAGCCGCCCAGCGTCTCGGAATAGGCCTCGAGCTGCTTTTCCTGCGCGGTGCCCTTCTGGATGCCGACGGTCTTGCCCTTGATGTCCGCAGGAGCGGTCAGGTCGCCGCCCTTGCGCTGCACCAGCGCCACGGTCGCGTCGCTGATCGGCAGGGTGAAGGCGTAACGCTCCATCCGCTCGGGCGTGATGGTGACGGGCGCATTCACGAAGTCGAACTTGCTGACCTCGAGGCCCGGCAGGATCGAGGCCCAGGGCAGGTCCTGGTATTCGGCGGCAACGCCCAGTTCCTTGGCGACCTCGTCGAACAGCTCCTTGTTGAAGCCGGCATACTGGCCGTTTTCCAGCATGTCGAAGGGGGCATAATGCATCTCGGTCGCGGTGGTGATCTTGCCCGCCGCCTTGATATCCTCCAGCATGTCGGCCAGCGCGCCGGTCGCGGTCAGCGCCAGCGCCGTCGCCCCGAACAGGGCTGCGCGCAGGGTGGTGCGAAGTGTCATCTTTCTCTCCTGTCGTGGCCTTGGGTGATCCGTGCGGCTCGGCCTTGTCCGGACGGTTTGTCGTGGCGCGCGTTACCGTGACGGTGATGCGGGCCGGATCGCAAGTCACAAGATGCCGCGCCGGAACGGGTCCTTGTCATGACCGGGCGTCCTGCCTGTTTTCCGGGCAGTCGAGGACCACCGCAAGGGGCCTGCCCCGATCCACCCTGCCCTGCATCGTTCCTGCGCCCTCGGCCAGCAGCGCGTCGCCGGGCGCAAGGTCGAAGCCCGCGGCCGACACGGCGCCCCGGGCGACCAGCGCGACCGTTCCGTCCGGCAGGCCGTCGCCCGGCGAAAGCTCGACCATCCGGTGCGAGAAGGCCCCGCGCCGGGTCATGATGTTGAGATCCAGCACCGGGCCTGCGTCAAGGCCCGCATGGACCGGCGCCTCGCCCGGGAAGGACAGGGGCGGGCCGTCCGCCGTCACGGCGACCTCGGCGCCGCCGAAGAACAGGCGCATCGGCCCGCCCTGCAGCACAGCCAGCGTGCGGTCGATGCCGGGGAAGGCCGAGAAGGGGCCGTCCGCCGCCACCTCGGCCATCGACAGCCGCGCGTCGAAGCCGGACAGGTCCGCGCCGTCCGGCCAGACGGCCAGTTCATGCGTGACGCCCCCGCCGTTCTTCCAGCGGGTGGCCCTGCCCTCGCCTCGACGCACAAGCCTCACTTGAGGATGCCCGGCAGGTTCAGCCCATGCTCGCGCGCGCAGTCCAGCGCGATGTCATAGCCCGCGTCGGCGTGGCGCATGACGCCCGTGGCCGGGTCGTTCCACAGCACGCGCTCGATCCGGCGGTCGGCGTCGGCGGTGCCGTCGCAGCAGATCACCATGCCGGAATGCTGGCTGAAGCCCATGCCGACGCCGCCGCCGTGGTGCAGCGACACCCAGGTCGCACCCGAGGCGGTGTTCAGCAGCGCATTGAGCAGAGGCCAGTCCGACACGGCGTCCGATCCGTCCTTCATCGCCTCGGTCTCGCGGTTGGGCGAGGCGACCGAGCCCGAGTCGAGGTGGTCGCGGCCGATCACCACGGGCGCCTTCAGTTCGCCGTTCCGCACCATCTCGTTGATGGCAAGGCCCGCGCGGTGACGGTCGCCGAGGCCGATCCACATGATGCGCGCGGGCAGGCCCTGGAAGGCAATGCGCTCGCGCGCCATGTCCAGCCAGCGGTGCAGGTGCTCGTTCTCGGGGAACAGCTCCTTCATCTTCGCGTCGGTCTTGTAGATGTCCTCGGGGTCGCCCGACAGCGCCGCCCAGCGGAAGGGACCGACGCCGCGGCAGAAGAGCGGGCGGATATAGGCGGGCACGAAGCCGGGAAAGGCGAAGGCGTTTTCCAGCCCCTCCTCCAGCGCGACCTGGCGGATGTTGTTGCCGTAGTCGAGCGTGGGCACGCCCGCGTTCCAGAAATCGACCATGGCCGCGACGTGGTCCTTCATGGACGCGCGGGCGGCGACCTCGACGGCCTTGGGGCCGGTTTCCTGCTTGGCGCGCCATTCCGCGACGGTCCAGCCTTTCGGCAGGTAGCCGTGCAGGGGATCATGGGCCGAGGTCTGGTCGGTCACGATGTCGGGCCGGGGTCCGCCCGCCTTCATGCGGCGGACGAGTTCCGGGAAGACCTCGGCGGCGTTGCCGATCAGGGCCACGGACCTGGCCTCGCCCCTGGCGGTCCAGTCCGCGATCATGGCCAGCGCCTCGTCCAGCGAATGAGCCTTGGCGTCGCAATAGCGGGTGCGGATGCGGAAGTCGGCGCGGGTCTCGTCGCATTCGACGGCCAGGCAGCAGGCCCCGGCCATCACGGCGGCCAGCGGCTGTGCGCCGCCCATCCCGCCCAGGCCCGCCGTCAGGATCCACTTGCCCTTGAGATCGCCGCCGTAGTGCTGGCGGCCGGCCTCGGCGAAGGTCTCGTAGGTGCCCTGAACGATGCCCTGCGTGCCGATGTAGATCCACGAGCCCGCGGTCATCTGGCCGTACATGGCCAAGCCCTTCTTGTCGAGCTCGTTGAAATGGTCCCAGTTCGCCCAGTGCGGCACCAGGTTCGAGTTGGCGATCAGCACCCGCGGCGCGTCCTTGTGGGTGCGGAAGACGCCCACGGGCTTGCCGGACTGGACCAGCAGCGTCTCGTCCTCGTTCAGCTTGCGCAAGGACTCGACGATCCGGTCGAAGTCGTCCCAGGTCCGCGCCGCCCGGCCGATGCCGCCATAGACGACCAGCTCGTGCGGATTCTCGGCCACGTCGGGATGCAGGTTGTTCATCAGCATCCGCAGCGGCGCCTCGGTCAGCCAGCTTTTCGCGGAAATCTTGGTGCCGGTCGGGGGGAAGACGTCGCGGATGTTGTGACGGGGGTTGTTCATGTCCGGTCCTTTCAGGAAAGCAGCTGGCCCGCGATGATGTTGCGCTGGATCTCGGACGAGCCCTCGTAGATCCGCATGATCCGCAGGTCGCGGGCGTATCGCTCCAGCGGGAAGTCTTTCGTGTAGCCGTAGCCGCCGTGGATCTGGATCGCGGCATCGGCGATGCGCCCCGCAGCCTCGCTCGCGAACAGCTTGGCGCGGCTGGCGGCGGCGGTGAAGCGCTGGCCCGCGTGGCGCTGGCGG
>NZ_FNGE01000033.1 GCF_900102885.1 Paracoccus chinensis | reverse complement strand
GCCATCAACAAGGACGAGGAAGCCCCCATCTTCCAGGTCGCCGACTACGGCCTGGTGGGCGACATCTTCACCGTCCTGCCGGAACTCACCGAAAAGCTGTGAGCTGACTGGATCGACCCGAACCGCCCGCCTCACGCGGGCGGTTCTTTCATGTCCGGCGTTTTCGCATTGAACCGCCGGGGCCCGCCGACCTATCGTCCGGCGGAACCGAACGACGAAGGGAAACGGAATGGCGGTGCAATCGGTTGGCGTGATCGGCGCCGGGCAGATGGGCAATGGCATCGCCCATGTCTTCGCGCTGGCGGGCTATGACGTGCTGCTGAACGACATCTCGCCCGAGGCAATGGCCAAGGCGGTCGCCACCGTGGACCGCAACCTCGAACGCCAGGTCGGGCGCGGCAAGATCTCGGCCGAGGCCAAGGCTGCCGCCATGGCCCGCATCCGCACCACCACCGCCGTCGAGGAGATCGGCCAAACCGACCTGGTGATCGAGGCCGCGACCGAGCGCGAGGACGTCAAGAACCGCATCTTCGAGTCCATCGTCCCGCATCTGAAACCCGAGACGATCCTGACCTCGAACACCTCGTCGATCTCGATCACGCGGCTGGCCTCGCGCACCGACCGGCCGGAACGCTTCATGGGCTTCCACTTCATGAACCCCGTGCCGGTCATGCAGCTCGTGGAACTGATCCGCGGCATCGCCACGGACGAGCCGACCTATCGCACCCTCTGCCATGTGGTCGAGACTCTGGGGAAGATCCCCGCCAGCGCCGAGGATTTCCCCGCCTTCATCGTGAACCGCATCCTGGTCCCGATGATCAACGAGGCGGTCTATGTGCTGTACGAAGGCGTGGGCAACGTCCGGTCCATCGACCAGTCGCTGAAGCTGGGGGCGAATCATCCGATGGGTCCGCTGGAGCTGGCCGATTTCATCGGGCTGGACACCTGCCTGGCCATCATGAACGTGCTGCACGACGGGCTGGCGGACACGAAATACCGCCCCTGCCCGCTCTTGGTGAAATATGTCGAGGCCGGCTGGCTCGGCCGCAAGACGGGCCGGGGCTTCTACGATTATCGCGGCGAGGAGCCCGTCCCCACCAGGTGACGGAACCGGGGCGGGCGGGCATCGGTTCCCCTTTCCGGCGACCCGCGCCGCGAGGGCCAACCCGTGACCGTCCGACCCGTCCTGCCCGACCCCCTTCCCTCTGCCGTCCCGCATTCCTCGGATACCGAGGTCCGCCTGCTGGGGCTTTCGACTGCCCTGCCGCCCCATGTGCTGCGCCAGACGGATGTCGTGGCCCGCGCGCGCGAGCTGCTCGCCCCCCGCTATCCCCAGTTCGAGCGGATCGTTTCGGCCTTCGAGAACGCGGGTATCGACCAGCGCGCCTCGGTCGTGCCGATGGACTGGTTCGGCGGCCCGCATGGCTGGAAGGCCCGCAACGACGCCTATCTGGCGGGGGCGACCGCGCTGTTCCGCGATGCCGCCGAAGGCGCACTGCGGACGGCGGGCCTGCGGGCAGGCGACATCGACACGATTGTCACCATTTCCTCGACCGGCGTCGCGACCCCGACGCTGGAAGCGCGGGTCGCGCGCGAGATGGGCTTTCGCCCGGACGTGCAGCGGGTGCCGGTTTTCGGGCTCGGCTGCGCGGGCGGGGTCACCGGGATGGCCATCGCGCGAGAGCTTGCCGCGGCGCGGCCCGGGTCGCGGGTGCTGATGGTGGCGGTGGAAACCTGCACGCTGCTGTTCCGCATGGACCGGATGGACAAGGCCGACATCATCGCCACGGCCCTGTTCGGCGACGGCGCGGCGGCGGCCGTGCTGGGGTCGAGCGCGGGCGACGGTCCCCTGGTCGGGCGCGGCGTGCAGCACATGTGGCCCGAGACGCTGGACATCATGGGCTGGGACGTCGACGACGCAGGGCTCGGCGTGATCTTCGACCGCTCGATCCCCGGCTTTGCGACCGAGAACCTCGCCGCCGCTTACGCTGAAATGCGCCCCGCCCTGGGGCCCGAGCCCATCGCCCGCATGGTCTGCCACCCCGGCGGCGCCAAGGTGGTCACGGCCATAGAGGAGGCGCTGCAGCTTGGCCCCGGCACGCTGGATGCCGAGCGCGAGGTGCTGCGGATGGCCGGCAACATGTCCGCGCCCACGGTGCTGTTCGTGCTGGCCGAGGTGCTGGCGCGCAGGCCCGAAGGCCGGCTGATGCTGTCGGCCTTGGGTCCGGGCTTCACCCTGTCCATGCTGCCGCTGGATCTCTGAGCCCGTGGCTGCTGCGCTGTTCATCGCCTTCCTGGTTCTGGAACGGCTGGCCGAGCTGGTCATCGCCCGCCGCAACACGCGCCGCCTGCTGGCGCGCGGGGCGGTGGAACATGGGGCGGCGCATTATCCGCTGATCGTGGCGCTGCACACGGCCTGGCTGGTGTCGATCGCAGTCTTTGGCTGGGGGCAGCCGGTCCAGCCGGGATGGCTCGCGGCCTTCGTGGTCCTGCAACTGTTCCGGTTGTGGATCCTCGGGACGCTGGGGCCGCGCTGGACTACGCGCATCATCGTCCTCGACGAGCCTCTGGTCCGGCGCGGGCCGTTCCGGGTCCTGCGCCACCCGAACTATACCCTCGTCGTGCTGGAGATCGCCGTGGCGCCGATGGTGCTGGGGCTGGCGTGGGTCGCCTTGGTGTTCTCCGTTCTCAACGCCGCCCTGCTGGCGATCCGCATCCGGGCCGAGAACGCAGCGTTGGCGCCCCTGCGCTAGGTCTTGCGGCCGATGCGCGGCTCGGTCCCCGCAACCAGCCGGGCGATATTGGCGCGGTGGCGCAGGAAGATCAGCGCCGCCATGAACAGCGCCGCCAGAGCAAGGCCGCGCGCGCCAAAGCCCAGCGCCAGCACCGGCGCCCCCGCCGCCGCGACCAGCGCCGACAGGGACGAGATGCGGGTCACGGCCGCCGTCAGCAGCCACAGCCCGCAGGCCATCAGCCCGATGGGCCAGGACAGCGCGATCAGCGTGCCAAGGAAGGTGGCAACCCCCTTGCCCCCCCGGAAGCCCAGAAAGACCGGGAACAGATGGCCGAGGAAGGCCGCAGCCCCCGCGACCAGCGCCGCGCCCTCGCCGCCCAGGGCACGGGCAAGCAGCACCGCAATGGCGCCCTTGCCGCTGTCCAGCAGCAGCGTTGCCAGCGCCGCGCCCTTGTGGCCCGTCCGCAGCACGTTGGTCGCGCCGATGTTGCCCGAGCCGATCTTGCGCAGATCGCCCAGGCCCAGCGCCCGGGTGATGACGACGCCGAAGGGCACCGATCCCAGCAGATAGCCCAAGGCTGCCGCGAGGATCATCGCGCCCGCTCCGCCCGGCTCAAGCATCCTCGCCCCCGAAGACACGGCGGCCCTCTACCCAGGTGCCCAGCACCCGCCCTTCCATCCGGGCGCCGTCGAAGGGCGTATTCTTTGACTTCGACCGCAGTGCGAAGCGGTCGAGGATGAAGGGGGCGTCGGGATCGAACAGCACGAGGTCCGCCGGCGCCCCGATGGCCAGCCGACCGCCCTCCAGCTCCAAGCGCTTTGCCGGGTTCAGCGACATGGCGCGCCACAGCTGCGCCAGCCCCACGCCGCCCTGATGATAAAGCCGCATGGCTGCGGGCAGCAGGGTTTCCAGCCCGACCGCGCCCGGCGCCGCGACCTCGAAGGGCAGGCGCTTGGCTTCCTCGTCCTGGGGCGTGTGGAAGCTGCCGATCACGTCGATGCGCCCCTCGGCCACGGCCTCGACCAGCGCCAACCGGTCGTCCTCGGACCGCAGCGGAGGCGTCAGGCGGAAGAAGGTGCGGTAATCGCCGACGTCGAATTCGTTCAGTGTCAGGTGGTGGATCGAGGTCCCCGCCGTCACGTCCAGCCCAGCCGCCCGCGCCCGGTCCAGCACCGCCAGCGCGCCCGCCGTGGTGATCTGGTCCGCGTGCCAGCGCACCCCGGTCGCCTCGACCAGCGCGAGGTCGCGTTCCAGCCCCATCCGCTCGGCCAAGGGCGTCACCGAGGGCAGACCGTAGAGCGAGGCGAACTTGCCCGAGGTCGCCGCCGCGCCCTTCGAAAGTCCCGCATCCTGCGGATGCCCCACGATCAGCGCCCCGATCCCCCGCGCATAGGTCATGCAGCGGGACAGAAGCTTGGTGTTCTCGACCACCCGCACACCATCGGTGAAGGCGAGGGCGCCCGCGTCCTGCAGGAAGCCCATCTCGACCATCTCGCGGCCCTCGCGTCCGCGCGTCAGCGCCGCCTGATGGCGGATGCGGACGGGCTGTTCCGAGGCGCGGCGGGTCACGAACTCCAGCGATTCCGGCGCGTCGATGGCGGGCTTGGTGTCGGGCCGCGCGACAATGGTCGTGACCCCGCCCGCCGCCGCCGCCAGCGCGGCCGAGCGCATGGATTCCTTGTGCCGCTCGCCCGGCTCGCCGATCTTGACGCCCCAGTCCACGATCCCCGGCGCGAGGCAGCGCCCCGCGCAATCGACGATCCGCGCCCCTTCCGGCGCGTCGTCATCCACGGAAACGATCAGGCCGTCCTGAACAGTCAGGCTGCCGGGTTCGTCCGTCAGCGCCTCGGGGTCGATCAGGCGGGCGTTCTGGAAATGCAGGATCATGACAGCGCCCGGAGTTCTTCCTGATGCAAATACCCATGCGGCCGCGACGCAGGCAGCAAGGCCTCAGACATAGGTCCCCTCCCCCGCGGCCTTTGCGCCACGCTCGGCGCGCAGGTTGCGCGCCAGCAGGTCCATGACGGCCATGCGGACGGCCACGCCCATCTCGACCTGGTCCTGGATCACGCTGCGGTTGATATCGTCGGCGATAGTGCCGTCGATCTCGACGCCGCGGTTCATCGGCCCCGGATGCATGACGATGGCGTCGGGCTTGGCCAGCGCCAGCTTCGCGGCGTCCAGGCCCCAGCGGTGGAAATATTCGCGTTCCGAGGGGATGAAGCCGCCGTCCATCCGCTCCTTCTGAAGCCGCAGCATCATGACCACGTCGGCGTCCTTCAGGCCCTCGGCCATGTCCTCGTAGACCTCGCAGCCAAGCTCGCCCACACCCGAGGGCATCAGCGTCGCCGGTCCCACCAGTCGCACGCGGTTTTCCATCTTGCCCAGCAGGATCAGATTCGAGCGCGCCACGCGGCTGTGCGCGATGTCGCCGCAGATGGCGACGGTCAGACGGTGCAGCCGCCCCTTGGCGCGGCGGATCGTCAGCGCGTCCAGCAGCGCCTGCGTCGGATGTTCGTGCCGCCCGTCGCCCGCGTTGATGACGGCGCAGTTCACCTTTTCGGCCAGAAGGTTCACCGCGCCCGAATGGGGATGGCGCACCACCAGCAGATCGGGCTGCATCGCGTTCAGCGTCAGCGCGGTGTCGATCAGCGTCTCGCCCTTCTTCACGCTCGACTGCGCCACGGCCATGTTCATCACATCCGCGCCCAGCCGCTTGCCGGCGAGTTCAAAGCTCGACTGCGTGCGGGTCGAGTTCTCGAAGAACAGGTTGATCTGGGTCAGCCCCTCCAGCGCGTCGCCATGCTTCACCGTGCGCCGGTTCAGGGCGACATAGCTTTCGGCGAGATCGAGAAGGGTCGTGATCTCGGGGGGCGAAAGCTGTTCGACGCCAAGCAGGTGGCGGGCGCGGAACGTCATGAACGGGCCTCCGGGATCGCGGGTCTCGCCTCTATCGCAAAGCGGCGCGGCCCGGGCAACCCGCCGGGCGTCTTGCTGACCCAAATACCCCCTAGCCCGCCCGAAGGCAGGGGCGGCGCCTCCCTGTCCGGTTCAGGCGTGGCCGGCGGCAGTGGACAGCGCCAGCGGATCGACGCCCAGCGACTTCAGGGCCTGGTGCCACTTTCGGGAGTTGTCCGTGCCGAAGATCAGCTCATCCCCGGCTTCGGCGACCAGCCAGCCGTTCGCCAGCACCTCGGATTCCAGCTGGCCCGCATCCCAGCCCGCGTAGCCCAGTGACAGCACCGCCCGGTCCGGCCCCCGACCGCTGGCGATGTCCTCCAGGATGTTGCGCGTCGTGGTCATGCCCAGCCGCAGACCGGGGATGCGCAGCACGCCCTCGTCCTCGCTCTCCGCGCCTTCGGGCAGGGGATGCAGGACAAAGCCGCGCCCCGGCTCGACGGGACCGCCGAAATGAACGGGAACCGCGGGCGCGCGGCCTTCGGCGTCGATGCCGAGCTGGCCCAACAGGTCGGCGAAGCCCACGCCCGGCAGGGGCTTGTTCAGCACGATGCCCATCGCGCCCTCGTCGCCATGGGCGCAGATCAGCACCACGGAATGGGAAAAGCGCGGATCGCTCATCCCGGGCATGGCGATCAGCACCTTGCCGGTCAGGTTGTCGGGACGGCGGCCATGGACGCGGCCAGTGTCCCCGGTGGGATGGTGTTGGTCGGAGCGGGTCATTAGACTTCCTTTCCGGTAAAAGATCGGTATCCGCGGCCCGCCCTGCAAGACTGCACGAACCCGTGGCGCAGATGTGACTTCCTTGCGGGCCGTCCGCGACCTACAGCAGAAGGCATGACCCGCCTCGCCCTGCCCCTGATCGCCCTTCTGGCCCTGCCCGCCGCCGCGGGGGCGCAGGACCTGCCGCAGGGGCTCGAAACGGCCGCGCTGCTGCCCCCCTACCGGACCGAGGCGGGGACCTGGATGACCGCGCTGCGGCTGGAGCTTGCGCCGGGGTGGAAGACCTACTGGCGCAGCCCCGGCGACAGCGGCGTGCCGCCCCGCTTCGACTGGGCCGGCCTGGCGAACCTGGACCATGCGCGCGCCCACTGGCCGCGTCCCGAGGTGATCGACTCGGCCGGCGAACGGACGCTGGGCTATCACGGGGCGCTGGTGCTGCCGATCGAGCTTGCGCCCGCCGCCCCCGGCCAGCCCGTCGCAGGCCGTGTCGAAGTCGAACTGGGCCTCTGCCTGAACGTCTGCGTGCCTGCCGACCTGGCGCTGGACATGCCCCCGACCGCCACAAGCCCCGACCCGGCCATCCTCGCCGCGCTGGCGCAGGTGCCCGAAACGGTCGAGGCGGCGCTGACCTGCACCCTGACCGATATTACCGACGGCGTGCGGGTCGCGGCCTCGGTCGGCAGGCGCCTGGCGGCCGACACCGCCGCCGCGCTGGAACTCGGCCGGCCCGAGGTCTGGGTCTCGGCGCCCGAGGTCACGGCCGGGGACAAGGGACTGACGGCCACCGCAGATTTCGTGCCGCCCGCCGCCAAGCCCTTTCCGCTGGACCCGGCCGAGGTGCGCCTGACGCTGATCGGCCCCGAGGGCGCGGTCGAATATCAGGGCTGCGACCCGGCCTGAAGCCGCGCCGACAGCGACAAGAGGTCCGCCCAGGCCTCGCGCTTGGCGATCGGGTTCCGCAGCAGGTAGGCGGGATGGGTCATCGGAAGGGCGGGGCGGCCGAAGGCCTCGGTCCAGCGCCCGCGCAGCCGCAGGATGCCGTCGCGGCCCAGCGCCGCCTTGCAGGGCGTGTTCCCCATCAAGACCAGGATGTCGGGCGACGCCAGTTCCACGTGACGGGTCACGAAGGGCAGCATCGCATCGATCTCGGCCTGCTCGGGCCGGCGGTTGCCAGGAGGTCGCCAAGGCAGGACATTGGTGATGTAAAGCGCACGCTCTGCGTCCACGGCGTTGCGGGACAGCCCGATGGCGTCGAACATCAGGTCCAGAAGCTGCCCTGCCCGACCGACGAAGGGGCGGCCCTGGCGGTCCTCCTCCTCTCCGGGCGCCTCACCCAGGATCATCACCCGCGCGCCGGGGTGGCCATCGGCAAAGACGAAGTTGCGCGCCCCGCGCCGGATCTCGAGCCCCTCGAAGCCGCTCTGGATCTCGGACAGCTCTGCCAGTGTCCGCGCGTGGGCGGCCATGGCCTGCGCCTGGCCCATCAGCGGCTCGGCCGCGGGCGTCGGGGGCGCAGCGGCAGGGGCGGGTTCGGGCGCGGCCGTGGCCGGGCGCAGCGGCTCGGCATAGCGGTCCACCGGCGCGTCCCCGATGGCCTCGTCCACCCCCATCTCGCGCTGCCATTCCAGCAGCGCCAGCGCGGTCTCGGCGTCAAGGGGCATCCCCTTCCAGGTCGGGTCGGCGGTCATGGGATGAGGCTAAGGATGCGGCGGGCGCGGGGCAACCGCTCAGCGCGGCGCGGCGGCACGGGCCAGGCGGTCGTTGATGGCCAGCCCCAGCCCGTGGCGCGGGACCGGCGCGACCGCGATGGGCTGCCCCAGCCGGTCGGCGGCCCGCAGGGTGTCGAACAGGCGCGCGGCGGCCTCTGTCAGATCGCCCGAGGCCGACAGGCTCAGATCGCCCGCGACGGGGCCGAAGCCGATCAGCGTCTCGCCCGGCTGCGCCTTGGCCGCGTCCAGCCGGACAGAGGCGGCGGGGGCATAATGGCTGGACAACTGCCCCGGTGCGTCGGGGGCAACAAGGTCGGCGCCGCGCGCAAGCGGGCGGCCAAGAACGGTCTCGATGGCCTCGGCGGGAACCCCGCCCGGGCGCAGCAGCAGGGGCTCGCCTTCGCGCCAGCCGACGATGGTCGATTCGACCCCGACCGGACAGGCGCCGCCGTCCACCACCGCCGCAATCCGCCCCGCAAGGCCCCCGTCCGGGGCCAGCACATGCGCCGCCGTCGTCGGGCTGATCCGCCCCGAGCGATTCGCCGAAGGGGCGGCCAGCGGACCGCCGAAGGCCTGCAGCAGCGCATGAGCCACAGGATGCGCGGGCACCCGCAGCCCCACGCTGTCCAGCCCCGCCGTCACGATTCCCGCGATCCCTGCCCCGTCCCGCAGCGGCACCACCAGCGTCAGCGGGCCGGGCCAGAAGGCTTCCGCCAGCCGCAGGGCGTCCTCGTCCAGCACACCGATGCGCCCGGCGGCTTCGGCATCGGCCAGGTGCACGATCAGCGGATTGAACGAAGGCCGGCCCTTCGCCGCGTAGATGCGCGCCACCGCCTCGCCGTTCCGGGCATCGGCGGCCAAGCCGTAGACCGTCTCGGTCGGCAGGGCGACGGCCTGGCCTTCGGCCAGCAGGCGCGCGGCACGTGCGATGCCGGGTGCATCGGGACGCAAGGTCAGGGTGGAATGGCTGGTCATTGCGCCTCTGCGGGGTTGCGGCGGGCCGGGCGAGAGTTAACCTTCATGGCCAGCATGGGAAATACGCGCCGGGCGGCGGAATGCAACGCCCGCGCCGCCACGGGGGAACAGTTACATGGCCTATCGCGCGCCGGTCGAGGACATCGCCTTTATCCTGCAATCGGTCGTGCCGCTGGCGCCTGTCGCTGCGACCGCGCGCTTCGCCGAAGCGACGCCCGATACCGTGACTGCGATCCTGTCCGAAGCGGGCCGCATGGCGACCGAGGTGCTGGCGCCCTTGAACCGCGCAGGCGACCTGACGCCCGCCCGGCTGGAAAACGGCGCGGTGCGGTCGTCGCCCGGCTATGCCGAGGGCTTCGCGGCCATTGCCGAGGGCGGCTGGATCGGGCTGTCGGCCGATCCCGAGCATGGCGGCGCTGGCCTGCCCCAGACGCTGAACGTCGCAGTCAGCGAGATGATGGCGGGCGCCTGCCTTGCGCTGCAGCTGAACCCGCTGCTGACCCAGGGCCAGATCGAGGCGCTGCAGCACCACGGCGACGAGGCGATGAAGTCGCTTTACCTGCCCAAGCTGATCTCGGGCGAATGGAACGGCACCATGAACCTGACCGAGCCGCAGGCCGGGTCCGACGTGGGCGCACTGACGACGCGGGCCGAGCCGGACGGCGAGGGCACCTATCGCGTCACCGGGCAGAAGATCTTCATCACCTGGGGCGACAGCGACGTGAACGAGAACACCTGCCACCTGGTGCTGGCGCGCCTGCCCGAAGGGGCCAAGGGGACGCGCGGGATCAGCCTGTTCATGGTGCCGAAATACCTGCCCGACGGGAACGGCAAGCCGGGGCTGGCCAACAGCCTCAAGGTCGTGTCGCTGGAACACAAGATGGGCATCCACGGCTCGCCCACCTGCGTGATGAGCTTCGAGGGCGCCAAGGGCTGGCTGGTCGGCGGGGAACACAAAGGCATGGCCGCGATGTTCACCATGATGAACGCCGCGCGGCTGGGCGTGGGGATGCAGGGTGTGGCCGTGGCCGAGGCCGCGCTGCAACAGGCCGCCGCCTATGCGGGTGAGCGGGCGCAGATGGGTGCCATTGCCCGCCACCCCGACGTGCGCCGGATGCTGGCCTGCGGCCGGGCCGAGGTCTTCGCCGCCCGCGCCATCGGGCTGGCCTGCGCGCAGGCGCTGGACATGGCGGCGGCCACGGGCGACCCCGAATGCGCGGCACGCGCGGCCTTCCTCACGCCCATCGCCAAGTCCTATGGAACCGATGTCGGCTGCCGCGTGGCCGACATGGGCGTGCAGGTCCACGGCGGCATGGGCTACATCGAGGAAACCGGTGCCGCCCAGTACCTGCGCGACGTCCGCATCACCCCCATCTACGAAGGCACCAACGGCATCCAGGCCATCGACCTGGTGCTGCGCAAGATGTCGGACGGGGGCGAGATGGCCTTCCGCCTGATCGACGAGATCATGGACGGCGCCAAGGCCGCGCAGGCCGAGATGCCCGAACTTGCCCGCGCGGTCTGGGACGCGGCCGAAACGCTGCGCGAGGCCACCGCCGCCCTGATCGAGTCCGGCCAGACCGACCGGCTCGCGGGCGCGATGCCCTACCTGAACGCCTTTGCCCGGGCGCTGGGGGCGCATTACCACCTGATCGCGGCCCGCAAGGGCGACGAGGCCCGCAAGCGCCTGGCCAGCATTTTCGTGACCCGCGTCCTGCCCCGCAACACGGGCGACCTGGCCGAGGCACGGGCGGGCTGGGCCGACCTCGACGCCCTGCCCGACGCGGCCTTCGCCGGGGCCGCATGACCGCTGCCCCTCGCCCCGAGGGCATCCGCCATCCCTGGCCCGAGCCTCCGCCCGAGGGCGAGGCGGTCGAGGTGGCGGAAGGCGTCCTGTGGATGCGCCTGCCGCTGCCGATGCGGCTGGACCACGTCAACGCCTATGCCCTAGCTGACGCCGACGGCTGGACGATCGTGGACACCGGTTTCGACACGAAGCGCACGCGCGAGATCTGGCGACGCCTGCTTTCGGGACCGATGGCAGGGGCACCGGTCGCGCGCGTGCTGGCCACGCACCAGCATCCCGATCACATCGGCCTTGCGGGCTGGTTCGTCGAGGAACACGGGGCCGAGCTCTGGACCAGCCGCACGGCCTGGCTGTTTGCGCGGATGCTGGCGCTGGACGTGCAGGACCGGGCCACGCCGCAGCAGATCGACTTCTGGCGCCGTGCGGGCATGGACGAGGCGCGGCTGGACCAGCGCGCGGCCGAACGGCCCTGGAACACTGCCGACGTGGTCCATCCCCTGCCGCTGGGCTATCGCCGCCTCCGCGACGGCCAGAGCCTGCGCCTGGGCGGGCGCGACTGGAGGGTCGTGACAGGCGAGGGCCATGCCGCCGAGCACCTGACCCTGTGGTCAGAGAGCGACGACCTCGTGATCGGGGGCGACCAGCTTCTGCCCGGCATCTCGCCCAACCTCGGCGTCTATCCGACCGAGCCGGGCGCGGACCCCGTCGGCGACTGGCTGGACAGCTGCGCCCGGATGGCCGCGCGGGCCGAGCCGCGCCACCTTGTCCTGCCGGGCCACAAGCTGCCCTTCACCGGCCTGCCGCAGCGGCTTGTGCAACTGGCCGAGAACCACGAATCGGCCCTGCGCCGGCTGGCCGAGGCGCTGGCAGTCGCGCCCCGCACCGCCGTGCAATGCTTCGACCTGCTGTTCGGGCGGCGGATCGGGGACGGGGAATACGGCCTCGCGCTGGTCGAGGCGGTGGCGCATCTGAACGCGCTTGGAGCGCGGGGGCTCGCGTGGCCGGTGGGCACCGACGCGCAGGGCGGCGTGCTGTGGAGGGCGTGACAGCGCCTGCGCTTTCCGCTAGCGATGCCCGGAACAGGACCGAACGCCGCGACCAGGGGACAAGACAACAGATGGCCACGACGCACACGCAGCACTCCGCCCATCACCAGGATCATGCCGTCGCGCATCACGACCATGGCACGATGGACGTGACCGATCACCAGCGCACCTTTGACGGCTTCATCCGCCTGATGACCTGGTTCGCGGTCGGGGTCGTCGTCATCCTGATCTTCCTGGCCCTGGCCAACGCCTGACCGACACCGGCCGACTCTCCGATGAAGGGGGCGGCGCGAGGGGACGTGACATCATGCCGATGAAAAGGCGCGCCTTTCTGGCGCTTTCGCTGACTGCCGCGCTGGCTGCCTGCGCCGAGCCGCGCTGGGCGGACGACGAGGCCCTGCGCCGGGCGCGCTTCGTGTCGAACGAGCCACCCTCGATCACGCTGTTCACCGTGATCGGCATTCCGCGCGGCGAGGGCGGCCATTCGGCGCTGATGATCAACGGCAGCCAGCGGGTGATCTATGATCCTGCGGGCAGCTGGGAACACCCGCAGATCCCCGAGCGCAACGACGTGCTTTACGGGATCACCGACAACTTCAAGCGCTTCTACATCGACTACCACGCGCGCGAGACCTATTGGGTCGCCGAGGACACCGTCTTCGTCAGCCGCGAGGTGGCGGACGCCGCGATCCGCGCCGTCGAGGCGCAGGGGGCGTCGCCGAAAAGCTACTGCGCCGTCAACAGCGGGCAGGCGCTGCAGAACGTGCCGGGCTTCGAGGGCGCGCCGGGCGGCTTCAGCCCGCTGAAGCTGCGGCAATGGTTCCTGACGCTGCCGGGCGTGCAGTCCAAGCGCCACCAGGACGGCGACCCGGCCAACAACCACGACGTCCTGCTGCGCCAGAAGGACGGCTCGATCGAGGGCTACCGGAACGGCCAGCTGGTGCGCGCGCCGGGCTGAGGACAGAGGGGGCTCTGCCCCCGCCTTCGGCTTTCCCGGGATATTTGGGGGCAGAAGATCGGTCTTTTCAGGCGAGCCAGGTTCCGAGGCCCAGCACCGTCCCGCCCGCAAGGATCGCGGGCAGCGTGCTGCGGGTCAGAAGCCCTACCGCCAGCGTCGCCGCAGCCGAATACAGCCGCACGGGATCGGGCTGGCCGCCGGTGGCGGCGGGCCACATGACAAGGGGCGCGATCAGCGCGGGCAGCACCGAGACGGCCGTGTACCGCAGCACCCGCTGCGCCCAGTCAGGCACCGGCCGGTCGCCTACCGCCCCCAGAAAGGACCAGCGGATCAGGTAGGTGCCGATTCCGAGGGCCAGGATCACCAGCCAGATCGTCGCGTCGGAATAGCCCGGCATCAGCCGCTCCTTTGGATTCGGCGGCGGGACTGCCAGGCCTCGGCTACGGCGCCCGCGGCCATGCCCAGCGGTCCGGCGATCAGCACGCCCGTCCCCGAGGGCAGGCCCGACAGGGCCAGCGCCGACAGGACCGCGACCAGCGCCGCCGCGACATGGGGCAGCGTGCGCATCATCGGCGCGGTCATGGCCAGGAAGGTGATCGGCACGGCGAAGTCCAGCGGCCAAGCGGCCGGAATCATCTGCCCGGCCGTGGCACCGACATAGGTGAACAGCATCCAGGGCAGGCACAGCACCGGGGTCGCGCCGGCGAGATAGGCCACTCGCTCGGGGATCGTCAGGCGCGGCTGACGCTCGAACCGCTGGATTGCCATGCCGTAGGTCTGGTCGATCAGCACATAGGCGATCAGCGCCCGCTGCCAAGCCGGCGCCCGTCCCAGCCAGGGCGTCAGCGAGGCCGAATACATCGCCATCCGAAGGTTGATCGCCAGCGACGAGGCCAGCACCACCAGCACGGGCGCATGGTCGCTGAGCAACTGAACCGCACTGAACTGCGAGGCCCCTGCCAGCACCAGGACCGAGAAGCCCATGGTCTGCGCAAGGTCCAACCCGGCGGCGGTCGCCACCACCCCAAAGAGCAGCGCGAAGGGCACCAGCACCAGCAGGAAGGGCAAGGCCTGCAGGAAGCCCGTGCGGAAGGACCGCGCCACCGAGGGAGACTCGGCGCCCGAGGCCAGAGGCACGGGCCGGGAAAGCTGCGTCATGCGAAGGGTTCCGGAACGGTTGCGGGCCGCAGCTTCAGCAGGGGTGCGGCACGGGACAAGGGACTCAGCCGAACATCCCCATGACCTGCGCCAGAAGGGCGAAGGCCCGGCCGGAACGGGTCGAGGCCAGGGCCAGGATGCCCTCGTCGCCCAGTTCCTCGGCCGAGCGCGCGAGGGTGCGGTCGAACTGGCGCATGAAATGCTGGGCCGCGTCGCGGAAGACCTCGTCGGCGCGCATGGCGCGCGCGATGGCCTCGGCCGAGTCGGGGTCGGCGGTGGCGAGGTCGGCCAGCGCCGGGCCGCGCTGGCCCGCGATGAAGCGCCGCCAGGGCGTGGCGGAGGCGACGGAGGCCCGCAGGTCGTCGGTATAGACCCCCTGCTGCGCCAGCAGCGTGACGATGTCCTGGGCAGCCCGGATCACCTTGGCGGCCTCGGGGTCGGCCAGCGCGGTCCGCAGCGCCGAGATGACCTCGTGATCGTCCGGCCCGTCGGGGAAGTTCAGCGCGATGATCAGCGTGGCGGGCTCGGCCTGCACCGGCGGCGGCGGGGGTTCGAGCGGCAGGTCGCTCGGGCGCGGGGCGGCCGGGCGAGTTGCAGGCGCACGGGCCGCGGCGGGCCGGGCCTGGGCTGCGGGCCGCGGCTCGGCCCTCGGACGGGGCTCGGCGGCCGGGCGGGCGCCGAGAGTCTCTGGCTCGTCCTCGCGCCCCGAACCCCGCAGCATGTCCATGCGGGCACGCAGCAGCGCGGCCTCGGTTCGCAGCTCCTCGATGGCCCGGGCCAGGCCCACGGCGATCCAGATCAGCGCCAGGGGCAGGATGACGCCCGCCAGCGCCAGAAGCCGGCCCAGGCCCGATGCGGGCGAGCCCTCGGGCCCCAGCAGCCAGAACAGCAGCACCAGGGCCACCCAGGCGGCGGATGCCGCAAGCCCCACCAGCGCCGCCGGGTCGCGGCCCTCGGTCATCCGGCGCAGCCGTTCGCTCACTTCATTCATAGCGGATCGACAGGATCTCGTAGGACTTCTGGCCGCCGGGGGTGGTCACCTCGACGCTGTCGCCCTCGTCCTTGCCGATCAGCGCGCGGGCGAGCGGCGAGCGGACGTTCAGCAGGCCCCGTTCCAGGTCCGCCTCCTGCTCGCCCACCAGCTGGAAGGTCTTTTCCTCGTCGGTGTCCTCGTCCACGACGGTGACCCTGGCGCCGAACTTGACGCTGCCCGACAGCTTGGCCGGGTCGATCACCTCGGCCCGCGACAGGATCATCTCGAGTTCCTTGATCCGGCCCTCGATGAAGGACTGCTTCTCGCGCGCGGCGTGGTACTCGGCATTCTCGGACAGGTCGCCATGCTCGCGCGCCTCGGCGATGGCGCGGATCACGGCCGGACGCTCGACCGCCTTCAGGTCGCGCAGCTCGGCGTCGAGCTGGTCGAACCCCGCACGGGTCATCGGTATCTTTTCCATCGCTTCCTCGTGTGCAAACGCCCCCGGCCAAGGGCGGGGGCGTCGTCAGATGCAGCCCGCATCGTGCCCCGGCCGACCCGCCGACGCAAGCGCCCGCCCGCGTGGCAATGCACGTCACGTCATGTTGTGCAAGGGGGCAAACCCCCTTATGTCGATGCAAACCCGCGATCCAGCCACGCCAGAGGGGGCCCAGCCATGAGCACGATCGAACGCGAATCGATGGAATTCGACGTGGTGATCGTCGGGGCGGGACCCGCGGGCCTGTCGGCGGCGATCCGCCTGAAGCAGAT
>NZ_FNGE01000025.1 GCF_900102885.1 Paracoccus chinensis | reverse complement strand
TTGCAGCCATAGGCCGGATGCGCCAATGCCAGCGCCCTGATGCGCTCCACTGTCTCCGGCGGCGTGGTTTGCGGGTGGCTCTTGTGGATCGGTGGCAGGTCCTTCAGCCCCTCGAAGCCCTGCGTCTGGAACCGCCGCTTCCATTCGTAAAAGCTGGTCCGATCCAGGCCGCGCTGCCGACAGGCCTCGGCGACGTTCCCCAGTTCCTTTGCCAGTTCCAGCACGCTCAGACGCTGCTGCGCCAGCTTCGTGCCCGCGTCACGCTTCTGCGGCTCCGCCGTGGTGGATGTGCGTCCCATGCCCTGATCCTCCCTTCCCTGAATAACACGGAAAGAAGGTTAAGTGGACGGTTTGTCTGACAGTGCCGTCAGATGTAGCGGTGCCTGGTGATGAAGGCGAACCTCATGTCGCCTCGCGCGCGAAAAAAGCGGCCGCCTTCTTGAGGATGTCACGCTCCGCCCGGAGCCGGGCGACCTCTTTCTTCAGCGCCGCGATCTCGGCCTGATCGGCCCGCATCTGCCCGTTTCCTGGAAACGCCGCAGTTGGCGCGGCAGTCAGCTCCCGCATCCAGCGCCGCAACACGCTCTCGGCGACATCTAGGTCACGGGCTGCCTGCGCCAACGATACACCGCGCTCGGTCACCAGCTTCACAGCCTCGGCTTTGAACTCACGGCTGAACTTCCGTCTCGTCATGTGTGATCTCCAGTCCCTTGGTCACGATCTTATCTTCGTGTCCACGCAACCGGCAGCAGGCCAGACACAGTGAACCTGGGCAAGACCGAGGAGCTTTGCGGCCTCGACACGTCCATGTCCGGCGAGAATGGTGCGCGTCTCATCAATCAGGACGGGGTTGGTGAAGCCAAACTCGCGGATGCTGTCGGCGATCTGCCGTAGCTGCTTGCGGGAGTGCTTACGAGCGTTTCTGGTCCAAGGCTTCAACTCGGCCGGCGAGAGATGCTCAATCCGTGGGGTCTTGGTCATCGTTCAGCCTCTCCTCCTTTGCCCAGGCCCCAATGGCCTCCCGGTCGCAGAGACGCGCCCACAGGAAGAGCAGATCGCCATCGGACATCCCGTGAGCCGTCGTTCTGTCGCCAATGAGGCTGGAAAGTTCGCGCACAGCACTTCCGGACCGATGATCGCCGCTGTCATGCGTCGTCCAGAAGATCGTCGTTGGGCCGGCAAGGCTGCCGCCCGCTTCACCACGAAGCTCCTCCCGACACTTGGCGAGCACCTACTTCAGCTCTTGAAAATAGCCGGAGCTTCGGCTGCGATCGGCAAACTTGGCCACTACGGAAGAGAGCAGGAGCAAGAAGTCACGAACCGGAGGGGCAGCCCGGCTGCGTCGCGCGTCGTCAAGGAGTGCCGGGCCGACCTGCCGCCACCGTGCGCGGAGCCGTACAAGATCCTTCTCCCGCGTCACGTCAAAAAGCCCTCAGGACAGCCGTGAGGGTCAGGGCATCGTTCTCCGCCAGTGCACAGGAGGCCTTCCTCAGAAGGGCCTCATCCTCCGCCTTGTAAGGCGCAGAGCCAGCCGGGCGGCCCGGCGGTCGCTTTGACGGCTTGTGTGAGTAACAAGAGGCCCGCGGAGAAAAAATGTTCCAAGACGGCAGGTCTTTCGATGCTGTCGGCGCAGACCCTCCCGCCCCGACTGGACTTCCGGCCGACGTCGAGCATGACTGACTGCATGCCCGGATCATCGCCGGGCTCTCTCCGGTACCAGCGACCGTAACGGTCACCACAACCGGAAGAACCAGATGTCTCAGTCCTCGACCGCTCCGGCCGCACCGCCGCGTACCGCCGCCTCGGTTACCGGTATCTCCAGCCTCGACCGTGCCGGGCTTCTGGCACTCTGGCAGGAGGTCCACGGCGGCCCGCCACCGCGGTCCATGAGCCAGCCGCTCCTGCGCAAGGTCTTGGCCTTCGACCTTCAACTCGGCGCGGCCGGCGGTTGACCTCCCAGCGTTGCGGAGCGGCTCGAACGTGCAATCCGTTCGGACAGTCGCCCGAAGGCGGCAGTCCCAGTCGCAGGGGGGGCGGCTCCTGCGGAAATGGAACGGCACCACCCACGTTGTCGAGATCAGATCGGAAGGCTACTTCTGGAACGGTCGCTTCTGGCGCTCGCTCTCGGCCATCACCCGCGAGATCACCGGGGCGCAGTGGTCAGGGCCACGCTTCTTCGGGCTGAATGCAGCAGGGCAGGGCGTAGGGCAGAAGGGGCGGCGGACATGACCTCACCGACCCCGGTCCGCTGCGCCATCTACACCCGCAAGTCCTCCGAGGAGGGGCTCGATCAGGGGTTCAACACCCTCGATGCCCAGCATGAGGCCTGCGCCGCTTATGTCGCGAGCCAGAAGCACGAAGGCTGGAGGCTGGTGAAGGACCGCTTCGATGACGGCGGCTTCTCTGGCGGCAATACCGACAGGCCGGCGCTGCAGCGGCTCCTCGCCGAGTCGACGCGGGCCGTATCGGCATGATCGTGGTCTACAAGATTGACCGCCTCACCCGCTCGCTGGCCGACTTCGCGCGTCTCGTGGGACGGCTGGAGGCGAAGGGCTGCTTGTTTGTCTCGGTGACGCAGGCCTTCAACACCTCGACCAGCATGGGGCGGCAGACCCTGAACGTGCTTCTCAGCTTTGCGCAGTTCGAGCGCGAGGTTGCGGGCGAGCGCATCCGCGACAAGATCTCGGCGTCGAAGCGGTGCGGGCTGTGGATGGGCGGGACACTGCCTTTGGGCTACGACCGCCACCCCGATCCGCGCGAGCAGGTGCTGGTGGTGAACCCTCTTGAGGCCGAGCAGGTGCGGCGGCTGTTTGATCTCTACGAGGAGACCGGCTGCCTCACGGCCCTGACGTACAGGGCACGGGCGCTCGGGCTGTGCTCCAAGCCCCGCCGCAATCGCAGGAATGAGGAGGTGGGCGGACGGCCCTTCGGGCGCGGACAGCTGCATTATCTGTTGACTAACCCGGTCTACATCGGTCGCGTCCGGCATCGTGGCAAGGACCACCCCGGCCAGCATCCGCCGATCATCGGAGAGGAGCAATGGCAGCGGGTACAGGCGCGCCTGCAGGATCGTGCCGGACGGATGCGGGGGAGGGAACCGGCGGAGGGCAGCGTCGCCTCCTCTCCGCTCATCGGCAAACTGAGCGATGAGACCGGCGACCGACTCACCCCGACCCAGACCACGAAGGGTGCGCGCCGCTATCGCTATTATGTCTCCAAGCGGCTCATCTACGGACCACCCGATCCGACCGCCTGGCGCCTGCCCGCGGCGACGCTGGAGGCCGGGACCGCAACCGGCATCCGGGCGCACCTCGCCCGGCTCCTGCGCGAGCACAGGTTGCTCGCTGAACCTGATCTTCTACGCCACCGCTCGGCTGAAGAGCAATTGGCAGCGAAGATCTTTGACGCGAGCGGGAAAGCTGAGGCAGAGGCGCGACTGCTTGAATTGATTGCCGAGGGCCGGATCGCGTCTGAGCGTCTCACCCTCCGCTTGTCCTCCGGCGCCGTCGCGGCGCTCAGCGGTCTGGAACCGGACGATCTCTGTCCCGACGCCCTGAACCTGACGCTTGCTGTCTCCCTCTGCCGTCGTGGTGTCGGAGCAAAGGTGGTGATCGGCGATTTCGTCCGACAACCGGACCCGAAACTGGTCGGCGCGCTGATCCGTGCGCATCGCTGGCTCGGCGCCCTGCGTCAGGGCCAGGATGTAGGGCGGCTGGCCCGCGACTCCGGCATCTCCGCCGGCTGCCTGCGCGGGCATCTGCAGTTGGCCTTCCTCGCCCCCGCTATCCAGCGCGCGATCCTCGACGGCACCCAGCCCGAGCACCTGACCCTGCACAGTCTGACGCGGCCCGAAATGCCACTGGACTGGGATCAGCAGTACCGCCGGACTGGGATCTCCCCGGTCTGATCCGCTTCCCTGTTCCTCGCTGCCCTGTCCCTGTTCGGCGGGCGCTTGTTCCCTGATGCAGCGCCACCAATTCCCTGTTCCTGCCAGCAGGGAATTCCGCTGCCAGGTCGTTGAAAACCGGGGCTCAAAGGGCTGACTGGTCCCGCGCCGCCTGCGCCTCTCTCGACAAATTCCCTGTAAACGCCTGCGGCGGGTGAAAACCGCACGACCGAAAACCCGTCCTGAGACGGGCGCGGAAGATGCTGAGATATGAAGGAGAAAGCCGTGTCTCAGTGTGCGGCGGACCTGCATAAGACACGGAATTGGCGAAGGTCTTCCTGCGCCTCAGGCGTGAGATGAATTCAGGTAAGATGACTGGCTGGGGCGGTAGGATTCGAACCTACGGTACACGGTACCAAAAACCGATGCCTTACCACTTGGCCACGCCCCAGCAGTGCGGGGGGTTTAGCGGCACCGTTTGGGGGGCGCAAGGGGGTTCGCGCAAAAACTTGTGGCTCCCCGCGCGGCGGGCTATCGGCGCGGCATGGATCAAGCGGATGTCGTCATTCTGGGGGCGGGGGCAGCGGGGCTGTTCTGCGCGGGAAGCCTTGCGGGGCAGGGGCTGCGGGTCGTCGTGCTGGATCATGCGCGCGATCCGGGCGAGAAGATCCGCATCTCGGGCGGAGGGCGCTGCAACTTCACCAACCTCGGGACCAGCCACCAGACATTCCTGTCGGAGGTGCCGCGATTCTGCGCCTCGGCGCTAGCGGGTTACCGGCCCGAGGACTTCGTGGCGCTGGTGGACCGCGCCGGGATCGCCTGGCACGAGAAGGCGCAGGGGCAGCTGTTCTGCGACGGGCGCGCCACGCAGATCGTGCGGATGCTGGTCGATCGCATGGGCTTGGCCGAGTTGCGGCTAGGCGTCGCCGTGCAGGGCGTCACGCCGGGGATGCCGCTGCGGGTCGAGACGTCGGCGGGACCGATCGAGGCGCGCCATGTCGTCGTCTCCACCGGCGGCAAGTCGATCCCGAAGGTGGGTGCGACCGGCATCGGCTACGACATCGCCCAGGCGACCGGGCACCGCATCGTCGAGACGCGGCCCGGTCTCGTGCCCCTGACCTTCGCGCAGCAGGACCTGCGGCTGAGTGCGCCGCTGTCGGGGGTCGCGGTGACGGCACGGGCCTCGCTGCCGGCTGCCAAGGCGCCGCGCCGTGCGGCAGTGGCCTTTGACGATCAGCTGCTGTTCACCCATCGCGGGCTGTCGGGGCCGGCGATCCTTCAGATTTCCAGCTACTGGCGTCCCGGCGAGGAACTGACCCTAGATCTTCACTCCGGCGACACCGCCCAGGCGCTGCGGCAGGCCAAGCGCGAGGGCGGCCGGGTGCAGGTGGCGACCGTGCTGGCGCGGCTGCTGCCCGAACGGCTCGCTACGGCCATCGTGGCCGAGGAGGGGCTGGAGGGCGCACGCTTGGCCGACCAGCCCGACGCGCGGCTGGGGGCGCTGGTCCGCCGCGTCCACGACTGGCGCATCCGACCCGTGGGGAGCGAGGGCTACCGCACCGCCGAGGTCACGGTGGGCGGTGTGGACTGCCGTGATCTGGATGCGCGCACGATGGCCTCGCGCCATGTTCCGGGGCTGCATTTCATCGGCGAAGTCGTGGACGTGACGGGCTGGCTGGGCGGCTACAACTTCCAGTGGGCCTGGGCCTCGGGCCATGCGGCGGCGCGGGCGATTCTGGGCGCGATCCAGCCCGACTCCTGATAGAATGGCGCGGCACCGGCCGGTGCCGGTGTCCTGACGGGCGGGTATCCGGCCCGCATCGCCCCTCGTCCGGTCGGGTTCGTGGGTCGGGCGTTGCGTTTCACCGCGAAGGCGGAGACTGACCATGAATCCGAACAAGGAATTGTGGGAGAAAGGGGATTTCTCGAAGCTGGCCGCCACCATGCGCGGCAGCAGCGACGCGCTGGTGGACGAACTCGGGATCACGCCGGGGATGAAGGTGCTGGACCTCGCCTGCGGGGACGGCGCGACGGCGCTGCCCATGGCCCGGCGCGGGGCCGAGGTGCTTGGCATCGACATTGCCCGCAACCTGGTGGCCGCCGCGCAGGCGCGCGTCGCGGCCGAGGGGCTGACGAACTGCCGCATCGTCGAGGGTGACGCCTGCGACCTGTCGCACCTTCCCGACGACGGCTTCGATCTGGTGGTCAGCATCTTCGGCGCGATGTTCGCCCCATGCCCCGCCGAGGTGGCGCGTTCGATGGTTCGCGTCACACGACCGGGCGGGCGCATCGTCATGGGGAACTGGATCCCGGGCGATCCCACCATGGTCGCGCAGATCCTGAAGCTTCTGTCGGACTACGGCCCGCCCCCGCCCGAGGGCTTCGTCCCCCCGACCTTGTGGGGCATTGAGGCGAATGTCCTTGACCGCTTCGGCCAGGCCGGCGTCCCGCCCGAGGCGATCACGATGGAACCCGCTTTCTACGAGTTCCACCTGGATGCGCCACCCGCCGGGATGGTCGAGCTGTTCATGACCTACTTCGGTCCCGTGATGCGCGTTTTCGAGGCCTTGGGCGAAGGACCACGGGCCGAGGAGTTGCGGGGAAAACTGGTCGATCTGATCTCGCGGGAAAACCGCAGCCGCAACGGCGGGACGGATATAGCAGCGCGGTACCTGCGGGTCACGGTCCGCGTCCCGTAGTCCTGAGAGGGCTCAGCCCATCACCGGCTCGGCCTTCGCCAAGCGGTCGAAGCGCATCAGGCTGTCGATCAGGGCGGGCATCCGGTCCAGGTGGATCATGTTCGGCCCGTCCGAGGGCGCGCGGTCGGGGTCCTGGTGCGTCTCGATGAAGACGCCCGCCACGCCGATCGCCACCGCCGCCCGCGCCATCACCGGCGCGAACTCGCGCTGCCCGCCCGACGAGCCGCCCTGTCCGCCCGGCTGCTGCACCGAATGTGTCGCATCCATCACCACCGGATAACCCGTCTGCGCCATGATCGGCAGCGAACGCATGTCGGCGACCAGCGTGTTGTAGCCGAAGCTCGCCCCTCGTTCCGTCAGAAGGATCCGCTCGTTCCCGGTCGAGGCAACCTTGTCGGCGACGTTCGGCATGTCCCAAGGGGCAAGGAACTGGCCCTTCTTGATGTTCACCACCGCGCCCGTGCGGCCCGCCGCCAGCAGCAGGTCGGTCTGGCGCGACAGGAAGGCTGGGATCTGGATGATGTCCGCGACCTCGGCTGCCCGGACGGCCTGCGCCTCGTCATGGATGTCGGTCAGCACCGGGCAGCCCAGGCGGTCGCGCACGGCGGCCAGCATCGCCAGCCCCTCGTCGATGCCGACACCCCGGCGTCCCGACAGCGAGGTGCGGTTCGCCTTGTCGTAGCTGGCCTTGAAGACAAAGCCCGCGCCTGCCCGGGCGCAGGCTTCGGCCAGGGGCTCGGCAATCGACAGCGCATGGTCCAGCGTTTCCAGCTGGCAGGGTCCGGCGATGACCACCAGCGGGAGGTCGTTGCCGAAGGTGACGCCGCGGACGGCGACATGGCGCTGCGCGGCCCCCGTCACGAGGACACCTGTTCGCGCAGGATCGAGGCGGTCAGCGACATCATCAGGTAAATCCCCGCAAAGATGAAAAAGGCGACGATCGTGTTCTGAAGCGCCTTGGGATAGGTGGGTTCATCCGGCGGCACCGGGGCCACGGACAGCGACAGGTAGCGCACCTGCTTGTTGGCCTCGACCCGTGCGGCCTCCATCTGCGTGGCGGCGGTGGCCAGCAGCTGCTGGCGGGTGGCAAGGTCGCTTTCCGCGATCCGCAACTGCCCCGTGATGGCGGCCAGCGAGGCGCGGTCGCCGGTAGCCTCGGTCAGCTGGGCGCGGGTTTCCGCGATCATCTGCTCCAGCCGGGCGATGTCGCCCTGCACGCCCTGCACCCGGCTCTGGTTCGGGCGGGCGTTCGACGTGAGCTGGCCGAGCTCCAGCTGCTTCTCGGACAACTGCGTTTCCAGCGCGCTGATGCGCCCCATCACCGCGCCGCTTTCGGCGGTCGGGTCCAGCACGCCCAGCTGTTCCTGCAGTTCCTGGATGCGGTTCTGCGATTCCTGCACCTTGCGCTCGGCATCCTGGTAGCTTTCGATCGCGCCCTGCATCTGATCGCCGCGCAGACGCTGGGACATCTGGTCCACCTGGCCCTCGGCATAGCGGATCAGGGCCAGCGAGAACTGCTCGGACAGCTTGGGATCGGGGGCGATCACCTCCATGTTGATCATGCCCTCGGTCGGGTCATAGCCGATCTTCACGGACTGCTTGTACTGGGCATAGGCCTGCTCGTTGGAGGCCTCCTCGGGCAGGCGCAGCAGCGAGTCGATCGCGGGGTCCTGGAAGGCGCGGGTGAAGCCCAGGTCCTGATCCAGCCGGATCATCGCATCGCGCGAGGTCAGGTAGCTTTGCACCGCGACGTTGTCGGGGTTCATCATGGCGCCCGGCGACAGCAGACCGCTGCCCGTGGCGCCCGGCACGCCGTCCGCCTGCTGGATCATGAATTGCGAGTTCGTCGCGTAAAGCGGCGTCGCCTGGGTGAAGTAGTACCAGCCCGCGATCAGCGTCGGCAGACCCACGAAGAAGGCCAGCCGCATCAGCAGGAAGGACAGGCTGCGCCGCCGCCGCCGGGCGATGTCGCGCTGGATGCGGTAGATCTCGGCCGCGCGGCGTTCCTCGGTCAGCGCCTCGCGCGAGGGAAGCTCGGGGCGCAGCGGCGGGCCGACCTCGCCCGGAGGCGGCAGCGGCACGATCTCGCGGCGCTTGGTGCGCGCGGGCAGGCCGGGGCCGGGGACCGGGACAAGCGCACGGGGATTGGGCGCGGCCTTCGCCTCGTTCCCCGCGTCCGACAGGATCTTGACGACCGCGCCCCGGTGGAAGGGGTCGATGCCGCGCTGGCGCAGGCGCAGCACGGCCTCGTATTCGGACGCGACCTCCATCTCGTGCATGGCGGCGATGCGGGCGGCCATGCGCAGCTGGCGCGAGGTCAGGTTCTCGGCCCGGATGGCGGCCAGCGCCTCGGCATCGGCGTCCGTGGCCTGCGTCTCGGGGCCGACCGGGGCATTGGCAGGGTGGGGTTTCTCTGGCGCATCGGGCTCGGCGCCCGGAAAGCGCATGTTCGCGAAGCCGTCGTCGGTGTTGCTGAAGGGCATTTCCGTCTTGCGCGGGCCGGCGGCCGGGGCCGCGGCCTGGTCGGCACGGGCGCCGCCCTTGCGCACCTCGACCCGCACGGCGGGGCGGGCAGGCTCGGCGCCGGCCGGGGCCTCGCCCTTGGGGCGGACCGCGCTGCGCGCCGCCTCTCGCGCCGCGGCGACGGGAGATTCGGAAGGGCTGAGATGAAAGCGGCGGACCTTAGGCGGTGTAGTCATAATACTGCTTGGCCTCGTCGAGGGAATCGAACATGTAAAGACGCCCGTCGCGCAACACGCCCGCGCGGCGGCAGAATTTTTCCAGCGTGGCGGGCTGGTGGGACACCACCACCACGGTCGCGGTCTTCAGCCGGTCATACAGCACGCTGCCCGCCTTGCGGTTGAACTCGACGTCGGTCGTGCCGGGCATCCCCTCGTCGATGAGGTAGATGTCGAATTCCAGCGCCAGCAGCAGCGCGAAGGTCAGCCGCGACCGCATCCCCGAACTGTAGACGCCAACCGGCTGGTCAAAATATTCGCCGATATCGCAAAGCCAGCGGCAGAAGGCCGAGACATAGTCGGGGTCGAGCCCGTAGATCCGCGCGATATAGCGCGCGTTCTCGTTGGCCGACAGCTTGGCAATCACCCCTCCCATGAAGCCCAGCGGGAAGGATACCCGGCAGTTGGCGCGGATCTGGCCCTCGTCGGGCTTTTCCAGCCCGCACATCATGTTGATGATGGTGGTCTTGCCGGTGCCGTTGGGGGCGAGGATGCCAAGCGACTGGCCCAGTTCCACCCGGAACGAGGCCTGATCCAGGATCACCTTGCGCTGCGTTCCGGTCCAGAAGGACTTGGAGACGTTGTCGAATTCCAGCATGTCGGCGAAGTTTTCCTGCAAAGGCGCGTGAATGCGGCGGTTTGCAGCGGGCGCCAGCCGCCCGCGTTCTGAGGCCGAACATAATCCTGCGGCGCATCGCTGTCCATTGGAACGCCGCGGATCGTGAGAATGCAAGCTGTTATCCGGGGCGGGGCGTTCCTATCTGGGCGTGCATGACAGCACCCTTCGATGATCTGCCCGTTGCCGCCGAGTTGCGCGGCTGCCGGCTTTGCGCAGACCGCTTCGCCCTGACCGCGACGGCCCATGCGCCGCGCCCGATCGTCTGGTTCGCCCCCGGCGCGCGGGTGCTGGTGGCCAGTCAGGCGCCGGGGATGCGGGTGCATCATTCGGGAAAGCCCTTCACCGACGCCTCGGGGCAGCGGCTGCGCGGCTGGATGGGCGTGGACGACGCCACTTTCTACGACCGCTCGCGCGTCGCCATCGTGCCGATGGGCTTCTGCTTTCCCGGCTATGACGCCAAGGGCTCGGACCTGCCGCCGCCCGCGATCTGCGCAGCGACCTGGCGCGCGCGGGTGCTTGAGGAATTGCAGCCCCGCGTCACGCTGCTGATCGGCGGCTACGCGATCCGCTGGCACCTGGGCCTGCGCGATGTGACAGCGGCCGTGGCAGGCTGGCGGGACCATGCCCCGCGGGTCTTTCCCTTGCCTCACCCGTCGTGGCGGAATACCGCTTGGCTCAGACGCAACCCGTGGTTCGAGGACGAACTGGTTCCCGAACTGCGCCGCACGCTGGCCGAGGTGCTGTGACGACCCCCCTGACGGAACTCGACCGCCTTTGCGCCCATGTGCCGTTCCATGACGCCGATCCGGCCCTGCGCGCGGCGGTGCTGCGGCGATTGGCCGATACCGAACTGCACGCGGCCCTTGCCGCCGATCCCGCCGATGACCGGGCCGAGCTGCGGATGTTCGACCTGCCGGGCGGGGCGGTGGCGCTGGCCTCGGATGACGAGGCGGCGCTGGCGGGCTTTCTGGGCGGCCCTGTGGCGCATGTGTCGCTGCCGGGCCGTATCCTCGCGCGCGAACTGGCGGAAGCCGGCCGGGGACTGCTGGTCAACCCGGGCCGCCCCTCCGAGATGCTGCTGGATGCGGCTGCGCTCGGCTGGCTGATCGCGGCGCTGGCCGAGGCGCCCGAGGCGGGCGAGGCCGCGCCCCGCCGCCTGACCGCGCCGCGCCGGGACGCAGTGGAAACAGTGGCCGAGCCGCTGGCGACGCGCCTCGGCGACATGGCGGGCATGGTGGCGGGCGCGGCGCTGGTGGGCGTGGACTGGGCCGAGGGACGGCGGGGTCATCTGATCGTCGTGGCTGGGGCAGGCAACGCGGATCGTCCCGCCATTGCCAAGGCGCTGGCGGAACTGATCGCCTTCCTGCCGCCCGTCGAGGGCGGCGTGGACGTCACCTTCGAGGATCTTCCGCTGCCACCGGGCGCCGTGCGGATCGAGGCGGTCGCCGCGCCACAGCCCGAGCCGATGCGCCGCGACCCCGACGCCCCGCCCCGCCTGCGCTGATCCTCCGGGCAGGGTTTCAGTAGCCCCGCGCCCGATCCACCAGATGCAGCAGCGGCTGCCCCGCCATCGCGCGGCGCAGGTTCTCTGCGGCGACGGGTGCGGCCGTCGCCGGACGGGTGTCGGCAGCGATATGCGGCGTCACCGTCACGTCCGGATGTGACCAGAAGGGATGACCGGGCGGCAGGGGCTCGGTGCGGAAGACGTCCAGCACGGCATGGCCCAGCCGCCCCTCGTCCAGCGCCGCCAGCAGCGCCTCGTCGTCCAGCACCGTTCCCCGCCCTGGGTTCAGCAGGAACGCCCCGCGCGGCAGCATCGCGAGCCGCCGGGCATCCAGCAGGTTCCGAGTCTCGGGCGTGTCGGGCAAGAGCGAGATCAGGATCTCGGCTCCTTCCAGCGCCCGCGGCAGGGCCTCCGCGCCCAAAACCCGCACGTCCTCGACGGGACGGCCCGAGGCGGACCAGCCCGTGACCGGGAAGCCCATGCCCTGCAACTTCGCGGCGACGGCGCGCCCAAGCTCTCCCATCCCCAGGATCGTGACGGGGCGTTCCGAGGCCAGTGGCGGGACCAGCCCGTTCCGCCACTGGCCGTCCTGCAGGTAGCGGTCCATTCCCAAGTGCAGCCGCATGGCCCAGCCGAGGCACCATTCCGCCATGCCCTGCGCCAGCCCCGGATCGACCATCCGGCACAAGGGCTGGGTCAGCGTCTCGTTGACCACGATCCGTTCGACCCCGGCCCAGAGGCTCTGCACCAGCCGCGCGCGGGCGAAGGGGCGGAAGTCCATCGGCTCGCCCGTCTCGGGATAGCCCGGTGCATAGATCAGCGCGTCGAATGAGGCCGGGTCGCCCTCGCGGCACAGCTCCATCTCGGGGCAGGCGGCGCGCAGGGCAGGGGACCATTCCTCCCAGAGGCGGGCTGGGGCGGCGAAGAAGACGCGCATCAGCGGGGCCTGTTCACATGGGCGGACTGCACGAGGCCGAAGGCCATCAGCAGGATCATCAGCTGCGTGCCGCCATAGCTGACCATCGGCAGCGGCACCCCCACGACCGGCATCAGGCCCATGACCATCCCCATGTTGACCGCGAAATACAGGAAGAACGTGCCGCCGATCCCCAGCGTCAGCAGGCTGGCGAAGCGGTCGCGGTTGGTCATGGCCGAATAGATGCAGAAGGCGATGACCAGCGCGTAAAGCCCCAGCAGCGTGATCGAGCCGACAAAGCCGAATTCCTCGGCCAAGGTCGTGAAGATGAAGTCGGTGTGCTTCTCGGGCAGGAAGTTCAGCCGGCTTTGCGTGCCCTGCATGAAGCCGCGCCCGTGCCAGCCGCCCGAGCCCAGCGCGATCTGCGCCTGGGTGATGTTGTAGCCCGCCCCCAGAGGGTCCGAGGTCGGGTCCAGGAAGGTGTCGATGCGGCGATATTGATAGTCGTGCAGCAGCTGCCACGCGGTGCCTCGGCTTTCGAGGACGGCGAAGACCAGCCCGCCCACGATCCCGATCACGGCCGCGAAATACCACAGGCTGACACCTGCCGCGAACATCATGATGCCCCCGCCCGCCACCAGCATGAGCGAGGTGCCGAGGTCCGGCTGCACCACCACCAGCGCCGTGGGCATCAGGATCAGCGCCAGGGGGACCAGCACCCACAGGGGACGCGACACCTTGCTCATGTCCAGCCAGTCGTAATAGGCCGCCAGCACCAGCACGAGCGCGATCTTGGTCACCTCGGAGGGCTGCAGCTTGATGGGGCCGAGGTCCAGCCAGCGCTGCGCCCCCATCGCGTTGTGGCCGATGATGTCCACGGCCAGCAGCAGCCCCAGGCAGATCACGTAGGCCGCGACCGAGATCGAGCGCCAGAACCAGATCGGTGTGAAGGCCAGCGCGATCATGGCGACGAAGCCGACCGCAAAACGCTCCATCTGTGGCTCGGCCCAGGTTTCCAGCCGGCCGCCCGCGACGGAATACAGCATCAGGAACCCCGCCGAGGCCACCGCCGCCAGCAGGAAGGCCAAGGGCCAGTTCAGGTAAAGGATCTTGCGCCAGCCGGCCGGTGCCTGGTCGGGTTTGTAGTCGAGATAGCTGCTCATGGCGCCTTCCTCATGCCCGCGCCCGTCCCCCGCTGGCCTGCGCGACCGGCGAGGGCGCAAGGCGCATCCGGGCCAGCATCTCGCGGATCTCGTCGCGCTGGCCGGGCGGATAGGCGTCCAGCGGCGGCAGGCCGCCCGCCAGCGCGTAAAGCAGGATGTCGCGGGCGATGGGCGCCGCGACTGCCGATCCGCCGCCGCCGTGTTCCACCACGACCGAGACCGCGTAGCGCGGCGCCTCGTAGGGCGCATAGCAGACGAACAGCGCGTGGTCGCGACGGTTCCAGGGCAGCTGGTCGTTGCGGATCACGCCGCGCGCCCGTTCGGCGGCGGTGATGTTGCGGACCTGGCTGGTGCCGGTCTTGCCCGCCATGCGCCATTCGGGCCGCACGATGCGCGCCTTGGCCGCCGTTCCGCTGCCGCCGTTCATCACCGCGTCCATGCCGGCACGGGCGACCTTCAGGTTTCCCTCCTCCAGCCCGAGGGGCGGGAAGACGGGATCGGGCACGGCCGTGCCGTCGATGGCCCGGATCAGCCGCGGCGCGACCTCGAGCCCCGTTGCAACCCGTGCCGTCATCACCGCCAGTTGCAGCGGAGAGGCCAGCACATAGCCCTGCCCGATCGAGGCGTTGATGCTGTCCCCGATCTGCCATTCCTGCCCGTGCCGGGCGCGCTTCCAGTTGCGGTCGGGGGCGATCCCTTCGGCGATCGCGGACATGGGCAGGTCGGGGCGGACGCCGATCCCCATCCGCCGTGCCATCTCGGACATCCGGTCGATCCCGATCTTCTGCGCAAGCTCGTAGTAGAAGACGTCGCAGGACCGTTCCAGACTGTCCACCGGCCCTACCGAGCCGTGGCCGCTGCGGCTCCAGCAATGGAAGCGGCGGCCGGCGACGGTGGTGTGGCCGGGGCAGTAGAAATGCGAGCGGCTGTCGATCAGCCCCGATTCCAGCCCCGCCAGCAGCGTCACCATCTTGAAGGTCGAGCCCGGCGGATAGACCCCCTGCACGGTCTTGTCGGCCAGGGGGCGGTGGTCATGTTCCATCAGCGCCTTGTAGTCGGCGCTGGAGATCCCCCGCACGAAGAGGTTCGGGTCGAAGGTGGGGGCCGAGGCGCTGGCGAGGATGTCGCCGGTCTGCACGTCCATGACCACGGCCGCGGCGCTTTCCTCGCCCAGCCGCTGGATGGCGAAGTTCTGCAGGCCCGCATCCAGCGTCATCTGGACGGTCGCGCCCTGCTGGCCCTCGATCCGCTCCAGTTCGCGCATCTCGCGCCCGGCGCTGTTGACCTCGACCCGGCGGCGGCCGGCCTTGCCGCGCAAGACTTCCTCCAGCTTGGCCTCGACGCCCAGCTTGCCCAGCTGGAACTCGGGCAGCATCAGGACGGGGTCGGGGTTCTCGATCTTGGACAGGTCGTAATCGCTGACCGGGCCCACGTAGCCCAGTACATGGGCGAAGTCGCCCGCCCGCGGATAGCTGCGCGACAGGCCCGATTCCGGGGTGATGCCCGGCAGCGCGGGCGCGTTGACGGCGATCGAGGCGAACTGGTCCCAGGTCAGCCGGTCGGCCACGATGACGGGGGTGATGGCGCTGCGCTTGTCGATCTCGGCCAGCAGGGCCGCGACGGCGGTGTCGGTCATGGGGACCAAGCGGCGCAGCCGCTCGATCACCACTGCGGGGTCGCCCGCTTCCTCGCGGGTGATGGTGGCGCGATAGTTGGCCTCGTTTCCGGCGATCACCAGGCCGCTGCGGTCGTGGATCAGCCCCCGCGCAGGCGGCAGCAGCCGCATCTTGATCGAGTTGCCGTCGGAAAGCAGCCGGAACTCGTCCGCACGGTCAAGCTGCATGGTCTTGAGCCGCCAGCCGAGCGTCGCCACCACGGCAGCCTGGATCGCGCCAAGCATAAGCGCGCGGCGATGGATGCTGCGGGTGCTGTCGTGGATGTCTCGGGAGGATTTCTTCATGGCTCAGGGGTCCAGCGCGCCGGGCGCGGCGTGGCGCAGGCCAAGGGCGGCCAGCAGGGCCACGACAAGGGGATAGGCGGCGATGCTGGCGATCAGGCGCAGCGCCTCGGGCCCCAGCGGCGGCAGGGGGGCCAGGGTTGCAGGAACAAGGAAAAGGGTCCGGATCACCCGCTCGGCCAGCACCATCAGCCCCATCAGGATCGCCACGCGCAGCCATTCAACCAGAAAGCCCTGCGCGCGCCAACGCTGCTGTTGGCGCCGCGCGACCTCGGTCGCCACCACGGCAAGCGCGGCCCCCAAGCCCAGCGGGCGGAACAGCAGGATGTCGGCCGCCAGCATGACAAGGGCCACGGCTAGGACCGGCACCTGCTCGGGACGGCGCAGCACCCAGGCCAGCGTCACCGCCATCAGCAGGTCCGGGCCCGGCCAGGCGATCCGGCCGGGCGACTGCGGCAGCAGCGCGGCCAGGATCAGCGCCAGCGCGGCAAGCAGATAGGAGGTCTGGCCAAGCAGCTGGCGCTGGCGGGACATGGCCATCGCTCAGTCGCTCGCCTGGGCTTCGCGCTCGGCTTCGGGCGCGGGCGAGACGACGGGCGCGGGGGCGGTCGCGGCGGCGGCCGCCTGGTCGGCGGGGCTGGGCATCTGCGGGCCGATGAAGTCGCCCGAGGGCGGCAGGATCAGGGTGCCGCTGTCCACCAGCTGCTCGGCCGGATGGCTGCGCAGGACGCGCAGGAACTCGAGCCGGCCGTAGTCGGCGGCCAGCCGCACCCGCATCCGGCGGTCGGACGCCTGCACCGCCTGGCCCACCAGCAGCCCCGGCGGAAACAGCCCGCCGTCGCCCGAGGTCACGACCCGGTCGCCCGGCCGCACGTCCTCGGGGCTTTCCATGAAGTCGAGATAGGGCAGGGCGCTGTTGTCCCCCGTCAGCAGCGCCCGCTGCCCCGAAGGCTGGATCGTCACCGGCACGCGGGACGACGGATCGGTCAGCAGCATCACCCGGCTGGTCGTCTGCCCCACGCCCGAGATGCGGCCCACGAGGCCGAGCCCGTCCATGGTGGCCCAGCCGTCCAGGATGCCGTCGCGGGCGCCGCGGTTCAGCAGCACCGACTGGCGGAAGGCCGTGCCGCTGTCCGTCAGCACCACGCCCGAGACACCCGTCAGCGCCGGGTCCAGCCGGACGTTGTTCTGCGCCAGCAGCTTGGCGTTTTCCTGTTCAAGCTGGACGGCGGCCTCTTTCCAGGCGCTCATCCGCTGCAGCTCGCGCCGCAGTTCCTGGTTCTGCTCGTAAAGCCGCTGGTAGGACTGGAAGCCCGCGACCATGCGGCTGACGGCCGTCACCGGCGCCATGGCCCAGTCCATCGAGGGGACGAAGCGATCCACGAAGGCCGCGCGCATCCGTTCCGCGCGCGGGCTGTCGATGCGCCAAAAGACGAAGACCGCCAGCAGCACAAGGACCAGCAGCGCCACGAGGATGCGGCGCACCGGCCGTGCGTAGTCGTAGCCGCGGCGGGCCATTCAGGCCGCCTCAGCTCTCGAAATCGACGACGTGGCGCAGTTGCTTTTCGTATTCCAGCGCCCGGCCGGTTCCCATCGCCACGCAGTTCATCGGCTGGTCGGCCAAGCTGACCATCAGGCCGGTCTGCTCGCGCAGCGCCAGATCCATCTCGCCCAGCATCGCGCCGCCGCCCGAGAGCATGACGCCCCGGTCCACGATGTCGGCGGCGAGGTCCGGCGGAGTCGCCTCGAGCGCGATCATCACCGCCTCGCAGATCTGCTGGATCGGCTCGGCCAGCGCCTCGGCGACCATGGCCTGGGTCAGCTCGACCTCCTTCGGAACGCCGTTCAGCAGGTCGCGGCCGCGTACCATCATGGTGGCGCCGCGCCCGTCGTCGGGCATCCGGGCGGTGCCGATGGTGGTCTTGACCTTCTCGGCGGTGCTTTCGCCGATCAGCAGGTTATGGTGGCGCCGCAGGTAGTTGATGATCGCGTCGTCCATGCGGTCGCCGCCCACGCGGACGCTGCGGGCATAGACGATGTCGCCCAAGGACAGGACCGCGACCTCGGTGGTGCCGCCGCCGATGTCCACGACCATGCTGCCGGTGGGCTCGGTGATGGGCATCCCCGCGCCGATGGCCGCCGCGATGGGCTCGGCGATGAGGCCGCACTTGCGGGCGCCGGCCGACAGCACCGACTGGCGGATCGCCCGCTTTTCCACCGGCGTCGCGCCATGGGGCACGCAGACGATGACCTTGGGCTTGGTGATCGAGCTGCGCCGGAACGCCTTCTTCATGAAGTGCTTGATCATTTCCTCGGCGCTGTCGAAATCGGCGATGACGCCTTCGCGCATCGGGCGGATGGCCTCGATGCTGCCCGGCGTGCGACCCAGCATCAGCTTGGCATCCTCGCCCACCGCCAGGACCTGCTTCTTGCCGTCCTTGACGTGGTAGGCCACGACCGAGGGCTCGTTCAGGATCACGCCCTTGTTCTTGACGTAGATCAGCGTGTTCGCGGTCCCCAGATCGATCGCGATATCGGTCGAGAACAGACCGAAGAATGCCATGGTGAAGTCCCTTCCGTGCCTGCCCGGCGCCGCTTTTGGTTCTGCCGGCCTTGAGGCCGGACGCGGCTGCGGCCCCATATAGGCAAGCCCGCCCGGCCGGGGAAGCGGAATCACGCAGAAGGCGAAACTGTCGGCGCAACCCACATGGGCAGGAATGTGCTATCTTTGCCGCGTGGGTTTCCCGTTCGATGGAGAAGGGTGATGGCCAAGACGGTGCAACAGATGCTGGAGGCGGCGAATGCCGCCGTGCCCAAGGTGGACGCGGCCGAGGCGCGGCGGCTGGTCGAGGAGGAGAACGCCCTGCTGGTCGACCTGCGCGACTCGGCCGAGATCGAGAAGACGGGCAAGCTGAAGGGCGCGGCCACGGTGTCGCGCGGAATGCTCGAGTTCCGCGCCGACCGCGAGAGCAAGTATCACGATCCCGCCTTTGATCCCTCGCGCCCGGTGGTCGTCTACTGCGCCTCGGGCGGAAGGGCGGCGCTGGCGGGGCAGACGCTGTCTGAAATGGGTTTCCCGAAGGTCTACAACCTTGGCGGCTTCCAGCCGGCTGCCGACGCAGGAATGGAAACCGAAGGGACGTGACGAAGAAGGGGCGGCAATGCCGCCCCTTGCCTCAGTGCGAATACATGCTGACGGCCTTGGTATCGCTGTCAGGCGCGGTCTTCTCGCGCCGCACCTTCAACCGGTTCAACGCACCCACATAGGCCTTGACCGAGGCAAGGATCGTGTCGGTGTCTGCCGCCTGACCGGTGGCGATGCGGCCGTCCTCCTCCATCCGCACGCTGACGGTGGCCTGGGCGTCGGTGCCCTCGGTCACGGCATGGACCTGGTAAAGCTGCAGCGTGCCATGGTGGTCGAACATCGCGTCGACCGCGTTGAAGGCGGCGTCCACGGGGCCGTCGCCCTGGCGCGTCTCGGTGCGCTCCTGTCCGCCCACGGACATGGTCAGGGTTGCCATGGCGGGCTCGCCCCCGCCGCAGACGACGCGCAGCTTCTTCACCTGCAGGTAGTCGTTTTCCGTATTGGCGGCGCTGTCCTGCATCAGCGCGATCAGGTCGTCGTCATAGACCTCCTTCTTGCGATCGGCGAGCGCCTTGAACCGTACGAAGACGTCCTTGAGTTGGTTGTCCCCCACCTCATAGCCCAAGTCGGCCAGCTTGGCGCGCAGGGCCGCGCGGCCCGAGTGCTTGCCCATGACCAGCGAGGTTTCGGACAGGCCCACATCCTCGGGGCGCATGATCTCGAAGGTTTCGGCGTTCTTCAGCATCCCGTCCTGGTGGATGCCGGATTCATGGGCAAAGGCGTTCTTGCCGACGATGGCCTTGTTGAACTGGACCGGGAAGCCCGAGACCTGCGCCACGCGGCGCGAAATGCCCATGATCTTGCGGGACTCGACGCGGGTGGTGAAAGGCATGATGTCGTGGCGCACCTTCAGCGCCATCACGACCTCCTCCAGCGCGGTGTTGCCCGCGCGCTCGCCCAGGCCGTTGATGGTGCATTCGATCTGGCGCGCGCCCGCCTCGACGGCGGCCAAGCTGTTCGCCGTCGCCATGCCAAGGTCGTTGTGGCAATGGGTAGCGAAGATGATCCCGTCGGCGCCAGGTACGCGTTCCAGCAGCATCCGGATCAGCGCGGCCGATTCGCGCGGCGCGGTGTAGCCCACGGTGTCAGGGATGTTGATCGTCGTGGCGCCGGCCTTGATGGCGATCTCGACCACACGGCACAGGTAGTCGTGTTCGGTCCGCGTGGCGTCCATGGGCGACCACTGCACATCCTCGCACAGGTTGCGGGCGTGGGTCACCGTCTGGTGGATGCGGTCCGCCATCTCGTCCATGGTCAGGTTCGGGATCGCGCGGTGCAGCGGCGAGGTGCCGATGAAGGTGTGGATGCGCGGGCGGCGGGCATGGCGCACGGCCTCCCACGCGCGGTCGATGTCGGGGATCTGGGCGCGGGCAAGGCCGCAGATCACGGCGTTCTGCGAGGCCTTGGCGATGTCGCTGACGGCGGCGAAGTCGCCTTCCGAGGCGATGGGAAAGCCCGCCTCGATAATGTCCACGCCCATCTCGTCCAGCATCCCGGCGATTTCCAGCTTTTCGGCATGGGACATGGTGGCGCCGGGCGACTGCTCGCCGTCGCGCAGGGTGGTGTCGAAGATCAGGACGCGGTTCGGGTCACGGGTGTCGGTGCTCATGGGCTTCTCTTTCGGCTGTCGGTGAGAGGGGAGAGCCGGGCGCTGCGCTATCCTGAGCGGCGGCCCGGCGGACCCGCTCAGCGCAGCGTAAGAAGCAGCAGACCGCGGAGGTTCACGACGAAGCGGGCACCGGGCTGTGCGCCGGTGTCATGCGTCGTGGCCAAGGGCAGGGTCCGCGTCATGCGGGCGACTATACGCGCCACGCCGCGCTTGAAAAGAGGCAAGCGCGGCTTTTCGTCTCAGCCCCGCGCGGGGCCGCGGGCGCCGACCCGGGGGAAGTCGATCTTGGGGCAGCGGTTCTGCACCACCGTCAGCCCGGCGGCGCGCGCCTTGTCCGCCGCGCCCTCGTGCATGACGCCGATCTGCATCCAGACCGTCTTCAGCCCCGGCAGGGCCTTCAGTGCCTCGTCCACCACGGCGGGGACGGACTCGGATCGGCGGAAGATGTCCACCATGTCCACCGACTCGCCCTTCGGAATGTCGGACAGGGTGGCGTAGGTCGTCTCTCCCAGGATCGTTTCGCCGGCATGACCCGGGTTCACGGGGATGACGCGATAGCCCATGCCCTGCAGGAAACGGGCAACCCCATGGCTGGGGCGATCTGCCTTGGGCGAAAGCCCCACTACGGCAATCGTGCGTGTTTCGGCGGCAATCCGCGCGATGTCGGGTTGGCTCATTCTGTCCTCCTGCAAACCGTGCTTGCGCTTCGGCAACTATGCCTGCAAAGAAAAAGCGCCCGGTCAGGGACCGGGCGCAAGTCGCGGAACGAGGGACAGTGATCTGAACGTGACCGTTCCGTGGTCAGGTTCATGATGTAAATGTGCACCAATCCACGAAAGTTCCAACCTCCTCGCGAAAACGTGAAGATATTAGCGCCGCAGGCGCTTCCAGTGCCGGGCGGCCTGCTTGAGCACCTGGGTTGGATTCTCGTGCAAAAGCTGCCGTGCAGCCGGGGAACCGGCCAGGTAGATCGTGTGCTCGATGATCACGAACAGCTCGGGATGGCCGGGTCGCCGTTCGCCGTCGGACAGGGCAACCGGGCAATGGCCGCCGAAGGCAGGGGCATAGGCGCGGGGATTGGCCTCGAAGGTGGCGCGATTCGCCTCGTTGGCGAAGCGCCACTCCTGCCCCTTCCAGTGGGTCGAGATGTCCGGGTCACCACCGACAGGGCGCCCCATATCGCGCAGGCTGACGGCGTCCATTCCCCCCAGCGCGGTCGATTGCGCCTGCGCGGGGCTCAGCGGCAGGGTGGCGAGTGCCGCTGCCAGCAGCCAGAGCCCGAGAAGCGCCGAGCAGATCCGCCCGAAAGCGGCGCGATCCCCGGCCATGCGCGGGAACCGGGAAAGATGAACGATCGATGACATGAGGCCGATGTCGCACCCCCCAAGGCCCCGCGCAACGCTGCATCGCCGCAACGTGACCCCTCGTGCGGCACCGCCGCAACACTCACCGGGACGCGATCAACCTGTGATTGCAGCGTAAAGTGCGACCGCCGCCGCGTTCGAGACGTTGAGCGACCCGAAGTCTGCGGCAAAGGGAATCCGCACCACCTGGTCGCAGGTTTCCAGCGTCTTCTCGCGCAGGCCCGGCCCCTCGGCACCCAGCACGAGGCAGAGGGCGCGGCCCTTCAGCGCCTCCAGTGCCTCGGGCAGCGTGGCCTTGCCGGTGCCGTCCAGGCCAAGGACGATGTAGCCCATCGCCTTCAGCTCGATCAGCGCCTCGGCGAGGTTCGTGACCCGCAGATAGGGCTGGCGTTCCAGCGCGCCCGAGGCCGTCTTGGCCAGCGCCCCGGTTTCCGGCGCGGCATGGCGGGCGGTGGCGACAACAGCGCGAGCCCCGAAAACCTCGGCCGAGCGCAGGATCGCGCCCACGTTATGCGGGTCGGTCACGCGGTCCAGCGCGACCACCAAGGGGCGCGTGCCTTCGGCGCCGCTTGCGGCGATGTCGCCCAGCTTGCCCCAGGCCAGCGGCTTGACCTCGACCGCCGCGCCCTGGTGGACGCTGTCGGGACCCAGCGGCACCTCGCGGTCGAAGACGCGGGCATCGACGATCTCGGGGGTCATGCCCGAGGCCGCAACGGCATCCGCCAGCCGGTCGGCGGCGTTGCGCGTCAGCACCAGCCGCAGCCGCGTGCGCGCGGGGTTCATCAGCGCGTCGCGCACGGCATGCAGGCCGAACAGCCAGACGGTCTCGGCAGCGGCGGCGCGGCGGGCGCGTTCCTTGTCGATGACCCAGGTGGGTTTCTTTGTCCGGGCGGGGCGGGGGGGATTGGTCATGGAAACTCCTGTCCCGCAGGCAGATGCGACGGCAAGGGACAGGATGCAAGCAAAGCGCGTTCGGAACCGCTTGACCAGCGCCGAAGCGGCGGCTAATCACCCCCGGCGTCGGGCGACGTGCTGCAAGGTGCGGCAGCGGACTGTAACTCCGCCGGGGAGACCCATGCCTGGTTCGATTCCAGGGTCGCCCACCATTTTCTCCCTTAAAGCATTGATTTTGCTGGAGAAAATGGCGGGCCATTTGCCCCACCCATAGATTTACCCATGATGCCCAAAATGGGTGCGGCGGCCCCGGTATCACCCGTGCCGCCGCTGCGCCGCGTCCCCAGCAGAAGGAGGCAGGGGACCGCGCCTCGTCGGGGTTTGCCCACTCGCCGACTAACGGGGACGCTTCGAGGGGTAAGCCAGCCCTCGGGCGCGTCCTGCCCTAACCTATGTCCCGCGCTAAGCGCGCCAGCAGCAGCGCAGCGGGGCGGGGGCCGCCGGGGCTCTGGGCGGGCCGCTGGGGCGGATACTTGCCCCGGCTGGGGGCCATATAGCCCAGCGCGGCAGCGGCCCTAAAAACCGCCCGCCAGAGCCGCTTAGGCAGCGCCATCATTTGGCCCCCAATTCACTTGCGTCAGCGCTTGCGCCAGCTCCTGCGGCGACAGGCCCGCTTCCTTGCCGCGCGCCAGCGCCTCGACGATGGTGCTAAGCGCCCGCGCCCTGCCGCCCACGTCATAGGCTTGTACAGGCCGCAGCGTGTCGATCAACACCGGCGTCCCCAGCTTCTCGGTCGCTTCCTCGGCGAGCAGCATGGCGAGCGGCTGCAACGTCCACTGGCACAGATGGCGCTGGGCCTCGCGCACAAGCGGCCCCTGTGCCGCGTCCACAAACAGGGCAGGCAGGACGCCGTAGGCCGTCAGCACCCCCGCCCGCGCCGCTTGCAGCGATTCGACTGGCAGCACGCCCTGAATGTCGGGCGTCATGCTCGCGGGCTTCCAGTCCTGCGCCGGGCCGGGACCACCCGCCGCTGTGACGTTGACCGATTCGCGCAGAAGCACCCGCCCCCGGCGGCCCCGGAAGGAGCGCGACAGGGCGGCCATGTCGTCATCCCCGCTTTCAGGGAATGGCACGATCTGGCTGCCAAGCGGCGCATCCCGGTAAACCTCCGACAGCGCGATCTCGACCGCCTGCAACAGCCCCGCCGACAGGCTGGCGCGATGCAGGGGCGAGGTGCCCGCCCAAGGCGCAGCGGGGGACGATCCCACCGCAACGTGCAGCACCTCGGCGGCAAGGACCGTCTCTGAGCGCCCGCCCCCGACCTCGCTGATGCTGACGCGATAGGCGCGGGGCTTGCCGTCGCGGGTGGACAGGTCCCAGTCGGTGACGGGCAGAAGGCCGTCGTCCCGAATCAGGAAGACTGCCTCGCCGCGAAGGGCAATGGAGCGGGCGAACATGGCGAGGTTGCGCCGGGTCAGGAGGCTGGTGCCGTCAACGTCCGCCAAGGCGAAAGCGCCCTCCCACAGGGAGACGCAGCTTTGCACGGTGCTGGTCAGCTCGCCGACGCCCGAGGCCCCCGCCAGCCATTCAGCCCGCGCCGCGAGCAGGTCGGCGGTGTAGCCCATCGCCACCGCGCGGGTTTCAACCTCCGGCTGCCTGCGCCGGAATAGGTCCAAGAGGCCCATCAATATGCCCTCCGATAAGGGCGCAGCAGGTCAGCCGCGCCGGAGTATTGCAGCGCCTTGGCGATATAGTCCGCCGGGCGCGTATAGCTTTCCTGCGTCTTATCACCTCGCGTGATCGTGGCCGTGCCATCCCGGACGGTGATCTGCTCGTCGGGCGGGCTGGTGATCCAGCGCATCGACGTTGCCCATAGGTCGGGGTCGTTGCGGTCGATCTGCTGGCACAGGTAGTTGATGAGCCGCGTCGCCGCTTTCAGGACGAGCGGCGGCGGCGGATTATCTGCCCCCACGGTGGCCGTGATGCGGTGGGCATCGCCCCACAGGCAGAGCCGTCCGAAGGGCGAAGCCTCGGGGACCGTTGGCCGCCAGTCGCCGCCCTCCCAGCTTTCCACCTTGGTGATGACTGCGGGCGCAATCGGCGGGAACCACTCGCCATCCCCCTGCACCAGCCACATCACCTCGCGGGGCGTCCAGCGGTGGGCGCAGTAAGCCTCGATGCGCTGCCATGCCCATGCCGCCGTGTCTGCGGCATTGGCTAGGATCAACTCGTTGGCAGGGAGTTCCGGCCACGCCTCGGGCACAGCCTCTATCGTGCGGATAGTCTCGGCCATCACGCCCTCCATCTGTTCAGGGTTCTATTCAGCCCGGCTCGCGGATGCTCCGGCATCAGGACGCCGCCCTCTGTCGGCTTCCAGTTCCGGGCCTCCACCTGCGTGTCGGGGTAAGCGGGCCGGGTGACGAGGCTGACCTCATAGAGCAGGGCGGCATAGATCGTGCGGATGATCGCCGTGCCCAGCGCAGGGTCTTCTTCCTCGACCTTCTCGGCATTCGGCACCGCGCGCTCGGGCGGGATGCGGAAGCCCGGCGACAGCCCGGCAATCAGCCCGGCCGTCATGGCGGCGAGCAGGTCCTTCACCCACGAGACTTGCTGCATTTCCTCGGTGATGGTCGCTTCCAGCGTCACCGCTTCGTCGCTGTCCTTGATGTCCAGCGTCCCGGCCCCGCGCGAGGCAAGGGGCTGGCCGTAGTCGTGGCCGACCAACAGGTGAATATCCTCGTCGGGCTTGCTGATGCGGTAGTCGAAAGCCCGCGAGGCGATGACCTCCTTGCGGGGGCGTCCGGTGCGGCCGCCGTCCGTGAGGACGGCGGCCTTGTTGTAGGGGAAGCGGCCACGCAGCGCCAACGCGCCGGATGCCCGCTTGCGGAGTTCAAGCCCTCCAGCGTCGTGACCGCCCCAAAGCATCACACACCCGCCAGTCCGGTGAGGATCGCCAGTTGGCTGCCGCGCGCCACAGTCACGTCCGCCGTCATCAGCGCCGTCAGCCGCAGGGTGCCGTTCTGAGCGTCGCTGTAGGGGTCGCGGATCAGGTCCAGCCCGCCCCAAATGCCGACATAGAACGGGGCAATGCCGCCGGTGTTGGTGGTCAGCACCGCCGTGCCCTCGGGCAGCGTGGGCGCGAGCGCGATCTGCCCGGCAGGGATATGCTTCACCAGCCGGTCCCATTGGCTGACGGCGGTACCCGCGATCAGCGCGTCATCCAGATCGGCCCAGATCTCCGGGTTGAAGCCCATCCGAATATCGCCCGGCGACTTGACCAGGTTGCCGTCCATGAAGGCCACCGCTGCCGCGCGGAAGGCCGCCCAGCTTGCCGCCGCGTCCACGGGGGAGACGGCGATGCCGTAGTCGTCCGCGCCGGTGATGATGCCCAGCGGCTCGCCGTTTGCGCCGCTGCCCATCAGGATCGCCCGGTCCAGTTCGGTCTGTACGGCCGCATTCATGTCGCGCCGGATAGCCTGCTCCAGCCCGTCGCCTGCCTGCTTCAGCGCCTTGCGGGTGATCCGCATATGGACGCCAAGGGTATGGTCAGGTTCCAGCATCCGCTCGGTGAAGCCGAACTTCTGCGGCCCCGGCACGTTCGCGCCCTCCGTGGGTGCCCAGCCCGCCACGGCCCCGGCGGTGGCGACCGGGATGGCGATAGCGCCCTGCGTAATGTTGATGACCTCGCCGCCCAGCCGCGAAGCCACGGAGGCCGGGAAGATGCGGTCGATCATGGGGCGAACGGTGACGGGCTTGGGCGAGTCCGCGCTGGTGGTCGTGCCCGCGACCAGTTCCCGCTGTTCCAGCGCAGCGAGCGGCACAGGGATACCGCGATAGCCCCCCTGCGAGCGCATCTCCTGCACGATCTCCGCCGTCTGCCCGGAAAGGCTGCGGCCCTCCTCCAGCGCGGCCACGACCTGCCGCATCTCGAAGTTGGCGACCAGCTCGGCCCATTCGCGGCCCGACCGGGTTTCCAGCTCCTCGCCAGCCTCCCGGCGCTCGCTGTCCTCGGCGATCAGCGCGGCCCGATAGCGAGTTTCGTTCGACCGATATTCGGCGTCCAGCGCCTCCATCGACCGGGTTTCCTCGTCGGTCGGATTGTCCTTGCCAACCAGCCCGGCAAGCTGCTGGCGGATTTCGCTTTGCCGCCGTGCGATCTTCACAGAATCAAGCATGATAACCTCGTTTGCTCGATGGTTTTGCCGCCAGATCAGCGACGGCCTCTTTCCACGCCTCGCGGGCGGGGTTCATTTCGCCCATGCCGACCTCCACCCGCGTCTTGCGCGAGTGACAGGGCGGGCAGAGCGTTTGGAGATTGGTCAGGGTGTAGGAGAGCTCAGGATGCGTCCTGACCGGCTTGATGTGATCGACCTCAAGCCGCCCGACAGCCCCGCACTGGACGCATTTCCAGCCGTCGCGGCGCTTGGCTTGCAGCCGCACCGCCTTCCAGCGTTGGGTGCGCGTGACAGCGCGGGAATAACGATCGAACCTCATAGCCATGTCGCGGCCCTCGCATTGCGGGCGGGCCGCCCCACGCGCCGCGCGCCCTCGGCCACCGCCAGCACCGAAGCGGAGGCCGCGTCGATCCGGCCCGTGGATCGGGCTTTCGCCAGCTTGAGGTTGTTGGCAGGGTCGCGCAGCACCACGGCATCAGCGAAGGCGGAGCGCAGGAGCAGCGACGGGCGCGAGCGCACCTTGCCGTCATAGGCCGCGCGCCGGAAGCGTTCGCAGTCCTCGCCGCCATCGCGGAAGCCTTGCCCGCGCCAGACAACGGGAACCCGGACGCCCGCCCGGTCCATCGCTTCCGCCAGTTCGCTTTGCTTGTAGCGGTCAGCCACAAGCGCGCTGACGTTCTCGCCCTCGATCTGCGCCATGACCTGATTGAGCCAGAGCGCCACAGGTACGGTCTTGTCGCCCAGGGTGTTCAGTTCGCCCCGGCTTTCCATTTCAAGGTAGCGCCCGGATACGCCGTCCGATGCGCCGCGGTCGCCAAGGCCCGGATTGCAGGGGAAGGTGCCCAGCGCCTCAAGCCGTCCTGTGGACGGCCAATAGTAGGCCACCGCCGACATGGACGCGCTGCCGCCAAGGTCGATGCCAATGATGCAATCGCCCTCGCGCGGCGGCAGGTCCGCCGTCTCGCAGTTCATCCATTCGTCAACGGTCAGCAGCACGTCGCGGGCTTCGCCGGACACCCGCTCGTTGCGGTTGTAAAGCCGGAAGCTCGTCAGCGTGGAGCCACCGCGCGCCGCCGCGCGCTTGGCCTGCGCCTGCAACCATTCAAGGCTGGAGCCGATGCCGCATTCCGCGCCGGGGTTGGCGATCCGCAGGCTTTCCAGATCGTCCACGGGGAGGTTGGGCGGCGGCCGATGCTCCTGAATGTAAACGCCGGGCTGCGGGTTATCGAGCCACTGGCTGAATGCGTGGGTATCGGTGCTGGCGGAGGTACTGATAATAAGCGCCTTGCCGCCCCGTTTACCGAGGCCCGACAGCAGCGCGTGTTCCAGATCGTCGCCGCGTCCCTCCGGCCAATGCCCGCGCTCGTCCATTAGAACCAGCGTCGGGGCGGAACCAAGGGCGGTCTTACCATCTGCGGAGATAGCGCGAAGCAGATGCGGCCCGGTCGAGTCCCGAATTTCCAACTCAAGCCGGGGCGAACGACGAATAATGATCTGCGATTGAGTCGTTTCGGGAAGCGACTGCAAATAGCCAACGCAGAAGTTCCAAGCAATTTGTGCTTGATCGCGCGTTCTGGCGGCAAGGATAATATCGCGTTTCGGTTGACTGTCCCAAACGCCGAGCAGCGCGCCCAGCGCAAGGCCAGCGGAGAGGGCAGTCTTGGCGTTGCCTCGACCGATGCTCAAAACGGCAACGTTGTTCGCCGGGTCCAACGCTCCGTTCACGAATTGTTCCTGAAACGGTGCGAGGCGAAGCTGCTCGCCCGCCTTCGGCCCCTCGGGAATCTTCAGCGTCTGGAGAAAGGCTATGGCCGCCGCGCTGGGGGCCAGCGGGGGCGCTGGGGGGCTAGGGGGCAGGGCAGGGCGAGTATCCGCCCCAGCGGGCAGCCCAGAGCCTGCTAGGGGCCGTGCCGGGGGCGGGGGCGGCGGCGGGGGCGGCGGGACCATAATCCTCATTGCCGAGCCCCGTTAGACGTTACGCGCGAGCTCCTAGGGTCAGGACTCGTTAAGTTTCATAGCCAGAAGATGATGGTTGCGGCGAGTGCGATAGCGGACAGGAACACCTTCGGGCATCTGTCGTAACGCGTGGCGATGCGCCGCCAGTCTTTCAGGCGGCCAAACATGATCTCGATCCTGTTGCGGCGTTTGTAGCGGCGCTTGTCATATTTTACGGACCGTCCACGGGACTTTCGCCCCGGAATGCAGGGAGTGATCCCTTTGTCTTTCAGGGCATTTCTGAACCAGTTGGCATCGTAGCCCCGGTCTGCCAGCAACCATTCCGCTGAGGGCAAACCTTCCAGCAGGGCGGCGGCGCCAGTGTAGTCGCTGACCTGGCCTGCGCTCATGAAGAA
>NZ_FNGE01000009.1 GCF_900102885.1 Paracoccus chinensis | reverse complement strand
GCTGGTCGGGGCGAGAGGATTCGAACCTCCGGCCTACGGTACCCAAAAGCGTTACGGATCGTTGATCTTCTTTGCATTTTTTGCAAACAGCCCGGCAATCTGCCGTAACCAGATCAATGGGTTACGAGCAATCTGCAAACCGGATTTCGGGCCATCCAGCGCTTCGACGGCGGCCATCAAGAGCCGGAACGGCGGCCAGCCCAGAGGGTGGCAGGATCGTTTGCCACGGTCATGCTCTTCGCCCCTCGCCGGCCGCAGGCAGTACAGCGGGCGCGGGGCAGCAGTTGGTCCCGATGCTGCCAGGGCTCATCCGACAGCTTCACCGTCGCATGATGCCCGCAGTAGCAATAGAAGGTTACCCATGGGTGAGGCTGCGAATTCATGCGCGCAGAAGATCAATGTGCAATGATTGGAGCGATCTGCCAGCAGCAGAAGCACCCATCCGGCGCTCGCAAACTAAAGATCGATTTCTTCGTGAATTGGGGCGAGAATGTCCGCTGGCCTCACCCCCATGGTGCGGGCAAAGCATATCGCACCGACAGGTGTGATGCCTCGAGCCCGGATAATACGCGCCGCTGCGCGGATGTGCCCTCCACTTGTCATCACATCATCTACCAGAATGGCCCTGTGGATGCCGGGTGGAGGAAGGAACCGCAGCTTTGGTTGAAGAACGGCAGAGTTTCTCGGTCCGCCGCCACCAGCCGCCTTGGGCATCAACTCTGACCAGTGGAACGGCATGGCGACCGGGATCTTGCACCCTGCGTCTACAATCGCTTGGACGAAACGCGCAGCCTTGGGATCCTGACCGAAATCGATGCAGCCAGAACTTGGCAACACGAAGATCGCAGTTCCGGCGGGCTGCACTTCAAGGCACTTGACGATCTTCCACCCAAAGAAGTCGAGGATCGGCTTCGTATTCTGCCCTGATATGCGATGCAGTTTGCCCCGGATCCTGATGTCGGCATAGCCATTAAAATCAGCACCTTTCAGCGCCATTGTGGCGTTGTAGGCTTTCCAGTCGGCCTTGTCGCGACCCGGGTAGCTGGGGTAGCCAATAAAGCTCAGAAACTTCATACGGCTCCGCCATAGACCGCAGAGATCAGGCCGCCGGTAGACTCCAGAATGTGGGTCCGGTCGTGGCCGGCGAACTTCCGCGGCCAGTCGACCTGCGGATCGTCCAACATGTTCTTGGCAATCCCCAACCATCGGCCCAAGCGCTGGCACTCGGCCGCCTGGTGCAGGCTGCCAGAAGTGTTCGACGCCTCGATAATGACGCTCGCGTCCGAGACAGCCGCCATCGTGCGATTGCGTGCGGGGAAGTTGGCCGGGAACACTCGCGACCCCGGCGCAAACTGAGAAACGAGGAGGTGCTCGCGATAGATCGACTCTTGAAGGCGCTTGTTGGCCGCCGGGTATGCCTGCTCCAAAGGCGTACCGATGACGGCCGCTACTTGCCCTCCGGCTTCGATCGCACCCATCAGCGCACATGTGTCGATGCCAGCAGCAAGGCCACTTACAACCGTTACCCCTTGCCGCGCCAGCTCGCGGCCCAATCGTGCAGCACGGCGGCATCCCTCAGCCGAGGCGTTACGAGCGCCGATTACGGCTATGGCTCGCCTCTCGAGAACCGACACATCTCCGGCCATATAGAGCCGCACGCCCTGAAGTTCAGACTCTCGATCCTCGTCGATCTTGAGCAAGCTGAATTGCTTCGGCTCGCTAGGCGCGCGGCCGATCCGCCGCAGCAGGTCACCTAAGGTGGTAGCCTGTATGTCCGACGGCGGCAAATATCCTGCGCCCCGCGCCCGAGGGCGCGTTGCCTCAGTTTCTGCTCTGTGGACCGCATGTGCCATGACGCATTTTAGTCATGGCAGTTACGAACTGGCCAGAGATTCTGCCCGTGATGCTGCGACATTAGTGATCCTATGGCATCACTTCGGGGGCGCTTCCCGCACCGGGATCCTGATCCGCACCTTCAAGTCCAGGCGGGGAAAATGCCTCGCCCGTCAGGGCAGGACTCTTGCGGACCGGCTCTGGGACCAACCAGACGGGGGCGACCGAAGTCACCCCCTCACACTGGTAAAACGCCAAGGTGGCGAACTGGTTAACGAAGGCTCGTCTACCGCACATGCGAGTCAGCCGACAGTTGTAGAAAAAGGCAGGCCGGAAAGATGGAACCAAATGCGGGCCGCGAAAAGTAGATCAGCGCGGGCGGGCTGACGAGAAAGGCCCCACGCAAGCGCGCCGGGGCCTAGTGCTCGAGAGGCTAGTTTTTGGTTATCGCTCTCCCGTACACGCATAAGGCGAGCTTGGCGAGCGAATTGTGCAGATCAAGATGTCCGCTCTGCCGAGCATTCATGTTGCGCGTGATGCAACCTTAACTTGTGTGAAGGCATCCGTTATACGGCCGGAGATCTCATCGCAGGAGACTTTCACGATGATTCCCGTGACAGGCGCACGACTCTATCCGGTTCTCGTGATCCTGCTTGGAACCGCTGCGTGCACTGCCCCGCCCGCCGGCGAGAATGCCAGTGCCCATGATGTGCAAGCGTCTGCTCCTGGTGCCGCCCAGTGCGCCAGCCCCGGTCCTGCTGAGCAGGCGGCTGGCGTTCGGGCAACAAACGCGGCTCGCGCCTCCGCCGGGCTGGCGCCGGTCCGGGCCAACTCCACGCTGGCACGCGCAGCCGCAGCCCATGCCTGTGACATGGCCCAACGCGGACGCATGACGCACACAGGCACTTCCACCTCAGGCCCGGCGCAACGCATCAAGAGCCTAGGCTATGCGCCAAGTGTCACCGCAGAGAATATCGCGGCTGGACCTTATAACGCTGAGCAGGCCCTGGCAGCCTGGACTGCATCGAGCGGGCATCTGAGCAACATTCTTGTTCCTCAGCTGCGAGATGTCGGCATCGGTCACGCAATCGGATCGGACGGCCGGACAGTCTACTGGGCCGCAGTCTACGCTGCTCCACGCTGAAGGCAGAGCGGCTTATGATCGGCGATCCGCCTCATAGCTTTCGCCTGAACAAAAGGACATATTCACCGAGAGCGAGCGCGGGACTACCCTGAAGGCATGTAAGAGGTAGTTCCAATGTTCCGATTTCCCCTGTGTGCCGTTGTTTCCGCAATTTTCCTCTCCGCCTGCGCTCATGATCCGAATCCGTGCGCCTACGGTTGCATCAGCACTATGGTTGAGTGGGAAGAGGGTTACGGACCTGCATCTGCAAAGTAGGGCTAGGGGGCATTCCCGCTGCAGTTAAGAAGGCCAGCCAAAGTGCGTAACCAAATTGGCTGGCCTGACCACAGCGAATCACGTGTGAAAACCCGCTGCAGCTGAGAAAACGCTACTCGCCTACAAGGCGAGTCGTCAAGCGATGAGCAGCAGGGCTGTCAAGAAGGCGAGACCTCCCGCAGCGCCAGCCCGATCCGCACCATCAGATCCAGCATCTGCTCGCGGGGGACCATCAGCACTGTCTTGCCGTCCAGCGTCACGGTCAGCGCCTCGGCCGTGATCCCGATGCAGGCGACCGGATCACGCTGGCACATGGCAGCGCCATCCATTCGGCCAGACCGGCCCCGGCTCGAAGGCCATGTCGAGCCAGGGCATCCAGGTCGCGCAGGCGAGCGGCACGCCCGAGGCGTCGATCTCCTCCAGGACGTGATTCCACCATTCGGCACGGGACCGGATATGTGGAAACCGCGCTTCGCAGCCCGCGTGCCCATCGTGCCAGGACGTTTCGGTCAGGCCGATCCGGTGATCCGGGTAGCGGTCGGCAGCGCAGCGCAGGATGTCGCGCAGAGGGGCGGCTGCGGCGACGGCGTGGTAGTTGCAGCCCACCACCTCGATCGCAGGCCCGAAGGCGCGCACCAGCTCGTCGGTCGTGCGCCAGACCTCGGGCCCGCAGTGATGCGCCGGGTCACAGGTCCACCACTGAGCATAGGGGTTTGCCGATCCGGCAGCATCCATCATCTCGATCGCCATGCGCAGCGCATGGTCGGCCGTCCAGCCGCTGACCGCCTGCCCCACCGACGGCTCGTTGACCGCGATGAAGCGGTCGAACGGCCCTGCCCCTTCGACGGCCGCGGCGGCATGGCGCACCGGGTCGCGCGGATGGTCCCAGTGGGTCAGGGACCAGCAGATGACCGCGCCCGGCGCAGCCCGCCGCGCAGCAGATCTCCGCGCCGCCACATCGAACCGCTCGGGCAGCACGTCGCGGAAGCCTGCCGCGCCCTGATCGAGCGCGGCGCGGTAGTGGGCAGCCATGTCGGTCTCGGGCGTGTGACGGGTCTGGGTGACGGTGCAGTGCCCGTTCCAGTGCAGCCACGCGCCCTCGAAGCCGGCGAACAGCGGCGCCCTCATAGCGGCCACAGCCCCCAAGCCGCACCTGCCTTGATGCCGGCAGCCCACCAGGCGCAGGCGATCACAACCGGGTTCACGACGGCACCTGCGGAGCGCGCCAGCTGTCCTTTGCAGGTTCGGCCTCGACGACTTCGCTGATCAGGACGCCGCCTTGCAGCTGCAGGCCAAAGCGCGCGGCCAGGGCTTTCAGCACGGCATCACCCTGAGCCGTGGCACGTTCAAGGCCATAGTGCGCCATCGCCTCGGGAACGGACTTCCGCCCGTGCTCGCGCAGCTCGTCCACGAGATCGCGCCCGATCGCCGCCGCATCCCCGACCGTGGGCCAACGACCTGCGGCGATCAGCTCGGCCACCTTGGACATGATGGCGGAATGCAGGTCGCGCTGACGCTTGCTGTCGATCCAGGCGCGGATGAACTCCGGCAGCAGGGCGACGACGCTGCGGATGGCGAAGGAGAGGAAGATGCCGACACCCGCCAGCACGGTCGCGATCAGCTGGGGCAGGAACTGCGCCCAGGCCTCAGCCGCGGTCTCCGGCGGCGGCAGTGGCTCCTGAGCCACCGCGACCGTCAGCATGAGGGCGAAGAACAGCATGGTCAGCATCACCAGAACGGCGATGGATTGGAAACGAAGGGTCATCTTATGCCTCCTTGGGGGCTTCGAGGGCGGCCACGCGGGCCTTGAGCGCGGCCACATCGGCCACGAGGTCTTCGAGGGTGGTTCCCTCATCGGGGGCGGTCGGCACCTGCGGCACCGGTGCCAGCTCGGCCAGCACGCGCGCGCGGAGCATGTCGCCGACCGCCACCGGCGCGCCCGGTCCGGACATGCCCGGCAACCAGGTCACGTCCCATTTTCCGCGCTGGGTGATCCCGAGCGTCGGCTGCACCTCGGCATGGGTCAGGACCGTCTTGCGAGAGACCGGGATGTTGTACTGGCGGCACAGCTCGGCGCAGAGCGCGGCCATGGCGTCCACCTGCGCGGGGGTGATGGGATAGCGACCGGCGCTGAAGGGGCGCTCGACGGCCCCGGCCATCGCGGCGAAGGCCACGCCGATCGAGCCGGTGTTGCAGTTCAGCGTGTGCGCGGCATAGCGGCCGCTGACCAGCGGGCCGCGGTTGGCCTCGGGCGGGTGGATCCCGGCGTGCACGTCGCCGTCGTCATCGACGATGTAGTGGTAGTGCTGGCGATCGAGCGCGCTGACGGTGTGCCCGCCCGCCGACCAGTGGATGATGATCCGCTTCATGGGTTCCTCGCATGAAAAAGCCCGCCGGCAGAACAGCGGGCGGGCGGGTTGGCATGGGTGAAGTGTCGCTTGGGTCAGCGGAGGGCGGCAGTCCGAGCCGCTGCGTCAGCGGCAGGAACGTCTCGGCCCCACTTCAACTGGCAATTGATTTTCCGTAGGCACCGTCTGCTTGCTTGAAGGAGACTACCGTGCCGCTAGACCGCCCCCTCAAACCCGGGGAACGTATCGTTATTAACGCCTTGCCAGAAGGTTACATTTACCACGTCGAGACTTGCGACGGCCGAATCCTGACCAAGGATCTGAAACCGCGGAGCTTCGAAGAGACCGTCGCTCTGATCCAGGCTGGCAGCTGCCTAGTCTGAAGATCACCCCTCTGCCGGGTCGAACAACTCGCTGCAGTAGGGCCCGAACGAGCCGCGGCTCCCCCATTCGGTCAGCACGACGAAGCGGGTGCAGGCGCGCCAGGATCGGACGGGCGAAAAGTTGATTGATGATCCGTAACAAGAACTGTTGCATATCCGTACCACAACAGACCCAGCGGTGAGGAGGTGTGGAACTTTTCCCGAGAACCCCTACAAGTAAAGGGCGAGTTCGAGACAAACGATATACGGCAGGGTTGAAGATGATCCGGACGATTACGGTAGGCAGTTGCATTTCTATCCAGGGCAAGTTCGAGCGCGATCTGGATGATGGCCGGATTATCGTCCGGGTTGGCGAGAAGACCTACGCTGGGACGCCCGTCACGCCCTGACCTCAGCGCAGTACCCGCCCCAAGCGATACTTCGGCGCAAGGCTCTGCATCGCTCGACCTCACCGAGCAGCTGGTCAGCGGCGGTGGTCGGTGCCGATCTTCGGGTCGAACAGCGCGCTGCAGTAGGGCCCGAACGAGCCGCGGCTGCCCCAAGCGGTGAGCACGACAAAGCGGGTGCAGGCGCGCCAGGGCGTCTCGGGGATGGGGCAGGCGTGATCGAAGAACGCCGCGGCCGACCAGGTGCGGACGGACCTCCCCTCCCAGCCGTCCTCGCGGTGCGATCCGCAGAGTCGAGCGCCCTCCTGATCCTCGATCCAGATCAGCCGCTCACCCGACACGGGCGAGTGCGCCTCGACGATGTCACGGATCAGAAGCGTGGGGCCCTCATAGGCCGGCTGCTCGATCGCCAGGGCCGCGCTGATCCACGGCCGTTCGCGGATGTGCCGGTCCCACACGCCCGGCCCCCAGAAGGCCACGGCAAGCGCCAAAAGCAGCCAAAAGCTGTCCCGGTCGGTCCATCGCCGCAGCGTGGCACGCAGGTGGATCAGGTCATCGCGCATCATTTGCCCCCTCCTCCGCCACCCAGGCGGCGCAAGATGATCTCGCGGATGACCGCACGGTCAGCCACGATCGAAGTCAGGACGTCGAGCCCGAGGTAGCCCAAGGCCGTCAGCAGGACGGCCGCCATCGCCTCGCTGCCGCCGGCCCACTGGGCGGCTGCCGGCGCGAGCGAAAAGCCCAGGCCGCCCGAGATGCCGGCCTCGGCCATGCGCATCCAGAGGTGCTTGCTCTCGCTCTTGCGAAACACGTAGAGGGCGGCCGCAACCAGCCCGACCCAGAACTCGGGCGGTCGATCCATGAAATGGCTCCGTTCAATTCGAGGCACGCCCCGATCCTGGTTGGCCAGCACGATCGAACTCGTCGGCCAGCAGCGGAAGCGGCAAGGGTGCGCCGATGCCCCTGGAACTATCCCAAGGATGCCGAGGCGCTGATCTGGATGCGCGTTGCCGCATGCATGGTGGGGGCACAGGCGGGACAGAAGCAAAGGGGCGTCTGCCGCTGCTCGGCGAGGGAAATGTCGAGCCACAGCTGGCCGGTCATCCAACCCTCGACCACAACCCCATTCGCAGTGTCCGTGGCATTAGTGAGGCCACAGCGGTCGCAGACGCAGATGGTCTGGCCGCCCGGCTTGTCGAGGTAGATCATGTCAGGCTCCGTCGAAGAAAAGGATCGATTGCGGCGACACCGTCCAGGAGGCGGTCGGAGTCGAGCCGCCCACGTCCTCCCGGCTGATGGCGGCATGGATGAAGGACACCTGCGTCGCGCTGTCGCGCCGCAGGCCCCCGACATAACGATAGGCATAAGACGCGGTCGGGCTGCGCGGCTGGCGTTCCGCGCCGTAGCTCACCGGACTGAGGATCATCCAGCGTTCGCGGGCGGTCACGGCCGCGGTGCCGATCGTGCGCTCGTCGCCCATGGTCGACCCGCCATTTGCGCCCGCAAAGGACAGGATGCGGCTGACCGGCGCAAGGGAGCGGGCGGTCGAGTAGCACAGCTCCCTGGCGGCATTGAACACCTCGAAGCCATAGCCACTCGAGGGCGGGGCATTCCGCGCGAAGGTCGTGATCTCGCGGAAGGTGAGCGTCTGCCGGTTCGAGTAGAACATCAGCGGCCCGCCGAAGATCTTGTCCCCATCGTCCAGCCGCACCGCCAGCAGGCTCGTGGGATCGTTCCGAGGCGGGATAAATCTGTAGTAGCTGGGCTTGTTCGCCGCGCTCGTCTGGAACGTCTGGCTCGCATTGAACTCGCGCAGGACGTAGAGGCCCGAATAATCGGCGTCGATCACCACCTCGTTCTTCCCGTTTCGGATCATGATGCCGAAGGCCATGGCTCACCCGATCCGAAACACAGTGAGGTCGAAGTCCGAGGACGCCACGTCGCTGAAATAGGACGGGGCAGACCATTGGACCGCGCCGTCCACGACGCTGACCGTGATCTGCGGGGGCATCTTTCCATCGTTGGGGATGCCCACCACGATCGCGTTTGCGAGGAAGCCCGCGCCGAAGCTGGTGCTGCCCGCCGCCACGGTCCTGCGAGATCGATGAACCATGCGGAGGACCGACAGGCTGGTCACGTCCATCGTCCCGTTGATGGTGGGCACCTGCAGACCATAGGCCATCAGAGCTCCCCGATCCTGACCCGGAGGGTGTTGCTGGCGTCGTAGACCAAGATCATGTTGGAGCGGATCTCGAGCCGCTCGCCCGAGGTGGCGGTTCGCATCGTGCCGAGGGTTGCGGTGATCGCCGACAGAGAGTCGACGTTGATCTTCTTGGCCGTGACGGAGCCGTCCACCAGAAGCTTGCCAGCGTTCATCTTCCTGACGACCGGGGCGGAGAGGTAGACGTTCGCGTTCGTCACCGCCGGGTCGTTGTGGACGTAGAAGCGGAAGCGCGCCTTATTCGCCGCCGCATGGGTGACGGTCACTTCCCCCTCGACTGGCGTGTAGGACGACTCGTCGATCACATCCGCGAAGGACAGCGTCTGGACCGCATTGTCGTCCTTGTCATAGACAAGCACCTGCCCCAGCGCGCGGAACTTCTCGCCACCACCTCGCAGGAACTGCGCGGAGCACTTGAGCCTGTCGCCCGTCTCGACCGGGAAAAAGTCGCGGGGATAGGCAACGCTGCTGGTCCCGACCGTGTCGAGCATTTGGGATCGTGTGAACACGACCCGCCCGAGCGACCGATAGGCGGTCGAGTTCGACGGCGCGATGCTGACGCCCACGGACGTCGCCCAAGCCGCCGGGTCAACTATCTGGTTGTCAGGAACAAGGTTCGACCAGTCGGAGATCAGAAGGTGCCGGGTCGATACCGAGCCATCCAGCAGGATATGGCTCGCCTCCATCTTCGCCACCGACACGGATCCCGCGGAGCCATCGGCGGCGATCAGCTCCAACAGCGACACCTGACCGCCGGCCTTGGCCTTGATCAGGTAGCCCGCTGACGCGGCGTTCTGGAGCCCGACCAGGGCTGTCCCCTGCGCCGCGACCGTCGCCTCGGTCCCGCCCATGCGCGCCACCAGTGTGTCGCGCATCGAGGCAATCGCCTCGGTGGTCGAGGCACTGGTCATGTAGTCCCGGCTCAGCTTGGCCTCGACCTCGGCCATGACCTCGCCGCGGCCCATTTCCTCTTCGGAGGCGAGGCGGACGTTTACCCGGTGAAACTTGATGTCCTTGTTTCGCGCAGGACCGATGGTTTCATGGTCGTAGTTGGCGAAAACATAGAGATCCATGTAGTTCAGGTTCAGCGCGTTGAAGGCCGGCCGCTTGAACACGGCGCGCGCGACCATCGGGCGACCGGCGATCACGGTGCCCGTCGTCATGTCGATGAGCTTCTTGCGAACCGTGAAGTTGTCGGTGTTGGGGGTGCAATTCCACGACAACCAGACGCCCGACCCGGAGACACCCCCGGAGAGCAGGGTATATTCGACTTCGATCACATAGCCGAGCGCGCCCGTCTGGCCCTTCCAGAGATCGGGCGCATCGCTGCTGACCAGCCGTATCCCGTCCGACTCCGTGCCGGTGGTGGTGAACTGCCACGTCATCCCGGTCGGATATTGTTCGTTCGGCAGCGTGTTGAGGGTGGCCGCTCCTCCCCAGCGCGTCCAGCCGGGGTGGCTCAGCAGGCTGTCCGACAGGACAGAGAAGCCGCGCGAGCTGATCCGCGCCGACAGTTCCGAATAGGACTGCGCCCCGGCGCGCGCCGTCTCGGCATCCTGCTTCGCCACGACAGCATCGCCCCGCGCCACTTCCGCCGCAGCCTTGGCGGTGTTGGCGTCGACCTTGGAGCGATCGGCTGCGGCCGCGCTCTGCCCCGCCGCATCCGCGCTTGCCGCCGCCTCGCTCGCCTTTGTGACCGCCGCTCCCGCGCTCAGTCCGGCCGCCTCCGCCTCGCGCCGGGCCGCGTCCGCTTGGGTCAGGTCATCGACACGGATCACGTAGACGCGGAAGTTCGAGCCTGCGACACCCGCCACGTTCACGACGCCGAAGCGGATGCTGGCGGCCTCGGTCCAGTTGGCAACCGATCCCACGACATGCGTGACAAGGCCGCCAGCGGTGCTGCCGACCACCGCCGTCAGCGTCCTGGTCTCACCTGCCGCGAAGGCGATCGGCAGGAACGTGGTGCCATTGACCTCTGTCCCGTCTGCCCGGAGCCAGTGGCCGACAAGCTGCAAGGTCATCGCGTGGGAGGCTTTGACCCGCACCGTCACCCGGTAGACATTCCCGAGCACCGAGGGGACCGTCTGGCGAAGCCGGACGCCGTTGGAGGCGTCCGGGCTTTCGCGCTGGAGGTAGGGCCCGCCGCTGTCAGACCCGTAGGCCGCATCGGCGAAGGGAGTAACCGCACCCGGCAAGCCCGAGCCGCTGGCGGTGAACGCCCGCGTCGCAGGGCTCGGCACGACCGAGAGCAGCGCAGTGGTGTTCACAAGCGCCTGCTGAACGCCACTCAGGGCCGTCGCGCTGACCGTCGCCGAGGATGCCGCCGCACTGGCCGAGCCGGCCGCACTCGTCTCGGATGCCGCTGCCTGCGTGGCGCTGGTGCTGGCCTTGCCCGCCTGCGTCTCAGCCGCCGTGGCCGAAGCCGCGGCCGCCGCCGACTTCTGGCCCGCCTCATCCGCCTTGGCCGAGGCCGTCTCGGCCGAGCCCGCCGCCGCTCGGGCGGCGCCATCCGCCACGTCCCGCGCGGCCAGGGCCGCATCCCGCGCCCCCTCGGCGGCACCGCGCGCCACCTGCGCCTGCCCGGAGGCCTCGATCGCGGTCTCAAAGTCCACCGCCAGATCCTGCCGGACCTGCCGGCCAACCTCGTCGGCATGCGCGGACGCCGCGGCGGCGGCTTCCTCAGCCGCAATCGCCTGCTCCTTCGCCACCCGGACGCCCTCGAGGGCCGCCTCCACCTGTTCCTTCACGCTCGGAACAAGATCATTCCAGCCGAAGCGGATATCGAGCGTCGTAACAAAGGTGGTGACGGATTCGGTCATCCGCCCAGGGAGCACGAGATCAGCCGTCACGCTGTAGGTCGTCGCGGGTTTCAGACCGGCCGATTGCGTGACCTCGCCAACCGCCAGGTTGGAGGTCGTGCCGCTGTTGACGATCGTGCCCGCCTCTTCCGAGCCATCGGCCAGCCGGATAGTCCACGACAAGGCGCGCGCATTGAGCTCCGGGTTCCAGACCATGCGGATGCCCGGCCTGCCGCCCGCGTCGACCGGCTGGACGGCCCAGCCCGAGATGCCGTGGATGACCGGCGCGACCAGCCGGCTGCTGGGGATCGTGGGCAGCACGCCATCCCGTGCCGCGTCGTCGTCGTAGTCACTCGGATCGCGCTCGATCTTGGTGACGGCAACACACAGCGACAGCGGATCCACACGGAGAGCCGAAATCTTGAACAGCTTGGCCGTGTAGAAGTTTTCCCCGCTTGCCCACGCGATGTGGTCGCACAGCCGCAGACCTAGCGCATCAGGCGGCAGCGGGTTGACGTGGGTTCGCATCCGGCGGTGGTCGGCCAGCATCTCGCCCATAAGGGCGCGGACCTGCTGGGGATACGGGACCGCCGGGAAGTCTACCTCCGCGATCAGGCGGCGCCCGCCGTCGGCAGCCTCATATTGCGCGTTGTAGATCGGGACCGCTTCCTTGGCTTCCCATTGCTGGGCCGGGTCGGGGTAGCTGGCGTGGATGGCGTTGATCGTCTCGTCCAGACCTGGATACGGCTTCAGGCTGCGGCTGTCCGTGACAATGATGTCGTCGTCGGTGATCGACAGGACCGGCCCGCCCGGCTCGCCCGCCGCCAGAAGCCACGTGCCGCCCATGTCGGCCACGTCGCCGCCCATGGCCTTGACGAACTCCATCAGCGCCTGATGCGGCTCGTCCGAGACGCTGACCTCAAGCCCCGCCTGATAGCGCGGGCGCATCGTCCCGTCCGATCGCGGCACCTGCTGATCGCAGAGGTTCATGGCCGCGATAACAGACGGCAGGTGGAACTTGCGCGTCCCGACGCCCCACGTCCCGCCGCCCGGCATGTCGACGCCACGAAGGACGTTGTAGGCCATCACCGCCGCGGTGCGTGTGAACTTCCAGGTGGCCTCGTTGGCCGGGTCCTGCGTGGCATCGCGCGGGTCATAGAGCGGGTGGCCGTCCACCTCGAACTTGATGGCCGGGAAGCCGTTGTAATCCCCGTCCTGCGCCTTCCCCTTGAACGTGACGACGGCATAGGCAACGCCCGTACCGATCATGTCGGCTGTCCACGGGCGCTCGGGATAGGTGCCGAACACACGGCGCAGGTAGGCGTCGGCCTCTGTCTGCCCGCCATGATGCAAGCGGATATATATCTTGTTGCGAAGGCTCTCCTGCCCGCTGTCGAGAACTGTGGCGCCCATCGTGTCGCCATGCAGCGAAGCAGCCGGGCTGCCATCGATGGTCAGCGCCTTGCCGTCCACGAAGATGCGGCCCAAGCCAGTGATTGGCTTGTCGGCCAAGCTGATGACATAGACCAGCCACTCGTTCGGGTTGCCGTCCGACTGATAGACCATCATCGGCGCGACCATTTGACCCGCCGTGGCATAGCGGCCGAAGATCAGCCGCTGCGGGATCGTCCCGCCGGCCGTGGTCGTCTGCGTCGTGATGCCGGGTGTGCTGACTTCGGGCTTGCCCCGGATGGCCGTCGCCAGCGCCGACAGGGCGATGCTGGACACGGTGTTGACGAGGAACGACGCAACTGCGCTGGAGGCCGCAAAGGTGCTGACCGCCGAGAACGTGGCGGTTATGGCAGCTGGAACAAAAGGCATCTTACACCCGGAAAGCGCGCACGGCGTCCGTCAGCGGCACCACGCCCCGGCCACCCGGCGCGCGCACCTCGATATGCGCCCCCACCACTACGCCGAGCGCAGGGCCTTCGGGGCTGTCCACCACGGCGATATCGCCAAACGTGGCATAGAGCGGTTCAATCTCGGTCAGGAGCGAGGCGGTATAGGCGACGTGATCGTCATGCCCGAGCCGCTTGAGGGTACGCAGGGCGCCCGCCATCGTCTTGTATTTGCCCGCGACGGCGGTATGCGGGTTCTCGCCGGTCATGGCCTCGATGGCGCCCCCTGCCAGAGCGCCGCAGTCCTGCTGACCGAACTGGAACTGCTTGTCGCCCTGCTCGGCCAGGAACTGGCGGAGGCGTGGCTTCCAGTCATCCAGCCGCTTCATCGCGCCGCCCTCACTGCCCCGGCAATGCCGCTGCCATTCCGAATGTTGTTCTTCTCGCGGGCGCGGTGCGGGTTGTCCGTGTCGCCCATCCAGACCACCTTCACCTCGCCAGCCACATCCGCGTATTGCCGGAAGCGGTCGTTCGGGTTCCGCAGCCGCTGGCTTGCGTCCGATTGCTTGAGCGACAGCGCGCGGGTCAGGTGCCGCGCATCGCTGACCATTTCCACGTCGCACGTCACGGTGCTGTTGCCCGCGTCGTCCAGCGGACCTTCGTTGATCTCCAGCCGGTCCAGCACGCCGACGAAGGCTTCCTCGACCGTGGCTGGCTGGCCGTTGTCGCCCAGCATCACCAGATGGATTTGCGCCTTGGCCTGCCGCGTCTCGTAGCCCCGCAGCGTTGTGCGGACCTCGGGCGTCAGCGGCCCCAGAGACGCCCGCTGGACCTGCACCACGGCCCCCAGCTGGTAGGTCAGCGGCTCGATGCTCAGTGCGGCCCCAGCGCCGTAGTAGGTGCGCGTCTGGCCGTCCACGACGATGCTCACCGCGTCGTCGCCCGTCCAGAAACCCGCCGGAGCCGGTGCGCCGGTCGCATAGTCGCGGGCCTCGATCCAGATAGCCCAAGCGTGCCGCAGATCGCGGCGGGTCTTGGCTGTGAGCATGGGGGAACCTCATGGAAAAGGCCGGGGATGGACTCGCACCCCCGGCCGCTCTCACCATCGCGTTTGCACAACCGACGGGAGAATCATGTGAGCAACATTCTCGAAGATGAGCGTCCGCCCACTCATCAGTATATGGCCGAAGACGTGACGCTCGGGCTGCACTCCGGTGAGAGCGGAACCTTCGTCACTTTCCGGTTCAAGGCAGGGGGTGCCGAGCCTGAGTTTATTTGCGAGATCCCGTCACAGGACCACGAAGGACTCCTCGCCATACAGGCGCTGCTGGAACGCCTGCTGCAGACGATGGGACAGTCGACACCCTCACACTGACTGAGCCGCTCCACGAATACATCAGGGGTTCTCCCGCAGCATTTGGATCCACTCGAAGCTGATGCCCTCGTGCCAGATGCCCCGCGATTGCCCCATGTTGAGGGTGCCGGGCACCATCACGGCGCGACACCGGACGCTGCCAATCTGGACTGGAGTGTTCGCGGTCCAGCCAGCGCGGATCGGCGGCACGACCTCGACGCCGTTGCGGGCACCCGTGCCGCTCAGCGCCCCGCCTACAACGATCCGATGCAGGGCAATGCGGTTGGCATAGCCGAAAGCGATGTAGTCGCCATCGTTCAGCGTGCCGTTTGCAGGCCCGCCGCTGATGTTGACCGTTCCATTCGCCTGCACGGTTGCCAGCGTGGCGCTGATGGCCCCCGCACGGCGATAGTCGCGGATCGTGAAGTAAGCTCCCTTGCCCCGCAGGACATGAAGCCGTGCCTCAAGTGCCCCGACCTGATCGTTGCGCACGCGACCCAGCACCAGCTTGCCGTGCCATAGACGCGAGGCCCCGCCCGCACGGATCACCTCGCCACCCGCCGTACGGTTCTGCACCTGCAGGCCTTCCTCAAGGTCGAAGGTCTGCTCAACCACGCGGAACGGCGTCAGCCACGCCTCAAGGTCCACCGGAAAGGTCGACATCCGTCAGCCTCGCTTCAGCGGATCGCGGTTGATGGTCGTCAGGCGCGAAGGCATGGCGCGGTCAGCCTGCCGCAGCCCCGCCGCAACCCGCTGGTCGGTGAATGCCATGAGGTTGCCGTTGCGGGGGTCCACGCCGACGTTGACCTGCACGGCCTGCTGCGTGACGGCGCTGGCAGCTCGCGTGATCCAGTTCTGCGGGCGAACATCCGTGAGGCCAGCTCCAGTCAGCGCATTGGCGAGCGGGTCTCCGCCGCCAAACGCAGCGCCCAGCAAACCGTCAATCAGGCCATCGAAGCCCAGCATCGCCCGCTGCATCAGCATGTCCGCGATCATGTTGCGGAAGGCATCCGCCACAGACTCGGTGCCGTCGATCACCGACTGGAAGGCCGACCTGAAGCCCTGCTTCAGATCGTCCTGGAACTTGCGCATGGTATCGGCGGCCCTCTTGGCCGCGTCCTCGGCAGCCTTGAAGCGGCCTTCCTGAGCCGCCTGCTCTTGGGCGCTAGCAGCCAGCGAGGCGGCGGTTTCCTTGATCGCCTGCCCGTAGGTCTTTTCAGACCCCGCGATCTGCTCGGTAAGGTCAATGCCCTTGGCGCGCGCCTGCTGGGTCAGCGTCATCTCAGTCCGCAGCCGCACCTGCTCATAGACGGACTGGCCGGTGACTTGGGCTTCAAGCGCAGCCGCGTTCGCCTGATCCTGAAGCGCCACCATGAAGTCGGCGCGCAGGTCCAAGCCCCGCTGGAGTTCGTCGTTTTCCTTCTTGCGCGCGGCTTCAACAGCGGGGTCAACGCCGACGCTCTTGACGCCGAGCGCGCCCGTGATTGCGGCGAGGCTAACGTTCTTCGTCTTGAAACTCTGCCACTGGTTATCCCACGCAGACTTGGTGCCGATCTGTGCGGTCTGACGCACCAGTTCCATCGCCATGCGATCCTGCATCTGCTCGTCGAACAGTTCGTCGCCGGTGAGGCCCATTGTTTTCATAAGGCCGCGCATCGTCTTGCCGACGATCTGGTAACGACCCAGGGCGCTAGACCCGCCCCCGGGATAAAGAGCGCGGTTCTCTGGTGTCCGCATACGTTCACCAAGCGCCAATACATCATCCAGCGTCATGTTGACGAGATTGACAGGACCGCCTGTCCAGCGACCGTAATCCAACGTCTCGTTGTAGCCCCGCCCCTTGTCAGTGCCCTCAGCCCAGCCGATCAGGTCGAGGATGCCCTTGCTGGCCGATCCGAACTCGCCGGATGCCTTGTCGCGGAAGCCCTGGAACCAGCCGCCGACCTGATCCAGCACCCCACCGGCGCCGGGCAGCATCGAGTCCAGCGTCCCGCGCAGCCGCTCCAGCGTCGTGATGCCGGTTTCAAAGCTCAGGGTCATCTCGCGCGTGGCGGTCGTGACCGCCTCGACGTTCTGCCGCGCCAGATCAGCCGCCTTGCTGGCCGCATCCCACAGTCCGTCCTCGCCGCCGAATTTCTCGGCCGCCTTGTCGGCTGATCCGGCTACTTCCAGCATGACTTCCTGCAGGTTAGCAGCCGCACTCAGGGCTTCCTCGCCCTCACTCGCAGTCGCCACCTGCCGAAGTGCCTGCGCCAGCGCACGGGCCTGCTCAGCCGACAGGCGGTATTGCACCTGAAGCCGCGTCAGGGTCGCCTGATACTCGCTCTGCTTGGTCGCCGACCGGCCATCGGTCAGCCAGTCGAACATGCCCGGCTGCTGTGGCCCCTGAACGCCGCCCTCGAAGGAGCCTTGGGAAAGGCCAAGCGCCTTCATGGCGTCGGCCATCTTCCGAGCCACATCCGCGCGGGAGAAGGCGAGTTGCGCGCGGTTCAGGCGCTCAACCTCATCAGCGCTGTTGCCGTATGCCTTCTGCATGTCGGCCAGCGACATTTGCGAAGCCTTCGCGCTGTGCGCCAACGCCTGGATGGCTTGGTCGGCCGCGCTCAGCTTGTCCTTCATGATCTCCGCATCGCGACCCGCCCCGAGGAATGCCGGGGCAAGCATCAGCAGCGCACCCGAGACAGCACCCGCTGCGATGCCGACAGGGCCAAACCCCAGCGCGAGGTCGGGAAGCTGGATGGCGAATGCCTGCATCCACTGGCCGGTAGCAGCGCCTTGCTGCGCCACCTGCGACAGCTGCATGGTGGTCATGCGCATACCGTCAACGGCACCGGCCATCTTCCCGCCAGCGTCGTTGGCCGCGTCACCCACGCCCTTCAGACGACGGCTGGCGCTGTCCGCAGAAACGCCAACGCCCGTGAATGCCGCCTGCCCCGTCTTGCCGATCTCGGACAACTCGGCGCGGACTTGCCCCCCACCGGTTGCAACAAGGCGGACATTGACGTTCTTCTCGGCCATGACGTCTCGCTTTCTCTTGCCGCGACAATCAGCGCGGAATGCGGAACGAAGGATTCCACAGGTGGAGGTTCAGATGCGCGGATTGGTCTTGGTGGTGGCGCTGGCAGGGTGCGGGGCAAGTTCGCAGGTGATCGAAAACACCGGGCGCACCGTCGTCCTGACAGGCGGGCCGGGTGGCGTCTCGACCATCGCGCAGGCGGGCGAATACCTGTTTCCGGAGGCCGAACGCATCTGCCGCCAGAACGGATATTCGGGCGCGGAAATGGCCGGCACGGGGCCGTCCTACGTCGTCAGCTACACCTTCCGATGCACTGACTAATCTTCCCGCTGCCGCTCGCTCAGCGCCTTCACAAGCTGGGCCTCGATAGGCGGAACCCACTCAGCCACGACCAAGGGATTAATCCCCAAGGCGTCCGCCATTGCCAAGGCTGCGCCCATGTCGAGGCCCGTCACGGCGCCGGGTGACACGCGCATCTGCCCGTGCATCCGGTTAACCAGATCCCAGACCTGCACGCCTTCGACGGTCTGGGGTTCGTTCAGGCGGCCGGGGCAGTCGTCGCAGACGCCTTCGCAGGCTCCGCAGTATTCCCCGCCCCCGCCCAACTCCCACTCGGCAAGGGCACAGAGACGTTTTTTTCCGCACTCATCACGACAAAGGTGGACAGCACCTTGGCCGACCACGCGATCCAGACTTCCCACACGTCCAGCAGAAGTCCGACGTTCTCGGGCGTGACCGGCGCGGGCTTGTCGTCCGCATCCACCACGCCTTCCCATTCCAGGATCGCGACCTGAGCCAGCGCCTTGCCGATGGCGACCTCGATCTCACCGTCGTTGCTGGTCAGGACCGCTTCACGAACGGCGGCATCCTTGCGGGCGGCCAGCATCAGCGCCGAGGTGACAGGCGCCACCTTGACGCGGACGCCCGGCAACAGATCGAACCACGCAGGTTCACGGTGGGGATTGAGTCGGATCATCAGTAGGTTGCCCGCTGGTTCTTGAGGACGATGGTCGCCATGTTGCCCGTGCCCGAGGACGGCAGGGACGCCTGCCAGTCAAACGTGGCCTGCACGCCTCCGGGGCCATCGATGCTGATCCGGGGACGCGGCAGCCAGACGGCGTGAGCCGTCAGCGTCAGCGACTTGTTGGTGTTGATCGTATAGCTGAACTCCAGCGTGGACGACGTGCCGCTGATGGCCTGATCCAGCAGTGCCGTATCCGAAAAACGGGCGGTAATGGAGCCGGTCAGGCTGGCAATGCCGGGGTCGATGCCGTCGATCAGGCCGTCTGCGCGGATCGTCTCCACGCGATCCAGCCCGTTGGCATAGCGGATGTCGGCCGAGACAATGTTCGCCAGCGCGTTGCCGCCCTGCTTGACCGCCCCCTGGAAAGCGCCGAAGCGCTCCAGCGTGACCGCAGACGGGGTGCCCGCCGCCGTGGCATTGGCTTTCGCCTCAGCCTGTGCGACCAGCCCGACCTCTGCCGTCACCAGCCCCGACCGGGCCATGCTCCAGCCGAGCGTGTCAACCATGCAGCCCTTGTACATGGCAAAATGCGGAACCTCGGGAAGCCCGACCTCGATGGACATACTGGGCAGCGACGAGGCGCCCGTCTTGAAGGTATGGGTGAAGTTGGTCGTGCCCGAAGTCGTCGGCGCCCCGAAAGCGCCCTTGAGCCAGATGCCGAATGCCTCCAGGTCGATGGGGACCGTTACCGATCCGTCCGCCGTCACGGCGTCCAGCACGGGCGCCAGCGGATCACGGCCGTAGCCCAGAAGCTCGCTGCTCAGCAGGGGCTGTTCCGACCCCAGAGCCGCACGGGCGAAAGGCATCTTGGTATAGCTCGACGCAGGCGCGGTGCCATAGGTGGTCTCGAAAGCGGCGGCAAGCTGCGCCCGCGCCCCGGTAGCTCGTGCCATTGCGGCCTCCGTAAGATCAGGCCAGCGGCCCAGTGGTGATGTAGTTCAGCTCGACCGGCACGATGGCGGCGATAATCCCCGCCGTGCCCTCAAGGGCCAGATCGCTCGTGATGGGCGCTTCCGGCTCGACCCACAGGCATGTCCCGCCCAAGGTCCGATCAGCCTCCAGCGCCTCGCCCAGAGCCAGCAGCACGCTGTCCAGCGCGTCGGTCGGCTCGACACTCAACGGCGGCTGCAAGATCACCTCGATCTCGGCCCGGTGCCGGTATTCATAGATCAGCGGCGACATGGTGACTTCCGGCTCGCCCGGCTCCCCGTCCCGCAGCGTCAGCAGGCCGCCCACAGGAACCCGTGTTGGCAGGTCCCCGCCCCGGCGCACCTCAGGCCCCGCGACCGCCTGCAATGTCGCCAGCAAGGCGTCCAGCACCTGTTCACGCTTGCTCGGCATGGATCACCTCGGCCAATGGCGGACGATGGCCTCCGGCAGCCTTTGCGCCAGCCGGTCGGCCTTGTTCATCAGGTCCAGCCGCTTGCGCAGCTTGGCTTGCGGAACCAGGAAGAAGATCACGCTGGTGAAGGTGCCCTTGCTGTAGGCACCTTTCTTGGTTAGCCGGCCCCGGTTCAGTCTGCCGGTCTTGCCCATGCGAACATCGGCCACGAGCAGCCTGCCCCCGTTCGGCCGGACGACTACCTGAAGCTGAATGCCAGTCCGCTGCTGCCATAGCGCAGGGGTCAGCTTCTGCCGTCCAAGCCGGACAGCGCGGGCCTCCTCGGTGGGGATCGCCAGCCACCCACGGCCACCCGAACGGATCACGGACCCAGTCTCGTGCCCCGCAACAATCGTTGCCGCCCCCGCGCCGGGGCTCCTGCCGGGCCGGGCATAGATAAGCGCGGCCGCTCCCAGCGAGGGCTCGCCTTCAGGGTACACATTCGCCCGGATGGCATTGGACAGCCGCTGCCCCAGCGCTCGGCGCACGTCGTCACGCCAAGCCGTCTTGATCTTGCTCGAGGTGGCCCGAATGCCGCGCGTGACGGCGAGCTCGGCCAGCACCACCTGATGCGCCATTTCCTCGGACAGCGGCGTGTCCGTCGTGACCTCGATCTTCACGGCTGCGGCGGAACTTGCCGCAGGTCCAGCGTCCAGACCAGCCGTTCGCGGTCGCGCATCGGCTCGGACTGGACCACGAACCATTCGGCCCCGATGATCAAGAGATCGCCGGGCGCAATAGTTGGGGCATCGGCAACCATCACGTCCACGACGGTCTGATCCGAGACCAGCGATGCGTCGCCGAAGCCCGACAATGCATCCGGCGATTTCCGGATCGCGCGCAGGGCCACGTCGTGAGACACTCCCCGCGCGCGCCAGGTCGCCGGCACGGTCATGTTCCGATCACGAAACATAGTGCGCACCGCGCCGGCGAACGCGCTCATCAGAACGAACCGTTGAGCCGGACGCGCCCGGTGGTTTCTCCCGCAGTGCCGCCGACCGGGATGGTGGCCACGCCGATCAGGGTGTTTGTGCCGACCACGTTGGTGGCGACCTTGGCCGTGCTGTCCCAGTAGACCCTCTGGCCCACCGTCCAGGCCTGCGACGCTGCCTTGGGCAGGTCGAACACGCCCGTCAGGTTCAGTTCGACCTCTGCGCCACTCGCGGCATCCCGCGCAGCCACCCCGAACATGGACCCGACCAGCATGCCCTGGCCGGAGGTGACGGCAGCCGGTGCAACGACAGTGATGACGTTGCCGACGGCGATGAAGTTCTTCATGGCGTATCCTTTCGCGCCCGAAATGAGGAGAAGGCCGGACCTGTCAGCCCGGCCGGTTCATCACGCCGGCGCCGCGCCGGTGTTCTTGTAGAGGCCGCGCCAGTCCATCGCGCCGGCGCCGAAGTCGTGGCGGGCCTTCGTCTCCACACCATCCACCTCGAACCCGGCACGGGTCTCGGTGAAGACGCCCTCCTGACCTTCCAGGAAGGCGTAGTCGATGGTGTCCACGCGCGCCGGATCGGCCGCCAGAAACCACGGATGCTGGCCGGAAGCCGGGATCAGACGCGGCTCGACCACGATCTCCAGCCCCGAGTCGGCGTAGATGTTCACGTCCGCCGCGCGGCCCGGGGTGACAGCGGTCAGCAGGCGCCGGGCTTCCATCTCGCGCGGCCCGGGCGGCACGATGATGTATTTCGGCCGGAAGCCGATGCTGCGCCCCTGGCTGTTCTTGCCGGTGGCAAAGGCCTGCATCGCAGCGGTGATGGACGCATCGCTGATGATGGCGGCGCTGCCGATGTTGCCGTGGTCGGCGTGGAACAGCGCCTTGCCGTCCGACATAACGGGGTTGGCCAGCAGGACGCCATAGACGATGTCCGACTCCAGGTCGGCCGCCGCCACGCCAAAGCGCTCCGGCATCCGCCCCAGGGCGTCCATGTCATCGTTCACCAGCAGCTGGCGGGTGAAGGCGATGATCCGGCCATAGGTTGCCAGCGCCATCGTCTCGCCCGCGCCGCTGATGGTGCCATACTGGAACTCGGCCGCCTCGTTGACCTTCAGGAGGTCCGGCGCTTCCCAGCCGCGCAGGCGGGTGACAGCGCGGAAGTCCCGCATGGTGGTGCGGCGCGCCCAGGCGGTGAAGGTCCGCGGGGTTTCCTCGTAGGCCTGCCGCAGCGTGCGGTTCATCACGTTGCCCACGATCAGCGCAAAGTCCGAGGTGGTGTGATAGCCCACGCCCGACCGCGCACTCAGCGCCTGGGTGATGATCTCGTGCGGGTAAAGACCCCGCGCGTCGATGCCCGACCGCTCCAGGCACAGCTTGGCGATCTCCGCCATGCGCATCCCGCGGAACTCGCGGGCGGCATCGTTCAGCTGAGTGCGCGGGTTGATGCGGTGCATGATCGCTTCGCCCACGGCTCCGCGGAACTGCTCGGCCCGCTCGCCAGTGCCGCGGGCCATCGCCGGCGCCTGCTCCTGCTTGCGACCATAGCCATCCGACCGCTCGGTCAGGGCGTCAAACAGCTCGGCGCGGACCTGATCCAGCGTGGCGCCGCGCTCGATGTAGCTTTCCGCCTTGTCGGCCATGCCCGCACGGGCGCACAGGCCCATGATGCCGGCCGAACGCTGCCGTTCGGCGGCCAGCAGCTCCGCACGCTGCTTGTCGGTCAGAGGCGGGGCGCCCTCGGGCGTGCCGGCCGGACGCTCGCGTCCCTTGTCGTCGGTCACGGGCGTTTCCTTCTTGTCGTCGTTGCCGGCCGCGCGGGTGTCGTGCTCCGCGACGGCCTTCGGGTCGTCTTTCATGGTGGTCTCCAGACCTCGGGCCGCGGGGGCGGCGGGAACGTCGTGCCGGGTCACGACGCAGGGAAATGTCTGCGGGGCCGATCCTTTCTCAGACCGGATCACCGCGCCGGCATCGGCGGGCATGGGCACAGCCGAAATCTCGTAGGGCTCCCAGTCGACGGCGCGCCAGATTTCACGCTGGCCGTCGCGCTTCTCGATGTCGTAGCGGTGGACGCGATAGCCCACGCTGACGAACCGGATGCTCTTGTCGAGGATCTTGCGAACCTGCGAAGCCACGTCCTCGGCATCCGTCAGGCGGACGGTCGCATGGCCCTGCCCCCCCACGATACGCACCGATCCCGGCACGACCGAGCCCAGGACACTGCGCAGCGAGTACCCATCGTGGCTGTCGAGGAATGGGCCCCCGGCGTTCAGCCGGTCCAGCCGAACCGCGTTGCCAGAGACGATCAGTTCCTCGTCATATTCGACGCGATCATCCCACCCGTCCCACCGGGCGCGCTGCACCGTGGCGCCCGTGGTCCAGACCACATCAATGGTGCGCTCCTCGGCGTTCGTGGCCTCGATCTGCACCTCGGCGGCACGCGCCATCATCGGCACGGCGATCTGCCGACCGTTCTTGTCTGCCATGTCGGACTCCTGTCAGGTGGTCAGTGCAAGCCTGCCGCGCTTGCGGAATCGCTTTGCGCAACACTTCTTGTCGCCAAGAGATGTTCGGTCCTGCGAAGGCAAACCCGCGCAATCTCTGTCGCATTGACGGCAATCAGTAATGAGGGCTTTTTGGGAAACCCCGCGACAGGACCGGAGAAGGGATAATATTCGTTCTCTTCGCCTTCAGCCGGATACCCGATTATACCAGCCATGACGTCTTCCACTGGGCCTTCAAGCGCCTCGAAATCCACTGCCGTAGTCGCCGCTAGATCCCGAGCTGCCAGCACCCGAACCCCCGCACTCAAAAAAGCCTGCATAAGCCGAAGCCGAAAAGCATCCTCTAGTGTGAATTGCTGCCAGCTACGGCCATTCTTCCGATCAAACGGCAGTTGCCCCCGCCGACGCAGGACGTTGAAGCGTTCGGCGTCCATTCCGACAATTTGCAAAAGCTCGTTTCTCCGCATCATTGCTGACCCGCTCCAGCTGCCGCGGGGCCGGGCGCGTCCGTCTGCTGCGCCTGCCCGCCCTTCGACACCTTCGCAGGGTCGGAATCGTAGATCAGCCCGAGCGCCGCGGCCTTCGCCAGGAACTCGGCCTGCTCGGTCGCTACCGCATCCGGTGAATAGCCCCGCTTGGCGATCATCTGCGGCAGCGAGGCAAAGCCCGCCCGTACCTCCAGCAGGTCAGCCTGCGCATCCTGCAGCGGGTTGACCGACGGGAAGGCGGGCGGATCCCACTCGACCGGCACATGGGGCGTCGGGATGATGCCCACGATGTAGGCCGCCTCGCAGAACCACGACCAGACGCGCTCGCAGGCCATGGGGATGATCGTCTGCCAGCGCAGCACCTCGATCATGCTGCGGAACTCGTTCATGCCGACGCGCGAGCTGCTGAAGTTCACCTGCTTCAGGTCGCCCGTGAGCAGCTCGTACGGCACCCGGTAGCCCGCCGCGATGGCGTGACCCTGCACCGAGTTCCACTCGTAGACGCCAGCGGTCGCTGCCGGCTGGTTGAACTTCACGTCCCGGGCGCCGCTGGCATAGGCCAGCATTCCGGGTTCAAAGCCCTCGACTGGCCGACCATCGACACCCAGCATCCCGGGCTTTGCGCTGGTGGTTTCGGTGTCCTCGCCGATAAGGACGCCCACCATGCAGGCTTCGGTTTTCTTCCGCACCCGCTCGGCCAGCATCCAGTCGTCCAGGTCGCGGATTGCGATCATCGCCGGCGCACCCCACGGCACGCCGCGGCTTTGCGTCCGCTGTCGCTCGAACAGATGCGCCACCTCGCTGGCCGGGATGCGCTTCGACCCCCAGCCGACCATCACCGAGCGGTGGGTGTCGCCGGGGTGCTCCTGGTGCATCCAGTAGGCCACCCGCCGTCCGCCGGCGTCGTACTCGATGCCCTGGTTGATGCGGTCTTGTGGCCCGTAGGAAACCCGCGCCTCGTCCAGGTGCTCGGCCTCGCGGACCTCGAGCTGAAACGGAAGCGGCAGACCCGCAGACGCCGGCCGCCAGCGCCGGATCAGGAACCCGTCACCGCCCTCGAACATCTGCCGGACGACAAGCCCCAGCACCCCATCGAAGTTCGTATGACCGTCGGCATCGCAGACGGCCGCCCACTGCTCCCAGAGGACATTCAGTCGATCGGCCACCCGCTTGTTCTGCCCCTTGGCACGGGGCCGGATCCCGTAGCCGACGCTCGCGTTCACCAGCACCTGCAGCGCCTTTGCCGCATAAGGGTTGTTGCGGGCCAGATCGCGCGACCGTTCCCGCAGCGTCGCCCCGTCCGACGCGATGATCGCATCCGAGGACGCGGCCGTGGTGCGCCAGCCTGCCGTCGCCCGGCTGCCTGACGCGCCTTCATAGGCTCGGGACAGGTTGGCCAGCGACACCCGCGCGGCATATCGCTTCGCCGCGACGCGCGGGGCAACCGCCGCAAGTGCGCGGTCAAAAAGGTTGAGCCGGACCTCCATCAGAGCCCGCGCGAGAAGCGTGTGGTGGCAAAGGATGGCCGGCGCGACACCGCGTCAGGCCCCGCAAGCGTGTCCTCGGCGAACCGCAGGGCCGCGCGCATCTCGCTGATTGAACGGTATTCGACGGTCTTGCCATCATAGGTCACGCGCGTCGTGCCGCTGACGATGGCCAGGCGCAGGGCCGGAATGGCGGCCCGCAGTTCCACTTCCTCATCATAGGTCATGGCCATCAGATCCACTTCTTTTTACGGTCGCCGAGCCAGCCGCCCTTGACCAGCTTTCCCGGGTCGGGATCGGCTCTTCCCTGGTCGGGGGCGGTCGAAGGTTCCTGCGGGGCAGCCCGCACGGATAGCGGGACTGCGGGCAACACCGCATCGAACAGGTCTCCCTGATCTTCAGGCGGCGCCACGCCGCGCTCGGCCTCGAGCTGGTCCCACTGCTCCCAGGTCATCGCGCTCCAGCCCTTCTTGCGAGCGGCTGCCTCGGCATAGTTCATCGTGTCCAGGCACTCGTTGCGCCGGCTCGGTTCGACCAGCTCCCACCGTGACACCATCACCCCGGAACTGGCGCGCTTCAGAACCCGGACCTCTGCAGTTATCTGCCGGTAGTACTCGTCCCCAAGGCCGATGGCGAAGGCGACATAGCCACGCTCGGCAGGATCGTCCTTCAGCAACCAGCCGTAGAAGTCGGCCTTGATCTGGCTGACGTTCAGCATCCAGCTGCGCTTCTGGCGCCTGATCTGCTGGCCGTTGGTCTTGCGCTCCGACTGCGGCCGGAGGATCGGGCCGTTGGCGGAGGATGAGCCCTTGATCAGGATGACCCGTGTCCACGGGTGCCGCTTGGCCCAGGAGCGCACATCCTCGGTATAGGAGCCTTCGTCCACCGCCATCATGTCGAGCGGCAGACGCAGGCCGAGTGACGTCCGCCAGGTTGCCTTCAGCAGCGCATCCAGCGCCTGCCGTCCATCATCGTCGCTGATGTGGTGCGGAATCACGATATGATCCACGACCCAACGGCGGTAGTCGCGCCCGAATGCCACCACGCTGACCTCGATGCGGTCGAGCTGACAGTCGACCCCGGCCGTCAGCAGGACGCCGCATGCGGGAACGACGCCGCGTGACAGGAACTGCCCCGGCTCGGCGTTTTCGACGCGGTCGCGCAGCGCTTCCCAGTCCGGCCCTTTCGACGCCATCTCGAAGGGCAGGCCCAGGACGTCGTTCCAGAAGGTCTGCTCGGTCGCCTGCTCGACCTGGCTCCGGATCGCCTCCTCCGTGGCCTGCTGGACCGTCAGGCCGGTCCAGCCCATTACCTGGGCGTATTCGACGGCGATCGAGGCCCAGTCCCGCTGCGGCACGTAGGCCCGCCACAGGTGGAACCCCGGGTGGTCCCCACGCGGGTTGCTGGGAACCCATTTCCCCGCTGCCACCATCGCAGCCTTGTGGCTGTGGGTGATGAGGCAGCCGCAGGCCTCGCAGGTGAAATGCGCCGCATGCAGCCGCTCCGGCTCGATGTTGCGCCGGAAGTTCTCCCAGGTCAGCGGCGCCATGTTGCCGCAGTGCGGGCATGGCACGTGGTAGAACCTCTGGTCGCTGCGCGCGAACGCCCGGGTGATCCGGCAGGTGCCGACGATCTGGGGCGTCGAGATGCGGACGATCTTGGCATCCTCGAAACCGGAGGCCCGGCTCGCCGCAAGCTGCTCGGGATCTCCCTTCGGCGTCATCTCGAACTTTGCCGCATCGTCCATGATCACCAGCCGGCGGGTGGTCCCCGCCAGGTCATCGGGCGAGCCCGCGCTGACCACCTTGAGTGAGCCGTCCCGCCGGATGGTCTCCTGGTTGAAGAGCGTGTCGGTCTGCTCCCCACGCCCCTCGCCGAAGATGTCCCGCAGGCTCGCGGCCTGCCGGCGCATCGGCATCCACTTGTTGCGCACCCATTCGGTCGCCGACGAGGTGGTCGGGTGCACCACCAGGCTGTCGAGCGGCCCGTATTCGTGCCAGGCGGCCACGGTTGGGTTCAGCAGAGACACCGTCTTGCCCCACTGGGCGCTGCCGCGGACCGTGACCTCGCGGGCCGGATGCTCTGGGCTCAGCACCTCGTGGATCTCCCGCAGGAACGGGAAGCGCTCGATGCGGAACGGCCCCGGTATCGGCGACCGCTCGTCGAAGACGATGTTCTCCTCACACCAGCGCGTGATGTCCGGCGGCGGCGGTGGCACCATGGCCGACGCAAGGCCCCGCAGAATGGCGGCCTCGGCCGATGCCAGGAAACCCATCAGACGTTCGCCCCCTCCTCGTCTGGCGTCATGGGCGTCGCGCCCGCTTGGGCGGTCACCTCGGCCGATCGTTGCGCGCGATAGACCCGCCACTGGTCCATCAGGACCTTGCGAACTGCCCGGGCATCCACGCCGAAGGCGTCGGCGACGGACCGGGCGCCATCACGTAGCATTGTCTCGAACTGGGCGATCTCCTGCGCCATGGCGCGGGCGGTGCGGCGCTCGACCTCCTCGGCCAGCACCCAGGTCCCCTCTTCCGCCCTGTTCTGGCGGTGCAGGCGGCGCGCCTCTTCCTCGGCCTTGAGCGTGCGCGCCAGCTCATAGCGATCAGAGTCGCTCGCCGGCAGCTGTCCGTCGAACTTGGATCGCGGCGCGGCGGCAGGGGGTTCATCGCTGCTGATCTGGCGCAGTGCCTCGCGTGTGGCTGAACCGTTCCCCAGCATCTGCCCCGGATGCAGGTTGCGCCCCAGGGCATGCGCCACCTTGTCAAGATCGAAGCGGCGCGCGCGGCCTTCGCCGACGTAGCAGCCGTCCAGCTTGCCCTCGCTGACATACTGGCTGACCCGCGCCTTCGACACGGCCAGCCGTGCCGCAAGCTCCGTGGTGTTCAGACCAGCCATCTCCTTACCAACTCCAGGGCAACTCCGTTAAGGCTTTTTCAATCGTTAACCGAGACGAAACCATCGCGCCTCGCGGCCCCGTATAGCTCCGGGGGCTCGGAAGGACCCAAATGCCCCCGGCCTGTGGCAGTGGGGCTCGACCCCGGCGCCGCCGCGCGGCCTGACCGATCTCAGCCGCCCTCCAGTCGCGCTCGCTCGCGAGTGCGGGTCTCCCAACCCGCTGGTCACCGGGCAACCCTGCGCCGCGGCACCGGACCGCAGTTCAACACATCGCGGCACGATGGCTTCCGCTGGTATGTGGGCCGTGGCAGGCGGGCCGGTCGCCCTTGCCGATCAAAAGGCTGCCACGGGATAGCTGCCCCCGCATCAGCGAAGGGACTGCCGGCTACACACCTGATCCTGAAACGCAGTGCGCCCGGGGGACATGATCCCGCCGGGCGCACCGATAGATATTAGTGATTCTCCTCTCACGGACGGACCTAAGCGGTCAAGAGGTTTTTTCTCCCCGATGTCCGATCATGCGGTCCAGCGCCGCGCTCAGCGCCTCTCGCAGCGCATCGCGGGTCTGGCCCTTGGCCGCCCACCCATGCGCCCGCAGGACATCGGACAGGGAGCGGTCGCCCAGGCAGACCATGTCCACCAGCGCGCGATCGAGGATCGTGGCCCGGGCGGCCTCGCCCCGGGCCGAGGGACGGATGCGCCGGACTACCATGGCAGCACCCGTGCCGATGCGGCGCCGGATGGCGTCGATCTCGCGCCCTTCCGACAGGTAGGCGTCCATGAAGTCCCGGCCGGTGCCGCCCGACGTCCGCCCGTCCAGCGCCGAGCACTTGATGCCTCCGGCGTCATGCCGCTCGACCAGGGCGCGGTAGTGCCGGGCGACAGCGACCTGCGCCGGCGTGAAGGGCACATCCTCATCCCGCCGGCGCGCCGACGCTTCCATCAGGTCGAACACGTCCATCTGACGGACGGGGTTCCAGCCGGCGAAGCCGCCTTCCTTCTCGGCCCACTTGTCCTGCCCGCGCGCGTCCGTACCGTTCGGCACCATCTCGGCCTGCGGCTCGACCCGGAAGGGGCCGCGCCCCGGCGCGGGGATGATCCGGCCGCCGCACTGGGCAGGAACCGTCGCGCCCGAGACCAGACGGGCAGCAGCGGCGACCCGGGCCATCCGCTGCCGTTCGGCTTCCAGGAACTCGGCGTGGCGCGGCCGCTGATCCTCAACCCTCATGCTCAAGATATTGCGTTCCTGCTTCACGAGTACACCACCTGTTGTCTTTTCGCTGTTCTTTTCAGGGAGGAAGGGAGGAAAGGGGGGAAGGTTAGGGAGGTAACAGGGAGGGCTGTAAGAGGTGGATTGTTGAGGCATATCAATGAGGAAGGTGAAGGCGGGGAGTACAGGGAGGCAAAACGTCCCCTTACGCATAAGAGAACCCGTCAGCCCCAAGCCCCTTCATATCGCGCGTATGCGAAGGGGCGGATTTGACTCCCTGCACTCCCTGCGGCCCCGCGCCCCTTGTTTTTGTGGCAGAAAGCGGGGGAAGTTCAGGCTCCCTGTTCTCCCCGGAGGGAGGCAGGATCATCCCTGATCGCAGATCAGAGACAGGGGTGCGGGGTTCAGTAACCACCGAAGCCACCTCCCTCGCTCGTCTTGCCGGCGATCGGACGTCCCTGGCTGTCGCGCGGCGCAGCGCGGAAGCGCGGTCCGAAGACGTCGGTGAAGCGGATGCCGTCGTAGCGCATGACGCCATTCGACTTGCGCTCGGTGAACTTCTTGCCCGTCGTCGGGCTCACCCAGCGGCGCATCTTGTCCTTCAACTGCCGCTGGACAGTCCCAGGCTGCCAGACAGCCCCGCCCTGCTCGTCCTGCCAGAACTGGAAGGCCTGAACCAGATCCCGCACGAACTCGCTGTCCTCGGGCTGTCCGCTGACGACGCAGGCACTCTCGAGGAAGTGGCCGAGGGGGTCACTCTCCTCGCGGTACTCCTGCGTGGCCGACATCACGGCCGCCGGCTCGCGCAAGCCCCCTTCCAGGTAGGCCAGAAGCCCGTCGACCAGCCAGTTCAGGATGCCGGAGCGCTCCTCGAAGAGCTTGGCACCCAGATCGGGATCTCGCTCGGACGCAGGAATCGTCACGTCGAAGGGCACCAGCAGGAAACGCCGCCAGATGCCGTCGTCTCGCCCCCGGATCTCGGGCTTGTGGTTGCCCTGGATCGTCAGCTTGAAGACCGGCAGCACCGCGATGAACTCGCCGTAGTTCGGCCGCACGTTGATCGGCTCGCCCCCGGTCAATTCCTTGATCAACGCCTCGCGGAAGCGCTCGCCTTCTTCGGGCTCGGACGCCCGCACCAGGCGGGCTCGCATCAGCGGGATCAGGTCCGGCGTGGGCGCCGCGCCATCGCGCTTGCCCTGCCCTGTCAGGGTCTCGATCTTGGCAGTGGCCGAGTAGTCGCCGAGGATCTTGGCGATCAGGTCCACCAGGACGGACTTGCCGTTGGCACCAAGGCCGTAAAGGAAGACCAGCTTCTGCTCGCCCGTCAGGCCCGTCATGGACAGGCCGAACCAGCGTTGGATGAAGCCGCGGATCTCGGGATCAGGCAGGATGCGCCTCAGGAAGGCCTCGAACTTCGGCGCACGGGCATCCGGGTCATAGACCACCGGCATCTGCTTGGTCATCAGCTGGCCGCGATCATGCGCCACCAGCTCCACCGACGCGCCGGCGCCGAAGTCGCCTTCGGCCGGATTGCCCTTGTCGACCCCGAACCGCAGGACGCCGTTCTGACAGCATATGTCGAGGGGTGAGGCATCCAGCGCGTCGTGCTTGATCGCAAGGCTGACGGTCGCTTCCTTCAGAGCCGCGTCGATCCGGCCGGAGTTGCCGCTGGTCTTGGCCCAGCCATGGTGATCCTTCCGGACCGAGTTCAGGATCTTTTCCACCCCGCGCAGCCGGCTCAGCGGACCATCGATCCGCGCCAGCTCATCTCGGGCCGCATCGGCCGCGGGGCCGCCCGCCTCCAGGGCGCGTTCCAACTCGCGGGCGCGGCGCTTGAGCGCCTGACCGTCCGCGAGGGTCTTCATCTGCCAGTCCTCGAGCACGACATGCGGGATCTCGCGCTCGATCAGCCCTCCGAGTTCCTGGGCACGTCGCCTGACTTCGATCTCGTCGGGGTCATGCTGCCAGATCGCGCCGTTCCACACGTGCCATCCGATCCGCGGAACAAGCTTCACGTCCTCGCCGAAGTGGCAGACGTAGCGCTTGCCATTGCCCATATCGTTCAGCGGATAGGCCGCGCAGTCCCTCGCAGGATCGTCAGGCTCACCCTCTGCAGGGGGTGCAGGGGGTGGAAGATCGTCCCCGGGGAAAGCATCATCGCCGCCCCATGCCGATTTTTCGTCTGCATCCTGAGGCGCGGTTGGCTCGGCCGGAGCAAGGCCCTCCGGCAGATCGACCGGCTCGCCTTGCGCCATGATTTCGCTGGCGCGGTTCGGACCAAGGTCTTCGTATTCGCTCATCGGCCGCCCCGCAGCACGTCGTTCAGGTCGCGGCCGCTGCCGGCATAGACGATCTCGCTGGTCAGGCCGGGGCGCTTGATCATGGCCCGGCGCAGCCCGGCCTCGAGCTTGGCGCGGGTCAGCTTCGGATCGCTGTCCCCGTCCTGGATGAAGATCAGCCGGGTGATCTGCACCGGGGGCACGAAGGCCTCGTCATCGTCGAGATCAGGGATGCCGGCGTATTTCAGGCCCTCGCCGAGCTTCCGCCGGCCGGCCATGTTGCCGAGGTCCACCCCTGCCCAGAAGGCCGAGACGGACCGGTGATGCTCGGAGATCCGCCCCGACAGCGTCGTCTCGATCCCCTCGCCCATTACCAGCGTGGTGGCGTTCATCGGGCTGCTCAGGCGGATCGCGCCGCCCTTCTTTGACCCAAGCACCTTCTTCGCGGGCAGGTCGGCGCGCCGCCCCAGCGGGTCCACGATCACCGCCTTGCCGGACGGCTGGCCGAGATCGATCCACGTGCGATGGACCGCCGTCAGGTCGCCCTGAGGTCCCTGCACGGCCGCGATCATCGCAGGACCGCGATGGACGATGCGCCAGCGGCCGCGCTGGTCTTCATCGGGCACCGTATAGGGGCAGTCGGCCATGAACCGCAGGCAGCGGGGCATCGCGGGTAGCAGCTGCCCGGTGATGGCCCGGTGCGCCAGGTAGTCGCGCACCAGCGAGCCCTCGGCATCGGTCGAGCGTGACCAGATGTCCCGGGCGGCCGCGATCGACTCGCGGCGCATGCGGGCCTCGGCCTCGGCACGGGCGCGGCGGTTCGCCTCGGCCTTGCGCTCGATCTCGCGGCGCTCGGCCGAGGACAGTTCCTCCCGCGGGCCGACCAGCCATTCCAGCGCCTCTGGGAAGCTCTTGTTCAGGACGAACTGAACCAGGGCGATCTGGTCGCCCTTGCAGTTCGCGCCGCAGTCCTTGCGGCACTGGAACACGCCGCGCTGCAGGTTGACGCCGAAGCGGTCTGTGCCGCCGCACTGGGGGCACGGGCCGACCAGCTCGCCGCCGGTACGGTTCAGGCCCTGCAGCCCGAGGCGGTCTACCACCTCGGCGATGGGAAGCGCATGGGCCTCGGCAACACGGGCGTCTTCGCGCATCATGGCCGGCCGCCCGTTCCACGGCTGCCTACCGCTGTTCTGAAGAAACCGTTTAATGCTGGGCACCGGGATTGCGCCCCGGTGCCCATAACCACCCCACGACGAAAAGGACCAAGCGGGATGGAAACCAAACCAAGCGAAGACGCGACGAGCGAAATAGCCGACGATATCGAAAATATGTACGGACTGCACCAAGACCACAGGCGCGTCACCGCCGCACTGCAGGTAGCCCTTCTCGCCGTTCTGGACACAATCGACGACAAGTTCCCGGGCATGCGCCAAATCGTCATCGCAGACATGCGCGAAGCCGCAGAGAAGGAACGAGCTTTCATGCGCATGCGGCGCGAGGCGGATCCCGCGGCCAACATCACCGACGACGACATAGAAGACGAAATGGAACCGCTGGAAGATCTTATCTTCAAGCTTGAGAGGCGGATGATCACCGACTGATCCCCTCTGCTTGCGACAGATCTTCGAGCCGCTTTCTCACCCGGTGCAACGAACGGGCGAGCAATCGGACGTCGGCATCGAGAATATCAAGGCGACGGCGCAGCATCGCATTTTCACGACTAAGATGGTTTTCGAGAGGAGTGCGCCCTTCATCCTCACATCTGGTGCTTGATGCCACGGCTCAGCCCCCCACCGCGTCTGCGGCGCGGCGGGTGACCGCGGCGCGCAGGTCGGCCCAGCCTTTCTGGGTCAGGATGCCGCCCTTGTTCTGCACGCGGCACTTGAGGATCGCGCGCCAGCGGGCCTTGGCCGTTTCTTCGTCACATCCCAGTTCTTCGGCGATCCCGGGGAACCCAGCACCGACATAGCGCTGCTCGACCAGCAGCTTGTCATCGTCGGCCTCGAAGCTGTCGTCCAGCTCGGCCAAGGCTTCCAGGATCGCGTCCACTCCGGAGACCGGCTTCGCTGCCTTCGGGCGCGCCGTGGGCATTGCCGACGTCAGGGCAACCGGCTCTTTAACCATGGGCGCGGCAGGCAAGGTGGCTGCCGGGGAGGCTGCAGCCGGTGCGGCCACGGTGGCGGCAGGCGCCGCCTCCTCCGACATCTCATGCGAGGCGGCTTCCGGCGGCAAAAGCGCGTCGGCGGCCGGAGCAGCTGCCGCCTCTCGCCGCGCCACCGCCGACGTTGCGCGCGCGGGCAGGCCGATCTTCCGGCGCTTTTCTCCGACGCTGCGCACAGTGCGGCCCGGCAGCGCGGACGATATCTCGGCAAGCGAGGCGCCCTCGGTCCACATGCGCTCGAGCAGCTGCTTTTCGTCGTCGGTCCATTCCGTGACGTCACCCGGAAGATGGCGAGCGCGGGGCGCGCTGCCTTCTTCCGCCTTCGAACGCTCGGACGACAGACGAGCCCCCTCAGCTGCTGGCGACGGTGCCTCTGCATCAGCTAGCGGGGCAGCGTCTTCGGCGAGCATGGCCGGTCTGCCCGCCGGACCATGGACCGCGCGCTCGGTCAGCCATGCCAGATGCTCGGCCAGCTTGCTGTCGTCCATCTCGGACGAGAGGGTGACAGCTACGGGCCCTTCGGACACCGCAGGCCGCATCTCGACGCCCCAGCGGGCGATATCGGCCACCGTGCGCGGCGGCGTGGCGTCGGGCAGCAGGCCTGCCAGCGCGTCCAGCTGGTCCAGGCGGATGGTCAGGTCGGTCATCGGCCTTCTCCGTTGATGTTCGCCCAAGCGGCGGCCAGCCGCAGGCGGTTGAACTGGTGGCAGGCCGCGCGGCACTCGTGCTGCAGTGACACGATCGGCCCGCGGGTACGCAGGATGCGGTCGGCCTGATCGGCCAGCGGCGCCAGCAGCGGGTTGCGCCGGTCCGCGCCGTCCAGGACGTCGCGCAGGATCGACCGCACCATCTGCTGTTCGCCCTCGGCCATGTCCCACGGCGCCAGCGCCAGGACGTGCAGCGCGTGGATCAGCGCGTGGTCGTGCAGGGACAGCTTGGCGGGGGTCGTCATGGGCGAAAACCTTCTGGCCTGTGCCGCGGGGGCGATCCGGGGGAGGGAGGAGGAGACGGCACCGCCCCCGCGGCTGGACCCGCACCGGCGAACCGGGACGGATGGGGGTGGAAGATGCGCGGCGGGGCGGCAGCTGCCCCGCGCCCGGCGCAGGCAGGATCAGTCTTCGGCGGCGGCCAGCGCGGACTCGCCCCACCAGCACTCGGTCTGGCGGCCGTCGCCGGCGCGGTAGCGGACGAAATAGTGGTTCTCGCTGGCCTGATACTCAGCCCTGCCGACGACGGTGCCGACCTCGGTGCTCTCCGCCATCTGTACACGGTCGCCCATGCTGAACATGAATTTTGCAGTGCCTTCGTCCATCGTGCTCTCCTTGATTAGGCGGGCAAGAATGCCCTCGGTATCCGGCTCGAACCGGCGAACGCATCGCACCCCGAGCAGCGGAATCAGTTCACGGGTGGCCATCAGCGCGGTCCTCCGTTGGATTGCAGGGGTGCCCCGCCGCCGAAAGGCAGCTCTCGGCCGGGCCAGCCGCAGGTTCCACGGTCTCGGCTTCGCTTCGACCCACCTCGGGGCGCTCCGAAACCGTGGCGGGGTTTCGGCCAGGGACTGCGCCCCCACCCTTCCCGCGCCCCGAGGCGACCTGATCTCGCATCACCCTTCCCCGATGATCCGGGCGAAGTCGGGCAACGTCAGCGCGGCCTGAGCCACGATGTCGCCACAGGGACGGTGAAAGCCTTCAAGCCAGTTGCGAACGCAGGGCTCACTGACGCCCGCCCATTCGGCGCACTCACTCACCGATCCGAAGCTGGCGATCATCAACCGCGACCAGCTGGTCAGGAACTCGTCGCGGCGGCGGGCGGGCATGCCCACCCAGGCATGGGCCCGGCGGGCCGCAGCACGGGAACGGCCACGGCCGCCAGAGGGAGGAAAGGACATTTGCGGACGCGCGGGGCTAACCCGGTCACGCGGGGTCAGAGGAAGCGGGGTCATGTTGGGGCTCAGAGGTTGGTGGTTGAAGGAAAAGAGAGGCTGAGGTGACGGAAGGACATCAACGCAAGTCGCACTGGTCGACGCAGCCGCAATCATCGCTACGATCCTTCCGACCGGGCGGGCCAATTCTCATCGAACCAGGCCATGGCTGCGTTGAAGCGGCGAACAGTTATGTCCGCGCCTTGACGCAAAGCTGCCAGCTTCTTGGTGTCGGAGAACACGCGATAAGAGACCGTCGTGTCGTCAGCGATCCCAGCTGCAGCCTTGTAGGCGTCGGCGCGTTCAAGAAGTGCATGAATGTCCATGCGCCCTATATGCGGTTACATTACCGCATTGTCAACGGTTCGTTTACCGCTGCCCCGCCAGTCTCTTGTGCGGTATTTTCCCCGCTATGAAACTTGCTGATGTAGTTGAACGGATCGATGCTGTGATAGCTGCGGACAATGCCGCGGGTGGGAAGCTGTCAGATCGTAGCGTCTCCATGACGGCTACCGGGTCAACCGACACTATCCGAAACTGGCGGCGGGCGGTCGAGGCAGGAAAGAATGGGGGCGCGACCACCCCAAAGATATATGCTGTCGCTAACGCCTTAGGGGTTAGCCCGAGTTGGCTCCTTACAGGTGAGGGCGACCAGGCAGACAGCCTACCTCCTCAGTATCACCTTCTTTCGCCGGCGCATAAGGCCGCCGTTCAGGCGCTGATCCAAGGGTTGCTGGACAGCCAGCGAGACGCAGAACAATGAAGCGGACGGCCGCCTTCCCGTTGCAGTCCAGCATGGCAAATGCGGCAGCCGTTTCATCATCTGTCATCTCGAATCCTCCCTCGCGCAATACGAGAACAAGACCAGAACCTTCAACCGCATGTCTACCTGACCGGAAAGACAGGTTGCTGTACAACGTCGATCACACATGACCTCCACCATCCGAGACCCCGATCAGTTGGAGGCGGCGCTGGACGAGGTGTTCGCCGTGCTGTGCGTGGCAGCGGAGAACCCGGGCAAGATCAGCGTGAGCGAGCTAGGACAGTGGCTGCGCAAGACTGCGGCGGAGCGTGAGCAGAAGGGCGACGTAGTCGCGGCGCAGATGCTGGACGCGCTGGCGGTGCAGGCTGAGGACAATGAGTGAATGGTGGACTGAAGCGCGTTTGGCGCTAGTTGTGTCCGCAGCCAGTGCTATTGGTGCCGCGGTAAGCGCGGCGTTTACGTGGCGCCTAGCGCAGAACGACAGCAAGCGCATGAAGCGCAAGGACCTCGTTGTTGAACTCTCGCATTACCGGATAGGAGAAGGGCCCGCAGGGTGGGACGCCCAAACTTTCATCTTTCGCAACCTTGAGCCAGTCGCGGCCAGGGTGACCGGCGCCCGCGTCAGCAAGAAACATCGGGCCGTCCTCGTATTAGAAGACGCTTATGAGGAAAGTAGTGCTTGGGGAGAATCCAAGTTGAAAGCACACCTTCCTGAAGCCCGCGAAACCAACTTTCTCCGGGCACTCGGGCCAGCAGGATCTCAAAGGAGTGCGCATGGCTTTACTCCTGGCGACAGCAACATGGTTACCCTGCTGACGAAGGGCGTGACGCGCGTGTCTGACGTGGAGTTCATCTGGGAATGGGCCGACGGTCAGAAGCACTGACCCCAGATCGACCGCATCGCCAGCGCTAGGGAGGTCACAGCCAGAACCAATGAGAGGCCGCTGAAGAACAACGCAAGCTTCAGATCACGCTGACGAGTATCCACGGCTTCATCCCTTCGCCCGCCCTCACTGGCGGGCTTTTTGCTGTCGCCCGCCCTGCCCTTGTAGCACGTCCGAATCAGCGGGCAACAGCTTTCGCGGTAATTAAACCGCTTCTCTATTGACTACGGTATATTTACCGCAGATAGTCCTTCTTACTCCGGAGCGACATGCCGCCTCCGGTAGTATCCCGGAGGCGCAGCCCTCGCTGACTCTCCGGCCCCTGCAACTCGATGGAGGTCCAGATGGACACCCCCACGACGACCCCGCCCCGGGCGCCTGCCGTTCACCCCGCCCCGCGCCACATCGCCATGATCCTGCGTCCGCTGTACTCCCGCATCGTTCGGGTGCGCAGCCTCCTTGATCTTCCCCCGGATGTGCTGGCGAGCGAACCCACTCAGCCGTCGGCCAACGCCGGCGTCTTCCAGATCGAACCGCAACCGGAGCTGTATGACGTCCTCTACCCGGCAGCGCTGGTGGCCGAAGCGGACCGCACCGCCAAGGCCGAACCCGCCACAGTCGCCGAAGCACGCGACCTGATCCGCGACCCGCGCGCCGCGCTGGACGCGCCCGAGCTGCACCGCCACGTCGCCTGGCTTGTCGCCGGCGCCGACCTGCGCCACCGCCGCGCCAGTGCGGCCACGGGCGGGAGGACGGTGGCATGATCATGACCGCCCTTCAGGAGCTAAGCTCCAAGTCGCCTCAAATGCGCCCGCTGGCTGCCGGACAGGTCAGCGACGGGGCAGCGTCAGTGGACGCGACCTGCGTCTCGATTGAAGATCCGCATCATGATCTCGTCCAGTTCTGCGAAGCTGCGGGCAAGCTCGTCAGATCCCTGCCCCCCTTCAGGATGACAATGGCTCGCCTGCAATGCGTCCTGAAAGCTCAGCATCAAACGCGAAAGAGCGTCAGCAAGCCTGACGGCGTCATGCCGGCTCGGCTCAGCAAGGGGCGTGGTGCGAAGCATCTTTTCGAGGCAATCGAGCCGCCGCTCAATCTGCTGCAGCCTCTCTTCCACCGCACCCGTCACCTCGCCCATACTCTTAACCCCTTCTACTATCTGCCTTTATGGGCAGCTCCGCATTTCGCTTACTCCACGCGCCTCGACGCAGACAAACTGGATCATAATTTCGATCGGTTGAAGGCTGCGGAATGTGGCATCTGTGCCGATGAGCCAGCCGCACCGCCTACAGCCCGGTTCGAGGGCTCGGAACGCCGGGGCGCTTGGTCGGAAAGGATCGCGGCATGACCTACCGTCACGATCACCCCCGCCAACCTGACGACCCGGGCATTCCGGTCCATGCCGTGGGCGACAACGAGGCGCGGGACGACTTCGACCGCCACGCGCTGCGTAGGCCGATATACGGGATGCACGACGACGACGATGCCTATGTGGTGATCGCCTATGTGCTGGGCGCTATCGTCGGGCTGGCGATCGTTGTCGCAGCCGCCTTGGCATGGGGGCTGTGATGACGCGCCAGAAAAGGATTTCACCCCCGCCCGCCGCCGACGTCCTGCGCGCCGCGATCGACGAGATTGCCGCCCGCTTGGCCAAGCTGCCGCCCGCCACCGCCCCGACCAGCGGGCATGGCTGGTACGCCCGGCACCAGGCGCGCCAGACCGCGGCCGAGGAGCTGGTCGGCTACCTGCGCCGCGAACATGGGGCACGCGTCACCCTGGGCGCCACGCCCGAACGGATGCGGCTGCACGGGATCTCGGTCAGCTGCACCAGCGGCGTGGCCAACATGATCTCGGCCTGGCTGCACAAGGCCCGCACGGCGCTGAGCCAGATGGAGGATGCGCCATGACGGTCGTGCCCGATCTCGGGGTGCCTTTCGTCTATGCGCAGGTCGCGCGGCTGACGGCGGATCACCTGACCCTGCTGTCCCGCGTGGACCAAGTCGCCGAAAGCCTGAAGGCGGGCCTTGCCATCGAGGACGCAGTGACCGAACTGCGCCGCATGGCCGCAACGGCACGGGGGGCATCATGACCAGCCCAGCCCCCGACGCACCCGCGACCGAGGTTCAGGCTTGGGCCGTGCTCGGCGCCGACGGCAAGATCGCCGAGTTCTCGGCCTACCTGATGGCCTTCGCTGACCAGCAGGATGCGGTGGACCACGCCTTGCCCGAGGAAGGCGAGCGTGTCGCGCCCGTAACGATCCGGATCGGAGAGGCCACGCCATGACCAGCCTTACCTATGAACAGCAGGTTGCCATCGCACGGCGCCTTCAGAAGATTGCCCGTCTGATCGACAAGGAACTGACGGCGGCGGCGGGCCAGCGGGTGCCGTTCTCCCTCTACACTTGGGGCGGGAACCGCTCACAGTACATCAGCAACACTGCCCGCGCCGAGGTGAAGGTCGCTATGCAGGAAACGCTCGATCGCTGGAACGAGCCGCAGGACCCGCCGCCTGGGCAAGGGGGCTGGCAATGACCCCTGCCGCTCAGGTCGACCTTCACGCCCTTGCCAACCTACCCGGCTTCGGACGTGCGGCCGAGGCGCTGGCGGCCGCAGGGCTGCGCCTGCCGCTGGACGTGCCCGAGGACTACAAGCTGTTCCGCGTGACGGTCGATGTCACTGTTACGCGCAGTGGCACCGCCACCCTGATCATCGCCGCCGAGGATGAGGCTGCGGCGATCGACCATGCGGCCGACATCAAGGCGCAGGACCTGATCAGCGACTGGGATGACGAGGATGTCGAGATCGGCAGCCGCCGTGCTTTCGCCGTAACCCCGACCAGCGCGCTGCAGATGATGCGGACCGAACGCCTACCGCTTGAGGTGGACGGATGACCATCCTGCAGCAGTTCTTCGACCTGCGCCCGGCCGGCGGCTTCGGGCTGATCATGGCGGACCCGCCCTGGTCCTTTGCGGTCCGCAGCGACAAGGGCGTCACGGCCAAGGGCGCCGGCGGGCAGTACAGCTGCCAGCCGCTCGGCTGGGTGGCGTCGCTGCCGGTCAGCGTGCTGGCAGCCGACGACTGCCTGCTGTGGCTCTGGGCCACGAACCCGATGCTGCCGCAGGCCTTCGCCGTGCTGGACGCCTGGGGCTTCACCTTCAAGACGGCTGGCCATTGGGCCAAGCGCACCCGCAAGGGCAAGCTCGCCTTCGGCACCGGCTACATCCTGCGCTGCGCGGGCGAGCCCTTCCTGATCGGCGCGCGCGGCAATCCCCGCACCACCCGCAGCGTCCGGTCGGTGATCGAGGGCAAGGTCCGCGAACACAGCCGCAAGCCGGACGAGGCCTTCGCCGCGGCCGAGCAGCTGATGCCCGAGGCGCGGCGGCTGGAGCTGTTCAGCCGCAAGCAGCGCGCAGGCTGGTCCACCTGGGGCGACCAGACCGGGAAGTTTGAGGAGGCAGCCTGATGGGTTCTCACCCCCGCATGACCGAGGCCCGCATCAAGCGCGTCATCTCGGCTGCGCGGGCCGTGGATCCGGCTGCCGTGATCGAGGTGACAGCCGAGGGCACGATCCGCATACTTCCGGCCAAGGCGGTTCCGGACGAAAAGGCCCGGTCAGCGGTAGACAGGTGGTTCGACGATGACGCGGGTTAACCTTCAGGGCATCCACAAAGTGCGGAGTCGGCTGGCCGACGGCAGCATCCGCGAATACCACTATGTCGGACGCGGCAAGGGCGCAGTCAGGTTCTGGAGCAGCGACAGCGGCATTCGCATCGGCTCGCCGGATTACATCGCGGCCTTCTCGGCCGCGAGCCCGCGCGGCACAGCTGCGCAGGGCAAGTTCCGAGCCGTGATCTTGGCTTTCCTGGACAGCAGCGACTTCCAAGGGCTGGCGCCCCGCACCCAGGCAGACCTGCGCACCTCGATCTATCACCCCACCAACGGGATCGACGCCAAGTTCGGCGGCGCCCCGGTGGCAGCTTTCGACGACCCGCGCATCCGCAAGCAGGCGCTGGACTGGCGCGACAAGATCGGGGGCAAGGTTGGCGATGACCGCATCCGCCATCTGCAGCGAATCGTCGGCTACGGCCTCGACCGCGCCATGCTGCGCCAGCACCACCTGCGCCAGGTGAAGGCCACCTACAAATCGAATCGCGCCGAGGTCTTCTGGCTGCCGGGAGAGATCGAGGCATTCGAAAAGGGTGCACCGCCCCACGTCTCCCGCATTCTCGTTGCCGCCTGCGAAACAGGCCTGCGTCCCGGCGACCTGGTCGAGCTCGGGCCCGCACACCTTCATCCGACACCGGGCGGCCAGCGCCTCGTGGTCTGGACCAGAAAGCGACGGCGGCTTGCGTCCATCCCTGTGACCCCCCGCATGGCGCGATTGATCGCCGACACGCCGGCAGGTCAGGCCACGTTTCTGGTCAACAAGGGCGGTCACGCCTACCAGCACGAGAACTATCTGGGCGATGCCGTCAGCAGCTGGCGGGATACCTTGAAGCTGAGGCCCGAGCTGCGCCTTTACGACGCGCGGGGCACCGCGGCCACTCGCCTGCTGGAGGCAGGGGCCGAACTCAAGGAGATCGCGACTCACATGGGCTGGTCGCTGAAACATGCCGCCGAGGTGATCGAGCGCTACGTCGCATTGTCACCGGCGATGACAGACGGATTGGCCAAGAAACTAACACGAGGCCAAACTCACCCAAAGCCTGGCTAGATGAACTCGATATGGTCACGGAGCGTGGCAGCGAGCTTTGGCATTCCCTTGGCGGTGAGATCAGTGATGAACGCGCTCGCGGAGTACGACGGGTTTTTGTAACGAAGCCGAACAGTCCGAAGCGACCGCAGAGCGGCAAAGGGGAACAGTTCGAAGGTGGAATGCAAGAAGTCGTCAGCTGACACCGGCTCGACGTCGTACTGCTCTAGAACATCCGCAGGAAAGTCACGTAAGTTCTCAGTGACAATATGCTGCGCGCCACACTTGATCGCTGCTGCCAGCACGTGCCGGTCGTCAGCGTCAGGGAGTTCAAGCGCCCCAATCAGAGGCTCATAACCTATGACGAACGATTCAGGGAAGCGGGAGTGCAGGATTTCGAGCTGCTGCCTTACGCTTGCCTCAAACTCCGGGCGATTGTTGATGAGGGTGCGTTGCCACTCCTCGAGAATGGTATCAGTCCAGCGGGCCCGGAAAAGGCCATCCATAGCAAACTGGAGCAGAATGTCCCTTACCCTGAAGGGATAAAGGACGTTCGCATCGAGAACTACGCAGAATGGGTTAGCGTGGAAGCTCAAGCCCGATCGCACTCCTGACCGAGACGCGCCAGCTCAGACAATGCCGCATCCTGCTCCCTCTCGCGCTCGGCGCGATAAGCCAGCAGCTTTTCCAGAGGTACCCGACGATGGGTTCCAACCTGAACAAAGCCGATCTTTCCTTCCTTGAGAAGGCGGCTGAGGAAAGGACGAGACACATTCAACATATCTGCCGCTTGTTGAGTCGACAGCATCGTTGAGGTCGGCACGATCGTGACCATCTCCCCACGAGAGACATGCCCTAGCAGGTCGCTGATCAGTTCGCCGATAGCAGGAGCGATCTTGACGGAACCATGGTCACCGATCTTTAGGCAACCATCCACTTCGATCGCGTTGGCCAGCGCGACAGCTGCCTCAGCCGCGCTTTGAATCTCGTCAGTGGTCGGCAGGCGCTGAGACAGGCCCAGATGCTCCATCAGGTCATCAGTCATTGATGCGCTCCTAAATATAGGTCGGGTTGGCCCGACTCGCTCTTGTGAGGCTAGGGATGCCATAACTGCAGCATCTGTAACAAGAGAAATAAGTGAAACTAGTTAAAGTTCCCCTTATCGGGCCGACTGCGCATCAAAGTGTAAAATGACCTGTAAAACGGACCACCCCGGAAGGGCCTAAGTGCTGGTCGGGGCGAGAGGATTCGAACCTCCGGCCTACGGTACCCAAAACCGTCGCGCTACCAGGCTGCGCCACGCCCCGGACCGAGGTCCTTCTAGACCGGCCGCGCGGCCGGGGAAAGCCGAAAGCGTTCAGTCGCAGGGCCGGGCGGCATCGTCCTGCGGAACGGCCGGATGGCCCAGCGCTGTACCGGGGACCAGGCCCTTGCGCGCGGCCTCTCCTCCGGCGAGTTCCAGGACGAACATGCGGTTCGGGTCGGGATCGCCGGGCAAGGCGCCGGGCAGCGAGGTCAGGTCCAGCGGCCGGGCCTGGGAATGGACATGGCGCAGCACGCCGCGCGCGTCGAAGAACAGGATGTCCAGAGGGATCAGCGTGTTCTTCATCCAGAAGCTCGTGGGCTGCGGGCTTTGATAAACGAACAGCATCCCGTGGTCCGGGGGCAGCGACTTGCGATACATCAGCCCCTGGGCGCGTTCCGCCGCGTCGTCGGCGATCTCGACCGTGACGCGCTGTTCCCGGCCGTCGGGGGTCAGCAGGATCGCCGCATCCGGCGCGCAACTCGCTGCCTGTGCCACGCTGCCGGTCACGACCAGCGCCAGAGCGGCCAAGGCGGCGGCCCGTTTCATTGTGGGGCCTTGCTGTTCAGCGTCAGCTTGGGCCGGGTGGAGGTCGACAGCGTCCGCATCCGCTCCACGATCCTGGTTTCGCCCTTCCCCTCAGTGGAGCAAGCGCCGCCCTTGGGGGGTTCTCCTCTCGTGCCAAGCTCGTTTTCCGACACCGCCTTCTCCCACGCGACGATCTGGGCGGCGATCATGCCGCGCGCGGCCGTGAAGACGCGCAGGCCCACCGCCTCTCCGGGTACGAGATCGGCAAAGCCGCCGCGGCGCAAGACCTCGAGATGCAGGAAGACGTCGCCCTTGCGGCCGAAAAGATTGGCGAAGCCGAAGCCCTTGTTGCGGTCGAACCACTTGACCCGCGCGGGCAGCAGCGGCAGCGCGCGCAGCTCATCCTCGCCCAGTTCCTCAAGCTCCGCGATGGGCGCACCAGATTCGGAGGGCGCGGGCGCGATCGACAGCACCTCGGTCGCCTGACGGCCGCGCGCGGTCTGGATCGCCCGCACCTCGACCAGGGCGCCTTCCACCACCGAGCTTTGCCCGAAGTTCCGCAGGACATTCCCATGCAGCAGGACATCCGGCCCGCCGGTTATGTCAGCCAGGAAGCCGAACCCCTTCGCGGGATCGAACCACTTGATCTGCCCCTTTACATATTGTCCCAGCGTGGGGTCTTCGCCGTTCATCCCGACCAGCCTCATGTGTGCCCCGAGGTTTGTCCCGGCCAGGCATCACGTCCAAGTTGTAGATTGGCGCCGCCGAGCGAGCGCAGCGGCCAAGGTAACACAACCGTCCCGCGAGGAAACCCCTGCTCCCGCGTCAGTTCAGTAGAATCTTTCCAAATTGTTTCAAAACAGTCGCATCTCAGGGTTGCAGGCGAACTATATCCCAACCTTCATCCGTGTGCCGTGTCCAGCGGAACCGGTCATGCAGGCGGAAGGCACCGTCGGCCCAGAACTCGATCTGGACGGGCGTGATGCGGAAACCGCCCCAGAAGGGGGGCCGCTTCGGGTTCAGCCCGTGACGCAACCCTTGACGCGCGACCTCGGCCATCAGCGTGCCCCGGCTGTCCAGCGGCTGGCTCTGCCGGCTGGACCAGGCGCCGATGCGGGATTCGAGCGCGCGGCTGGCGTAATAGGCGTCGGCCTGAGGCCCCTCCTCGCGGGTGACGGTGCCGCGGACCCGGACCTGCCGGCGCAGCGACTTCCAGTGCATGACAAAGGCGGCCTTGCCGGTTTCCGAGATCTGGCGGCCCTTGGCGCTGTCATAATTCGTGTAGAAGACGAAGGCGCCCCGCGGCCCGGGCTCGATTTCCTTCAGCAGGACCATGCGGACGTCGGGCAGGCCCTCGGCATCCACGGTGGCCAGCGCGATGGCGTTGGGGTCGTTGGGCTCGGTCCGGGTGGCCTCGTCCAGCCAGCGGCGGGCGATGGCAAAGGGATCGTCGCCTTCGAAGATGCCGGTGCGGTCGCTCATCTTGATGCCCCTCTGGCTTTGCCCTAATCCTCACCAAAGGTTGAAATCGCGAGGGACGACCCATGTCAAGCGAAGCCCCGGCAGCGGGTCTGATGGCGGGAAAGCGGGGCCTCATCATGGGGCTGGCCAACGACAAGTCGATCGCGTGGGGCATCGCCCGCGCGCTGGCGGACCAAGGCGCGGAACTCGCCTTTTCCTATCAGGGCGAGGCGCTGAAGAAGCGGGTCGAGCCGCTGGCCGCGCAGCTGGGCTCGGACATCGTGCTGCCCTGCGACGTTGCGGACATGGACTCGGTGGATGCGCTGTTCGCGTCGCTGAAGGACCGCTGGGGGCAGTTGGACTTCCTCGTCCACGCCATCGGCTTTTCCGACAAGGAAGAGCTGCGCGGCCGCTATGTGGACACGACGCGCGACAACTTCCTGATGACGATGGACATCTCGGTCTATTCCTTCACGGCCGTGACGCAGCGGGCGGTGGCGATGATGCCGCGCGGCGGGTCCGTCCTGACGATGACCTATTACGGGGCCGAGCGGGTGATGCCGCATTACAACGTCATGGGCGTGGCGAAGGCCGCGCTCGAGGCCTCGGTCCGCTACCTGGCCGAGGACCTGGGCAAGGACGGCATCCGGGTGAACGCGATCTCGGCGGGTCCGATCAAGACGCTGGCGGCCTCGGGGATCGGGGACTTCCGCTACATCCTCAAGTGGAACGAGCTGAACTCGCCCCTGCGCCGGAACGTCACCACCGAGGACGTGGGCAAGTCGGCGCTGTACCTGCTGTCGGATTTGGGGTCGGGTGTCACGGGAGAGACGCATCACGTTGACGCGGGTTACCACGTCGTCGGCATGAAGGCGGTGGATGCGCCCGACATCGACGCGGTCACGGGGCGCAAGGCCGCCGAATGATGCGCCGCTGATGGCCGCGATCACCCTGCCCGCGCTGGGACTGTTCGTCACGACCCTGGGCGTGGCGATCCTGTCGCCCGGCCCTGCGATCATTGCCGCCAGCCGCTCGGCCGCCGCGCGCGGGCGGCAGGCGTCGATGCCTTATGCGATGGGGCTGGCGATCGGGGCGTCCTTCTGGTGCCTGTTTGCGCTTTTCGGCCTGACGGTGCTGTTCCGGGTCCTGCCGCAGTCCTACACGGTCCTGCGCTTCCTAGGCGGCGCTTACCTCCTCTGGATCGCCATCCAGATGTGGCGCCACGCCGCCGACCCGCTGGCGATGGAGGGCGAGTCGGTCGCGGGTCCAGGCTTCCGGCAGGGGCTGGCGCTGAACCTGTCCAACCCCAAGCCCGCGCTGTTCTACGCGGGCGTCATCATGACGATCTTCCCTGCCCTTTCGACGGCGGGCGCGGCCGTCATTTATCTGGTGGCGCTGTCCGTCGAGGTCTGCTTTTACGCCGCCGTGACGGTTCTGATGGCGACAGGCCCCATGCGGCGCGGCTATCGTGCCGCCAAGACGGCGATCGACCGCATCGCCGGCACCCTGATCGGAGCGCTTGGCCTGACGCTGATCCTCCGCCACTGAAAAGGAGTTCGCCCATGTCCCGCCCCGAGGGCCGCCCGGAACGCCTGCCGCATGAACGCGGCTTCCATGTCAGCTGGGACCAGATGCACCGCGACGCGCGGGCGCTGGCCTGGCGCTTGCAGGACAAGGCCCCGCAGGGCGGCGGCGACTGGCGCGCGGTGGTGGCGATCACGCGGGGCGGCATGGTCCCGGCGATGATCGTCGCCCGGGAACTCGACATCCGCACCATCGACACGATCAGCGTGAAATCCTATCGCAAGGGCGAACAGGGTGAGTTGCAAGTGCTGAAGGCCCCCGACCCCGCGATGATGGGCGACGGCGAGGGCGTGCTGGTCGTGGACGATCTCGTGGACAGCGGCCGCACGCTGGAACTCGTGCGCCAGATGTATCCCAAGGCGCATTTCGCGACGGTCTATGCCAAGCCCAAGGGCCAGCCGATGGTCCAGACCTACATCACCGAGGTTAGCCAGGACACCTGGATCTTCTTCCCCTGGGACCTCGCGCTGCAATATGTCGAGCCCTACCGCGGCAGCGACTAGGCGAAAGGCCGGGGATCTCCCCGGCCTTCTTCGTCATCCCGCGGCCTTGCCCGCGTCGGCTGGGGGCACGTTGCCTTCCTTGGTCTGGGGATCGCGGATCGCCGCCTCCTGCTCGGTCTGCTGGCGCTTCATGCGCTCGGCATTGTCGCGGCTCACGTCCTCGGTGCGCTGATAGCGGACGTTTTCGGCGTCAAGGTTTCCCATGTGACTTTCCTTCTCGGTTCAGGCGCCGACATCGTCGGGGCCGCGTGCTTCGGTCGGCTGGGTGCCGTTCGCGGGGATGCCGTCGCGCACCGAGTCGCCCGTGTATTCGTTCTGCAGCGACGGCGCCGGCTCATCGGCGGACTCGCCCCGCTTGACGTCGCTGTTCGCGTGGCGCGGCTCGGTCGGATTTTCGGGATGGGGCATGATCGTCTCCGTTGTCATGGGGACAGAACCGGCACAACGTGGGGGTGGTTCCCCGGAACCGCGAAACACCCCGGACGTTCGTCTGATCCACCATGCAGGGAGGAAAGCATGGCCAAGGAAATCCGCCGCTACGAACTGGCGCTGGACACCGACGAGGAGGAGGCTGGCCTGATGAAGGCGCGGATGCGGGTCGAGGAGGCCCAGCGCATCCGCCGCGAGCAGGAGGAGGCGGCGCCCTCCCCGAAGATCAGCGCGACCCGAACCGCCCGCGCAGGCTGATCGTCAGGGCGGAAGCGCAGATCAGCATTGCCGCTGCGCCGAATCCCGGCGCAGCGCGTCTACCGTTTGCCACGCATGGCCTGCTCTCCAGAGAGCAGCCCCGTTCTTCTTTGCGCAAATATACCGAGATCGTCGTATACGATGATGGGGGCCAGCCCCCGGTCCGGTGCCTCGACCCAGCGCCGCGCTATCCGTTCCCGCGAACGAAGCGGCCCGCGCCCTCGGCCGCGCGGACCATGGCGCGCGACTTGTGGACGCATTCCATGAACTCGGCTTCGGGGTCGCTGTCATAGACGACGCCGCCGCCCGATTGGACGTAAAGCGTGCCGTCCTTGACCACGCCGGTCCGCAGGGCGATGCACATGTCCATCTCGCCGTTAGCCGCGAAATAGCCGATAGCGCCGCCGTAGATGCCGCGCTTCTCGGGCTCCAGCTCGTCTATGATCTCCATCGCGCGGACCTTGGGGGCGCCGCTGACGGTGCCCGCGGGCAGACCCGCCAGCAGCGCGGAAAGGGCGTCCTCGTCCTCGCGCAGTTCTCCCACTACGTTCGAGACGATGTGCATGACGTGGGAATAGCGCTCGATGATGAACTCCTCGGTCGGGCGCACGGTGCCGAGTTTGGCCACCCGGCCCACGTCGTTGCGGCCGAGGTCCAGCAGCATCAGGTGCTCGGCCAGTTCCTTTTCGTCGGCCAGCAGGCTCGCCTCGTTGGCGCGGTCCTCGTCGGGAGTCGCGCCGCGCGGCCGGGTGCCCGCGATGGGTCGGATCGTCACCTCGCCATCGCGGACGCGGACGAGGATCTCGGGGCTGGCGCCCACGATCTGGAAGCCGCCCATGTTCAGGAAGAACATGAAGGGAGAAGGATTCGTCCGCCGCAGGCTGCGGTAGAGCGCAAAGGGCGGCAGCGGGAAGTCGATGGCCCAGCGCTGCGAGGGCACGCATTGGAAGATGTCGCCCGCACGGATGTAATCCTTGGCCCTTTCCACCGCCGCGACATAGCCGTCGCGGGTGAAGTTCGACCGGGGCTCGCCGATGGTGCCGGTGTCGCCCAGCGCGCGGGGCTCGGCCGGCTGGCGGTCGAGCGAACGCAGCGCCTCCATCACCCGCTCGGCGGCCTGGGCATAGGCCGCGCGCGCGGGGACGCCCGCGTCGTGCCAGGCGGGGGCGCAAAGCAGCACCTCGCCCTTCACCCCGTCCAGCACGGCCACGACCGAAGGGCGCAGCAGCATGGCGTCGGGCACGCCGATGGGATCGGGGTTCACATGCGGCAGATGCTCGACCAGCCGGATCATGTCGTAACCGAGATAGCCGAACAGCCCCGCGCCGCTGGCTGGCACCCCTTCGGGCATCTCGATGCGGCTTTCCGCGATCAGCGCGCGCAGGGATTCCAGCGGCGGGCGCGGGTCGTCCTCGAAGGTGTCGGAATAACGCGCCTGCCGGTTGATGCGGGCCCGCGTGCCCCGGCATTCCCAGATCAGGTCGGGCTTCATGCCGACAATGGAATAGCGGCCCCGCACTTCGCCCCCGGTCACGCTTTCCAGCATGAAGGACAAGGGCGCAGCCTCGGCCAGCTTCAGCATCAGACTGACGGGCGTATCGAGATCGGCGGCCAGCCGGATGGTTACAAGCTGGTTGCGGCCCTCGGCCCAGGCGCGCTCGAAGGCCGCGAAGTCGGGCGTCAGCTCCATCACTGGATCCGCGCGTCGGCGGCGGCCAGCGCCCCGTCGTTCAGCGTGATCCCGTGCCTGGCCTGAAGCGCGCGGGCATAGGCCTGGAACAGGTCGGATTGCAGCGAGTCCGTCAGGCGCTGGGTCACGCCGGTCATGACCGGCGCGGCTTCCTCGGTGGTCAGGTCGGCGGACGTGATGTGGTCCAGCCGGATCATGAAGACGCGACCCTCGGCCTCGACCACGGCGACCTCGCCCGGCTCGGCCAGGCGGAAGCCCTGGGCGACGACGGCCTGCGGCACACCTTCGATGCCGGTGTCGCGCTCGACGTCCGTCGCGGCCTGGAAGGTCGTGGCGGGCGCGGGCTCGGTGCCCTCGGCGGGGGCGGGAAGATCGCCGTTCGCGGCGGATTCCACCAGCAGCTTGCGGTCCTCGGCGCGGGCCTTCAGCTCGCGCCGGGTCTCGGCGGCGGTCCAGTCGGCCAGCACCTCGTCGCGGACCTCCTCGAAGGGGATCAGCGCGGGGGCCACGACCTCGTCCAGCCGCAGGGCGAAGACCCCGCCATCGTCGAGCTGGAAGACCTGCGGGAAGTCGGTGGGCGTCACGGCGCGGGCGCGTTCACGGAAGGCCTGGTAGGCGGCGATGCCCTCGGACGGCGTCTCGGCCGAGAACTCGATGCTGCCCAGCTCCATGTCGGTGGCCTCGGCCAGTTCCTCCAGCGTGGCGCCGCCCGCGATGCGGTCCTCAAGGTCGGCGGCCTGTTCCTCGATCACGCGGCGGGCGCGGTCGGCGGCGGCCTCGGCGCGCAGGTCCACGACGGCCTGCTCGAAGGGGATGTTCACGGGTTCGAGGATCGCGTTCATCGAGATCAGCGCGGGTCCGAGATTGGTCTGCACCGGACCCACGACGCCGGGCTGGTCCAGCGCGAAGACGGCGGCGCCCGCTGCGCCCAGCTCGGCCTCGGACACCTCGCCTAGGTCGATATCGGACAGCGTCAGCCCGCGCTCGGCGGCAAGCTGCTCGAACGTCGCCTGCCCCGCGTCGAGCCGGGCCTTGGCGGCGGCGGCAGCCTCCTCGCTTTCATAAACTAGCCTCTCCACCATGCGGCGCTCGGGCTGCTGGAACTCGGCGATGCGCTCCTGATACAGGTTACGCAGCGCGGTTTCGTCCAGTTCGACGGACGCTTCCAGCATCTCGGGCGTCAGCCAGGCATAGGTGATGCGCCGCACCTCGGGCGCGGTGAAGCGGTCGGCGTTGGCCTTGTGCCAGGCCGTCAGCGTCTCGTCGTCCGGGGCGGTGACGGGGGCAGCCAAGTCCTCGGCGGTCAGCTCGTCCCAGGAAAAGTCGCGTTTTTCGAGAATCCAGGCGGCAGTGCTCTCGAGCAACGTCGGGGGCGCGGTCACGCCGCCGATCACGGCGCGCTGCAGGATCAGGCGAGCAGCGTCCATGCGGACGTCCTCCTCGAACTCGGCCGGGCGCAGGCCTTCCTGGCGCAGCACATCCTGGTAGCGGGCGGGGTCGAACTGGCCCCCCGTGGTCTGGAAGCCGGGGGCCGCCGTCAGGTCGCGCAGCACGGTTTCGTCGCCCACGGACAGGCCGATGCGGCGGGCTTCCTCCTCCAGCGCGGCGGCAGTGAACAGGCGCGCCTGCACGGTCTGGGGGATCCCGAAGGTGCGGGCCTGCTCGGGGGTCAGATTCTGGCCGGTCTGCGCGGCAAAGCCTTGGATCTCGGAGCGGATGCCGCGCAGGTAGTCGTCGGCGCTGATCTCGGTGTCGCCGACGGCGCCGATCGAGGCCGTGCCGGTGCCGGAGAAATTGGTGATCCCGAAGCCGCCCAGGCCCAGGAGCAGCATCCCCATCAGCAGCCAGACCACCGTGGATTTGCCCTTGGTCCGCAAGCTGGTCATCTGCTGTTCCTTTGTCTGGTGCAGTCTCGGCCCGGCGTGTTTAGGGCCGGGCCTGCCATCCGGCAAGGCCGCAGCGGGCCTTACCCCCGAAAGGCGGCCAGCCGGTCCGCCAGCGAGGCGATGCCGCCCCCGTCCACGTTGGCAAAAGCGATGCGGACATGGCGCGGACCGTCCGTGTCGCCCTCGGGCATGAACATGGTGCCCGGCAGCAGAAGGACGCCCGCCTCGCGCACGAGCCTCGGCGCCAGCGTGGCCGAGCTTTCTGCGAAGGGATGTTCGGCCCAGGCGAAATAGGCGCCGCAACCCTTCAGCCGCCAGCCGTCCAGCCCGGCCATCGCGCGGGCCATTGCATCGCGGCGGCGCAGGATCTCGGCGCGTTCGCCCGCAAGCCAGTCCCCCAGGTTCCGCATCCCCCACAAGGCGCCGATCTGCCCGAGTTGCGAGGCGCAGATGGCCAGCGTGTCCAGCACCTTCTCCACCTCTGCCTGCCGCTCGGCCCCGGCGACAAGCGCGCCGACCCGGTGCCCCGTCAGGCGATAGGCCTTGGAAAAGGAATAAAGCTGGATCAGCGTGTCGCCCCACTCGGGGTCGGCAAACAGGTCATGCGGCGCGCCCTCCCGCGAATCGAAGTCGCGGTAGGTTTCGTCGAGGATCAGGGCCAGGCCGCGCGCGCGGGCGATGTCGAAGAAGCCGCGCACCACCTCGGCCGGATATTCCGCGCCCGAAGGGTTGTTGGGGCTGACCAGCACCAGCGCGCGGGTGCGCGGCGTGACAAGCGCGGCTGCAGCCTGCGGGTCGGGCACCATCCCCGGCCCGCAGGACAGCGGCACCGCCCGGATGCCCTGCATGTCCAGCCACATCTTGTGATTGAAGTACCACGGCACAGGGATGATGACCTCGTCCCCAGCCCGCGCGACCGAGGCAATGGCCGCGCAGAAGGCCTGGTTGCAGCCTTGGGTGATGGCGACGTTGCCGGCCGTCAGGCCCGCGCCGTAAGCACGGTTCCATTCGACGGCGACTGCCTCGCGCAGCTCGCCGTTGCCCAGGACAGGACCATACAGATGTGCCTCGGCCTGGGTCAGCGCGGCCTCGGCGATGGCGCGGCGCAGCCCTTCGGGCGGCGGATCGATGGGCGCGGCCTGGCTGACGTTGATCAGCGGGCGCTGCGGGTCGGGCGCAAGCCCCTGCAGCCATCGCCGCGCCTCCATCACCGGGGGACGGAAGGTAGCGGCGAGGTCGGGGTTCAGGGGCAGCATCAGCGGGAAGCTCCGGGTTTCAGGTCGGACAGGTCGGGTGCGGGCGGGGTCCCGCCGGCGGGCTGGGGCAAGGCAGGGGCCATGCGCGAGGCGCCGGGCGCGACGAAGGCCTGCGGAATCGAAAGGTCGGGCGCGGGCCGGGGCGCGCGGTTCGCGGAAGGCGTGGCAGCCGAAACGCGGGCTTCGGTTGCGGCGGGGCGGTTCGCGGCGGACGCGTCATCCCGGCGCTGGAGGCTGTCAATCGCGGCCGAGCGGTCCTCGGAGGGGCCGGAGGGCTGTTGCGGCGCCTCGGTGTTAAGGGGCGCGGTTGCGGCTGCGCTGTCGGGCTGCGTGAAGGCCGCAAGGTCAGATGGCGCTTCCGGCGCCTCGGGGCGCTGCGGGTCCGCCGTCACCGTGCTGACCGCGTCGCGGGGGGCATCGGCTGCGGGCTCCTGATCCTGTGCGGCAAGGGCCGTTTCGGGGGCCGGCTCTTCAGTGCGCGTGGCCTCGTCCGCCCCGGCATCGGCGCCACCAAGCACGGGCGCAGCCTCCATGGCCGCCACCGGCTCGGGCCGGCTGGGCCGGGGCAGCGCATCCTGCGCGGCATCGGCGACGCGGCCAGGCTGGGCGGGCGTCACGGGCGTTTCCATCTGCGGCCGGTCGAGCGGCTCGGGCTCGGCGGGAAGGCCGATCCCGGCGGGGGCGGCGGGCGCGACCAGCACGCGCGGGTTCTCGGCGGGGATCGCGGCAGGCGCGGGCGCGGGCTCCGGCCCGGCGGCAAGGCTGCGCGGGGCCTCGCCCGGCGGGGGCGCGGGAGAGGCGGCCGGGGCGCGTGGCGGGTCATCCGAGCCCCGGCGGAAATCCGAGCCGATGGGATCGGGCAGCGGTTGCAGCGCGGGGCGCTCAGTCTCGGCAGCGGCAGGAGCGTCGTCCACTTCCGGGCCAGCAGCGGCCCCGTCCAGCGCCGGACCACGCGAGGGCACCGCCGCTGTAACTGCAGATGACGGTGCGGGCGTCAGAGCGGCCTCCGGTGCCGGGGCCTGCGGTTGCGCCGCAGGCAAAGACGCCTGTTCCCTTGGCTGGGGCGCGGAGGCCTGCCCCTGTGGCACAGTCGCGTCCTGCTCCTCCCCACTGCGGGGAAAGGCCAGCGACAGCACGGCCAGCGTCGCGCCGCATACCAGCGTGCCGTGAACCAGCCCGGTCCAGAAACCCGCCATCGCCCTGCCCTCTGCCTTGCCCTGTGGTCCTGTTGCGCGGCCTCGTGACCGTGCGGCACGCCCGGCGGGCTTGACCCTCCGCGCGGCTTGGGAGCATCTATAGCCTACCGCCGCCGGCGGGCCAGCCCCTTCCGGCGCCGGCCGGCGATCCCGTTCCTGCCCCCTTTTCCTGCGAGGCGCCGATGACCCCCACGGCTATTGTCCGGCCCCATCTTCCGCCGTCCCCGGGCGTCCGGCCTTCGATCCTGATGATCGACAACTACGACAGCTTCACCTGGAACCTCGTCCATTACCTGGGCGAGGCCGGGGCCGAGGTCGAGGTCATCCGCAACGACGCCCTGACGGTGGACGAGGCACTGGCCCGCCGCCCGGCCGGCATCCTCGTGTCGCCCGGCCCCTGCGCGCCGGCGCAGGCGGGGATCATCGTGCCCCTGATCCGCGCCGCGGCCGAGGCGGGCGTGCCGCTGATGGGCGTGTGCCTGGGCCACCAGGCGATCGGCGAGGCCTTTGGCGGCCGCGTCGTCCGCGCAACCCGCATCGTCCACGGCAAGACCGACGAGATCGCGCATGACGGCACCGGCGTCTTCGCGGGCCTGCCCTCGCCCCTGCGCGCCACCCGCTATCATTCGCTGACGGTTGAACCCGAGAGCCTGCCCGACAGCCTGCGTGTCACGGCGACCGCCGCCGACGGGACGATCATGGGACTGGCGCATCGCAGCCTGCCCATCGAGGGCGTGCAGTTCCATCCGGAAAGCATCCGCTCGGAACATGGGCACGAAATGATCGGCAACTTCCTGCGCCGCTGCTCGAACGCGGCGGGGGTGGCGGCATGAGCGCGGCCACCGACATCCGCCCGCTGATCGGCGTGGCCGCCGCCCGCCCCCTCACCGGCGAGGAGGCCGAGGCCGCCTTTGGCGCGCTGTTTGATGGCAAGGCCACGCCCGCGCAGATCGGCGGGCTCTTGATGGCGATGCGCGTGCGCGGCGAGACGGTGGACGAGATCGCCGCCGCCGTCCGCGCCATGCGCGCCCGCATGAACCGCATCACCGCGCCGGACGGGGCCATCGACATCGTCGGCACCGGGGGCGACGGCAAGGGCACGCTGAACATCTCGACCGCGACGGCCTTCGTGGTGGCAGGCGCGGGCGTGCCGGTCGCCAAGCACGGCAACCGCAACCTGTCGTCGAAATCGGGCTCGGCCGACGCGCTGACGCATCTGGGGCTGGACGTGATGGGCGGACCGGCGCTGGCGCAGCGCTCGCTGGACGACTGCGGCATCTGCTTCATGATGGCGCCGACCTACCACCCGGCGATGCGCCACGTCGGCCCGGCCCGGCATGAACTGGGGACGCGCACGATCTTCAACCTGCTGGGACCGATGACGAACCCGGCAGGCGTCAGGGCACAACTGACCGGCGCCTATTCCGCCGACTGGCTGCGTCCCATGGCGGAAACGCTGCGGGAACTCGGGTCCACCTCGGCCTGGCTGGTCCACGGCGGCGACGGCACGGACGAGTTGTCCATCGCCGAGCCCAGCCGCGTGGCGCAGCTGAAGGACGGCGAGGTGACCGAGTTCGAGGTCTCGCCCGAGGACGCGGGCCTGCCGGTCCACCCCTTCGACGAGATCGTGGGCGGCGAGCCTGCCCAGAACGCCGCCGCCCTGCGCGCGCTGCTGGACGGAGCGGCGGGGGCCTATCGCGACGCCGTCCTGCTGAACGCGGCGGGCGCTCTGGTGGTGGCGGGCCGCGCCGCCGACCTGCGCGAGGGTGTCGAGATCGCGCGCGAGTCGATCGACTCGGGCAAGGCCAGGGAACGCTTGGCGCGCCTGGCCGCCATCACCGGCGCACCTCCGGCGTAAGCGCATGTCCTCTTCTGTCCCCAACTCTCCCCGGCGGAGGCTCCGGCCGTGACGGACCCGGTCCCTCCGCAAGCCTGGGCGCGTCTGCCCTTCTTCGCCGAAGCCTGGCCCGCCATCCGCGACCGCCTGCGGGACCGCGACTGGCTGCCCGGGCCTCAGCGGGTCTTCGCCGCGCTCGAAGCGCTGGCACCGCCCGAGGTGCGCGTCGTGATCCTGGGCCAGGACCCCTATCCGACGCCGGGCCATGCCAACGGACTCGCCTTCTCGGTCAACCCCAGCGTGCCGCTGCCGCGATCCCTGGCCAACATCTTCAAGGAACTCCAGGCCGACACCGGCGCGCGCCCCTCTTCTGGCGACCTGACCCCCTGGGCGCGGCAGGGCGTACTGCTGCTGAACACCGCGCTGTCGGTCGAGCCCGGCCAGGCCGGCGCGCACGCCCGTTGGGGGTGGGAGCGGCTGGCCCGCCAAGCCATCGCCGAAGCGCAGCGCCACCACCCGCTGGCCTTCGTCCTCTGGGGCGCCCATGCGGCGAAGGTCGCCGAAGGACTGCCCCGGCCCGAGGACCTTGTGGTGCAAAGCGCCCATCCCTCGCCCCTTTCGGCCAAGCGGGGGTTCTTCGGCTCGCGCCCCTTCAGCCGGGTGAATGGCTGGCTGGAGGAACGGGGCGAGCCCCCGATCGACTGGTCAGGCGAAACGGCCTGAGCCGCAGCGTGGGGTCTCGCGCCCTCGCACCACCGCAGATAATCAAGCAAAGAGAACGTCCATTCGCCCGGGCCTTGAGGTTGGCCCGTTGCCTCCACGGCCTGTCAGGGGCTAACTGCCCGCATGGACATTCTGGAACGCATCAAGAGCTACAAGCTCGAGGAAATCGCCGCCGCCAAGGCCGCCCGTCCCCTTTCGGACGTCGAGACCACGGCGCGCAGCGCCCCGCCCGTCCGGGGCTTCGCCCGCGCCCTGACCGACAAAGCCGCCACCGGTCCCGCACTGATCGCCGAGATCAAGAAGGCCAGCCCTTCGAAGGGCCTGATCCGGCCCGACTTCGACCCGCCTGCGCTGGCCCGCGCCTATCAACAGGGCGGCGCGGCCTGCCTGTCGGTGCTGACCGATGCGCCCTCCTTCCAAGGCGCGCCCGAGTTCCTGATGGCGGCGCGCGAGGCCTGCGAGTTGCCGGTGCTGCGCAAGGACTTCCTGCACGACCCCTATCAGGTCGCCGAGGCCCGCGCCTGGGGGGCCGACTGCATCCTGATCATCATGGCCTCGGTGGACGACACTCTAGCCGCCGAGCTTGAGGACGCGGCGCTCCACTGGGGCATGGACGCGCTGCTCGAGGTGCATGACGCGGATGAACTCGACCGCGCCCTGCGTCTGAAATCGCCGCTGATCGGGATCAACAACCGCAACCTCAAGACCTTCGACGTCGATCTTGAGACGACGCTGAAGCTCGCACCGCGCATTCCGGCGGGCCGGGACGTTGTCTGCGAAAGCGGGCTGTTCACCGCCGACGACCTCGGCCGGATGATGAAGGCAGGCGTGCGCCGCTTCCTGATCGGCGAAAGCCTGATGCGGCAGGCGGATGTCACCGCCGCCACCCGTCAGATCCTGGGGGCCGTATGACGCTGACCCATTTCGACGCCGCCGGTCAGGCGCATATGGTGGATGTGTCCGGCAAGGAGCCCACCGCGCGCGAAGCCGTGGCCGAGGCACTGGTGCTCATGTCCCCCGAGACGCTGGCGCTGGCCCAGGGTGGCGCGGCCAAGGGCGACGCGCTGGGCGTGGCGCGGTTGGCCGGAATCATGGGGGCCAAGCGGACGGCGGACCTGATCCCGCTCTGCCACCCTCTGCCGCTGGACAAGGTGGCGCTGGACCTGGTGGTCGATCCGGCCCTGCCCGGCATCCGCATCACGGCAACCGCCCGCACCACCGGCCGGACGGGCGTCGAGATGGAGGCGCTGACAGCCGCCACAGTCGCCGCGCTGACCGTCTACGACATGCTCAAGGCCGCGCAGAAGGACATGCGGATCGAAGGCGTGCGCCTGCTGAAGAAGACCGGCGGCAAGTCCGGCACCTTCGAGGCCGCGCCATGAGCCTTCTGTCCGTCGATCAGGCGCTGCAGATGGTCCTCGGCCTCGCGCACCCACCCCGCGCCGAGGACGTGGACATCCATGATGCGCTGGGCCGGGTTCTGATGCGGGACGCGCTGTCCACGCTCACGCAGCCGCCCTTCGACGCGGCGGCGATGGACGGCTATGCGCTTCGCAGTGCGGACCTGCCCGGACCCCTGCGCATCGTGGGAGAAGCTGCTGCGGGCCGCCCCTGGCCGGGAACCCTCGGCCCGGGCGAGGCGCTGCGCATCTTCACCGGCGCCCCGGTGCCCGCAGGCGCCGACCGCGTCGTGATGCAGGAGGACACCGCCCGCGACGGCAACAGCGTCACGGTGACAGGAAAGGTCGGGCGCACCCACATCCGGCCTCGCGGCAACGACTTCGCCGAAGGCGAGGCGGTGCCGGCCGGGCGCAAGCTCTCGGCCGTCGATCTCGCGTTGCTGGCGGCGATGAACGTGCCGCGCGTGACCGTGGCACGGGCGCCGCGCGTGGCCGTGCTGGCAGGCGGGGACGAACTGGTGCGTCCGGGCGAGGTTCCGGGGCCCGGCCAGATCATCAGCTCGAACGACATCGCCGTGGCAGCCTTGGCGCGCGCCGCGGGGGCCGAAGCGCATATCCTGCCGCTCGCTCGCGACAGCGAGGAAAGCCTGCGCGCCGCCTTTGACGAAGCCCGGGGCGCGGATCTGGTCGTGACGATCGGCGGAGCCTCGGTCGGCGACCACGACCTGATCGGCCGTGTCGCCGCAGGGCTGGGGATGGATCGCGCCTTCCACCGCATCGCCATGCGTCCGGGCAAGCCGCTGATGGCGGGGCGGCTCGGGGACTCGGCCATACTGGGACTGCCCGGCAATCCTGTCTCGGCCATCGTGACGGCGGTGCTGTTCATGCAGCCGCTGATCCGGCGGATGCAGGGACAGGCCGAGGCGGCGGCGCCCCTGGGGCACGGCATTCTGGGCCGCAGCCTTCCGCCCGAAGGCGACCGGCAGCATTACCTGCGCGCGCGGCTAGGCGAGGACGAGCGTGGAACGGTGGTCGAGCCTTTCGAGGACCAGGACTCCGCCCGGCTGAAGCTGATGGCCGAGGCCGACGCCCTGCTGGTCCGCCCCGCGGGCGATCCCGCGCGCGAGATCGGCAGCCGAGTATGCTACATTCCCCTGAGCCGTTAACCGAATCTTCACCCGAATCAGGTTAGTCGTTGACCTGAAAGGTGAACGTGTCTAGAACAATCAATGAACTAGGCCCGTCATTCGAGGGGACGACACGCCGTGCTGACCAAGAAGCAGATCCAGTTGCTGGAATTCATCCAGGCCCGCATGGCCCGAGATGGCGTTCCGCCGTCCTTCGACGAGATGAAGATGGCGCTGGACCTGCGCTCGAAGTCGGGAATTCACCGGCTGGTGACGGCCCTCGAGGAACGCGGCTTCATCCGCCGCCTGCCCCATCGCGCGCGTGCCCTGGAAATCCTGCGCCTGCCCGACGCGTTGATGCGGGGCGAGGGCGAGGAAGGGGCCTTCAGGCCTCGGGTGATCTCGAACGACCGTCCCCTGCCCGCACCGCGTCCGCGTGGCGCGATGCCGATCGTGGACAGCCCGGCGGTCGAGCTTCCGGTGATGGGTCGCATCGCTGCGGGCGTGCCGATCGAGGCGATCTCCGAAGTGTCGCACCACATCGGGGTGCCCGGCTCGATGCTGTCGGGGCGCGAGCATCACTATGCGCTCGAGGTCAAGGGCGACTCGATGATCGAGGCGGGGATCAACGACGGCGACGTGGTGGTGATCCGCGAACAAGACACGGCCGAGAACGGCGACATCATCGTGGCGCTGGTCGAGGGGGCCGAAGCGACGCTGAAGCGCTACCGCCGCCGGGGCGGCATGATCGCGCTTGAGGCCGCGAACTCGGCTTACGAGACGCGCGTCCTGCCTGAGGACAAGGTTCGCATCCAGGGGCGTCTGGTCGGGCTGATCCGCAGCTACTAAGGCCCTTTGCCGTTGATCTGACTACCCGTCAGCGGGGCGACAGGTGGCAAGCATCCTTGTCAGAAGAACAAGGGTCCGGCTCACTGCTGCGAGCCGCATGCCGATCTGACAGCATAGTGCCCAAGTGCGTGAACCACGGGCTCTTGCCTTGTCCAAGTGCTCATCCGACTACCCCTGCATCTGCTGGCAGACTGACGTGCTGCAAGCTGCACCTACGTGCACATCATGGCAAAGGGCGCAGTCGTCCTTCGCCCAAGCCTTTCCTACCGGCGTGACGGCATCTTTCGCTCGCATGCCTGGAAAGCTGCCGAGTGCTCCATCTAACGAACAGTCCCTGCTTGGCGCTGCCACGCTTCATGGATTGAACAGATCTCACCTTTAGGACTCACTGTTCCAGTTCGGCAAGTTCTACCTTTTCAGATGTTCGCAGTGCGCTTCCCTGTGCGCCTTGATGCCCCTGCATTGCTCCCCTACCCGATTCATAAAGGCACAGAACCGTATCAAAAGCGGTGTTCTGAAGGACGACCCCGGGAGCAATCAGGCCAGAGCGGGTAGCCACAACACGGCGATAATTGCGACCGAAATGGCTGCTGCCCCGATCATGTCGGCAAGAACATCAGGCAGATCAAACATGCGTTTCATAGGAAGCCTCCATTGATGTTAACGCTTTGTTCTCATTTTGGAGCGAGTCTGTAAAGAACTTTTAGTGAACATCAGTGGGCTTGTTGCTTGCTCTCCTTCACCTCACGGCCACGGAAGGCAGTCCGCTGCGCCTTTCGGCATGTGCCTCTCTGATCAGATTGTCAGGTGCCCTCGGCCTTCCTCGGGCAGGAAGGACGGTGCTGCACGTGCATGCCCGGGCTCGGGGCAGCCGAAGGACCGGTTTACAGCCCGCATTCACCAAGCCGGACGGCGGCAAGGATCACGCGGCGCTCTCCTTTGGCTTGTCACGAGGCTGCATTCCTTCGCAGGCGACTGGCGAGCTCATGCAGCCCTGGCGAGGGCGACCAACTTCTCGTGGCCTGACAAAGGCATTGGCACCTGCTGCCTTGGTCGCAATGCTGCTCAAGCCCCAGATCGGTCCTGTTCAGACGGAAACGGACGCGCTTGTCCGTTTCCGTCTGAACAGCCTCACGCGGCGTTGCCTTTGCCCCGCTAAGCAATGGTGCCCAACCATGAGTGGATTGCTGGAACTACCTCGCGCGAGGCCTGTTGGGCAAGCTCACCTTGTCCCAGACGGGTCGGGCCGAAAGCGCATGGCCACAAGACGCGGAAAGCTGCCTTTGCCTGCTGCTCGCCGGCACAGTTAGCTGAGTCCCGGTTGCATCTCGCCATGTAGGTTCTTGGAGCACCTGACAAAACCGCTGCTCATGCGTTGACAGGCCGTGAGCAGGCTCCTTGTATCCGATGACCTGTGGGAGGCGATTGCGCCCGTCCTGCCAGGGGAGCGGCCGAAGCCCAAGGGTTGCCTACCTTGATGCGCTGACCTCTGGCCTTAGCCGGCATCATCTTCGTTCTGCGATCCGGCATTCCCCGGGAGATGTGGCCCGGGCGAGTTTGGCTGCTCAGGCATGACCTACTGGCGCAGGCTGCATGGCTGGCAGGCAGTGGGCGTTTAGGCCAAGCTCCATCGCGTGCTGCTCGAGCAGTTGTCGAAGGCCGGGCACCTGGACTAGAGCCGGACCTCCCTTGACAGCGCCGCCGTTGCCACGAAAAGGGTGGGTGGCATAACAGGCCCGAACCCGGCGGATCGCAAACCAAACCGGGCACGAAGCGCCACCTTGTGGTCGATCGGCAGGGCACCTTCGGGGTGCGGCTGAGCCCGGCCAACCGGCACGACAGCCAGATGCTGACGCCGACCCTCGACGCCGTGCCAAGCGTGCGCCACGGCCGCAGCCGTCCCCGCAAGCGACCGACAAGCTTCATGCTGACAAAGCCTAAGACCACCGCCGCCGCTGGATCGAATGCCGGAAGCGTGCCATCAAGCCCCGCATTGCCGGCGAGGCATGGACAGCAGCGAGAGGCGGGGCCGACGCCGCTGGGTCGTCTAGCGAACGCTGGCACGGCTCAACCGCTTTCGCCGCCTCGCCATCCGTTACGAGCGATGTGCCGACATCCACGAGGCTTTCGTGATCCTCGGCTGCGCCCTCATCTGCCTCAACCAGATCAGAAGGTTTTGTCAGATGCTCTTAGCCAGACCCAAGCGGCACCCTCTGCCTGCAGAGGCCAAGGACCCTTATCCCGCCGCCATCAGCCCGATCGCGCGGTCCTGTTCCATCAGCCACAGGAGCAGGCGGATGGCCTGGCCGCGCTCGCCCGAAAGCTCGGGGTCCTGATCCAGCAGCAGGCGGGCGTCCTGGCGCGCGGTGGCCAGGAGTTCGGCCTGGCGTTCGAGATCCGCGACGCGGAAGCGCGGCAGGCCGGACTGGGCCGTGCCGATCACGTCGCCTGCGCCGCGCATCGCAAGGTCTTCCTCGGCAATGCGGAAGCCGTCCTCGGTTTCACGCAGGATCTGCAATCGGCGGCGCGCGGTTTCGGAGAGCGGCTCGTGGTAGAGCAGCAGGCAGCTCGACGCGCCCTCGCCCCGACCCACCCGGCCGCGCAGCTGGTGCAACTGCGCGAGGCCGAAGCTTTCGGCCCGCTCAATCACCATGATCGTGGCCTCGGGGACGTTGACGCCGACCTCGATCACGGTCGTGGCGACCAGCAGTTGCGCGCGCCCCGCCGCGAAGTCGGCCATCGCCACGTCGCGCGCTTCAGGCGGCATCTGGCCGTGGACCAGACGCACCCGGTCGCCAAAGCGCGCTCGCAGCATCTGGAAGCGGTCCTCGGCGGCGGTCAGGTCCACGATCTCGCTTTCCTCGACCAGCGGGCAGACCCAGTAAGCGCGCGCGCCACGGTCCATCGCGGTCTGAAGGCGGGCCGCGACTTCCTCGATGCGAGTGTCCGGGAGAACGGTCGTGACCACCGGCTTGCGGCCCGGCGGCTTCTCATCCAGAACCGACAGGTCCATGTCGCCGTATTGCGCCAGCGCGAGGCTGCGCGGGATCGGGGTTGCTGTCATCACCAGCATGTCCGGACGCAGGCCCTTGGACGCAAGCTCCAGCCGCTGGGCCACGCCGAAGCGGTGCTGTTCGTCGATCACCGCCAGCCGCAGATCGTGGAAAGTGACGCCGGGCTGGAAGACGGCATGGGTTCCGACCAGCACGCCGATGCGGCCCGCGGCAAGGTCACCCAGCACGGTTTCCCGCGCCTCGCCCTTGTCGCGGCCCGTGAGCAGCGCGATGCGGACGCCCGCAGCCTCGGCCAACGGCGCCAGGGCAGCGAGGTGCTGGCGGGCGAGGATCTCGGTCGGTGCCATCAGCACGCCCTGCCCGCCCGCCTCGACGGCTGCGAACAGCGCGAGCGCCGCGACCAGTGTCTTGCCCGAGCCCACGTCGCCCTGCAGCAGGCGGTTCATGCGCTGGGGGCTTGCCATGTCGGCGGTGATCTCGGCCACGGCGCGGGTCTGCGCTCCGGTGGGCGGCCAGGGCAGCGCCTTCAGGACGCGCGCTTGCAGGCGTCCTTGGGCTTGCGTAACGCGCCCCGCCGTGCGGCGGCGGTCGCGGCGGACCAGCGCCAGCGTCATCTGGTGGGCGAGCAGTTCGTCATAGGCCAGCCGCGCGCGTGCGGGGGACAGGGGCGAGAGGTCGTCCATGCCCTTGGGATCATGCGCAGCCCGGACTGCTGCAGACCAGTCGGGCCAGCCGCGCGCGGCGCGGACCGAGGGCTCGATCCATTCCGGCAAGGGCGGGGCACGGTCGATGGCGGCAGCGACAGCGCGGGCGACCACGCGCTGCGTCAGCGTGCCTGCCAGCGGATAGACCGGCTCGAAGCCCGAGGGCGGGGGATCCGAGGGCGACAGGATGTGGTCGGGGTGGACCATCTGCGCAAGGCCGTCGAACAGCTCGACCTTGCCTGAGACGACACGGGTAGCGCCGATGGGAAGCTGCGATTCGATCCAGGGTGCGCGGGCGTGGAAGAAGACCAGCGCGAGGTCGCCCGAGTCGTCCGCGCAGATCACCCGCCACGGGCGACCCCGGCTTGCGGGCTGGTGGTGGCGCAGGACGCGCACGGTGACGGTCGCGATCTCGGGCGGGCGCAGGTCCGCGAGGCAGGCAACCGTACGGCGGGCGATGCCTGCGACGGGCAGGTGGAACAGCAGGTCGCGCGGGCGGGTGACGTTCAGCGCGGCGAAGGCCTCGGCGGCCTTGGGGCCGACACCGGGCAGTGTCTCGACGCCCGCGAAGAGGGGGAACAGGACCGGGGGGCGGCCCTTCGGCGCGGAAGGACGCGAAGGATCGGCAGACGCCGGGTTGCGCGGCGCGGCAGGTCCCGTGTTCGGATCGGCGGCCGAGCGCGTCGTGGCGGGGCGCACGAACAGGTCGTCCTGCCCTGCCCCTCCTTGCGCCTTGCCCACGTCGCGCTCGGCCTGCGGAGGTTCGGCGCCGCTGCGTTGGCCAATGTCGTCCGGCGGCCTGGACCCGTTCAGCCCCGGGCGATCGCCAGCCATTGGTCCTCGTCGATCACGCGGATGCCCAGTTCGGCCGCCTTCGCCGCCTTCGATCCCGCGCCCGGCCCCGCCACCAGCAGGTCTGTGCGCGCAGAGACGGAGCCCGCGACCTTGGCGCCCAGCGCCTCGGCCCGCGCCTTGGCTTCTGCGCGGGTCATCTTCTCCAGCGTGCCGGTGAAGACGATGGTCAGCCCGGCAATGGCGCTGTCGGCCTTTGCCACGGGGGTTGCGGGCTCGATGGTCAGGTGGGCGACCAGACGGTCGATCACGGCGCGTTCAGCGAGCTGGGCGAAGCTGGCAGTCAGCGACTCGGCCAGAACGGCCCCGATCCCTTCGATGCCGGTCAGGTCGTCCCACGCGGCGCGGGAGTCGGGCGGCACGGGTGGGTTGGCAGCCCAGACAGCAGCGCGCACGGCCGACACGGAGGCGCGGCGCCCCTGCGTAGCAGCGGCTGCGCGTTCGGCGGCGACCGCCTCGTCGGCGGCGCGGTGGCGCGAGGCGGCGGGGGCGGCAGCATCCAAGGCCGCGACCAGCGCCTCCCACGTGCCATAGTGGCGGGCGAGCGTTGCCGCGGCGACCTCGCCCACATGGCGGATGCCGAGCGCATAGATCAGGCGCGCGAGCGGGATCGTCTGCCGCTCCTCGATGGCGCGGAACAGGTTCTCGGCGGACCGCTCGCCCCAGCCCTCGCGGTTCTTCAGCCGCGCGAGCCCCTTCGCGTCGCGGCTGGCGAGGGTGAAGATGTCGGCGGGCTCTCGGATCGGCAGGGTCGCGTCGGCGAAGAATGCCTCGACCTGCTTGGCGCCCAAGCCCTCGATGTCGAAGGCGGCGCGGGACACGAAGTGGCGCAGCCGCTCGATGGCCTGCGCGGGGCAACCCAAGCCGCCCGAGCAGCGGCGGACAGAGTCGCCCGGCTCGCGGATCGCCTCGCTACCGCATTCGGGGCAGGTCGTGGGGAAGACGTAGGGTTCCGGGTTGTCGCGGCGCGACAGGTCCACGTCGGCGATCTTGGGGATCACGTCGCCCGCGCGATAGACCTGCACCCAGTCGCCTTCGCGGATGTCGCGCCCCTCGCGGATGGGCTGGCCGCGGGAATCGTGGCCGGCGATGTAGTCCTCGTTGTGCAGGGTCGCGTTCGAGACGACGACGCCGCCGACCGTGACGGGCGTCAGGCGAGCGACGGGGGACAGCGCGCCGGTGCGGCCGACCTGGATCTCGATGCGGTCGAGGCGGGTCCAGGCGATCTCGGCCGGGAATTTGTGGGCCAGCGCCCAGCGCGGCGTGGTGGCGCGGAAGCCCAAGCGATCCTGCAATGCGATTTCGTCGACCTTGTAGACGACGCCGTCGATGTCGAAGCCCAGCGTGGCGCGGCGCTGTTCCAGGTCGGACCAGACGGCTATCAGCTCATCGACGCTGTGGCAGAGGCGCGGATTCGTGGTCTGGAAGCCCAGTTCCTCCAGCCGGGCGATGGCGCCGGACTGGGTGGGGGCCAGAGGCGCGCTGACCTCGCCCCAGCCATAGGCGAAGAACCGCAGCGGACGGCGGGCGGTAACGGACGGGTCAAGCTGGCGCAGGGAGCCCGCCGCCGCGTTCCGGGGGTTGGCGAAGGTGCGGTCGGCGCCGCTTTCGTTCAGGCGTGCGAAATCGGCATGGGTCATGTAGACCTCGCCCCGCACCTCAAGCACCTCGGGGGCGCCGGTCAGGGTTTGGGGGATATCGGCGATGGTGCGGGCGTTGGCCGTGACGTTCTCGCCCACGGTGCCGTCGCCGCGGGTCGCGGCCTGCACCAGTTGGCCGTCCTCGTAGCGCAGGGACAGCGAGAGGCCGTCGATCTTGGGCTCGGCGGTCATCGGCACGGGCGCGGCGGCGGGCAGGTTCAGGAAGCTGCGGACGCGGGCTGCGAACTCGGCCACCTCCTCGCGCGAGAAGGCGTTGCCCAGCGACATCATGCGCTGGGCGTGGCGGACCTTGGCGAAGCGCTCGGACGGAGTAGCGCCGACGGTCTGGGTCGGGCTGTCGGGGGCGGCAAGCTCGGGGTTCTCGGCTTCCAGCGCGGCGAGGCGGCGCTTGAGCGCATCGTACTCGGCATCCGAGATGATCGGCGCGTCATCGCGGTGATAGGCGAGGTCGGCCTCGGCCACGCGCGCCCGCAGCGCCTCGATCTCGGCGGCGGGGTCCTGCAAGTGATCCGCCGTGCTGTCCAGCCCTGCCATGTATTCCCGCCTGCGATGGTGTCCCCATGCGCGGGGACGCCTGTCGGGTTTACCGAGGCGCGGGAGCGCTTGTCCAGCCGGAGGCCCGCGCCGGGCCATCGCTTCACCGTGACGCGAGCGAAACTTGTGCGAGGGCCGGACGCACCCGACATCGCCTGCATGACATTGTCCCGCCGCAGCCTGCTTGCCCTCGGCCTTGCCGCCCCCGCCCTTGCGCTGCCTATCCGCGGCGAGGCGCAGGAGACGGTCGCGCCAGTCCTCGACGCCGCCAGCACGCATGACCAGCTGCGCGCCATCGCCATTTGGCGGGACGGCAGCGAGGTGGCGGCGCAGGGTTATCACGGCTTCACCCCGGACCGTCCGACCAACATCAAGTCGGCCTCGAAGTCGATCGTCTCGGCGCTGGCCGGCATCGCCATCGAGCGCGGCGTGCTGAAGGGCGCAGACCAGCCCGTGGCGGACGTTCTGCGCGACGATTTTCCGACAAGCCCCGACCCGAGGCTGTTCCGTCTGACTCTGGGTAACCTCCTGTCCATGCAGGCGGGGCTGGAACGGCAGTCGGGCCGGAACTACGGCGCATGGGTCAGCAGTCGGAACTGGGTCCGCGCGGCGCTGGCGGCGCCCTTCGTGACGGAACCGGGCGGACGGATGCTCTATTCCACCGCGTCGAGCCATCTTGTCTCGGCCATGCTGACGCGGGCTTCGGGGCGCTCCACGCTGGCCTTGGCGCGCGAGTGGCTGGACCTGCCCGGCTTCGAGATCGGCGGATGGGAGCGGGACCCTCAGGGCATCTATCTGGGCGGGAACCAGATGGCGATGAGCACGCGTTCGCTGCTGGCCTTCGGCGCGGCTTATGCGGAAGGCGGCGCGGGCGTGATCCCGCCGCGCTGGATCGCGGAAAGCTGGCGGCCGAGGACGCAGTCGATGTTCACGGGCTCGGGCTATGGCTACGGCTGGTTTCTGGCGCGGATGGCCGGGCGGCCGGTCAACTATGGCTGGGGCTACGGCGGGCAGATGATCTATGTCGCGCCTGCTGTTCGAGGGCGGCCTGCGGTGGCGATCGCGATGACCTCGGACCCCGATCAGCCCTCGGGGCGCACGGGCTACCGCGACGAGTTGCACGGGCTGGCCTCGCGGCTGCTGACCGCGCTTGGTTGACGGGCTGACGGCACACGGATAGTCGCCCGGACATGGCGCGCGCACCCCTTCTGCAACTCACCGACATATCGCTCACCTTCGGTGGCAACCCCGTGTTCGACGGGCTGTCCCTGACCGTCCAGCCCGGCGACCGGGTGGCTCTGGTCGGGCGCAACGGCTCGGGCAAGTCCACGCTGATGAAGGTCATGGCCGGGCTGGTCGAGCCCGACCGGGGCGAGGTGATCGTCCCCACCGGCACCACCGTCGGCTACATGGAGCAGGACCCGGACCTCTCTGCCTTCGCGACGCTGGGCGAATTCGCAGCGGCCGGGCTGGGTCCGGGCGAGGAATACCGCGTCGAGATGGCGGCCGAGGGGCTCAAGTTCGACCCGCATCGCCTCGTCGCCACTGCTTCGGGCGGCGAGCGCCGTCGGGCGGCGCTGGCGCGGCTGCTGGCCGAGGCGCCGGAACTCATGCTGCTGGACGAGCCGACCAACCACCTCGATATCGAAGCGATCGGCTGGCTGGAACAGCAGCTGTCCGAGACGCGGGCGGCCTTCGTCCTGATCTCTCACGACCGCGCCTTTCTGCGGCGGCTGACGCGGGCGACCCTGTGGATCGACCGGGGCGAGGTGCGCCGGCAGGAACGCGGCTTCGACGCCTTCGAGGAATGGCGCGAGGAAACCTGGGCCGCCGAGGACGAGGCCCGCCACAAGCTCGACCGCAAGATCAAGGCCGAGGCGCGCTGGGCCGTGGAAGGCATCAGCGCCCGGCGCAAGCGCAACATGGGCCGGGTCCGCGCGCTGCAGGCGATGCGGGCGGAACGCGCGGCGCAGATCCGGCGGCAGGGCACGGCCGCGATGGCGCTGGAATCTGGGACCCAGTCGGGCAAGCGGGTGATCGAGGCCAAGGGGATCTCCAAGACCTTCGGCGACCGGGTGATCCTGCGCCCCTTCGACCTGCGGGTGCTGCGGGGCGACCGCGTGGCCTTCGTCGGTCCGAACGGCGCGGGCAAGACCACGCTGATCAAGATGCTGACGGGCGAGATCGCGCCCGATACCGGCACGGTGACGCATGGCACCAATCTGGAGATTGCCGTCTTCGACCAGGCGCGGGCGTCCATCGACGACAGCGCGACCCTGTGGGAGGCGCTGACCAACGACTCGGCCATGCGGGTTTCCGGGCGGTCCGACCAGGTGATGGTACGCGGGCAGCCGAAGCATGTCGTGGCCTATCTCAAGGACTTCCTGTTCGACGACGCACAGGCGCGGGCTCCCGTCGGCAGCCTGTCGGGCGGTGAGAAGGCGCGGCTGCTCTTGGCGCGGATCATGGCGCGGCCCTCGAACCTGCTGGTGCTGGACGAGCCGACCAACGACCTCGACATCGAGACACTGGACCTGCTGCAGGACATCCTCGGCGAGTATGACGGCACCGTGCTGCTGGTCAGCCACGACCGCGACTTCATTGACCGCGTGGCGGATACCACCGTGGCGATGGAGGGCGACGGCCGCGCCGTGATCTACGCCGGCGGCTGGAGCGACTATCGCGCCCAACGCGGCGAGGATGACCCAGAGGCGGCCCCTGCCCCTGCCCGACCCGCCAAGGCTGAAACCGTCAAGGCAGAGGCACTGCCCCGGAACGGGCTCAGCTTCACCGAGAAGCATCGGCTGGACTCGCTGCCCGCGATCATGGAGCGGCTGGAGGCCGAGATCGCGAAGCTGTCCGAGTTCCTGGCCCAGCCGGACCTGTTCCAGACCGCGCCTGCCAAGTTCGCCAAGGCCTCGGAAGGCTTGGCCGAGCGGCAGGCGGCGCTGGCGGCGGTGGAAGAGGAATGGCTCGACCTGGCCGAGCGTGCCGAGGGCTGAGGCGTCGATTGGGGGCTTTGCGCCCCATCGCCGTATACGACGATCCCGCGGATATTTGCGCGAAGAAGATGAGGCCTCCGCCGCATCCGCGTTGACTCGGGCGCCCCGATTTGCCATATACCTGCGACCGGCCGGGCTTGCGCCCTTGGCCGGCTGTTCATTTTAACACCACCCCGCAAGGGTGCGCTGTCCGAAGGCTGGGGCCGCAGGGTCCGACGAACGCCGGGAAACCGGGGCCACAGGGCGCGGCAGACGAAAGAGACGAGACGATGTTCGCAGTCCTGAAGACGGGCGGCAAGCAGTACCGGGTCCAGCCTGGTGACGTGCTGCGCGTCGAGAAACTGGCCGCCGAAGCCGGCGACAAGGTCCAGTTCAACGAAATCCTGATGATCGGCTCGACCATCGGCGCGCCCCTGGTCAGCGGCGCGGGCGTGGTGGCCGAAGTCATCGACACCATCAAGGCCGACAAGGTCATCACCTTCCACAAGCGCCGCCGCAAGCACTCGTCGCAGCGCACCCGTGGCCACCGCCAGCAGCTGACCCTGCTGCGCGTGACCGAGCTGCTGGAAACCGGCGCCGACGCTTCGGACGTCAAGCCCGCGACCGGCGCACGCGTCAGCCGCAGGACTGCCGCCACCACCGCTCAGGAGATCTGATCCATGGCACACAAGAAAGCAGGCGGCTCGTCCCGGAACGGCCGCGACTCCGCTGGTCGCCGCCTTGGCGTCAAGCTGTTCGGCGGCCAGTCGGCTCTGGCCGGCAACATCATCGTTCGCCAGCGCGGCACCCAGTGGTGGCCGGGCCAGAACGTCGGCATGGGCCGCGACCATACCCTGTTCGCCCTGACCGAAGGCACCGTGACCTTCCGCAAGGGTCTGAAAGGCCGAACCTTTATTTCGATCGAGCCCACGGCCGCCGCGGCCGAGTAAGCCGACCGGCGCACAAGCATCGCAACGGGGATCGGCGCAGCCGGTCCCCGTTGTCGTTTCGGAATGCCGCCGCCCGGGAACGCGGCGGCCACAGGGAAGCACTGATGGACCAGTCCAATCTTCTGGCTGACGACAAGACCGAGGCGCTCCGGGCCGGGGGCGCCACCCAGTTCGACATCGACGCCCCGATCCCTGCCGGGCGCTTCGTGCTGCGACCCCTGCGCGCGTCGGATGCGGGGCTGATCCGGCACTACACCTCGGACCGCCGCGTGGCCGAGGGAACACGGGCCATTCCCCACCCCCTGCCCCCCGGCGCGGCCGAGCAGTATGTGGCGCGCGCCATGGCCGCGAACCGGACCGAGGACGTCTGGGCCATCGACGCCAGCGGCTCGGGGCTTGGAGAACTGCTGGGCGTGGTCTCGCTGACCCGGATCGAGCCCGAGCAGTCGGAACTGGGCTTCTGGATCGGCTCTGGCTTCTGGAACACGGGCTTTGCGACCGAGGCCGTGCAGGCGCTGGTCAAGGCCAACCCGCACAACTCGCGCACGCTGTTCGCCGAAGCGTTCCAGGACAACCCCGGCTCGGCCAAGGTGCTGACGAACGCGGGTTTTGCCTACCTTGGCGACGCGGAAAGCTGGTCGGTGGCCCGCGACGCGCGTGTGCCGACCTGGACCTACCTGCGCAAGATGACCTGAGGGTCAGACGCCCAGCGAGACCGCGTTCGTGCCGCCGGTGACGACCACCGTGCCGATGTCACGCAGCGCGGTCGAGCTGAGCGGGAAGGCCACCGTCAGCGTGTCCGCGCCCGGCTGGGCGGGCATCCGCGCGGTGGTGCTGTCGGCCGGCGGCGGCGCGCCCACCAGCCGCAGCCGCAGCACCCCGTCGGCATCCGGACGGATCCGGTCGGCGGGCTGCGGGGTTTCCGGCACAAGGGCGATGTCCCACCACCCCTTGGTCGGCGCGATGGCGGTCACGACCAGCAACCTGCCCTCTACCGTCTGCTCCCACTTGGCCGAAAGCACCTGCGCGACGGGCAGGCGGGTGTCGGGTTTTTCCTGGTAGCCCTTGGGCGGCGCAAGGGTCTCGACGCGCGGCGCGCGCTCGCCCCCGAACCAGCGGGTCGGGTTGAAGCGGCTGTCGCCGCAGGCCGACAGGACCAGACAGGCGGCGATCGGCCAGAGTGCACGGTTCATTGATCGCCCTTCCCAAGCTTGCGTCGGGCACTTGATAGGCCATCGCCCGCGGTCCCGGAAGGGGGCGCTTTGACCTGCGCGCGCCAAGGCGCTATCCAGACCCGCCGCACCAGCCCGCAGGACCTTCCGCCATGGCAACGCCCGCCTTCGAAGACATCGCCGAGACCTTCGACTTCCTCGACAACTGGGAGGACCGCTATCGCCACGTGATCGAACTGGGCCGCGCCATGCCGCCGATGGACCCGGCGCTGCAGGTGCCCGCGACCAAGGTCGAGGGCTGCGCCAGCCAGGTCTGGATCATGCCGCAGATCGAGAACGGGCGCTTCGATTTCCAGGGCGACAGCGACGCGCTGATCGTGCGCGGGCTGATCGCGGTGCTGCATGCGCTTTATTCCGGCCTGCCGGTCGGCGAGGTGCCCAAGGTGGACGCCCCCGCCGAACTGGGGCGCCTGGGGCTGGACGCGCATCTGTCGGCGCAGCGCTCGAACGGCTTGCGCGCGATGATCAAGCGCATCCGCGACACCGCGGAAGCGGCGGCCTGAGCCTTCAGGCCGGCTGCGCCAGGGCCCGATCGATGGCCGCGACCAGCCGCGGGTCGTCCGCCGCCACGTCGGGCGCGAAGCGGCCCACCACGGTCCCGTCGCGGCCGATCAGGAACTTCTCGAAGTTCCACTGGACCTCGGGTGCCGGGTTCAGCGCGATTCCGAAGCCTTCCAGCCGCGTCCGCCAAGGGCCGTCACCGTCAGCCTGCGGCGCATCGGCGATCAGGCGGGCGTAAAGCGCGTGCTTCTCGGCGCCCACGACCGAGGTCTTCGAGGCCAGCGGGAAGCTCACATCATAGCGCGTCTGGCAGAAGTCCAGGATCTCGGCGTCGGTGCCGGGCTCCTGCTGCTTGAAGTCGTTGGCGGGGACGCCCACGACCACCAGCCCCTCGTCCTTGCGGGCGCGGTACAGCGCCTCGAGCCCTTCGTACTGCCCCGTCAGCCCGCATTTCGAAGCGACGTTAACGACCAGCACGACCTTGCCGCGCCAGTCGGCAAGGCGCGCCGGGCCGCCGTCGTTCATCCTGATCTCGATGTCTGCAAGCTCGGTCATCGGCGGGTTTCCCTTTTGGTGATCCAGCCGCCGCCCAGAACGCGGGTCGAGCCGGCCTCGTAGAAGACGCAGGCCTGGCCGGGGCTGACGCCCTCCTCGGCTTGGGCCAGGACAACCTCGGCCGTGGTCGGCCCGGTCGGACGCAGGATCGCGGGCGCGGGCGGACGGGTCGAACGGATGCGGACGGCGATCTCACGCTCGGCCATGTCGGTGAAACGGCCGTCGCCCAGCCAGTTGACCTCGGCCACGGGCACGATCTGGGTTGCCAGCGCCTCGCGCGGGCCCACGACGACGTGACGCGCCTCGGGATCCAGCCGCACGACATACAGCGGGTCGCCCAGGCCGCCGATGCCCAAGCCGCGGCGCTGGCCGATGGTGTAGTGGATCACGCCGCGGTGGCGGCCCAGCACGTTGCCCTGCAGGTCCACGATGTCGCCCGGATCGGCGGCGCCGGGGCGCAGCTTCTCGATCACGGCGGCATAGTTGCCCTCGGGGACGAAACAGATGTCCTGGCTGTCGGGCTTGTCGGCCACGACCAGCCCGTGCTGCGCGGCCAGCGCACGCGTTTCGGCCTTGCTGGCCAACCCGCCCAGCGGGAAGCGCAGGAACTCGAGCTGCTCGGAGGTGGTCGAGAACAGGAAATAGCTCTGATCGCGGTTCGGGTCGGCGGCCATGTGCAGCTCGGCCCCGTTCGGCCCTTCCATCCGGCGGATATAGTGCCCCGTCGCCATGCAGTCGGCGTCGAGTTCCCGCGCGGTTTCCAGCAGGTCGCGGAACTTCACCCGCTCGTTGCAGCGGATGCAGGGAACCGGAGTCGCACCGGCGAGATAGGCGTCCGCGAATTCCTCGATAACCGACTCGCGGAACCTGTTCTCGTAATCCAGCACGTAATGCGGGATGCCGATGCGTTCGGCCACGCGGCGGGCGTCGTGGATATCCTGGCCCGCGCAGCAGGCGCCCTTCTTCTTCAGCGCCGCGCCATGGTCGTAAAGCTGCAGGGTGACGCCGATCACGTCATAACCCTCGGCCTTCAGCAGCGCGGCGACCGCCGAACTGTCCACGCCGCCCGACATGGCGACGACTACCCGCGTGTCGGCGGGGGCGCGGGCAAAGCCAAGGCTGTTCAGGGCGCGCGTGGCAGGGCGCGGATCGTGCATTGTCACGGGAGAAAACCGTCCGGGGCGGAGCAGTGGGAAAGACGTGCGGAACATAATGAAAATCCGAAATGTTTCAACCCGGCCGTTCACCGCGCCTTAAGGCAGGTCATGGCAAGCAAGGCAGGTCATGAACGTCCAGGGGGATCCGACATGTTTGTCCGAAAGTCCGCGCGCCCGCGCACCGTGATGCTGGAGGACGGCTCGGTGCTGACGCTGGCCGACCTGCCCTCGGGGACGGAACGCTGGGTCGCGCGCCGCAAGGCCATCGTGGTCGAGGCGATCGGCCACGGATTGCTGTCCCGCGACGAGGCGATCGAACGCTACCGCCTGACCGAGGAGGAGCTGGACGGCTGGATTTCAAGCGCCTCGCGTTTGGGCTTGGCAGGGCTGAAGATCAAGGCGATCAAAAAAAATCGCCTTGAGGCAACTGCAAGTGGATTAAGCCATGGCCCGCTAACCTGATGTTAACTTATATGTCCCATTCGTAGAGCATCACGGGCGGCGAATAGGGAGATCAAGCCATGCGGATCCTGCTGATCGAGGACGATCCGACCACGGCGCGCAGCATCGAGCTGATGCTCAACCACGCGAATTTCAATGTCTATCTGACCGACATGGGCGAAGAAGGCGTGGATCTGGCGAAGCTGTATGACTACGACCTGATCCTGCTGGACCTGGACCTGCCCGACATGAACGGGATGGAGGTTCTGCGCCAGATCCGCCTGTCGCGCGTGGACACCCCGATCCTGATCCTGACCGGCTCGGACGACACCGAGGTCAAGCTGCGCGGCTTCGGCTTCGGCGCCGACGACTACATGACCAAGCCCTTCCACCGGGAAGAACTGGTCGCCCGCATCCAAGCCATCATCCGCCGCTCCAAGGGCCACAGCCAGGCCGTGATCCGCACGGGCCGCATGGTGGTCAACATCGACGCCCGCTCGGTCGAGGTCGATGGCCGCACGGTGAACCTGACCGGCAAGGAATATCAGATCCTCGAACTCCTCAGCCTGCGCAAGGGCACGACGCTGACCAAGGAGATGTTCCTCAACCACCTTTACGGCGGGCTGGACGAGCCGGAGCTGAAGATCATCGACGTCTTCATCTGCAAGCTGCGCAAGAAGCTCTCCGAGGCACTGGGGGGAGAGAATCACATCGAGACGGTCTGGGGCCGCGGCTACGTGCTGCGCGACCCGCAGGAATCGACCAGCGCGGAACGCATCGCGGTAGGGATGTAGGCTCCCGATCCTCGCCGCAGCGGCCTAGGGCGGCTAGCGCCGTTCAGGGCGGCGAGCGGTGCAGCCTTGCTGACTACAGGTCCCCTGCCCCTTTCCTGCCGCCGCCACATGGGTCAGGGTGGCTGGCGTGAGATGCGCCCCTTGCCCGTGCGATTGCCAGGCGTGCGGGGGCAGGACCAAGGACGAAAGGCCGCACGATGCCGCAGAAGATCATCATCGACACGGACCCGGGACAGGACGATGCCGTGGCGATCCTGCTGGCTCTGGGCGCGCCCGAGCTGAAGGTTCTGGGCCTCACCGTGGTGGCAGGGAACGTGCCCCTGGACCTTACCCTGCGCAACGCCCTGCGCATCTGCGAGCTGGCGGGCCGGACCGATCTTCCCGTCCATGCGGGCTGCGGGGGTCCGCTTGAAGGCGAGCTGGTCACGGCCGAGCATGTTCATGGCGCCTCGGGCCTCGACGGCGTGGACCTGCCCGAGCCCACGATGCAAGTCGCCCCCGGCCATGCCGCAGATTTCATCGTCAACACGCTCCGGCGCGAGCCCGAGGGCAGCGTGACGCTGGTGCCGATCGGACCGCTGACAAACATCGCCGAGGCTTTCCGCCGCGCCCCGGACATCGTGCAACGCGTCGGGCGGATCGTGCTGATGGGCGGCGGCACCTTCGGCAACGTCACCCCTGCGGCCGAGTTCAACATCCATGTAGATCCGATCGCCGCCGCCGAGGTCTTCGCCTCGGGCGCGGATATCGTCGTCTTGCCGCTCGACGCGACGCACAAGGCGCTGACCAGCCCCGACTGGATCGAGACGATGCGTGCAAGCGGCCCTGTCGGGCAGGCCGTCGCGGGCTGGACCTCCTCCTACGAACGCTTCGACCGCGAGAAATACGGTGCCCAGGGCGCCCCGCTGCACGACCCCTGCGCCGTGGCCTGGATGATCGAGCCCGGGATCTTTTCGGGCCGCCGCGTCAATGTCGAGATCGAGACCGAGGGACGCTGGACTCGCGGCATGACCGTCGCGGACTGGTGGGGGGCGCTGGATCGCGCGCCGAACGCGCTGTTCATCCGCGACCTGGACCGGGACGCGCTGTTCCGGCTGATGACGGACCGGATCGGTCGGCTGGACAGACAAGGACAAGCCGCTGCCAGCAAGTTGATGACCTAAGCGCTACCAACAGTCTGGCTTCGGCTTCGGCGTATCGCGTGGCAAGGAGTTCCTAGGTGCAATCCTGATGGGACAGGCGGTTCTTGGTGTGCACACGCCGCCCCGGAGAGTCATTTCTGCACGCCGAGCTCAGCCTTGTAACTGGTTGTAGCGGGCCGCTCGATAACTTCCGCCCTGTGCTTGGACCTCGCCACCGCATGGCGTGATTCGACCGCCCACGGATTCGTTGCGCACAAACGCTTCCTCTGGACAGCGCCCCCGCCCTTGGGCATGTCCCCCGGGCGCCATCCGCGCCACTCCTGTTTTCAGCAAGCCGAGATGACATGCAGACCTCGTCGGGCATCCACCCCCACAGCCGGCTCGAGGATGCGCAGGGCGTCCTGTTCGGCTCGGTCATGGCGGCTTTCGGGGCGATGCTGCTGGGCAGCGCGGGACTGATCACCGGGCAGCTGGCCGGACTTGCGCTGCTGGTCGCGCAGGCGACGGGATACGGCTTCGGGCCGGTCTACCTCGTCCTCAGCCTGCCCTTCTACGGCTTCGGCTACCGGCGCATGGGACTGGGCTTCCTGCGCCGCACCGTCGCGGCGGTGCTGCTGATGGTCGCGACCTCGATGCTGCTGCCGCAGCTAGTCGCCTTCGACGCGCTGCATCCGGGCGCGGCGGCTGTGCTGGCGGGCTTCGTCTCGGGCGCGGGGCTGCTGGCGCTGTTCCGTCACCGCACCAGCCTGGGCGGGATCGGCGCGGTCGCGCTGGACCTTCAGGACCGGCTGGGCCTCAAGGCGGGCTGGGTCCAGATGGGCTTCGACGCCGTGCTGTTCGCGGCCGCGCTGGCGGTCCTTCCGCTGGACCGGGTGCTGTGGTCGGCCCTGGGGGCGGCGGTGCTGAACCTCGTGATTGCCATTAACCACCGCCGCGACCGCTATATCGTCTGACCTCAGGCGGGCAGGCCCAGCCCCCGCTTGACGTTGGCCGTCCATCCCAGCAGCCGCTGGTCCCCCGCGACAATGGCCGGGCGCTTCATCACCGAAGGGCGCGCACCCATCATCGCCACGGGATCCTCGGCACGCTCGGCCTCTGACATGGCGCGCCAGGTCAGGCTTGCCCGGTTGATCAGCTTGTCACCGAAATCGGCCAGCAGGGTCTCGCGCTCGGCTTGCGAGAGGGGTGCGTCCTTGACGTCGCGGAACTCCACCGTCCAGCCAGCGTCTTCCAGCGCAACCTGCGCCTTCTGGCAGGTCGAGCAATGCGAAAGGCCGTACATGGCGAGCCGCCGGTCCTGCCCTGCCATCAGATCACCGGCACGAAGGGAACGTTGCAGGCGGCAAGTGCAAGCAGGGCGGACAGGGCAAGCAGGGTCTTCATTGTCGTTTCTCCGTTTCAAAGGTCGCCGTGGCCGGCGTGGCTGCCTGCGGCATCATGCAACCGCGCGCGCACCCGGCGCATCGCCAGCCACACGAACAGAATAACCAAGGGGGTCAAGGCCGCGATCACGATGCCGCGCTCGATCCCCGCCGCCTCAGCCAAGGGATAGACAGCATAACCCAGAAGACCCACGGCGTAATAGCTGATCGCCACGACCGACAGCCCCTCGACCGTGTGCTGCAGGCGCAGTTGCAGGTCGGCGCGGCGGTCCATGCGTTCCAGCAGCGCCTGGTTCTGGCCCTTGCGCTGGACATCGACGCGGGTGCGCAGCAATTCGCCCGCACGGGCGGCGCGGTCCACCATCGCGTCCAGCCGCCGCTCGGCCGACTGGACGGTGCGCATGGCAGGCTGGAAGCGGCGGACCATGAACTCGGTCAGGGTCTGGCGGCCTTCGAACCGCGTCTCGCGCAGCGAGGCGATGCGGTCGTGGACGATCGCCTCGTAGGCGCGGGTGGCACCGAAGCGGAAGCCGTGCTGCGTGGCTTCGGATTCGAGCCGCAGCGACAGGCTGAGAAGCTCGTCCAGCATCGGCTCGGCCGGACCTTTCTCGTCTCCCAGACGCTCGACCAGGGCGGTCAGGCGGGTTTCCAGTGCGTTCATGGCGGCATTCAGCGCCCGGACGCGGGGCAGGCCCAGCATGGACATGGCGCGGTAGGTTTCCAGTTCCAGCAGGCGCTGGACGATGCGGCCCAGCCGGCCCGGACCAGTGTCCGGCGCGGCAAAGACGGCAAAGCGCATCCAGCCCGAGGAATCGATGCGGAAGTCGGTGGCGACCACCGCCGCGCCGTCCAGCACCTGCACCGCAACCAGCCCGTCGGCAGCAAACCACGAGGCGAGGAGCGGCGCGATCACCGCGGGGTCGTCAGGCATGGGGACAAGATGGACCATCGCCGCGGCCACCCTTCGGCCCGGCGCGCGCGCCTGCCAGTGGGCGGGGAAAACCTCGGCCAGCGCGGGGTCGAAGGGCCGGTCGGGCTGGCCGGGCGTGAAGCCCGCGTAGCTGACGAACTCGGTATGGCTTTCCCAGCGCAGCTCGTGCCGCCCCAGTTGCGCGGCATAATGCCCCGCGCCCGCCGGCGGCGCGGGTGCCCCGTGGCGCGTGACCAGCTCGGCCAGATGAGCGAGGTCCAGGCTGCGGTCGCGGTTCGCGGCGTCGCGCGGCTCCTTGAAGGCGATGTAGACGGCCGTGCAGGGCGCAGCCAGCCGGGGCGAGGGCCGGGCGTGAAGTTCGTTCACCATCTCGTAGCGCAGCGGGTGGTCCAGCGGTGTCGGCGCGAGGTCCGGCTGGTGACGGGGCTGCGGAGGATGGGAAAGCGGCTGGGTCATGGCGCGACGAAAGCCGCAAACGGGGGCTGCGCGCAAGCCGTCCCTTCCGATGAGGCGTTCGTGATCGGCACCGCCGTTGCGTGGCAGGAACGGTTTCGGCAGAGTCAGCCGAAAAACGGCGGGACAGGATAATGAAACGCAGCCTGAAACTGACGATAGCCGCGGCTCTGGTGGCGCTGGCAGCCTCTTGCGCGCCCAGCAAGTTCAAGAGCTACAACGGCCCGCCGGTCACGCAGATCGTGGTCAACAAGTCGGCCCGGCAGATGCTGTTCCTCAGCGGGTCGAGCATCATCGGCGCCTACAACATCGGCCTGGGGAACGAGCCCATCGGACACAAGCAGTTCTCGGGCGACGGCAAGACGCCGGAGGGGCTGTACTACATCGACCGGCGGAACCCCAACAGCCGCTATCACCTGTCGCTGGGGATCTCGTACCCGAACCCGCAGGACGTGTCCTTCGCGCTGGCGCAGGGCAAGCATCCCGGCAACGACATCTTCATTCATGGCCAGGGTCCCGAGGGGCGCGTCCTGGCCCCCATGAAGCGGGACTGGACGGTGGGCTGCATCGCCGTGTCGGACGACGAGATGGAGGACATCTATGCCATGGTCCGCGACGGCACACCGATCCTGATCAATCCCTGAGGTTTCAGGGCCAAGGCCCGCAATTGAAGAACCCCCGCACGATGGCGGGGGTTCCTTTCGTCTCGAGTGCCTGCCTCAGTCGATCATCGGCAGCAGGGCGTCGATGGACTTCTTTGCGTCGCCATAGAACATCCGCGTGTTCTCCTTGTAGAACAGCGGGTTCTCGATGCCCGAGTATCCGGTCCCCTGCCCGCGCTTGCTGACAAAGACATGCTTGGCCTTCCAGACCTCCAGCACCGGCATCCCGGCGATGGGGCTGTTGGGATCGTCCTGCGCGGCCGGGTTCACGATATCGTTCGAGCCGATGACGATCACCACGTCGGTCGAGGGGAAGTCCTCGTTGATCTCGTCCATCTCGAGGACGATGTCATAGGGGACCTTGGCCTCGGCCAGCAGCACGTTCATGTGGCCCGGAAGGCGGCCGGCGACGGGGTGGATGGCGAAGCGCACCTCTTTTCCGGCGGCACGCAGCTTGCGGGTCAGTTCCGACACCGACTGCTGCGCCTGCGCCACGGCCATGCCGTAGCCGGGGACGATGATGACGCTGTCGGCCTCGTTCAGGGCCGCCGCCACGCTTTCGGCGTCGATGGCGATCTGTTCGCCCTCGATCTCCATCGCCGGGCCCGTCTCGCCGCCGAAGCCGCCGAGAATGACCGAGACGAACGAACGGTTCATCGCCTTGCACATGATGTAGCTGAGGATCGCACCCGAGGAACCCACCAGCGCGCCCACCACGATCAGCAGGTCGTTCGACAGCGTGAAGCCGATCATCGCCGCGGCCCAGCCCGAGTAGCTGTTCAGCATCGAGACCACGACCGGCATGTCCGCGCCGCCGATCCCCATGATGAGGTGCCAGCCGATGAAGCCGGCGACCAGCGTCAGCAGGATCAGCCACAGCATCGCCGGGCCCCAGCCCGCGACGTAAAGGATGACCAGCAGCAGCGACAGGATCGCCGCGCCGAGGTTCAGCATGTGCCCGCCGGGCAGCTTCCTCGGCTTGCCGTCGATCTTTCCGGCCAGCTTGCCGTAGGCCACGACCGATCCGGTGAAGGTCACGGCGCCGATGAAGATGCCCAGACCGACCTCGACCTTGAGCATGGCGATCTCGGCCGGGGACTTGTGCGCCAGAACGGCGGCAAAGCCTTGGAACAGGTCGGTCGCCTCGTTCAGGCGGGCGCGGATCACGCGGCCCAGCTCGATCTGCGCGTTCAGGCCGATGAAGACGGCGGCAAGGCCCACAAGGCTGTGCATCGCCGCGACGAGCTGCGGCATCTCGGTCATCTGGACGCGGGTGGCCAGCAGCCAGCCGCCGACGCCGCCCAGCGCGATCATCAGGATCGACAGCCACCAGTTGCCCCATCCGGGGCCGAACAGGGTCGCCAGAACCGCCAGCGCCATGCCGACGATGCCGTACCAGATGGCGCGCTTGGCGCTTTCCTGGCCCGAAAGGCCGCCCAGCGACAGGATGAACAGGACGGCGGCCACGACATAGACCGCGCTGGTGAAGCCATAGGCCGGCAATGCCTCGACCATCGAGGCGGGTGCCACGACCGGGTCCATGCCGGCGGGCGGGGTGGTGATTACGGTGGTCTCCATCGACGCCCCTTACGACTTCTGGAACATGGCAAGCATCCGGCGCGTGACCAGGAAGCCGCCGAAGATGTTGACGGCCGTCATCAGCACGGCCAGCGCGCCCAGGATGACGATCAGCGCCGAACCCGAGCCGATCTGCAGCAGCGCGCCCAGGATCACGATCGACGAGATCGCGTTGGTGATCGCCATCAGCGGCGTATGCAGCGAATGGCTGACGTTCCAGATCACCTGGAAGCCGATGAAGACCGACAGCACGAAGACGATGAAATGCTGCAGGAACGAGGCCGGGGCGAAGAGCCCGACCAGCAGCATCAGCACGCCGCCCGTGACCAGCATGCCGACCTGGCTGCGGGTCTGGCGGCGGAAGGCCAGCGCCTCGGCAGCGCGGCGTTCTTCGGGCGTGGGTTCCTTGACCTTGGGCTTGGGTTTCTGCGCGGCAATCGCCTGCACCTTGGGTGGCGGCGGCGGCCAGGTGACGTCGTGGTCGCGCGTGACGGTCGCGCCGCGGATCACGTCATCCTCCATGTTGTGAACCAGCGTGCCGTCCTTGGCAGGCGTCAGGTCGGCCAGCATGTGGCGGATGTTGTTGCCGTAAAGCTCGGAGGACTGCGCCCCCATGCGCGAGGGGAAGTCGGTGTAGCCGATGATCGTGACGCCGTTCTCAGTCACGATCTTGGCGTCGGGCACGGTCAGATCGCAGTTGCCGCCGCGCTCGGCGGCCAGGTCCACGATGACCGAGCCCGGCTTCATCATGCGGACCATGTCCTCGGTCCACAGCTTGGGCGCGGGACGGCCGGGGATCAGCGCCGTGGTGATGACGATGTCCATGTCCGGCGCAAGCTCGCGGAACTTTTCCAGCTGCTTGGCCAGGAACTCGGGGGACGAGGGCGCGGCATAACCGCCGGTCGCGGCGCCGTCCTGCACTTGGTCGGCGAAGTCGAGGAAGACGAACTCGGCGCCCATCGACTCGATCTGCTCGGCGACCTCGGGGCGGACGTCGAAAGCATAGACCTGCGCGCCCAGCGAGGTCGCGGCGCCGATGGCGGCAAGGCCCGCGACGCCCGCGCCCACGACCAGCACCTTGGCCGGGGGCACCTTGCCCGCCGCCGTCACCTGGCCCGTGAAGAAGCGGCCGAAGTTGTTGGCGGCCTCGATCACCGCGCGGTAGCCGGCGATGTTGGCCATGGACGACAGCGCGTCCATCTTCTGCGCGCGGCTGATCCGCGGGACCATGTCCATCGCGATGGCGTTCACGCCCAAGTCGCGCGCGCGTTCCAGCAGCTCGGCATTCTGGCCGGGATAGAAGAACGAGATGAGCGTCTGCCCTTCCCGCATCCGGCCCAGTTCCTCGTCGGTCGGCGGGCGGACCTTGACGACGACATCCACCGCCTCGGTCAGCGCGGCGGCGTTCGGATGAACGGTCACCCCGGCCCCTTCATAGGCCGCATCCGAAAAGCCCGCGCGGGCGCCCGCGCCCGATTCGACGTGAACCTCATGCCCGAGCTTCTGCAGATGCCCGGCCGAGGACGGTGTGACGGCGACCCGCGCCTCACCGTCGAAAGTTTCCTTCAACGCGCCAATTCTCACCGAGCCGGCCCCCTCTCGTCTTGTGCTGCAACCGCATTATCATTGCGCAACAATCTTTCACAAGCGGGTGAGGCGCAGGACAAGGTCGGCAAACGGAAGGGGTCCGCACGAGAAAAAAAGAACCGCCGCGCAAAGGCGCGGCGGTTCCATTTTCCGGCCGGGAAGGCCGGCGAGGGAAGATCAGTTGGTCGAAGGCGTGGTGACCGGAACCGTTGTCGTGGTCGAGGCGGCGGCATCGGCCGCGTCGCTGGCAGCCTCGGCGGCCGTGTCGGCGGCAGCGTCAGCCGCGGCGCCGGTCGCCGTGGCGGCGTCCTGGGCAGCCTCGCCGGCAGCTTCGGCAGCTTCACCCGCGGCGGTGGCGGCATCGGCCCCGGTGGTCGCGGCGCCAGTCGTGGCCGTGCCGGTGGTGGCGGTGTCGGTCGCGGTGCCGGTCGTGGCGGTGTCGGTCGTCGCGGTGTCGGTGCCCGTCGTCGCAGCCGGAGCGGTCGTGGTCGCCGTGTCCGTCGTCGTGGTGGTCGCCGTATCGGCAACAGGCGCCGTGGTCGTGGTGGTCGCGGTTTCGGTATCGACCGCCTCGTCATTGCCCATGAAGCTGGACAGCAGCCACCAGGCAAGCGCCAGGGCCAGCAGGATACCGATGATCAGCGGCAGCGGCGAGGCCTTCTTCTCGACCGGCTCGACGTAGGTCTCGGTCACGACGGTGTTGCGACCGCTGGGATCGACGGGGCGATGCGGATCGGTGGCGTCGGTGCGGCGCGGATCGTTCGGGTCGTAGTTGGCCATGACTGGTCTCCTTGAAGCTGCATGATCTGGCGGGTTCGCCTTGCCCTCAATCCTCTGCACGCGCAACTGAGGCCTTGGCTTGCGACCCGGTAATCAGGCGCTTAACACTCGGCTTTGACACAAGTTCCGCGCGTGCAGGACTTTTTCTGGAACGAGGGATATCATGGCGGAAACCCGCTTTCTTCGCGATTACAGCCCCTATCCGTTCCGGGTCCGGGAAACCCGTCTCGATGTGACATTGGCGCCACAAGGCACGGTTGTCTCATCCCGGATCGAGTTCGAGCGGACCGGCGCGGGTCCCCTGGTGCTGGACGGCGGCACGGGGCTGCGGACGCGGTCCGTGACTATCGACGGCGCCCCCGTGGACGCCGCGCATCTGGCGATGACGGGCGAGACGCTGACGGTCGCCGAGGCCGCCCTGCCCGACCGCCCGTTCACCTTCGCCGCGCAGGTCGAGATCGACCCCGAGGCGAACACAGCGCTGGAGGGGCTGTATCTGTCGGGCGGCATCTTCTGCACCCAGTGCGAGGCCGAAGGCTTCCGCCACATCACTTGGTATCCCGACCGGCCCGACGTGATGGCGGCCTTCCGGGTGACGGTCCGGTCCGACCTGCCGGTGCTACTGTCCAACGGCAACCCCGTGGCACAGGGCGAGGGCTGGGCCGAATGGCACGACCCCTGGCCCAAGCCCGCCTATCTCTTTGCGCTGGTCGCGGGCGACCTGAAGGCGGTCAGCGACAGCTTTACCACCATGTCGGGGCGCAACGTCGCGCTGAATGTCTGGGTGCGGCCGGCGGATCTGGACCGCGCCGGCTTCGCCATGGAGGCGCTGAAAACGTCCATGCGCTGGGACGAGACGGCCTACGGGCGCGAATATGACCTCGATGTGTTCAACATCGTCGCCGTCGACGACTTCAACATGGGGGCCATGGAAAACAAGGGGTTGAACATCTTCAACTCGAAACTGGTGCTGGCCTCTCCCGAGACCGCGACCGACGCCGACTATGAGCGCATCGAGGCAGTGATCGCGCATGAGTATTTCCACAACTGGACCGGCAACAGGATCACCTGCCGCGACTGGTTCCAGCTCTGCCTCAAGGAAGGGCTGACGGTCTTCCGCGACCAGCAGTTCACGGCGGACGTGCGCTCGGCCGCGGTGAAGCGGATCGAGGACGTGGTGACGCTGCGCGGGCGCCAGTTCCGCGAGGACGCGGGGCCGCTGGCGCATCCGCCCCGGCCCGACCGTTATGAAGAGATCAACAACTTCTACACCGCCACCGTTTACGAAAAGGGCGCCGAGGTCATCGGGATGCTCAAGCGGCTGGTAGGGGATGAGGGCTACCGCAAGTCGCTGGACCTGTATTTTGACCGCCATGACGGGCAGGCCTGCACCATCGAGGACTGGCTGAAGGTCTTCGAGGACGCCACCGGCCGCGACCTTGCGCAGTTCAAGCGCTGGTACACCGACGCGGGCACGCCGAAGCTGACGCTGGCCGAGAACTGGGATGACGAGGCGGGCCGCCTGACCCTGCGCTTTTCGCAGGCGACCGCACCCACACCGGGCCAGCCCGACAAGCCGGCGCGCGTGATCCCCATTGCGGTTGGCCTGATCTCGCAGAACGGCGACGAGGTACTGCCAACCCGCGTGCTGGAGATGACGGAAACTGCGCAGGACTTCGGCTTCGATGGCCTCGGCTCGCGCCCCGTGGTGTCGCTGCTGCGAGGCTTTTCCGCCCCCGTGACGGTGGACCGGAAGATGACCACGGTCGAGCGTGCGATTCTGCTGGCGCATGACACGGATTCCTTCGCCCGCTGGCAGGCGGGGCACGATCTGGCGATGGACTCGCTGGTCGCGATGGCGCGGGGCGGCAGCGTCGATCCGGTCTTCACCCATGCGCTGGGCGGCGTGCTGGACGATGAAAGCCTCGACCCGGCCTTTGTGGCACTGGTCCTGCGCCTGCCCGGCGAGGACGAGATCGCGGCCGAGATCGCCACGCGCGGGGCAACCCCCGACCCTGACGCCATTCACCAGGCACGCGATGCGCTGGCGGCCGAACTCGCGGCCGAGCACGAGCGCGGCCTGTCCGCCCTTTACGACCGGATGGAAGTGCCCGGCCCCTATTCGCCCGAGGCCGGGCCTGCGGGACGGCGCTCGCTGCGGCTGGCGGCGCTGGGGCTGCTGTCGCGGCTCGACGGCGGCGCGCGGGCGCAGTCGCTGTGGGACTCGGCCTTGAACATGACCGAGAAGATGGGCGCGCTGGCGGCGCTGGTCCGTCTGGACCGCGCCGGCCCCGCCCTTGCCGAGATGGAGGCGCGCTTCGGCGGCAACCGGCTGGTGATGGACAAGTTCTTCAGCGTCCAGCCCATGGCCGCCCCGCCTGCCCGTGCGGTGCCCGTGGCGAGTGAGCTGGCAGAGCGTCCCGACTTCGACTGGAAGAACCCGAACCGCTTCCGCTCGCTGATTGGCGGGCTTGCGGCGAACCATGCGGCTTTCCATGCAGGCGACGGATCCGGCTATGATTTTGTTGCGGACTGGCTGATGCGGCTGGACCCGGTGAACCCGCAGACGGCGGCGCGCATGACCACGGTCTTCGAGACTTGGCCGCGCTATGACGCGGATCGCCGGGCAAAGGCGCGGGCGGCGCTGGAACGGCTGGCCGCCCTGCCGTCGCTGTCGGGCAACACCGGCGAAATGGTGCGGCGCATTCTTGCCGCGGGAACCTGATGACGCTTGCGAGCGTCAAGTCTCAGGGGATAGGTGCACGTCATGAGCCACGCGCCCACGAACACGCCTGATCCGGGCCGCCTGCCCGCCCGGGTCGAGATGCAGGAACGGCTGGACCCGCTGATCGCCGAACGGGCGCCCTGGCTCTATTCCGGCAAGCCGCATCACACGCTGGCCAAGCGGCTGATGATGCGGCTCTTGCGCTATCCCCGTTCCATCGATCTCGCGGCCGAGTTCCGCGACCTGCCGACCGAGGAGATCATGCGCCGCATCTCGGCGCTGATCGTGCGCGACCTGCGGGTGGACGGGCTGGAGAACATCCCCGCGACCGGCCCCGCGCTGATCGTGGCAAACCATCCGACGGGGATCGCGGACGGGATCGTTCTGCACGCGGTCGTCTCGGCCGTGCGCGACGACCTGTTCATCTACGCCAACCACGACATGATCCGCGTCCTGCCCCAGACCGAGGAGCTGATCGCCCCGGTCGAATGGCGGATGGAGAAGCGCAGCCACGCCAAGACGAAATACACGATGGACTACACCCGCGCCGCGCTGGGCCAGGGGCGGATCGGGCTGATCTTCCCCTCGGGGCGGCTGGCCAAGCGGCACGGGCTGAAGCTGCACGAGCGGCCCTGGATGGCCAGCGCCGTGATGATCGCGCGCAAGTTCGGCGCGCCCGTCATCCCACTGCACATCCGGGCGAGGAACTCGGCCCTGTTCTACCTGCTGGACGCGATCCACCCGACTCTGCGGGACGTGACGCTGTTCAACGAGGTGCTGAACAAGGCGGGCCACACCTACCGCATCACGGTCGGAAAGCCGATCGACCCGGCGAGCCTGCCCGCGAAGTCCGAGGAAGGAATCGAGGCGCTGCGCCGCGCCGTCCTGGACCTGCCCCCGCCCGGCCCCAACGCCGCGCACATGTCGCACCTGCGCGAGGTGCGTCGGCGCCGGGCGCAGATCCGGCAGCCGATGGGCGAAAAGCTCTAGTCTTTCGTTTGCCTGACCTCCGGACCGGGGCGCTGCCCGATCGGGCTCCGCCCCTTCCTCGCCCAAAACAGTCCACCGGACTGTTTTCCGGGGCTCGGAAGACTGGGGATATATGGGCAAGGAGGAAAAGGCTGCGGCAGCCCGGGGAGGCTGCGCTTGCTTATCGGCATGGCTGGCGTCATCTGTGGCGCGTCATGACCGAACTTCCCACTTCCGACACGCAGCGACTGCCCTCGGCCCCACCCGGCCCCGAGTGGCTGCTGACCCCCGGCCTGTTCCCCCACCCCGAGGCGGTGGCATGGATGGAGGCGCGCGTCGCCGCCATCCATGCGGGCGAGGCGCCGGAGGCCATCTGGCTTGTCGAGCATCCGCCGCTTTACACGGCGGGCACCTCGGCCCGGCCCGAGGACCTGACCGATCCCGGCCGCTTTCCGGTCTTCCCCACCGGGCGCGGCGGCCAATACACCTATCACGGCCCCGGACAGCGCGTGGCCTATGTCATGCTGGACCTCAACCGCCGCGGCCGCGACATCCGCGCCTTTGTCCAGTCGCTGGAGGCATGGGTGATCGCCGCCTTGGCCGAGTTCGGGCTGCGCGGCGAGATCCGCGAAGGCCGCGTGGGCGTCTGGATCGCCCGGCCCGACAAGGCCCCGCTGGCGGACGGCATCATGCGCGAGGACAAGATCGCCGCCATCGGCATCAAGCTGCGTCGCTGGGTCAGCTTCCATGGCATCTCGATCAACGTGGAACCCGACCTGTCGCATTATGGCGGCATCGTTCCCTGCGGGATCAGCGGCCACGGCGTCACCAGCCTGGTCGATCTCGGCCTTCCGGTGACGATGGCCGATCTGGATCACGCGCTGATGACCAGCTTTTGCAAGGTTCTTGGTGAACCAAATGCGGGTCTATGACCTTTGTTCTCTTGCGAAAGCGCGCGCGATGATATGCCCTGTGCCCGAGAGAGACCGCTCTCGTCACGAATGATCCGTTGAGGAAGGACGATCCGATGAAGACCAGCCTGTTTGCCACTCTCGCGACCTTCGCCCTTGCCATGCCCGCCCTGGCCCAGGATGCGGCCGGCGACCCGGCCAAGGGCGAGGCAGAGTTCAAGAAATGCAAGGCCTGCCACATGATCCAGGCGCCGGACGGCACGGACATCGTGAAGGGCGGCAAGACCGGCCCCAACCTGTATGGCGTGGTCGGCCGTCCCTATGCCGCCGAGGAGGGCTACAAGTACGGCGAGGGTCTGATCGAGCTGGCCGAGAAGAACCCCGACCAGGTCTGGGACGCGGCCCACCTGATCGAGTACATCACCGACCCGACCGCCTATGTGAAGGAATACACCGGGGACACCGCCGCGAAGTCGAAGATGACCTTCAAGCTGGCCAAGAACCAGGCCGACGTGGTCGCCTTCCTGGCGCAGCACTCGCCCGATGCCGGCGCGGCGGCGGACGGCGATGCGGCGGCCGCAGCGGCGCCTGCGGCCGGGGGCGACGCGGCAGCGGCGGCGCCTGCGGCCACGAACTGACGCACCTGTCTTCCCGCAACGGGAACGGCACCTGAATCGGCCCCCGTCCGCGCCTGCGGGCGGGGGACTTTTTTGTCGCACCGGCCCCCGCGCGACGCATTGCCGCAAGGGGAATCCTGTTCTAGAACGAGCCTCAGCCAGTCCGCCCGGCCAGCCGCCGCGACGGCACGATTCTGAGGAGAGCTTCGCATGGCAGATGCCGCCGTTCACGGCCAAGGTGCGCAGCATGACACCCGCGGGTTCTTCACCCGCTGGTTCATGTCCACCAACCACAAGGACATCGGTGTCCTTTACCTCTTCACCGCAGGTCTGGTGGGGCTGATCTCGGTCAGCTTCACCGTCTACATGCGGATGGAGCTGCAGCATCCCGGCGTGCAGTACATGTGCCTCGAAGGCGCGCGCTTCCTTGCCGCCGGCGTGGACGAGGTCTGCACCCCTAACGGCCACCTGTGGAACGTGATGATCACCTACCACGGCGTCCTGATGATGTTCTTCGTCGTCATCCCGGCGCTGTTCGGTGGTTTCGGCAACTACTTCATGCCGCTGCACATCGGTGCGCCGGACATGGCCTTCCCGCGGCTGAACAACCTGTCCTACTGGCTGTTCGTCTGCGGCGTGGCGCTGGGCATCGCCTCGATCCTGGCGCCGGGCGGTAACGACCAGCTCGGCTCGGGCGTGGGCTGGGTGCTTTATCCGCCGCTGTCCACCACCGAGGGCGGCTATTCGATGGACCTGGCGATCTTCGCCGTCCACGTTTCGGGCGCCTCGTCGATCCTGGGCGCGATCAACATCATCACCACCTTCCTGAACATGCGCGCCCCCGGCATGACGATGTTCAAGGTGCCGCTGTTCGCCTGGTCGGTCTTCATCACCGCCTGGATGATCCTGCTGGCCCTGCCGGTGCTGGCCGGCGCCATCACCATGCTGCTGATGGACCGCAACTTCGGCACCAACTTCTTCAACCCGGCCGGCGGTGGCGACCCGGTGCTGTACCAGCACATCCTGTGGTTCTTCGGCCACCCCGAGGTCTACATCATCATCGTGCCGGGCTTCGGCATCATCAGCCACGTGATCTCGACCTTCTCGCGCAAGCCCATCTTCGGCTACCTGCCGATGGTGCTGGCCATGGCCGCGATCGCCATCCTGGGCTTCGTCGTCTGGGCGCACCACATGTACACCGTCGGCATGTCGCTGACCCAGCAGGCCTATTTCATGCTGGCGACCATGACGATCGCGGTGCCCACCGGCATCAAGGTCTTCTCGTGGATCGCGACGATGTGGGGCGGCTCGATCGAGTTCAAGACGCCCATGCTCTGGGCCTTCGGCTTCCTGTTCCTGTTCACCGTGGGCGGCGTCACCGGCGTCGTGCTCTCCCAGGCTCCGCTGGACCGCGTGTATCACGACACCTACTATGTCGTGGCGCACTTCCACTACGTGATGTCGCTGGGCGCCGTCTTCGCCATCTTCGCCGGCGTCTACTACTGGATCGGCAAGATGAGCGGGCGCCAGTACCCGGAATGGGCGGGCAAGGTCCACTTCTTCGCCATGTTCATCGGCTCGAACCTGATCTTCTTCCCCCAGCACTTCCTGGGCCAGCAGGGGATGCCGCGCCGCTACATCGACTATCCGGATGCCTTCGCCTACTGGAACAACATCTCGTCGATGGGCGCCTATCTCGCCTTCGCCTCGTTCCTGTGGTTCATCGGCGTAGTGTTCTACACGCTGTTCGCCGGCCAGCGCGTGACCGAGAACAACTACTGGAACGAGTTCGCCGACACGCTGGAATGGACCCTGCCCTCGCCGCCGCCCGAGCATACCTTCGAGCAGCTGCCCAAGCGCGAGGACTGGGACCACGCCCGCGGGCACTGATCCCTTCGACCTGAACCCTGCGGCCCCGGAGCGATCCGGGGCCGTTTTCCGTGGAAGACCCTGGATGCGGACCCCATGCCCTACGCCTGGCAGCCCGACGACCCCGACGGCACCCGCCGCCTGCTGATCTGGCGCCACCGCTCGCTGACGCCCGAGGGCTTCGCCTGGGTGATCGGGATTTCGGCGGCAACGCTGGCGCTGCCCCTGCTGGCAGTCATCGGCTCGGCCGTCATGTGGGGGCTGCTGCCCTTCGCCCTGGCGGCGCTGGCGGGACTGTGGTGGGCGGTCCAGCGGGGCTGGAAAGGCGGCGGCGCGTTCGAGGAAGTCGCGCTGAACCCGGCCGAGATGTCGGTCACCCGCCACGACCCCGGCCGTCCGGCCCGCCGCTGGCAGGGCAATCCCTACTGGGTGCGGCTGACCCTGCGGCGCGACGGGCCGGTCGAGGATTACCTGACCCTGTCCGACGGCCGGCGCGAGATCGAGCTTGGCGCCTTCCTCAGCCCCGAGGAGCGGCGCAGCCTGCGCGCCGACCTCGCCGCCGCCCTGTCCGATCTGGTGCGCCCCGCAGAAAGCCGCCTGCACCCCTGAGGGCGGGGCCGCTTTCGCTCGCACCCCGTTCATGGCAGAGAGGCGCCAGCGTCCCTGCGAGTGCCAGATGTCCCAGATTTCCGTCAGAACCCGCGCAGACCGGCGCCGCGCGGCCTTCCGCCGCAAGGCCGGACGGGCGGCGCGCATCTTCGTGCTGCTGACGGTGCTGATCGACGCGACCGGCATGGGGCTGATCTTTCCTGTCATGCCCGACCTGCTCGAGGAACTGACCGGCCAGAACCTGTCTGGCGCCGCCGTCTGGGGCGGCATCCTCGGCACGGCCTATGCGGCGATGCAGTTCCTGTTCGGCCCCGTCGTGGGGAACCTGTCGGACGCCTATGGCCGCCGCCCGGTCATGCTGACAGCGCTATTCGTGATGACGCTGGACTATGTGCTGCTGGCGGTCGCCCATACCGTTACGCTGATCCTGATCGGCCGCATCATCGGCGGCATCATGGCCGCGACCCACGCGACGGCAGCCGCCTACATGGCCGACATCTCGACGCCCGAGGAAAAGGGCCGCAACTTCGGCCTGATCGGGGCGGCCTTCGGGGTGGGCTTCGTGCTGGGGCCGGTGCTGGGCAGCCTAGCCTCGACCATCGACCTGAGGGCACCCTTCTGGATCGCGGGCGGGCTTGCCTTTGCCAACATGGTTTTCGGCTATTTCGTCCTGCCGGAAACCGTCACGCGGTCGATCCGCCGCCCCTTCAGCTGGCGGCGCGCCAACCCGCTTTCCTCGTTCTCGGCCGTGGGCAAGCTGCCGGGGATCGCGCCGCTTCTGGCGGTCTTCGCGCTCTTCAACCTTGCCGGCTATGTCTATCCGGCGGTCTGGAGCTTCTTTGGCAAGGCCCGCTTCGGCTGGGACCCGCTGCATATCGGCCTGTCGCTGGCGGCCTTCGGCATCGCCATCGCCTTCGTGCAGGGCGTGCTGGTCGGCCCCGCGATCCGGCGCTTCGGACCGGGCCGCACGGTGGTCCTGGGCTTCGTGCTCGAGATCGCGGCCTTCGTCTTCTACGGCTTCGTCACCAGCCCGCTGTGGGCCCTGGCCCTGACACCCCTGGCCGCCATCGCCGGGCTGGGGGGGCCCGCGCTTCAGCAGATCATGTCGAACCTCGCCCGCGACGACCAGCAGGGAGAGTTGCAGGGCGTCCTGTCCTCGGTGGCGGCCATCGCCATGGGCGTCTCGCCGCTGATCATGACCGCGATCTTTGCGTTTTTCACGCGTGAGAATACGCTGGTCTATGCGCCGGGGATGCCGTTCCTGGCCGCCGCCGCGATGATGCTTGTGGCGCTGGCGATCTTTGTCCAGGCGCGGCGATCCAGGCACCGGACAGGTGAAAGGAGCAGCTGATGACGCATTTCCCCAAGGCCCTCACCCGATGACCGCCGCCGGGTCGCGCGAGATGCGGCGTCTGGGCCGGATGGCCCGCCTCACCATCCAGCCCTTCGCCCGTCGCCCCCGGCTGATCCGTGCCCTGATGGCGACGGGGCTTCTGTCCCGCGACTTTCCCCTGCCCCGGCGGACGCGGCGGGAACTGGACACGGTCAGGCGCAAGCTTCAGGGCCGCCCCGTCTGGACGCTTTCGCCCAAGGACGTGGCGCAGGACGCGCCGATGGTCCTTTATCTGCATGGCGGGGCCTATGTCTGCGGGATCGCCCCACCGCACTGGCAGTTTCTGACCACGCTGGCCCAGGGGGGCGCGGTGATCGAGGTGCCGCTTTACGGGCTCGCGCCGCAATACGACGTCCGCCACGCATTCGCATTGCTGGACGGCCTGTGGGCCGAGATCGCCCTTCGCCATCCTGGCCGTCCCATCACGCTGATGGGCGATTCCGCCGGGGGCGGGCTGGCGCTGGCCTTCGCCATGCACCTACGCGACCGGGGACAGGCGCTGCCGGGAAAGCTGGTCCTGCTCGCACCCTGGTCCGACATCACCTGCAGCGACCCCGAGGTTGACGAGCGCAGGCAGGACGACCCCATGCTGGCCCGGGCGGGCGCGCTGCTGGCGGGCGAGGTCTGGGCCAATGGCGCGGACCCGCGTGACCCGCGCCTCAGCCCGATGAACGGCGAGATGGCGGGCCTGCCGCCCACCGACATCTACCAGGGCACGCGCGACATGTTGCGCCCGCAGGTCGAGGCGCTGGCCGACCGGATGCGCGCGGCGGGGGTGCAGGTGGACCTGACGCTCTGCCCCGGCGGGCTGCATGTCTACCCGATCTTCGACGCGCCCGAAAGCAACGCCGCCACGGCCCGGATCTCGGCACGGCTGCCGGGCTGAACCCTTGCCAGATGCGGGGATTTGCGCTATAGGCGCGCCCAAGTCTTGTGAACGACATGGCCAGAACAGGCCGCTTTGGAATGGGTCGGGCCTTATGCTGCGACCCTTTCGCGTTACGCAAGGCAGACCGGCGGAGCCAACCGCATGGCCAGCAACCCGACCAAAGGACACACCTGCCGCATGGCGAAACAAACATCCATGGAGGAATTCGAAGCCCTCCTCAACGAAAGCTTCGAGATTGACACTCCGGACGAAGGTTCGGTCGTCAAGGGCCGCGTCATCGCCATCGAGGCGGGGCAGGCCATCATCGACGTCGGCTACAAGATGGAAGGCCGCGTCGATCTGAAGGAATTCGCCAATCCGGGCGAAGAAGCCAACCTGTCGGTCGGCGACGAGGTCGAGGTCTATCTGGACCGCGTGGAAAACGCCCGTGGCGAGGCCTCGATCTCGCGCGAGAAGGCTCGCCGCGAGGAAGCCTGGGACCGTCTGGAGCAGGCCTACGCCAAGGAAGAGCGCGTCGAAGGCGCCATCTTCGGCCGCGTCAAGGGTGGCTTCACCGTCGATCTGGGCGGCGCCGTGGCCTTCCTGCCCGGCTCGCAGGTTGACGTGCGCCCCGTGCGCGACGCCGGCCCCCTGATGGGTCTGAAGCAGCCGTTCCAGATCCTCAAGATGGACCGCCGCCGCGGCAACATCGTCGTGTCGCGCCGCGCCATCCTGGAAGAAAGCCGCGCCGAACAGCGCGCCGAGGTCATCTCGAACCTGCACGAAGGTCAGGTCGTTGACGGCGTCGTCAAGAACATCACCGAATACGGCGCCTTCGTCGACCTGGGCGGCGTGGACGGCCTGCTGCACGTCACCGACATGGCGTGGCGCCGCGTGAACCACCCGTCCGAGATCCTGTCGATCGGCGAGACCGTCAAGGTCCAGGTCGTCAAGATCAACAAGGAAACCCATCGCATCAGCCTGGGCATGAAGCAGCTCCAGTCCGATCCGTGGGACACGGTGGCCGACAAGTTCCCGATCGGCTCGGTCCACAAGGGCCGCGTGACCAACATCACCGACTACGGCGCGTTCGTCGAACTGGAAGCCGGTGTCGAGGGTCTGGTCCACGTTTCGGAAATGAGCTGGACCAAGAAAAACGTCCATCCCGGCAAGATCGTCTCCACCTCGCAGGAAGTGGACGTCATGGTGCTGGAGATCGACGAGCAGAAGCGCCGCGTCAGCCTGGGCCTCAAGCAGACCCAGCGCAACCCGTGGGAAGTCTTCGCCGAAACCCACCCGGCCGGCACCCCGATCGAGGGCGAGGTCAAGAACATCACCGAGTTCGGTCTGTTCGTGGGCCTGGAAGGCGACATCGACGGCATGGTTCACCTGTCCGACCTGTCGTGGGACCAGCGTGGCGAGGATGCGATCCAGAACTACCGCAAGGGCGACGTCGTCCGCGCGGTCGTGCAGGAAGTCGATATCGACAAGGAACGCATCAGCCTGTCGATCAAGGCCATGGAAAACGACACCATGTCCGAGGCCGTTGACGGCGTGAAGCGGGGCGATGTCGTCACCGCGGAAGTCACCGCGATCGAGGATGGCGGGATCGAGGTGGAATATAACGGCGTCAAGTCGTTCATCCGCCGCTCGGACCTGGCGCGCGACCGTCAGGACCAGCGCCCCGAGCGTTTCTCGGTCGGCGACAAGGTCGATGTCCGCGTGACCAACATCGACACCAAGACCCGCCGTCTTGGCCTGTCGATCAAGGCCCGCGAGATCGCCGAGGAAAAGGAAGCGATCGACCAGTACGGCTCGTCCGATTCGGGCGCCTCGCTGGGCGACATCCTGGGCGCGGCGCTGAACCGCCGCGGCTGAGCGCCCGATCTGCCGGCATCCTTGGGCCGTCCCCTTCGGGGGCGGCCTTTCTCATGCGGTAAGGGCTGGAGTTGCAGCAGAAAACCTGCAACCTTATCAGTCCGGTCGCGTTGGGAACCCATGCCATTGCCGCGCGCGGACCAAGCCATAGGTAGAACAGGGCGACCATGATCCGTTCCGAATTGATCCAGAAGATCGCCGAGGAAAACCCCCACCTCTTCCAGCGCGATGTCGAACGGATCGTCGCCACCGTTTTCGACGAGATCATCTCGGCCATGTCGCGGGGCGAGCGGGTCGAGTTGCGCGGCTTCGGCGCCTTTTCGGTCAAGCAGCGCCAATCCCGCCAGGGCCGCAATCCCCGCACGGGTGAAACCGTGCAGGTGGATGAAAAGCACGTCCCCTTCTTCAAGACGGGCAAGCTGCTGCGCGACCGCCTGAACGGGCTGGACCAGTCCGACGAGTGACGCGCCCGACCGCGCGAGGCGGTTGCACCCGACGCCGCGATGAGTGAGATTGAGCCCGCTCAATCGACCCCGTGCGGGTCTGCAGGAAAAGGTCGTTCCGATGCGCTATGTCCGGATGCTGCTTGTCGCGCTGCTGGCCATCATCCTGGTCGGGGTGGCGCTGGCCAACCGGCAGCTGGTCACGGTCAGCCTGTTTCCGGGGCGGCTGGACCGCTACATGGGCGGCGACTGGCAGGTGCAGATGCCACTGTTCCTGGTCATCATCCTGGCGCTGCTCGCGGGCATGGTCCTGGGGCTGGTCTGGGAATGGATGCGCGAGACCACCGTGCGCCAGGAATCCGCCCGCCGCGCGCATGAGCTGCAGCTGCTCGAACGCGAGGTGCGTGGCCTGCGCGTGACGCACCATGCGCCGCGCGACGAGGTTCTGGCGATCCTCGACGCCCCCAAGCCCGCGCCTGCCCCGGCAGCGGCCCCTGGTGCCACGGTTCCGGCCAACACCCCCCTGCCCGCCAGCCCGGCCGCGCTGCCCGCGCGCCGCTGACCGATGGCCCAGGTCAAGATCTGCGGCATCACGCGCCCGGAGGACCTTTCCGCCGTGGCAGAGGCGGGTGCGCGCTACGCAGGCTTCGTCTTCTTCCCCAGATCGCCCCGCAATCTCTCGGTCGAGGCTGCCGCCGCACTTGCCGCCGAGGTACCGCTTGGGGTGGCGCGCGTGGGACTGTTCGTGAACCCTGACGATGCGACGCTGGACGCGGTGCTGGACCGGGTGCCTCTGGACATCATCCAGCTTCACGGCAGCGAAACGCCCGCACGCGTGGCCGAGGTCAAGGCGCGCACCGGTCTTCCGGTGATGAAGGCAGTTGGCATTTCCGTGCCTTCGGACCTGGACGCGCTGTGGGACTACGGGCTTGTCGCCGACCTGCTGCTGGTGGACGCCAAGGCTCCGCCTGATGCGGCGCTGCCCGGCGGCAACGGGCTGTCCTTCGACTGGCGGCTGCTGGCCGGGCGCCGGATGCTCAAGCCCTGGATGCTGGCCGGGGGGCTGACGCCCGCCAACGTGGCCGAGGCCGTGCGGCTGACCGGCGCGCCGATGGTGGACGTCTCCTCGGGGGTCGAGGCCGCGCCCGGACAGAAGGACCCGGCCCTGATCCGCGGCTTCGTGACCGCGGCGCAGGAATGACCGCCGCGCCCGTCTTCCGCGAGGCGACCCGAGAGGATGTTCCGGCGGTCGTGGACCTTCTGTCCGACGACGTGCTGGGCCGCACGCGCGAGGGCGCGGGCCTCGACACCTATCTGGCCGCCTTCGACGCCATGCAGGCCGAGGGTCACAATCACCTGATCGTCGCCGAGCAGGAAGGCCGTGTCATCGCCTGCTACCAGATGATCACCATGTCGGGCCTGTCCCTGTCCGCCAGCCGCCGGGCCGAGATCGAGGGCGTGCGCGTCGCGTCAGACCTGCGCGGCCAAGGACTTGGCGCCCTGCTGGTGGCCGACGCCGAAGCGCGGGCGCGCGCCGCTGGCTGCACGCTGATCCAGCTGACCAGCAACGCCACAAGGACCGATGCGCTGCGCTTCTACGAGGGGCTCGGCTTTACCGGATCGCATATCGGCTTTAAGAAGCCCATCTGACTGCGGGGGACCATCATGGCCGAAGACCTCATCAACAGCTTCATGACCGGGCCGGACGAACAGGGCCGTTTCGGCATCTTCGGCGGCCGCTTCGTCAGCGAGACGCTGATGCCGCTGATCCTCGACCTTCAGGCGGAATACGAGAAGGCCAAGACCGACCCCGCCTTCAAGGCCGAGATGGACGAGCTGTGGACGCATTACGTCGGCCGCCCGTCGCCGCTCTACAAGGCCGAGCGGCTGACGGAACGGCTGGGCGGCGCCACGATCTACATGAAGCGCGAAGAGCTGAACCACACGGGCAGCCACAAGATCAACAACGTGCTGGGCCAGATCCTTCTGGCGCGCCGCATGGGCAAGACGCGGATCATCGCCGAAACCGGCGCGGGCCAGCACGGGGTGGCGACGGCCACCGTCTGCGCGCGCTTCGGCCTGAAATGCGTGGTCTACATGGGTGCCGAGGACGTGCGGCGCCAGCAGCCCAACGTCTTCCGCATGAAGCTGCTGGGGGCCGAGGTCGTGGCCGTCCAGTCGGGCCGGGGCACGCTCAAGGACGCGATGAACGACGCCCTGCGCGACTGGGTGACGAACGTCCGCGACACCTTCTACTGCATCGGCACGGTCGCGGGGCCGCATCCCTATCCGGCCATGGTCCGCGACTTCCAGCGCATCATCGGCGAGGAAACGAAGGCCCAGATCCTTGAACGCGAGGGGCGCCTGCCCGATACCGTCATCGCGGCCATCGGTGGCGGCTCGAACGCCATGGGAATCTTCCATCCCTTCCTCGACGACCGCTCGGTGCGGATCATCGGGGTCGAGGCCGGCGGCAAGGGCGTGGACGAGACGATGCAGCATTGCGCGTCCCTTACAGGAGGCCGTCCGGGCGTCCTGCACGGCAACCGCACCTACCTGCTGCAGGACGACGAGGGGCAGATCCTCGAAGGCCACTCGATCAGCGCGGGGCTGGACTACCCGGGCATCGGGCCCGAGCATGCCTGGCTGCGCGACATCGGCCGCGCCGAATATGTCAGCGTGACGGATGACGAGGCGCTGGCGGCCTTCACCCTCTGCTGCGAGACGGAAGGGATCATCCCGGCGCTCGAGCCCAGCCATGCACTCGCCCATATCGCCAAGATCGCGCCCGAGCTGCCGCCCGAGCACCTGATCGTGATGAATCTCAGCGGCCGGGGCGACAAGGACATCTTCACCGTTGCCCGCCACCTGGGTGTGCAGGTCGAAGCGTAAGCCTCAGCGCGTCAGCAGCACGTACGGGACAGAGGGGCGACACGGCAGCGGCGGGACCAGCCGCGCCCGACCTTTGCCGGCAAGTTTCAACGGACCCGTGACAGGCAAGGTTCAATGGCCGAGGTGTCGATCGTGGCCGGAAACTTCTTAGGGCTGCGGAGCGCGCGCCCCTGCATGAAGGAGCAGCCGAGACAGACCCTCCACCAGATCGAGCCGCCGGTCCGCTACAGGCCCTTGCCGCCCTACTTCGCCGCATCGACCGCATGGGCGCGCAGCAGTTCCAGCGGCACGATCTCGGTCGCCCGAAGGTGGGTCGAGGCGAGGACCACCTGCGGCGCCGCAAATTCCTGCGCGGCCTGAAGGAAGCGGCCCGCGCAGACGCACCAGCGATCGCCTGCCTTCAGCCCGGCGAAGCCATATTCGGGGCGCGGCGTGGACAAGTCGTTGCCAAGATATTTCGAGAAGGCCAGGAATTCCTCGGTGGCGATCACGCAGACGGTGTGGCTGCCCCGGTCCTCGGGGCCCGTGTCGCAGCAGCCGTTGCGGTAGAAACCCGTCAGCGGCCGCGTCGAGCAGGGCTGAAGCGGCTCTCCCAGGACGTTCAGCGAGGGTTCCATGGCAGGCTCCTTCCTCAAGGCCGGGGCTCTGCCCCGGACCCCGGGATATTTGAACGAAGAAGAACCGGCTAGCGAAAACGGTCGCCCAGCGCGCGGAGGCGGTCGGCCATGCTGAGCGGCTCGGGTTCGGATGTTTTCTCGGCCGCAGGAGCCTTCTCGGAGACGCGCGGTTTCCTGGGTGCGGGCGCCACCCGGGCTGCCAGCGCCGTGCCGAAGGCAGCGCCGTCACCCCGCGCCAGCGCCGTGGCGCCGTCCGAGATGCCGCGCAGCAGGTCCTCGACCATGCCCTCCTCGGATTTGGCGAAGTCGGACAGGACATAGCCACTGACGCGATCCTTGTGGCCGGGATGGCCGATGCCGATCCGAAGGCGCCGGTAGTCCTCTCCGATATGCTGGTGGATCGAGCGCAGGCCGTTGTGGCCCGCGTGCCCGCCCCCGCTCTTCAGCCGGCAGGTGCCGGGGGCAAGGTCGAGTTCGTCATGCAGCACCACGACCTCGGCGGGCATGAGCTTGAGGTAGCGCATCGCCTCGCCCACCGACTGGCCCGACAAGTTCATGAAGGTCTGCGGCTTCAGCAGGGTGACGCGCAGGTCTCCCAGCCGCCCCTCGGCCACCAACCCCTGGAAGCGCGCCTTCCAAGGCGAGAAGCCGTGGTCGGCCGCGATCCGGTCCAAGGCCATGAAGCCGATGTTGTGCCGGTTACCGGCGTATTTCGCACCGGGGTTGCCCAGTCCCACCATCAACAGCATCGGCAACTCTTTCGCATTCGACCCATCCCTTGCGGTGGACCTCGCCCGTAACTAAGACTCTGTCAAGTTTTCGCCCCTATGACGGGTTCGATCGGGGATGGTCGGCGGCGAATCGAAATCAGCAAGTGACGGGGCGAGATGCAGGATCCGGCAGAATACTACATGAACACGCTTGTCCCGATGGTCGTCGAACAGACCAGCCGGGGCGAACGGGCCTATGACATCTTCTCGCGGCTGCTGAAGGAACGGATCATCTTCCTGTCCGGGCCGGTGCATGACGGGATGGCGACGCTGGTCTGCGCCCAGCTTCTGTTCCTCGAGGCGGAGAACCCGTCCAAGGACATCAGCATGTACATCAACAGCCCCGGCGGCATCGTGACCTCGGGCCTGTCGATCTATGACACCATGCAGTATATCCGCCCGCGGATCTCGACTCTTGTGATCGGCCAGGCGGCGTCGATGGGCTCGCTGCTGCTGGCGGCGGGGGAAAAGGGCGCGCGCTATTCGCTGCCGAACAGCCGGATCATGGTCCACCAGCCCTCGGGCGGGTTCCAGGGGACGGCCTCGGACATCCTGATCCACGCGCAGGAAACCGAAAAGCTGAAGCGCCGCCTGAACGAGATCTATGTCAAGCACACCGGCCGGACGTTGGACGAGGTGGAGCAGGCGCTGGAACGCGACCGCTTCATGTCGCCGGACGAGGCGAAGGACTGGGGACTCATCGACGAGATCCTCGAGGCGCGCGGCAAGGCCGTCCCCGAGGGCTGACCGCCGCATCTCGCTTTTTTTTGTGAGGAAAGCGGGATTGTGACCGACGACCGCCCTATCTAACATGGGCGGACAGAACAAAAGGCGCCTGTCCGGCGCAGGCCGAACCGTGCGGGGTCCGTTTCGACCGCGCGGTCCCTGAAAGGCAAGGATGACGACGATGGCGAACCAGCCCGGCGGCGACAGCAAGAACACGCTCTACTGCAGCTTCTGCGGGAAGAGCCAGCACGAGGTCCGCAAGCTGATTGCGGGCCCGACCGTGTTCATCTGCGATGAATGCGTCGAGCTGTGCATGGACATCATCCGCGAGGAAACGAAAAGCGCCGGCCTCAAGACAGGCGACGGCGTCCCCTCGCCGCGCGAGATCATGGCGGTGCTGGACGACTACGTGATCGGGCAGGAACACGCCAAGCGCGTGCTGTCGGTCGCGGTCCACAACCACTACAAGCGCCTGAACCACAGTTCGAAGTCCGACATCGAACTGGCGAAGTCGAACATCCTGCTGATCGGCCCGACCGGCTGCGGCAAGACGCTGCTGGCGCAGACTCTGGCGCGCATCCTCGACGTGCCCTTCACCATGGCGGATGCCACGACGCTGACCGAGGCCGGCTATGTCGGCGAGGATGTCGAGAACATCATCCTCAAGCTCCTGCAGGCGTCGGAATACAACGTGGAACGCGCCCAGCGCGGCATCGTCTACATCGACGAGGTCGACAAGATCACGCGCAAGTCCGACAACCCCTCGATCACCCGCGACGTCTCGGGCGAGGGCGTCCAGCAGGCGCTGCTGAAGATCATGGAAGGCACGGTCGCTAGCGTTCCCCCGCAGGGCGGGCGCAAGCATCCGCAGCAGGAATTCCTGCAGGTGGACACGACCAACATCCTGTTCATCTGCGGCGGCGCTTTCGCGGGGCTGGACCGGATCATCGCCCAGCGCAACAAGGGCACGGCGATGGGCTTCGGCGCGTCGGTCAAGGAAAACGACGACCGCGGCGTGGGCGAGGTCTTCAAGGACCTGGAACCCGAGGACCTGCTGAAGTTCGGCCTGATCCCCGAATTCGTCGGCCGCCTGCCGGTGATCGCCACGCTGACCGACCTGGACGAGGACGCGCTGATCGCCATTCTGACCAAGCCCAAGAACGCGCTGGTCAAGCAGTATCAGCGGCTGTTCGACCTCGAGGATGTCAAGCTGACCTTCACCGAGGATGCGCTGAAGGCCATCGCCCGCCGCGCGATCAAGCGCAAGACCGGCGCCCGCGGCCTGCGGTCCATCATGGAGGACATCCTGCTCGACAGCATGTTCGAACTGCCGGGCCTGACCAGCGTGACCGAGATCGTGGTGAACGAGGAAGCCGTGGACAATCCCTCGGCGCGGCCCCTGCAGATCCACGCGGACTCCAAGAAGGAGCCTGCGGCAGCGGGCTGAGCCTTTCCTTGCATAAGCTTCATGAGGCGACCTGCACCCCGTGCAGGCTGTCTCTTCATGTTCATGCGCAACTTTCGATCGGCAGCCTGAGCAAGGGGCATGGAGCCAGAAGTGGCACCGGACCCGGGCTCCGGCCGGGCTTGCGCGGGGACATGCTCCGGCAGCGGCTCAGCCCGCAAACTCCATCTCGGCGCTCATGCGGCCTCCTGGTCCTCCGCTGAGACGCCGCGCAGGGTTGGAGCCCTTCGGCACAAGCACGGGCATGCGCCAGCCTGTCCTTTTCTGCCCCACCGCTGCGGTTACTCCGCCAGCCGCTCTGCCGCGGCCATCCTCAGTCCGAGAAGGCCCCGCACCTCGGCGGAAATCCCGGGGGCGAGATACAGATACTCGGGCGAATAATGCCCCACGCGCGCCAGTCCGACCAGATTGCCCAGGCGCACGATCCCGTCGGACAGGGTACACAGCCCGTCCAGCCGCAGCTCTCCCAGCAGCCGGTTGATATGGACCGAGGTCATCCCGTTGATCTCGGCCAAGTCGTTCTGCGACAGCGGCAGCTCGTAATGCGTGGTGCTGCAAAGGCCGCGGGCGTAAAGGCGCACGAACATCTCGGTCAGGAAGTTGGCGACCCGCGCCTTTCCGGCCAGCCGCCCCAGGCGGAAGATCCAGTAGCGGTCGATCGAGGCATCGATCAGCGAAATCTTCCAGAGCTTGTTGTACAGGTCCGGCCTTTCCAGCGCGAGGTGGCCGAGCTGGCCGTGGCTGGTCGGCCGGATCTCGCAGGCGGACAGCGCGTCGATGTCATGGTCCAGGTATGTCAGCAGGTAGGCCGCAAGGTCGAAATAATCGCCCGCGATCTGGATGCCCACGAACTGCCGCCGTCCCTGGCGGTCCATGCTGTAGCGGCCCAGCATGCCCCGCGTCAGGTAGAGGCTTTGGTCCAGGATCACGTCGGCACGGATGATCCTGGTGCGGCTGCGCGCGACGGACGGCGGTCCCAGCATGTTGGCAAGCAGCTGAGCCTCGGGCTCCGAGAAGATGTCCGGGTAGGCGCGGTTCAGCAGCATGAGGACCCCTTGCGTTCAGAAGGCACCTGGCGGCGATCCCGGGCCCGGGACCAGCCGGGAACTACCGGCTCTTAACTATGTTATCACTTTTGGATGATGTAAAACCTGCCACCCCCTGTTCTAGTCCCTGGTTATGAGTACTCGCAAGTTGCACGGCAGCACCGCTCCACTCGGTTGCACCTTATCGGCCGGCTCCGGGTTCATCGGGCTTTGATCGTGTCGGATCGGGCCTTGTCTCGGGCAGTTCGGGGAGAGGCTTCGGACTTCGCGGCTAGGATACTGATTTTTCAGAAAAGGCGTGATCTCGGGGCCAAGGGCCCTTGGACGAGGTGGCGCCGATTTACAACACTCGGCACGGCGCCAGCCGTTGTCGAGCAACCGTCAGGAACCATTCATCACCGACCCGGCTTGTCCGGATCGCCAGCCGCTCAGCCGGCCCTCGCCGCTGCGCCCGTAAAGGATAGATGATGCACGACGTCTCCCCGATCGCTCCCGTTCTGTCGCCAGCCTTTGCCGACGATCACGGCGCGCATGTTCCCCTGATCTGCTTCTCGCATCTGCGATGGGATTTCGTCCTGCAGCGACCGCAGCATCAGATGAGCCGTTTTGCACGGACGCGGCGCGTTCTGATGTGGGAAGAGGCGATCCCGACGAACCACCACCTGCCCTATCTGGAATTCCACGCCTTCGAGGGCACGACCGTCCAGTCCATCCGCCCCCGCGTCCCCGACCGCTGGAGCCGCGAGCAGCAGGAGGCGGCGCTGGCGCGGCTGCTGGACCAGATGCTGGCGCTGACGGGCATCCACAAGCCGGTGCTGTGGTTCTACACGCCGATGATGTGGCCGATCGCGCGCCATGTGGACGCCGCGGCCGTTGTTTATGACTGCATGGACGAGCTGTCGTCCTTCCGCTTCGCCCCCCCCGAGCTGCGGCAGCGCGAGGATGAGCTGATCGCCGCCTCGGACGTGGTCTTCACCGGCGGCTGGTCGATCTGGGAAGCCAAGCGCAACCGCCACGACAACATCCACCCCTTCCCGTCTTCAGTGGACACGGCGCATTTCGCCTCGGCCCGGCGTCCGCAGGGGTCCGAGCCGCATGACCTGGCCTCCATCCCCCGTCCGCGCCTGGGCTATTACGGCGTCATCGACGAGCGGCTGGACTTCGGCCTGATCGCCGCCGTAGCGAAGGCCCGGCCCGACTGGCAGATCGTGATGGTCGGCCCCCTGGCCAAGGTGTCCGAGGCCGACCTGCCCCGCGCCCAGAACATCCACTGGCTGGGCCAGAAGAACTATGCCGAACTGCCCGCGTACCTGGCCGGCTGGGACGTGGCGCTGATGCCCTTCGCGATCAACGAGGCCACGCGCTTCATCTCGCCCACCAAGACGCCGGAGTATCTGGCGGGGGGGCGGCCGGTTGTCTCGACGCCGGTGCGCGACGTGCTGCGCCATTATGGCGACCTCGCGGCGGTGCATGTGGCGGACGGACCCGGGGCCTTCATCGCGAGATGCGAGGCCGCCATGCAGCAGTCCCGCAAGCCCGGCGCCTGGCGGGACGAGGCGGACCGCACGCTTGCCTCGATGAGCTGGGACGCGAGCTTCGCAGCCATGGCCGCGCAGGTGGCCGCCGCCGCCCGCCGCCGGGTCGAGCCCGCCCCGGTGGACCGCTTCCCCGCCCCCGGCATCCGCCGTGGCGCGCGCGGCTATGACGTGACCATCTGCGGCGCGGGCTTTGCGGGGTCGGTTCTGGCGCGCAAGCTGGCCGAGGACTCGGGCCAGCGGGTGCTGGTGGTGGACAAGCGCGAGCATATCGCCGGCAACGCCTATGACCATCGCGACGCGGCAGGCATCCTCGTCCATCGCTATGGACCGCACATCTTCCACACCAACAGCGACGAGGTGGTGTCCTTCCTGTCCCGCTTCACCGAGTGGCGCCCCTATGAGCATCGGGTGCTGGCGCAGGTGGGCGACAAGCAGGTGCCGATGCCCATCAACCGCACCACGCTGAACCAGCTTTACGGGCTGTCGCTGTCCACGGACGAGGAGGCTGCGGCCTTCCTTGCCTCGCGGGCCGAGCCGGTGGCGGACATCCGCACCTCGCGCGATGTGGTGGTGAACGCGGTCGGACGCGAGCTCTACGAGACCTTCTTCCAGGGCTATACGCGCAAGCAGTGGGGGCTGGACCCCAGCCAGCTGGACAAGACCGTGACCTCGCGGGTGCCCACGCGGACGAACACCGACGACCGCTATTTCACTGACAAGTTCCAGGCGATGCCGCGCGAGGGCTTCACCCGGATGTTCGAGCGGATGCTGGACCATCCCCGCATCGACATCGCGCTGTCCACGGACTTCCACGGGCTGAAGGGCGCGGACCGGGGGGCGCTGACGGTCTATACCGGGCCGATCGACGCCTATTTCGGCCACCGCTTCGGGCACCTGCCCTATCGCAGCCTGGCCTTCCGGCATGAAACGTTGCCGATGCGGAAGATGCAGCCGGTCGCAGTGGTGAACTATCCGGCCGAGGACGTGCCCTGGACGCGGATCACGGAATACAAGCACCTGACGGGGCAGGTGCATCCGATGACCTCGGTCACCTACGAATACCCCTCGGCCGAGGGCGAGCCCTATTATCCGATCCCGCGCCCCGAGAACCAGGAGCTGTTCCGCCGCTATGACGATCTTGCCCGCGCGGAACGCGGCGTGATCTTCGCAGGCCGCTTGGGCAGCTACCGCTACTACAACATGGACCAGGTGGTCGGGCAGGCTCTGGCGGTTCACCGCCGGATCGCGGCCGAGCTTCGTCCCGCGGCGGCGGCGGCGCTGGGGGCGGAATAAGGCTTGCGCGCACTGCTGGTGACGGACAGCCCCGAGCCCTCGGGGGTGGGTGAACACATGCTGACCTTGGCCGCCGCACTGGCGGCCGAGGGCGTTTCGGCGGAACTGGCATTTCCCCATCACCCGGCCGGCCGGCGGCTGGCCGAGCGCGCCCTGGCGCAGGGGATCGCCGCGCGCACGGTCGGCGGCTGCTGGCGCAAGGCCATCGCGACCACGGGGGTCGATCTTGTCCATGTCCATGCGGGCATCGGCTGGGAAGGCCACGGCCTGACCGCCGCCGCCCGCGCGGCCGGCGCCGCGGTGATCCGCACGGAACATCTGCCCTGGCTGCTGACGGACCCCCGGCAGGTCGCGGAATACGCGGCGGCCTCGGACCACGTCGACGCGGTCATTGCCGTGTCCGCCGCAGCAGGCGAGGGCTGGCGCCGGGCGGCGCGGCGGATGCCCGGCCCCCGCCTGCCGGTGACCGCCGTGGCGAACGGGATCGCGCCCGCGCCCCTGCCCCGCCGCAAGGGCAAGGGCGCCGCGCCCGTGATCCTGTGCGTCGGGCGCTTCACCGCGCAGAAGCTGCATTGCACATTGATGCTGGCGCTTGCCCGACTGCACAAGGGCGGGCTGCCCGCGCGGCTGCAGCTTGTCGGCTCGGGCCCCCTGCAGCCGCGGCTGGAACGTCTGGCCGAACGGCTGGACCTGATCGGCGCGGTCGAGTTCCTGGGCCGCCGCGACGACGTGCCAGGGCTGATGGCGCAGGCCGACCTGCTGGCCCTGCCCTCGGCTTTCGAGGGGCTGCCGCTGGTGCTTCTGGAAGCCATGGCGGCGGACCTGCCCATTGTTGCCACCCGCATCGGCCCCAGCGTCGAGGCGCTGGGCGCGGACCATCCGTGGCTGGTCCCGCCGCGCCGCTCGCGGTATCTGGCCGAGGCGCTCAGGGACGCCCTCGACAATCCTGAAAGGCGCGCCATAACTGCCCGCAGGCAGGCGTCGCGCTTTGCCGAGCGGTTCACGGCCGGACGCATGGCCGCCGATACAGCTCGCATTTATCGCGCCGCCTTGCGGCACAGAACCGGGGACAGAATGGACAGACTGAGACTGGGTTTCATCGGCGCAGGCGGCATCGCCCATCGCCATTTCGGCGTTCTGGAGACCATGCCGGACGTGGCCGTGGTCGCCGTCACCGACCCCGACGCGGGCCGCGCCGAGGATGCCGCCCGCCGCATGGGCGCGCGCACCTACCCCGATCACGAGTCGATGCTGGCCGAGGAAGAGCTGGACGCCGTCTATATCTGCGTCCCTCCCTTCGCGCACGGCCCCGCCGAACGCGCCTGCATCGCTCGCGGCCTGCCCTTCTTCGTTGAGAAGCCGATCACCCTGGACCTGGACCTGGCCGAGGAGATCGCGGCCGAGGTCGCCGCCGCGGGCCTGATCACCGCTGTCGGCTATCACTGGCGCTATCTCGACACGATGGACGAGGCCCGCGCGCATCTGGCGCAGAACCCCGCCCAGCTGATGCAGGGCTTCTGGATCGACCAGACACCGCCCCCCGAATGGTGGTGGCGCGAGGACCGCTCGGGCGGACAGGTCGTGGAACAGGCGACCCACATCATCGACGCCGCGCGCTTCCTTGCGGGCGACGTGACCGATGTCTTCGGTCTGGCCTCGCACCGCGAGCGCGGCGACTTTCCCGGCCTGACCGTCCCGACCGCGACGGCGGCGACGCTGCGCTTTGCCAGCGGGGCCGTGGCGAACCTCGCCTCGACCTGCCTTCTGCGCTGGAATCACCGCGTCGGCCTGCATGTCTTCTCGGACGCCATGGCGCTTGAGATCACCGACCACGACCTGATGGTGGACGTGGGCCAGGGCCGCCCGGTGCGCCGCGCCGAAGGCGATCCCGTCTGGCGCGAGGACCGCGACTTCGTCGAGGCGGTCATGGGCCGCCAGAACCGCATCCGCTGCGATTATGCCGAGGCACTGGAGACCCACCGCGTGGCCCTTGCGATCACCCGTTCGGCCCAGGCGGGCGCCCTTGTGAAGATGGAGGGGCTGCGGGCTGACCCGCAGCCCATCTTTCGTTCATCCGTTGCGTAAGATGCCGACCCTGCCGCATCAGCACCGCACCATCCGCAGCCTCGGGATCGAGCGCCAGGGCGAGCCCTTCTTCTTCCACTATGACGAAGGCCCGACCGACCACGGCCGCGTCCGGCTGGACCTTCTGTACACCGGCCTGTCCGCAGGCACCGAACTGACCTTCATGAAGGGGACGAACCCCTATCTGCACAGCCGCTGGGACGACTGGCAGGGGCTGTTCATTCCCGGCGAGCCCTCGGCCCGCTTCCCGGTCAACTTCCTGGGCTACATGGAATCGGCCCGTGTTGTGGACGCCCGCGCGCCGGGCTTCGGCCATGGCGACCTGGTCGGCACGACCTTCGGCCACAAGACCGGCCACACGGCCGACCCGGCCCATGACCTGCTGCTGAAGCTGCCGCGCGCGATGGACCCGATCCTGGGGATCTTCGTGGCACAGATGGGCCCCATCGCCGCGAACGGCATCCTGCACGCGGATGCCGAGCAGTTCGGCGCCAACGTCCCCTTCCTCGGCGCAGGGGTCGAGGGGCGGCCGGTGCTGGTCTGGGGCGGCGGCACGGTGGGCCTCTTCTGCGCGATGTTCGCGCGCATGGGCGGGGCTTCGGACATCGTGGTCGTGGACCCCTCGCCCTTCCGGCAGGAGATCGCGCGGCGCATGGGCTTCGAGGCGATGGGCGAGGACGACGCCGTGCGCCACGCCAAGACGCTGTGGCACCACAAGATCGGGGGGCGCGGGGCGGAATATGTCTTCCAGACCCGCGCGCGGCCCGACAGCCTCAACCGCTGCCTGCAGGCGCTGCGCCCTCAGGGGACGGTGATCGACCTCGCCTTCTATCAGGGCGGCATGGACGGGCTGCGGCTGGGGGAAGAGTTCCACCACAACGGGCTCTCGATCCGCTGCGCGCAGATCAACCGGATGCCGCGCGCCGTGGCCCAGGCCTGGGACCAGCGCAGGCTGGCGGCGGAAACCATCCGCCTGCTGGAACGCGAGGGCGAGGCCATCCGGGCCCACATGATCACCCATGTGGTGCCCTATGACGACGCGCCGAACTTCCTGCGCCATCTGGTGCATGAACGGCCCGAGTTCCTCCAGATCGTGTTTGACGCGACATGAGCCTGCGCGAGGAACAGGACGCGGCGCTGCTGACCGACGCGCCGGACGCGGGGGCGGAACCCACGCCCCATCACGGCGCCCATGCGCCCGAACCCGTGTGGGGCGGCATTCCGCCCCACCACTTCCCCCAGCCGCACCCGGATGCGAACAAGATCCGCATCCTTTTCGTCTTCGCCTGGCTGGTCGTCGGCGGCGAGGAGACCGAGGTGCGGCTGCTGGCGCGCCACCTGCCGCGCGACCGTTACCGCATCGACGTCGTCGCCTGCTTCCGCAAGGAAGGGATGCCCGACCAGACCCACGACCAGTTGCGGGCCCTGGGCATCCATGTCGACACCGCGCCCTACGACATGAGCTTCGACGACACGGTCGATTACCTGCGGCGCAAGCTGCCGGGCTTCGATGTGGTCGTGTCCTGCCAGGACGTGGCCGACATCTATCCGGCGCTCGAACGGCTGAAGCTGCGCCCGCCGCTGATCGAGCATGGCGGGCTGGTGCGCGAGGCGCTGTCGGGGCCCAAGCACTTCACCTCTCGCTATGTCGGCGTCTGCGACAGCATCCGCGAGGCCGCCGCCTCGAAGATGCCCGACCGGCGGCACCATGCGCGGGAAATTCCGTCGATGGTGGACCTGTCCGAGTTCCGCCCCGAGGCGCGAGAGCCGATGCGCCACGCACTGGGTGTCGCGCCAGACGAGGTGCTGATGGGCTGGGTCGGGCGCCTGGACCGCAAGAAGCGAGTCGAGGACTTCATCGACGCCGCCGCCCGTGTTGCGGCCGCCGAGCCCCGCGCGCGCTTTGTCGTCGTGGGCGGGCCGGACGCCTTCATGCCGGAATACGCGCATGAACTGCATGGCCGCGCCCATGCGGCGGGCGTGGCGCATCGGATGATCTTCATCGGCGACCGCCGGGACGTGCCGGACCTGATGGCGGCGATGGACGGGCTTTGCTGGCTGAGCGTCGGCGAGGGGATGCCCCATGTCATCGCCGAGGCCGGGGCCGCGCGTCTGGCCGTGATCGCCACGCCCGACAACGGCGCCTGCGAGCAGATCGTGGACGGCCGGTCGGGGCTGTTCGTGCCCCACGAGAACCCGGACGCGGTGGCCGAGGCCATGCTGCGGCTGATCCGCGACCCGGCCTTGCGCGGGCGGCTTGGCGCGGGCCTTCGCGCCCATGTCGAGGCGACCTATTCGACCGAGGTCGTGATCCCGCAATGGCAGGCGCTGATCCACGAGGTGCTGGACGAGATTCCCGCCGCGCCCCCGCCCTCGCTGTTCCGCAGCTTCGTTCTGGGTGGCTGGGAGTGTTCGACGCATCGGCGCGGCTGGGGTCCGCACCGCGACATCATGGCCGCGGTCGGCCATGACCGGCACGCGGCGCAGGACTACCGCCAGCTCGGCGCGCTGGGCATCCGCAGTTGCCGGGACGGCGCGCGCTGGCACCTGATCGACCGGGGCGGCGCCTATGATTTTTCCAGCTTCACGCCCATGGTCGAGGCAGCGCGGGATAGCGGCACCCAGGTCGTCTGGGACCTGCTGCATTACGGCTGGCCCGAGGACATCGACATCTACCGCCCCGAGTTCGTCCATCGCTTCGCCCGCTATGCCCGCGCCGTGGCCGAGCATGTCCGGGGGCTGACGGACGAGGTGCCCTTCTGGTGCCCGGTGAACGAGATCAGCTTCCATGCCTGGGCAGGCGGGGACGCGCGCTATCTCAATCCCTATGGCGCCGGGCGCGGCTGGGAGCTGAAGTGCCAGCTTGCCCGTGCCTCGATTGCCGCCATGGTCGAGCTGCGCGCCGTGGACCCTCGCGCCCGCTTCGTCCATGCCGAGCCGCTGATCGCCATCCACCATGTGGACTGGTCCGGCCGTCCCCGGTGGGAGGCCCATGGCTGGCACGACGCCCAGTTCCAGGCCTTCGAGCTGCTGGGCGGCTGGATGTGGCCGCAGATCGGCGGAGATCCGTCCTTCCTCGATATCGTCGGCGTCAACTACTACTGGAACAACCAGTGGAACCACGGGGGGCAGACGGTGGACGTGGACGACGTGATCTATCGCCCGCTTTCGGACCTGCTGTTCGAGGTCTCGGCCCGCTATGGCCGTCCCATGCTGATCGCCGAAACGGGAACCGAAGGCGACCGGCGCGGCGCATGGTTCGACTACGTGGCCGCCGAAACCGCCCGCGCCCGCGCCCGGGGCGTGCCGGTCGAGGGGATCTGCCTTTACCCGGTGGCCGACCATCCAGGCTGGGACGACGACCGGATGTGCCCGAACGGGCTTCTGGGCATCGACCCGTCGAACGGCGGGCGCAGCGTCGATCCGGGGCTGGCGGCGGCCATCCGCCGCTCGGGCCTGGTCGTGCGCCGCTGACTCAATTGGCCGCGCCCTGCCCGGGCGCGGCCGCTTGTCTCACTTGAGCCTGGTCCAGGTCTGCGACTTGCAGATGAGCCCGCCCGCGACGCAGCCCGACAGCTTCATCGAACCGCCGCTGACCTGCGCCTTGCCGTTGTAGGTCTTGTTGTCGGCGGGCCGCAGGACCTTGCCCGCATAGGCGCCGCCGCCCGAGGGCGCCATGCCGATCACGATCTGCTTGCCGAGGTTGGGGGACTTGTATTCCTCCTTCCCCTTGAAGGTCTTGACGATGGTTCCGCAATAGGCGCCGCCGCAGGGCGCGATCTGGACCAGCGCAACCGCGCCCTCGTCGGGCTGGGTCTGCCAGATGCCCTCGATCGGGTCGGCGGCCAGCGCTGTCCCTGCGGCCAGCGCGAAGGCGGCGGCGAGCGTGATGGTTCTCATGGGGTCCTCCCTTGTCTCCCTGCCCGCGATTGGTGTCGGGGACGGGCCGTCGGGCAAGCGTGACGTGAAGTCAGGGCGCACTTTCCCCGCTGCCCCGCCTGTGGCATGGGGAGGCCGACTGCCCAAGCGGAGCCTGAACGATGATCCTTTACCCCGCCATCGACCTGAAGGACGGCGCCTGCGTGCGGCTTCTGCGCGGGGACATGGAGGCGGCGACCGTCTTCGGCACCGACCCCGCCGCGCAGGCGCGGGCCTTCCGGGACGCCGGCGCGCGCTGGCTGCATCTCGTGGACCTGAACGGCGCCTTCGCGGGTCAGCCGGTGAACGGCGGCGCCGTCCGCGCGATCCTTGCCGCGGTGGACATCCCCGTCCAGCTGGGCGGCGGCATCCGTGACATGGCCACGATCGAGGCTTGGCTGAAGCATGGCGTCCGGCGCGTGATCCTGGGCACCGTCGCGGTCGAGAACCCCGCGCTGGTTGACGAAGCGGCCCGCCGCTTCCCCGGACAGGTCGCCGTCGGCATCGATGCGCGCGCAGGCCGCGTGGCGACGCGCGGCTGGGCCGAGGAAACCGAGGTCATGGCGACCGACCTCGCCCGCCGGTTCGAGGACGCGGGCGTGGCGGCCATCATCTACACCGACATCGACCGCGACGGGGCCATGCAGGGGCCGAACGTCCCCGCGACGGCGGATCTGGCGCGGGCGGTGTCGATTCCCGTCATCGCCTCGGGCGGGGTGTCGCGGCTGTCGGACCTGATCGAACTGCGCGACACCGGCGTGATCGCGGGGGCGATCTCGGGGCGGGCGCTTTACGACGGCGCGCTGGACTTGGCCGAGGCGCTGGCGGCGCTGGGCTGAAAGGGTCACGGTGTGCCCCATACGGGTAGCGGGTCAGGAAAATGACCCTCGCGTTCCGTGACGTGACCGCTCGGCCGGAATGCACCGGCAGCCCGAGCGGCGGCTTGCCTTCCGGCAACCCCGTGCCTAGATAGGCGCGTTCCGAAACATAAGGCTGCCGCCCGTGGAAAACGTCGTCCTGACCGTGCATCTCATCCTCGCCCTTCTGCTGATCGGCGTGGTCCTGCTGCAGCGGTCGGAAGGGGGCGGTCTCGGCATGGGGGGTGGCGGTGGCGGTGTCATGACCGGCCGCCAGGCTGCGAACGCCCTGACGCGCGGAACCTGGATCATCGCCTCGGCCTTCCTGGTCACCTCGATCGCGCTGACCGTCATCGCCGCGCGCAACTCGGTCGGCGCCTCGGTCGTGGACCGGATCTCGCCCGCGCGCGAAAGCGCCCCGGCGGGCCTGCCGACCCTGCCCACCTATACCCCGCCGCCGGGCGTGGGCCAGCCGGTCCTGCCGCCGGGCGCCGCCCCTGCCGCGACCGCGCCTGCTGCGCCGGCAGAGGCCCCGGTGACGGCCCCTGCGGCGGCAGAGCCGGCCGCTTCTGCCCCTGCGCCCGCAACGGCCCCGGCGGCTGAACAGCAGACGCAGGCGCCTGCCGAGGCTTCGGGCAACGTCATCACGCGGACCGTGCCGATCACCCCGGCGCCCGCGAACTGAACCACCAGAACCCGTGGCGCGCGGCACCCGCGCGCCCACAACACATCGCGGGTCCGTTGCGGCGTCGCGGAGAATCGGCTATGTCCCGACTCCCGTGATGGCGGTTGCGGACCGTTGCCGCATTGCCGAACTCACGGGGGCTTTCTCATGGCGCGTTACATCTTCATCACCGGCGGCGTGGTGTCCTCTCTGGGCAAGGGCCTCGCCTCGGCGGCACTGGGCGCGCTGTTGCAGGCGCGCGGCTATACGGTCCGGCTGCGCAAGCTGGACCCCTATCTGAACGTCGATCCGGGGACGATGTCGCCCTTCGAGCACGGCGAGGTCTTCGTCACGGACGACGGCGCGGAAACCGACCTCGACCTCGGCCATTACGAGCGTTTCACCGGCGTGTCCGCCCGCCGCACCGACACGGTCAGCGCCGGCCGCGTCTATTCCAACGTGCTGGAAAAGGAGCGCCGGGGCGAATACCTGGGCAAGACCATCCAGGTGATCCCCCACGTCACCAACGAGATCAAGGACTTCCTGGCCATTGGCGAGGATGAGGTCGATTTCATGCTGTGCGAGATCGGCGGCACGGTCGGCGACATCGAGGGCCTGCCCTTCTTCGAGGCGATCCGCCAGTTTTCGCAGGACCGCCCACGCGGTCAGTGCATCCTGATGCACCTGACGCTGCTGCCCTGGCTCGCGGCCTCGGGCGAACTGAAGACCAAGCCGACGCAGCACTCGGTCAAGGAACTGCGCTCCATCGGCCTGCAGCCCGACGTGCTGGTCTGCCGGTCCGAACAGCCGATCCCGGATCGCGAGCGCGCCAAGATCGCGCTGTTCTGCAACGTGCGGCCCGACGCGGTGATCCCGGCCTATGACCTCAAGTCGATCTACGAGGCGCCGATGGCCTATCACCGCGCGGGCCTGGACCGCGCCGTGCTGGACGCCTTCCAGATCAGCCCCGCCCCCAAGCCCGACCTGCGGCGCTGGGAGGACGTGATGGACCGCCTGACCAACGCCGAGGGCGAGGTCCGCGTCGCCATCGTCGGCAAGTACACGCAGCTTGAGGATGCGTATAAGTCCATCTCCGAGGCGCTGACCCACGGCGGCATGGCCAACCGGGTCCGCGTGCGCCCCGAATGGATCGCGGCCGAGGATCTGGAAAAGGAAGACGGCATCCATCTGCTGGACGGCTACCACGGCATCATCGTCCCCGGCGGCTTCGGCGAGCGCGGGACGGAAGGGATGATCGCCGCCGCGAAATACGCCCGCGAGAAGCACGTCCCCTACCTGGGCATCTGCCTCGGGATGCAGATGGCGGTGGTCGAGGCCGCCCGGAACCTCGCCGGCATCAAGGACGCGGGGTCGGAGGAGTTCGACCACGAGGCGGGTGCCGACCGCTTTACCCCCGTCGTCTATCACCTCAAGGAATGGGTGCAGGGCAACTACACCGTCCAGCGCAAGCTGACGGACGACAAGGGCGGCACCATGCGTCTGGGTGCCTACACGGCCGTCCTGAAGCCCGGCAGCCGCGTCTCCGAGGTCTACGACGGCGCGACCGAGATCGAGGACCGCCACCGCCACCGCTACGAGGTGGATGCGAAATACCGCGAGAAGCTGGAATCCTGCGGGCTGATCTTCTCGGGCATGTCGCCCGACGGCCGCCTGCCCGAGGTGGTCGAGATCGAGGGCCACCCCTGGTTCATCGGCGTCCAGTCGCACCCCGAGCTGAAGTCCAAGCCCTTCGCCCCCGCGCCCCTCTTCGCTGATTTCGTCCGCGCCGCGAAGGAACAGGAGCGGATGGTGTGATCCCTTTGCGAGGGGACAAGCCGCGCCTGGTTTGACCCCTCGCGATCCGGAAGACACGCCCGGCCTTAAGGCCCTCATTCATGCTGAACAACGGCGGCAGGCGCAGCAGGCTCGTGACGCTGCAGCCTGCGGGAATACACGCCGCATCTGCGATATCTCTGGCCGGTCGCCACGATCATCCCGTGCGCTCACCTGTCTGCCTGGTCTTGAGAGGCCTGAAAGCATCTCTAGACTGAAGACATGAAGAATCCGTCAGCATCGAGCCTGATCGCCACCCTGCTGGTCTTCGCCTGGGCCGTCCCGGCCCTGGCGGACGCGCCGCTGTTCGTGGTTGATCCCTCGCAGGTGCCCTTTGACCTGGGCCCCGGCGCGCCAGCGAACCAGCCGTCGCATCGCGCCAACCTGCCCGGCGCACCGGGCAACAGCGGCAGCGCGCCGGGCAACGGCTCGGGGCTGCGGGCGAACGCGCCGGACAACCCCGCCAACGGCCCGGATGGCGGGCGGGGGATCTGGGCGGGCGACGAGATGGTGGGCTACTACACCCGCAACGGTGGGACGCTGAACCTGTTCGACCGACAGGGGCGGCGCGTGGCCTACCGGCCCGGCGGAGGGCACACGCGCTCGCTGTTCTCGCCGGACGGGCGCTGGTGCGGGACCGTGGCGGACACGGGCGGCGGCATGGCCTTCGGCATGACGCAGGCCTGCGCAGGACGGTTCTTCCGCTGAGAAGGCCCGAGGCCGTCACGTTCCGCTCCGTTGACGGGCAGCGGAACCGGATCATGCTTTCTACATGGTGCCGTTGGCAGAATCCGGTTTGGGTCGCCTGCCCCGCGTTTCCTCAAGGCGTTACGGCTCTCCGGCTGCGTTCCGGGGATCGGCGGCCTCGCTCATCTTCGTCGGGTCGACTTCGTGGCGATGAGGGGCGGCATCCGGGGCGCTCTGCTCAGCTCCAGCGTCCTCCCGGCTTCTTCGGCGTGCCCGGACGCGAGACTTGCGACCAGCGGGTGCGGCCCGCCTCGCCCTGCTTCGAGGCGGGCTTGCCTGACGCGACGCTGCGGGCCTGCTTGGCGAGCGGCTGCGCAGGACGGGTCTCGGCCTTGACCTCGGGGCGGGCGGGGGCAGGCTTTACCGTCGCCGGTTTCCCGGCGGGAAGTGCAGCCGGCTCCGCCTTTCCGCCCGACTTGATCTTTGCCGCAAGCTCCTTGGCCACGGCGAAGGCGCCCTTGATGCGGTCGGCCTCGGTCGGCCAGGGACGGCTGACGACCAGCTTGTTGTCGCTGATCCGCGCGGCGCCCTTCTGCTCGTTCAGGAATTCGACCAGCCCGGCCGGGTTCGGGAACTTGTCCTGGTGGAACTGGATCGTGGCCCCCTTGGGCCCCGCGACCAGCGAGGAGATGTTCGCGCGCTTGGCCATCGCCTTGATGCGGATGACCAGAAGCAGCGTGTTCACCTCGCGCGGAAGCGGGCCGAAGCGGTCGATCAGTTCGGCCGCGAAGCCTTCCAGTTCCACCTTGGTGGTCAGCTGGGCCAAGCGGCGATACAGGTCCAGCCGCACATCGAGGTCCGGGATATAGCTTTCGGGGATCGTCACCGGGACGCCGAGGTTCAGCTGCGGCGCCCATTCGTCGTCGGGGGTGCCCTCAAGCTCGCCCGACTTCAGCTTGGCGATCGTTTCCTCCAGCATCTGCTGGTAAAGTTCGAAGCCGACTTCCTTGATATGGCCCGACTGCTCCTCGCCCAGCAGGTTGCCCGCCCCGCGTAGGTCGAGGTCCTGGCTGGCGAGGTTGAACCCTGCTCCCAGCGAGTCGATGGAACCAAGGAACTTGAGCCGCCGGATCGCCTGCGGCGTCAGCGGCACGCGCGGCTTGGTGGTCAGGTAGCAATAGGCGCGGGTCTTGGACCGGCCCACGCGGCCCCGGATCTGGTAAAGCTGGGCGAGGCCGAACATGTCCGCGCGCCAGACGATCATCGTGTTGGCCGTCGGGATGTCGAGGCCCGATTCCACGATGGAGGTCGCCAGCAGCACGTCATGGCTGCCGTCGTAGAAGGCGTTCATCCGCTGGTCGAGGTCGCCCGCCGCAAGCTGGCCGTGGGCGACGATGGTCGAGACCTCGGGGACATGCTCGCGCATCCAGTCCTCGACCTCGGGCAGGTCGCTGAGGCGCGGGACGACGAAGAAGCTCTGCCCGCCGCGATATTTCTCTCGCAGCAACGCCTCGCGGATGGTGACGCTGTCGAACTCGGACACGTAGGTACGGATGGCGAGTCGGTCCACGGGCGGCGTGCCGATGACCGACAGGTCGCGAACACCCGTCAGCGACAGTTGCAGCGTGCGGGGGATCGGCGTCGCTGTGAGCGTTAGGACGTGGATGTCCGAGCGCAGTTCCTTCAGGCGTTCCTTGTGGGCCACGCCGAAATGCTGTTCCTCGTCGATGATGAGCAGGCCGAGGTTCTTGAACTTCACCTGTTTCGCCAGCACCGCATGAGTGCCGACGACGATGTCGACGGTGCCATCGGCCAGCCCCGTGCGGGTCAGCGCCGCATCCTTGGCGGACACGAAGCGCGAAAGGGGCCGCACGTTGATGGCGGTGCCGCGGAAGCGTTCGGCAAAGCTGCGGTAATGCTGGCGGGCGAGCAGCGTCGTCGGTGCCACGACGGCGACCTGCATCCCTTGGCTCGCCGCGATGAAGGCGGCGCGCATTGCGACCTCGGTCTTGCCGAAGCCCACGTCGCCTACGACAAGCCGGTCCATCGGGCGGCCGGCCGAGAGGTCCTCGGCCACGTCGGCGATGGCGGCGGCCTGGTCGTCGGTCTCGGTATAGGGGAAGCGGGCGGCGAAGGCCTCCCATTCGTGGTGCTCGGGCTCCAGCACGGGGGCGTTGCGCAGCAGGCGCTCGGCCGCGACGCGCATCAGGCGGTCGGCGATCTGGCGGATGCGTTCCTTGAGCCGCGCCTTGCGGGCCTGCCATGCGCCGCCACCGAGCTTGTCGAGCAGGCCTTCCTCGTGTCCGTAGCGGGTGAGCAGCTCGATGTTCTCGACGGGCAGGTAAAGCCGGTCGCCGCCCGCGTATTCCAGCGCCACGCAGTCATGCGGCACGCCGAGCGCCTTGATCGTTTCCAGTCCGGTATAGCGACCGATGCCGTGTTCGACATGGACCACGAGGTCGCCGGGGCTCAGCGAGGTCGTATCTTTCAGGAAGTTCTCGGCCCGCCGCCGCTTCTTTGCGCCCCGGATCAGGCGGTCGCCCAGAACGTCCTGCTCCGAAATGACCGCGAGCGGCCCGGTCGCCTGACCGTCCGTGACGAAGCCTTCCTCCAGCGGCCAGACAGCAAGGCCCAGCGCGCCCTTGGTGTCCGGCAGACCCCGGATGTCGTCAACGGGAACGCCGGTCAGTCCCTCGTCCGACAGCAGGCCGGTCAGGCGTTCGCGTGCGCCTTCGGAAAAGCTGGCGATGACCACGCGGCGGGTCTTCTGCAACTCGCGGACATGGGTTGCCAGCGCGGCAAAGAGGTCGGTCTTCTCGGCCTGCCGCTCGGGCGCGAAGTTGCGGCCCACGCGCCCGCCCGCGTCCAGAACGCCCGGCCCCGGCGGATGGGCGAGGACCGACAGCGCGATACTGCGGTGCGCGGAGAGCCAGCGGCGCCATTCGGCTTCGTCGGCGAACATCGCGGTCGGTTCGACCGGGCGATAGACGCTGTCCGCGCCGCGCTTGCCCATCGCCTCGCGCCGGGCGTCGAACTGTTCCGAAATGGTCTCCCAGCGGGCGGCGCGGTGCTGCTCGATATGGTCATCCAGCACCACCGAGGCGCCGGGCAGGTAGTCGAAAAGGCTGTCGAGGCGTTCATGGAACCACGGCAGCCAGTGTTCCATCCCCGCGACCTTCTGGCCCGCACTGACGGCCTCGTACAGCGGGTCGTTCGCGCCGCCGCCATAGGCCGCGCGATAGTTCTGGCGGAAGCGGGTAATGGCCTCCTCGCCCAGAATCACCTCAGACATGGGCGCGATTTCCACGCGGTCGAGTGCCCCAAGGCTGCGCTGGCTGTCGGGATCGAAGCGGCGGATGCCGTCCAGCACGTCCCCGAACAGGTCCAGCCGCACCGGCCCGCCCGGCCCCGGAGGATAGATGTCGATGATCCCGCCGCGGATGGCGTAGTCGCCGGGCTCGGTCACGGTGGGTGACTGGGAAAAGCCCATGCGGGACAGGAAGCCGCGCAGCTGCGCCTCGTCCAGCCGCTCGCCGACCTTGGCCATGAAGGACGCCGCGCGGACGGTGTCCGCCGCGGGCAGGCGCTGGACGGCGGCGTTGACCGTGGTCAGCAGCACGAAGGGCGGCTTGATCGCCCCGCTCGCCAGCGTTGCAAGCACCTGCAGACGCTGCGCCATGATCTCGCCCGAGGGCGACACGCGGTCGTAGGGCGTCGTGTCCCAGGCGGGCAGTTCCAGCACCGCCAGATGCGGCGCGAAGAAGGCCAGGGCCGCGCGCATGGCGGCCATCCGGCGGTCGTCGCGGGCGATGTGGATGACGGGCGCGCCGCGGTCGGCCTCGCGTGCGATCAGCGCGGCGTCGAAGCCTTCGGGCGCGCCGGAAAGGATCAGGGTTTCGGGCATGGAGGCTGAGGTAAAGTGCGAGGGCGTGATGTCAAGCGGCCCTGCCCAACGCCGTCACAGCCCGTTCGGATGCGCGGCCATCCAGATCGTCCCCCAGATCGCTGCCGTGGCGACCGCCACGCCGGACAGCACCAGCGTGGCCCGCATATGCGCGGTGATCCGCGCGGCGATCTGCGCCGCCGCTTCATCGACCGAAAGACGTGCTCCCTCCGCCTCGGCCAGCGTCGCACGCAGGCGCGCCGCCAGCTGCAGGCGCAACCAGCCCAGCAGCATCAGGGGCGCCATCATCAGCAGCAGCGCCTGTGCCAGTTCCAAGCCGTAAAGGAAGCCCAGCCCCGCCAGCATCGACAGCACGAAGGAGGCCACGCCCAGCAGCACCACGCCGTCATCGCGCATCAGCTGCCAGCGCGGCGCCACCAGTGACACCCAGTCGAGCAGCCGAAGCGCGGCGGAGTTGTCGGCCTGCCCCACCCCGCGACGGTTCAGGCTGCGGACCAGTTCGGGCGGGATGCCCAGCGCGCCCCGGCTGACCCAGGTCCAGGTGACGGTCAGCATCAGCCAGTACCACACCGATGAAAAGGACCGCGTGTCCAGCGCCTCGATCAGCCCTGCCGTCCCTCCCATCAACCGTCTCTCCCCTGAAACCGCCGATCACCCTAGCCACGGGGAACCCGCGGCGGCAAGCCGGGCCGGTTGCACGAGGCGGCGCGGTCGTGGCAAGCAGGCCACTGTCCCGACAGGAGGCCCCCATGCCCGCCACCCCGATCATTGCGCCCTTTCCCGCCACGCGCCTGCGCCGGCTGCGCCGCACGCCTGCCCTGCGCGCACTGACGGCGGAACGCCATGTTTCGACCGAGAACCTGATCTGGCCGATCTTCGTGACCGAGATTCCGGGTGGCGAGGGCGAGATCCCCTCGATGCCCGGCGTGGACAGGCTGACGCTGGACGGGGCGAAGCGCGCGGCCGAACGGGCGATGAACCTGGGCATCCCCGCGATCTGCATCTTCCCGCACTCGGACCCCGACCTGAAGACCGAAGGATGCGAGCGCGCCTGGGACCCCGAGAACATCGGCAACCGCGCCATCCGCGCCATCAAGGAGGTCGCACCGGACCTCGCGGTGATGACCGACATCGCGCTCGACCCCTACAACATCAACGGCCACGACGGGTTTGTCCGAAACGGCGTGATCCTGAACGACGAGACGGTCGAGGCGCTGGTCCGCATGGCGCTGGCGCAGGCCGAGGCGGGGGCCGACATCCTCGGGCCCTCGGACATGATGGACGGGCGCATCGGGGCCTTGCGCCGCGCGCTGGAACAGGCGGGCCACAAGGACGTGGCGATCCTGTCCTATGCGGCGAAATACGCCTCCGGCTTCTACGGGCCGTTCCGGGATGCGGTCGGCGCCTCGGGGCGGCTGGTGGGCGACAAGAAGACTTACCAGATCAACCCCGCGAACCGGGACGAGGCGCTGCGCTGCGTGGCCCGTGATCTTGCCGAGGGCGCGGACATGGTCATGGTCAAGCCCGGGATGCCGTACCTGGACATCTGCCGCGAGGTGAAGGACCAGTTCGGCGCGCCCACCTATGCCTATCAGGTCAGCGGCGAATACGCGATGATGGAGAGCGCGATCCGCGCGGGCTGGCTGAAGCGGGAGGTGGTGATGGAAAGCCTGCTCTCGTTCCGCCGTGCGGGCTGCGACGGCATCCTTACCTATTACGCCCCGCAGGTGGCCGAGGCTTTGGCGCAACGCTGAAGCCTGGCCCGCAGCCGGGGACAAGGGCGCACCTGTCATAACATTTTTTGGCATGCTAGCGCGGCGGGATGAGATTTCCCTGCCTCGCTGGACCCTATCGTGCTTGATCCCGCTGTCCTTGACGCCGCCCTCGATCCTGTCAGAACAAAGGGCTCCTCTCCCCTGCCGACCCCTGGCGGAGTGCAGAAATCCCGTCCCTCGCGGATCGTCGCCATCTCGGACTTCTGCTCGCAGGTCCCGCCCGAGCCCTGCGCGCCGCGCGAGCCCGCCCCGGGTGCCCTGTCCCCGCCCGCGGAGCGCGCGCAGGTCCGCGTGACCGGCGGCTACCTTGAGCGCCTGCCGCTGGCGGCGGTGGCCTCGGGGCTGGTGGATGCGGCGGAAATCTGGAGCTTCGCGGGACGTGACGGGGAAGCCGACGCCGCCTGCGCCCGCCCCTGCGGCACGCCCGATTCTGCGCGCCCCGGCCTGACCCGGCGCGTCTTCCGGGCGGATGGTCCTGCGCCTTACGGTTCGGCCGAGGCGCTGGCCCATGTGGCGGCGCATGGCGCGCCGGACGTCCTCTGCGTCTGGGGCCTTGGCGTGGATGCGGCACTGATGGAGGCCTGCAAGGGCGCGATCACGATCTACAACTCGATCGACGCGCCCGCGCTGCGGCTGCCCGACGACGTGGCCCGCCGCTTCGACCTGTTTCTGACGGGGGCCGAGTGGCAGTCGGACGAGATCCGCGCCCGCATCCCCGGCGCGCGCTGCCTGGTGCTGCCCATCGGCCCCGAGTTCGCCTCGGGCGAGACCTTCCACCCAACCGGCGCCCCCAAGGACCGGGACGTGGTCTATGTGGCCTGCACCCAGCCCTACAAGCGCCACGACATCCTGTTCGATGCCTTGGAACGCCGCCCCGGTACCTCGGCGCTGCTGGTCGTGGGCTACGGCCACATGACCGAGGAGTTGCGCGCGGATGCCGCCCGCCGCGGGCTGGACGTCGAGATCGTGGGGCCGGTGCCGCATGACGAGGTGAACCGCCAGATCAACCGCGCCCGCATCGGCGTGGTCTGCGGCCAGCATGACGGCGCGCCCGCGATCCTGACGGAATACCAGTTGGCCGGGCTGCCGGTGCTGGCGAATGCGGACCTCGTCTGCGGCCTGCAGTACGTCACGCCCGAAACCGGCCTTGCCGCCGCACCAGGCGAGGATTTTGCCGCCGCCATGACCCGGCTGATCGAGCGTCACGCCGACTATGACCCCCGCCCCCATGCCCTGGCGCATTGGGGCTGGCCTGCCAGCATCGCCCGGTTGAAGGCCGAGATCGACGCGATCCGGGCGGGACGCTGAACGAAAAAGGGCCGCCCTCGGCGGCCCCGGCAGTCGCGATGGCGTCGGCGGCTCAGCCTCCAGCGATGATGCGGACGTAGTTGCGCGTCTCGCGATAAGGGGGGATGCCCTTGTGCTTGGTGACGGCGCCCGGCCCGGCGTTATAGGCCGCCAGCGCCAGCCGCCAGTCGCCGAAGGTGTTGTACATCATCCGCAGATAGCGCGCGCCGCCGTCCAGGTTCTGCACCGGGTCATGCGGGTTCACGCCCAGCTTGGCGGCGGTCGCGGGCATCAGCTGCGCCAGCCCCGTCGCGCCCTTGTGCGAGCGCGCGCCCGCGTTCCAGCCCGATTCCTGCTGCACCAGGCGCAGGAACAGGTCCTCGGGGATGCCGTGCTTGCGGGCGGCCGCGCGCGCATGGGGCAGGTACTTGCTGCGCTGGTTGCCGGTATAGCGCGGGATCGCCCCGTTCGAGGTCGAGGCGCGGCCGTCCAGGCTGATGACCGTCACGGTGCGCGACTTGCCCGTTTCCGGCCGCAGCTTCTGCGAGCGCTGGTATTGCGCGGCCAGCCGGGTGTCCATGAGCTGGGTCTGGCGCTGGAACTGCGTCGTCCTCGACTTCGAGGACGCGCCCCCCAGCCTGAGCCCCTCGGCCTGCGCGGGAACGGCCACCGCAAGGCCGGCAAAGGCCAGCGTGGCGACCTTGGCCAGCCGCGCCACGTTCACGATCACTGCACTCATCCGGGAAGCTCCCTCGCCGTTTATCGTTTTGAGGAGAACGATACCCGAAACGAGCCGCACCGCCAGTCGCCGCGTCCCATCGCGGCAGGAAGGCTGTGCGCCATCGGCAACATTCTGCCGACCGGCGCACCTCTCCTCAGAAGGGGATTTCGTCGTCGAAATCCGGCGCGCCGCGACCTGCGCCGCCCCCGCCCGAACCCGAGCGCGCACCGCCGCCGCCCGAGCCGCCGCGGTCGTAGTCGCCGTAGCCTTCGTTATAGCCGCCGCCCTGGCCGCCGCCGCCGCCGCCTTGGCCGCGGCCGTCAAGCATCTGCAACTCGCTGCGGAAGGGGCGCAGGGCAACCTCGGTCGAATAGCGGTCGGCGCCCGACTGGTCCTGCCATTTGCGGGTTTCCAGCTGGCCCTCGATATAGACCTTCATGCCTTTCTTCAGGTACTGCTCGGCCACGCGGACCAGCGGTTCGGAATGGATGACGACCGAATGCCATTCGGTGCGCTCGCGCCGCTCGCCCGAGTTGCGGTCCTTCCACTGCTCGGACGTGGCGATGCGCAGGTTGGCGATCTTGCCGCCGTTCTGGAAGGTGCGGATTTCCGGGTCCTGGCCCAGATTGCCGACCAGGATGACCTTGTTGACGCTGCCTGCCATGTGCGGCTCCTTCAGGGGTATCGAATCCGCTCTTACTAGCGCGATGGTTAACGGGCGGTAAAGCCGATCATCGGGCCTGCGAAAGCGTGGCGGCGATTGCCGCCGGATCGATATCCGAGGCGACGAAGGCCTGCCCGATCCCACGCGCGAGGATCAGCCGCAGCCGCCCATCCACGACCTTCTTGTCCTGCCCCATCAGCGCGATCAGCCCCGCATCGTCGGGCAGATCGCCCGGAACGTCGGACAGCCGCGCGGGCATCCCCATTGCCCCGAGATGCGCGCCAACGCGGCTCGGGTCCTCCTGGGGACAAAGCCCCAGCCGCGCCGACAGGTCGAAGGCCAGAGCGCAGCCGATGGCCACGCCCTCGCCATGCAGCAGGCGGTCGGAATAGCCCGTCGCGGATTCCAGCGCATGGCCGAAGGTGTGGCCAAGATTCAGTAGCGCGCGGTCGCCCTGCTCGGTCTCGTCGCGGGCCACGATGGCGGCCTTCATGGCGACGGAATGGGCGACGGCGTGGATCAGGGCGTCGCGGTCCTGCCGCAGGCGCGGCCCGTTCTCCTCAAGCCAGGTGAAGAACCCGGCATCCCCCAGCAGCCCGTATTTCACGATCTCGCCATAGCCCGCGCGGAAGTCGCGGTCGGGCAGCGTCGCCAGCACGTCGATGTCGGCCAGCACGAGGCTCGGCTGGTGGAAGGCCCCGATCAGGTTCTTGCCTTGGGGCGAATTGATTCCCGTCTTGCCGCCCACGGAACTGTCCACCTGCGCCAGCAGTGTCGTCGGCAGCTGCACGAAGCGCACGCCGCGCCGCAGGATCGCCGCCGCGAAACCGGCCAGGTCGCCGATCACGCCCCCGCCCAGCGCGATCACGATATCGCGCCGCTCGATCCGCTCGGCCAGCAGCCACTCGACCGCGCGGCCGAGGTGGTCCCAGCTTTTCGTGGCCTCGCCGGCGGGCAGCGCCAGCGCCGAGGAGGCAATGCCCGCGCGGTCCAGCGCCGCCGTCAGCGCGGGCAGGTGCAGAGACGCGACCCGCTCATCCGTCAGGATGGCCACACGGGGACGCGACAGCAACGGCGCGATCTCGTCGCCCGCGCGGGCGATCAGGCCGGGGCCGATGCGTACCTCGTAGGAACGGTCGCCCAGCGCGACGGGAACGGTGCGGATCATGCGGGCTCCAGGATGTCGGGGCGGTGGGCGCGGAGCGCGTCGAGCACCCGCGTCGCGGTGGCCTCGACCGAATCGCTGTCCTGCACGGCCACGGTGATGTCGGCCAGCGCATAGACGGGCGCGCGCTCGGCCAGCAGGCGTTCCAGCGTCCCGCGCGGGTCGGCGGTCTGCAGAAGCGGGCGCGTGGGCTTCTGCTTCACCCGGCGCCACAGGGTCGAAAGCTTGCAATCGAGCCAGACCGACACCCCCGCCTCGGCGACAAGGGCGCGGTTCTCGGGGCGCATCCAGGCGCCGCCCCCGGTCGAGACGATGCCGGGCGGGCCGCGCAGCACGCGGGCCAGCACCTCGGATTCGCGGGCGCGGAAGAAGGCCTCGCCGTCGCGGGCAAAGATCTCAGGGATGGTGGCGGCAGCGGCGGCCTGGATCTCGGTGTCGGTGTCGCGCACGGGCACGCCCAGGCGGCGGCCGAGCTCGGCCCCTACCGCCGACTTGCCAGCCCCCATCATGCCGATCAGCACGATGCTGCTTTTCACCGATCCCGCTCTGCCTGCGCCACTCATGCCCGCTGAATGACGCGAGTTTTATCGAAACGCCATATGGTTTTCGCCACACCACCCCGGTCCCTGTTGGGGTCGCGGCTTTCGCCCGGGCGCGCGAAAGGGTATCGAGGATGGAAAAAGACCCTTCTCCCACGAGGCGGGGGGCTGCGGACGAAAGGACAGACCATGCGGCTGCTGAAACTGATCGCCTTCCTTGTCGTGGCGGCTTTGATCGCGCTGGTGGGCTATGCCTATTTCGGCGACATGGCCGCGGATTCGCGGCAGATGCGGGTGCCGGTGGAACTGGACCTCGACCTGCCCGCCGCGGCACCTGCCGCCGCCACCCCGGCGCCTGCCGCGCCCGCCTCCGACACCCCGGACGAGCCGAGCGATCCCGATGCGCTGGACTGACCTGACCCTTCTGGCGGCTCTGGCCGCCCTGCCTTCGGGCGCGGCACTGGCGCAGGGGGCAAGGGAACCTGCCGCCGCCAGCGACTGGCTGATGGGCACCGCCCCCGCCAAGCCCCCCGTGACCGGCTGGCGTCCGGGCGACAGCGTTCCCTTCGAGGCGCAGCGCCTGCGTCCCGTGGCGCCGGTCGCCCGCCCCGCGACCCTGAAGCCGCCCCGCGCGCTTGCCACGACCGCCGCCCCGCCCCCTGTGGGGGTCACGCGGCTGTCGGACGGCAACCCCGACACCAAGGGCGCCATCCGGGCCGAGGCCGCGCGCCTGCCCCGCGACCTCTGGGGTGCCGCCCCCGCGGGCCAGGTGGCCGAGGCGATCGCTGCCGCCAACCCGCGCCTGGCCGCAAACCGCGCGCTGCTCCAGCGCATCCTGACGGCACAGCTTGCGCCGCCCGCCGGCGCCGCCGGAGACGAGGGCCGGCTGTTCCTGGCCCGGGTGGACAGGCTGATCGCGGCCGGACGGCTGGAGGACGCCGAGGCGATGCTGCAATCGGCAGGCTGGACCGACGGGCCGCGCTTTGCCCGGCGCTTCGAGATCGCCCTTCTGCGCGACACCACCGACGAGGCCTGTGCCGTGATGGGCCAGCGCCCCGGCCTTGCCCCGGACCTGGGCGCGCGCATCTATTGTCTCGCGCGGGTGGGGGACTGGAGCGCAGCCGCCCTGACGCTGCATGGCGCCCGCGCCGCCGGCCTCATGGAGCCGCAGACGCTCGCGCTGCTGGAACGCTTTCTGGACGACGGCTCGGCGGACCTGAGCGACGCGCTGCCCGACCCGGCGCAAGTCACGCCCCTCGAGTTCCGGCTGTTCGAGGCGATCGGCCAGCCCCTGTCCACGGCCGAGCTGCCCCTGGCCTTCGCCTGGGCGGATCTGAACGGCAATGCGGGCTGGAAGGCGCGGCTGGATGCGGCCGAGCGGCTGGCTCGCGCAGGCGCCATGGACCCCGCGCCGCTGGCGGCGGCCTATCTGGACCAGCGCCCGGCCGCCTCGGGCGGTGTCTGGGACCGCGCGGCCGCGTTCCAGCGGATCGAGGCCGCGCTGGATGCAGGCGACACGGCGGCGATCTCGGCCGAGCTGCCGCAGGCGGCCTCGCTGTTCCTCGAGGCCGGGCTGATCGTTCCCTTCGCGCGGCTGGTGGGTCCCGGCCTGTCCGGCCTGACGCTGGACCCCGAGGCCGCGGAAACGGCCGCGCACCTGCGCCTGCTGGTCGGGTTGCCGGAAACACCGGGTGCCGACCTGCCCACGCCCGACCGCGCGCTGATCGCGCTGGCGGCGGGCGATCCCGACGCAGCGGCGGCCTTTCCGCAGGGCAGCGCGGGCGCCGCCCATGCCGAGGCGCTGGCGGCCGAGCCCCTGGCCGAGGCGCCGCCCGAGGGGCGCGGCCTTGCCCTGCTGGCGGCGATGGCCGACGTGGACGCAGGGCTTGACGGCGACATTGCACGGGCAAGCGCCGGCCTGCGCCGGATGGTCGAGCTTGGCCAGCCCTCGGACGCCCGGCAGGCGGCAGTCGAACTGCTGCTGACCGAGCACATGGGCGGCCCGCGCAGGTGAGCACGCAGCGCCGCCCCGGCCGTCCACCCACACGACAGGACAAGGGCCGCGCCGAGGATCTGCGCCGGGTCGAGGCTTTTCTGGACGCTCAGGCGGCCGAGGCAGGGGCCGCGCGCAACACCCTTCTGGCCTATGGCCGCGACCTGGCCGACCTGGCCGCCTGGGCCGCGCGGCACGGCCTGACGCTGGCCGCGATCACCCGCGACGACATCGAAGCCTACCTGTCGGCCTGCGAGGCCGAGGGCCTGTCCCGCGCCACCCGCGCCCGGCGCCTGTCCGCCATCCGCCAGTTCACCCGCTTTTCCCTGGACGAGGGCTGGCGCGACGACGACCCGGCGATCCGCTTGTCCGGCCCCGGCCGCAGCCAGCGCCTGCCGAAGGTGCTATCCCAGGCCGAGGTCGGCCGCCTGCTCGACGCCGTCCAGACCCACGGCGCGACGCCCGAGGACCGTGCCCGCAATACCGCCGCGATGGAGCTGATCTATGCCACGGGGATGCGGGTCAGCGAACTGGTGTCCCTGCCCGTCGCTGCAGTGCGCGGCGACCCCGAACTGCTGCTGATCCGCGGCAAGGGCGGAAAGGAACGCATGGTTCCCCTGACCGGCCCCGCCCGCGCGGCACTCGCCCGCTGGCTGGCGCTGCGGGACGGCGCCCCGGCCGACAGTGCCTTGGGCAGGCTGGTCGCGGGCAAGGGCGCCCGATGGCTGTTTCCGGCCGCCAGCGCGGCGGGGCACATGACCCGGCAGGCCTTCCACGGGATGCTCGCCAACCTCGCCGCCGCCGCGGGCCTGCCGCCCGGCAAGGTCACGCCCCATGTCCTGCGCCATGCCTTCGCCACGCATCTGCTGGAAGGCGGCGCCGACCTGCGCGCGATCCAGACGCTGCTGGGCCATGCCGATCTCGGCACGACGGAAATCTACACCCATGTCCTGGATGAACGGATGCGCGAGCTGGTGCTGAACCATCACCCCCTCGCACAGCCGCCGCTGTCCAAGGATACCCAGGCCCCATCTTCTGCGTGAAAATATTCCGGGCGTCCGGGTGCCTGGAGAACAGTCCGGTGGACTGTTTTCCGCGAGGAAGCGGCGAAGCCCGAGCGGGGCACGTCCCCGGTCCACGCCGCCGCGTCAGCACGCCCGTTTGCCTTGCAACCAAGCCGGCCTCTGCCTATCACCCGCCCTGACATTCTTCCCCGGAGCCGCCCCATGCCCCTCACCGCGCGCCGCCTTGCCGATCCCGATCATTGGAGCCTCGCCAGCGCGATCCGCGTGCTGTCGATGGATGCGGTCGAGGCCGCCAATTCCGGCCACCCCGGAATGCCCATGGGCATGGCCGATGTCGCCACCGTGCTGTGGCGCAAGCACCTCAAGTTCGATGCCTCGGCCCCGAACTGGTTCGACCGCGACCGTTTCATCCTGTCGGCGGGCCACGGGTCCATGCTGATCTATTCGCTGCTGCACCTGACGGGTTTCGAGCAGATGACGCTCGACCAGATCCGCAACTTCCGCCAGTGGGGTGCGGCGACGGCAGGCCATCCGGAATACGGCCATGCCGAGGGCGTGGAAACCACGACCGGCCCGCTGGGCCAGGGCCTTGCGACCTCGGTCGGCTTCGCCATGGCCGAGGCCAAGATGCGCGCCGAGTTCGGCGAGGAATTGTGCGACCACCGCACCTGGGTCATCGCCGGCGACGGCTGCCTGATGGAAGGCATCAGCCAGGAGGCGATCACCCTTGCCGGTCACCTGCGCCTCGGCCGCCTGATTGTCCTGTGGGACGACAACAGGATCACCATCGACGGCGCCGTGTCGCTGTCGGATTCGACCGACCAGCTCAAGCGCTTCGAGGCGGCGGGCTGGCGGACGCTGTCTTGCGACGGACATGATCCGGCCGACATTGACCGCGCCCTGACTGCCGCTAAAGAAGACGACGGCCGCCCGGTGCTGGTCGCCTGCAACACGACCATCGGCTATGGCTCGGCCAAGAAGGGCGGCACCTCGGGCGTCCACGGCTCGCCGCTGGGGGCCGAGGAGATCGCAGCGACCCGCCTCGCCTATGCCTGGGAGCACGAGGCCTTCGAGCTGCCCGACGAACTCGTCGCCCGCTGGCGCGAGATCGGCGCGCGCGGCAAGGCCGACCGCGAGGCTTGGGCCGCCCGCGTCGATGCCCTGCCCGACGCCCAGCGCAACGTCTTCGCCTCGCGCGTGGCAGGAGAGCCGACCGAGGCGCTCGCACCCGCCATCGCCGCGCTGAAGGAAAAGGCCAGCGCCGACAAGCCCAAGGTCGCGACCCGCAAGGCCTCCGAGATGGTGCTTGAGGTCGTGAACCCGATCCTGCCCGAAACCATCGGCGGCTCGGCGGACCTGACCGGCTCCAACAACACCAAGACCCGCGATCTCGGCATCTTCGACGCGCAGAACCGCGCCGGGCGCTACGTCCACTGGGGCATCCGCGAACACGGCATGTCTGCCGCGATGAACGGCCTTGCCCTGCACGGCGGCTTCCGTCCGTATGGCGGCACCTTCCTCGCCTTCACCGACTACGCCCGCGGCGCGATGCGCCTGTCGGCGCTGATGGGCGTTCCGGTCGTCTACGTGATGACCCACGACTCGATCGGCCTGGGCGAGGACGGCCCGACCCACCAGCCGGTCGAGCACCTGGCCATGCTGCGGGCGACGCCCAACACCTGGACCTTCCGTCCCGCCGACGTGGTGGAAACCGCCGAGGCTTGGGAACTGGCGCTGACCACCGACTCGACTCCCTCGGTCCTCGCGCTGTCGCGGCAGAACCTGCCGACCGTCCGCACCGAGCACACCACCGAGAACCTGACGGCGAAAGGCGCCTACATCCTGCGCGAAGCCTCGGCCGAGCCGAAGGCGATCCTCATGGCCTCGGGCTCCGAAGTGGAGATCGCACTGAAGGCCGCCGAGGCGCTGGAAGCCGAGGGCACGCCGACCCGCGTCGTCTCGGTCCCTTGCATGGAGCTGTTCCGCGACCAGCCCGAGGACTACCGCGCCGAGGTTCTGCCCGAAGGTCCGGTCCGTGTCGCCATCGAAGCCGCCGTCCGCCAGCCCTGGGAGTGGCTGCTTCTGGGCGAGCGCGGCAGCTGGAAGCGCGCCGATTTCGTCGGCATGACCGGCTTCGGCGCCTCGGCCCCGGCCGACCGTCTTTACAAGGAGTTCGGCATCACCCCCGAGGCCACGGTGGCAAAGGTCAAGGCGCTGCTGTGATCCCCGCGACGCAGCCCTGCCGCATGGCTCCTCGCGCGGCAGGCTGTCTTTCGGCCCCAACCATCCCCCGGGGAGCGTCCGGCCGTGAAGCCGGGCGCATGGGTCCGCCCTGATGACGACCCTGCAATCCGAAACGGTCAGGATCGCGAAGCCGCGGTACTCGCAGCAATCGCTGGGCATTCTCACGCTGCTCGGCTCGGTCTTCCTGTTCACGCTGATGGACGCGACCGGCAAGCACCTGACGCAGGCTGGCTATCACCCCGGCCAGATCGTCTGGTGCCGCATGGCGCTGAACCTGATCATCGTCACGGTAGTGCTGGCCCCACGCCTGAAACAGGTCGCACGCTCGGCCTCGCCCTTGCTGCAGGTGGGCCGGGGACTAACGCAGCTTGCCTCGATCGGGCTGTTCTTCACGGCGCTGCCCTTCATCGGGCTCGCCGAGGCGACGGCCATCATGGACATCAACCCGGTCCTCATCACGTTGGGCGCCGCGCTGTTCCTGGGTGAACGCATCGGCCCGCGCCGCATCGCGGGCATCACCGTGGCGCTGGTGGGCGCGATGATCGTGATCCGCCCCGGCGCGGGCGTCTTCCAGCCCGCCGCCCTGCTGCCCCTGCTGGGGGCCGTCACCTATGCGGCGGGCGCGATCATGACGCGCATGGTGCGGGGGGACGGAACCGCGACCTCGATCCTGTGGGCCACGGGGGTGGCGACGCTAGGCGCGTCCCTGGTCGCTCCCTTCGTCTGGCAGCCCATTGCAAGCGGTGACCTGTGGGCTTTCGCGGCGATGGGGCTGCTGGGCACGCTGGCGCAGGCGCTGCTGATCCGTGCCTTCGCCATGGCCGAGGCCGCTGCCATCGCCCCCTTCGGCTATACCGGGCTGATCTGGGCCGGGCTCTGGGGCTGGCTGTTCTTCGGCGCGGTGCCGGATGGCTGGACGGTTCTTGGCGCCATCGTCATCGTGGCCGCGGGCCTTTACGTCTGGGCGCGCGAGGCGCAGGCCATGCAGGAACCGCAGCGATGACACGGGGTGACGAGGAGCCGATCCCGCTTGCCGACCGGCTGAGCAGTGGCGCCTTCCGCCTTCTGGTGGGGCTGTTCCTGCTGATGCCGTATCGTCGCCGGGTGCCTGCGATGGGCTGGACCTTCGCCCATGTCGTGGCGCCCCTTGCAGGTTGGCGCAGGCGCATCCGCGACAACCTCGCGCTGGCCTGCCCCGACCTGCCCGCCGCGCAGGTCCGCGGCCTGACCCGCGCCGTCCCGGACAACGCGGGCCGCGCCCTGATCGAGATCTACTCGGGCACCGAGTTCACCGCCCGCGTCGGAGCCGAGGACCGGTTGTCCGGGCCCGGCCTGCCCGCCTTGGAGCAGGCGGCGGCGGCGGGGCGTCCGGTGATCCTCGCCTGCGCTCATTTCGGGAATTACGACGCCATGCGGGCGGCGCTGGCGGCGCGCGGCTGGAAGGTGGGGGCGCTTTATCGCCCCATGAACAACCGCGCCTTCAATCGCCATTATGTTCCCGCCATCGAGGCCATAGCGCAACCGCTGTTCCCGCGCGGGCGTGCCGGGCTGGCGGGAATGCTGCGCTTCCTCAAGGGCGGCGGGATGCTGTGCCTCGGCTTCGACCAGTTTGACCGCCACGGCGCGACGCTGCGCTTCTTCGGCCTGCCCAGCCAGACCGTGCTGACCCCGGCAGAGCTTGCCCTGCGCTATCATGCGCTGCTGCTCCCCGTCGCGGGCATCCGCCAGCCCGACGGCCTGAGCTTCCGGGTCGAGGTGGGCGAACCCGTCGCCCCCGACGATCCCCAAGCGATGATGCAGGCGCTGAACGATGACCTGGAAGGGCTGGTCCGCGCCCACATGGACCAGTGGTTCTGGGTCCACCGGCGCTGGAAGGACCTGTCGGGGCGCCCCGACGCGGACGATTCCCCGAACCTCGGGGCGCAGGGCCCTTCGACCGCGCCGCCCGAAACGGTTTCCCTTGCCCCGCGCGAGGGTTTATAACGCCCGGCGAAAACGCCGCGACCCCAGAACGGCCCAAAGGCAGAGAATTAGATGAGCGAGAACGACCAGACCCGGCACCACGCGGGCGACACCGCCTTCATCCAGGCGCTGGCTGAGCTTCTGAACCGCAACGAGCTGACCGAGATCTCGGTCAAGCGGGAATACGGCGAGAACGACCGCCTGACCGTGTCGCTGTCAAAGCATGGCAAGCAGGTCATCGTTCAGGGCGCGCCTGCGCCGATGCAGGCGCTGCCCGCGCCGGCGGCTGCCGCCCCCGCCGCTGCTGCCGCCGCACCTGCGGCGGGCCTCGACGATCCGGCCAGCCATCCGGGCGCCGTGACCTCGCCCATGGTGGGCACCGCCTACCTGTCGGCCGAGCCGGGCGCCGCGCCCTTCGTCACCATCGGCCAGCAGGTCGCGGAAGGCGACACGCTGATGATCGTCGAGGCGATGAAGACCATGAACCACATCCCCGCCCCCCGCGCCGGGACCGTGCGGCGCGTCCTGATCGACGACGGCACCCCCGTCGAGTTCGGCACTCCCCTGATGATCGTCGAGTAGGGCCCGCCCATGTTCGACAAGATCCTGATCGCCAACCGCGGCGAGATCGCGCTGCGGGTCATCCGCGCCTGTTCGGAAATGGGCATCGCCTCGGTCGCGGTGCATTCGACCGCCGACAGCGACGCCATGCATGTCCGCATGGCCGATGAGTCGATCTGCATCGGCCCGCCGCCCTCGTCGGCCTCGTACCTGTCGATGCCCGCCATCCTGTCGGCCTGCGAGATCACGGGCGCGCAGGCGATTCATCCGGGCTACGGCTTCCTGTCGGAAAACGCCCAGTTCGTGCAGATGGTCGAAGACCACGGCATCACCTTCATCGGCCCGCGTGCGGAACATATCCGCATGATGGGCGACAAGATCACCGCCAAGGAAACCGCCAAGGCGCTGAGCATCCCGGTCGTGCCGGGCTCGGACGGAGGCGTCCCCGACATCGAGACCGCGCGCCGCGTCGCGGCCGGGATCGGCTATCCGGTCATCATCAAGGCCACCGCCGGCGGCGGCGGTCGCGGGATGAAGGTGGCGCAGGACGAAGCCTCGCTTGAGGTCGCCTTCCGCACGGCGCGGGCCGAGGCCAAGGCGGCCTTCGGCAACGACGAGGTGTATATCGAGAAATACCTCCAGCGCCCGCGCCATATCGAGATCCAGGTCTTCGGCGATGGCCGCGGCAATGCCATCCACCTGGGCGAGCGCGACTGCTCGCTGCAGCGCCGCCACCAGAAGGTGTTGGAGGAAGCGCCCGGTCCCGTCATCACCCCCGAACAGCGCGACCGCATCGGCAGGATCTGCGCCGACGCCGTGGCGCGGCTGCAATACGCGGGCGCGGGCACGATCGAGTTCCTGTTCGAGGACGGCGAGTTCTACTTCATCGAGATGAACACCCGACTTCAGGTGGAACATCCCGTGACCGAGGCGATCTATGGTGTGGACCTCGTGCGCGAGCAGATCCGCGTCGCCGCGGGCGAGCCCATGAGCCTGCGCCAGGACCAGCTGTCGATTCGCGGCCATGCCATCGAGGCGCGGATCAACGCCGAGCGGCTGCCGAACTTCGCCCCCTCTCCGGGCCGGATCAGCCAGTATCACGCGCCGGGCGGCTTGGGCGTGCGGATGGATTCGGCGCTGTATGACGGCTATGTGATCCCGCCCTATTACGACAGCCTGATCGGCAAGCTGATCGTTCACGGACGCGACCGGGCCGAAGCGCTGGCGCGGCTGAACCGTGCCCTGAACGAGCTGATCGTGGACGGCGTGGACACGACCATCCCGCTGTTCTGCGACCTGCTGAAGGAACCGGACATCCAGCGCGGCGACTATTCGATCCACTGGCTGGAACGCTGGCTGGAACGCGAATACGGCAACTGAAGCTAGCCGGGCGGTTGTGCTGCCCGGCGATCCGCGCTTAGCTTTCCCCGGTTTTGTCTGGACGGGGGAAGCTGCCCATGCCGGGAACGCCTGACGGATGCGCATGTCCATGCTGACGGCGGCGATGCTGCTGCGGGGCTATGCGAATGGCGTCTTCCCGATGGCCTATTCGGCCGACGACCCGCAGCTTTACTGGTTCGACCCGCCCCGGCGCGGCATCCTGCCGGTGGGCGGCGTCCATGCCTCGCATTCGCTGCTGCGCAGCCTTGCGCGAGGCGGGTGGAGCGCCGATGCACGCCCCGATTTCGACGTGATCGTCGAGGCCTGCGCGGACCGCCCCGAGACCTGGATCAACGCCCCCCTGCGTGACCTTTACGCAGAGCTGCACGGGCTGGGCCACGCCCATGCGCTGGCGGTCATGCAGGAGGGCCGTCTGGCGGGCGGCATCTTCGGGGTGACGCTGGGGGGCGCCTTCTTCGGGGAAAGCATGTTCTCGACCCGGACGAACGGGTCGAAGATGGCGCTGGTCTGGATCTCGGACCATCTGGCGCGCTGCGGCTTCACGCTGTTCGACACGCAATACCTGACGCCCCATCTGGCGAGCATGGGCGGGCGAGAGATCAGCCGTCTCGACTACCAGTCGCGGCTGGGGCGCGCCCTGCGCCGGGCCGCCGACTTCCACGCGCAGCCGCTGCGGTCGGCCGAGGCGCTGCTGGCCTTGCTGCGTCAGCCCTCGGCGTCCTCGTCCTCGACAGGCGTGAAGTCCCCGTCCGGGCCCATGCCCTCGCCGCCCTCGGGCACGGTCGTGTCGGGCTCGTAGGTCAGGTCTGGCCGCGCGGTCCCGGTGCCGTCGTTGCAGCCCACCACCCAGACGTCGTAGCGTGCGTCGTCCAGCGCCGACAGCGCGGGCGACGACGCGATCATCCAGCCGGTGAACAGGGCCGTGCGGCTGCGCAGGTCGGTAATGGTCAGCTGCGCGAAGGCGTCCGATTCGGGGTCGTCGGCAGGATAGCGGCATTCGCCCAGCCGCACCTCGAGCCGGCCGAAGGTGACGGCCTCGCCCACGTTCAACGGCAGGTCCGTGCTTTGCCCCGACACCTTGTCGAGGCCCCGCAGCAGCGCCCCCTGCCCCTGGCCGACCCGACCCTCGATCAGGGGCGCCACGGTCTCGGCGCGGGTGCCAGGAGCCACGTCGGTGCTGCGGCTTGTCTGGGCCAGCGCCGGAACCGCCGCGGTCAGCGCAAGGGCAAGGCCAAGGCGGATCACGGCTGATCCTCCGCGTTGTCCCCGCCCGCCTGCGAATCCACGAATTTCATCATCAGCCCCAGCAGGCTGACTGCGCCCTGCACGTCCTCGATCTCGTCTCCGGGACCCAGGGTCTCCATCGCGCCGCCCGGCCGCAGCTCGATGTAGGAGCCTCCCAGCAGCCCGTCCGACTGGATCAGCGCGGCGCTGTCGGTGGGCAGCACGATGCTCTCGGGCACCCGCAACTCGGCCTCGGCGTAATAGGTTTCGGGGTTCAGCCGCACGTCCGAGACGCGGCCCACGCGCACGCCCGCAAGACGCACCTCGGTTCCCCGCTCGACCCCGTCGACATTGGGAAAGGACGCGACCAGCGGATAGGTGCCCTGCCCGCGCTCGCCCCAGCCGCCGACCGACCAGGCCAGGAAGCCCGCCGCCACGGCCAGCACGGCGGCGCCGACGACCAGCTCGGCCCGTTCCGCGCGTTCGGACATGGCCTTACTCGGGCTGCCAGGCGTCGTAGTCGCGCCGGGCCACCGGCTCGGCCCGGTACAGCGAACCCGCCGGGTGATAGGCGGCCGGAGTCCCCGTCATGTTCGGCACATGCGGCTTTTCCCAGGCCTTGCGCGGCAGCGGCGCCTTGCTGGGCGGCTCGGCATAAGTGTGGGTCAGCCAGCCGCGCCAGTCAGGCGGCACGCGGCTTGCCTCGGCCTCGCCGTTGTAGATCACCCAACGCCGCTTGCCGCCGGGGGTCTGGTAGTAAACGTTGCCCAGTTCATCCTCACCGACACGGGTTCCATGGCGGGCGGTCCAGACCTGGGTGCCCAGGGTCTGGCCGTTCCACCAGGTCAGCACTCGATCGACGATCCACATGGGGCAGCTCCGCTTGAGGCGCGCAATTCGGGCCTTGGTATCGCCGATCCCGGCCCCGAGGTCCAGCGCCTTGCATCCTCGTGAAGCACCCTTGCGCGCGGCACGGGCTTAGGCAAATCCTGCGCCACCGACGGCAAGGGGGAATTGCACAGTGACCGAGGTTCTGATCGCGGGCGGCGCGGTGATGGGCGCATCCGTGGCCTTCTGGCTGACCCGGCTGGACCCCGCGCTGCGGGTGACGGTGGTCGAGCAGGACCCGACCTATGCCACCTGCTCGACCGCGCTGTCGGCGGCGGGCATCCGTTCGCAGTTCACCAACGAGATCAACGTCGCCATCAGCCGCTTCGGGATCGAGTTCATCCGCGATTTCACCCGCTGGACCGGGCCCCAAGGCGGCGTTCCGGACCTCGGGCTGCGCGAGAACGGCTACCTGTTCCTGACCCAGACCGAGACGGGTGCGGTGCAGCTGGAAAGCCTGGCCGCCATGCAGCGCAGCCTTGGCGCCGCGACCGAGGTGCTGGACCGCGCGGGTCTGGCGGCGCGCTTTCCCTGGATGCAGCTCGACGACATCGTGGCCGGTGCCTTCGGCCCGCGGGACGAAGGCTTCTTCGACAACATGGGCCTGCTGTCGGGGCTGAAGAACGCCGCGCGCGCGGCGGGCGCGGTGTGGGTGACCGACCGCGTGACCGGATTCGAGCGGGATGGCGACCGCATCCTGGCCGCGCATCTGGAGAAGGGCGGGCGGCGGCCGGCCGACGTCTTCGTCAACTGCGCGGGGCCACGGGCGGCGGGGCTGATGCGCTCGATGGGCCTCGACCTGCCGGTCGAGCCGCGCAAGCGCACGATCTTCGTGGTCGATGCACCCGAGGCGCGCCATCCCGATGCTCCGCTGATCATCGATCCCTCGGGCATCTGGATGCGGCCCGAGCATGGCCAGTGGCTGGCCGCGACCGTTCCCGCCACCGACGGCCCCTGCGACGAGGACGACTTCGTTCCCCAGTCCGAACTGTGGGAGGATCACGTCTGGCCCGCCCTTTATGCCCGGGCTGAAGGCTTCGGCGCCGCCCGCGTGATCCGCGAATGGGCGGGGCATTACGCCTACAACACGCTGGACCAGAACGCGATTCTCGGGCGCAATCCGCAGGTGCCGAACCTTTACCACGCCAACGGCTTTTCCGGGCACGGGCTGCAGCAGGCCCCGGCCGTGGGCCGCGGCATTGCCGAACAGATCGTGCATGGCGACTGGATGACGCTGGACCTGTCGCCCCTGGGCGTGCAGCGGGTGCTGGACGGCCAGCCCTTCGCCGAGGCCGCCATCGTCTGAGCCCCGCCACCGGGAAGGCCCGGCTTCTCTCGGGCCGCCCCCTGTGGCAAGAGAGGCCGACCTGCAGCCGGAGAATGCCCATGCCCTTTACCATCGCCATCGACGGACCGGCCGCTTCGGGCAAGGGCACGATCGCGCGGGCTCTGGCGCAGCGCTTCGGCTTCCTGCACCTGGACACGGGGCTTCTGTATCGCGCGGTCGGTGCGCTCGGCGGCGATCCGGTGGCGGCGGCCAGGGAACTGACGCCCGAGGACCTGCTGCGCCCCGGCCTGCGCTCGGCCGAGGCGGGTCAGGCCGCGTCGCAGGTCGCCGCCATTCCCGAGGTGCGCGCCGTGCTGGTCGATTTCCAGCGCCGCTTCGCCGCGCAGGAACCGGGCGCGGTGCTGGACGGGCGCGACATCGGCACGGTGATCTGCCCGGGCGCGCAGCTCAAGCTTTACGTCGTGGCAGAGGACGAGACCCGCGCCGCCCGCCGCGCCGCCGAACTGGGAACCGATCCGGCCGCGATGCTGGCGCAACTGCGCGAGCGCGATGCCCGCGACGCCGCCCGCGCGACGGCCCCCCTGCGCGCCGCGCCCGATGCGGTCGTCCTGGACACGACAGCCCTGACCATCGACGAGGCCGTGGCCCGTGCCGTCGCCCTGGTCGAGGAACGACTGTCCACCTGACCGGCACCGCGGGACGGGTGCCCGGTCAGCCCGGCACCCGTTCCTTTTCATGAAAATACCACGGGGGCCGCAGGCAGCGCCCCCGGTCTTCCTTCAGCCCATCAGCCGGGCCTTGACCAGCGCGCCTGCCGCGCCGAAGTCCATCTGCCCCGCGTGACGCTCGCGCAGCGCGCCCATGACCCGGCCCATGTCGCGCACGCCCGTGGCGCCAAGCTCGGAAATGGTCGCATCGATCGCCGCCTCGATCTCGGCGGGCGACAGCTGGCGCGGCAGGAACTCCTGGATGACGCCGATCTCGGCCTGCTCGCGCTCGGCCAGTTCCAGCCGCCCGCCCTCTTCATAGGCGCGGGCGGATTCCTGGCGCTGCTTGACCATGCGCGACAAGAGCGCGACCAGGTCCTCCTCGGTCAGCGCGCCGGCGGCATCCTCGCCGCGCTTGGCGATCTCGCGGTCCTTGACTGCCGCCCCGATCAGGCGCAGCGTGGACAGGCGCTGTCCGTCGCGGGCCCTCATCGCCTCTTTCGTCGCCGCCTGGATGCGCTCGCGCAGTTCCATGTCGTTCCTCGCTGTCTTGGGTCGGGCCACGCTTGCCCTTGCGGCAGGCACGGGTCAAGCCTTGACCCCATCCGCCGCATCCCTTAGCTCTCGCCCGATTTTCCGGGGGTTCGAGATGGAACAGAAACCGACCGCGTGCCTGGCTCTGGCCGACGGGACGATCTTCTATGGCCGAGGCTTCGGTGCGGCGGGCGAGGTCGTGGCCGAACTGGTCTTCAACACCGCCATGACCGGCTATCAGGAGATCATGACCGACCCCAGCTATGCAGCCCAGGTCGTCACCTTCACCTTCCCCCATATCGGCAACACCGGCGTCACGCCCGAGGACGACGAGGCGCCCGACCCGGTCGCGGCCGGCATCGTCGTCAAGTGGGACCCGACCGAGCCCTCGAACTGGCGCGCCGCCTCGGACCTCGCCGCCTGGATGGAACGGCGCGGCCGCATCGGCATCGGCGGCGTGGACACCCGCCGCCTGACCCGCGCGATCCGCCAGCAGGGCGCACCCCACGTGGTGCTGGCACACGACCCGGAGGGCAACTTCGACATCGAGGCGATGGTGGCCCGCGCCCGCAACTGGCCGGGGCTGGTCGGCATGGACCTCGCCCGCGAGGTCAGCTGCACCCAGAGCTATCGCTGGGACGAGGGGATGTGGCGCTGGCCCGGCGGCTTCGGGTCCGAGCGTCCCGAAAAGCCCCTGCGCGTGGTGGCGCTGGACTACGGCGCCAAGCGGAACATCCTGCGCTCGCTGGCCGAGGCGGGGGCCGATGTGACCGTCCTGCCCGCCACCGCCACCGCCGAGGAAGTGCTGGCCCACGATCCCGATGGCGTCTTCCTGTCGAACGGCCCGGGCGACCCGGCCGCGACGGGCGAATATGCCGTGCCGATGATCCAGAAGCTTCTGGACCGCGACCTGCCGATCTTCGGCATCTGCCTTGGCCACCAGATGCTTGCGCTGGCCCTGGGGGCGAAGACCGTCAAGATGAGCCACGGCCACCACGGCGCGAACCACCCAGTGCGCGACAAGGAAACCGGCAAGGTCGAGATCACCTCGATGAACCATGGCTTCGCGGTGGATGCGCAGACCCTGCCCGAGGGCGTGATCGAGACGCATGTCAGCCTTTTCGACGGGTCGAACTGCGGATTGAAGGTCGCGGACCGGCCGGTCTTCTCGGTCCAGTATCACCCCGAGGCGAGCCCCGGCCCGCAGGACAGCGCCTACCTGTTCGAGCGCTTCGCCGAGGCCATGCGCGAGCGCCGGCAGGGCTGACGCCCCGTTAACGGTGGTTTAAGCATTTCGGACCATCAAGGGGCAGGTTTCGACAGCCCCCAGGTGCCCGATGTCCGTCACGCCGATTCGCCGCAAGCTGCCGGGAACTCCTGCTGCGCCCGAGGCTGAGCGGGCGCCGGTTCCGTTCCGCCCGCGCGTGGCCCGACCCGACGACCGGCCCGCGCTGCGCCCTTCCGGGCGCGACAGCCGGCCCTTGGGGCAGATCCTGCTGGACGAGGGCGCGGTCGATCCGGGCAATCTGCTCAAGGCGCTGGTCATGCAGCGGCGCGAGACGGCGCGGCTGGGCGAGATCCTGCTGGCGCGCGGCTGGGTCACGCCGCAGGCGCTGTTCCGCGCCCTGTCGCGGCAATGGCGCACCAGCGTCATCGACCTCGCCGCCCTGCCCCCCGACGCGCGGCTGATCGACGAGATGGGCGCGGACTGGTGCCTGACCCAAGGCGTCGTGCCCTGGCGACGGACCGGCGGCGTGACTTTCGTGGCCGCCGCCTGGCCCGAGCGGTTCGAGGCCCTGCGCGGGCAGCTCGAAAAGCGGCTCGGTCCCGTGCGGATGCTGCTCTGCCCGGAAACCGACTGCATCCAGGCGCTGCTGGCCACCCGCCGCACCGCGCTGATCCGGCAGGCCGAAACCTGCGTGCCTCCCGAGTTCAGTTGCCGCACCCGGAACGAGGGACGGCTGGGTCGCATCCTGCTGGCGGTGATGGCCGCGTTGACGCTGGGGCTGTGGCTGGCCCCGGTGATGGTGCTGGCGCTGGTGAGCCTTCTGGCGATCGGGACGCTGGTGGCGACCACGGTGCTGAAGGCGCTGGCTTTCCGCGCAACGCTGCGCGGGCTGCGCAAGGCCGAAGCTGTCCATCCGGATGCGGGGATGGAGGAGAAATGGCCCGTGATCTCGGTCATGGTTCCGATGTTCCGCGAGGAGGACATTGCCGACCGGCTCGTCGGCCGCCTCGCCCGGCTGAACTATCCGCGCGAACTGACCGACATCCTGCTGGTGGTCGAGGAAACCGACACCGTGACGCGCCACGCGCTGGAGGGCGTGACCCTGCCCTTCTGGATGCGCGTCGTGACCGTGCCCGACGGCCCGATCCGCACCAAGCCGCGGGCGCTGAACTATGCGCTGAACTTCTGCCGGGGCGAGATCATCGGCGTCTGGGATGCCGAGGACCGGCCCGAGCCCGACCAGCTGCACAAGGTGGCCCGCCACCTGCATTTCGCCCCGCCTCAGGTCGCCTGCGTACAGGGCGCGCTGGATTTCTACAACCCGCGCACCAACTGGCTCGCCCGCTGCTTCACGCTGGAATACTCGGCCTGGTTCCGGGGCGTCCTGCCGGGGCTCGCGCGCATGGGACTGGTGGTGCCCTTGGGCGGGACGACCTTCTTCATCCGCCGCACAGCGCTGGCGCAGGCGGGTGGCTGGGACGGCTGGAACGTCACCGAGGACGCCGACCTTGGCGTGCGCCTTGCGCGCCTCGGCTATCGCACCGAGATCGTCGCGACGACGACGCATGAAGAGGCGAACTGCCGCGCACTTCCCTGGATCAAGCAGCGGTCGCGCTGGCTCAAGGGCTTCGCGATGACCTGGGGCGTCCACATGCGCGCGCCAAGCCGGCTGGTGCGCGAGATCGGCTTCTGGCCGACGGTCGGCTTCCATCTGCAGATGTTCGCCACCGTCCAGCAGTTCATGCTGGCGCCCGTGCTGTGGAGCTTCTGGCTGCTGACCGTGGGCCTCGGTCATCCGCTGGGGCCGCTGATGGACGGCTGGCTGGGCACGGCGGTGATCGCCACGTTCCTTTTGTCCGAGGCGCTGAACGTGGTCGTGGCGATCTGGGCGGTGCGGCGCACTCATCCGCATCTGATGCCCTGGGCGCCCACGCTGTATCTCTATTTCCCGCTGGCCTGCCTTGCCGCCTGGAAGGCCGCCTACGAGATCGTCGCCAAGCCCTTCTACTGGGACAAGACCACCCATGGCGTCTTCGACCATGCCGTGGATGAAAGCCTGGACGCCCTCCCCGAAGGCGCGCTGATCCCCGTGCTGAACAGTTCGCCACCCGAAAGCAGCGAAGCGCCTGCGGCAACCATGCCGCTGCGTGTCAACGGCTCGATTGGTTGAGGACCGGAGAGCCTACCAAGGCGCCTCGCAGGACCGCTGTCTTGCAACGGTCCTTGCGCCCTTGCGACATGGATTGGGCCTACAATTCCTTAGCCCCGAAGATGCAATCTGGACCCGCCTCCTGCGGTCTCTCGGCGTTTACGGCACCGCCTCGGCCGCCTGGGTCAGTGCGTCGATGATCCGGCCCGCCGAGTCGACCGTCGCATCGAGCCGCGCCGCCAGCTCGTCCAGCGTGGCACAGGCCGTTTCCCGCAGCAGGAAGTCCTGCCCGCCCCGGCCCAGCGCCTCCATGTCCAAGGGCCGGTCGGTCAGCAGGCGGCCCGCGCAATGCAGCCGCCACAGGAAGCGATGCGCGACGGTCAGGTTGGTCGCGTCCTCGGTCCCGATCAGCCCGGCGCGGCGGCCTGCGCGGATCTGCATCCCCGCCCCGCGCGAGGGCGAGGCGCTGCGCAGCGCCAGAGACTGAGCGAGGAGTTCGATGTCCTGCAGGCGGCCTCGGCCGATCTTGGCCTCCCACCGCCCGTCCGGCGCCTTGGCCGCGAAGATCCGCTGCCGCATCTCCTCAAGATCGGGAATGACGCGCGGGTCCGTCCCGCGCACCGCCAGCACCTCGCGCCGCAGGGTTTCAAGGCGAACCGCCAGCGGCGCCTGCTCCTCGGCCTCCGGCCGCGGCTCAGTCTGATCCGGCGAATCGGACAGGGTGCCCGACAGCACCGCAATGACGCGGGCGCGGGTCAGGGCCAGATGCTCCCAGGTCCAGGCCTCCTCCATCTGGTAGGTGCGGAAGGATTCGAAACCCGTCGCCACCGGCCCCTGCCGCCCCGAGGGGCGCAGCCGCATGTCCACCTCGTAAAGCCGGCCCGCCGCCGTGGGCGCGGTGACGGCGGTCAGCAGCGCCTGCGTCAGGCGTGCGTAATAAGCCCGTGTTGCCAGCGGCTTCGGCCCGGAGGAACCCTCGGCCCCTGCCGCGTCATAGATCACGATCAGGTCCAGGTCCGAGGCCGCGTTCAGCTGCCGCGCGCCCAGCGAGCCCATGCCCAGCACCGCCGCCCCATGCCCCGGCGGCGGGCCGTGGCGGCGCGCGAACTCGGCCGTGACCAGGGGCGCCAGCGCCGCCAGCGCCGCATCGGCGATGTCGGCGTAATGCTGGCCCGCTTCCTCGGCCTCGACCAGCGCGCGCAGGTGGTGGACGCCCACGCGGAACTGCCATTCGTGCGCCCAGCGCCGGGCAGCATCGAGCGCCCGTTCATATCCTCCGTCGGGCGCGGCCATCGTGCGGTCAAGCGTTGCCGACAGTTCGGACCGCATCGCCTCGATGCCCGGCCAGGGGGCAAAGAAACTGCCCGCCAGCACCGCATCGAGCACCTCCGGGTGACGTGCAAGGTAGGTGGCAAGGCCCGGCGAGGTCGCGCAGATGTCGCCCAGCAGGTCGATCAGGGAGGGGTTCGATTCGAACATCGAGAAAAGCTGCACGCCCGCCGGAAGCCCGCGCAGGAAGCTGTCGAAGCGGCCCAGCGCCTCGTCGGGACGGCCCGAGCGAAACAGGCTGGACAGGACACGCGGCTCGATCCGGGCGAAGACCTGCTGCGCGCGGGCGGACCTGAAGGCCGGATAGCTCTGCCACCCCTCGACCACCGCCGCCTGCTCGGCGCTGAGCCGGGGACGGTCGGCGGCGGTTCCCGGCTCGAACAGGTCGCCGGTCAACTCCTCGACGCGGTGCAGGCGCGCCTCCAATCGCGCGCACCAGTCCTCAGTTTTGGGCTCGCCTGCCAGCCGCGCCACGAGGCCCAGGGCCTCGGGCGTCGAGGGCAGCGCGTGGGTCTGGGCATCGTTCACCATCTGGATGCGATGCTCGATCTCGCGATGCGCGCGGTAATGAGCTGAAAGCTCCTCGGCGACCTCGGCGGGGATCCAGCCCTTGTCGGCCAGCGCGGCCAGCGCATCGACGGTGCGGCGCGCACGTAGGTCGGGATCGCGCCCGCCCGCGATCAGCTGGCGGGTCTGGGCGAAGAACTCGATCTCGCGGATGCCGCCGCGGCCCAGCTTGATGTCATGGCCCAGCACGCGGATGCCGTGCAGTCCCTTGTGGTCGCGGATGCGGCGGCGCATCTCGTGCGTGTCCTCGACAGTGGCGAAGTCGAGGTGCCGCCGCCAGACGAAGGGCCGCAGCGCGTCCAGGAAGCGCTGCCCCGCCGAAAGATCCCCCGCGCAGGGCCGCGCCTTGATGTAGGCGGCGCGTTCCCAGCTGCGCCCCTCGGCCTCGTAATAGCCCAGCGCCGCGCTGGCCGAGATGCAGACCGGCGTCACCGAGGCGTCGGGCCGCAGCCGCAGGTCGGTGCGGAAGACATAGCCTTGCGCGGTCAGGTCCGACAGCGTGGCCGCGGCCTTTCGGGTGGCGCGGATCAGGGCCGCGCGGACCTCGTGCTGGTCGGCGGGGGCATAGGCCGCGTCGTCGTAAAGGACGATCAGGTCGATGTCCGAGGAATAGTTCAGCTCGCGCGCGCCCATCTTGCCCATGGCCAGCGCGAAGATTCCGGCCGCGTCGGGCGTGGCCCCCGCCAGGGGCGCGGGCAGCTTGCCGCGCCGCGCCTCCTCCGCGACATGGGCCCGCAGCGCAAGATCGGTCGCGCGGTCTGCCAGGTCGGTCAGAACGCCTGTCACCTCGTCCAGTGACCAGACGCCGCCCAGGTCGGCCAGTGCGGCATAAAGGGCCACGCGCCGCTTGGCCTGCCGCAGCGCGGGGCCAAGCTCGGCAGGGGACAGCGCCTCGAGGCCTTCGGTTTCGGCGAAGGCCAGCCAGGCGGCGGTCGGGTCGCGGTTCAGCGCCCCGGCCAACCAGCTGGCTTCGCGCTCGATCAGCCCCGCCAGATAGGGGCTGGAGCCTGCGGTCCCGCGCAGCAGGTCGGTCAGCCGGGGGGCGAGTCCCGGCAGCAGGGCGGCAGCGGTGACGCCACGGTTCTCGTCGGTCGGAAGTGGCAGGCGGGTGATGCGTTCGGCGAAGCTCATGTCCCAAGCCTAAGGCCCGGGGACGCCGCGTCAATGCGAGGCGACACCAGCGAAGTTCCGCTTATGTTCCGAAGCCCGCGACCAAGCTCCGGCTTGCACTCGGCAAATCGCGCCCTAGGTCCTTGGCGAGTGCATCTTCTGTTGCTACCGTCCACGCAATTCCCGTCCTCGAGGCGAAGATCCGGCTGCCGCGCATGATCCCTGTTTTTCTCCGCTTCTCCGGTCCTGCGCCTTCCGCGGCCCCCGGCCGGAAGGGGGAATGATGCGCCACACCCCGTCCAGCGCGCCGCAGTTCTACGTCACGGCGCCCCAGCCCTGCCCCTACCTGCATGGCCGGGCCGAGCGGAAGCTGTTCACCGCCCTGACCGGCGAGCGCGCGCGCGACCTGAACAACGCCCTGTCGCGGCAGGGCTTCCGGCGGTCGCAGAACGTCGTCTACCGGCCAAGCTGCGAAAGCTGCGTGGCCTGCATGTCGGCCCGCATCCGGGTCCGGGACTTCCAGCCCAGCCGCAGCCAGCGCCGGGTGATGCGACGCAATGCCGGCCTGCAGCGCCTGGGCACCAGCGCCTGGGCGACCGAGGAACAGTTCGACCTGTTCCGCCGCTACCTGGACCACCGCCACGCGGATGGCGGGATGGCCGACATGGACATCTTCGAATTCGCCGCGATGATCGAGGAAACGCCCGTCCGCACCCGCGTCTTCGAATATCGCGCCCGCACCGAGGAGGGCGAGCCCCTGGCCGCCGTCTGCCTGACGGATATCCTCGATGACGGGCTGAGCCTCGTCTACAGCTTCTACGACCCCGCGCGGATCGCCGACAGCCTGGGCACTTGGATGATCCTCGACCACATCCAGATGGCGCGCGAGGCGGGGCTTCCCTATGTCTACCTGGGCTACTGGGTGCCGGGCAGCCGCAAGATGGCCTACAAGGCCAGCTTCGGCGCGCTGGAGATCCACAAGGGCGGCGTCTGGCAGGATATCGGCCGCCCCGAGGACCACGAGGGCGAGACCCATCCCCTGTCCATCGACCCCATCGTGGAACAGGTCGCGCGTATCCACCTGCCGCAGGACTGAAATCCGGGCTGCGCAACATTGTTGCGTTTTGCTCTGGTAGCCCGACATTTTTCTTTTGGTGCCATTGACCCTCGCTGCACTGCCGCCTAGCTTGCGGCGGCGCAGCAGAGCACTCGGCTCTGCCGCAGGTTTTCCGCGAACAGGGGGTCGGAGATGTCCCGAAGCATGACGGGTGCAAGGATGGTGGTCGAGGCGCTGCGCGATCAGGGCGTCGATACCGTATTCGGCTATCCCGGCGGCGCGGTTCTTCCCATCTACGACGAGATCTTCCAGCAGAACGACATCCAGCACATCCTGGTCCGCCACGAGCAGGGCGCAGTCCACATGGCCGAAGGCTATGCGCGATCGACCGGCAAGCCGGGCGTCGTGCTGGTGACCTCGGGTCCCGGCGCGACCAACGCGGTGACGGGGCTGACGGACGCGCTGCTCGATTCCATTCCGCTGGTGGTTCTGTCGGGGCAGGTTCCGACCTTCATGATCGGCACCGACGGCTTCCAGGAGGCCGACACCGTCGGCATTACCCGCCCCTGCACCAAGCACAACTGGCTGGTGAAGGACACCGATAGCCTGGCCGAGACGCTGCACCGCGCCTTCCACGTGGCGACATCGGGGCGGCCGGGGCCGGTCCTGGTGGACATTCCCAAGGACGTGCAGTTCGCGACCGGCACCTATGTCGGTCCGAAGCAGGTCGAGCCCGCCCGCTACCAGCCGCCGCGCAAGGGCGATGTCGGCGCAATCACGCGCCTGGCCGAGCTGATCGAGCGCGCCGAGCGGCCGATCTTCTATACCGGCGGCGGCGTCATCAACTCGGGGCCGGCGGCCAGCCAGTTGCTGACCGAACTGGTGGAAGCGACGGGCTTTCCGGTGACCTCGACGCTGATGGGTCTGGGGGCTTATCCGGGCAGTGGCAAGAACTGGCTCGGGATGCTGGGGATGCATGGCCTTTACGAGGCCAACATGGCCATGCATGGCTGCGACCTGATGATCAACCTGGGCGCGCGCTTCGACGACCGGATCACGGGGCGCGTGGCCGATTTCTCGCCACATTCGGTCAAGGTCCATGTCGATATCGACCCCAGCAGCATCAACAAGGTGATCCGCGTCGATGTGCCCATCGTGGGCGACGTGGGCCATGTGCTGGAAGACCTGCTGAAGATCTGGAAGTCGCGCGGCCGCAAGACCAACCCCGCCGTCAAGCAGTGGTGGGCGCAGATCGAGCAGTGGCGCGCGCGGAAATGCCTGAGCTACCGGAACTCGGACAAGCTCATCAAGCCGCAATACGCGATCGAGCGGCTGGAGGCGCTGACCAAGGGCCGCGACCGCTACATCACCACCGAGGTCGGCCAGCACCAGATGTGGGCCGCGCAATACCTGCATTTCGAGGGGCCGAACCGCTGGATGACCTCGGGCGGGCTGGGCACCATGGGCTACGGCCTGCCCGCCTCCATCGGCGTGCAGGTCGCCCATCCCGAGGCGCTGGTCATCAACGTGGCAGGCGATGCCTCGTGGCTGATGAACATGCAGGAGATGGGCACGGCAGTGCAGTTCCGCGCGCCCGTCAAGCAGTTCATCCTGAACAACGAGCGGCTGGGCATGGTGCGCCAGTGGCAGCAGCTTCTGCACGGCGAGCGCTACAGCCAGTCCTGGAGCGAGAGCCTGCCCGATTTTGTGAAGCTGGCCGAGGCCTTCGGCTGCAAGGGCCGGCAGGTCAGCGACCCGGCGAGCCTCGACGACGCGATCCGCGAGATGATCGACTACGACGGACCCTTCATCCTGGACGTGCTGGTCGAGAAGCACGAGAACTGCTTCCCGATGATCCCGTCGGGCAAGCCGCATAACGAGATGTTGCTGGGCGACCTGGAGGCGGCCGAGGACATCGGCACCGCCATCCAGTCCGACGGCGCGGTCCTGGTGTAAGGGGGGATAGCCATGTCGGCACTGAAACTGGAACGCGGCGCATCCAGCCATTCGGCCTACGACCTGCGCGACTATCACGCGGCGGGAGAGGAGCGGCACACGCTCGCCGTCATCGTGGACAACGAGGCGGGGGCGCTGGCCCGCGTGATCGGGCTGTTCTCGGGTCGCGGCTACAACATCGACAGCCTGACCGTGGCCGAGGTGGACCACACCGGCCACCGTTCGCGCATCACGCTGGTCACCCGCGGCACGCCCGCCGTGATCGAGCAGATCAAGGCGCAGCTTGGCCGGATCGTACCGGTCCACGAGGTCCACGACCTGACCGTGGAAGGCCCCTCCGTCGAGCGCGAACTGGGGCTGTTCAAGGTCATGGGCGGCGGCGAGAAGCGGGTCGAGGCGCTGCGGATCAGCGACATCTTCCGCGCCAAGGTCGTCGACTCGACGCTGGAAAGCTTCGTCTTCGAGATCACCGGCACGCCCGAGAAGCTGGATGCCTTTGCCGACCTCATGCGGCCGCTGGGGCTGGCCGAGGTGGCGCGGACCGGTGTCGCGGCCCTGTCGCGCGGGCGCTGAGAAAGGACCGCCGGACAGCCGGATTGAACCGCCGCACCGGGGGCTTCGCGCCCCCGGACCCCCGCGGGATATTTGGGCAAAGAAGAAAGACGTCGGGCCGCGCGTCCGTCGCGCCACATGAACAGGGATCACGCGGGACGTGCCGACGCCGCCAAGCCGGCCGTCCCTAGCGCGTACGGCCTGCGGACACGTCTGCCACGGCCTGCGCCACCCGCGCCTGCCGCTGCGCGCGCGAGGGATGGGTGCCCAAGATCTTGTCGCCGGGATCAGGGATGCGGGCAAAGAACTCGGCCCCCCGCACGGGGTCGTAGCCCGCGTTCAGCGCCACGATCGCGCCGAGGTAATCGGCCTGAAGCTCCCAGTCGCGGGAATAATAGCGCGCGCCCACCGAGGCGCCCATCTGCTGCGCCGCCCGGACCGAGGCCGGGTCCCCGCCCGAGGCCGCGACGATGCCCGACAGGATCGCAGCCCCCGCCGTCGCCGCGCCCGTGCGCTGGTCGATATGGTTGAGGATGTGGTGCGAGGCCTCGTGCCCCACCGCGAAGGCCAGTTCGTCCGCGTTCTGCGCCACCGCGATCAGGGACAGGGTGAAGCCGATGATCGGGCGGCCGGTGCGGTCCAGCGTCTGGAAGGCATTGGGCTCGAGCCCCGGGCGGTCGTCCACCACGAACTGGAAATCGCAGTTGATGGGCGAGCGGCGGCGCTGGACGCATTCGTTCTCGATCACCGGCTCCATCGAGCGGATCACGGCGGCAAAGGTCATCGCCGCGCCTTCGGGCGTGCGCGGATAAACGGGCGCAGCGGCCCGGACCACCGCGGCAGAGGCGGCGGGAACGCCCTCGGCCGGCAGCGGAACGCCCGGCTGCACGGCGCAGCCGGCCAGCACCGACGCGGCCGCCACGGCCAGGGACAGGGCCTTCCAGGGGCGGACCGTCGCATCGCTGGCTGCCATCGGCTTCATCGTCATGTCGTCCACGCTGTCCCAAATGCCTGCCTGTCGGGCGCAATCTATCGACGAAGCCGCCTTCCTGCAAAGCCACGGGCTTGCCGACGCCCCGGTCTCACGCGAATGTTGCCTCTTGCGCAACACTCGCCCGGGGATCGCCCATGTTCACCATCGAGCACGACTTCGACGCGACGGTCATCACCCTGGTCGACGAGGCCCCGCCCGGAACCCGGCCGCTGAACGAGGACGTTGTGATCCTGTCCTTCGACGACCGCATCGTGATCGAGCAAATGGAGCCCGGCGGCGACGGCGTTTCGCGGATCGTCCTGACGATCGAGCAGCTGAATGAACTGCGCGCGGCGCTGAACCTGCCCGAGGGCAACTATCGGCTGGAACGCGGCTAGTCGATCCGGAACAGCTTGTCGCGCGAGGTGGCACCACCCACCAGCGTCAGGCGGGAGGGCGCGATGCCCAGGGCGCGCGCCAGCAGCTTGCGGACGGCGGCATTGGCGCGGCCGTCCTCGGGCGGGGCGGTCACGCGGACATGGATGGAACCCGCCTCGTCCAGCACCAGCGCATCGCGTCCGCCGCGCGGCGTCACGCGCACCGCGATGCGGGTGCCGGGATGGACAAGGTGGGACAGGTCGGGCGGGCGGTTCATGGGTCCCTGCCTGCCGCCCTGCATCCTCCGGGTCAACCGCGGCTTTCCCTGCGCCTTCCCGGCGGCTATGGCTTTGCCCGAACCCGGCCCCAGCGGAGCAGACCGATGCAGACCAGCAATCCCGACGTCCTCGAGTTCCTCAGCCGCCGCCGCTCGCACCCGCCGAAGACGCTGACCGGCCCTGGCCCCGATCGTGAGCAGCTGATGCAGCTTCTGACCATCGCCGCGCGGGTGCCTGATCACGGCAAGCTGGAGCCTTGGCGCTTCGTGGTGCTGGAACGCGCGACGCTCGACCGCCTGGCGCCCCGGCTGGCGCAGCATGTCCGCGACAACGGCGGGGACGAGGCGGCGGCGGAAAAGGCGGCCAGCGCCTTCGCCTCGCCCGTCATCGTGGCAGTCGTGTCTGCACCGGTGGACAGCCCCAAGATCCCGCGCTGGGAACAGGAGCTGTCGGCAGGCGCGGTCTGCCTGTCGCTGCTGAACGCGGCGCTGGGCGCGGGATGGGGCGCGGCCTGGCTGTCGGGCCCGGCAACGGACGCCGCCTTCTCGACGGCGCACCTGGGCGTGCGCGAGGGCGAGCGCGTCGTCGGCATGATCCACATCGGCAGCCGCACGGGCGAGGTGCCCGACCGGCCCCGGCCCGACGTGCCCTCGAAGACGGTGTTCCTGTGATCTCGGCTGTCCGGGCGCTGGCGCTGGGCATCCTCGACCTGTTCCGTCCGCGCATCTTCGCGGTCGTGGCGACGGGGGTGGCGCTGACGCTGGGGCTGTTCATTGCGCTTCAGGTGCTGGCCTTCTGGGCCCTGCGCGCCTGGGGCCCCGAGTCGATCTCGTTGCCATGGCTCGGCAGTGTTCCCATTGGCGAGGCGCTGTCCTGGGGCTCGCTTGCGCTGTTCCCGCTGATGAGCCTGTTTCTTGCCGCACCGGTCGCGGCAAGCTTCGCGGGCCTGTTTTCCGAACAGGTTTCGGAACGGGTCGAGGCCGCGCATCTTTATCCGCGCGGGCGTGGCCTGGGCTTCCTCGAGGGCCTGAGCGATTCGCTGGTGGTGCTGGGCGCGGTCGTGCTGGTCAGCATCGCGGTGCTGGTGGTGACGCCCTTTGTCGGCCCTCTGGCGCCGGTCCTGCTCTATGGCGCGAACGGCTGGCTACTGGGGCGGGAGTTCTTCCACATGGCCGCCCGCCGCCACCTGCCGGCCGAAGGGGCCGATGCATTGCGGCGCGACCGGGGCGGTGCGGTCACGGCCCTGGGGATCGGCATCGCGCTGCTGCTGACGGTGCCGCTGCTGAACATCGTGGTGCCGGTGCTGGCCGCAGCGGCCTACACCCACCTGTTCCACATCGTCAGCGCGAAACGCGGTTGAAGTTCATCATGTCCTGCCGGGTGATGAAGCCCGCGTCCAGGAACAGCCAGACCCCGCCCACGATGGCCGCCGCGATCACCGCCGCCCAGATCGCCTTGCGCCCGAGCAGCGGGCGCTCGGGCGCGCCCACCGGCGTGCCGGGCACGACCTGACCCGCCTCTTCCTGGCTGCGGTGACCGATCGGCAGCAGCAGGAACATGACCAGGAAGAACAGCGTCGCGAAAAGGACCAGCCCGCCGGTGAGGGTCATCAGACCTGCTCCAGCTCGATCAGGCAGCCGTTGAAATCCTTGGGATGCAGGAACAGCACGGGCTTGCCATGAGCGCCGATCTTCGGCTCTCCGGTTCCAAGAATGCGAGCACCCTGCGCCTTCAGCGTGTCGCGGGCAGCCAGGATGTCCTCGACCTCGAAGCACATGTGGTGGATGCCGCCCGAGGGGTTCTTGTCCAGGAAGCCCTGGATCGGGCTGTTGTCGCCCAGGGGATGCAACAGCTCGACCTTGGTGTTCGGCAGCTCGATGAAGACAACGGTCACGCCGTGATCGGGTTCTTCCTGCGGCGCGCGGACGACCGCGCCCAGGGTATCCCGGTATTGCGCCGCCGCGGCCTCAAGGTCGGGCACGGCGATGGCGACATGGTTCAGGCGTCCGATCATGAGGGCCTCCTTGCGTTGGGCCTTATCTAGTCGCCGCAGGGGCCAAGGGAAAGTCCGAAGCCATTAACCACGCATTAGGAAGGCGGGCGTAGCCTGGTCTCATGCGCGATTCGAGGGGACGACGCCATGCACCGGAACAACACCGCAGTTCACGATGAGATCCCGCTGTGGCGCGCCGCGCCGCCGGGCCGGCCGCTGACGGGTCTGACCGTCCTGGTGGTCGAGGATTCGCGCTTCGCGTCCGAGGCGATGCGCCTTCTCTGCCTGCGCTCGGGCGCGCGCATCCGCCGCGCCGATTGCCTGCGCACGGCGGCCCGCCACCTGCAGATCTATCGCCCCGCCGTGGTGATCGTGGACATGGGCCTGCCCGATGGCAGCGGCGCGCAACTAGGTCCTGTCTGACGGCCGCTGCAACGAGTGGAGGTGTGGGCAGTTGCCTTGGTGAGCGTCACCATGGCGGAGGTCTGCAATGCGACGGCACGAACTCAGCGATGCGCAGTGGGAGTTGATTGCGGACCTCATGCCCCGTGGCGGTCTGCGTGGTGGCGGCCGCTGGCGGGACCACCGGCAGGTGGTGAATGGGCTCATGTGGAAGCTCGCCACAGGCGCACAGTGGCGAGACCTGCCGGAACGCTATGGCCCCTGGCAGACTGTCTACGAGCGCTTCAGCCGCTGGCGACG
>NZ_FNGE01000028.1 GCF_900102885.1 Paracoccus chinensis | reverse complement strand
CCTGCTCTTCCTGCTCTTCCTGCTCTTCCTGCTCAGTTGTTAATGGATTAAGATCGCAGAGATAGATAAGAGTGAACTATTAATCCATTTTGCTCGCATAGTTTTGAATTATAATGCTGTTTTGAACTGAGAGCAATGGCTGTGCAAAAGTTCTAATTTCCACCCAAGGATCTATTTGGAGTGTTTTGACTTGTTGGAGAAGACGGTTGGATGAGGGGGCGACAGAGCCCCTACCCGTTATTCATCCGCCGGATGGGCTCGCACCATGGAAGCTGGGAGATCTCTCGATTGATGACGTTAGATAACCTCGACAAGCAGCCGGCATCTGCAAGCGAGCTATTGCTACGCAGTTTCGGCATGCCCGTCATAGCTGCGGTGTTCCTGCCTGTGCTGATCGCCAAGCTACGAGGCCGGGGCCTGCGACGCTAGGTGGGACAAAGCCTTGTGTGACGCTGTTTGGTCTTGGTGAAGAGTTGCGCGATGCTGCCGCTGGAGCGTTGCTCCTCATCACGCATTCGTCGCACCTCCTCTTTCTGGGCAGGTGTAACGGAAGGTGGACGCCCTCCTACCCTGTTCCGCTTCCTTGCGGCCTCTAAGCCTTCCTAGGTCCGCTCGGCAAATCCCTAGCGGACGCGCCGAACTCAAGCTGCGCATAGCAGGCTATGCGCAGCTTGATTTACGCACGCCTTGCTCGTCTCTGCCTTATTCATGGTTTGGTCTGTGCCATGCATCCCCCTGCCACACCTTGTGGCAGGGGGATGCATGGCAGTGTGGGAACTGCTCCGGCGGCTCCAAGCTCTGTCCTTGCTCGGCGTCAGTCGCGGAAAGGCTTAACCTTTATCACCGTAAAAAGAGGTTTATGTAGCCGTAAAACACGGTTATATCTTCGCCACCCAGCCAAGGAGGCAACAATGGCGAAGACGTACCGTTCTGCTGAAGACACGATCCTGCTCCTTCGACTCTTGATGCTACGCGCAAGCCAGTCTCGTGCGCGGGTCTCAAAGAAGACCATCATGCATCTCGCGAGCCGTAAGCGACTCCGCGCGGCCTTTCTCTCGCCTCTTATGGAGATCGGCCTTGAGGAGGGCTTGCTTCTGGTCGAACTCGACTCTGGCATGTTCGCTGTTGTGAACCTATCCGCGCTTGAGGGCGCGAAGGTGGTAACAGGGAAGCAGGTTTTTACCGACCAAGAGCGCCGAGCTATCACCGACGGCAGCATCGACATGGATCAGATCGCTAAGGAACTTGGTGACGACGAGGATGATGAAGAGGACGATGAGGCCGAGTGATGCCTCTGGGAAGCAGACCCTGTGCATGAGTTCTGATTTTTGCACAGCCTGCTCGACCTAGGCGGATCAGCAGCTTAGTCTGTGCGTATGTCCTGTGCAGAAGATGACTTGTCCGCGATCCCCCTGCCCCGCACCTTGGGTTATGCGCGGGTGAGCACCGACAGCCAGGCGCTCGCGCCACAGGTGGAGAGCCTCAAGGCCGCTGGCGCGGGCCAGGTGTTTCGCGAAACCGCCTCGGGCGCCAAGCGTGACCGGGCGCAGCTCACGCGGCTGCTTAGGGAGGTGCGTCCCGGTGACGTGGTGCTGGTGACGCGCCTAGACCGGCTCGCGCGCTCCACACGCGACCTCCTTAACGTGCTTGGCGCCTTGGCGGACAAAGGTGCCGCCTTCCGCTCCTTAGGTGATCCCTGGGCTGACACGACGAGCCCGCACGGCCGTCTCATGCTCACGGTGCTGGCGGGCTTGGCGGAGTTCGAGCGTGAGCTGATCCGCGCCCGCACCGGCGAGGGGCGAGCCCGCGCCAAGGCCGAGGGCCGGAAGATGGGGCGCAAGCCCAAGCTCACGCCGCACCAGCAGCGGGAGGCCCGGGAGAGGCGCGAGGAAGGCGAGAGCATCACGGCGATCGCCCGGAGCTACGCGGTGCACCACTCGACGATTTCTCGGCTTTGCCTAACGCCACACTCGAAAGTAGCGGCTGCTGCGCGGGTACGGCTCTTTTAGTCTTGGTTCCACCTTCCGAACTCTTCGAGGCACGTTTCTGCTAAGCGCAAACGCGCTTTTCATGCATTGATTATTGCATGGCAACTGACCATACCTGAACACCATCCCGCTCCAGTTTTGCTTGACGCTCGGTACGCGGGAACAAAGGGGACATGAAGAACACGTACCGGAACCGTTCAGGTCGGGCGGCCATCTTCACCAGATCGCCTGCGAGCTTCCGGTTGTTCTCAGGCCGGACCGCCGCGAAGGTCTCCGCGCCGACGATACCAGGCGCGAGACTTTCCACATCGAGCCCACCGACCGCCGCGTGCGCCCCCGGTGCAAGCCGGAAGCCTTCCCCATCTGGGTGCCATTCCAGCAGAAGCCGAGCCGCCTTCAGCGCCACAAGGTAGCTGAAGGTCTGATTTATCTGCTCCACGATGTTGAGCGGCCTTCGTTCGAGAGGATGGGAGCCGATCGGATCGAACTTGAGGCAGGCCAGCGCTTGGACTGGATCAGCGGGAAGCTCCCTCAACACCGCGCAGGCGTACGCGGTGTTGTCTTCGATTATCGCAAGGGCCGCTTCGACTTCAGCGATGGAGCAGACGTTGAAGATCATCAGGAGCAGCTATTGCATGCAATCATGTTTGCCTGCTTTGCGCCTTGTATGCTTTCCACATCTTTAGGAAAAGTTGCTTTTTCGCGCCGTGAGTGAAGCCGAATTCCCGCCCAGCCATCTCGCTGAATTCCTCGAAGACGTTTGCCGGAATCCGAACCTGTAGCGGGCGCAACGGCGCTTTCTCGTCCGTCCGCACGTTCTCGGCGATCACATCGGGGGCTTCCTCCGCAGGCGGTGGTGTCCCCTTCCCCCTCTTCAGCTTCGCAAGGTCCGTTGCCATCACGCGCTCTGCCTTTCCTGAAGCTCTGCCATCTTGTCGATCACGCTCTGCGCCAGCGCCGCGGCGCGACTGTTGAGCGTCCGGAACGAGGTTTCGGTAATCGCCTTCCCTATGTCCGAAGCCGAGCCGTAGGCCGTCGAGACCGGTACGTCGCCGTCCAGCACTGTGTAACCGGCATCAACCAGATACTGCCGTGCAGCCTGGTTCTCGCGATCGCTTCCCGTCGTCTTGAACATGGCGAAGGAGATCTTCTCGGGAGCGATCCCCTTCTTGCGCAGGCTGTGCGCCAGCACCACGCCAGGGTGCAGATCATCGACCGTCTGTCCCGAGGGGATCACCACAAGATCCGCGGCCTGGGCGATTTCAAGGGTCTGATCGGAGGCGTTCGGCTTGCCGTCCAGAATCAGCGCGTCGAAGCGCGTCGCGTCTTCTAACGCCATCTTGACGCTGGCAAAGCTCTGCACCTGAAGTTCGGGCGTCACGCCGTTTTCGGCGCGCCGCCCGGCCCAATTCGTACAGGTCTGCTGCTGCGTGTCGAGGTCCGCGATCTTTGCTGTCATGCCGCCGGAGACGAACTCCCGCACCATCATTCGGGCAAGGGTGGACTTACCGACTCCCCCCTTCTGGGACACCATCCCGATTATGTAAGTCATGGTCACTGCTTCTCGTTTCTTGCTTTTGATTCATTCTATCACGCTTTCATGTTCAGCGCGATGCATGCCGCAATGCTATCAACAAACACGCTATGCATTCTTGCATGCAAGCATGCTTAAAGTCGATAGGGTCCGCGCTTCTTGCAGAAGCCGAGGAAATGCGCGTCGGGGCTCTTCACGGTGATGCCTTTCTCAATCACCCACGAGCGCCATTCGCTTTCTAGCACATGCACGTCCCATCCGGGCGCGAGCTGCCTTGCCTTGTCGTAACTGTCCGAGTTGATCCGCAGGCCCGTTAAAGAAGAGAGGGGCAAGGGTATCTGCACCCCCTCCTTCTTCGGGCGAACTACCAGGACGTCATCATTGAGGGTCAGGGCGTAGTCCGGCATGTAGTCGTGCTGCGCATCATCATCGATGATTTTGCTGACCAGGCGCTTGAACTCCTTGGGCGATGATCCAGAGCCGCATTTCTCCCGTAGGGTGTCCAGACCAATCCGCCACTCCTGCTGCTGCCCGCAGTGCTTCCGGGCGAGCTCATAAAGGCGGCGTTCGAGCGGCTTGCGCAGGAAGAAGTAGCGCCGGTTCAGCGTCAGGACATGGTTGTTCTCAATAGCGTCGAATACCCAATCTGACAGGGTAATCTCCACATCGAGCATACGCCCGTCGCGCGTCTCGCGCACAATCTCGGCGGAGTCGATGAGGCCAAATACTTTGAAGTACTCCTTGTCGCCTTGGCGAAGATTCGTCTCGATCTGCGTGCCCTGCAGTCGCCGCAGGGCGTCCTTCAGCAGGTCATAGCCTCGCCCTGACGTCTGCCGGTTAGTTGCTACCAGAAGATCGTGCGCCTTGAAGCGAAGAGTGCGGGCGACTTTGCGGCCTTCGTTTAGAGCACCCATGCACTGACTGATGCAGTAGATCAGCACGTCCCGGTCGTGGACCGTGGCGAGCCCATAGCGGGAGGGCGAAATCTCGATCCAGTTGCCGCCTCGTTCGTATCGACGAGGACGCATATCGGGCTTGGTCGAGAGTGAGAAAACAGGATGCTCCATTGAGGACATGTCGCCCTTGGGAACAGCGTCCACGATGTCGCATACGAACAGGTCGCGCTGCGGATGCCGATCCGGCAGAAGAGGCGAGCGCTCGTTTGCCACTTCAGCCACCTGTACACCACGAAGAACTCGTCACTTCAAACACCATAGGGTTATCATCGTCATTTCACCCACCACAGGTCAAGGATCGTCACTTCGCACACTGGCACCTGTGGACAACTCTCGACTTCCTTTCGTCACTTCGCACACTAGGATTCGTCACTTTACACACCAAGATTCGTCACTTTACACACCAAAGAGATTGGCGAACGTCAATATTTTAGTTTTTTTCTATATAGTTACGGGATCACATGAATCCTGTAACTCTAACTCTAACAGGTTCTAACCCTCTCTAGGACTTTATCACATCAGCGTACGTAGCGGCCGCCTAGAGCGAACCCTTGAGGACCACCGCCAGCAGAAGGGCTGTGAAGACAGCACCTGCCCAGACCCACGGCACTCGCCCGCGCCAACGTGCAGCTGCATCGATCTCCTGCCGCAGGCGTACCAGTGCAGCCTCCTCGGCCTGTTCCAGTTCCTTGAGGCGGGCGGCGGTGGTTTCGTGGTCGCTGCGGATTGCCCGGATGGCCGCGGCAAACTGATCGAGGACCCCATCGAGCGCCGTCTCGACTTCGGCGCCGATGAAGCGGGCATAGGCGGCCGGGTCGGTCTGCTGTTCCGTGCGTTTGGCCGCGCTGCGGATCTTCTCCACGGCCTTGGCCAAGGCCTCGATCCTTTCGCCCTGTTTGTCGATGCGCGCCGACATGCTGGCGACGACCTGGCCCAGGAGGTCGAGGGTTTCACGCAGGGCCACATCGGACAGGGCAGGGGGTGCGGGTGGTGGTCTGTCGGGCATGGGGGTGTGCGGTCCTGTCAGGTGGCGGATTGCGGCGGGAAGAGGCCGCGGAACTCGGGGTCGGCGTGGTAGCGGAGCTTGCGGGCCAGGATCATCGGCCGGCCCTGCAGGCGCAGGAGCTGGAGATGCGGGGACATCTGCATGATCTCGTCCGGCGTCAGCAGGTCGCGCCCGGTCAGCTGGTGGGTGATCGAGTAGTTGTCGTCGCTGCCATGGCTGCGGGTGGTGTAGCCGGTGGTCATCTGGCCCATGAGCTGGCTCAAGGCCTTGGCGGTCTCGTAGTCGTTGACCCCGAAACACTGCAGGACGCCGGCGTTGGCGACGAAGGTGTTGGCGCGGGGCCCATAGAGGGCGCGCAGCTGGCTCAGGTCCTGCAGGATGGGCCAGAGCTGGAGCCCGTAGCCCGCCATCAGCCCCATGGCCCGCTCCACCGCCTCCAGGCGGCCCAGGGCCGCGAACTCGTCGAGGAGGAACAGGGTGGGCTCCCGAAGGGTCGGAGAGCCCTCCTGCGGCTTCTGTGCAGCTCCTGGGGCTTCTGGAGCCCCTTGGGCGGTCTCCGCGTCCCGGGCGATCTCCGACAGTGCCTGGCTGACCAGGAGGCGCAGCCAGCGGCTGTAGGCGTCGAGGCGGTTCGGCGGCAGCACCAGGAACACCGAGGCGACCTCGTGGCGCAGGCTGGCGAAGCTGAAGTCGGAGCGGGCCAGGCTGGCGGCGATGCGCGGGCTGTCGAGGAAGTGGGTGTGGCGCTGCGCCGAGGACAGCACGCCCGCGGCCTCGCGGTCCGCCTTGCCGAGATGGCGGTTGGCGGCCCGGGCGATCAGCCCGCCGGCGCCGGGGCTCTCCTGCATGAGCCCGAGGAGGGCGCGGAACTGTTCCGGCGGCAAGGTCAGGTACTCGCGCACCGAGGCGAGCGTGCGACGGTCCTTGGCCTCGTGAACGGCGACGAAGAGGATCAGGCCGGCGAGCAGCGCCTTGGCCTCCTCGTTCCAGTGAGCGTCGCCGGTCTCGCCGGGCGGGTCCATGACCAGGGCTTCGGCGAGAGAGGCGGCGTCTTCGCCGAGGTCGAGGCTGTCGGGCGCAAGGCGGGCGAGCGGGTTGTAGGCGGCGGACGGCAGGCCAGTGACGCCGAAGGGGTCGAGGACATGGACCGGCCCGAGCCTGGCGCGGGCCTCGTGGGTGATGCGGGCGTTCTCGCCCTTGGGATCAATGACCAGCATCGGGCGTGGCACGAGGAGGAGGTTCGGGATCACGGTGCCGACGCCCTTGCCGGCGCGGGTGGGGGCGAGGGTCAGCAGATGCGCCGGGCCATCGTAGCGCAGCAGCCGGCCGCTGTCGGCATCGCGGCCGATCAGCAGCCCCTTGTCGCTCTTGGCGAGATCGCGGCGCTCGGCCTTTGAGGCGAGGCGGGCAGAGCCATGGCTGTCGCGGGTGCGGGCGAAGAGCCGGGCGATGCCGAAGTGCTCGGCCCAAAGCGAGAGGACGAGGGCCCAGCCTGTCAGGACACAGAGGGCATAGCCCAACCAGCCGAAGAGGGAGTTGGGCTCGTCGATCGTGTCCAGGCCGAAGATCAGCATCTGCCCGAAGACAAAGCCGAAGGTGATGAGGACGAAGGCGAGGACGAGGCCGAAGGCCAGCACCAGCAGCGCCCAGGGCACGGCGATCGCCAGCGTCCCCAGCAGAACGAGGAAACCGAAGACGCTGCGGATCATGCGGCGCTGTCAGGGCCGGACGGGGCAGGGGTCATGTCGCTGTCCTCCCCGGCCGCGCGCTGGTCCAAGGTCCAGCCGTCGAAGGTCTTTCGGTCCTGCTCCCGGGGGAGGTTGCGGACCAGCCGGTCGAGCATCGCGGCGGCGTTGGTGTCCCGTGTGGCCAAGTCCATAAGCGCACCGCCAAGGATGACCTTGCGGCGGGTGTCGATCTTGCGCTCGCGGGCGGCTTCCCGGTTCCTTAGCGCCTGAAGCCTCGCCTTGGCCTGCTCGTAGCGCTTCTGGGCCCGGTCGAGCTCGGTCTCGGCCATGAGAAATCCCCCCATCCTTTTGTGCCTGTTGCCTCTCCACTCTGCCCACGTCAGCGTTGCCTGCCAAGACGGTGCCGTCTAGCGTGGACCCGACGAACAGCAGTGAGAATGGCGCACTTATGCAAACCTGCGGTTTGCGTGCGGTCTCCCGGGGGCAAGCGCCCCCTGCCGACAGCGACCCCCTTCCGGCGCAGATTGCGCCGGATCAGGAAGGCCGTCCCGCCTTCCCGAACCCATCCGGGCCAACCTGCGCGGTTGGATCGCGTTCTCTCGCGTCTGCACAGACCTACGTTGTGCCCGGCGGCCGGTCGGACCTGCGCCACATGGGGGCTCCGGTCCTCCTGGCGCGCTGCCGGACCTGTCGCCGCCGGTGCACGCGATCCGCGTGCAGGGTCCCGCTCGGGGACGGGACCCGGGCGTCCGTTGCGTCCGGCGTGCTCACGGCCTTGGCCGGTGGTGCCCGCCGCGCGGCCGGTCTCACCGCGCGTTCCTGCGGACACGGGTGAGCGGCCGTGGCGAGCTACCACCTCTCAGTCAAGACGATCAAACGTAGCGCCGGGCGCTCGGCCACCGCCGCCGCGGCCTACCGTGCCGGTTGCGAGATCGTTTGCGCGCGCGAGGGACGCATGCACGACTACACGCGCAAGGCCGGCGTCGAGGACAGCTTCATCCTCGCGCCTGACAATGCACCGGATTGGGCGCAGGATCGCGCGGCGCTCTGGAACGCGGCCGAGGCACGGGAGACGCGCGCGAACAGCGTCACCGCTCGCGAGTGGGAGCTGGCGCTGCCAGCCGAGCTCGACGCAACTGAGCGGCGGATGCTGGTGATGGGCTTCGCGGCCGAACTGGTGTCGCGCTACGGGGTGGCGGCGGACGTGGCGATCCACGCCCCGCACCGCGACGGCGACCAGCGCAACCACCATGCCCATGTGCTGACCACCACCCGCGTGCTGACCGCCGAGGGCCTCACCGACAAGACCCGCGTCCTTGACGCCAAGGCGACCGGCGGGCCCGAGATCGAGGCGATGCGCGCGCGGTGGGCGGAGCTGCAGAACCTGGCACTGGAGCGGCAGGGGCACGAGGTGCGGGTGGATCATCGCAGCTTGGTCGCGCAGCGCGAGGCGGCGCTGGCCGAGGGCCACGAGTTCCGGGCAGAGGAGCTGGACCGCGCGCCGGAGATCAAGCTCGGGCCGGCCGCCTCCGCCATCGAGCGGCGCGAGATGCAGGCGGCCTGGTATGAGGATCGGGACTACGTGCCCGTGACCGAGCGGGGCGCGGCGGTGCAGGCGGCACGGCAGGAGCGGGCGCTCCTGGCCGAGCTGCGCGCCCGGTTGGAGCTCGCCCGCGAGACCTACACCCATGCCCGCGAGGAGGGGGCGGACCGGGTGACAGCCGGGCTCGCGGCACTCCGGGCCGCTGCGCGGAAGCATGGGGTGGACGTGTCCCATAAGCAGGAGCAGGCACGGGAGCACACCCTGGAAGCCGGCAGCATCCGGGACCGGCTGGCGCGCATCCTGGACCGGGGGAGCGGCCGCAAGGAGGCCGAGGTCGCATACGAGACTGGGCCGGAGCACGAGGGGGACGACATCCGTGCCCGGCTCGGGCGTATCTTCGGCAGGGAGGCAGAGCAGGCGGAGCCCGAGGCTGGCGGCTCAGCGCACGGGCAGGAGGCGCGGAGCATCCGCGAACGGCTACAGGCGGTGCTGGCGCGGGAAAAGCCGGTTGCACGGGAGAGACTCGACAGGGAGCACGGTCACGAGCGGGGCGAGGGCGCACACCGGCATAGGGATCGCGGGGATGCGCATGAATTGTAGGTCAGGGGCGACAAGGTTGCCGTGAACCTAGCAACTGTGTCTATGCGCAGGGCTGAGGGTGCCCTTTTCCCGTGAAGGTTGATTAGCCGCGCTACCTGTGAGAACGGCTTGGCGGCGTGGGAATTGATAGCCCAGTGGGGATATGGCAACGCCCGCGGAAGGAGAGGGAGCATGACTGACATGATCGCAAATGCGGAAAGAGAAGCCCTGCTCTCAACCATATGCCGCTCAGCACGGCGGAAGCGCGACTGAATTACACACGAGCCAGCCGCATGAAAATCCTTCGCAACGCCGGGAACGAGCGCGCCATCGACTGCCTTCGGGCGTGGCTGGAACCCGGCTCAGCCATCGACCTCATGTCACCGGCATTCTCGCTCTATGCCTTCGCCGAACTGCGCGATCTTCTCCTGAAGTCCGAAAATTGCCGCATTCTGCTCGGAGAAAAAGCTGCTCTATCCGGTTCGCTTTTTGGAGGGGCTGCGGACATCGCAGCGCGCGGCAAGCTCCAGGGCCGATGGCTGGCAAGAACCGCAGCAGAGTGGATCGATAAGCACGCGGAGATACGGCACGCGCCAGCCGCACCGCCACAATCCCTGATCGTGGTGGCTAAGGACACGCACCGTCGCGCCCTCATCGGCACCTGCGCGTTCACGAGCGAAGGACTGGGAATCACGCCTGGCGGCCAACTCGGGCTAGTGCAGGCATCTGATGCTGACGAAGAAGCGACCGCCTTTTCGGAGTGGTTCCAAGCGAGCTGGAACGGCTTGAAGCCCACGGACGGCGCGCAGGGATCACTGACGGCGCTGCTCGATGATGCAATGAGCCAGCGTGCGCCGTCGCTGCTTTATTTCAAGTTCCTGTTCGAGCTCTTCAGGGACTTGGGCGAGGAGCTGGATGAGGAGCGCATCATCAAATCCGCCACTGGAATCCGCGACACAATCATTTGGAAGAAGCTTTTCAAGTTCCAGAGAGATGGAGTCGTTGGAGCGATCGACAAGCTGGAGCGGATTGGCGGCTGCATCATTGCCGACAGCGTCGGCTTGGGAAAGACGTTCGAGGCGTTGGCAGTTATCAAATATTATGAGCTGCGCAATGACCGCGTGCTTGTGCTGTGCCCGAAACGGCTCCGCGATAACTGGACTCTGTACCGGGCCAACGATCGCCGCAATATCCTGGCCGGAGATCGCCTGAACTATGATGTTCTGAACCATACCGATCTGTCGCGGGACGGCGGCCTGTCCGGCGACATTGATCTAAGCCATGTGAATTGGGGCAACTACGATCTCGTCGTCATCGACGAGTCCCATAATTTCCGAAATAAGGCGACCCACAAGGATCGTGATACACGCTACGACCACCTGATGAAGCGCGTCATCAAGGCGGGCGTGAAAACCAAGGTGCTGATGCTGTCGGCAACGCCGGTGAACAACCGCCTCGCCGACCTCAAAAACCAGATTGCCTTCATGACGGAAGGTAATGACATCGCCCTGATGGGGCACGGCATCCCCAGCATCGAAGCCACGATCCGGAAGGCCCAGACACAGTTCAACCGCTGGCTTGACCTGCCGCCCGACGAGCGTCGTTCGTCACGGCTGATGGATATGCTCGGCTTCGACTACTTCAAGCTGCTCGATATGCTCACCATTGCGCGCTCGCGCAAGCATGTGCAGCGCTACTACGGCACTGCGGAGACAGGGACCTTCCCCGAACGATTGCCCCCCGTCAATATCAAGGCCGATGTTGATCTGACCGGTGAATTTCGCTCGATCCGCGAGATCAACAATGAAATTCGTCGGCTCACGCTTGGCGCCTATGCCCCACTCCGCTACGTGGTGCCCCACAAGCAAGCGGCCTATGATGAAAAATACAGCACGAAAATCCGGGGCGGCGAGCGCATCTTCCGGCAGGTGGACCGCGAGGAAAGCCTGATCCATCTGCTCCGGGTGAACATCCTAAAGCGGATGGAAAGCTCGGTCGCGTCCTTTGCACTCACGATCCAGCGGCAGCTCGCCGATGTGAACGCGCTGCTCGCCAGGATCGACGCGCATGAAGAAGCCGTTGAGGAGCTGGTGATCGATGACACCGATGTCGATGACACGGCCTTCGAGGAGTTGCTGGTCGGGCGCAAGGTCAAGGTGCTGCTTCAGGACGTGGATCGCGTCCGCTGGCGGCAAGACTTGACTGAGGATCGCAACCGGTTGGCAACGCTGCTCTCGGCAGCGCAGGCTGTCACCGCCGATCGCGATGCCAAACTCGACGCCCTGAAACAGGTGATCGCGCAGAAGGCGCATGAGCCGATCAATGACGGCAACCGCAAGCTGCTGCTGTTCACGGCTTTCGCGGACACGGCGGACTACCTGTACCACGCGCTGGCACCTTGGGCGAAAAGGACGCTCGGGCTCAATGTTGCGGTTGTGACGGGCACCGGCGCGAACAAGACGACGGTGCCGGGCTTGCGCGGTGACATGAGCACGATCCTGAGCGCCTTCTCGCCGCGCTCCAAGGAACGCCCTGATGAGCTGGCCGAGGAGGAGGAAATTGACCTCCTGATTGCCACGGACTGCATCTCGGAAGGCCAGAACCTTCAGGATTGCGACTATCTGGTGAACTACGACATTCACTGGAACCCGGTGCGGATCATTCAGCGCTTCGGGCGCATCGACCGCATTGGCTCTCCCAACACGCAAATCCAGCTTGTGAACTTCTGGCCCAATATGGAGCTGGACGAATATCTCGATCTGGAGTCCCGCGTCAGCGGACGCATGGTGCTGCTCGACGTGTCGGCGACGGGCGAGGAGAATGTCATCGAGTTTCAGGCCGGGAACCAGATGAACGATCTGGAATACAGGCGCGCCCAGCTCCAGCAGCTTCAGGATGCCGTGATCGACTTGGAGGACTTGTCGAGCGGCGTGTCGATCGCGGATCTCACGCTGAATGACTTCCGGATCGACCTTTCGGGATACTTTCGGGAGAACCGCGACCTGCTCGAGTCCCTACCCCTTGGCACCTATGCTGTTGTCTCGGCACCGGCAAACCAGGCCGCAAGTGCGGACGGGGCCATCGCGGCGGGCGCGATCTTCTGCCTGCGCGCGGTTGGCGAGGCTGCCCGGAAGGCGGCAGAGCCGGGCTATCCCCTCAGCCCTCATTTCGTGGTGCACGTCAGCGATGATGGCGACGTTCTTCTTTCCTACACGCAGGCAAAGCAGGTGCTTGACCGCCTGAAAAAGCTCAGCATCGGCCGTGACCTGCCAGATGCCAAGGCCTGCACGCGCTTCGATCAGGCCACGCGCTTCGGGCGCGATATGGAGCCCTACCAGAAGCTGCTGGCCCGCGCCGTCGCTTCGGTCGTCGGGAAAAGCGAAGAGCGGGGGATCGCGAGCCTCTTCTCGCCAGGCGGTACGCACGCTCTGAAGGGCGAGTTTGCCGGGATCAATGACTTCGAAGTTGTGGCCTTCCTGGCGGTGCTGCCCGACGAAGCGGCAACCGCATGACGGCGACCTCCGCCATGCTTCCGATCGTTGAAGCCCTCGGCCTGCCGCCAGAGGCGCGGGTGGACGCGCGTGTGCCCAAGAAACTTTTGGTAGAGCAGGGGGCACCGACCGCTGCCGACAAGCGCGCCATTCAGGACGGGATCGACGAGCTGCAATGGCTGGCGGCCTGCAAACCGGCCACGATCGGCGTGCCGGCCTTTGAGGATGATGTGCGGGAGTATCTGGAGATTGCTGTCGTAGCCTGCGCGTTGCGGGCGGGTGCCAAGGCAGTACGGCTGATCGAGCTGATCCATCGGGCGATCCCGTATCCTGTCATCCTCCTGACAAGCGATCAGGAGGGTTTGACGGTATCCGCCGCACACAAGCGCCGGTCCCAGAACGAAGCGGAGCGGATGGTGATCGACGGCGTGGTTGCGGCCACGGGATTGCATCCCGACCGACCAGCTCCTGCTGAGCAAAGGTTCCTTGAAAGCCTTGCCCTAGCGAAGCAACCGCGCCGTGACCTGTCCGCCCTGTATGAGGGATGGCTCGCCTGTATCGAAGCGCTGAAGGCGTCTCGACTGACGGGTACCTATGCCGCAACCGACGATGTGGAAGTGATCGAGCAACGCCGCCGTGCGCTCGACGCGGCTGCGCAGATTACGCGCCAGATCACGGGTCTGCGCGGCAAAGCCAAACGCGAGAAACAGCTCAGCCGGCGTGTGGACCTGAACGTCCAGATTCAGCGCCTCGAAGCCGATCTCGCCTCCTACAAAAAAAACCTTTGAGGACGCACCTGCCCATGACCGCTATCAAGAAACTCGACCTGAACGATCCCGACACCCGGAGCGCCGACATCGTTGCGGGTAACGTGGAGGCGCTGAAGGCGTTGTTCCCGGAAGCCTTCAAGGAAGGGGCCATCGATTTCGATGTGCTGAAGCAGCTCCTCGGCGAGGCTGTCGATGAGCGGGAAGAAAAGTACGGTCTAAACTGGCACGGCAAGCGCAAGGCGCGCCAGATCGCGCTGACTCCTTCCACGGGCACGCTGCTACCGTGTCCAGAGGAAAGTGTGAACTGGGATACAACACAGAACCTGATGATCGAGGGTGACAACCTTGAAGTGCTAAAACTTCTACAAAAAAGCTACAATCGCAAAGTAAAGGCGATCTATATCGATCCACCATATAATACAGGAAGAAACCTAATATATCCGAACGACTACCAGGATGGCATTAAAGCTTACCTCGAAATCACTGGGCAAACTGACGGCAATCTAAAACTTACAAGCAATCCAGATACGGGTGGCAGATTTCACACCAACTGGTTGTCTATGATGTACCCGCGCCTTAAGCTGGCAAGAAATCTTCTGGCCGAAGATGGTGTTCTAATCGCAACCATTGACGACAACGAAGTCACGCAACTGGGCATGATCCTCAAAGAGGTCTTTGAGGAGGGCAGTTATGACCATGTATGCGTACCTGTTGTTCATAACCCTCGGGGTGTTCAAGGTAAGAATTTCTCTTACGTCCACGAGTACGCTTTTTTTGTCTTCCCTGCGGGGGCTAAAGCAATTGCCGACCGCAATATAGATTCGTCGGAGATTGAGTGGACCCAGTTCAGAAACTGGGGAACAGAGTCTGAAAGAACTGACGCAAAAAATTGCTTTTACCCCGTGCTCGTTAAGGACGGGCAAATAGTTGGATTTGGAGACGTAACCGGCGATGACATTCATCCTCGACAAACGGAAATAGATGGAGAACTATCGTATATCTATCCTATAGATCGTTCGGGTGTAGAGCGAAAATGGCGGTATGCGCGGCAATCAGTTGAGGCAATTCGACATCTTCTGCGAGCTAAGCCCACCAAGTCCGGTTACGAAATAGAACTTGGAAAGAATTTTGGGCTTTATAAGACCGTCTGGACAGACAAGCGATACGATGCCAATGAATATGGTACCGGCATCGTAGGGAATCTCGTACCCGGCTCCCCTTTTACATTTCCGAAAAGCTTATGGGCTGTGTATGACAGTATACTTGCAGCCACAGCAAACGATGATAACGCCATTGTTCTCGATTTCTTTGCTGGCAGCGGCACCACTGCGCATGCAGTACTTGAGTTGAACAAGGATCGCGGCGGGAATCGACGTTTCATAATGGTCCAATTTCCTGAGCCGACTGAGGACAAGGACTTCATTTCTATTTTCGACGTCACTAAAGCTCGTGTGAAGGCCGCAGGCACTAAGATTAAGTTAGAGAATCCCACCTTTACAGGAGATACAGGGTTCCGCGTCTTTAAGCTCGCCTCCTCGAACATCCGCGCATGGGAGCCCGACGCAGCCAACCTCGAAGACAGTCTGCTCAAGAACGCTGAGCACGTGGTCCAAGGGCGGACTGAAACGGATGTGCTCTATGAACTGCTGCTGAAGCTCGGTCTCGACCTGTGCGTGCCGATCGAGCGCAGGGAGATCGACGGGAAAGCGGTACACGCCATCGGTGGCGGCGTGCTAATTGTGTGCTTGGCGGACGGCCTCTCGGAGGACGTTGTGGAGCCGCTGAGCGCCGGGATCGTCGCCTGGCACAAGGAGCTTGCGCCCGCGGTCGATACTCGCGTCGTGTTCAAGGACTCCGGGTTTGCCGACGACATTGCCAAGACCAACATGGCGGCAATCCTGAACCAGAACGGCATCACCGACGTGCGCAGCCTGTAAGGAGGGAGTGGTGAAACTTCATTTCGAGCCCGACCTTGACTACCAAAAGGCCGCCATCGAGTCCGTGGTGGACCTGTTCCGGGGGCAGGAGATCAATCGGACGGAATTTACCGTCACCCGTGCCGCTAGGGACGGCGCGCAGGCGGAGCTGGGACTTGTCGAGAGTGAGCTGGGGATCGGCAACCGTCTAACCCTGCTCGATGACGAGATCATCGGGAATCTGAATGACATCCAGGTCCGCAACGGGCTCGCGCCGTCAAGCGCGCTCACATCCGGCGACTTCACGGTTGAGATGGAGACGGGGACCGGGAAAACTTACGTCTATCTGCGCACGATCTTCGAACTGAACAAGCGGTTCGGCTTCACGAAGTTCGTGATTGTCGTGCCTTCGGTCCCGATCAAGGAGGGTGTTTATAAGACACTCCAGATCACCGAAGAGCACTTCAAGGGCCTCTATTCCGGTCAACCCTTCGACTATTTTCTCTACGATTCCGGGAAACTCGGCCAGGTGCGCAACTTCGCCACCAGTCCGAACATCCAGATCATGGTTGTCACCGTCGGGGCCATCAACAAGAAGGACGTGAACAACCTCTACAAAGACAGTGAGAAGACGGGCGGAGAGCGCCCAATCGACCTGATCCGCGCTACACGTCCCATCCTGATCGTCGATGAGCCGCAAAGCGTCGATGGCGGCCTCTCCGGCGCGGGCAAGACTGCTCTAGGCGAGATGAACCCTCTCTGTACGCTGCGCTACTCCGCCACCCATGTGGACAAGCATCACATGGTGTTCCGCCTCGATGCCGTGGATGCGTATGAACGCAAGCTGGTGAAGCAAATCGAGGTAGCCTCGCTGGAAGTCGAGGGCGGCCACAACAAAGCGTATCTGCGCTTTATCTCTACCAGCAACGGCAAGGGGCCAATCACCGCGCGCGTCGAGATCGATGTGCTGGACGGCAAGGCCGTGCGCCGCAAAGAGGTGGTCGTCCAAGATGGCGACGATCTTCAGGAGCTGACGAAGCGGGCGGTCTATGCCGACTGCCGGATCGGTGAGATCCGCGCAGCCAAGGACAACCAGCTTCTTGAGGTCAAGACGCCCGGTGGCGAGAGCTTTCTTCAGCCCGGGCAGGCCGTGGGCGACGTGGATGCGGATGCGGTCAAGCGTCTGATGATCCGCCGGACGATTCAGGAGCATCTGGAGAAAGAGAAGCGGCTCGCGCCGCTCGGGATCAAGGTCCTCAGCCTGTTCTTTATCGACTCTGTCGAATTCTACCGAAGCTACGACGCGGAAGGGAATCCGGCGAAGGGCAAATATGCGGTCATTTTCGAGGAAGAATACCGACGCGCGGCCAAGCTGCCCGAGTTTTCCAGACTGTTCAAGGAAGTCGATCTGACCTCCGAACCAGCGGAGGTGCATGAAGGATACTTCTCCATCGACAAGGCGCGCCGGTGGACCGACACGGCGGACAACAACCAGGTCAACCGTGACAACGCCGAACGGGCTTACAACCTCATCATGAAGGACAAGGAGAAACTCCTCAGCTTCGACACCAAGCTGAAGTTCATCTTCTCGCACTCCGCGCTGAAAGAAGGTTGGGACAACCCTAACGTCTTCCAGATTTGTGCACTGCGCGAGATCGGCACTGAGCGGGAGCGGCGACAGACGATCGGACGGGGCCTGCGTCTGGCTGTCAACCAGAAGGGGGAGCGCCTACGCGGCTTCGAGGTCAACACGCTGACAGTGATCGCGACCGAAAGCTATGAGGAATTTGCAGAAAACCTCCAGAAGGAGATCGAAAAGGACACAGGCATCAAGTTCGGGATCGTCGAAACGCACCAGTTTGCGGCGATTCCTGTCGTCCAGGGCGACGGCTCGACTACCATGCTCGGTATGGATGCTTCGGTGGCCATTTTTGATCATCTGAGGGCGCATGGCTTTATCGATGCCAAGGGGAAGGTGCAGGACACGCTGCGCACGGCGCTGAAGGAGGGCACATTGGCCCTGCCGGAACCGCTGGCTGCTCATGTGGCGCCGGTGCGTGAGGCGCTGAAGAAGATCGCGGGCAAGCTCGACATCAAGAATGCCGACGAGCGGGTTGTCGTGAAAACACGCCAAGCGATTCTGGAGAGCGCCGAGTTCCAGGCTCTATGGGATAGGATCAAGCACAAGACGACCTACCGGCTGCACTTCGATAACGAGAAGCTGATTACCGACTGTGCTGCGGCCATCAAGAAAGGTCCTCCGATCGGGAAGGCGCGCGTCCGCATCCGAAAAGCCGATCTGTCCATCGGAAAGAGCGGAGTGGAGGCGAAGGAGCAGGATAAGAACAGCGGCACGGTCGTCGCAATCGAAGAGGGTGACATTCTGTTGCCCGACGTGTTGACTGACCTACAGGACCGCACGCAACTCACGCGGAAGAGCCTTGTGCGCATTCTTATGGAGTGCGGACGGCTTGGTGATTTCAAGCGTAATCCGCAGGCGTTCATAGAGATTGCCGGGGAAATCATCAACCGAACGAAACGCCTTGCTGTTGTGGACGGCATCAAATACCAGCGGATCGGAGATGACCATTACTATGCCCAGGAACTGTTCGAGCAAGAAGAGCTGACCGGCTATCTTCGGAATATGCTCAAGGATACCGAGAAATCGGTGTTTGAGCACGTCGTCTATGACTCCGGCGGGATTGAGCGTCCCTTTGCGGAACAGTTGGAGAAAAACGAAGCCGTCAAGATTTACGCCAAGCTACCGAGATGGTTCAAAGTGCCCACGCCGCTCGGCACCTACAATCCAGACTGGGCCGTTCTGGTTAACGTCAACAGCGATGAGCGTCTCTACTTTGTAGTGGAGACAAAGGGCAGCCTGTTCAACGATGATCTTCGTGATAGCGAAAACGCAAAAATTGCCTGCGGCGAAGCGCATTTCCGCTCAATCGCTACCGGTGATAATCCCGCAAGATATGTGAAAGCAACTAGAATAGATGATCTTATGGATCACGTCTGAAGTAATGGCCCTGTATTATTATTAAATACAGGGCCATTATTTTATTGCATAAACCGCGCAACCAGCCGCAGTGCAATATGAAACTCATTATCTGCTCCGCCGCCACCTGCGCGGCGCCCTCCTAGGCGAGGAGTTGCAACAGATTTAAAAGTATCAAAATTGTATCCGAAGTTATTGTTTCCTACTTGTCCAAACTCGCCGTGTTTATTATTTATCCAATTAATAAATGCTTGCTGTATATCAGCATGAGCATTGTCCCCAAGATTTACAGCGTCTAATTCCAGTTGATTGATTTGATCCAAGATGTTTGGGTTGTCCTCAAGGAATTTTTGCGCAACGCCAATTGAATGGTTCATATGCCCTCGGGAGTTGTCCACCCCCTCGACTCCCAACTTTAGCGCTCGCCATGCAATACCTTGCAGATTATTATTTTCTCCCACTAAAGCGACGCATCTTCCATAGAACCATTCTTTAGATCTCATCTATTTCACCTTTTTCAGAATGCACATCTATCCAGTGGTTTCCCTGCGTCTGCAGTTGGAAGAACAGTACCTAAATATTTCCTTTGGTCTAGGTGTATGAGCAGGGCTGGGGTCTGGCTTACGCTAGACCTCTGCTCTTTATCAGCCGTGCAAGGCAGGCGTTGACCCCACGAAAAACAAGCGCCACCTACGTCTCCCGCGTCGCAGAAATCCTAAATTTCGCACAGTCGGTTCCACCTAACAGGGTGCTGAAGAACTCCGCCCTCGACGCTGTTTGGGGGTCATGATTCACCTGACGGCAGCGCTTGCGGGCGGTGAGGATGCGCGGGACAGACAAGGTGTCGGGGAAGCTGTTCAGCTATGTCGACCTTAAGGAGCGCATCCCGGCCGGGCACCCACTGCGCAAGGTGCGCCCGATCCTCAACGACGCGCTGGCCAGCCTCGATGCCGAGTTCGACCGGCTCTACTCGGCCGAGGGTCGTCCCTCCATCACGCCGGAACGGCTGTTGCGGGCGAGCTTGACCCAGGTCTAGACCTCAAGGCCAGGCAGATTCATCCTTCACCTGATCCACCAGATGCCAAGCCTGAACACCTAATCGCTTATAAATCGAAGCGTTGTGTTGGTACCCGGTATGGTTGTGCGGACGTCACTTGTTCATCCGGCCAAACAAGCGGCTCAACCCTCTGCTTGAAGATCTACTTGGACGTTGTGCGACAACGCACATCAAGGGTAAAGTCAAAGCTATCACACACAGGAGGAGAGAAAATGGACTTCAGTGGCCGATGGAATAACACAAAGAACTCTTTGCTGGAATTGAAGCAAGAGGGTAGTGCCTTAACTGGTACATTCGACTCCGGCGTCAGCGATAATGGAAAGGAAATCAAGGCGCCGGTAGTGGGATGGGTGAACGGTGATCGTATCACGTTCGCGGCTACATACAAAGAATTTGGAACAGTTGTTGCGTGGGTGGGGCAAGCTACAGGCGAGCCTGGTAATCCCATGATTGATGCCCATTATCTACACGAGACCGATGTAGCCGAGGGTAACGAGTTCGAGGAACTCTGGGCATCAACGAGAACTGGAAGCGATCAGTTTAGGCGAATCTCGGAGGCAGTTATTCCAAAAGAAGACGAGACCAAGGGGGGTGGCTAAGGTCAGCCATAATGCACGGAATTGCTGGGAGTGGCCGATACGGTACTCCTTGTCAACCACTTCCACTCTAGCGAGGAGGGGTACTCTAAAGGTCCAGAGCGACCATGGAGTCTTCCATTTGTCCGAGGAGATATAGAACCGTTAACGGTGTCTTGGTTCGACGCATAGCATGTGCGGCCTGAGTCTAATTGGTATTCGGACGCCACGGCACAGGAGCGGTTCCGTATTAAAAGTAGCTTGCCGCGTCGCGGTGTGCTATAAATAGCCGTTTGTAGGTGGGCGCAATCAATTGGTTATATTGTCGATTTGAAATACAAGAAGATTGCGCAGATAGGTCCTGACCTCGATGCCTAGATCAGACGGAACAAAAGAAAACGAACGCCTGCACGTTCTTGTGTCCATACACATGCTCTCTAGCATCTCTGGTCCAATCATCGCCCACCAATCTCCGTCTTCGTCAGGTCCATCGGCTTGCACCATATGGGGCGAAGCCTGCGATGCCGCACGAACTTCAAGCGTTCCAAGGCCAATCTTCTCTAGACTTTGATAGGCCGCGAGTTCTTGTTCGTCCTCGGCGTTGTGAAGGCAGCTTTGGATAAGGCCACTGTTGTTTAGGCCCACCATCCCAAAATTAATGATACGGCGTACATCATCGCCTTGGACCTTGGCCAGCACCTCGGCAACGCTGCGCGTGGGGGTCGCCACGTCAGGAATGATCCGGTCTGATTCGTCGTCGCCAAGAAGCCAGGGAAGCAGCCCTAAAAAGGCTCCTATGATGACTCCTAGCGCTCCGATAGTATCGCCTATGTATTCTCTCCTCATCGGTCACCCATAGACATTACTATTTCTAATTGTATGTCGCCTGCTCTTCCTGCTCTTCCTGCTCTTCCTGCTC
>NZ_FNGE01000070.1 GCF_900102885.1 Paracoccus chinensis | reverse complement strand
ATGAGCACGATCGAACGCGAATCGATGGAATTCGACGTGGTGATCGTCGGGGCGGGACCCGCGGGCCTGTCGGCGGCGATCCGCCTGAAGCAGATCGACCCGGACCTGAACGTGGTGGTGCTGGAAAAGGGCTCTGAGGTCGGGGCCCATATCCTGTCGGGCGCGGTGCTGGACCCGGTGGGCCTGAATGCCCTGATCCCCGACTGGAAGGACAAGGGCGCGCCGGTGAAGACCGCCGTCACCTCGGACAGCTTCGTGGTGCTGGGCCCGGCGGGCTCGGCGCGCATCCCGAACTGGCCGATGCCGCGGCTGATGTCGAACCACGGCAACTACATCGTCAGCATGGGCAACGTCTGCCGCTGGCTGGCCACCCAGGCCGAGGAACTGGGCGTCGAGATCTTCCCCGGCATGGCGGCGTCCGAGCTGGTCATGGACGGCGACCGCGTGGCGGGCGTCGTGGCGGGCGAGATGGGCAGGAACCCCGACGGCACCCCCGGCCCCTCCTACGAGCCGGGGATGGAGCTGCGCGGCAAGTACGTCATGATCGCCGAGGGCGTGCGCGGGTCGCTCGCCAAGCAGCTGATCGAGAGATACGACCTTTCCGCCGGGCACGAGCCGCAGAAGTTCGGCATCGGCATGAAGGAGATCTGGGAGATCGACCCGGCCAAGCACAAGGAAGGCACCGTCGTCCACACGATGGGCTGGCCCCTTGGCAAGAACGCGGGCGGCGGGTCCTTCATCTACCATGCCGAAAACAATCAGGTGTTCATCGGCTTCGTGGTCCACCTGAACTACGAGAACCCCTATCTTTACCCCTATGCCGAGTTTCAGCGCTTCAAGCACCACCCGATGGTGGCCGAGCTGCTGGAAGGCGGCAAGCGCGTGGCCTATGGCGCCCGGGCGATCAGCGAAGGCGGCTGGCAGTCGCTGCCGAAGATGACGGTGCCGGGCGCGCTGCTGCTGGGCTGCTCGGCCGGCATGGTCAACGTCCCCCGCATCAAGGGCAACCACAACGCCATGCTGTCGGGGATCGCGGCGGCGAACGCGGCCGCGGCGGCCATCGCGGCGGGACGCGAGGGCGACGAGCTGGTCGAGTACGAACAGGATGTCCGCACGGGCCTCATCGCACATGACCTCAAGCGCGTTCGCAACGTCAAGCCTGCCTGGTCGCGCACGGGCATGATGGGCAGCCTGATGCTGGGCGGCATGGACATGTGGGTCGCCAGCCTCTTCAACCGCAACATCCTGCGCACCTGGAAGCACGGCAAGACCGACGCCGCCGCCACCCGGCCCGCGAAGAACTATCGTCCGATCGACTATCCCAAGCCCGACGGCAAGCTGTCGTTCGACCGGCTGACCAACGTGGCCTTTTCCTTCACCAACCACGAGGAAAGCCAGCCATGCCACCTGAAGCTGAAGGACCCGACCGTCCCGATCCGGGTGAACCTGCCGGAATA
>NZ_FNGE01000018.1 GCF_900102885.1 Paracoccus chinensis | reverse complement strand
CCCGGTTCCGCCTCCCGGCTTCCCCGTCCCGCCCAGCGTCCCCGCCGTTCGGTGAAGCGGTATCTAGGGGGAGATGCAGACAGGGGCAAGCACAATTTTCGAAAAAGTTTCATGCGGGCGCCAAGAAACTTTCATCTGCTTGATTTTCAGGCACTTCTTGCCCGCCATCCCAAGTGCCTCTGCAGCAACGGCAGCCTGAAAGCCAGCAGAACGGCCATAGCCGCCAGAATCGCCAGGGGCTTTCCGGGCCAGATCTTGTAGGCCAGCAGCCAATGAAAGACGGCCAGGGGCGCCGCCAGATAGACCCAGCGATGAATCGCTCTCCATCGCACGGGGCCCAGCTTCCGGATCACGGCGTTCGAGCTGGTCGCGGCCAGCACCAGCAGAATCACCAGCACGCCCATCCCAATCGTCAGATACGGGCGCTTGGCGATATCCTTCAGCATCTGAGACCACAGCAGCCCCATGTCCAGGACAGCCCAGGACAGCAGGTGCAGCCCTGCATAGCTGGCGGCCAGCAGGCCCAGAGGGCGGCGGAACTTGACCAGGTTCACCCGCGCCATCCGCAGGATCGGCGTGATGCAAAGCGAGGCCAGCAGGAAATAGACCGCCGTGCGGCCCAGCCGGTGCTCGATATCGCGAACCGGATCGACGCCGAGGTTCCCCACCAGCGTATCCCAGACCAGCAGGACCAGCGGCAGAGTGCCCAGCGCCCAGACGACGCCAGTCGGCAGGCGGCGAATGCGGTGCATCAGTAATCCCGCGCCAGATCCATTCCGGCATACAACTGCGCGACCTGGTCGCCGTAGCCGTTGAACATCAGCGTCTCCTGCCGCCCGCCCAACAGACCCGCGCCGATGCGCCGCTCGGTCGCCTGGCTCCAGCGGGGGTGGTCCACGGTCGGGTTCACATTGGCGTAGAAGCCGTATTCGCGCGGCTGCATCGCCTGCCAGGTGGTGACGGGCTGGCGGTCGGTCAGGGTGATCTTCACGATGCTCTTGATCGACTTGAAGCCGTATTTCCACGGCACCACCAGCCGGATCGGGGCGCCGTTCTGGTTCGGCATCGGCTTGCCGTAAAGCCCGGTCGCCAGGATCGTCAGCGGGTGCATCGCCTCGTCCAGCCGCAGCCCCTCGCGATAGGGCCAGTCCATGCTGTTGCGGCGCTGCTCGGGCATCTCATCGGGGCGATAAAGTGTCTCGAAGGCGACAAACTTCGCCCCCGATTGCACGCCTACCTTGTTCAGAACCGACGCCAGCGGCACACCCAGCCAGGGGATCACCATGCTCCAGGCCTCGACGCAGCGCAGGCGGTAGATGCGCTCCTCGACGGCGTTGCCGGGGGCAAGGTCGGCGACGGAATAGCTGCCGGGCCGGTCCACCAGTCCGCCGATCTCGACCGCCCAGGGGTCGGTGGTCAGGGCGCCCGCGTTATCCGCCGGATCGGTCTTTCCGAAGCCGAATTCGTAGAAGTTGTTGTAGTTGGTGATCTGCTCGAAGCTGTTGGGCTCCTCGGCCGCCGCCAGAGCCGGGGCGGCCGCCGCGACACCCAGACCGGCGATGAAGGCGCGGCGATTCAGGAACAGCGCTTCGGGCGTGACGTCGGACCAGGACAGCTTCATGGCATTTCCCCTTGGGTGGCGTCGCGAAAACGCGGGTGACAGCTTCAACGATCCTGCCCGCGCCATCACGTTCCCGGCAAGGGAAAGGCCCCGGCCCGTGAAGGCCGGGGCCGATCCCCTTATTGCAGCACCACGTCGGCCGGGCGGTCGCTGGACCCGCGCGCACCCGCGCTGACGCGGTTGCCCACAACCAGCCCCTCGGGCCCGGCGGTGACCGTAACGGTCTGGCCGTCCATCACCTCGCCCGACAGCAGCATCTCGGCCAGCGGGTTCTGCAGGCTGCGCTGGATCACCCGCTTGAGCGGACGCGCGCCGAAGACCGGGTCATAGCCCTCGTCGGCCAGCCACATCCGCGCGGCGTCGTCCAGTTCCAGCGCGATCTTGCGATCCGCCAGCCGCTTCTCCAGCGCGCCGAGCTGGATGTCCACGATCCCGTCCATGTTGGCGCGGCTGAGCCGGTGGAAGATGATGATCTCGTCCAGCCGGTTCAGGAACTCGGGCCGGAAATGCGCCCGGACCGCAGCCATCACCTCGGCCCGCGCGGCCGAGGAATCGGAGCCCTCGGGCAGCTGGCTCAGCGCCTGCGCGCCGAGGTTCGAGGTCAGGATGATCAGCGTGTTCTTGAAGTCCACGGTTCGCCCCTGCCCGTCGGTCAGCTGGCCGTCGTCCAGCACCTGCAGCAGTACGTTGAAGACATCCGGATGCGCCTTTTCCACCTCGTCGAACAGGATCACCTGGTAGGGACGCCGCCGCACGGCCTCGGTCAGGACGCCGCCCTCGTCATAGCCGACATAGCCTGGAGGGGCGCCGATCAGCCGGCTGACCGAGTGCTTCTCCATGAATTCGGACATGTCGATGCGGACCATCGCGCTGTCGTCGTCGAACAGGTACTGCGCGATGGCCTTGGTCAGCTCGGTCTTGCCGACGCCGGTCGGGCCGAGGAACAGGAAGCTGCCCAGCGGCCGCTTGGGGTCGTTCAGCCCGGCGCGCGCCCGGCGGACGGCGTTCGACACGGCGGTCACGGCCTCGGACTGGCCGATGACGCGCTTGCCCAGCACCTCCTCCATCTTCAGCAGCTTGTCGCGCTCGCCCTCCATCAGCTTCGAGGTCGGGATGCCGGTCCAGCGTTCCACCACCTCGGCGATCTGCTCGGGGCGCACGGCCTCCTCGACCAGCGGGCCATCCTCGTGGCCCTCGGTCTCGGCCAGTTGCCGCTCGAGCCCCGGGATGATGCCATAGCTGAGCTCCCCCGCGCGGGCGAGGTTGCCTTCGCGCTTGGCCTGCTCAAGTTCGGCGCGGGCGCGGTCCAGCTGCTCCTTGATGTTGCGCGAGCCTTCCAGCTTGTCGCGCTCGGCCTGCCAGCGGGCGGTCAGCTCGGCCGACTGCTGCTGCAGGTCGGACAGCTGCTTCTCCAGCCGCTCCAGCCGGTCGCGCGAGGCCGCGTCGTCTTCCTTCTTCAGCGCCTCGGCCTCGATCTGCATCTGCAGGATCTGGCGGTCCAGCGCGTCAAGCTCCTCGGGCTTCGAATCAACCTCCATCCGCAGGCGCGAGGCGGCCTCATCGACAAGGTCGATGGCCTTGTCCGGCAGGAAGCGGTCGGTGATGTAGCGGTGGCTCAGGGTGGCAGCAGCGACCAACGCGGCGTCGGAAATGCGGACGCCGTGGTGAAGCTCGTACTTCTCCTTGATGCCGCGCAGGATCGAGATGGTGTCCTCGACCGTCGGCTCCTGCACCAGCACGGGCTGGAAGCGCCGGGCAAGTGCCGCGTCCTTCTCGATATACTTGCGGTATTCGTCCAGCGTCGTCGCGCCCACGCAGTGCAGCTCGCCCCGCGCCAGCGCCGGCTTGATCAGGTTCGCGGCATCCATCGCGCCATCGGTCTTGCCCGCGCCGACCAGCACGTGAAGCTCGTCGATGAAGAGGATGATCTCGCCCGCAGCGGTCTCGATCTCCTTCAGGATGGCCTTCAGCCGCTCCTCGAACTCGCCGCGATATTTCGCGCCGGCGATCAGGGCGCCCATGTCCAGCGCCATCAGCTTCTTGTTGCGAAGCGACTCGGGCACGTCGCCGTTGACGATCCGCAGCGCCAAGCCCTCGGCGATGGCGGTCTTGCCGACGCCGGGCTCGCCGATCAGCACCGGGTTGTTCTTGGTGCGGCGCGACAGCACCTGCATGGCGCGGCGGATTTCCTCGTCCCGGCCGATGATCGGGTCGATCTTGCCCTCGCGCGCCGCTTCCGTCAGGTCGCGCGCATATTTCGACAGCGCCTCGAAGGTGTCCTCGGCACTTGCCGAGTCAGCCGTCCGCCCCTTGCGGATGTCGTTGATCGCGGCGTTCAGCGACTGCGCCGAAACCTTGCCCGCATCCAGCGCGTCCTTGGCCCGCGTGTTCACCATCGCCAGCGCCATCAGCACGCGCTCGACCGGCACGAAGCTGTCCCCGGCCTGCTTGGCGATCTTCTGGGCCTCGTCCATCACCCGGACCAGGGCGCTGTCGACGTAAACCTGCCCGTCGCCGCCCGACACCTTGGGCTGCTTCGCCACCGTCTCGTCCACCGCGCGGCGCACAGCCTGGGCGTCGCCGCCCGCGCGGGTGATCAGGTTGGCGGCCAGCCCCTGGTCGTCATCCATCAGCGCCTTCAGCAGGTGCTCGGGCAGCACGCGCTGGTTGCCCTCGCGGATCGCGATGGTCTGCGCCGCCTGCAGGAAGCCGCGCGACCGCTCGGTGAACTTTTCCATGTCCATCGGCAAATTCTCCCTTTCAGCCCCCGCCTTGCGCCGCCCGTCATGGCACGGCCCCTCGCGGGTCTCGCAATCCAGATGTGCGCGCCCGAACAGGGTTTCAAGTCGCGGCCGTCCATGCGAAAAGCCGCTGATTTCGCTGGCGGAGGCACCCATGGACGACCGATTGATCGTGGCGCTGGACCTGCCCAACGCGCTGGCCGGTCTGGAACTGGCGAAGACGCTGGGCGACGCCGTGTCCTTCTACAAGATCGGGCTGGGGATGCTGACCGGGGGCGGGCTGGCGCTGGCCAATGAGCTCAAGCAGGAACACGGCAAGCGCATCTTCCTGGACATGAAGCTTTTCGACATCGGCGCGACGGTGGAAGCCGCCGTCCGGGGCCTCGCGCAGTTCGACCTCGATTTCCTGACTGTCCACGGCGACCCCCATGTGGTGCGCGCCGCGAAGGAGGGCGCGGCGGGATCGCAACTGAAGATCCTCGCCGTCACGATCCTGACCTCGCTCGACCGCGCCGACCTCGACGCCGGGATGATGCAGGCCGGCGACCTGCACGACCTGACCGTGGAACGCGCCGCCCGCGCCTTCGAGGCCGGGGCCGACGGCGTGATCGCAAGCCCGCGCGAGGCGCAGGCGATCCGCGCCCTGCCCGGCTCGCGCCTGATCGTGACGCCCGGCGTCCGCCCCACTGGCGCGGCGCTCGGCGACCAGAAGCGGGTCGAGACCCCCGCCGCGGCGCTGGCCGCGGGCGCCGATCACATCGTCGTCGGCCGCCCCGTCTGGCAGGCGGCGGACCCCCGCGCCGCCGCGCAGGCGATCCTGTCGGAAATCGCTCGCTGACGCGAGAATCGTGCTAGCCTGCACCCCTTGGGCAAGGAGTGGCGGGAACCATGCTTGACGGCGATCCGGGCGGCCGGGTGGAGCGGGCCGAGAACGACCTTGTCCTGTCCTTCCTGCGGGTGCGGCGCGCGATCGGGCTTCTGGGCTATTTCCTGCCTCCCGCGCTGCTGATCTACAGCCTAATCTGGGGCGAGAGCCTGCTGCCCAGCATCTCGGCCTATTACTATTCCCCCATGCGCGAGGTCTTTGTCGGCACGCTGTCGGCCATCGCTGTCTTCCTGTGGAGCTACGAGGGCTATCGCCCCCGTCCCGGCGAATGGCTGAGCGACCTGATGGCGGGGCGCGCGGCCTCGCTGGGGGCGCTGGCGGTGGCGCTGATCCCGACCGCGCCGGACGTTCCGGTCGCCTGCACCCTCAGCCAGTGCGTGCTGGGCTTTTCGCTGTCCGGCACGCTGCACTGGCTGGGGGCGGCGCTGTTCTTCGGGGCGCTCGCGCTCTTCTGTCTGGTGCTTTTCGTGCGCGGCGCCCATCCCGATGCGGAAAAAGCCGCCAGCAACGGCATCTATCGGGCCTGCGGCTGGATCATCCTTGGTGCGCTGGCGCTGATCGCGCTGATCCTGCTGTCGCCCAGCGCGGTCAAGACGCAGCTTGCGCCGCTCAGGCCCGTCTTCTGGCTGGAAACCATCGCGACCTTCGCCTTCGCGACCTCGTGGATGGTCAAGGGCGACGCGATGAAGCCGGTGGTCCGGGCGCTCGCCCATGCCGAGGCGGGCCCGCGCGCGCCCTGAAACCTCAGCGCGCCAGCCCCAGCATCTCGGCCACGATGGCGGGGAAATGCGGAACCGCCCGGGGATGCGCCACGAACTCGGCCACGGGCATCAGCCGCAGCTCGGCCCCTTCGTCGCCCAGGGTCGCGGCGGCAGCTTCGGCGGGCGTGATCTCGGCGTGGAAGTACCAGCCCGCGCGGCCGGGCTTGTGGGGCAGCTCGCGCGCCTGCGCCACCATCAGCCGGGCGGGGTCCAGGCGCAGGCCGGTTTCCTCGGACAGCTCGCGCAGGGCGCAGGCCTCGGGCGTCTCGTCGCCCTCGCGCGCGCCGCCGGGCAGGTCCCAGCAGCCCGGCCAGTTGATCGGGGGGATGTCGTCGCGGCGCAGGACCAGCAGGCTGCCCTCGCAGGTCAGGACCAGCTTGGCCCCCTTCCACCGCATCCGCTCGGGCGCCATCGCAGGCTCGCTCCCGCTCATTCGGCGGCCAGCGGCAGCCCGGTGCCGTCCAGGGGCAGCCGCGCGATCCGCGCGATCACGCCTTCCAGCCGCGCGGCCAGTTCGTCGAAGCCCGCATGGGGCCGCAGCGCGCCCTCGTCCATGTAAAGCGAGCGGTCGATCTCCACCTGCACCACATGCCGCCCCCGCAAGGGCCGGCCATAGGTCGCCGCCACATGGGCGCCGGCGAAGGGAGAGTTCCGGCGCACCCGGAACCCGGCATCGGCCAGGGCGCGATGCACGGCCTCGCTGACGGCGGGGTCGGCCGAGGCGCCGTTGCGGTCGCCCAGCACGATCTCGGGCGGCGGGGCCTGCAAGTGCAGCAGCGCCTCGCGCGGCATGGAATGAACATCGATCAGGACCGCCCGGCCATGGCGCGCGACGGCCTCGGCCATCAGCGACTCGAGCGCCGCGTGATAAGGCCGCCACAGCGCCGCGATGCGTCGCTGCGCCTCGGCGGCGCTCAGCTTACCGCGTCGAATCGCGCGGCCCTGCGCCACCACGCGGGGGATCACCCCCAGCCCCGACTGGATGCGGGGGTCCGTCCGGCGCGAGGGCGTGCCCTCGATCGCGGCCGGGTCCAGTTCGTCCGCGCCCCGGTTCAGGTCCACCACGCAGCGCGGCACCCGGGCCGTCAGCGTGACGGCGCCCGCTGCCACCGCGGGCGCGATCAGCCGGTCCACGAAGGCATCCTCGGACGAACGCAGCACATGCGGGTCCAGCATCGATTCGGCCAGGAACCAGTCGGGATAGTCGCGGCCGGAATGGGGCGAGGCGAAGATCACGCCCCCTGCCCAGTCTGCCGGCCGCATGACGTCAAAGGTCGGGCCGATCGCGGCGGGCATCGGGATCATCGGCTGCGGCCTCTCATCGTCCTTGCGTTTCGCTGTATAGCCGAGCCGTCCCCGGTGAAAAAGGGCACTTGCGGGGGCGCATCGCTGGCCTTATAGACACGCCGACCAACGCGATTCCGTTCCCGCAAGGAACAGAATCACCTGGCACGGGCGGTTAGCTCAGCGGTAGAGCACTACGTTGACATCGTAGTGGCCACTGGTTCGATCCCAGTACCGCCCACCATTCTTTCGCCGCCCCCGGCATGTCACCGGGGGCATTTCAGTTTCAAGGCGCGATGCGAGCGCCGCGAAGAGGGAGAAAACCGATGAAGGTTCGCAACTCGCTGCGTTCGCTGAAAGAGCGTCACCGGGACTGCCAGATTGTGCGCCGCAAGGGCCGCGTCTACGTGATCAACAAGACCAACCGCCGCTTCAAGGCGCGCCAGGGCTGATCGCCTTTCGGCCTGGTCCGATCGACAGGAACGCCCGCAGCCCCGCGCTGCGGGCGTTTTCCGTTCAGTCCTGCCCCAGCAGCGTATCGGCCAGCAGCCGCACCATCGTCGCCTGGTTCAGATAGCCCGAGGGCCGCAGGTTGCGCGCCGCCTGATAGCGCCGCAGCGCCGCCCGCGTCTCGGGGCCCAGGTCGCCGTCGGCGGGGCCGGCGTAAAGCCCCAGCGCCTGCAGGCGCAACTGGACGGCCTGCCGGATCGGGGCGGCCAGGTCCAGCCGCGTCTCGGCCGCCTGGTCGCGGGCAAGCTGGCCTTCCAGCGCATCCAGCGCGGCCCTTGCCTCGGGCGCGCGCGGGCTTCGGGGATACTTGTCCAGGAACTCGCGCCAGCCCGCGGCGCTGCCCGCGGCGCGGGCGCGGGCCCATGCGTCCTCCTCGACCCGATTCATCCGCGCGGCCTCGGCCAGCACCGCCTGCGCGTGGGCGGCAAACAGCCCCTGCGGATAGCGCGCGAGATAGTCGCGCGCACCCGCCTCGCCCCGGCTCCGGTTCTGCTCCCAAGCCTCGCGGTCGTCTGCCGCCTCCACCTCCTGCCGCGCCAGCGCCTCGGCCTCCAGCCGGCGCGCGCGCTCGCCCGCCTGCCGCGCCAGTAGGTCGACCTGCGCGCCTGTCAGGTAGCCCGTGGGCTCGGCGCCCGCGTTGCGCTGAAAGCGTTCGATGGCCCTCCGCGTCAGCGGCCCGAAGCTGCCGTCGATCCCGTCGGTATCGTAGGTCAGCAGCCTCAACTGCCGCTGGACCTGCGCCCGCTGCGCCCGGTCCAGGTTCAGCGCGGCCTCGGCCGCCGCGGGGCTGCCGGTCGGGGCGGCGGGCGCCTGCAACTCGGCCATCCGCCCGCGCGCGGCACCCGCGAACAGGCTGTGCGGCCATTTGCCCAGGAACTCGGCATAGCCCTCGGCCGAGTTCGTCCGCTTGGCCCGCGTCCAGGCCGCCATCTCTTCGGGCCCCGGCTGGACCACGTCCTCCAGCCGCTGGGGCGCATGCTCGAGACGCCTGCGCGCCTCGGCCGCGTTGGCGCCCTGGGGATACTTGTCCAGATAGGCCCGCCAGCCCGCCGCCGTGTCCGTCACGACGGCGCGCGCCCAGGCCTCGGCCTCTTCCGGCCGGGCGGGTGCGGGGGCGGGCACCACCACGGGACGCGCGCCCGGGGTCTCGCCCTGCGACACAAGCCGCAGCGACTCTCCCTGCGCCAGGGCCTGCGCGACCGACACGCCGGGCCGCGCCAGCACGGCGGCGGCCCGTCCGATCCCGTCGGTGTAGCCCGCGATCACCGTGACCCTGCCCGGACCCGCGACCCGCCCCAGGTTGGGCCACAGCCCCTCGCCCGTGTCGAAGACGCGCGCGTCGGTGCCCAGCAGCAGCACCGCCGGACCACGGCCGCCTTCCATCAGCTCGGTGACGACCGACAGCGGCACCCCCGCCGTCCCGACGCTGGACAGCGATTCGCGCCCTGCCTCGCGCCCCAGGAACCAGCTTTCGCCCTCCGAGCGCGCAAAGCGCCCCATCAGCACCACGATCCGCGCGCCGGGATCGGCATCGCTGGCCAGAAGAAAACGCAGGGCCGCGCGGATCCCGTCCGCCGTCAGGTCCCGTCCTTCGGTCACGCGATAGCCCTGCTGCCGCAAGGCCGTCATGGCGGCCTCGGGACGGACATCGGCCACGTCGGGCAGATGGTCATAGGCGCGGTTGGCGATCACCACCGCGCGATCCTCGGCCCAGGCCGCCCCCGCCAGCGCAAGGACGCAGGCGGCAAGGGCCAGGCGTAGCGGTATCATCATCATGGCGTCTCCCCGGTGCGTTCCAGGGCACAAGGACCGGGACGGGCGCCGGGTTTCCTCCGCCCCCGTCCCGCCCCTGCTCAGTTCCGCCGCTGGGCGCGCAGCCGGGCCAGCTGGTCCGCGTTCAGGTAGCCCGTGGCGGCCAGCCCGTTGTCACCCTGCCAGGCCGAGATCGCCCGCCGCGTCCCGGACCCGAAGCGCCCGTCGATGCCGTTCGGGTCATAGCCCAGCGCGCTCAGCCGCGACTGCACCTCGGTCCGGCCGATGGCGTCCAGGGCCAGACGCGCCTCCTCCTCGGCCGTGGCGCCGGGCCCGGGGGTCACGACCGGCACGGCGGGCGCGGCGGGCGTCGAGGTGCCCCCGCGCAGGGCGCTGTACTGCGCCCCCGTCAGGTAGCCCGTCGCGGCCTCGTTCCGCGCCGTCTGCCAGTCCCGGATGGCCCGGCGGGTGCCCGAACCGAAGGTGCCGTCCACCCCCCGCGTGTCATGGCCCGCCTGCACCAGCGCCTGCTGGACGGCCACCCGGTCCTCGCGCGTCAGGTTCAGCGCCAGTTCGTCCCGTGCGGCCGTTTCCGCGTCGCTGACGGGGCGGCCGGGGGGCGTCGTGCCCGCGTTCATCAGCGTATCCGCGTCGGCGCGGGTCAGGAAACCTGTCGCTGGCAGGTTGTTGGCCTGCTGCCAGGCGGTGATCGCCCGCCGGGTGCCCGAGCCGAAGGCGCCGTCGATCCCCCGCGTGTCGTGCCCCAGCAGGTTCAGGCGCGACTGAATGATGCGCTTCTGCGTGGCCGTCAGTTCCAGCGCGGCCTCGCTCGCCGCCGTCGCCCCGGTCGCCGGGGCCGATGGCGCAGGCGTGGCAGGCGCGGGCGCGGGCGTGCCGGTCCGCAGTTCCGCCGCCTGGGCCGAGGTCAGGTAGCCCGACGGGGCATAGCCCCGGCTCGTCTGCCAGTCCCGGATCGCCCGGCGCGTGCCCGAGCCGAAGACGCCATCCACGCCGCGCGTGTCATGCCCCAGCACCGTCAGCCGAGACTGGATCGCGCGCCGGTCCTCGGGGCTGAGGTTCAGCGTCGCCTCGGTGCCCGCGCCCTCGGCGGCCTGCACCTCGGCGCGGGCGGCTTGGGCGGGCGACTGCGCGGGCGGCACCTCGGTCGCGGGCGTCAGGGGGGTCGAGGTCACGGGGGTCGGCGCCGGCGGGGGCGTCACCGCAGGCGCAGCCGGCGTGGCCGGGGGCGCCGCGGAAGACGCGGCGGGGGGCGTCGCGGCAGGTGCCGCGGGCGGCCCTGTCACGACGGGCTGCGAACCCGCCAGCAGTTGCCCCAGCCGCGCCCGCGCCTCGGGCACATGGGCGCCGGCGGGGAAGCGCGTCAGATAGTTGCGATACGCCTCGGCCGTGCCCTGGGCCTGCGCCACGCTCCACAGCGCTTCGTCCTCGGCCGAAGGGACCGCGCCGCCCGGCACCACCACCGGCGGCTGTTGCGCCGCCGCGCCCAGAGGCGCGCCCAGCGCGATACCCGCCGCCACAAGGGCGGCAAACCGCCCCGTCATCCCGTTTCCGACCATGTCGTTCCCCTTCTTGGGGCCGTCCTCAGCCGTAGCTGCGCCGATCCTCGATCACCTTGCCGTCGTTCGGCAGCGATCCAGGAGCAACCAGCTCGACCCGGCCCTTGAGCTTCAGTGCATCCAGCACCGTCGCTTCGTATAGCGCCGGGTTCTGTTCAAGGGTTTCCAGTTGCACGACCATCACGTCCATTTCATCGCGCCGATCGGCGATGACACGGGCGCGTGACACGTCGGGGTGGCGGGCGACAAGCTGGGCGACCTGCTCGGGGCGGACGAACATGCCCTTGATCTTGGCGGTCTGGTCGGCGCGGCCCATCCACCCCTTGATCCGCATGTTGGTGCGCCCGCAGGGGCTTTCCCCCGGCATGATCGCGGACAGGTCGCCGGTCGCGAACCGGATCAGCGGATAGTCGGCGTTCAGCGTGGTCACCAGGACCTCGCCCACCTCGCCTTCCGGCACCGGGTCGCCGGTGCCCGGACGGACAATCTCGACGATCACGCCCTCGTCCACGATCATCCCCTCCATCGCCTCGGATTCATAGGCGATCAGCCCCACATCGGCGGTCGCATAGCATTGCAGCGTGGCGATGCCCCGGTCGGCATAGCCCTGCCGCAGCGAGGGGAAGAGCGCGCCCCCCGACACCAGCGCACGGGTGAAGCCAAGCACCACCCCCATCTCGTCCGCCTTGTCGAGGATCACCTTCAGGTAATCGGGCGTCCCGGAATAGGCCGTGGTGCCGATGTCGGCGGCGGCGCGCACCTGCAGTTCCGTCTGGCCCGTCCCCGCTGGCAGGACCGCCGCGCCGACCGCGCGGGCGGCGCTTTCGAACATCATCCCGGCCGGGGTCAGGTGATAGCCGAAGCAGTTCTGCAGGATGTCGCTGCTGGACAGCCCCGCCGCGAAGGCGAAGCGCCCCAGCCGCCACCAGTCGGCATCCACCCGGCCGGGCTCGTAGATCGGGCCAGGCGACTGGAAGACATGGTGGAACTCATGCGGGTGGCGCGTCGTGTAGCCGCCGAAGGGAGGCTTCTTCTTCTGCGCCTCGGAGAGTTCCGACTTGCGGATCACCGGCAGGCGGGCGAGGTCCGCGCGGGTCCGCACGGCGCCCGGTTCCACGTCACGCAGCGCGCGCGCAAGCGCCGGCGCCGTCTGCGCGTTCGAGATGGCGCGCGCCAGCGCCTCGGCCAGACCGGCCTCGCGCTCGTCCGCGCTGCGGATTTCCAGGTCGTCGTAATGGCTCACGCGCATGTCCTCGGCAGATTGTCCGTCGGAAAACGAGGGTCGAACAGGACCGCGCCCCTTCCCAGAAGGGCGCGCTGGTCCGGCGTCAGAAGCGCCGGCCCGGCGGGAACGGCGCGATACCAGCACTGGCGCGGGTGGTACCAATCCAGCGGCTCGGCCGACAGGCCCGCCCGGGCGCAACGCGCCAGCACGTCCTCGCGGGCGAATCCCACGCAATCGGGATAGATCCAGCCTTCGGCTTCGTCGCCGCGCGCAAGGATCGGCCAGGCGGGGGTGGTCTCGTCCAGCACGGTGAACAGGAACTGCCCGCCCGGGCTCAGGACCGGCGCTGCATTGGCCAGCGCCCGGTCCAGCATCCCGCCGCCCGTGTGCGAGAACACCGACTGCGCCACGATGAAGTCGAAGCTGCGGCCGAAGACATCCATCCGCATGTCGGGGTTGTCATCCAGCCAAGGATGGCGAAGGTCGAAGGCGTCGGCGCCGATCTCGCGGGCGCGGGCCTCGTCGATCAGCCAACTGTTCGGCTCGATCCCGTGATAGCGGCCGGGCCGCAGGTAGAACATCAAGAGCCGCCCTGCCCGCAGCGAGCCGCAGCCGAGGTCAAGCAGGTGATGGTCCTCGCGCAGCCCCAGCGCGGTCAGCAGCCGGAACTGGGTCGCGCCCATGAAGTCATACTGGTCCGGCGGCCCCACATAGGACCGGTGCCCGCCCGTGCCCGGGCTGTCCAGCCGGGCGGCGTCGATCCAGCCGTCGCCGTTGTCGTCCATGCGGGCCTCCTCAGGCCAGCCAGCGCTTGCGGCGGCGATAGGACCGCACGTCGCGGAAGGACTTGCGGCCCTCCTCGGCCATGCCGAGGTAGAATTCCTTCACGTCGGGGTTCTCGCGCAGGGCGGCCGCCTCGCCGTCCATCACCACGCGGCCGCTTTCCAGGATATAGCCGTAATGGGCATAGCGCAGGGCGACGTTGGTGTTCTGCTCGGCCAGCAGGAAGGTCACGCCCTCGCCCTCGTTCACCTTCTTCACGATCTGGAAGATCTGCTCGACCAGCTGCGGAGCGAGGCCCATCGAGGGCTCGTCCAGCAGGATCGTCTCGGGGCGGGACATGAGCGCGCGGCCCATGGCGCACATCTGCTGCTCGCCGCCCGAGGTGTAGCCCGCCTGCGACTTCCGCCGCTCCTTCAGGCGGGGGAAATATTCATAGACCATCTCGAGGTCGCGCCGGACCGCAGCCGCCCCGTCGGTGCGGGTATAAGCGCCGGTCAGCAGGTTCTCCTCCACCGTCAGGTGCTCGAAGCAGTGGCGGCCCTCCATCACCTGGATGACGCCCTTCTTCACCAGCGCCGCGGGGTCGAGGTCGGTGACGTTCTCGCCGCGATAGGTGATCGCGCCCTTGGTGACCTCGCCGCGTTCAGATTTCAGCAGGTTCGAGACCGCCTTCAGCGTCGTCGTCTTGCCCGCGCCGTTTCCGCCCAGCAGCGCCGTGATCGAGCCCTTGGGGACCGACAGGCTCACGCCCTTCAGGACTAGGATGACGTGGTTGTAGATGACCTCGATGTTGTTGACCTCAAGCAGCGCCTCGCCCGCGCGGGCGGGGGTCACGGGTGCGGCGGCAACGGCGTCCAGCATGGGCTCGGGCTCCTCGGGGTGGGATGCCCCGGCGGCGGACCGCCGGGGCGAAGCGATCAGTTGCAGCGCGGCTGGATGCTGTTCTCGGCCGCGAAGGCCTGGGCATCCGCCTGGATCAGCGGCTGCAGCACGTCCTCGTCGGGCTGGATGAAGTCGGTGATCAGCTTCCACTGCTTGGCCGAGGCGTCCCACTGCTGGATCATGCCCATGCCGCTGCCGCCGTGGTTCTGGCAGGACAGCTGGAAGGGCTGACCGAAGCCGGGCAGGCCCAGTTCCGTCATCCGCGCCTCGGTGATCTCGAGCGCCTCCAGCCCGTCGCGCATCTGCGCGGCCGTGATCTCGGGCGTGCCGGCCAATTCCTGCGCCTTCTTGATCCCCTCGGCGATGATCAGCGCCGCATACATGCCGCGCGAATACATGGCCTTGCCGACATGGGCGCCGCCCCCCGAGGCCTTGCCGGTGTCCAGCACATGGGTCTTCAGGTCACCGTAGAAGGGATAGTCCATCCCCACGCCGTTGAAGGTCGCGGACTTGTAGCCGTTGGCGGCCGCGCCCGCGGGCTCCACGTCCACCTCGCCCCCGGCCCACCAGATGCCAATCAGGTTCTCCATCGGATAGCGGATGTTCGCGGCCTCCTGGATCGCCGCCTGGTTCATCACGCCCCAGCCGTAGAGGATCACGTAGTCCGGCTTTTCGCGGCGGATCTGCAGCCACTGCGACTTCTGTTCCTGCCCGGGGGGATCGACGGGGATCTGGCTCAGGGTGAAGCCGTGCTTCTTGGACAGCTCCTCCAGCGTGCGGATCGGCTCCTTCCCGAAGGCCGAGTTGTGGTAGACCAGCGCGATGGTCTTGCCGTTCAGGTCGCCCCCGTTCACGTCCAGCAGATGCTTGACGATGACCGAGGCGCCGTCCCAGTAGTTCGCCGGCGGGTTGAAGACCCACTGGAAGACGCTGCCGTCCTTGGCCGAGGTCCGCCCGTAGCCCGGCGTCACCATCGGGATGCCGTCGGCCGCGACCTTGGGGATCAGCTGGTAGGTGATGCCGGTCGAGAAGGGGTTGTAGACCAGCGCATTGTTGCCCTTGGTCGATTCGTAGCACTCGACCCCCTTCTCGGTGTTGTAGGCGGTCTCGCATTCGGGCGTCAGGATCTTCTGCCCGCCGATGCCGCCGTCGCGCTCGTTCAGCAGGGTGAAATAGTCGTTGAAGCCGTCGGCATACTGGTTGCCGTTCGCGCCGTAAGGGCCGGTGCGATAGCTGAGGTTCGGCACGGTCAGGTCGGCAAGGGCCGGGGCTGCGGCCATCATGGCGGCCGCGACGGCGGCGGCGAAGCGAAGTTTCATCAGGTTCCTCCCAGAAGATTTATGGTTGTGCCGGGTTCGGCCCGGTTCGGCTTAATGCGGGAACGGCCAGAGCCGCAGCTTTTCCTTGGTCAGCCGCCAGAGCTGGGCAAGGCCATGCGGCTCGACGATCAGGAAGAAGACGATCAGCGCGCCCACGATCATCAGCTCGACATGGGCGGCCAAGTCCGTGGGCCAGCCGAAGGCGCCCACCAGCACGTTCTTGAGAAAGACCGGCAGGACAACCAGGAAGGCCGCGCCCGCGAAGCTGCCGAAGATGGACCCCAGGCCGCCGATGATGACCATGAAGAGCACGAGGAAGGACTTGTTGATCCCGAAGGTCTCGCTGGCCTCGGCCGCACCCAGGTAGATCGAGAAGAGCAGCGCGCCCGCGACGCCGATGAAGAAGGACGAGACGGCGAAGGCGCTCATCTTGGCGGTCAGCGGGTTCACCCCGATGATCTCGGCCGCGATGTCCATGTCGCGGATCGCCATCCACTTGCGCCCTGCCGTGCCGCGCGTGAGGTTCCGCGCCACCCAGGCCAGCGCCACCGCGAAGGCAAGGCAGACGAGGTATTTCGCCGGGGCCGAGGTCGCCGGGCCGCTGATGACATAGCCCAGGAAGGTGCGTTCCGGCGCGGTGATCTGCCCCGAGGCCGAGTAGTTGTAGAACCACGGCACCTTGTTGAAGAGCCAGACAAGGAAGAACTGCGCGGCGAGCGTCGCGACGGCAAGGTAGAAGCCCTTGATGCGCAAGGACGGCAGGCCGAAGAACACCCCCACCGCCGCGGTGATCCCGCCTGCCAGCAGGATATGGATCAGCAGCGAGATCTCGGGGAAGGTGGTCGTCAGCTTGTAGGTCGCATAGGCGCCCACCGCCATGAAGCCCCCGGTCCCGAGGCTCACCTGTCCGCCGAAGCCCACGAGGATGTTCAGCCCCAGCGCCGCGATGGCGTAGATCAGGAAGGGCACGAGCACCGCGTTGGCCCAGTAGTCGGTGATGACGAAAGGTATCACCCCGAAGGCCACCGCCAGCGTGACCCAGTAGCCCATCCGGTCGAGCTTCAGCGGAAAGGTCTGGCTGTCGTCCCGGTAGCTGGTCTTGAAGTCGCCGGCTTCACGATAGAGCATCGGTCGGTCCTTTCGTCACGGTCGCACCGGGGGTTTTCCACCCCCGGACCCCCGGAGGATATTTCTGGACAGAAGATCGGAACGGAGAGGCGTCACACACGCTCGATGATCCGTTCGCCGAACAGGCCCTGCGGGCGGAAGACCAGGAAGATCAGCGCCAGCACATAGGCGAACCAGCTTTCGGTCGCGCCGCCGACCATCGGGCCGATGTAGAACTCGAAGAGCTTCTCGCCCACGCCGATGATGAGGCCGCCGACGATGGCGCCGGGGATCGAGGTGAAGCCGCCCAGCATCAGGACCGGCAGGGCCTTGAGCGCGATGAGGCTCAGCGAGAACTGCACCCCCGACTTGGTGCCCCACATGATGCCCGCGACCAGGGCCACGAAGCCCGCGATCGACCAGACCATGACCCAGATGAAGCGCAGCGAGATGCCGACCGACAGCGCCGCCTGGTGGTCGTCGGCGACCGCCCGCATGGCGCGGCCCTGCTTGGTGTACTGGCTGAAGGCCACCAGCGCCGCGACCAGAAGCGCCGCGATGACCGTGGCCCAGATGTCCAGCCGGTCGATGAAGAAGCCGTAGCCGGTCAGCGCCGCCGTCCAGGCCTCGGCCGTGTCCGAGATCCCCTGCGGCAGGCCCACGTCCAGCGTCTTGACGTCGGCGCCCCACATGATGTCGCCCAAGCCTTCCAGGAAATAGGCAAGCCCGATCGTCGCCATGAACATGATGATCGGCTCCTGCCCCACGAGGTGCTTGAGCACGAGCGCCTCGATCAGGATGGCGAGGCCCACCATCACCAGCGCCGTCAGCAGGATCGCCAGCAGCGAGGGCACGGTCCAGCCGAAGGAGGAGATGTGGCTGCCGGTGATCGCGTTGATCAGATGGGCGAAGGGCACCTGCCCCTGCTGGATGCCGACCAGCGTCAGCGCGGCGAAGAGCGCCAGCACCCCCTGCGCGTAGTTGAAGACGCCCGAGGCCTTGAAGATCAGGACAAAGCCCAGCGCGACCAGCGAGTACATGACCCCGGCCATGAGGCCGTTCACGAGGACCTCGGAGGCGTAGAGAAGCTGTTCCATCAGCAGGCCCTCCGGGCGCGGTTGCGTCTGCACGCGATGTGCATCGACTGTGCATCGGATGTGTATCGACGGTGCGGCGCCCCGCCGTGGGTCGGATCAGTCATGGGCGACCCCCAGGTAGGCGTCGATGACTTCCTGGTTGTTGCGGACCTCGTCGGGCGTCCCGTCCCCGATCTTGCGGCCGTAGTCCATGACGACCACCCGGTCGGAAAGGTCCATGACCACGCCCATGTCGTGCTCGATCAGCGCGATGGTGGTGCCGAACTCGTCGTTCACGTCGAGGATGAAGCGGGACATGTCCTCCTTCTCCTCGACGTTCATGCCCGCCATCGGCTCGTCGAGCATCAGGAGCTTGGGTTCCGCCGCCAGCGCGCGGGCCAGTTCGACCCGCTTCTTCAGGCCATAGGGCAGCCGCCCGACCGGAGTCTTGCGGATGTTCTGAATCTCAAGAAAGTCAATGATCTTCTCGACCTGCTCGCGGTGGCGGGTTTCCTCGGCCTCGGCGCGGCCCCACCAGAGCGCCTGCTCCAGCAGCGACGATTTCATCATCGTCAGCCGCCCGGTCATGATGTTGTCCAGCACGCTCATCCCGTCGAAGAGCGCGATGTTCTGGAAGGTCCGCGCCAAACCTTGGCGCGCCACCTGATAGGGCCGCATGGGCGGGCGCTTGGCGCCGCGGAACCAGACCTCGCCTTCCTGCGGGACGTAGAAGCCCGACATGACGTTCATCATCGAGGACTTGCCGGCGCCGTTCGGGCCGATGATGGCGCGGATCTCGCCCTCGCGGATGTCGAAGGAGATGTCCTTGATCGCGGTCACGCCGCCGAAGCGCAGGGTGATGTGGCGCAGGTCCATCAGCACGCCGCCGATCTTGCGGCCATCGGCGGTGACATAGCCATCGGCGCTGGGCGCAGGCGCAGCAGGCGGCGGCGCGAGTTCGGACAGGATCGTCTGGGAGGTCGGGCTCATTCGGCGGCCATCCTCTGCGCGGGCGTGGGGGTGGTGCGGACGTCCTCGATCCGCAGCGTGGCCTTGAGCCGGCCCTTGCGGCCGTCCTCATAGGTGACCTCGGTCTCGGTATAGACCGAGTTGCGCCCGTCATAGAGCGCGGAGATCAGGTCGGCGTATTTCTCGGCGATCACGCCGCGCTTGACCTTGCGGGTGCGGGTCATCTCGCCATCGTCGGCGTCCAGTTCCTTGTGCAGGATCAGGAAGCGATGGATCTGGCAGCCCGACAGCATTGGGTCCTGCGCCACGCTCGCGTTCACCTCCTCGACGTGCTTCCGAATCGTCTCGTAGACCTGCGGGTGGCCGGCGAGTTCCTGGTAGCTCGCATAAGCGATGTTGTTCCGCTCGGCCCAGTTGCCCACCGCCGTCAGGTCGATGTTGATGAAGGCGGTGCAATAGTCGCGCCCGTTCCCCAGCACCACGGCTTCCAAGATGTTCGGGTAGAACTTGAGCTTGTTTTCCACATATTTCGGCGCGAACAGCGAGCCGTCGGCCATGCGCCCCACGTCCTTGGCGCGGTCGATGATCCGCAGGTGGCCCGAGCCCTGCTCGAAGAAGCCCGCGTCGCCCGTGGCCACCCAGCCCTCGCGGTCCTTGGTCGAGGCGGTGGATTCCGGGTTCTGGTAGTATTCGACAAAGGTGCCGGGCGAGCGGTAGAAGACCTCGCCGTTCTCGGCGATCCGGACCTCGACGCCGGGCGAGGGCACGCCCACCGTGTCGGCGCGCACCTGGCCGTCGGGCTGCTGGGTGATGAAGACCGTGGCCTCGGTCTGGCCGTAGAGCTGCTTCAGGTTGATGCCCAGCGAGCGGTAGAAGTCGAAGATCTCGGGCCCGATGGCCTCGCCCGCGGTATAGCCCACGCGGATGCGCGAATAGCCCAGCGTGTTCTTCAGGGGGCCGAAGACCAGCAGGTTCCCCAAGCCATAGCGCAGCCGGTCGATCGCACCCACGGGGCGGCCGTCCGTCAGGGCCGTGCCCACGCGGCGGGCCAGCCGCATGTAATGGTCGAAGAGCCATTTCTTGATCCGGCCCGCGTCCTCCATCCGGATCATGACGTTGGTCAGCTGGCCCTCGAAGACGCGAGGGGGCGCGAAGAAATAGGTCGGGCCGATCTCGCGCAGGTCGGTCATCATCGTGTGCGGCCCTTCCGGGCAGTTCACGCATTTTTTTTTTCAGTAGGCTTGGCCCACCGAGAAGATGAAGTCCCCGACCCAGGCCATCGGCAGATAGGCCAGCACCTCTTCGGTCGGCTTCAGCTTGTCGAATTCCGAGGAGTTGCGCGCCGTCTCGATCACGTTGCGGTTCGACAGCACCACGCCCTTGGGCTTGCCGGTGGTCCCCGAGGTGTACAGCATCACGCAGGTGCTGTCGTAATCCAGTTCCGCGATGCGGGCGTCCAGTTCCGCGCTGAAGCGCTGGTGGGCGACGCGGCCCTCGGCCTGCACGTCCTTGAGCCAGTTCATGCGGGAATGGTCGTATTTCCGCATGCCCCGCTTGTCGGTGTAGATGATCTGCTCGACCGTGTGGGCCTCGCCCTCGGCCTCGATCACCTTGTCCACCTGCTCCTGGTCGCCGCAGACGACGAAGCGGGCGCCGGAATGGCCCAGCACATAGGCCATCTCGGAGGCGACCGCGTCCTGATACAGCGGCACGGGGATCGCGCCGCACATCTGCGCGGCCACCATCGACCAGTAATGCGCGGGGCGGTTGCGGCCGATGATCGCCACGTGATCGCCGCGGTTCAGGCCCAGCGCGAGGAAGCCCAGCGCAAGGGCGCGGATCTCCTCCTGCGCCTGCGACCAGGTCCAGCATTGCCAGATGCCGAATTCCTTTTCCCGATAGGCGGGCCGGGTCCCCAGCGATGCGGCGTTCCGCGCCAGCAGCGCAGGGATCGACCGCAGGCCCGCGTCGGGCGCAGCGACTGCTTTCATCCTCACTCCCTTTTACGGCACCGGGCCGTTGCAGGCAGAACTCCCCTTCCGCCTGCGCCTTTCTGTGTGGCGGGCGAATCTTGCCCGAGTTTTGCCCGATCCTTACGAATTGTTACCGGCTTCCGCGAAGCGAAAGGCGATGATAGCCATGGACAAATGACTCCTCTGGACAGCCACGAAGAACTGACACGATCCGGGCTGAACCTGATTCAGCAGGCGATTTCCATCTTCGACGCCGACCTGCGGCTGGCGCTGTCGAACCGCCCCTATCAGCAGATGTTCGACCTGCCTGACCGTCTGGTCCAGCCGGGCGCGAGCTTTCAGGACACCATCGCCTTTCTGGTCGCCCGCGGCGAATATGGCCCGCAGGACGACCCCGAGGTCGCCGTGCGCCTTCGCGTCGAGCAGGCCCGCACCTTTCAGCCGCATTACCTGGAACGCACCCGACCCGATGGCCGCACCATCTCGGTCGAGGGGGCGCCTCTGGCGCAGGGCGGCTGGATCGCCGTCTATACCGACATCACCGACATCAAGCGGACCGAGGCGCTGCTGCGCGCCCGGTCCGAGGAACTGTCGGACCAGCTTCTCGCCCATGCCGAGCGGCTGTCGGCCGCGAACCGCCAGCTGGCCGCGACCAATGCCGCGCTGGAGGAAGCCAAGCGCGTCCTGACCGAGGCCGAGGCCCGCACCCGGCAGGTCACGGCCATGGTGCCCGCCCATATCGCCCATGTGGACGCCGAGGGCCGCTATACCTTTTCCAACAACCAGCTCGGCATGGTGTTTCCCGGCGTGGCCCGCGCCATCATCGGCCTGACCGCGGCCGAGGTGCTGGGCGAGACCTTCGAGAGCATCCGCCCGGCCCTCATCCGCGCGCTGGCCGGCGAGCCGCAGGTGATCGAGGTCACCCATGCCGAATCGGGCCGCCGCATCCGCGTGGCCCTGACCCCCGATCCCCAAGGCGAGGGCGCCTATGTCCTGTCCACCGACGTCACCGCCGAGGTGAACTCGCGCGAGGCGCTGACCCATGCCGCCCGGCGCGAACTGGCCGCGCAGATGACCTCTGGCCTCGCGCATGACTTCGGCAACCTGCTGACGATCATCCTGGGGCTGCAGGGGCGGCTGGCGCGGATGGCCCTGCCGCCCGAGGCGGCGGGCGACGTGCAGGGGACGCTGGCCGCCGCCCGGCGCGGCGCGGTGCTGCTGGACCGCATTGCCACGATCACGGGACCTCGCCGGCTTCAACCCGAGCCGGTGGACCTGCCCGCGCTGCTGGAACAGCTCGTGACCATGGCCCGGCCCTCGCTGGGGCGGGGAATCGCGCTGGAACTCGACTGCGACCTGCCGGAAGGCGCGGTCCTGCTGGATCCCGGCTCGCTGCAGGACTCGCTGCTGAATCTGATGCTGAACGCGCGGGACGCGATCTCGGGCACCGGGGTCGGGTCGGGCAGCACCCATGGCGCGATCCGCCTGACGGCGCGCGTCCGCGGCCGCTGGCTGGAGCTGACCGTGACCGACTCGGGTCCCGGCTTCTCGGCCGAGGCGCTGGCCCGCGCGACCGAACCCTTCTTCACCACCAAGGCCGGCCAGGGATCAGGGCTGGGCCTGCCGATGGTCTATGACCAGACGAAGCTCGCCGGGGGGACGCTGCGGCTGGACAACGCGCCGGGTGGCGGCGCGCGGGTGCGGCTGCGCCTGCCCTTCCAGCGCGTCGCACGGCGGCTGGTGCTGCTGGTGGACGACGACGACCTGATCCGTGAAACGCTGCGCGAGATGCTGACCGGCATGGGCCATCAGGTGATCGAGGCGGGCTCGCTCTCCGAGGCGCGCTCGCTGGCTGACCTGCCGGGGCTGTCGGTGATCCTGTCGGACCTGCAACTGGGCGACGGCTCGGGCGCTGATCTGGGCGCGCTTGGCCCGCCTCTGATCCTGATGACCGCGCGGCCCCCCGACGATCCCGAACGGCAGGGCCTGCGCCATCCCGTGCTGACCAAGCCCTTCGACGCCGCCGCCCTCAACGCCCTTTTCGCAGGCCTGCCCGATGACAAGTGACCCGCCGCTGATCGCGATCCTCGACGACGAGCCCGACATCCGCCGCCTGCTGGCCGACGCGCTGGAGGAGGCGGGCTTCCGAACCGCGGGCTTCGGCCGCGCGACCGAGTTCGAGGCCGCCCTGCGCCGGATGACCCCCGACGCCTGCCTGATCGACCTGGGCCTGCCCGACCGCGACGGGCTGGCGCTGGTCCACAGGCTGGCCACGCAGTCGGGCGCCGCGATCATCATCATCTCGGGCCGCGCACAGGTGCAGGACCGGGTGACGGGACTGGAACTCGGCGCCGACGATTATGTGATCAAGCCCTTCGACCCTGCCGAGGTCGTGGCCCGTATCCGCGCCCGGCTGCGCAAGCCCGCGCGCGAGGCCGCCCGCAACGGCCAGACTGCCCGCTTTTCCGGCTGGAGCGCGGATTTCGACCGTTACCTGCTGACCGGCCCCGACGGCGAGGAAACGCCGCTGAGCCATGCCGAGGCCGAGATGCTGCGGATGTTCCTCGACAGCCCGCGCCGGCTGATCAGCCGGACACAGATGCTCGAATCGCTGGGCGGCACGGCGGGGGACAGCTTCGACCGGGCGATGGACGTGCGGATCTCGCGCCTGCGGACCAAGCTGGGCGAGGACCCCAAGAACCCGCGCCTGATCAAGACGATCTACGGAGCGGGGTATATCTTTCTGTCGGAGGTCGGATGGAGCTGAGCCGGTGGCCTTGCGTCACCGCCGCGAGCGGGGGTTTTCCACCCCCGCACCCCCGGAGGATATTTGAGCAAAGAAGAAAGAGCCGCTTGCTGGCTCGGTGGAGTCCAGCAAGCGAAGCCAGCCGCACCAGTCAGGGCGCGATCAGCCGCACGATAAAGAACCCGTCCAGCCCGCCAAGGTCGGGCCAATGGTCGGGCCGGGTGCGGATCGCGCCCCCCTCGGTGATCCAGTCCGGGTCCCATTGCGCGGGATCGGGCGCATCGACCCGCAGCCCCGGATGGCGGGTGAGCGCCGCGTCCAGTTGCGCCTCGCCCTCTGCCGGGTGCAGCGAGCAGACCGCATAGACCAGCCGCCCGCCCGGCTTCAGCAGCGAAAGCGCATGGTCGATCAGCCGCGCCTGAAGCCGCACGAGGTCGGGGATCATCGCGCCGTCGCGGATCAGCGGCAGTTCGGGATGGCGGCGGATCGTGCCGGTGGCGGAACAGGGCGCGTCGAGCAGCACGGCGTCCAGCGGCGTCTCGGGATGCCAGTCCAGCGCATCAGCCGCCACGAGGTCAGCGGACAGCCCTACGCGGGTGAGGTTCTCGGCCACCATCGCCAGGCGTTGCGGCGACAGGTCGATGGCGGTGACGCGCGCGCCCGCCGCCGAAAGCTGCATCGTCTTGCCGCCCGGCGCGGCGCAAAGGTCGGCGATGAGTTCTCCCGCCTGCGGCGCCAGCAGCCGCGCCGGCAGGGCGGCGGCGGCATCCTGCACCCACCATTGCCCATCGGCATAGCCTGGCAGCGCCGTGACCTGCGTGCCTGCAGGCAGGCGGTGGCTGCCGGTGGGCAGCACCTCGCCGGGCGCGGGCCCGTGCGGCGTCAGGTCCAGAGGCGCACCGCGTTCATGCGCGGTCTCGATGGCAAGCGCCGTGGCCTCATCCCAGCGGGCAACGACGGGGCTGCGCAGCCAGTCCGGCAGGCGCGGCGGCGGCGCCGCGTCCCAGGCCGCCTGTGCCTCGGCGGCCCGGCGCAGCACGGCGTTGACCATCCCGGCGGCGGCCTTGGCCTTGGGGCCGCCCGCGCGCGCCAGCGCCACGGCGGCGTTGACGGCGCCATGCGGGGCTTCGCTCTCGCCCAGCATCTCGGTCACGGCGAGTTGCAGCAGGTCCAGCGTCTCGGGGCGGGGGCGGCGGGCAAGCAGCGGCGCCAGCACCGCCTCGGCGCGGCTGCGGTGACGCAGCGTGGCGGCGGCGAGCCTGCAGGCGCGGGCGCGTTCGGGCGGGGACAGGTCGCGCAGGTTGCCCTCGGCCTCGGACAGCGTCGCGCCCTCGCGCACTGCCGTCAGAAGCCGCAGCGCTCCGGACCTTGCCGCATGGGGACCAGCCGTGCGCTCGGGACGTGCGGTCTCTCCGACGGATTGTCCCCGCTTGCCGGGCCGCCTGCCCTCCTTGCCCGGCCGCTTTCGTGCAACCTTTGCCTCGGAAGACGCCTTGGTTCTCTCTTCTGCATCCAAGTATTCCGGAGGCGGCGGGGGCAGAGTCCCCTGTGGCGTTTCGGCCGGAACCGGCTTCTGTTTGCGGACAGGCCGCGCCTCCGGTCCGGGTTTCGGCTGGTCGTCTTGCTTGTCCATCGTCCCCGCGGTCCCTAGGTGAAGGACAGCATTACCCAACCAGCGCGGGGTTTTCCATGACCGAGCCTGCCGATCCCACCCTCCTGCCCGAGGACCGCCCCGAATGGGCGCATCTGCCCCCGCCCGCCCGCCGCGCACTGGCCGAGGCCGAGGAGCGGCGCCGCAAGGCCGCGCCCTTGGATCTGCCGCCCGAACTGGGCGGCCGGGACGGGCCGGAACCCGTCCGCTACGGCGATTACGAACGCAAGGGCCTCGCCGTCGACTTCTGACCTCAGGCCGCCTGCACCGCTCCCACGGCGACCCGCGCCTTGCGGCGCTGGTAACGGGCGTAACCGAGATCGTCGCTCTTGATTTCGGGGGTGCGGCCGCTGATGAGGTCGGCCAGCACGCGGCCCGAGCCTGCCGCCATGGTCCAGCCGAGCGTGCCGTGACCGGTGTTCAGCCACAGGTTGCCGATGGGGCTTGCGCCGACGATGGGTGTCCCGTCGGGCGTCATGGGGCGCAGGCCTGTCCAGAAGCTCGCCCGGTCCAGATCGCCCGCGCCGCCGAAGAGCTCGCCCACCGACTTCGCCAGCGTCGCCCGTCGGCGCGGCGACAGCGACAGGTCGAAGCCCGCGAGTTCCGCCAGCCCGCCCACGCGGATGCGGTCGCCCAGCCGGGTGATCGCGACCTTGTAGGTCTCGTCCATGACGGTGGACACCGGGGCACGCGACTCGTCCACGATCGGCAGGGTCAGCGAATAGCCCTTCACCGGGTGCACCGGCAGCTTCATCCCGAAGGGCGCGACCAGCGCGGGCGAATAGCTGCCCAGCGCCACGACAAAGCCGTCCGCCACCAGCCGGCCGGCCGAGGTCTGCACGGCGGTAATGCGCGATGACGATCCTTCCAGCCGGTCGATGGAGGTTTCGTAGAGGAACTTCACGCCTTCAGCCTCGGCCAGCGCGGCAAGGCGCTGGGTAAAGACATGGCAGTCGCCTGTCTCGTCCATGGGCAGCCGGAGCCCGCCCGCGAGGAGGTGGCGCGAGAAGTCGAGCCCCGGCTCGGCCGCGACGCAGCCCTCGGCGTCCAGCATCTCGAAGGGAACGCCGTCCGCACGCAGGACCTCGATGTCCTTCTGCACGGCCGTGAGCTGGTAGGCGTCGCGGAAGACCTGCAGCGTGCCGCGCGTCCGCTCGTCATAATGGATGCCCGTCTCGGCCCGCAGGGCACCAAGGCAGTCGCGCGAATAGTTGGCGATCCGCATCATGCGCGACTTGTTCACGGCATAGGCATCCGCCGTGCAGTTGCGCAGCATCTTCCCGATCCAGCCGATGCGCTGGGGATCGGCCGAGGCGTGCAGCACCAGCGGCGCATGGCGCTGGAACATCCAGCGCAGCGCCTTCTGCGGAATGCCGGGCGCGGCCCAAGGCGTCGAATAGCCCGGCGAGATCTCGCCCGCATTGGCAAACGAGGTTTCCATCGCGGCGGCGGGTTGGCGGTCCACCACCGTGACCTGGTGGCCCGCGCGGGCAAGATACCACGCGCTCGTCACCCCGATGACACCTGCACCCAGAACGACGATCTTCATGGCTCGATCTTCCCCAAAGGACATTTGGGGAAGGATCATGCGGATCGGCGGAAATGTGCTGCTGATCTTGCGCCGCCTGCGACCTGTTGCCGCAAGGATATTCGCCCAGATGACGGGATTGCCCGATAAACTTGCGCTGCGCTGCAGCACCACGCGGGAATCCTGCGGCATGGCCAAGCTATTGCGGGATGATGTCCCGCAAAGGTCAGAGCCCCAGCACGTCGGCCATGTCGTACTCGCCCGGGCCCTTGTCCTGCCCCCACAGGGCGGCCCGCAGGGCGCCGCGCGCGAAGATGGCGCGGTCGGTGGCAAGATGGCGCAGGACCACCCGCTCGCCCGCCGCGGCGAAGATCACGTCATGCTCGCCCACGACGTCGCCGCCGCGGATCGCCGAGAAGCCGATGCTGCCGGGTTTGCGCGGGCCGGTCATGCCCTCGCGTGCGGGCACGCGCAGGTCGTCCAGCGTGGCGCTGCGTCCCTCGGCCGCGGCCTCGCCCAGCATCAGCGCGGTGCCTGATGGCGCATCGACCTTGTGGCGGTGATGGGCCTCGACGACCTCGATGTCCCAGTCCTCGCCCAGCGCCGCCGCCACCCGCCGGGTCAGGCCGACCAGCAGGTTGACGCCAAGGCTCATGTTGCCCGCGCGGATGATGGGGGCATGGCGGGCGGCGGCCTTGATGCGGCGCAGGTCATCCTCGGACAGCCCCGTGGTGCCGATCACATGCACCGCCCGCGCCTGCGCGCACAGTTCCGCATAAGCCACGGTCGCCGCCGGAGAGGTGAAGTCCAGCAGTCCCTGCGCCTGCGCGATGGCCGCCACCGCATCATCGGTGACGGTCACGCCCAGGGCCGACCCGCCCATCGCGGTGCCAAGATCCTGCCCGACCCACGCGTGGCCCTCGCGTTCCAGCGCACCAGCCAGACGGCAGTCGCCCGACTCCAGCACCGCCTGCACCAGCATCCGCCCCATGCGCCCCGAGACGCCCGCGACCACGATCCCCGGCCTGTTCTGCTCCGCGCTCATCGCTCACCTCCGCTGTTCCCGGCGGTCTAGCCCGTTGCGGGAAACACCGCGACCCCCTAGATGGGGCGCATGGCTTCCAATCGCTTCAACACCGGTCCCGGCCCGTCGCAGCGCCAGCTGCGGGTGGGCGAACTGATCCGCCGCACGCTTTCGGACGTGCTGCTGCGCGGGGACGTGCACGACCCGGACCTGAACCGCCACTCGATCACCGTGGGCGAGGTGCGGACATCGCCCGACCTCAAGGTGGCAACGGCCTATGTCCTGCCCCTGGGCGGCCACGACGCCGAGGAGGCGCTGGCCGCACTGCGCCGCAACACGCGCGAGCTGCGCCACCTGGTCGCCAAGGACATGTCGCTGAAATACGCGCCGAACCTGCGCTTCGTGCTGGACGAAACCTTTGACCGCATGGACGACACCCGCCGCATCTTCGCCGACGAGCGGGTGCGCCGCGACGTCGAGGGCGACGAGGACTTCGAGGCCGAGGCCGACCCGGACGATGATCGGTAGCTTCAAGCGCCGGCTCGGGCTGGCGGTCGGTGCGCTGGTGGCAATGACGCTGCCCGCCATGGCCGACATCTGCGAAACGCGCGAGTTCGAGGGCACGCGCTATTCCCTCTGCACCGTCACCGCCGACCGGCAGGACGGGCTACGGCTGTGGCTGAACGGCCCGGACGGCAAGCCGCTGGGCGACTTCAGCGGCGTGCGCGGGACGCTGGGAGCGGGCGAGGTGCTGGGCTTCGCGATGAACGCCGGGATGTACCATCCCGATTACGCGCCGGTGGGGCTGTTCCGGTCCGACACCGAGGAAGCGGGCGAGGTCGTCACGGCAGGGGGCGGGGGCAACTTCGGCCTTCTGCCGAACGGCGTCTTCTGCGTCGGCGCCAAGGCGCCCTTCCAGGTGATCGAGAGCCGCCGCTTCGCGAAGCTTGAGCCGAAATGCCGGCTAGCCACGCAATCCGGCCCCCTGCTCGTCATCGAGGGCGAGCTGCACCCGCGCTTCCTGCCTCAGAGCGACAGCCGCTATGTTCGCAACGGCGTGGGCGTGTCGCGCGACATGCAGACGGCGTGGTTCGCGATCTCGGACGCGCCCGTGACCTTCCACCAGTTCGCCCGCTTCTTCCGGGACGAGCTTGGCGCGCGCAACGCGCTGTATTTCGACGGCTCGATCAGCCGGCTCTATGCGCCCGGTATTCGCCGCGCCGACTGGGGCCGGCGGATGGGCCCCATCATCGGCTATGTGAGCGGATCGTAGATGGCACGGAAAAAGGGACGGGACATCTCGGGCTGGCTCCTGATCGACAAGCCCGCGGGGGTCGGCTCGACCGACGTGGTGGGGCGCGTACGCTGGGCGCTGGACGCGAAGAAGGCGGGCCATGCCGGGACGCTTGACCCCGACGCGACGGGGCTGCTGGCGGTCGCGCTGGGCGAGGCCACGAAGACCGTGCCTTACCTCACCGACGCGCTGAAGGCCTATGACTTCACGATCACATGGGGCTCCGAGACCTCGACGGACGACGCGTCGGGCGAAGTGCTGCGCCGGACCGACGCGCGGCCCACGGCCGAGGCCATAGAGGCCGCCCTGCCCGCCTTCCGCGGCGAGATCCTGCAGGTCCCCCCTGCCGTCTCGGCGGTCAAGGTGGACGGTGCCCGCGCCTATGACCTCGCCCGCGAGGGCGAGGAGTTCACGCTGGCTGCCCGGCCGCTGTGGGTCGAGGAACTGACGCTGACCCAAGCGCGCGAGGATCAGGCCGACCTGCACCTCGTCTGCGGCAAGGGCGGCTATGTCCGCGCCATCGCCCGTGACCTCGGCCGGGCGCTGGGCTGTCTCGGCCATGTGCAATCCCTTCGCCGGGTCTGGTCGGGCCCCTTCGACGTGACGGACGCGATCCCCTTCGACCGGGTGGACCGGGCGGCGCAGGCGGAGCTCGACGCGGCGCTGCTGCCGATCCAGTCGGCGCTGGACCTGCCCGAGATGCGCGCGACCGACCAGGGCGCGCTGAGGCTGGGGAACGGCAATCCGGGGCAGGTGCTCGGCGTGGCCGATTACGGCGCCGAGGTCTGGGTCAGCCACGAGGGCCGCGCCGTCGCCATCGGCCGCTACATGGGCGGCGAGGTGCATCCCTCGCGCGTTTTCGTCCAGCCCTAGGCAGGCACGGCCGCCCTCAGGCGATCGAGGCGCCTCGCGTCTCTCGTCCGATGCCGAAGGACAGCGCCGCCGCCAGTACCAGCAGCGCAGCGAACAGCCCGATCATCGCGTTGAAGTCGCGCGTGGCCAGCGCTGCCATCAGCGAGGGCGCGGCAAGTCCGCCGAGCCGCGCCAGCGCGCCGGCCATCCCCATGCCGGTCGCGCGCAGCGTGGTGGGATAGATTTCGGGCGTCAGGGCGTAAAGCGCGCCCCAGGTGCCCAGCAGCGCGAAGCTCATCAGCATCAGCGCGCCTGCGACGACCGCGCCGGTCGAGGCCGTGACGAACAGCAGGCAGCCCAGCGCCGAAAGGACCAGGAAGATCCTCAGCGTCCGCTGCCGCCCCCAGGCCTCGACCCCCCAGGCGGCCAGCGCATAGCCGGGCAACTGCGCCAGGGCGAGGATGACAAGGAAGCCGTAGCCGCGCACGAAGCCGAAGCCTTCCGTCGCAAGCTTCCCAGGCAGCCAGACGAAGACGCCGTAGTAGCTGAGCGAGACGAGGAACCACACCGTCAGCACCGCCAGCGTGGTCCGCGCCAGCCCCGCGGCGAAGATGCCGCCCTGTGGCGCGGGCGCCGCGGGCGGCAGGACCAGCCGCGCCTTGGGCGGCAGCGTGGGCGCCCCGTTCGCCATGCGGATACGGTTGAGGATGGCGCGGGCCTCGGGCTCGCGGCCCCGGCGCAGCAGGTACATGGGCGATTCCGGCACCCAGAGGCGCAGGAAGATCCCGAGGCAGGCGGGCAGGGCCGCGACCAGGTAGATCAGTTTCCACGGCGCGGCGAGCGCAAGGCTTGCCGCGGCCCAGGCGGTCAGTGCGACGACCAGCGTGCCCAAGGCCCAGAAGCCTTCCAGCCAGACCAGCCAGCGGCCCCGGTTCTTCGGCGGCAGGAACTCGGCCATCATCGCGTAATCCACGGGCAGCGTGCCGCCCACGGCCATGCCCGTCAGGAAGCGCAGGCCCAGAAGCCAGGCGAAATCGGGCGCGAAGACCGAGGCGATGCCGAAGACCGCGTCGCAGGCCACGGTCACGATCAGGACGTTGCGCCGCCCGATCCGGTCCGCGAGCCGTCCAAAGAGCGTGGCGCCGAAGAACATTCCCAGGAAGAACAGCGTCCCGCTTTGCAGGGCGGTGGGCATGTCCACGCCGAAGCTGGCGGCGATCGAGGGCGCGGCGAAACCCACCGCAACGACCTGCATGGCATCGGCCGCCCAGACCAGCCCGAAGATCCCCATCAGCCGGCGCTGGAAGCGCCCGGCGCCCGCCTGGGCCAGTGCCTCATCGACCGTGACGTTCATTCCCCACTTCCCCCCGGCTTCACCGTCTCTCCTTGCAAAAAGGGGCCGCGCCCATGCGCGACCCCCCTTTTCTTTCAGCAGCTCTGAACGGATCAGGCGTTGACGCTGTCCTTCAGCGACTTGGCGATGGTGACCTTGACCACCTTGTCGGCAGGCTTGGTCATCATTTCCTGGGTCTGCGGGTTGCGGACCTGGCGCTCGGGGCGGGCGCGGCAGGCGACCTTGCCGATCCCCGGCAGCGTCAGCGCGCCGCCTTCGGCGACGGTGCGGGCAACCAGCGCGCCCAGCGCGTCCAGCGCCGCGGATGCGGTCTTCTTGTCGCTGCCCATTTCCTCGGCCAGAGCAGCCACCAGCTGCGTCTTGGTCATGGGCTTGGCGGGGGCGGCTTGGGCCATTGGAACCTGTCTCCTCGTTGGGCGCGCGCGTTCTGGCGGGCATATCCGGCGCCAGTCAAGCTGGCATGGCCCTGCTACAGCCCGTTTGCCTCAATATTTCAAGCCCTTTTCGGCCCTTCCTTGCGCCGGATGGCGGCAGATGGCCCGAAAAGGGCCTTTCCGGACCCGAGGTCACAGAAAGGCGGTCTCGTGGAAGGACCGCAGCTTGCGGGAATGCAGCCGCTCGACGGGGGTGGCACGCAGCTTCTCCATCGCGCGGATGCCGATCAGCAGATGGCTGGACACCTGCGTGCGATAGAAGTCGGTCGCCATGCCGGGCAGCTTCAACTCGCCATGCAGGGGCTTGTCGCTGACGCACAGAAGCGTGCCATAGGGCACCCGGAAGCGGAAGCCGTTGGCGGCGATGGTGGCGCTTTCCATGTCCAGCGCGATGGCGCGGCTGAGGCTGAGGCGGTGGACCGGCGTGTCGCGCAGTTCCCAGTTGCGGTTGTCGATGGTGGCGACGGTGCCCGTGCGCATGATCCGCTTCAGCTCGAAGCCGTCGAGCTCGGTGATCTCGGCCACGGCCTCCTGCAGCGCCACCTGCACCTCGGCCAGCGTCGGCAGCGGCACCCAGACCGGCAGGTCGTCGTCCAGCACGTGGTCCAGCCGCAGATAGGCGTGGGCGAGTACGTAGTCCCCCAGCCGCTGGCTGTTCCTGAGCCCCGCGCAATGGCCGACCATCAGCCAGGCATGGGGCCGCAGCACGGCGATGTGGTCGGTCGCGGTCTTGGCGTTCGACGGCCCCACGCCGATGTTGACCAGCGTGATCCCCTGCCCGTCCGGCCGCTTGAGGTGATAGGCCGGCATCTGCGGGGTCTTGGCGACCGGCACCGAGGCGTCGTCGGGCCGCTCGATCATGTGGTTCCCGGGACCGACGAAGGAGGTGTAGCCCGAGGCGGGGTCGGCCAAGGCCTTCCGGGCGAAGGCCTCGAACTCGTCCACGTAGAACTGGTAGTTGGTGAACAGGACGAAGCTCTGGAAATGGTCCGGCGCGGTCGCCGTGTAATGCGCCAGCCGCGCCAGCGAGTAATCCACCCGCTGCGCCGTGAAGGGCGCAAGGTGGCGCGTCCCGTCCAGCAGCGTGTCGGCCACCCCGTTCACGATGTCGTCGTTCATCGTCACGAGGTCCGGCACGTCGAAGATGTCGCGCAGGGAATAGTCCAGCACGCCTTCCTGCGGCACGTTCAGGTCGCTTTGCGTGGCAACCGCGAAATGCACCGGGATCGGGGTCTCGCTTTCCCCCACCGAGACCGGCACCTCGTGGTTGCGGATCAGCAGGCCGATCTGCTGCGTGAGGTAGTCGCGGAACAGGTCGGGCCGCGTGATCGTCGCCCCGTAGCTGCCCGGCAGGGTGACATGGCCGAAAGCCAGCCGGGAATCGGCCTGCTGGTGGCTCGAGGTGGTCAGCCGGACCTCGGGGTAGAAGGCGCGGAAGCGCGCGGCCGGGGGCGGTCCGCCCCGCAGCGTGCCGACAAAGCGGTCCAGCAGCCAGCCCGTGGCGCGGTCGTAAAGCTCGATCAGGCGTTCCACGGCCGCATGGGGGTCGTCGAAATATTCGCGCCCGACCGGCTCGGGGGTCTCGACGGGCAAGAGGCGGGACATCTGGTCCATGGGCAGGCTCCTTTGACCCCGAGAGTGTCAGGGGCCCGTGACACTGGCAAGACGGGGAGGGGACGCCTATCTCGGGGGCATGGACATCTCTATTCTCGATCTCGCGCCGGTGCCCGAGGGCTCGGATGCAAAGGCTGCAATCGCCAGCAGCGTGAAGCTGGCACAGGCGGCGGAGGCGCAGGGCTACAAGCGCTTCTGGCTGGCCGAGCATCACAACATGCCCGGCATCGCCAGCGCCGCGACGGCGGTGCTGATCGGCCATATCGCCGATCACACCAGGACCATCCGCATTGGCGCGGGCGGCATCATGCTGCCGAACCACGCACCGCTGGCGGTGGCCGAGGCCTTCGGGACGCTTGCCACCATCCACGGCCCGCGCATCGACCTTGGCCTCGGCCGCGCGCCCGGCGGCGATGGGGCGGTGATGCACGCGCTGCGGCGCGGCCAGTCGCGCAACGAGGATTTCCCCAACGACGTGGTCGAGCTGCTGCATTACTTCGGCCCCGAGCGGCCCGGTGCGGCGGTCGCCGCCCATCCCGGGCAGGGAACGAACGTGCCGGTCTGGATCCTCGGCTCGTCGCTTTACGGCGCGAGCCTCGCGGCGGCGCTGGGCCTTCCCTACGCCTTCGCCTCGCATTTCGCCCCCGACGCGCTGGACGACGCGGTGGCGCTTTACCGCGACCGCTTCCAGCCGGGACCCTGGGGCGACAGCCCGCGCTTCATGCTGGCGGCGAACCTGATCGCGGCGGACACGGACGAGGAGGCGCGCAGGCTGCGGACCAGCTCGCAGATCCAGTTCTTCCGGCTCAGGACCGGCAATCCCGGCCTGCTGCCCGCGCCGGTGGACGACCTCGATATGGTCGTGCCCGCGCAATACCAGTCGATGGTGGACCGGGTGCTGAGCGTCAGCGCCGTGGGAGCCCCCCAGACGGTGAAGTCGCAGATCGACGCGATGGTCGCCCGCTACAAGCCCGACGAGCTGATCCTGACCGGCAACATCTGGGATCCCGAGGCGCGCGCGCGTTCCTTTGCCATCGGGGCCGAGGTGCTGGGGCTTTCCCGGCCATGAGCCCGCGCTTGGTGGTGCTGGGACACGGCTATTCCGCAGGCTTCCTGACTCGGCGGCTTGTGCCGCAAGGCTGGTCCGTCACCGGCACGAGCCGCGACGATCCCGCCCGAGTCGCAACCACGGGTGCCACCCCCCTGCACTGGCCCGGCGAGGAAGATGCGGTCCGCGCCGAGATCGCCCACGCCGACGCAATCCTGATCAGCGCAGGGCCGGATGGGGGCGAATGCCCCGCTCTGCGCGACTTCGGCCCGTCCATCGCGGCAAGCCCCGCGCGTTGGCTCGGGTATCTGTCCACCACCGGCGTCTATGGCGACCGGCAGGGGGAGTGGGTGGACGAGGATTCGGACCTCGCGCCCTCGACCCGCCGGGGGCGCGACCGCGTGGCGGCGGAAGCGGGCTGGCAGACGCTGGCCGCAGACCACGGCCTGCCGCTGCACATTTTCCGCCTTGCCGGGATCTACGGCCCCGGACGAGGCCCTTTCGAGAAGGTCCGCAACGGTACCGCCCGGCGCATCATCAAGCCGGGCCAGGTGTTCTCGCGCATCCATGCCGAGGATATCGCGCAGGTTCTGGCGGCCTCGATTGCCCGCCCCGATCCCGGCGCGATCTATAACCTCTGCGACGACGACCCGGCCCCGCCCGAGGACGTGCTGGAACATGCAGCCCGCCTGCTGGGCCTGCCTCCTCCACCCGCCGAGGATTTCGCCACTGCCGAGATGACGCCCATGGCGCGCAGCTTCTATGCCGAAAGCAAGCGCGTCTCGAACGACCGGATCAAGCACAACCTCGGCATCCGCCTGATCCACCCCGACTATCGCAGCGGGCTGGCCGCGATCCTGGCCGAGGAATCCGTCAGGGCGTGATCCGGCAGCAGCCGTTCTCCATCCGCGTGGCCTGGCCTGCGCCCTCGAACAGCAGCGTCGCCGACAGCCCGAAGAAGCGGTCCGACATCCCGTCTGTGCATTGCGCAGGCGTCAGCACCACCGTCAGCCGCCCGTTGTCATCGCCCGCGACGATGCTGCGGGCGGGCTCGCGCCGGGCAGGGTTGTCCACCACCACCCGCCGCTGCAGGGGGCGCGACTGCTCGGGCGTCTCGTAGACGATGTTGTTGCCGACCTGCCGCAGCGTCCAGAAGGGCTCGGTCCCCAGGCAGTTCAGCGTCGCCGGGATCTCGCCCTTCCTCCACACGTCGGGGCGTTCCTTGAGATAGCGCATGTTGACCCAGCCCGAGCGCTCGAAGGTGTTGACCCGCGCCCAGCCCGACCGCGTCTCGATCACCTCGACCCCCGTGGCGTCATGCGGCAGCTCGGACAGGATCGAGGAGGAGGCGTCCGGCATTGCCCGTATGTTCAGCACGTCGTCCGCCTTGACGCCCGTCACGTCGTAAAGCGTGGGCAGCATGGTCTGCGCGGCGGCGGGGCCGGCCAGCGAGAGCGTCAGGGCAAGAACGGCGACAAGGCGCATGGAAAACCTCGGGTGTCAGGCAATGGCCGGGAAAGGATGCCCCATCACCTGCCCTGCCGCCATGATGAATGAGCCGGGCCGCCAACACGGGCATGAGAGCGGGCCGGAGTTGCACCGCCTGTCCGGCCAAAAGGCATGGCGCATCGCAAGGGTCTGGTCAGGTCGCCTGAATCTCCGGCAAGGGGTCCTGCAGATAGGGAAGCTTGCTGGCTTTCGACTTCCAGAACTTTTCCTCGACCAGCAGGCCGCCGGCACGTACGCGGCTTGCCCTTTGGGGAAACACCATGGTCGGGATGCCCGCCCTTTCCAGTGCGAAGCGCAGCAGCCTTTCCGAGTGCAGCGCCTTCCGCTTCCGGGCGACATAGTCGTGAACGACGTGCAGCCGCTCGGCATAAGCCTGCGCCGCCCGGATACCCCGGCACAGGGCAAAGCGGTCGTTGTAGCCGCCCTTCCAGTGATGCCAGTCGGGCAGGGCGACCAGGTCGCCCTTTTCCTGCACAAGCGTCTCCAGCACCGGTTCGAGGCTGTCGTGGTAGATCAGGTCCGGACGGCAGAACAGCACGATGTCCGGATCATGCAACTGCGCCATCTTGAAGGAAGCCGACAGGGAATAGAGCTGGCGGATGAGGTTGCTCAGGCTCGAGAAGCCGTTGTCCCAGGCATCCCCATGGGGCTTCATGTCCTCGAGGATGCCCGCGAGCTGCGACGGCACCGTGAAGCGCAACGCAACCGCGTCGAGATCCAGCAGCCGGTAGTCGTCCGGGTCCAGGTCCGCGTTCTCGCCGGATCTTGCGCTCTGGACCCGCGCCTGATGGTAGAGATGCGCCAGCGTCACCGTCTCGCCATGCCTGCGGCAGGGCTCGATGACATTCCGGGCGATGCTTTCATGGGTCGTGGCAAGCGCGCGGGACAGGCCGAAAAAGCAGACGGCAATCTTCATCGTTAACCCGGAGTTGTGAGATAATCGCCCTCACAATCACAGGTTATGCGTATCTGTCCAGCCTCGCCACCCCCAGAACCTCCAGCACCTTGGCCTCGATCTGCGGCGCGTCCATGGCGGCGGCGCGGTACATCGCCTCGGGGCTCGCGTGGTCGATGAAGGTGTCGGGCAGGACCATGCTGCGGAAGCGGAAGCCGCGGTCGAAGATGCCTGCTTCCGCCAGCAGTTGTGCCACATGGCTGCCGAAGCCGCCGATGGCGCCCTCCTCGATGGTGATCAGCGCCTCGTGCTCGCGCACCAGCCGCAGGATCAGCTCGCGGTCCAGCGGCTTGGCGAAGCGGGCGTCCGCCACAGTGGGGGCAAGGCCGCGCGCGGCCAGCGATTCGCGGGCGCGCAGGACCTCGGACAGCCGGGTGCCGAAGGACAGGATCGCCACGCGTGCGCCCTCGGCCACGATGCGGCCGCGGCCGATTTCCAGTGGCTCGGGGCGCTCGGGCAGATCGACGCCGGTGCCCTCGCCGCGGGGGAAGCGGAAGGCCGAGGGGCGGTCGTCCAGCGCGGCGGCGGTCGCCACCATGCGGACCAGTTCCGCCTCGTCGGCGGCGGCCATGACGACGAAGCCGGGCAGGTTGGCGAGGAAACCCACGTCATAGGCGCCCGCGTGGGTCGCGCCATCGGCGCCGACAAGCCCGGCGCGGTCGATGGCGAAGCGCACGGGCAGGCGCTGGATCGCCACGTCATGCACGACCTGGTCATAGCCGCGCTGCAGGAAGGTCGAATAGATCGCGCAGAAGGGCCGCATCCCCCCGGCGGCAAGGCCGGCCGAGAAGGTCACGGCGTGCTGCTCGGCGATGCCCACGTCGAAGCAGCGCCGGGGGAAGCGGTCGGCAAACAGGTTCAGGCCGGTGCCATCCGGCATGGCGGCGGTGATCGCCACGATGCGGTCGTCGCGCTCGGCCTGGGCGATCAGGGATTTCGCGAAGACGCTGGTGTAGCTGGGGGCGTTGGACTTGGCCTTGGCCTGCTCGCCCGTGATCACGTCGAACTTGGCGCGGGCATGGCCCCGGTCGGCGGCGTTCTCGGCCGGGGCGTAGCCCTTGCCCTTCTTCGTCACCGCATGGATCAGCACCGGCCCGTCGGCCCGCGCCTTGACCGTCCGCAGCAGCGGCAGAAGCTGGTCGAGGTCGTGGCCGTCCACGGGGCCAACATAGGAAAAGCCCAGCTCCTCGAAGAGCGTGCCGCCGATGGTGATGCCCTTCAGCATCTCCTTGGCGCGACGGGCGCCCTGCTGCATGGGCGAGGGCAGCAGGCTGACCGCCCCCTTGGCTGCGGCCTTCAGTTCCTGGAACGGCCCCTGGGTGTAAAGCCGCGTCAGGTAGGTGGACAGCGCCCCGGTCGGCGGGGCGATCGACATCTCGTTGTCGTTCAGGATCACGAACAGCCGCGTGCCCATGTGGCCCGCGTTGTTCATCGCCTCGAAGGCCATGCCGCCGCTCATGGCGCCGTCGCCGATCACCGCGATGGCGTCGCCCGGATCGCCGCCGAGGTCGCGGGCGGCGGCGAATCCCAGCGCCGCGCTGATGGAGGTCGAGGAATGGCCCGCCCCGAAGGGGTCATGTGGGCTTTCCGACCGCTTGGTGAAGCCCGACAGCCCCCCTTCCATCCGCAGGGTGCGGATGCGGTCGCGCCGGCCGGTCAGGATCTTGTGGGGATAGCACTGGTGGCCCACGTCCCAGATGATCTTGTCACGCGGGCTGTCCCAGACGGCGTGCAGCGCCACCGTCAGCTCGATCACACCCAGCCCCGCGCCCAGGTGGCCGCCGGTCACGCTGACGGCGCTGATGGTCTCGGCGCGCAATTCGTCGGCCATCTGGTGAAGCTGGCGGTCGCTCAGCGCCTTGAGGTCGGCGGGCGAGGCGACGCGGTCGAGGATCGGCGTTGCGGGACGCGAGGTCGTGTCGGTCATGGGCTGGCCCCTTCCGGGCGGGCGGACCCCCCGGAGGCGGTCGGTCTCAGGTTCTGCGGTGGATAACGAAACGCGCCAAGGCCCGCAAGTTTCCGGCCCTCTCGCCATAGGGGTCCAAGGCGACTTCGGCCCGCGCGACCATCTCGGCGGCCCGCGCCCGCGCCTCGTCAAGCCCCAGCAGGGACACGAAGGTGGCCTTGCCCGCCGCCTCGTCCTTGCCGGTGCGCTTGCCGGTCTGCTCGGCGCTGGCGGTCACGTCGAGGATGTCATCGGCGATCTGGAAGGCGAGCCCGAGGTTTTCGGCATAAGCCTGCAAGGGCGCGGGATCGGCGCCGCCGATGATCGCCCCGGCCGTCGCGGCAAAGCGGATCAGCGCGCCGGTCTTGGCGTGCTGCAGGGCCTCGATGGCGGAAAGATCCAGCGGAGTGCCCGCCGTCTCAGCCGCGATGTCCTGCGCCTGACCCCAGACCATGCCGCGCGCGCCCGAGGCCTCGGCCAGCCGCGCCACCAGCGCGATCCGCGCCTCGGCCGGACCGATCACCGGGTCAGTGAGCAGGGCGAAGGCCTGCGTCTGCAGGGCGTCGCCGGCAAGGATCGCCGTCGCCTCGGTCCAGCGGACGTGGCAGGTGGGCTGGCCCCGGCGCAGGTCGTCGTCGTCCATCGCCGGCAGGTCGTCATGGACAAGGCTGTAGGCGTGCAGCAGTTCCACCGCCACGGCGACCGGAATCGCGCTGAGGTCCTCGACCCCGAACAGCCGCGCCGATTCCAGCACCAGGAAGGCCCGCACGCGCTTGCCCCCCGTGGCGGCATAGCGCATCGCCTCCGTCAGGTCGCCCTGCGGCAGGTCCGCCAGCGCAGCCTCGACGGCGGCAGCGACCGCGCGCTGCACCTCCTCCAGCCTGTGCTCCACGCTTACAGCCCTTCGACCGGGGTGGTCCCGCTGGGCTCTCCATTCGCGGCGAGCATGATCTTCTCGACCCGCTCCTCGGCCTGGCGCAGCCGGCGCTCGCAATGAGCGCGCAGCTTCGCGCCGCGTTCGTAAAGGGCGATGGACTGCTCCAGCGTCGCCTCGCCATGTTCCAGCTTGCCTACGACCGATTCGAGTTCCTTCATCGCGTCCTCGAAGGACATCCCGTCGATTTCGGCGTCGGTCATGAGGCGGTTCCTTGCAGCGCGGTGACATGGGCGCGGGCCGACCGGCCCAGCGCGGCCAGATCATAGCCGCCTTCCAGCACCGAGACCACCGGGGCCGCGCCTGCCGCGTCGCAGATCATGGCCGTGATCGCGGCAAAGTCATCGTCCTCCCATTCCAGCGAGGCGAGCGGGTCCGCCGCATGGGCGTCGAAGCCTGCCGAGATGATGACCAGTTGCGGCGCATGGGCGCGCAGCCGCTCCGTGACCTGCCGCCACGCGGCTCGTGCCTGCGCTCCGCCCGAGCCGGGCGGCAGGGGAATGTTCATCACCTGCCCATGCGCGCCGGTCTCACTTGCCCGGCCGGTGCCGGGATAAAGCGGCAGCTGGTGGGTCGAGGCAAAGAAGGCGCGCCCCTCGTCCCACAGCAGGTCCTGCGTGCCGTTGCCGTGATGCACGTCGAAGTCCAGCACCGCCACGCGGTCCAGCCCGTGGTGGTCCAGCGCCCGTTTCGCCGCGATGGCGGCGGTGCCGAGCAGGCAGAAGCCCATCGGCGTCTCGCGTTCGGCGTGATGCCCCGGCGGGCGCATGGCGACGAAGGCATGGGTGTCCTCACCTGCCAGCACCGCATCCACCGCCGCGCAGGCCGCGCCCACGGCCCGCAGCGCGGCCTCCATGCTGCCCGGGGAAAGCCAGGTGTCCGCGTCCAGCGCCACCTGCCCCTGCGCCGGGACCGCTGCCTTCAGCCGAGCGAGGTAACGCGCGGGGTGGCAGCGCAGGACGTCGGCTTCGGCGGCCAGCGGCGCTTCGCGGCGGTCGAGGTCAAGCCCGGCCAGCGCCTCCAGCACCGCCGCGTGGCGGGCAACCTGCTCGGGGTGACCGGGCGGCGTGACGTGCCGTTCCGACGCGGGATGGGTGTAAAGGATCGCCATGCCTGCAGGCTAAGGGCAATCCGCCCGCCGGCGCAATTGCGCCATGCGGGGGTCCATCTGCGCGCAGCGCGCGGGCTGTCGGCTCAATCCTCCGTGCCCCGGCCCCCGCCATCGCCCTCACCGCCCCGCCCGCCATCG
>NZ_FNGE01000022.1 GCF_900102885.1 Paracoccus chinensis | reverse complement strand
GGTCTGGTGGCCATAGCACGAGCGAAACACCCGATCCCATCCCGAACTCGGCCGTTAAGCGCCGTCGCGCCAATGGTACTGCGTCTCAAGACGTGGGAGAGTAGGTCACCGCCAGACCTGGAAAGAAACGCACATCTCTCTGAAACGATCGCACCACCCCCCGCACCCAAAAACCCGCGGGGAACCCGCTGCACAAACGCAGCACGGACGCGGGGTAGAGCAGCCCGGTAGCTCGTCAGGCTCATAACCTGAAGGCCGCAGGTTCAAATCCTGCCCCCGCAACCAGAAATTCTGCACTTTCCTCAACCTCCCGTAACAGGGAGGTTTTTTGCGTTCCGCTTACCTGGTCCACCCCCAGGCTCAGCCGCAGGATGGCGGCAAGGCTGCCGTGGAGCTCGACCCGCGGCCGCATGCGCTTGCCGCCCGTCGGCTCGGGCGTGATGACGATCCGGTCGATCAACCCGCGAATCGTCTCGCGGGCCTCGCTCTCCGTCTCCGGCTCTGTCAGGCCCGAGATCAAGCGCCGGATGCGCTCGTGATATGTGTCGGCGATTCGCGGATGCAGCCAGGTCGGCGATGCCGGGGCAGGGGTCGCGGCCAAGTCCGTCTCCAGCTGCTTCTGCCGCCGCTCGAGTTGCGCCATCCGGTCCTTGATCCGCTCGGCCGGGGTGCCGGCGAGGATGGCGTTCACAAGGACATCCTGGTCTCTGATGACCTTGGCTAATTCCTTCTGCTTCGTGGCGCGGTCATCGACATGGTTAATGGCCAGGCGGTTGCGCTCGGCTATGTATTCCGCGGCAAAGGCCTTCACCAAGTCGGGATCCATCAGCCGCTCGGATAGGAGCGTCAGGATACGACCCTCCAGGTCTTGCCGGCTGATGCCGGTGCGGTTGGCGCAGACCGAGGTGCCCTTGTTGCGGGAGTTCGAGCACCCAAAGCGGTCCTTGGCAATGGTCGAGAAGCCGCCCCCGCAACAGCCACACTTCATCAGCCCGGTCAGCAGGAACTTCGGTTTGCGCTTCTGCCAGGCCTGAGCGTCCGTGTGCCCGATCTTGCGCTCGTCCTGGCGGGTCTTCACCTTGTCCCAAAGGTCCTGGTCTATGATCCGCAACTTCGGCACGTCGCTGACGGTCCACTCGGCGCGCGGGTTCGGGCGCGACCGGCGCTTGCCGGTTTCCGGATTCGTTAAATAGCTCTGCCGATTCCAGACCTGCCGGCCGATGTAGAGCTCGTTGTTCAGGATGCCGGTGCCGCGCTTCGGATTGCCGTGGATGGTCGACTTGTCCCAAGCGGGGCCGCGCGGACCCGGAATGCCCTCGCGGCTCAGCAGGTCGGCAATCTTGTTGGGTGAAAGACCTTCGGCATAGCTGCGGAAGATCCGGCGGATGATCGCGGCCTCCGTCTGGTTGATCTCCCGGTCACCGAACTCGATCTCACCATCGTCCCCGACGCTCCGCCGCACGGTATAGCCGTAGGCAATGCCGCCGCCCGACTTGCCCTGCAAGACCCGGCCCTGCAGACCCCGCCGGGTCTTCGCCGCGAGATCTCGCAGCAACATGGCGTTCATCGTTCCCTTCAGCCCGATATGCATCTCGTTGACCGAGCCCTCGGAGAGCGTCTCCACGGCCACGCCGGCGAAGCTCAGGTTCTGGTAGTGGGTGGCAATATGGGCCTGGTTGCGCGATAGCCGGTCCAGCGCCTCGGTGATGACGATGTCGAAGCGGCCCTCGCGGGCATCCTGCTGCAGGCGCATGATCCCGGGGCGCATGAACGAGGCGCCAGAGATCGCGGCATCCTCATAGGTTGCGACGATCTGCCAACCCTCGTGCCGAGCCCGCTCGCGGCAGAGCCGGACCTGGTCCTCGATCGACGAGATGCTCTGCAGATCGCTGGAATAGCGGGCATAGATGGCAGCGCGAAGGGTCATGGATGGTTCTCCAACTCAGGACGCAGCATTGGGCGGCGTTCGGTCTCAGAGGGGCTCCCGTTCTGCGGCATGGTCCGCGCGGGCCGCATCCCTGGCGAGCGCCTGGACCAGGGCAATCAGTGCGCAGGCGTCCGGGGCGAAGGTGGCAGGGGCGGCAGAGGCTGCAGGCCGGCCATCAACCGATTCCTGCTTCCCATCCGCCCTGCTGTTGCGCCTCTTTGCCACCTGACATGCCTTTCCGGTCCGCGCGGAGCGGTCCTCCGGCGGCTGATCCTTGCTGCTGCTCTTGTGGGAACATCGCTGTTCTGCCCTCGGGATCAGTATAGGTCAGGCGGAAAGGAGAGAGGGGCCGGCTGGGCCGAAATCCGGCGTGAAACTGGGCATTCGCGCGGTTCATTGTGGATAACCCCGGCCCACGGGGCATTGCGGCCGCGTGCGAGCCGGTATCCCGCTCCCGCCACGGCCACTCCACTGCCGAGATACGCCTTGTGCGTCGCAAGGCCGGTTGTGAAAAAGAAAGACGCATCCCCAGGGAGGATGCGCCCACGGTCCACGCCATACGCCTCAGGCGGCTGATGCGTGCGCATCGGCCAGGGGTGCCAGCCGCGCGGCGAGCGCCTCCTCGCCGAGGAAGCCCGTGGATTCCAGCTCGCGGCCGAGATCATCCAGCAGCTGGTGGTGCCGGCAGAGGATCTCCTGGGCGTCCTCCATGGCGCGATCGAGCCGGCGCTGGAGCCGGGCCCGCGTGGCCGGCGGCAGAGACAGGATCAGCCGCGGGTCCGGCAGCGCGCCGATGGAGAGATGGCCATGATCCCCGAGGCCGAGGCTCACCTCGCAGGCGAGCAGAAGTTGTGTGGCGCGGGCAAGATCGGCTTGAAGGTCGCCGCCGGCCCCGCCACTGGCGTCTCCGAGCATCAGCAGCTCCGCTGCCCGGCCCCCGAGATGGGCGATGCATTGCCGGTGCGCCTCGGCCCGGGTGAGGTCGGTCGGGTGCCAGCGGGACAGGGTCTCGCCGCCCTCGGGTCCGATCCGCAGCGCCCGGACGATCCCCAACCCGAGCGCGGCGGTGACAACCGCGTGCCCGGCCTCGTGCAGCGCCGCGCGCTGCCGCATGGGGGCGGGCAGCGCCCCGTGATCGGGAGCGAGGGTCTCGCGGAGATCCCGCTCCGCGAGCGGGCGCCGGGCGCGCCGAGCCTTGGCCCGTGCCGCGCGCACGGCAGCGGCGCAGTCCGCTCCGGTGCGGCCGAGGGCCATCTGCCCGAGCGTGACGAGGTCCGCCTCCGGCAGGGCCTCGCCCAGGTGCTGGCGCAGGATGACGGCCAGGGCCGCCGCATCGGGGTGGTTCACATGGACGAGCTGGTCGAAGCGCCCCGCGCGACGGATCGCGGGGTCCAGTTGCTCGGCATCGTTGCACGCGCCGATGACCACCACGCCTGCGCGACCCGCGATCCCGTCGAGCAACTCGAGGAACCCCGTGATGACCTTCTGTTCATAGGACTTGTTGCTGGAGGATTGGCGACTGGTGCGCGAGCCGAAGGCATCGATTTCGTCGATGTAGATGATGCTCGGGGCGTGCTTTGCGGCTTTGTAGAAGCTGCCGCGCATGGTCTTGAGCATGTCCCCGAGATGTCCGGCGGCCTGCCACTGCGCATAGCTGGCGCTTTCCAAGTGAATTCCGCGTTCTCTCCCTATCGCGCGGGCCAACTCCGTCTTGCCGGTGCCGGGTGGCCCGGCGATCAGCAGTCCTCGATGGACGTCGCGCCAGTCCAGTGTGCCGGCAGCCCAAGCACGCAGATCGTCGACGATGCCGAGCGCGATCTCGCGCGCTTCGCCCAGGCCTGCAAGTTCGGCCAAGGAGATGCCTTCCGGCTCGGAGCGGGCAGCGGGTGACGGCGCCCTCCCTCGGCGCTCGTTTGCAGTCTCCGTCTCCGTCTCTGCCGGCCAGCCGCCGCGCGTCAGCAGCGCCGCCGCCGCCTCGGCGCTGTCGCAGCGTAGAGCGAGCATCAGGCCCAGCAGCGGGATCTCCGCCAGCCGTGCGTCCGGCGGGAGCAGGGGCCGTAGTGCGGTCGCATCGGTGCCCGGATACGCCTGTGCCAGGAACTCGGCGACGATCTCCCGTTCGAGAAGCCGGAATGGAAGGATCCGCGCCTCTGTCTCCCCGAGGATCTCCCGGGCCTCGAGATCGTCGGGCAGAAAGATGATGATGGGCGCGGGAGACGCCAGGGCCGCGGTTAGCTCCACTCGCAGCTGTGCGTAAGTGAGCCAGCCAGGCTGCTCGCTCCTGACCAAGGTGACGGCGCCTGCGCGGAGCCGATCATGATCGCTCTTTGCGACAAAGAAGCCCGGGGGCAGCGCCGCCGGCAGCAGGCGGGCGAGGTCGATCACGAGCTCGGACCTGACGCCGGTCAGGATGAGGATGGCGCCGCGCTCCAGCTCTGCGGCCAGCGCCGCGCGGCTGCCGAGCGTGGCGGCAAGGCCAAGGGCCAGCAGCGACTGGCGGGCGGTCAGGGCAGGGGCCATTGCCGGCTCATCGGACAGCCCGCCGCGCGAGGCGGACACGTTGGGATCGGAGTGGGGGGCGTTGCCGATCGCCCGGTCCGCCTCCTTGGCCAGAAGGGTTGCGCGGATCTCGGCGGCATAGCTGCGCCAATCCGCAACGGCGGCAGGATCAGAAGGGTGAGTGTCGGTCATGAGGACCTCCCGTGGTGGTATCGAGACAGGAAAGGTGAGTTGAGGGCGTCGCGGTCAGAGTGCGCGCCTGTGCTGCCTTCTGCGCCTGTTGCGCCGGGCAAGACGCCGCGCGGCGCGCCGGGCCAACTTCGCCTAGTGCCTGACGAGCGCCTTCACGCGCATCTCGATCCCGTCGAGCAGGCGCATGATCTCCGGCTCGATCGACGCACAATAGATCTCGGAGACCACCCGCACCTCGCCGGCAAACTCGCTTCGGTGGAGAACGGCGTCCGGACGCTCCCGCCGCAGGGTTGCGTGCAGCTCCTTCTCCAGCCGGATCGCGAGGTGGCCACTGGGAATGGCGACGGTGCGGATCAGACGGGCATATTGGTCGGGGTCGGTGATCAGTTGATGCCGCAACCTCGACTGCGGGTCCCGGGAATAGCCTGCCTTGATCACGTCGCGGCCGTTCTTCAGCACGAAGCGCATTGCATAGATGTTGCTCTCGGCCGTGGTCCAGCCGTCCGAACAGCAGCCGCAGGCAAACCTGCCCGTCATCATGTTGCCGACCGCCACGCGCTGGACGTGCCCGCAGCCATGTCGATAGAGCCGGTAGCTCTGATCCCCCTGGGGGTCAGGGCCGATCAGCTCCCAGCCGCGGGCCCGAGCCTCGGCCGCGAGGCGCTCGGCGTGGCACGTCTCGCAGCGGATCGCTGTCTTGCCTTGCCGGACGCGCTCGAGCAGCTCCTGCTGACGGCTGGTCTCGTGGCCGCAGGGCAGGAGGATGCGAAAATAATTGCTATGGTCGCCCCGCCCCAGGTAGCTGACGCCGGCGGCCGCGCAGAGCGCACGACGGCGGGTGTCGAGACAAGTCGGGCAGGCCGGCTCGCTGGTCCGCAGCACGAAGACCCTGGAGATCATCTCGGCGCCGCAGTCCTCGTGGCGTAGCACGAGGTGATAACGATCGCGCACGCGGCCGACGATGTCATAGCCTTTCTCTGCCGCAATCTCCTGCCAGGCGTCCGGAATGGCGGCGGGGTAGACGGGATACGCATGCTGGTTGCTGACGGCGAGCACGGCGTCGAGGTCGAGGTGGGACATGGAATGTCCTCCTATGTGCAGGTGATGGGACGACAGCACCCGGCAGCCGCGCAGGCGCGGGAAGCCCGCAGAGGTGGGAGCGTTGAGGCAGGGCAGGACCGGACCCGGACAATGCCGGGGCGGTCAGCCGGTGCTGTCAGGAGATGCCGTGGGTGGGGTCAGGCAGCCGCGGCGCAGAGATCCGGGCACGCGCCCTCGACATCGCCATCCTGGCGATAGAGCGTGAGCCCGGCCATGTCGGCGATGCGCCTGCGTGCCGCCGCGATCTGGCTGCGCACCCGCAGCGCCGCCGGGCTCTCCCCCGGCACCCGCAGGTGCATCAGGATCTCCGCTTCGGTCGCGGCGTAGCGGCGGAACGCGGACGCCGTGCCTTCCCGGACCAGGGTCGCGATCAGCAGCGCCATGCGCCAGAGCGGCGCATCGTCCAGGGAAGCCGGGCGGCTGCTGGTGATGTGGGCGAGCACCTCGTAAAGCCGCAGCTCGGCCGTCTCCGCATCGTCCAGCCAGGCGCGATAGGCGGGATCCCACAGGTCGACTTCGTCAAGTTCGCGCTCGCACTGGATGTGCGTGTCCAAGGCGGCGAGCAGAGCGGCGAAGGCAATCGAGAGGGGCGGGGGCGGAAGCGTCGATGCTTCAACCGCGCCGCAGCGTGTGTTAGAGATCAGATTAGCCATGTCATTCTCCAGACAGAGTGGCAGGGTTAGAGCCTTGGCGAGAGTTGGCGCTCTTGCCTTGGCTCGCTATTTATGGCACCATAAAACACATAAGTCAACTGCAGATCCGGTCATGATGAAGAAAAGTAAGATCGGTCGTCCGCGTGTTGATACAGAATCGATAAATCTGCGCCTTTCACGTGAACTGATCGAGGCCATCGACGACCGACGTCGCTTCGAGAAGGATCTGCCAACCCGCCCCGAGATGATCCGGCGCGCCTTGGTGCAATGGCTGGAACTGACCAAGCCACCTGCCACAGGCGAATGAGTCCGTCAGGCAAGATACCCAGGTTTTTGGGATAGGCGGACCGTAGTGGTTGGAGTGCGGGTTTGCTTACAGAAGAGCACAAAGAAGTAGCCAGGTGCGAAAGCGCGGCATGACGACCCCTCAAGAACGATACTGGGTAGTTGATGATCTTCCTTTGTCCGGTCTCAGCTGGGGTTCGGAAGATGGAACGCCGATCTTGGCACTCCATGGCTGGATGGACCACGCCGGGGGCTTCCAGGTGCTCGCGCCACGTCTCCACGGATGCCAGGTGGTCGCGCTGGATCTGAGCGGACAGGGGCACAGCGGCCATCGTGCCGCTCATGCCACATACAACATCTGGGATGACCTTCCGCAGCTAGTCGGCCTGATGGATCAGCTCGGTTGGCAGGATTGCGTTTTGCTCGGCCACTCCCGGGGCGCCAACATCTCGGCCCTGCTGGCGGCCGCCCTGCCGGACCGGGTCCGCGCCATTGTGGCGCTGGACTCCCTCGTGCCCGAGCCAACCGATGCAACGGTGGTCACGACCTTGCGGGCGTTCCTTCAGCAGACGCGCAGCCAGGCCGAGCGGCCAGCCAGGCTATTTGCCGAGCGGGAGGGCTACATCAGCCGCCGCGTCAGGCAGGGCAACACCCGGCAAACGGCGGAGATGCTTGCGGACCGCGCCCTCGAGGATACGCCGGATGGGTTCCGGATGCGCGGCGATCCGCGGCTGTTAGCCAGCTCTGCGGTGAAGCTGACACAGGCCGAGGTCGAGGACGTGCTGCGGGCGATCCGATGCCCGGTGCTGAACATCTGGGCGTCCGCAGGCATCCTGCCCTTTCGCCCCAAGCTTGCCGAGATGGTGCGCCGGGCCGAGACCCTGCTTTCGGATTACGAGCGCCTGGAACTCCCGGGCGATCATCACTTTCATCTCGATCCACAAGGCGCAGGGCAGATTGCCGCCGCCATGCTGGAGCTCCTAAACCAGAGGAGTCTGCGGTGAGCCCACATGCGCTCTTCGCTACTGCCCTGCTTGGCAGCGCCTGCGCTGACCGGCCTTGCAGATAACCTGCCCAGATCAGCGGGTAGCTCAGAGGGACCTGATCTCCTGGCATCGATATGATCGCCCGATATGGATGTCAGCCCAGACCTCACCTGTCACGCTCTCTCACCTCTGGGTCTGCCGCGAAGAGGCTCGGCAGCCGATTGAGTGCCTGGACGTCGTCGAAGAGGGTGGAGGCCTGCTGTTGGTCGCCGCTCGACAGGTCGGCTGCGCCATGGCGGTCAAACAGGTCGTGGAGCCACTTCTGCGCCTCGGGGCTACCAGATGGCGGAGGCGGCCAGTTGCGACCTGCTGAAGCCGGCTTCGCGTCACTCGGCGGGTGGGCAAGACCGAGAGAACGCGCTGCTGCGGGTTCCGGAATGTCCCGACTTTCCGCCTCTGCTTTGCGTTCGAGGTTCGCCCCGGATGGCCGCCCGGGCGCTGGGACCTCAGTCGTCTCTCCGGCATGCCTGGGGTTGGAGATCTGCTCGACAGTAGGGGCGGCACTCAGCCTAGGCAGAAGACCCTCCTCCAGACCAGCGCGGATTTCGCCGACCATCTTGGATACGTCAGGCTTGAGAGCTTGCGGCACGATCAGGCGGATCCGCGTGAGACCTGCGGCGCGCTTGCGGTCCCGCGCACGTCGTGCCTGCGCACGCCGTCGGAGTGTCAGTCCCATGCCGCGCCAAGCTGCGGGATCGTCGGCACCCTCTCCGCACGTCTCGTGCCCCGGGGGCGTATCGGTTTGCGACGGTTCAGACTGGCTGGCGGGCATCGCCTCCGCCAGCTCCCACGAGAGGATCGGCGATGAGGTCCAGCCGGCCTGATGTGCTCGACAGATCTCCATCACTATTGTGCGGATCAGTGCGGCATGTGCTTCCGGGACCCAAGTGGAGAACTCGACCTCGCCACGGGCCGCCTGACGGTCACGGGTGCGCCGGTATTCCGCTGCCTTGCGATCGGTGAGGCGCCGTCCCCGGGCGGCATGGTCGGACTCGCTCAGCACCGGCCGAGCGATGGTCTTGGATCGGGCGGGCAGGCGAGGCATGGACATCCTGGTGCGAACGTGGCCCGGATGATCATAGTCCGTCGTCCTGAAAAATTCAGGTCAGCCAGAGCAGACCATTGTGGACAACCTTCCGAGCAGGACAGGCGGCTGGTGATCGGGAAGGCTTGGCTATCGGGCTTTCACAGGACCCGGCTCGGTGTCCCGTGCGGGGCCCTGCTTCGCCTCCGTGGTAGGCTCCTGAGCAAGTCTCCCCCGCTGGTATCCACAAAACCTGTCGAGTGCAGTTGGGATTTTCACCGGGTAGGGCGATAAACCCCTGGCGGTGCTGAATGCTGCGTCAGACAGGGGGGCGGATGCCACGGCCAAGGAAATCGCCGGAAGAAAAGCGGTCCAAATGGCAGGTGCTGAACGTGACCACGGCCGAGCGGGCCGCCATCACCGCCGCGGCACGGGAGGCCGGGCTCAGCATCAACGACTATATCCTGGCCTGCACACGGCAGACCCGGCTGGTCCGGCGCGGAGACCGGGAGCACGTCGTGCGGCTCCTGGCCGGGATCGAGGCCCGGCTGGAGGAGATCGCCTGGCAGGTCATGGCCGCGCCGTTGTCCACGCAGGACGTGGCAGGGCTGTTGCTGGCGCTCCGCGGTGTCGAATTATCGCTGCGGCAGAGTGCCGGGGGTAGGGCAGACACGAACGATGCCGAGGAAGACGTCGAGTGCTGATCTCCTTCGCCTCCTATCACGACAATGACAGCGCGCGGCGCGGCGCCGACCGCTACCTGCCGCTGACGCGCTACATGGATGCCCCGGTCGTCATGAAGGAGATTGGCGGGGTGCGAGAGCCGGTTCTGCGCGATCCCCGGCCCGAGGTTCTCTGCGGTCGTGACGATACGTTGCGCCAGGTGCTGTCGATCCTGCCATTCGAGCGGAAATACACGAGCTTCGTCCTGTCCTTCGCCGCAGGGGACGTGGATTGCGCCGCTTTCAATGCTGGAGATCCGGTGCTGAGAGGGCAGGTGGACCTGACCCTGCAACTGGTTTTCGCTCTGGCTTGGGCCGGTATTCCCGAGCGGTCGCGGCCCGCGCGCTACGTCACGACCCACACGCATACCGGTCGCCTGGAAGTCAACGTGGTGCTGCCGCGCGCGGTGGTCCGTGCCGATGGGCGGCTGAGGAGCCACAATCCGCATCCACCCGGCGACGCGGAGCGGTCACTGAGGGCGTGGATGGCGTTACAGGACCTGGTGAATGCCCGCCACGGCTGGGCGGATCCCCTGGACCCTGCGCGTCGGCGCATCTTCACCCCGCCCGACATCATGAGCAAGCGCGCCGCCGAGATGCGCCGCGCGGGGTTGGAGCCCGATCCCGATGCGCGGATGGCACTGATCGAAGCCCTTGAGGCCGCGGTCATGGCCGGGGAGATCCGGACCAGCGAGGAGGCCGAGGGGTATCTTGCGCCCCTGCTTGAAGCGAAAGGACTCGCGATCCTCCATCAGCAGCGCGGCGCAATCACGATCGGGAGGAGCCCGGGCGCGCCGCTTGCGGAGCGCTTGCGGCTGCGAGGGCCGCTCTTTGACAAGGGCTTCGTCCTCTCGCCGCCGACCCCAGCCGAGAGGGCGGCGCGGGCCGCCGAGCTGAAGGAAGCCCCGGCGCGATTTCGCGAAGCATGGCGCCGCCGGGCGGACTACAACGTGGCACGTTATGGGCAGGAGGCATGGCAGCGTGAAGAGCTTGATCTTGCCGCATGGGCGGCTGCTGATCCTGCGGCCACCCGCCGGCTGATCCCGGCGCGCCATCATCTCGCCCTCCCTCTGGCCGACACATATCAGGAGAGCCTGCATGTCCCTGCCCAACCCCAGCCCGATGGACCGTCACATCCTCGACCTGCTGGACAGGATCGAACGCGCGCAGATGGAGCGGCTCGCGTCATTGGAGGAAAGGATGCGCACCCTGGAGGCACGGAACGACGAGTTGGAGGCGCAGCTCCGCTCCCAAGAGAGCGGGATCATCAGCTTGTCGGACTCGCTCGCCGCCTATCTGGCCCTGCCGGCCTCGCCGCGCGCCTGAGCCGGCTGGCCGCCGTTCTCGTGCCGCTCGCGGCCCGCCTGAAGCCGCTGCGGGTCCGGGCAGCCGTGGCCGGAGCTGTGCCTCCCGGACGCTTGGCCCGTCTGGAGCAGACTGCAACCCGACTGGAGAAACTGGATGACGACTGGACAAGCAAGCCCCGAAGAACTGGCGGAGGACCTGGTGCTCGCGATGCGGCATCTCGAGCCGCTGCTGACGGCCATGCTGGCGCTCCTGCAGAACTCGGATCGGGCCGTGGAAGGGCAGATCGAGGCGCTCTCCGCGGTGATGGAGAGGATCGCCACAGGGCTGGAGACCACGACGGAACATCTCCAGGCTATTGGCCCGCGACTGCAGGCGCAGGAAGCAGGTCTGAACGGTCTGTCCAGCCAAGTGAGAGCGCTGGGGCAGCGCCTCGACTACCAGGAGCGGGGCAGGGACAAGTTGCAGGGACGCATGGAGGAGTTCCTCGACCTACTCCGGGACTAGGCAATGCGCCGCGCCTGATCGTTCTGCTGCGGGCCGGGGAACGCTTCCGGAACGCCATGCCGATCCCCCAGGCCCGGCTCCGGATCATCCCCGGCGGTCTGCGTTACGAGTCCCGCGTGATCCGCCTGGATTTGCTGCGGGACAGGATCGTGCTCCAGGACGTGACTCCGCTTGCTCCGGCCCAGCAGAGACGATTGCTGACCCTGATCGCTGCCCTTGTGCGGGACCTTGGCTTCGAACCCCTCCCCGGCGGAGAGTTGCAGGAGTTCCCGTCGGCCGGAACGGCCTTCGCCGCTCATCCGATGATCCGACAGTCTGGCGACATGGGCGGCAGCGCGTGGGTGAGAGAGGCCGCGGACGAAGTGGTCCCGTCGCCGTCTACCGATGACCCTGTCGATGACCCCACCCTGCCCGACGAGACCGAGATCTGCCAGGACGATGACGGGATGCGACTGGGCATGTGAGCAGCCCGGCCGAGTGGCAGTGTGCCTACAGAGCAGTAGGCCATATCCGGTCCTGAAGAGGCTCCGGACAGATCGTCATCTGCATGGATGGCGAGAAATTCCTGACAATGAAGTCTCAACAATTCAGTTGGTTGGATAAAGGTGGACGCACCTATTTCATTTCGCAACCTGGAATTGGGGAGGCGGATCCCGTGATGGCACGGTCACCTGTCAACCCCGTAACACCCGTTACGCTTGCGTTACGCCGCCTGATACATCCAAGTTATTGAATAAGGATGAAAATAATTTAATACGTAACAACGTAACACATATACATACATACACGCACACACGCACACACGCATACGCGCGCACACACATACGCGCATACGCGGGCATATGATTTTCTTCTCCGGCGTTACGGGCGTTACGCTTTTACAGCATTGTAAATGAAAGATTTTAGCGTAACGAATGTGTTACGGGGCCTGTTACGCCAAGGCGGCGGGCCGGAAGGATGGCAGGTTATCCACATTGGCGATCAGCGCCTCGGTTTCGGTTTTCACGAGCCGCCGCTAGAGTTTCCTCAGGTGCAATCGACCGAGGCCTGATCCATGCGAAACTGCCATCCAATCTGCTGCGGAACCGCCAATGATCCCGGCTGCCGGGTATCCGGCTGCCAAGAGGCAGTGCGCTGCCGCATTGGCTCGGGGCGGGAAACCGGGATATCGGAAGGCCGTCGCGGCCTGCGCAAGGCGTCCTGGAACCGTTCAAGCATGGGTCGGAGAGCCGGGAGCAACCGGGCGTGGGATGGTCATCGCGGATGTTGTTTGCTTCCCTTCACCGGAAGTCCCGCGGCTTCACCCGGATCGTGTCGAGATGCAGGTCGCGGACATACATGTCGCGGGGGCGTGGTCCGGCGGGCTGACGACCACGGGGATCGGGTCCGGACAAGCCATGGTGGAACTCGTCGCCGCGGCCGTGGGGCAGGGGAAAGCTCCCCTCGCGCATCCCCACGCTGGCCAGCTCCCGTGACAGATCGGTGATCCTGTAGATCACGAGATGCACGACCTCGCCCTCGCGCTGGACGCGGGCCTTCACCGCGATCATGGGGGCGGCAAGGATGATGCGGCGATGGGCCTCGAAGACCCTGGTCCAGACCACGAGATTGGCGATGCCGGTCTCGTCCTCGAGGGTGAGGAAGATGACGCCCTTGGCCGAGCCCGGGCACTGGCGGACGAGGACGATCCCGGCGGCCTCGAGCCAGCGGCCGTTGCGGGACTGCATGGCATCAGTGCAAAGGACGATCCCGCGCCGGCGGAGGTCCCCGCGCAGGAAGGCCCCGGGGTGGTCGCGCAAGGAGAGCGGGCGTAGTCCTCGACGACCTGCGGCTGCAGCGCATAGGTTGAAGGGAGGCCAAGTCTCCAGCTGGATGCCGGGTCAGAGCCGGTCGGGCGCAATGGGTGGTCATACCCGGCGTGTGCATTAATCTGCGGAATGCCACCGAACCCTTGCATGATCCGTTCGGGATGCTGCCCGCTGCGGCCGGAGGATACGCTTCCGCTCCTATTCCAGCCGGAGAACTCCAGCCTCGAGCGATCCGGTTTCAGGGCTCAGCACCATCCATGTGGTGGGCCTTTATGACGGCCGCTTTCAAAGCGGCTTGAAGTCCCGAGACGAAACCTGCAGATCGCGCTGCATTGATGCCTGCAGCCGTGGTGCCTTCATAGGCAAGATAAGCCTCGATTATTTCGGGCGCCTGGCTGATCCGCCCGGCCAGAACCTGGGGCGCGTCGCAGATCACGGCTTCGGCCGCACGCCAAGCGACAGCCTCTGCAATGCCGTTGGCCCGCAGGAAGTCGGCCAGCGCCGTGGCAAGGAGCGCCGGATAGGCGGTGCCCGAACCGGGCACGGCGGTCATCAGGTCGAGATGGCTTTCCTCTTGCAGCTCGTCTTCGCTGCCGATCGCCGACAGCAGCCATCGGACTGCCGCCCGATCCGCGTCGGTCACACCCGAACCAGCGATCCAGGGGGAGTAGGATCGGCCGATCTCAGCTGCCGCATTCGGCATCGCCCTCACGATTCTTCCCCGGCAGCCAGCAAGCCGGGCAAGCCTTGTGCCGGCCATGAAGGACACCACCAATTGGCCGGGCACCATCAGCTTCAGCGCTGGCCAGTCCTGAGGCCGGACCGAGACCACCACGATATCGCTGCAGGCGACCAGCTCGTCCACGTCCCGCGCCCATGTCACATCCGCATGGCCGTGGTAGTCCGTCCCGGGACCGCTGCGGTTCAGCAGCACCAGCTCGGCCGGCCCGAGCATCCCTCGCGCAAGAAGCTGCCCGCCCAGCGCCGAACCAAGCCAGCCGGTGGCTCCAATGATGCCGACCCTCACGCCGCAACCGCGCGGTCGTTCCACAAGGCCCAGAGCGCCAGCAGCGGCGTATCGCCGGATCGCATCGCGTGCTGGATGCCCGGCGTGTTGTAGAAGGACCCGCCGACACCGGGCGAGAACCAGTCCCCGTCCTCTTGCCGGAACTCGCCGTTGGAAAGGACGAGGTAGGTTTCCTCGGGCGCGTGGTCGTGGTCGGGATAGCGCACATGCGGCGCCAGAAGCGACACACCAATCCAGATGTCGTTGCGCCGCTCGATCCCGCCCGGGCCGACGAAGACGGCATTCGCATGCGAGGTCGGGAAGTTTGCGCTGGCCGTCTCGTTAGTGCCTCGGGGCCGCCAATCCAGCGCCGGCTCGACCGCGCGAAAGGCCTGCGCCAGGGGGCCGAGGTCGGGGTGGGCCGAGAGCGAGTCCAGCATCAGGCCGAGGTGCTCGCAGACGGGCTGGCGGCTGCCCGGAGCCTCGCGCTGCGGCTCGACCCGTCCGGCGGCAGCGGCGATCCGGCGCAGCGAGGCGCGGGCCTCCTCTCCCGGCGCGCGCCGGGTCAGGACCTCAAGGGTCACGTCAAGGAGCCGCTGCAGTTCCGGGCTGCGGGTGTTCGTCATCGTCCTCTCCTCCACGCTCATGCATCACACCAGAGACTGCTGCCGCGCCCGCCCATCCGGCCTCGGCCTCGCGCGCCATGCCGGACAGCCAAGCCAGGAACAGTTCCGTCACCTGCTTGGGCTTGCCCTTGTGCGGCAGGACAACGTGATAGCCGTCGCTGGTTTGGGCGACATGGGGCGTCAGGCGCACGAGCCGCCGCTGCTCGATCAGGTCCGGGATCAGCCGCGCCCAGCCCAGCGAGATCCCCTGGCCCGCCAGCGCCGCATAGATGGAATCGGTAAAGGAACTGCAGACCATCTGCGCGCCGCGCTTGGGCATCTCGGCGCCGAAGGCCGACAGCCAGGCCTCCCACCCGGTCCACACGGGGTCGTAGGACTGGTGCATGATCAGCGAATGCCGGACGAGCTGGTCCAAGTCGTCGATGGGCCCGTGCGCATGCAGGTAGTCGGGGCTGCAGATCGGATACACCTCGTCGCGGAACAGCAGGATCGAGCGGCCGTCGGGCCAGAGGCCGTTTCCATAACGAATTGTAACATCCACCTCACCACGGCCGAGGTCCACGAACTCGTCCTGCGCGATGATGCGCAGCTTGATGCCGGGGTGCTCGCGGGTGAAGCGCGAGATGCGAGGCAGCAGCCAGAAATGCGAGAAGCCTACCGAGGCCGAGATCACCAGTTCGTCCTGCGCCGAGCTTTCGCTGACCTCGGCGATGGCATCGGCCACCAGCGTCAGCGCGGTGCTGGCCGCGTTCGCAAGCGTCTGCCCCTTTTCCGTCAACTCGATGCGGCGGTGCAGGCGGCGGAAGACCGGGAAACCCAGCATGTCCTCCAGCAGGTGGATCTGGCGACTGACGGCAGCCTGCGTCACCCCAAGCTCGGCCGCGGCGCGGGTGAAGCTGCGCAGCCGCGCCGCGGACTCGAAGGTCACCAGCGCGGTCAGCGGCGGCAGCCTGCGGCGCAATCCCGACATGATCCCGGCTTTCTCCCGCTGCGGCGATTCGCCGCCTTGCCATAACTTCCGATCATGTCATCAAGGATCATTATTGCAGTTGAGGGAAGCCCGCTTCTGGCCCCTAGGATGGCGCACAACCGTCCCGCCTTGGCCAGAGGTTCCCGATGCTCGACAAGTCCCCCTTTTCCACGATCTCGACGCTGCTCGACGAACGGGTCGAGGGCCGCTCTCTGCCCGCCGGGCTTTATACGCGCGAGGACGTGTTCCAGGCAGACATGGACGTGTTCTTCCGCAAGCACTGGATCTACGTCGGCCCGGAATGCGACGTGCCTGAACCCGGCGACGCGACGGTGATCGACATCGCCGGGTCGAGCCTTATCATGCTGCGCGACGACGACGGCGAGGTCCGGGTCTTCCACAACGTCTGCCGCCACCGGGGCGCGCGTATCTTGGACGCGGGCACGACGGTCGTATCGAAGCTCGTCTGCCCCTATCACCAGTGGACCTACGAGTTGACGGGCGAGCTGGCCTATGCCCCCCACATGGGCAAGGACTTCGACAAGACCTGCAACAGCCTCAAGCCCGTGAACTTCCGCAACATCGGCGGGCTGATCCATGTCTGCCTGTCCGACAACCCGCCCGCCGACATCGCCGCGCTTGAGGCCGTGGGGCGTGAACGCCTGCTGCCCTATGACCTGAAGAACACCCGCGTCGCCCACCAGACCGATCTCATCGAGAACGGCAACTGGAAGCTGACGATGGAGAACAACCGAGAGTGCTATCACTGCTCGGCCAACCATCCCGAGCTTTGCGTGTCCTTCATCGATCTCGACTTCGGCTTCGACCCGGAAAGCCTCTCGCCCGAGGACCGCGAGACCGCCGCCCGGCACGAGGCGATGTATGCCGCCAAGTCCGCCGAGTGGGAGGCGCAGGGCCATCCTTCCGCCGCCATCGAGCAGCTGACGAACTGCGCCACGAACTTCCGCACCCAGCGGTTGATCATCTCGGGCGCAGGCGAGTCGCAGACGCCTGATGCTACGGCGGCGGTATCCAAGCTGCTGGGAATCGGCCGCAAGGACTTGGGCGACATGCACCTTTGGGGGCACAACAGCTGGCACCATTTCATGGGCGACCACATCATCACCGCGATGGTGATCCCGCTCGGTCCCGACAGGACGATTCTGCGGATGAAGTGGCTGGTCCACAAGGACGCGGTCGAGGGCGTGGACTATGACTTCGACAAGCTGACCAGCGTCTGGATCGCCACCAACGAACAGGACGGCGCGCTGGTGGAACGCTCGCACGCGGGCGTGTCGGACCCGGCCTATGTGCCGGGGGTCTATTCGCCCTTCACCGAGACCCAGCTGAACTGGTTCGCGGGCTGGTATGTGGACCGGATGCGCGCGCATGGCTACTGAGACCTTGGCGCCCGTGTCCGGCTGGTGGGACCCCGAGACCGACGACCAGCTGCGCTGCGTCGCGGTCCATCAGGAAACCCATGACGTCCGCAGCTTCACCTTCGTCTCGCCCGCCGGAAAGCAGTTCCGCTTCGGCGCGGGGCAGTATTTCCTGTTCGACCTGCCCATAGGCGACGCGGTGGAAAGCCGCTGCTACAGCATCTCCTCGCCCCCAACCCGGCCAGGCAGCTTCACCATCACGGTCAAGCGCGTGGCAGGCGGCGTGGTGTCGAACTGGCTGCATGACAACCTCACGCCCGGAGCCTCCGTGCGGGCGCAAGGCCCGCGCGGGACCTTCCTGCGGCCGGTGGCAGAGACGCGGAAATACCTGTTCCTGTCGGGCGGGTCCGGGATCACGCCGGTCATGTCGATGCTGCGCGAGATTGCGGATACCGCGGAGGTCGCGGATGTGGTGTTCCTGCACGCGGGCCGGACGCCGCAAGACTTCGTCTTCCGCGATGAGCTTGCATTGCTGGCAGGCCGGATCAAGGGGCTGCGGCTGTTCTTGCTGCCTGAGACGGCTGGGGCCGAACTCTCCTGGCCCGGCCTTACTGGCCGCATCTCGGCGGAACTGATGGCCTTGGCCGTTCCCGACATGTCCGAGCGGATGGTGATGTGCTGCGGGCCCGCGCCCTTCATGGCGGCCGCACGGTCCATCGCCGCGAGCCTCGGAGTGCCGCCGGGCCGGTATCTGGAGGAAAGCTTCGACACGGCGGTGCTGGAGTCTCCCGCGCTCGAGGTCACGCCCTGGACCACGAGCTTCAAGGTCCAGTTCGCCAAGCAGAACCGCACCATCGAGGTCGGGGCCGAACAGACGGTCCTGTCCTGCGCCAAGAAGGAGGGCATCCGCATTCCGTCCTCCTGCGCCAACGGCATTTGCGGCACCTGCAAGTCGCGGCTGGTCAGCGGTAGCGTGGACATGAAGCACGGCGGCGGCATCCGCCAGCGCGAGATCGACGCGGGCATGTTCCTGCCCTGCTGCTCGCGCCCGCTCAGCGATCTGGTGATCGAGCGCTGAAAGGCCGCCCGTCAGGAGCGGCCTTCCCTTGAAAGTATGATCCACCGGCCTGCCTTTCAGGGCAGGCCGTTTTCTCAGCTGCCCCCTGCCGCAACGGCGACGGCGCGGGTCATCGGAACCAGCCCGACGGCGCGGCCAGCCTGATCGAGAACCGTCAGCCGGTCCACGCCTTCGGCCGACATCATGCGGATCGCCTCGCCCAAGTTGGCGCGGCCGGGGATCGCTGGCCCCTGCGCCTCGGCCGTCAGCGGCTGCATCACGGATGCGACCTGCACCACCTTGGCGCGGTCCACGTGCTGGACGAAGCTCGACACGTAGTCGTCGGCGGGCTGCAGCACCATCTCCTGCCCCGTGCCCTCCTGAATGATGGACCCGTCGCGCAGCAGCGCGATCCGGTCGCCGATCCGCAGCGCCTCGTCGAAGTCGTGGGTGATGAAGATGATGGTCTTGCGGAACTCCTTCTGCAGGTCCAGCAGCACCGTCTGCATGTCATAGCGGATCAGCGGGTCGAGCGCCGAATAGGCCTCGTCCATCAGCAGAATGGGCGCGTCGTTGGCAAGTGCCCGCGCCAGACCCACGCGCTGCTGCATCCCGCCGGAAAGCTGGCTGGGATAGCGGGACTCGTAGCCTGCCAAGCCCACCCGCTCGATCCAGTTCATCGCGGCACGGTGGCGCTGGGCTTGCGCCACGCCCTGCACCTCCAACCCGTAGGCCACGTTGTCCAGCACGGTGCGATGCGGCAGCAGTGCGAATTTCTGGAAGACCATTGCCGTCTTGTGGCGGCGGAATTCGCGCAACTCGGCCGGCGACATCGCCACCACGTCCTGCCCGTCGATCACGATCTCGCCCGCCGTGGGCTCGATCAGCCGGTTGATGTGGCGGATCAGGGTGGACTTGCCCGAGCCCGACAGGCCCATGATGACTTGTATCGTGCCCGGCTCAACCGAGATGTTGATGTCGCGCAGGCCCAGCACGTGACGGTGCTTCTGATTCAGTTCGGTCTTGGTCATGCCGCGCCGGACGGCATCGACATAGTCCAGCGGACGGGCGCCGAAAATCTTGTAGAGATTGCGGATCTCGATCCCGATCGGCTCAGACATCCATGCCTCCACGGTGTTTCTGCAACCGGCGGCCGAAGGCCTGGCTTATGCGGTCGAAGATGATGGCGATGCCTACGATGGCGAAGCCGTTGAAGAGGCCCAGCGTGAAATACTGGTTGGAAATCGCCCGCAGCACAGGCTGCCCCAGCCCCTGCACCCCGATCATTGAGGCGATGACGACCATCGCCAGCGCCATCATAATGGTCTGGTTGACGCCTGCCATGATCGTCGGCAGCGCCAGCGGAAGCTGCACGTTCCACAGCTTCTGCCAGGCGGAGGAGCCAAAGGCGTCGGCAGCCTCGATCACCTCGCGGTCGACCTCGCGCACGCCCAAGTTCGTCAGCCGCACGATGGGCGGCAGCGCATAGACGACGACGGCGATCATGCCCGCGACGCGGCCGATCCCCAGCAGCATGACGACCGGGATCAGGTAGACGAAGCTGGGCATGGTCTGCATCACGTCCAGCACCGGGTTCATGCCCGACTGCACCCGGTTCGACCGCGCCATGAGGATGCCCAGCGGTATGCCGATGCAGATGGCGACCAGCGTGCAGACGAGGATCATCGCGATCGTCCGCATTGTGTCTTCCCACATCCCGAAATACCCGATGGCGGCAAGGGTCAGGACGCTGGCCGCCATCAGCCGGACGCTGCGGCTGCCGGCCCAAGCCAGCGCGCCCACGATCAGCAGCACCAGCAGCCAAGGCATCCCCAGCATCAGCCGCTCGGCCTGGATCAGCATTTGCCGAAGCGGATCGAAGAATCCCTCGATCATCGCGCCATAGCTGCGCGTGAACTCGCGGAAATTGTCGTCGATGAAGCGCTTGAGGTTGCGCAGGGTTTCCTCGTTCATCTGGGGAAACCGGTTCATCCAGTCCAGCATGCCCTTACCTGCCTTGGTGCTGCGGGTCGGATCACATGGGCCGCGGGCCGATCGGCCCGCGGCGCCGGCGGTTCACGAGGTCAAAGCGCCGCCTTGATCTTCTCGGCGGCCTCGGGCGTCACCCACTTCTCCCACAGTTCGGGCTGGGTGCGCAGGAACTCGCGCGCGCCATCCTCGCCGGTGGCCTGGTTGTCGGTCATCCAGGCCATCAGCTTGTTGACCGTGTCGTTCGTCCAAGACCGCGTGTTGAGATAGTCCATGACGCCCTGCGGCGCGCGGCCGGCGAAATCGGCGGAAATCAGGGTGTAGACCACGTCGGATTTCCAGTCGTTCGGCTCCGGGTCGGGGCAGTCCGCCTTCGACGTGCAGCGTTCCCATTCCGCGTCGTCCAGCGGCACGCCATGCTGCAGGCGGACCATCTCATACTTGCCCAGCAGGGCGGTCGGTTCCCAGTAGAAGGCGACGATGGGCTGCTGGTTCTCGTAGGCCCGCGCGATGGCGCCGTCGAGGCCCGCGGCCGAGCCGGTGTCGATCAGGTTCCAGCCCAAGTCCGACGCCCCATAGGCCTTGAACATCTGGGTGGTGACGATGGTGCCGCCCCAGCCTTCCTGGCCGTTGTAGATCGCCCCCTTCGACGGGTCCTCGGGGTCGGGGAACATCTCGGGATGTTTCAGCAGTTCCGGGATCGTCAGGATCTCGGGGTGAGCATCGGCGATGTATTTCGGGATGAACCAGCCCTGCTGGCCGCCATCGCTCAGCGAGTTGGCGCCATAGACGATCTTGCCATCCGTCTTGCCCTGCTCGACGAGGTCGGGCAACAGGTTGACCCAGGCCTCCGGCACCACCTCGGGGCGGCCGCGCTCGATCAGCGAGGTGATCGAGGGAACGGTGTCGCCCGCCACGATCTCGGCGTTGCAGCCGTATCCGTTGTTCAGGATGAACTGGTCCAAGGCCGCCAGCACCTCGGCGCTCTGCCAGTTCATGTTCGACAGCGACAGGTCGCCGCATTCCTCCTGTGCCAGCGCGGGGGCGCCGGCCAGCGCGGCGCCGAGTGCCGTCAGGGTCAGGATCTTCCGCATTCTTTCCTCCCGTCCGGAGCCTTGGTGACGACCTGCCGACGGCTCCGGGGCACCGGCAGGCTGCGCGGCGGCGGCCTCAGCCGGTGCCACGTTTCACTTGGACCGGCTGCCCGTCGTCGCCGATCCGGTAGCCGAAGGGCGCGCTAAAGCGCGCCATCTCGCTAGCCGTGGCGTCGGTGCCGGTGTAGATGCGGACATACGTCGGGACACGCCTGATCCGGGTTCCCACCGACTCGTTTCTCTGCATCGAGATATAGCCGATCTGGGCAAGGTAGATCGTCTGGGTCCGCACGTCGGTTTCGGACTCGTTGTAGCCGAAGCGGCGAAGCATCGACCGGAGCGCCTCCATCCGCGCCTCGTCGGCGCGCTCCACCCGCTTCATGGTATCATCGGACTGCAAGGCCCAGCTGCGGATCGCGAATTCGAAGCGGGGGTCGAACTGCTCGCCCTTGATGAAGCAGGCGAGCAGGTTCAGCGCCGCCTCGGCCGGGGTTTCCGCATAAGCCTCGGCCGCGGCGATGAAGCCGCGGGTGTTGGTCTGCTCCCACCTGTCCAGCAGCGCTTCCAGCAGTTCCTCGCGGGTCTGGAAGAACCAGTAGAAGCTGGTGCGCGACAGGTTCAGCCGGTCGGACAGCACTTGGATGCGCACGCTGTCCACGCCGCCCTCGACCAGCGCCTGATAGGCGGCCTCGAGCCACAGCTCGCGCGAGCCGCGTTCCTTCAGGCGTTTTGCAGGGGGCAGAGTGGTGTTCATGAGTCGGATGATAGCGCCGGATGCTCGTCTGACAACGAAAATTGTTCAGACACGAACATCGAATGTTCGGCACAATCGATTTTCTTGACAGGTATGAACAGTGGTCCCACTCTGCTGTCGATACCCCTCCCGAGAGCGCGCCATGTCGAACGATCCGCTGCTTCAGCCCTTCACCCTCAAGCACCTGACGCTGAAGAATCGCCTGCTGCTGACCTCGCATGAGCCGGCCTATGGCGAGGACGGGCTGCCCAAGGACCGCTATCGCGCCTATCACGTTGAACGGGCCAGGGGCGGGGTTGCGCTAACAATGACCGCGGGCTCGGCCGTGGTTGGGCCGGACAGCCCGCCGGCCTTCGGGAACCTGCTGCTTTACAAGGACGAGGTCGTGCCGTGGATGCGGCAGCTGGTGGACGAGTGCCACGACCACGGCGCCGCGGTGATGATCCAGGTCACGCACATGGGCCGCCGGACCCGCTGGGACCGGGGCGACTGGCTGCCAGTCGTGGGGCCGTCCCACGAACGCGAGGCCGCGCATCGCGCCTTCCCGAAGCGGATCGAGGACTGGGACATCGCCCGCATCACCGCCCAGTTCGCCGATGCCGCCGAGCGGATGAAGGAAGCGGGTGTGGACGGGATCGAGTTGCAGGCCTACGGCCAGTTGCTCGCGCAGTTCTGGACCCCCACAATCAACGACCTCGACCCGCCCTATGGCGGCAGTCTCGACAACCGGCTGCGCTTCACCGTCGAGGTGCTGGACGCGGTGCGAAACCGCGTGGGCCCCGATTTCATCGTGGGCATGCGGGTTGTTCCGGATGAGCAAATGCCGGGCGGCGTCACCAGGGAGGAAGGCGCCGAGATTGCTCGCCGCTTGAAGGGCAGCGGCAAGGTCGATTTCCTGAACATCGTGCGCGGGCATATCGACACCGACGCCGGGCTGACCGACCTGATCCCGATCCAGGGGATGCCCTCGGCTCCGCATCTGGACTTCGCCGGGGAAATCCGGGCGTCGTCGCAGATGCCCACCTTTCATGCGGCGCGCATTCAGGACGTCGCCACCGCCCGCCATGCCGTCGCGAGCGGACTGCTGGACATGGTCGGCATGACCCGCGCTCATATCGCCGACCCGCATATCGTCAGGAAGCTGATGTCGGGACAGGAGGACCGCATCCGCCCCTGCGTCGGCGCGAACTACTGCCTCGACCGCATCTACCAGGGGGGCATGGCGCTGTGCATCCACAACGCCGCCTCGGGGCGCGAGGAAACGATGCCCCATGCGGTCCCGCCCAGCCCGCAGCCGCGCCGGGTGACGGTCGTGGGCGCGGGTCCCGCGGGGCTGGAGGCCGCCCGCGTCGCCGCCGAGCGTGGGCACAGCGTCACCGTCTTCGAGGCCGCCGACCAGCCCGGCGGGCAGGTCCGCCTGGCCGCCCTGCAGCCCCGCCGGCGCGAGATGGAGCAGATCGTGTCCTGGCGCATGGCCGAATGCGAACGGCTGGGCGTGACCTTCCGCTTCAACACCTTCGCGGACGAGGCGGACGTGCTGGACACCGCCCCCGACGTGGTGATCGTCGCCACCGGGGGCCTGCCCCATACCGAGGTGCTGACGCAGGGCAACGAACTCGTGGTCTCTGCCTGGGACATCCTGTCGGGCGACGTGAAGCCCGGCGCCAATGTGCTGGTCTATGACGACGCGGGCGACCATGCCGCCCTGCAGGCCGCGCAGGCCATCGCCGAGACGGGGGCCGAGGTCGAGGTGGTCACGCCCGACCGCACCTTCTCGCCCGAGATCATGGCCATGAACCTCGTCCCCTACATGCGCGCGCTGCAGAAGGGAAAGACGACCTTCACCGTCACCTGGCGCCTGCAGGAGGTCCGGCGCGAGGGCAACCTTCTCCGCGCCACGCTGGGCAGCGACTATGGCGATTTCCGGCGCGAGCGGATCGTCGATCAGGTGGTGGTCAACCACGGCACCCGGCCCTTGGACGAGCTGTATTTCGACCTCAAGCCGCAGTCGTCGAACGGGGGCGAGGTCGATTACGACGCCCTGATCGCGGGCGCCCCGCAGCGGGTCGCGCGCAACCCGTCGGGCCGCTTCCAGCTGTTCCGCATCGGCGACGCGGTCGCTGCCCGCAACACGCACGCCGCGATCTATGACGCGCTGCGCCTGGTGAAGGATCTCTGACCATGGCATTTCCCGAACATGCGAAGGTCGTCATCATCGGCCTGGGCGGCATTGTCGGCGCCTCGGTCGCCCATCACCTGATCGCGCGCGGCTGGGACGACATCGTCGGCATTGACAAGTCGGGCATCCCGACCGACATCGGCTCGACCGCCCACGCCTCGGATTTCTGCTTCACCACCAGCCATGATTTCCTGAGCACCTGGACCACGCTCTATTCCGTCGATTTCTTCGACAAGATGGGCCATTACGCCAGGGTCGGCGGGATCGAGGTCGCGCGGAAGGGCGACAACGCCCGCATGAACGAGCTGAAGCGCAAGGTCGCCTCGGGCAAGGCCTTCGGCACCCGCGCCCGGATGATCTCACCCGCCGAGGTCAAGGAACGCTTTCCGCTGATCGAGGAAGACGTGATCCAAGGGGCCATGTGGGACCCGGACGCGGGGCTGGTCATTCCCCGCTCGCAGACCGTGGCGGGCAAGCTGGTCGATGAGGGCGTGGCCTCGGGCAAGCTGCGGGCCTACGCCAACACGCCCGCGACCGCGCTGGTGATCGAGGGCGGGCGCATCCGCGGCGTCGTCACGCCCCGCGGCACCATCCGCGCCGACCTGGTGATCGTCTGCGCCGGTCTCTGGGGGCGGCTGATCGCCGAGATGGCGGGCGAGGACCTGCCGGTCTTCCCGGTGGACCACCCGTTGACCTTCTTCGGCCCCTTCACGGAATTCGAGGGCACCGGCAAGGACATCGGCTATCCGCTGCTGCGCGACCAGGGCAACTCGGCCTACATGCGCGACACGGGCGATCCGACGACCGCCGAGGGCGGACAGATCGAATGGGGCTATTACTACGATTCGGTGCCCCGCCTCTGCCACCCGCGCGACATCCTGGAAAAGGAGTTCACGCGCCTTTCCCCTTCGCAGCGCGACCTCGACATCGAGGACCTGATGGAGCCGCTGGAGCGCGCCATCGAGCTGACCCCGATCCTGGGCGAGCTGGGCTATAACGAGGGCCATTCCTTCAACGGGCTGCTGCAGTCCACGACCGACGGGCTGCCCTCGGTCGGCGAAAGCCGCAAGGTGCGGGGGTTGTGGTATTCGGTGGCCGTCTGGGTCAAGGACGCCCCCGCCATCGGCAAGCTGCTGGCCGACTGGATCACCGATGGCCGGACCCATATCGACCACGCCAGCATCGACTATGCCCGCTTCAACCCCCACCAGCTTGAGGCGGACTACATCGCCGCCCGCTGCACCCAGACGGCGGCGGCGATCTATACCCCGCCGGTCCACCCGCGCGAGCCCTTCGAGGGCGGACGCGACATCCGCCGTTCCCCCTTTTACCAGCGCGAGGTGGAACTCGACGGCCACTTCATGGAACTCGGCGGCTGGGAACGCGCCCATGGCTATGCCGCGAACGAGCATCTGCTGGAGAAGCATGGCGACCGCGTGCCCCTGCGCGAACACGAATGGGACAACCGCCATTTCTGGCGCGTCTCGAACGCCGAGCATCTGGAGATGAGCGAGAGCTGCGGCATCATCAACCTGTCGCATTTCCACATCACCGACATCTCGGGGCCGGATCACCTCGCGTTGCTGGAATGGCTCTGCGCCGCGCGGATCGGGGGCGATGCGAATGTTGGCAAGGGCATCTACACCCATTTCCTTGATGACCAAGGGAATGTGCGCGCCGATCTTACGATCCTGCGCTTCGCCGACCGCTGCCTTCTGGTCAACGGGGCGGATGCAGGTCCACGCGACCTGACCTACATGCGCCGGGTGGCGCAGGATCGCGGGCTGGACGTCACCCTGATCGACGCGTCCGAGGACCGCATCACCATCGGCTTCTGGGGCCCGGAGGCCCGCGCGAGGCTGCAGAAGGTGGTCGAAGACCCGGTCGCGCTGGAACCCGACGCCTTCCCCTTCGCCGCCATCCGCCTGATCCGCATCGCGGGGCGCGAGGTCACGGCCTTCCGCATCTCCTATGTCGGGGAACAGGGGTGGGAGCTGCACATGGCCTATGAGGACGGGCTGGCCGTATGGGACGTCCTGCGCTCGACCGGTGCCATCGCGGTCGGGATCGAGACCTACGCGAACTCGCGCCGGATGGAGAAAAGCCTGCGCCTGCAGAACGCCGACCTGCGGACGGAATACAACCTGTTCGAAGCGGGGCTCGCACGGCCCAAGGTCAAGGAGGCCGATTTCCGCGGCAAGGCGAAGCATCTCGAATATGCCGCGCGGGAGCACCAGCCGGCGATGCTCTGCACGCTTGTGATGACCGACAACATCGACAGCAACGGCATCGCCCGCTATCCCGTCGGCATCCTGCCGGTGCTGGACCCAGAGAGCGGCGAGACGCTGGTCGATGAGCTTGGCCGGCGCTCTTGGACGAGTTCCATCGCCTATGGCCCGACGGTCGGCCGGAACATCGCCCTTGCCTACCTGCCCCGCTCCCACGCCCGGGAAGGCCGCAGGCTGGCGGTCGATTACATGGGCGAGACCTTCCCGTTCGAGGTGGCCGCTGTCGGATACAAGGCGCTCTATGATCCCGAAAATGAAAAGCCGCGAAGTTGAACCTCCATATCGCCGGTGATCCAGATCGCTGGAAATGGCGAACTTCGGTCCTGAACTGCAGCGTCTAGACCGCGGTGCGTTGATCCGCCGGGACATTGGGCCACCGACCCACGCGCTCCTGCTGCGGCGATTTCTCGGGCCGAGAACCATTGCTTTTTCTTTGTGAAGGACGCTGACGTTGCTCTGGCTCTCGCATTCGCCCTGCCTTTGCTCCGCGGATCTAGAATCCAGACCCATTGATCTTCAAAGCCAGAACACGACGGTTGCGGCGAGAGCGACGGCAGAGAAGCAGGTTTCCGGGCAGCGGTCGTATCGGGTTGCGAAATATGAGGAGGATCAGGAAACAGTCTGGGAGACTGTTTCCCCGACGATTGGCCAGTCCTTGAGCCGCCCGAACATGATCTCGATCCGGTTGCGCCGCTTGTAACGCCGTTTGTCGTATTTCACGGTCGTCTTTCGGGACTTCCGACCGGGGATGCAGACCTTTATCCCCTTGTCATTCAAGGCTTCTCTCAGCCAGTTTGCATCATAGCCCCGATCTGCCAGCAGCCAGTTGGCCTCAGGCAGGCTCCCCAGTAGCGCCGCCGCACCGGTGTAGTCGCTCACCTGTCCGGCCGACATGAGGAAACGGATCGGCCGGCCCTTGGCGTCGATGACGGCGTGCAGCTTGGTGTTCATGCCCCCTTTGGTGCGCCCGATCTGGCGTCCGCGCCCCTTTTTTGGCGCGCAGGCTGGAAGCCGTGCGGTGCGCCTTCAGATGGGTTGCATTGATCATGATTGTCTTGTTCGCGTTACCTTCCGCGGCCAGGCCCATCATGATCCGGGCGAACACCCCGTTGTCGCTCCAGCGCTTCCAACGGTTGTAGAGCGTCTTCGCCGGAGCGTATTCCCTGGGTGCGTCACACCATCGCAAGCCATTGCGGTTGACGAAGATGATGCCGCTGAGCACGCGCCGGTCATCGACCCGAGGCTTGCCATGGCTCTTCGGAAATAAAGGCTTCAAGCGCTCCATCTGCGCCTCCGACAGCCAAAAAAGGTTGCTCATGGATCAGGTCTCTTTGCGGAGGCTGAATCATGTCGAGCGCTCAGAAACAATGGGGCTGGAGCCTAGGTTCAGACTTCATTACTCCCCTTGCGGCCAGACCTTACCCCTGCGCCGCCAAGCGGAGATTGCGCACGGACACGGGCTTCTCGGCCCGGGGCACGGCGGCGTAGGCAGACGGGATGGCCGCAGCCTCGTAGCCGGTGGCAAAGACAAAGGGGACGCCCAGCTCGCGCAGCCGGTCGGCCACGGGCCAGGCCATCTCGCCTTGCAGGTTGATGTCGAGGAACGCCATGGAGGGCGGGGGATCGTTTGCCAGCAACAGGAGCGCCCGTGCGACGGAGGGTGCCGGCCCCAGCACCTCGGCGCCCTCGCGCTCGAGCTGGTCACGCAGGTCCGCGGCCAGCATGTATTCGTCCTCCACGACGAGGACGCGCCGGCCCCGAAGCGAGTATGAGACCCCAAGCGGGCTTGCTGAGTTCGTGTCAGGCAATGCCGTCCTCCACGCCCGAGCGGCCCACGCCTTCACGTCGAGGAAAGCGGCAGGGTAATCGTGCAACGCGCACCTTCGGGCGTGAGTTCATAGGACGTCTCGGCGCCCAGCTGGTAGGGCAGCGCCTGTTCGATAAGCTCGCGCCCGTAGCCGCGCCGGCGGGGGGGCCTGCCGTCGATGGTCCCTTCGCCCGCTGTGCCGTCGGGCATCGCCACCTCCACGCCGCTTTCGCGCCAGTCGACCCGCAGCTGGGGCTTGTCATCCGGACCGGGAACCAGGTGCCACGAGATGTCGAGCCGCCCGTCAGGCTGCGACAGGGCGCCATACTTCAGGGCGTTGGTGGCCAGTTCATGCAGCCCCAAGGCCAGCGTCTGGACTTGGGAGGAGCGCAGCCGCAGTCCCTTGGGTCCTTGCAGGTTGACCTGGAGCCCGTGGTCGTGGCCGTCGATCACCCCATGGCCCTTGAGTTCGGTGCGGATCAGTTCGTCGAAGGTGATGCGGTCGCCTTCATTCAGGCGGGAGAGAAGCCCGTTCACCCGCGCCAGCGCTTCCAGCCGGTCACGGATGCGGTTCTGGAAGTCCTCGAGCGAGGTCGAGCCTGCCAGCGTCTTGTTGGTTATGCTCTGCACTACCCCCATCAGGTTGCGGGTGCGATGCTGAAGCTCGTGAACCAGCACCTGAAGCCGCTCGGCCGTGGCCTGCTCCTCGGTGGCATCATGGCCCACGCCGCCGATGCGGGTGACGTGCCCTGCCGCGTCATGGATCGGGAAGTCGGTGTTGCGCAGCAGCCGGATCTCGCCATCCGAGGGGCGCGTGATGCGATACTCGAAGGTGACCCGCTCTCCTTGGCGTGCCTTCTCGATCTCGGCCCGCGCGCGCTCGCGGTCGTGGGGCACGATCATGTCGAGCCAGTTGTGCATCGTGTCCCCGTGCAGTGCTTCTTCACGGGAAAGGCCGTAGATGCACTCGAAGGCGGGGCTCAGATAGGTCCAGTCGAGCGTTTCGGCGTCCCTGATCCAGAGGACGTCCGAGGAGGCCTCGCCAAAGGCCCGCAGCCGCTCCTCGCTTTCGCGCAGCGCGGCCTCCGCCCGCTTGCGGACGGTGATGTCGTCGAAGAGCGCAGCGAGCACGTTGCCACCATTCCCGGCAACCCGCCAGTAATGTGTTTCGTACCAGCGGTCGGTCGAGGCAACGTACTGCTCTTCGCGGTGGGCCTCGCCGGTATCGGCCACATGAGACCATGTCTTGATCCACTCCTGGCTGACGGAGCCGACAAAGAGCTCCGACGCCCTTGTGCCGGGGACAAAGGCAACGCCCGCCTGCCGCTCCCAGGCCTGGTTTGCCGCAAGGAAGATGACGTCAACGACGCGTCCGACCTCGTCGCGCACCGCTTCCATGACCGTGAAGCCTTCGCTCATCGTTTCAAACAGCCTGCGGTACTTCTTCTCGCTCTCGCGCAGCGCCGCCTCGACGCGGGCGCGCACGAGATCGGCCCAGAGCCGCTCGGCGACTTCCTGCGCCAGCGCGACATCCGCGTCTGTCCAGTGGCGTGCGACGTGCTGGTGAACAGAGAGGTTCACCGCCAGCCTGCCGCCGACAATCAGGGGAATGCTGAGCAGCGCCGCCACGCCAAGCTCGGCAATGGCGGTGAGATCGGGGCGAGCAAGCGCCGGATCTCGTGTGTCCTCGATCCGCACCGTCCGGCCGGCGCGAAGGTCGTCGAGAATCGGACCCTCGTAATCCTCCAGCCGCATCACCTCCGGGAAGGGCTGGGCGCCATCGGCGAACCACCCGTGGAAGATGTCGGCCACGCCCCTCGCCTCGTCGAACTCGGCGAACATGATCCGCGAGGCGCCGAGGTGCTCGCCCAGCAGGCGGGCCGCGACCTCGATCATATCCTGCGGGCTGGTCTGGGCGCGCAGGGCATCACCCAGGCCAAGCAGGAATACGTGCCGCTCCTCGCTCGCACGCATGATCTGCTCCGCGCGTTTCGCGGCATCAATGTCCATGATGATCGAGACGGCGCCAGCAACCTGGCCCTGCGTGTCGAGAAGCGGCACCGAGGCGACGTTGGTCCAGATCTGGTCGCCGCCGTCGTCGGTATAAAGGAACTCGATGCCCGGCAGGCAGGGTTCGCCCCGCAACGCCCGTGCCCCCGGATAGTTGTGGGGCTCAACGGCGTGACCCTCCGTGTCCCAGGCCTGCCAGCGCCAGCCGCGATCCGGGTCGCGCGACGGGATGCGCCGGCCCGGGGTGAAGCGGTCCCAGGCGGGGTTGGACAGGATCACCCCCCCGTCGGTGCTCAGGAGCGCCAGTCCTACGGGCACGACCTCCAGCATGGCGGACTGCAGCCGTTGGCTCCTGGCAAGCTGCTCGGAAAGCTCGCGATAGCCTGCCTCGCTCTCGCGCAGCCGCGCCTCGGTCGTCCTGCGGTTCTGCTCGGCCTGCACCTGGTCCGTGACATCGCGGACAGTGGCCAGGATGCCCTGCACCTCGCCCGCCTCGTTCCGCACGGGCGTGTAGGTGAGGTCGAACCAGGCCTCCTGCCGGGGCACGTCGGGCGCGGCGAAGCGGAGGTGCCGGTCGCGCGTCCTTGCCTCCTCGCCGGTCCAGGCCCGCTCGAACAGCGGCGCCCACCCCTCCCGCACGTCGGCCCAGACCTCGTGGGCCGAGCGGCCGAGCGCCGCCGGATGGCGTTCTCCGATGCTGCGGGCATAGGCGTCGTTGTAGATCATGACCGCATCGCGGCCCCACAGCAGACACATGACCTCGCCCGAGCCGAGCATCAGGTCCACGAGTGTCCTGAGGCTGCCGAGCCAGCGTTCGACCGGTCCGGGGGAGGTGGTCGCCCAGTCGTGCTGCCGGATAAGCTGGGCCATCTCACCTGAGCCACGAGGCCACTCTGAAGCGGGGTCATGCGCAGTCATCAACCAGACCTCCAGCAGGCGAGGGGTCAAGACTACCGAACCAGGGGAGAAGCGTGATGTTCCCGGTCGGCGGCCACTTCTTGAGACATCCTATCACGACGAGGTCTCCTCATGAGCAACCTGTTCTGGCTGAGCATGGCGCAGATGCAGCGCCTCAGCCCATTCGTCCCGCGTGCCCATGGCAAACCCCGCGTGGACGACCGGCGCGTGGCTCGAGCGGCATCATCTTCGTCAACCGCAATGGCCTGCGCTGGCGGGACGCGTCTTCGGCCTACGGCTCGCACAAGAGCCTCTGCACGCGATGGTACCGGTGGAGCCGCAAGGGGTGGTTCGCGCGAATGCTCCTGGCTCTCGCTCAGCCGGGACAGGACCGTGACGTTCTGATGCTCGACACCACCTTCCTGAAGGCCCGCCGGACGGCGGCGAGCCTTCGCACCCGCATGGGTCTGAAGGCTGGCCGCCACATGATCGGGCGCAGCAAGGGAGGCCTCATGCCCAAGCTCCATGTCGTGGCGGATGGGAAAGGACGGCCCCTTCAGATGTTTCTGAGCGCAGGCCACCGCAGCGACTGTATGGGCGCACTGGCTCTGCTCTCATGCCTACCCTCAGCCAAGGTGCTGATCGCCGACAGGGGCTATGATGCGGACTGGCTTCGCGCGGCCCTGGCCGATTGCGGCATCGCGGCCTGAATCCAGGACGGCGGCCGACGGACGGCGCTTCAGCACGACTCAGGTCTCTACCGCAAGCGGCACCGGATCGAGAACAGGTTCGCCCGCCTGAAGGACTGGCGCCGTGTAGCTAGCTAATACGACCGCTGTGCCGACCTCTACCTGTCGGTCACTGCCTTCTGCCACGGTCTTGTTCCGGCTATGAAGAATGAAGTCTGATCGTAAGAAAACTAGGGCAGACCATAAGAATCTGAGCAGATGGCCACAGTTGAACGGCCTTTTATCCGAAGTGAAAGTCCTTCGGTAGAAGCGGCGGCGGAGGCTCGCGCCCGAGATGCGAAGCGAGGGCAATCTCGGCCGCGCGGCAGATGGCATCGAGCGGGAGCGCGTTGATGTTATCCCCGAATGGCTGGCTCAGCTCCTCGGACACCTCCGCAAGGCCCAGGAATACGTAGGCCACGATGCACACGAAGAGGGGCGTGAGCCAGCCCGCCGGCCCCACGAGCGCGAGGGGGAGGAGAAGGCAGTAGAGGTAGGTCGTCCGGTAGATGAGGAGCGAGTAGACATAAGGTAGCGGCGTGCTGGCGATCCGCTCGCAGCCAGCCTGCTGGAGCGCGAGGCTCGCGAGCCTCGCGCTCAGGGTTCGGGCCCCGAAGCCGTCGAGAACACCGTCTCTGTGCGCCTGCGCCACAAGGGTCCCCAGCGGTCGAGCGCGGCGTCGGATGGATGGCCTGCGGCCAAGACCGCGCCAGCCCGGGCCTGCAGATCGGGACCAAGGACCTGCCCTCGCAGGCTGGCGCGGTGAACAGGGAGGAAGACGAGCGCTCCCTCCAACAACTCCAACCGCAGAGTCTCATTGCGCATGAACACTTCCGATTCTCTGGCGAGCGACCGCAGGTCCGCCAAGTGCCCACCCCTAAGCCGACGCGCCTCCCACCAGCGATCATAGGCGGCGTTGTTGCGGAAGCCCAAGAACAGCGACAGCGCGATCCCGAGGACGGTGAAAGGGGCTGAGTCGACTACAGGTAAAGGCTGCCAGGCTCGCTCCACAGCGACGAAGAGTGCTGCCAGTGCCGTCAGCGACAGAAGGGGATAAGCGATGTGCGGCAACACTGAACCGCGCATTGTGAAGACGAGATCCCACAAACTGGGCTTGGTGCGGACAATCATATGGCGATGCCTTGGCTCAAGCAGGCTGGAAAGCCTCGAATTACCTTGATGTTAGACGGCTCGATCAGGAAATCGTCCGATAGTCGGACCACTTAACCTTCTTTCCGTGTTATTCAGGGAAGGGAGGATCAGGGCATGGGACGCACATCCACCACGGCGGAGCCGCAGAAGCGTGACGCGGGCACGAAGCTGGCGCAGCAGCGTCTGAGCGTGCTGGAACTGGCAAAGGAACTGGGGAACGTCGCCGAGGCCTGTCGGCAGCGCGGCCTGGATCGGACCAGCTTTTACGAATGGAAGCGGCGGTTCCAGACGCAGGGCTTCGAGGGGCTGAAGGACCTGCCACCGATCCACAAGAGCC
>NZ_FNGE01000035.1 GCF_900102885.1 Paracoccus chinensis | reverse complement strand
GCGGAAAAGGCCCGCTGCATGGAACGGCTGTTCAGCGATGCCGAGTATCAGAAGGCATGGCGCCTCACAGCGGAGGCAAAGGCCCGGATCGACGCTTGGGTGCCTGATTGCGTCTGACCTGATGCAATCCGGGGGCGCAGACGACCATGACCCCGCCCCCGGATTACGCTAAAAAACAGGGGAAGCAGACACATGCCACAACAACCTGAAGATGAGCAAGGCTTGAGCGCGGAACAGATCGAAGCCTTGCGGGCCTATCGCGACCCGCATGGCAGACGCTGGAAAAGCCGCCTGCTGGTCGAATGGCACTCCTCGACAGGCGATGAAGGGCCGGAGCTTCGCCAGGTCCGCAACACCTTAGGCCCGTCCTGGCTGCTGACCGATCGCCTGCCCGACTGACATTCCCATTCCTTCAGCGACGAAGGTTCACTTGGCCCCGCCCCGCGCGGGGCTTCTTTTTTCCTCGGCTGGCGCGGGTTTCCCCTGTCCTGCCACCGGCAGGCCGGCGGCAGGACAGGGGCGCTCAGGCCGGGCCGGCCGCCCCTGCGCGGCGACGCCCTGCCCCGCTGCTTTATGCCAGATCGGTCTGGGAGAAATCATCGCCCTTGTAGAGCAAGGGCACATGGAAGGCTTTCGCGCAGGCATAGGACAAAGCATCGCCCATGTTTAGTTGCGCCGGATGCCCGACCATCTTGCCATAGACTGACAACGCGCGGATCGCCTCGGCCCCCATGCTGCCCGTGATGTGCATTTCCTTGGCTTCAAGCGCCTTCAGCAGCTCATCGACAAGATCCGTCGCGGCGGCAAAGTCCTCGGCTGTCGCCGGGCCTTTGCCGCGCCGCTCGACCCGTTTGCGCACAAGGGCAAGTGTCGCCTCCAGGCGCACGATGGGCGAATAGCGCAGGGTGCCTCGCGCGGCCTCCATCGCCTTCAGGAACGCGGGGCCATCTTCTTCCTGCAACAGCACGGCGGCGACAACGCTGGCGTCGAGAAACATCAGTCCTCGCCCCACTGTTCGTCCATGAATGCCTTGTCCGCTGCAATGTCGCTGCCGCTGGACACAAATCCGGCTTCTGCCGCCCGCCGCTGTATCCGCGCAACCCGGTCCGTCAGGGTTTCCTTGGCAGCGAGAGCGTTCAACTGATCGGACAAGGCACGGCGAACGGCCTCCGTCTTGTTTGTCATGCCGGTGGCCGCAAGATACTGATCGACAAGCGTATCCACCGCAGGATCTTTGATGTAGAGTGGCATGATATATCCTCGCTTCGGCCTAAGTATATCCTTTGAGGATATATAAGCAACCTTGTAGGGATATACCATCGGCGTCCCCCTTCGGGTCACGTCCCCGGTTCGGCCGGCAAACCCAGAGGGTAGGAGGTGGAGAACCTTAAATGGGCAGGATTCCGGACATGTTGGCCTCCTGCTTAAGCCCACGTGAAATAGGTCATCTCCAAGTCCGCCGTCAGCGTGTTTGGGCCTATGATGAGTGCACTATCACATGAGCCATGCGGTCCCGCGCACAGGCGAAACCGCATGGACGGTCATACCCGCTCAGGCTTTCTCACTCACCGGCATGTAAAGATCGCCGCCTTCGCGGTACTTCTGCGCCATGGCTGCCATGCCCTCCTTCTGCGCCTCGGCACGGATGTCGTGGGAAATCCGCATCGAGCAGAATTTCGGCCCACACATCGAGCAGAAATGGGCGACCTTATGCGCCTCTTTCGGCAGGGTTTCGTCGTGGAAGGCCCGCGCTGTCTGGGGGTCCAGTGACAAGTTGAACTGGTCCTCCCAGCGGAACTCGAACCGGGCGCGAGACAGGGCGTCGTCGCGGATCTTTGCCGCCGGATGTCCCTTGGCCAGGTCGGCGGCATGAGCGGCGATCTTGTAGGTGATGACGCCTGTCTTCACGTCATGCCGGTCGGGCAGACCCAGATGCTCCTTGGGCGTGACATAGCAGAGCATGGCTGTGCCGAACCAGCCGATCATCGCCGCGCCGATGCCCGAGGTGATGTGATCATAGCCCGGCGCGATGTCGGTCGTCAGCGGCCCGAGGGTGTAGAACGGCGCCTCGCCGCAGACGGCAAGCTGCTTGTCCATGTTCTCCTTGATCTTGTGCATCGGCACATGGCCGGGGCCTTCGATGATGACCTGGCAGTCCTTGGCCCAGGCGATCTTGGTGAGCTCGCCCAAGGTCTCCAGTTCGGCGAATTGCGCCGCATCGTTTGCATCCGCGATGGAGCCGGGGCGAAGCCCGTCGCCAAGGCTGAAGCTGACGTCATAGGCGCGCATGATGTCGCAGATCTCCTCGAAGCGCTCGTAGAGGAAGCTTTCGCGGTGATGGTGCAGGCACCATTTCGCCATGATCGAGCCGCCGCGCGAGACGATACCGGTGACGCGATCCACGGTGAGCGGGATCATGTGCAGCCGTACCCCGGCATGGATGGTGAAATAGTCCACGCCCTGCTCGGCCTGTTCGATCAACGTGTCGCGGAAGACCTCCCATGTCAGGTCCTCGGCAATGCCGCCGACCTTTTCCAACGCCTGGTAGAGCGGCACGGTGCCGATGGGCACAGGCGAATTGCGGATGATCCATTCGCGGATGTTGTGGATGTTGCGGCCCGTGGACAGGTCCATCACCGTATCCGCGCCCCAGCGGGTCGCCCAGACCATCTTCTCGACCTCTTCGGCCATCGAGGAGGTCACAGCCGAATTGCCGATATTGGCGTTGATCTTGACCAGAAAGTTGCGGCCGATGATCATCGGCTCGGCTTCGGGGTGGTTGATGTTGGCCGGGATGACCGCCCGCCCGCGCGCCACCTCGTCGCGCACGAATTCGGGGGTGACGAAATCAGGGATAGCGGCGCCGAAGCTTTCGCCGTCGCGCACCATCCTTTCACGTATCGCCGTGCGGCCCAAATTCTCGCGGATCGCGACGAACTCCATCTCAGGCGTGACGATGCCCGCGCGGGCATAGGCAAGCTGGGTGACGGCCTTTCCGTTCCGCGCCCGCAAGGGGCGGTAGCGGAGGGGGAATTCGGGTGTCAGCCGGTCGCCCGAGGCGAAACCGTTGTCCTCGGGCTTTACATGCCGTCCCTCGTAGGCTTCCACGTCGCCACGCCCCATGGTCCAGCCTTCCCGCAGGCGCGGAAGGCCGCGTTCGATCGCGATTTCGGCGGCCGGATCGGTATAGGGACCCGAGGAGTCATAGACCGTCACCGGCGGCTCGCCCGCGCTTGGATGCAAGGCGATCTCGCGCATGGGCACACGGATGTCGGGGTGCAGCACGCCCGGCCTGAACACCTTGACAGAGGCGGGCAGTGGTCCGGTGGTAACCGTCAGGGTTTCTTTAGATGTCATGTCGAGGCTCCTCGCGTCGCAGCATTGGAGACCCAGCACCGACGGGAAGGAATAGAATGCCCCACTGGTCGCATGCGACCGGCAAGGCATCCGCACCGTCCCTACGCCAGGATGAACTGGATCAGGTTCGTAGGGTCCCTGCGCTGCCTTGCGGCCAGCAGTATCTCAGCCCCTTGTCGGGACACCCCTGGTGGAGATGCAAGAGTGCGCAGCAGTGCCTCTATTGTCAATCGTCCTGACCAAGCCGGCCTCTGTTGCACAAATCCTGTGATGGATTCATCTCGTGAAGCCAGCGTGGTAGCTGGAAGGCATGAGCAGACCGACCCCCCCGACCTACAAGACCCGGAACTGGCCGAGCTACAACGAAGCGCTCAAGCGCCGCGGCTCGCCGTTTTGATCTGGTTCGATCCCTCCATGACCTGGGAAGCCGCGCCAACCGGCAAGCGTGGACGGCAGCCGAGCTACAGCGATGCGGCCATCCAAACCAGCCTGACGATGAAGGTGCTGTTCGGGATGGCGCTGCGGCAGACGACCGGGTTCGTCGAGAGCCTGTTGCGCCTGATCGGCTTGGACTGGGCTGTCCCTGACTTCAGCACGCTGTCGCGCCGCCAGAAGACACTGAAGGTTCACATCCCCTACCGCGGCTCGGACGGTCCGTTGCACCTGTTGGTCGACAGCACGGGCATCAAGGTGGAAGGCGAAGGGGAGTGGAACGCCCGCAAGCATGGTGGCACTAAGCGGCGCGTGTGGCGCAAGATCCACATCGGGATCGACGAGAAATCCTTGGAAATCCGGGCCGCGGAGTTCACCACCAGCGAAATCGGCGATGCACCATTCGTCGGGCAAACAGTCCCCCGGACTGTTTGCTGGCCCTCCTCATTGCCCGAGCTGCTGGACCAGATCCCGCCCGAGCAGGAGATCGGCAGCGTCACCGCCGATGGTGCCTTCGACACCCGCAAATGCCACGACGCCATAGCCGCCCGAGGGGCCGCGGCGATCATCCCGCCCCGCAAGAACGCCAAGCCCTGGAAGCCCGACACCGCCGGGGCGGTCGCACGAAACGAGATCCTGCGCACATCCAAGCGCGTCGGTCGGACCATATGGCGACGATGGAGCGGCCATCACCGCCGAAGCCGTGTGGAGACCAAGATGCACTGCGTCAAGTTGCTGGGGCAGCGCCTGTCCGCGCGGGACTTCGACCGTCAGGTTGCCGAGTTCCAGGTGCGTGTCGCCGTGCTGAACGGATTTACCGCGCTCGGCACGCCCATCACAGAGGTCGAGGCATAGGTCTGTCCGGGGAAAGGGGAGGTCCACTCAGCAGCCGATTTGTGCAACAGAGTCGCGGCGGCCCGTGCAGGAACGGGCTGCCCGCAAGTGACGCGCAGACCTGCCTTCAAATGGTTTGACGCAGGCGTGGCTTGGTTCGGCTCTGTTCCTCTGGCAGGCAGGACAGTGAACTGTTCGCCGCCTTCCGTATCCGCGCGTTCCGTGGCGTGGTGCCCTTCCCGGCCAGTCTCGGGCCAAGCGTTCCGGAAAGCAGCTGTTCCAGCTGCGCGATGGCGCCCGGCAGGTCGGCGGTCAGGCGCAGGGGCGGCAGGGTGGCCAGGACGGCCGCCACGCTGGCGATTTCCGACCGGCCGAGGTCGGGGCAGAGCGGCGCGTCGGGGTCGGTGGCCCGCTCGCGCAGCGCCGCGGCCATGCCCTCGGGCGCGCGGCCTTCCAACCGGCAGGAGGCGCGCACCACGACGTCGTGGGCATGGACCACGGGCAGACCCAGGGCCTTGAGGCGCAGGATGATGGCCCGGTCCTCATGCGCGGGCACCGGGTCGAAGCCTCCTGCGGCGGTGTAGGCCTCGAGCCGGAAGGCGAGGCTCGCGCCCGGCGTCCGCTCGTGCCCCGCCCGGCCCGTCAGGCGCAGTTCGAGCGCAACCTTGAGGTCGAGGAAGCGGTCCTCCAGCGCAGCGCGGTGCAGAAGCAGAGGGGGCAGCAGCGCGTGTTCCTCGGCGATGGGCAGGACCCAGCCGCAGACCGCCGCCGCGCCGGCGTCGAGATGGCGCAGGTTCGCCTCCAGCCAGTCGCGCGCGACCAGGCAGTCGGCGTCCGAGGTGAGAACCGCGCGAAGCTCGGTGCCTTCCCCGGCCGCCATCCGCATCCCCTCGGCAAGCCCGAGGCGCCGCGCGGCGCCCACGCCCCCTGCGGCGATGTGGCAGTCCAGCACCGCCGCACCATGGGCCGCCGCGATCTGCGCGGTCGCGTCCGTGCAGTTGTTGGCCACGACCAGCAGGTCCGCCCCCTGGCCCCCCAGCGCGCCGAGGCAGGCGGCGATGCGCGCTGCCTCGTTGCGGGCGGGGATGACCACCAGATGGCCGCTGCGTCCCCAGCCAAGAGGACGCGCCTTGAGGTCGATGCGCGGGGGCGTGGCAGGGGGGTGCGGCGTCATGGCGCGAGGAACCTGTCGATGCGGTAGCGGGACTGGCTAAGGACGGGCAGGCGGCGGAAGGCGGGCACCATGGCATCGGCAAAGGCCTCCAGCGCCTCGGGGCCCTGCAGCGGGTTGCCCGAGGGACCGAGCCAGGTGACGGCCAGCACCTCGGCCGCCGGGCAGCGGGCGGCGATCTCCTGCGCCACTGCGGCAAGGCCGGGGCGGTCGAGGAAATACAGCACCTCGGACAAAAGGATCAGGTCGTAGTCACCGGGCGGGAAGGCGCAGGGCAGGAAGGCTTGGACGAAGCGCCCGTCCGGCACCGCGCGCCGGGCGGCCTCCAGCGCCGTTTCCACCGCGTCGATACCGGTATAGCGGCGGCAGAGGGGCGCGATGTGGCGGGCAAGCTCGCCATTGCCGCAGCCAAGCTCCAGCGCACTGGCATAGGCGGGGCGGGACAGCACCGCGCGGGTGGCCGCGAACTTGGCCTGCTCATAGGCGCTGGTGCGGAAGCCCCAAGGGTCGTCAGTTTCGGCATAAAGCGCGTGGAGGTGATCGAGGCCCACGGCCGCGGTCCCGTTCTCCGTCACCACGGCGCCCCCTCGTCCGACAGGAAATAAACCTCGTCGCGGACGGCGAAGAAGGCGGCGAAGCCCAGCGGCATCTCGAAGCCGTCAGGCGCGTCGGGCACCACAAGGCCCATTTGGCTGCGATGGGCGGCGATGGCGGCCTGCTTGGCAGCAAGGCAGGGCCCGGCGGGCAGGCGCACGGCGCGCGTGCCGGGCGGCAGGGGCGCGCGACCCTGCCCGTGCCAGCGCGACCAGACGGGGTAGAAGGCAAGCCGCAGCGGCTGGGAGCGCGCCACCGCCCGCCCCAGCGCCGCCCCCGCCACGTGGTCGCAATGCGGGTCAAGCGCCGAGGGTGCCAGCAGAAGGCCCGCGCCCATGTCCCGCGCCAGCGCGGCGATCCGGTCGGCCAGTTCCGGGTTAGCCCGCAGCCCGCCGTCGGGCGCGCCGATCATCGTCGCATCCGCCGCCGTCCCGCCCAGATGACCCAGGGCGTCGTCCAGTTCCGCCCGCCGGATCTCGGCCAGCCGGGCGGGGGGCACCGCGCGCGAGCCGGGGTGCGAACCCGCCCCGTCCGTCAGGCAGGCCACATGTGCCCCCGGCCCCGCGAAGGCGCGGGCCAGCAGCGCGCCGCAGCCGAGGGATTCGTCATCGGGATGGGGCGCCAGCACCAGCAGGGGCCGGCCGCGCAGCAAGTCCTCCGCCTCCACGGCAGGCAGGTCAACGTCGTCGGTCACGGCGATGATGGCCGCGTCCCGCTCACGCATCGGGGTCGTCCAGCAGGGCCGAGAAGGGCTCGTCCCGCGTCAGGCACCAGCGCCCCGCCCGTTGCAGAAAGGCGTCGCGCGCCGCCTGCCGCATATAGGTCGCGAGGTCGCGGGCGATCTGGCCCGTCCGCGCCTCCTCGTCGAAATGCGCAAGGCCCACGGACCGCTCGACGGCGGCGATGGCGTCCTGTCCCACCTCCTCGGTCAGCAGGCGCGCCTGCGCCGAGAGGGCGGCGGCGCGTTCCGGCTCGGCCTGTCCTGCCGCGCCCTCGGCCACGCGGGCCGCGCGGCGAACGAAGGCGCCCGCCGCCAGCGCCCGCGTCAGCACGGGGGAAAGCCGCGCCACCTGCGCCTCGGCCTCGAGCCGCCCCAGCGCGGCAAGCTCGTCGGCCGCCGCGCGCAGCAGGCCGAGCGTGCCGCCAAGCTGCACGGCGGCGATGCGCCAGGTGCCGCCGATGAATCCCGGTTCCTCGAGGTAGCGCCCCGGTCCGCCCACCCAGCGCAGCGCCGAGGCCAGCATCCCGCCCGTGTCGAAATCGCCTGAAACGGTGGCCCGCATCCCTGTCTTGCGCCAGCTGCCGGGCCGGTGCCGGGCGGGGTCGCTGACGTCCAGCAGCGCGAGGCGCACCGCCTCTCCCTGCCCGAGGGTCACGACCGCATGGCTGACGACCCCCAGCCCCGAGGCGAAGCGCTTGCCGCCCGCCAGTCGCTCTCCGTCAATCGAAAGGGGGGTTGCCCCGTCCGCGCCCCAGACGCCCAGAAGCGCGCCGCCGTCCGCCAGCGCCCGCGTCTCGGCCCAGACCTCGGCATCGCCGAGGGTGCGGGCCAGCCGCAGGGCGTTGACATGGCCCTCGTAGAGCCGCGCGAGCGACAGGTTGGCCTCGGCCAGCCGGACGAGCCGGGTGAACAGGCCGTCGGGCTCTGGCGTCCCGGCACCCAGCCAGCCTGCCGCGCGTAGCCGGTCCACTGAAGCGGCAATGGAAGCCTCGCCCCGATCCTCGACTGCAGCCGCCGCGGCGAGATCCGCCAAAAGGCGGCAGTCTTCCCGGCCGTCGGCCAGGGGGATGCGCAGGGCTGCATCGTCCTTCATGCGTGAAGCCCTTTCAGCGACGCGACGGTACGGAAGAAACGTTGCTATCAACGCTGCCGGTCTTTTCTCCGTTCCTTTCTCGCGCCTCGGAGGGCGCCGGCAGGACCGTCCGGCTTGTCACCAGCCAGAACTGCTTCCATCAGGACATGTGGAAAACGTTCAACGGCCCTTATGGCCCGAATGGCCGTGCAGCCCCGGCCTGACGAGGCTCTGACCATGCCGCAGGAAAGGCATGCCGCCCTTGCGCGGTCATGGTCCGAGAACCAGCCTCAGCGCGATGCTCCACATCATCACCGCGCTCCCCTTTTCGAGAATGCAATAAGTTCTGCGCCTGATGTCTGGCATACGATGGTTCTCTGGGCGTGATCTGAGTTCGCGTTTCTACCCCATCAACCCACCGAAGACCTGATTGACGTTGAAATTGGCAGTCTTGAAGCGGCTGGTAGGTTGGAAGAGTTGGTATGTCTTGATTGCGTTGCAATCATTGCTTACGATCAGTTGCATGAAGGGAGCCTTACATGGCCAGCATAACCATCCGCA
>NZ_FNGE01000008.1 GCF_900102885.1 Paracoccus chinensis | reverse complement strand
CATCCGTATGAACTTTATCTCGACCTCAACGGTATCGAGCATCGCCGCACCAAGGTCCGAACGCCCCGCACCAATGGCTTCGTCGAACGCTTCAACGGCACCGTGCTGGATGAATTCTTCCGCGTGGCCATGCGGGACAACTTCTACGATGGCGTCGAGGCACTGCAGGCCGATCTCGATGCCTGGCTTGTCCGCTACAACACCGAACGGCCGCATCTCGGCTATCGCAACATGGGACGCCGACCCATCGAGACCGTTATGTCTTTCGTAAGCCAAGAAGGTTAAGTGGACATGTGATCGGATGAGCCCTGCGCCATATGTCAGTTCGTCGAAGCTGCCGCGGCTAAGCAAAGATGGATCGATCGGTCGGATGTATAGATCAAGTATGCCTGCTTAAGGGTTTTGGCGATCAAGCGACGTCAGCAGAACATCTTTGGAATGGATCAGCCGCGGGACGAATGCTTGAAGAAGGTCTTTTCGGAGCGGCGGACTTTTCCTTCATCGAGACAAAGAATTTTTTATATCCCTTTGGACATCGACAGCTGGGGAATGGAGAGATCTGTTCCGCGCGCCTGAATGTCCTGCCCCAACGAGGTGGTCCATTTCCGATCTTGGTGCATGACGTGTTGTGGCGCTACGTTTGGAGTGGCCGGCGAAGCGGTTCCAGGTGGCGCAGCCGGCCACTGCAGGAGGTGCGGGGCTGGCGGTCGGTAGCCTAGGGATGAATGTGGCCGTTTGGTGTTGTAATGCCAACGCCAGCTTTCGATGACGATCCTTGCCTCGGCGAGGCTGTAGAAGATCTCACCATCCAGCAGTTCGTCGCGGAGTTGCGAGTTGAAGCTCTCGCAATAGCCGTTCTCCCAAGGGCTGCCAGGCTCGATATAGGCCGTTCTGGCACCAACGGCGATGATCCGGTCCCGCACCGCCGTGGCCACGAACTCAGGGCCATTGTCGAATCGGATGTGGCTGGGCACGCCACGTAGGATGAACTGGTCCGAAAGGACATCGATCACGTCTGTTGAGTTGAGCTTCCGGTTGACCCGGATTGACAGGCATTCCCGGGTGAACCCGTCGATCAGGTTGAGAATGCGGAACCTCCTTCCGTCATGGGTCCGGGCCTCGACAAAGTCACAAGACTAGACGTGGTTTGACCGCTCTGGTCGCAGACGGACGCACGATCCATCGTTGAGCCAAAGCCTCGCTTTCTTTGGTTGCCTTTGCGGGACCTTCAGCTTTGTCGGGGAAACGCCCCACTGGGCCTTTCCTGATCCTCCTCAGTCCCGCCGCCAGATCCGTTCCACCCGCTTGGCGTTCACGGCCCAACCGGCACTCCGAAGCAGGGCCGTGATGCGGCGGTAGCCATAGCGGCCATACTGGCTTGCGAGCGCAACGATCTCCGAAGTCAGTGCGTTCTCATCAGCCCGCCAACCATCTCCATACAGCGGATCGGGCGGAAGCTGCTCTGGCTGGCAAGCGTCAACAACTTCGCCCGTGACGGCGATCCGAGGAACAAAGGCTATTACATCCGGGGGACCTGCGATCTCGATAGTCCGAGCCTCTGGGATGTCGAGCACATCTGTAACGCGGGCGGCACCTTGGCCGCAGCGGCGCCGTATCCCTTTGGGAACTGTGTGCTGGACCCGGGCGATCTGCATCGCTGCTTCGCTTCGGTCAAGTTGCCGGGTGTGGAATACCAGATCATCGAGTTGCGCCGGGTGTCGCGCGGCAACTGGCGGATCCTGCGCCAGATCACGAACACTTCTCCGGAACTGCGACCGATCCCCGCGTCGTAAAAACGCCGCAGGGCAAGTTCCTGACCTGGCTCGACGGCCGGGACGCGACCGGCGCCACGATGCGGCTTCTGCCGCTGTCTGGGTAAGGCCGGGCTTCAAGCGTCAGGCGGCCGTGAAAAGGGCCACGATTGACCTATCTATCGGGGACTCGGCCGCCCTGCGCCGGAGATCTGCGAGGATCACGTCCCGGTTCTTGCGATAGTAAGGCACGTCGAAGACGCCAGCAAAGTTGTCAATCTCCCCGATTGCGTCGAGCGTCGCCATGGTCCGGTAGCACTTGGCGCAGCGGGAGCAGTGACCTGCCACGGGTCTTTCATCCAGCCGCGACCGGAGCCCGGTTTGTGTTTACGGTGGTCGGTGCAGGGTGAGCAATCGCCCGATGCGCGGAGCTTTCATCTCGCGCAGCGGGGCGGGCGATTGCGGTGGTCAGGGACCGCGCATAGTCAGCCGGGGTCTGGTAGTCTAAGGCCGAATGGGGGCGTTCGGTATTGTAGTCTGCAGCCCAGGCCGCGATCACAACACGGGCATGAGCCAGGTTGCGGAACATGGTCTCGTTGAGCAGCTCGTCGCGCATCCGACCGTTGAAACTTTCGACAAAACCGTTCTGCATCGGCTTGCCTGGCGCGATGTAGTGCCATTCGACCTTGTGCTCGGAACACCATCGCAGGATGGCGTTACTGGTCAGTTCGGTCCCGTTGTCGCTGACAACCATGCCGGGCTTTCCACGACGCTCGATCAGGGCCGTGAGTTCACGCGCGACACGGCGCCCCGAGATCGAGGTGTCCGGGATTGCCGCGAGACATTCACGGGTGACATCGTCGACCACGTTGAGCACCCGGAAGCGCTGGCCGCTGGCGAACTGGTCGTGGACGAAATCCAGCGACCAGCGTGCGTTGGGTCGCGCCTCGACCAGGATCGGGGCTCGGGTGCCGACTGCCTTGCGTCGGGCCTTCCGCTTGCGCACCGTCAGCCCCTCCTCGCGGTAGAGCCGATAGATCCTGTTGATCCCCGAAGGCTCGCCCTCGCGGCGCAACAGGACGAAGAGCCGCCGATAGCCGAACCGCCGGCGCTCGTTGGCCAAGTCCCGTAACCGCCCGCGCAGCACGGTATCCGGCGCACGCTGCGCCAGATAGCGGATCATCTTGCGATCCGCCCCAGCGATCCGGCACGCCCGCCGTTCCGAGAGCCCAAGCAGGGACCTCAAGTGCGCGACCGCCTCGCGCTTCACGGCAGGCGTCACCACTTTTTTGAAACCAGCTCCTTCATCGCGGCGAGATCGAGCATCTGTTCAGCCAACAGCTTCTTCAGCTTGGCGTTCTCATCCTCGAGCGCTTTCAGCCGCTTTGCCTCCGACACCGTCATGCCGCCGAACTTGGCCTTCCAATTGTAGAAGGTGCCTTCCGACATGCCGTGCTTGCGGCACAGATCAGCGCACTTCGCGCCGGCTTCGTGCTCGGCCAGGATCCCGATGATCTGCTCGTCCGTGAATCTCATTCGCTTCATTGTCCGTCCTCGAGTTAGGGCGGACTCTAATCGGCGGTGGAGGAAAAATCCCATGGCAGGTCAGCAGTTCTTGGTTGCTCCAAGGGAGCGGGCTCGCTCTTTAGCGCGCTGCGCGCAGACGTCCAAAATTGATCTTACCACAGGGTCAGAGGCAATCTTGATTGTCTTTTCAATGCGTGCCTCGCCCGCGTTTGCAGAAATCATGCGCAGTCTTCCTGGCGAAATCATAGGCAGAAGAATTGCGTCGATGTTGGCGATGGCGCTTGAACGCCTTAAGTTCATATCACTGTAGTCGTAACCTGATGCGTACAAGTATGTGTCGATTTCATGTTCGAACAGTGCCGCAGCCGACGCATTTCTCATCGTATGCGTTCGAATGAATTCGTAATTTTTGTCTACTCTATATGCATCCACGATGTTGGAGTGGACGATATGGTAATGACGATCTGTGGCCGTGGCAAAGCTGGAAGCACGATCCGCAGCGCCGTTGAATAGCGACGCCGCCGCGCGGGTCTGGCCTTCGAGATCGGTGTTGAAGGCTCCGACGTCGAAAGTGAACAAGTCGGTCACTTTCAGGGCATTCTGTGCCCCGGTAGTCTCGAACCACTTCAAGGCGGCGAAGCTGTCCACCCCCGCAGAGAAGCCTGTCGCAATCCTTAACTCCGGTCCCGCCGCTTGCGGAGGTTCATCCGTGATGTCGCATTCGATCAGTATGCGCTTCAGTCCAGGATCGAAGTTGTGCAAGAGGGCTTGGATGTCACTGCGAAGCAGATGCAGCAACAAACCTGGAAGCTTGCCTTCTATTTCTAGGCAGCGGCCGGTTCTCATCGCGGGCAGAAGCAGTCCAATAGCAACCCAGGCGGCCGAGGTCGCGGGCCTAGGATGGCCAGTCGAACTCCGAACGTCGTGCGTCAGGTGAGAAAGCCCTGCGAGACCCGAGACGTCGCAATGATAACTTCCACCACTAGGCGTGCGGGAAAATCCGACATTGGTCACCTTTATGGGTTTCACTACTGCGCCCTCGAAACACCAGAAGTTGTAAGGCTTATGCCGAGGCGCGTGCTCATGCAACAATACGAAGGCGGCTCGCAGGCGATCCAAGCTGGAGGTTCCAGCAACTCGCCCGGCTGAAGTGATCCTTGGCGAGAGCCGGCATCATGTTGGGCCGCCGCACTGCCCTTCCGAAGTAGCTCAAGGATAGAACCCATGGATCAACCGCCCGAGTTCTGGGCTAGGCTGGCTGCGGCCGCCTCCTGCGTGTTTCGCAAGAGCGAAAGCAAGCACCTCTGAATGTCCACCCTTGAGGCCGGGATCTCGGGGGGCTGAGCTTTTCGCTCGCTCTAGCAGCCGCGCAGTGGGCGTGCGGCGAGCGTGGATGTGGATCCCCGGATGGAATGGGACCTGCCGATGATCGCACCGATGCAAGCCATGTTCAGCTTCTTCGCCGTCATAAATCGCGAGGGCAGGGGCATCAAGGTATCACATGACCAAGGTGCTGCTGTTCCTGACGGTGGTGCTACCTGCCAAGCCCTGCCTTCACTTGGCGGACCTCTGCCGCGCTTGTCCATTACAGTGTATCGAAAATGGTCATGGCCGAGTGGTTTCTTCTCGGCGAAGTGAGCAACGGCGCGCGATCCCCACGCCAACCAGGAAGTTTCTGACTTGGGTGGAATTCGAGGTAGGATCCACCCCGCAGATAAGGATGCTGCAACTCTGAAGTACATGGAAAAAATAGAAAGTGACAGCAGGCGTTAGGGCATTTCCGTCAGCTTTGCGAAAGGTGGTGTGGGCTTTCCAGATTTCTCCAGATGCAGGAAATAGTTCCCTGCCACGGATTCCTTGGTCCAGAATATATCACGCGACGTAACGCGGCACGGGTTTCCAGCGGCCGCGCAGTTGTTCGGTATCTTTCCGGCCAGCACGCTGTAGGAGCCTATCACCGAATTGGGTCCGACCTTGGCACCAGACAGGACGCGCACGCCCTGACCAAGCCATACCCTGTCGCCGATGTGTATAGTTGCTGAGCCACGCCGACTTCCATCGGCTGAATTATAGATTCCATGCGCGCCAGAGGCATAGATCATGACATCGCGGGAGATCATGCATCTCGAGCCAATGGCTATTTCGGCTTGGTGGGCTGCCATGATCGTAGCACCCCGAACGATGTCGATGGTTCCAATGGTGACCGTCGACCCGCCAATACAAGCGATATCCAAGCGACAAATGCCAGATAATTTCCCTAAATGTACGGTATTGTTGTTACCGCTGAAGCATATATGGGTCCGCTTCATCGAGGCGGTATGAGTTGTATCTTGGCATATGACCCGGTTGCCGTTGGCGGTGGTATAGTCAAGCGCACCATCATTCCCGAACTGTTCGGCCAGACTGTAGAGAGTGGCTCCGGAGAGAGGCACGTCAGGATACTCTCCGAGAGTCATGGGCTTGAATGGAAGCGACTGCTTTCCACGGGTGGAATGGTCCAAGCTCATTCTGGGATCCAGTTGGATGGCAGGTATCGGTTGCCTTACCAGTGACAGACCTGCAGCGCCACCAGACGCCACTTTCACGGGGCGACTTCATGGATAGACCGCCCAACTCTGGGTCGGGCTGGTTGCGGCCGCCCTGTACGTCTTCCGCAAGAGCGAGAGCAAGCGCCTGTGAATGCGCATGACCGAAGCTGGCATCTCGGGGGCTGGGTTTTTCGCTTGCTCCGGCTGCCGCCCAGTGGGCGGGCTGCAGCGAAGCGATCGCGGCCGTGCTGCTGACCGCGCACGGCTACCTAGGGCTCGACGTGCTGACCTCGATTGTGGCTGACCGCGCGGGACAGCTTCTGGCTGCTCTTGGCGCTTGCCGCGTCTTTCTGGGGACTGGGCGTTTGGGACCGGCACATCCGCGATCGGCCGTGGATCAGCGTGACCCTGGCAATTGAGCAGCCGGCCTACGAAGGGCCTGCGCTCCTGACCCGCGACGTGGTCGAGGCGCACTCGCCCGTGTCAGGCGAGCGGCTGATCTGGATCGAGGGCCAGGAGGGCGCCCGGCTGTGCGGATCGCACCGCGAGGACGGCTGAGAAGGCCGGTCGGTCCGCACTTGGTCGGCCTTGGCCTTCTTCGACCACATGTGCCGCATTCCCAAGACTCTCTGGCGCACCTGCACCCGCTTCGTCGTGCCGACCGAACGGAGCAGCCGTGGCTCGTTCGGACCCTACTGCAGCGCACCCTTCGACCCGAAGATCGGCACCGACCACCGCCGCTGACCCGGCGACACATCACCCATGTCAACCCGCCCGCCCGCGTCCACGCCGGGGGGCTTTTTCATGCGAGGACTTGTGAAGGACGAGTATCGCGTTCCAGACTGGAAGCCGATCCAGCAACTGCTGAAGGACCTCGGTTTTCACGCGGGCCTGATCGACGGGAAGCGAGGCCCGTCACACATCAGGATATTGTCGCCTTCAAGCAATCAATCGGCTTCGTGGCGCGGCCCTTTTATGGTCCGCTGACACACGAGGCGCCGATCGGTGCCTTCAACATCGATCAGCCCATATCCTTAGTATTGCGAAGCCGAGCTGGTTCTGTGGCTGCATGAGCGGTCCCATACAAGCCGCCTGCGGAACTGGTTCGATCAGTCGGTGGCATGGATCGACCCCCGCTAGATCGCCTGGTGCGGAGCCTTCGTCACGACCCGCTTGCGCAAGTGGCAGGCGTGAATCGCGCTGCCCGGCAGCCCCTGAGGCGCCCGGCAATGGGACGCCTTCGGCGAGGCCTGTATGCCCCAACGTGGCGCCATCCTTACCTTCTGGAGCGGCTCACCCCAAGGCTGGTAGGAGCACGTGGGCTTCTATGCCGGGGAAGACGACAGCGCATTTCACGTCCTGGGCAGCAACCAGTCCAACGTCATCACCATCACCCGCATCGCCCGCAGCCGCCTGCTGCAAAGTCGCTGGCCGGCGGGTGTCCCGCAGCGGCTCCAGGTCTGACGGATGACGGCGTCGAGCAAGCTTTCCAACAACGAGGCATGAACCATGCAAGAGCACCTGATGACGATCCTGACCTTCGGGGCAGGCGTCCTGCCCATCCTGATCGTGATCTATGGCCAGACGTGGCTGAAGAAATAGTCCGAGGCCAAGCTGGCCGAGCACGGGCTGACCGAGGCCGCCAAGTGTCGGGCCGACCTGAAGGCGGGCTTGCTGACCGGCGCCAAGGCCGCGCTGCTGGAAGGCAGGTCGATTACCCAGGCGATCAAGGCGGCGATCACCCATACCCTCGCCTCGAACGCGGACGCGGCAACGCGGCTCAGGCCGCAGCAGGTTGTCCTCTAGCGGCTGTCGACGGCCGCTGTCGCCGATGCCGCCGACCTTGCCAACACGGCGGCAAACGCGGTGAAGGCGGGCGCGGCAGCTGGTCCGGTGCCGCATGAACTGACAACCGTGCTGCATCGCGCACTCGCCGGCGGAGGTGCGCGGCGAGCCCCGTCGTGATTGCCTGCGCCTGGTGGGCCGCTTGGGCCCGCGCGGGCGCCGCATGGGGGCTGGGTCCGCTATGAGCGTCTACCGACTCGGCGCAACCACTGTGCATCACGCCGACGACCACACGCTCACAGTCTTCGACGGCGGCGGCGAGGTGCGGGGCGATCACGCCCCGCAGCCCGGGCAGGACGAGACAGCCGCGCAGTACGGCCTCTCGGTCGAGGCCATGAGCCGCGCCCTCGACCTCGCGCACTCCATCCTCTCAGCAGCCTTGGGCTTGCCCGCCTCGCCCACGCTGTCGGCCATGCCGGGCGGCAAGCACTGGTCGCACTGGTGGCGCGAGGAACAGGCCGTGCTGGCGCTGCAGGGCTGTGCAGCGGTAACCGGTGTCGATCCGGAGCAGATCGCCGCCCGCCTGAGCAAGAGGGAAACATGATCGCCCCATTGTCCGCAGGCTCCGCAGGCGCGTGGCTGCACTGGCACGAGCACTGCACCGTCGCCCAGACGCGCTACACGCCCGAGGCCGACTTGCCGGCCTACTACCGCGCCGCGCTGGACCAGGGCGCAACCGGCTTCCGCGAAGTCCTGCCGAGCGGTTCGACGTGGCGGCGCGAGGATCTGCCTCGCGGCGGGCCGCGCCTGGTGCGATCATCTGCTGGTCACTGATCCACTGGGACCGGCCGCGCAACCCGGTCCGCCATGCCGTTGTTGCGGCGGAAGGGGCAGGGCGGATCGATCGCTTCATCGTGGTCAACGAGCCATCGGTGGGGAAGGCGGTCAGCGGCTGGACGGCTGACCATGCGCTGCGCATGGTGATCGAACTGATGGACGCCGCCGGATCGGCGAACCCCTATACCCAGTGGTGGACCTGCGACCCGACGCACGACTGCGCACCCGAGATCTGGCGCACGACGGACGAGCTGGTGCGGGCCTTTGGGCCCGCAATCGGGGTGGTGGGCTGCAACTACCCTGCCTTCGCCGCAGCCGCCCCGCTGCGAGACATCCTGCGCTGCGCGGCCGACCGCTACCCGGATCATCGGATCGGGCTGACCGAGACCTCCTGGCACGACTCGCGCGCGGGGTGCGAAGGACGCTTCCCGCGCATCCGCTCGCGGGCGGAGTGGTGGGACCATGTCCTCTAGGCGATCGACGCCTTGGGCCTGCCGCTCGCCTGCGCGACCTGGATGCCGTGGTTCAACATGGCTTTCGAGCCCGGGTCGATCTGGCCGAACGGGTGGCGGTGCCATGTGCCAGCGTGATCCGGTCGCCTGCATCGGGATCACGCCGGCGGCGTTGACGGTAATAGAGGACGGCAAGCCGGCTGGTAGTTCCCCGCGCGCAGATGCTGGACCTCATGGACCGCATCCGCATCGCGTTGAGGGAGACGGCGCCGAGCTGACGTGGTTCTTGTGCGCGCAGTGAAAGCAGACTGCTGAGGACGACAGCGAAATCAATCCGTCTCGCGGAGCCTGAGATGCCCTTCCCACAAAGCGCTTGCCGCAGATCCTGCACCGTGCAACCTAAGCGAGTGCTGGAATGATCCTATCAGCCTTGAAGTGATCGGCCTTTGCTGAACGACGTGTCTGTCGAGCGTTTGGCAGGAACCATGGAGCCAAACGTGCCAATCTTCACCTTCAGCTACATCGACCGCAACAATCCCAGCGGTATCGATCCGACGTATGGGCCGGGAACCCGGTTCACGCCGACGGCCGATGACATCACTTCCCTGACTCTTGAGGACGACGACCGCTTCCTCGACAGCTACTCCTTCAATCCCGACGCGACCCCCGCCATTGTCCAGAACGATCCCTCCAGCTTGGGTACTGCGGGGTTTGAGCCGGGTGAGACCGCCCTATACATGTCGATCCAGGAACTTACCGGATCCGACGGCTCGTCCGGCGCCATCGTCATGATGGCGAATTATCTGGGAAGCGGGGTGCAGGGCTATGCCTCCACGATCCCGCTTGTTCCCGGTGTCACCTATACCGTGGGGGACATGGTCAATGACTACCCCATCCCGTACACGGAACTCGGGGCAACCTGTTTCGCCAGTGGCACTGTCATCAGGACGGCGGACGGAGACCGGCTCGTTGAGGATCTGCGCTGCGGCGACATGGTGGCGACGCGGGACCACGGCCTGCAGGCGATCCGCTGGACCGGATCGCGCCCGCTCTCGGCAGAAGGGCTGGCTGCCAGCCCGAACCTGCGTCCCATCCGCATCAAGGCGGGCGCCCTGGGGGACAACACACCCTCGTCCGATCTGCTCGTTTCGCCGCAGCACCGTGTCCTGGTGCGCTCGAAGACCGCGCAGCGCATGTTCGGCACGGAGGAGGTTCTGGTCGCGGCAAAGCAGCTGGTGCTGCTGGACGGGATCGACATCGCCGAGGATGTCGAGAGCGTGGAGTATTTCCACATCCTCTTCGACCGGCACGAGGTGGTGATCTCGAACGGCGCCGAGACCGAGTCCCTTTATACCGGCCCCGAGGCGCTCAAGTCGGTCGGCAATGCGGCCCGGGAGGAAATCTTCGCGCTCTTTCCGGAGCTTCGGGACCGGGACTATGCTGCAGCGGGCGCGCGCGTTCTGGCGTCGGGCCGGATGGGGCGGAAGCTTGCCATGCGTCATGCCCGGCACGGGAAAGCGCTGGTCCACTGAGGGTCCGGTTTCCGGCAGTTGGGGCGGCCTCGGAGGGGGCCGCTCTTTTTCTGTCCGCGCCCGCCGGCACTGCCTGGCGGACACAGGGACCGGCGGACGAGCCATCGCGGACGGGGGCATCAATCGTCCGGCAGGCCCGTTCTCCGGGCGGAACGTCGCGAATAGCGCCTTTCGCGGGCCGGGTATCGGCGCTATAGCCCTCGCGGACCGACGAAAGGGTTGATGGAATGGCAAACGTGGTGGTGGTCGGCGCCCAGTGGGGCGACGAGGGCAAGGGCAAGATCGTTGACTGGCTGTCCGAGCGCGCCGACGTGATCGCCCGCTTCCAGGGCGGCCACAACGCGGGCCACACGCTGGTCATCGGCAACCAGGTCTTCAAGCTGTCGCTGCTGCCCTCGGGGATCGTCCGCAAGAACAAGCTGGCGGTGATCGGCAACGGCGTCGTGCTGGACCCCTGGGCGCTGTTCTCGGAAATCGAGAAGCTGAGCGGGCAGGGCGTCGCCATCTCGACCGAGAACCTGATGATCGCGGAAAACACCCCGCTGATCCTGCCGCTGCACCAGGACCTCGACCGCCTGCGCGAGGAAGCCGCGGGCGCGTCCAAGATCGGCACCACCGGCCGCGGCATCGGCCCGGCCTACGAGGACAAGGTCGGCCGCCGCACCATCCGCGTGGCGGATCTGGGCGACGAGGAGACGCTGGACCAGCGCCTCGACCGCCTGCTTGCCCACCACGACCCGCTGCGTCAGGGCCTGGGGGCCGAGCCCATCGACCGCGCGGAACTGAAGGCGAAGCTGCTGGAGATCGCGCCGAAGCTGCTGCCCTATGCCCAGCCCGTCTGGAAGATCATGGCCGACGCCCGCAAGTCGGGCAAGCGCATCCTGTTCGAGGGCGCGCAGGGATCGCTGCTGGACATCGACTTCGGCACCTATCCCTATGTGACCTCGTCCACCACCATGTCGGGCATGGCCGCAAGCGGCACCGGCATGGGGCCGGGCGCGATCGGCTATGTGCTGGGGATCGTCAAGGCCTACACGACCCGCGTGGGCTCGGGTCCCTTCCCGACGGAACTCACCGACGGCATCGGCCAGCGGCTGGGCGAGCGCGGGCACGAGTTCGGCACCGTCACCGGCCGCAAGCGCCGCTGCGGCTGGTTCGACGCGGCGCTGGTGCGCCAGACCTGCGCCATCTCGGGCGTGAACGGCATCGCGCTGACGAAGCTGGACGTTCTGGACGGCTTCGAGACGCTGAAGATCTGCACCGGCTACACGGTGGACGGCCAGCATTACGATTACCTGCCCACCGCCGCCGCCCTGCAGGCCCGCGCCGTTCCCGTTTACGAGGAAATCGAGGGCTGGTCGGAATCGACCGAAGGCGCGCGCTCCTGGGCGGACCTTCCGGCCGCCGCGATCAAGTATGTCCGCCGCATCGAGGAGCTGATCCAGTGCCCCGTCGCGCTGCTGTCCACCAGCCCCGAGCGCGACGACACCATTCTCGTCACCGACCCCTTCGCGGACTGAAGCAATGGCGGGTCCCGAAAAGGAGGGGATGAGCCTCAAGCAGCGCAAGCGCTGGTCGCTGGTGCTGCTTCTGGTCTGGATGCCGATCTGGATCGTGATCGCGGTCACGCTGATGAACTGGCTCGACGCCCGCTTCGGCCGGATGCCCATCTGGGCCGAGGTGCCGATGTATGTCTTCCTCGCCTTTGTCTGGGTCGTGCCCTTCCGCCGCGTCTTCCGGGGCGTCGGCCGGGGCGAATGACCCCCGTCCTGATCTCGCCTGCCGGCGTGACGCTGATCGGCGGGGGCGAGGTCACGGCCGCCGATCTTGCCCAGGCGCTGGCGCTGGCGCCGGTCGTGGCGGCCGCCGACAGCGGCGCCGACCGGGCGCTGGCCGCGGGGCTGATGCCCGAGGCCGTCATCGGCGACCTCGATTCCCTTTCGCAGGCGGGCCGCGCCGCCATTCCGCCCGACCGCCTGCACCGGGTGGCCGAGCAGGAAACCACCGATTTCGAGAAGGCCCTGTCCCGCATCAGTGCCCCCTTCGTGCTGGGGGTGGGCTTTTCCGGCCCGCGCACCGACCACCTGCTGGCGGCCCTGACCACGCTGGTCCGCCTGCGGCGCCCACCCTGCCTGCTGCTGGCAGGCGAGGACCTGGCCTTCGCCGCCCCCGACCGCCTGCGCCTCGACCTGCCGCCCGGCACGCGGCTGTCCCTTTATCCAGTGGGACCTGTCACGGGCACCAGCCGGGGCCTGCGCTGGCCCATCGACGGGCTGACACTCGACCCCGCACACCGCACCGGCACCTCGAACGAGACGACCGGCCCCGCCGAGCTGGCGCTGGACGGCCCCTGCATCATCATCCTGCCGCGCGGGCAGGCAGGTGCCGCCATCCGGGCTATCGGCGCCTGACAGCGGGCCGCCCCGCCGTCCTTCCCCTTGCGCAGACGGCGCGGGCCGCTAGCCTTGCGGCGGAAGGAGAGCATCATGCCCGTCAAGAACCGTTTCGCCGAGCTTCAGCCCGAGATCGCCGCCTGGCGGCGGGACTTCCATGAGAATCCCGAGCTTGATTACGACGTCCACCGCACCGCCGGCCGCGTGGCCGAGCTGCTGCGCGACTTCGGCTGCGACGAGGTGACCGAAGGGGTGGGGCGCACCGGCGTCGTGGGCGTCATCAAGGGCCGCAGCGACACCAGGGGCCGCGTCATCGGGTTGCGCGCCGACATGGATGCCCTGCCGATCGCCGAGGCGACAGGCGCGGCCTATGCCTCGAAGACGCCCGGCGTCATGCATGCCTGCGGCCATGACGGCCACACCGCCATGCTGCTGGGCGCGGCGAAATACCTGGCCGAGACGCGCAACTTCGACGGCACGGCGGTCGTGATCTTCCAGCCGGCCGAGGAAGCCGGCGCGGGCGGGCAGGCCATGGTGCAGGACGGGCTGGTGGATCGCTGGGGCATCCAGGAGTTCTACGGGATGCACAACATGCCCGGCCTGCCCACCGGCCAGTTCGCCATCCGCGAGGGCGCCATCATGGCCGCCGCCGACCAGTTCGAGATCGTCCTGACCGGCAAGGCCGCCCATGCGGCCCGCCCGCATGATGGGGTGGACACCACGCTGATGGCCGCGCAGGTGATCGTGGCGCTGCAATCCATCGTGTCGCGCAACATCGATCCGCTGCACAGCGCCGTCGTCTCGGTCTGCGCGGTGGAAACCAGCACCCGCGCCCACAACATCATCCCCCAGACCGTCCGCCTGCGCGGCACGACCCGCAGCCTCGACCCGGCAGTCCGCGACAGGCTCGAGGAAAGGCTGCACAAGGTCGTCACCGGTGTCGCCGAGGCGATGGGCGGCTCGGCCCGGATCGACTACCAGCGCGGCTATCCCGTCACGATGAACCACCCCGCGGAAACCGTCCATGCGGCCGAGGTCGCGCGGCAGGTCGCGGGCGACGTGAACCTCGAGATCATGCCGCTCATGGCGGGCGAGGATTTCAGCTACATGCTGAACGAACGCCCGGGCGCTTATATCTTCGTCGGCAACGGCGACACGGCCGGGCTTCACAACGACGCCTATGACTTCGACGACAACGCGATCCCCGCGGGATCGAGCTGGTATGCGGGCATGGTCGAGGCCCGGATGCCCGCCGCCTGACACCGCGCCTCTCCGGGGCAGGGCGTGTTCAGCGCGCGGCCTGTGCAGGCTCGGGAACTCGCGGTCAGCAGGCTGATCCGGCAGGCGGTGCCGGATCAGCCGCGTTGCCTCAGCTGCGGTAAACCTCGACCTCGGGCAGGTCGGTCAGGTCCGCCCCCAGCGTCGTCAGCGCGGGCAGGGACACCTGGCTGCCGCCCGAGGCCGGACCTGACAGGGGGATCAGGTCCACGTTGACCGACCGGCCCGTTGCGGGATCGACGATCCGCCCCTTGCCGGGGGACTGGACCAGCGGCGTCTTGATCCAGAACCCGCCCTCGGTCGCGTCGCCCAGCGAGGCGATGGTGGTCCCGAGCCGCCCCCCGGTTGCGGTCGGGCGGGTGGCGGCCGCCTTCTCGGCGGCCGAGGCGTCCAGCTGCGACACGCTGCGCGACCCGGCGGGGCGCTGCAGCGTGCCCTCGGCCACGCCGGTGCGGGCCTCGGTGGCCGCGGCGGCCGCGGCCGATCCGGGCGCGGTCGGCGCGGCGGTGACCGTGCCGGCGGGGGTGCGGGGCGGAGGCTCGGGTCGCGTGTCCGCGCCCATGTCGCAGGCGGCCAGTGCCAGAAGCGGCAGGGCCAGCGCGCAAAGGCGCAGGGTCGGGCGGGTCGTCATGTCATATCCCTCGTGCATGATCCGTGCATCGGCTGTGCATCGCTTGCACGCCGAGATTGCGCCCCTTCCCGTGTCCCTGTCCATGTCCCGGCCGCCGCTCGGCGGCAAGGCGCCCATCCTTGTGCCCCGGACGACACGGACCTATGTAACCCCCATGTCTGCCGCTCCCCTGATCGACCCCTTCGCCCGCCCGATCACTTATCTCCGGGTGTCGGTCACCGACCGCTGCGACTTCCGCTGCACCTATTGCATGGCCGAGCACATGCAGTTCCTGCCCAAGGCCGAGCTGCTGACCCTGGAAGAGCTCGAACGGCTGTCGAACGCCTTCATCGACCTTGGCGTGCGCAAGCTGCGGATCACCGGCGGCGAGCCTCTGGTGCGGCGCAACATCATGTCCTTCTTTCGGGTGATGTCCGAACGGCTGGGGCAGGGCCTGGACGAACTGACCCTGACCACCAACGGTAGCCAGCTTGCCCGCTTTGCGGGTGAACTGGCCGATTGCGGCGTCCGGCGCATCAACGTTTCGCTGGATACGCTGGATGCGGACAAGTTCGCCGCGATCACCCGTTGGGGCCGGCTGCCGCAGGTCATGGACGGCATTGCCGCCGCCAAGGCCGCCGGATTGCGTATAAAGATCAACACTGTGGCGCTGAAAGGCTTCAACGAGGACGAGTTGTTCCCGCTGATCGACTGGTGCGGCGAACAGGGGCACGACCTGACCTTCATCGAGGTCATGCCCATGGGCGACATGGGCGAGGAGGTCCGCCTCGACCAGTACTGGGCGCTCAGCGACCTGCGCCGCAGGCTGGAGACCCGCTTCACCCTGACGCCGCTGGCCGAGCGCACGGGCGGCCCGGCGCGCTATGTGCGGCTTGAGGAAACGGGCCAGAAGATCGGCTTCATCACGCCGCTGACGCATAATTTCTGCGAAAGCTGCAACCGCGTGCGCGTCACCTGCACGGGCGAGCTGTTCATGTGCCTCGGGCAGGAAGACCGCGCCGACCTGCGCGCCCCTCTGCGCGCCAGCGAGGGCGACGAGGCGGTCAAGGACGCGATCCGCGCTGCCATCGCCCGCAAGCCCAAGGGCCACGACTTCGACTATTCGCGCGGGGTGGCGGGCCAGATGACCCGGCACATGAGCCATACGGGCGGCTGAACCCGCTCCTTCGGCAGGCCGCCCTTGCGGTCACTTCACGCTGATGCGGCCGTCCGTTGCGGGCGCATAATCCGCGCTCTGCTGCGACAGCCAGTCCGCCAGAACCTCCGCCAGATCGGGGCCGAAGTCATAGGCGTCCGTGGCCTCGGTCGCGAACATGGCATAGCCGTCGCCGCCGCCGCGCAGGTAGTTGTTGGTGACGATGCCGTAGCTCGCCTCGGGATCGATCTGCGTCCAAGCCTCGGCGGCCTTCACCTGCACGTCGCTGATCCGACTGCCCGGAGGCGCGGCAGGGTCGATGGTGTAGCGCAGCCCCGCCACCTGCGCGAAGCGGCCGGCGCCGTCCTCGATCTCGCTTGCGCCGTTTTCCAGCGCCGCCAGCACGGTCGAGCCCTTGGCGCGGAAAGTGGACAGCGTGTTCTGGAAGGGCAGGACGTCATAAACCTCGCCCATCGTCACCGGGCCCGCGTCGATCGAGGCGCGCAGGCCGCCGCCGTTCTGGATGGCGATGCTGATGCCTTGGTCCGCGACCCGTGCCAGCATCGCATCGGCCACGACGCTGCCCATGACGCATTCCCGCACCCGGCACTCCGTCCGGTCTGCGCCCAGAGGGGCGGCGATCTCGGCCACCTGCTTCTGCCGCAGTTCCTCCAGCGGCTTCGCCATCTCCGCCACGCGGGCGGCGATGGCTTCGTCCTCGGGGTGGCTGGCGTCCAGCAGGATCGGCGCGCCCTCGGCGGCGGTCAGGCGGCCCTCGTCGTCGAAGGTCAGCTTCAGCTCGCCCAAGTATTTCCCGTAGGCATATGCAGTTACGACAGGAACCTCGGCGCCGTCTGAACCCGTGGCGCGCGTGGGATAGGGCCCCGCGGCACCCTCCATGTCCCCCAGCAGCGTGTGGCTGTGGCCGCCGATAATGGCGTCGAGGCCGGGCACGCCAGCGGCGAATTCGAGGTCGCGCCCATAGCCCACGTGGGTCAGCGCGATGATCTTGTCGACGCCCTCGGATTCCAGCGCCTGCACCCCGGCCTTCAGGCTCTCCATGTCGTCTTGGAAGATCACTGAGGGGCCGGGCGAGGAGGTCTCGGGCGTGTCCATCGCGAGCGCCGAGACGAGGCCGATCTTCTCGCCCCCAACCTCCAGCGTGACGGTATGGCGCAGCTTGCCCGCCAGCACGTTCGACCGCGACACGTCGAGGTTGCCCGACATGACCGGGAACTGCGCCCCGTCCAGCAGGACCGCCGCGCCTTCGGGGCCATCGTCGAACTCGTGGTTGCCGAGGCTCATGGCGTCATAGCCGATGGCATTCATGAACTCGACCGTGTCCCGGCCCTTGTAGGTCGTGTAGAACAGCGACCCCTGATACTGGTCGCCCGCGTCCAGAACGATCACGTTGCCGTCCTCGGCCCGGATCGCATCCCGCCGCGCGTCGATGGCGGCTTTCAGCCGCGCAACGCCGCCGAAGCACTCGTCCTTGGCCAGCGTCTCGGCATCACAGCTCGAATCGAAGGCGTTGATCGGCTCGATCCGGCTGTGGAAATCGTTGGTGTGCAGGATGTGCAGGACATAGTCGGCCTGCGCGGCGCTGGCGAAACCCAGCACGGCGGCCGAGGACAGAAGCAGGCGGATCATGGCGGGCTCCGTGAGGCGGTCGGGTTCAGCCTGCCAGCGGCACGCCCGTGTGACAAGCAGGGTTCAGCGCAGATGTTCGCCTGATGTTCCAAGGCGCTTGCGTTCCGGCGCGGCCTGCCTATCTCTGGCCCTTGTCCCCCCGAGAGGTCCGCATGGAACAGAAGTTCATCGAGGTGCGCGGTGCGCGCGAGCATAATCTCAAGGGCGTGGACATGGACATCCCGCGCGACTCGCTGGTGGTGATCACCGGCCTGTCGGGCTCGGGGAAGTCGTCGCTTGCCTTCGACACGATCTATGCGGAGGGCCAGCGGCGCTATGTCGAAAGCCTGTCGGCGTATGCGCGGCAGTTCCTCGACATGATGGGCAAGCCGGACGTGGACCATATCTCGGGCCTGTCGCCGGCGATTTCCATTGAGCAGAAGACGACTTCGAAGAACCCCCGCTCGACCGTGGGGACGGTGACGGAAATCTACGACTACCTGCGGCTGCTCTTTGCCCGCGCGGGCACGCCTTACAGCCCGGCGACCGGCCTGCCCATCGAGGCGCAGCAGGTGCAGGACATGGTGGACCGCGTGATGGCGCTGCCCGAGGGGACGCGCGCCTACCTGCTGGCCCCCATCGTCCGCGACCGCAAGGGGGCTTACGAGAAGGAGTTGCTGGACCTCCGCAAGCGCGGCTTCCAGCGGGTCAAGATCGACGGAGCCTTCCACGAACTCGACACGCCGCCCACGCTGGACAAGAAGTTCCGCCACGACATCGACGTGGTGGTGGACCGCATCGTCGTGCGCGAGGGGCTGGAAACGCGGCTTGCCGACAGCCTGCGCACCGCGCTGGATCTGGCGGAAGGCATCGCCGTCCTCGAAACCGCGCCATCCGAGAGCGAGCCCGAGCGCATCACCTTCTCGGAAAACTTCGCCTGTCCGGTTTCGGGCTTCACCATCCCCGAGATCGAGCCGCGCCTGTTTTCCTTTAACGCGCCGCTGGGTGCCTGCCCGGCCTGCGACGGGCTGGGGGTGGAACTGTTCTTCGACGAGCGGCTGGTCGTGCCCGACAGCGGCCTGTCGGTCGCGCAGGGGGCCATCGCGCCCTGGGCCAAGTCCAAGTCGGCTTACCTGACGCAGACGATCAATGCCTTGGCCGCGCATTACGGCTTTGACCGCAAGACCCCGTGGCGCGATCTGCCGGATCACGTCCGCCACGTCCTGATGCACGGCTCGGGCAGCGACGAGATCCGCTTCCGCTTCGACGACGCGGGCCGCGTTTACGAAGTGAACCGCACTTTCGAGGGCGTCATCCCCAACATCGAGCGCCGCTACCGCGAGACGGACTCGGCCTGGTCGCGCGAGGAGCTGGAGCGTTACCAGAACAGCCGCCCCTGCCATGTCTGCAACGGCAACCGCCTGAAGCCCGAGGCGCTGGCGGTGAAGATCGCGGGCCGCCACATCGGCCAGATCACCGACCTGTCCATCCGCGAGGCGCTGGACACCATGGGCGAGGTCGCCCCGACGCTGTCGCGCCAGAAGGGCGAGATCGCCGCGCCGATCCTCAAGGAGATCCGCGAGCGTCTGGGCTTCCTCGTGAACGTGGGCCTCGACTACCTGACGCTGTCCCGCGCGGCTGGCACCCTGTCGGGCGGCGAAAGCCAGCGCATCCGGCTGGCGTCCCAGATCGGCTCGGGCCTGACGGGGGTTCTGTATGTGCTGGACGAGCCGTCCATCGGGTTGCACCAGCGCGACAACGACCGGTTGCTGGACGCGCTGAAGGGGCTGCGGGACCAGGGGAACTCGGTCATCGTCGTGGAACATGACGAGGACGCGATCCGCCACGCGGACTATGTCTTCGACATGGGGCCGGGGGCGGGGGTCCACGGCGGCGAGGTGGTCGCCAAGGGCACTCCGACCGAGATCGAGGCGAACCCCGAGAGCCTGACCGGGCAGTATCTCTCCGGTGCCCGCGAGATCGAGGTGCCCGTGGAGCGCCGCCCCGGCAACGGCAAGGCCGTGACGGTCGAGGGAGCGACGGGCAACAACCTGCACGACGTGACCGTCGATTTTCCGCTGGGCCGCTTCGTCTGCGTGACGGGCGTTTCGGGCGGCGGCAAGTCCACGCTGACCATCGAGACGCTGTTCAAGACGGCCTCGATGCGGCTGAACGGCGCGCGGCAGACGCCTGCGCCCGCTCGCGCGATCAAGGGGCTTGAGCATCTGGACAAGGTCATCGACATCGACCAGCGCCCCATCGGACGCACGCCCCGGTCGAACCCGGCGACCTATACCGGCGCCTATACCCATATCCGCGACTGGTTCGCCCGCCTGCCCGAAGCGAAGGCCCGTGGCTACGGCCCCGGCCGCTTCTCCTTCAACGTCAAGGGCGGGCGGTGCGAGGCCTGCCAGGGCGATGGCGTCATCAAGATCGAGATGCACTTCCTGCCCGACGTCTACGTCACCTGCGAGACCTGCAAGGGCAAGCGCTACAACCGCGAGACGCTGGAGGTCGAGTTCAAGGGCAAGTCCATCGCCGACGTGCTGGACATGACTATCGAGGACGCGCAGGAGTTCTTCAAGGCCGTGCCCTCGATCCGGTCCAAGATGGATGCGCTGGTCCAGGTGGGTCTCGGCTACGTCAAGGTCGGCCAGCAGGCGACCACGCTTTCGGGCGGCGAGGCGCAGCGGGTGAAGCTGGCGAAGGAGCTTTCCCGGGCTTCTACCGGCAAAACGCTGTATATCCTCGATGAACCTACGACGGGGCTGCATTTCGACGACACCCGCAAGCTGCTGGAGGTGCTGCAGCGGCTGGTCGATCAGGGCAACACGGTCGTGGTGATCGAGCACAATCTCGACGTCATCAAGACCGCCGACTGGATCATCGACATCGGCCCGGAAGGCGGCGACGGCGGCGGGCGGATCGTGGCGGAAGGTACGCCCGAGGACGTGGCCCAGGTGGCCGAAAGCCACACCGGCCGCTATCTCGCGCCCATGCTCGAGGTGGCGGCGCGGCGGCGCGAGGCCTCGGAGGCCGCGCCCCGGCGGAAGGCGCGCGTCTCGGCGGCGTGATGCCGCTGCGAGGCGGGCAGGGGCAACCCCTTCGGCACCCGGTTCGTTCCCCATGCGAACGGACCGGCGAAGGAGGATCTCATGTCCGACATCACGTTCGACTTCTCGGGCCGGGTGGCGATCGTCACCGGCGCGGGCTCGGGCATCGGCAAGGCAATCGCGCTTGAACTCGCGCGCTCGGGCGCGGGGGTGGTCGTGGGCGACCTCAAGCAGGAGGTGGCGAACAAGGTCGTGGCCGAGATCGAAGCGGTGGGCGGCCAAGCCGTGGCCGTCGCGGGCGACGTGGCCGACCCGGCCAATGCCGAGGCACTGGTGCGGGCGGCGGAAGGCCTGCCCGGAACGCTGTCGATGGCCGTGAACAACGCGGGCATAGGCGGCCCCCATGCCGATGCCGGGGACTATCCGCTGGACGGCTGGAAGCGCGTCATCGACATCAACCTGAACGGCGTCCTTTACGGGATGCGGGCGCAGCTTGCGGCGATGGCGGCGGCGGGAACAAAGGGCTCCATCGTCAACATGGCCTCGATCCTGGGCAGCGTGGGCTTTGCGGGCTCCTCCGCCTATGTCGCGGCCAAGCACGGCGTCGTCGGCATGACGAAAAGCGCCGCATGGGAATACGGGCCGCGCGGCATCCGCGTGAACGCGGTCGGGCCCGGCTTCATCCTGACGCCGCTGGTGGAGGAGGCCATGGACGAGGTCGCCCTGCAGGGCTTGGCCGAACGCCATGCCCCGGGTCGCCTCGGCACGCCCGAGGAGGTCTCGGCCCTGACCCTGTTCCTGCTGTCGGACCGCGCGAGCTTCATCACCGGCAGCTATCACCTGGTCGACGGCGGCTATACCGCGAGCTGACGGAACGGATCGGGGGCGGGTTCCATTGACCCCCGGTGCCGCCGCGTCTAAATGAGGCCCTAGCCAAGCCACGCCGCGCCCCCGGGCGCCGCGCCGTCAGGGGAGCCCGCCTCGTGGACTATCTGCTATCTGAATATCTGCCCGTCCTCGTGTTTCTGGGCATGGCCTCGGCGCTGGTGATCATCCTTGTTCTGGCCGCCGCGGTCATCGCGGTCCGCAACCCGGACCCGGAAAAGACCAGCGCCTATGAATGCGGTTTCAACGCCTTCGACGACGCGCGGATGAAGTTCGATGTCCGCTTCTACCTTGTCTCGATCCTGTTCATCATCTTCGACCTCGAGGTGGCCTTCCTGTTCCCCTGGGCGCTGAACATCGCGACGATGAGCGACGTGGCCTTCTGGTCGATGATGGTCTTCCTGGCGGTGCTGACCATCGGCTTTGCCTATGAATGGCGGAAAGGGGCCCTCGAATGGGCGTGACGGACGACATGCGCACGGACGCGGGCGCGGCCGGTGATACAGGCGGCAACATCGGATCGGCCATCGGCACGGGGACGGGCCCCGCGCATCATGGCGGCCATCCCACCCATGCCAAGTCGGGGCTGATCTTCCCGGAAGGCGTGCAGACCGGGCTGAACACCGCCGGGCCCGACCGCGAGGTCGCGACCCAGGCGCTGAGCCGCGAGCTGCAGGACAAGGGCTTCCTGCTGACCACGACCGAGGACATCATCAACTGGGCCCGCAATGGCTCGATGCACTGGATGACCTTCGGTCTGGCCTGCTGCGCGGTCGAGATGATGCACACCTCGATGCCGCGCTACGACCTCGAACGCTTCGGGACCGCCCCGCGCGCCAGCCCGCGCCAGTCGGACCTGATGATCGTCGCGGGCACGCTGACCAACAAGATGGCCCCCGCGCTGCGCAAGGTCTACGACCAGATGCCCGAGCCGCGCTATGTGATCTCGATGGGGTCCTGCGCGAACGGCGGCGGCTATTACCATTACAGCTATTCCGTCGTGCGCGGCTGCGACCGGATCGTGCCGGTGGACGTCTATGTCCCGGGCTGTCCGCCCACGGCCGAGGCGCTGCTGTATGGCATCCTGCAACTGCAGCGGAAGATCCGCCGCACCGGCACCCTGGTGAGGTAAGCGATGGCCGTCTATCCCGATCCCCAGGCCCTGGCCGAACTGGGCGAGATGATCGCCGCCCGCCGTCCGAACGACGTGCTGGATTACAAGGTCGCCTTTGGCGAGCTGACGCTGACGGTCCATGCCGGTTCCATCGTCGGGCTGGTGCAGGCGCTGCGCGACGACCCGGCCTGCCGTTTTTCGACGCTGGTGGACATCACGGCCGTCGACTACCCCGAGCGGCCCGCGCGCTTCGATGTCGTCTGGCATTTCCTGTCGATGTACACGAACCAGCGCATCCGCCTGAAGGCCGCGATCCGCGAGGACGAGCTGGTGCCCTCGATCACCGGCCTGATCCCGACCGCCAACTGGTTCGAGCGCGAGGTCTTCGACATGTTCGGGATCCTGTTCTCGGGCCACCCGGACCTGCGCCGCATCCTGACCGACTACGGCTTCAAGGGCTATCCGCTGCGCAAGGACTTCCCGACCACGGGCTATGTCGAGGTCCGCTATGACGACATCGAGAAGCGCGTCGTCTACGAGCCGGTGAACCTGACCCAGGAATACCGCATGCGGAACTTCGACTTCCTGTCGCCCTGGGAGGGCACGCACCAGTTGCTGCCGGGCGACGAAAAGGCGCCTGCCACCATCGGCGTGACGGCGGAAGGCAAGAAATGAAGCCCGGGCTCAAGGTCGGCGACAGGTCCAGCCACGCGATGACGGTCGAGGAAGCGCATGTCGTGCCCCGGCTTTTCGCCGAGCAGAACGGTGGCGCGGGCGCCTTTCCCGACATGCCGCCGGTCTTTGCGACCGCGAACATGGTCGCGCTGATGGAATGGGCCTGCGTCGAGCAGCTGAAGCCCTTCTACGAGGATGGCGAGGACAGCGTCGGCATCCATGTGGACGTGGACCACTCGGCGCCGACCCTGCCGGGCCAGACGGTGACGGTGGACTCCGAGGTGGAATCGATGGACGGCCGCTTCGTCTGGTTCAGGGTGCGGGCGCATGACGGTGTGGACGTGATCGGGCAGGGGCGCCACCGCCGCGCCGTGATCGAACGGGCGAAATTCGCCGAGCGGCTGGCCGGCAAGGCCGCCCTCGTGGCAGCAAGGGGGTAGGCCGATGGACGGCGACATCCGCAGCAACACGTATGACGACGGCAGCTTCGACGTGCTGACCGGCGAACAGCGCATCCGCAACTTCAACATCAACTTCGGGCCCCAGCACCCGGCGGCGCACGGCGTGCTGCGCATGGTGATCGAGCTGGACGGCGAGATCGTCGAGCGCGTGGACCCTCATATCGGCCTGCTGCACCGCGGGACCGAGAAGCTGATGGAGGACCGCACCTACCTGCAGAACCTGCCCTACATGGACCGGCTCGACTATGTGTCGCCCATGTGCATGGAACATGCCTGGTGCCTGGCGATCGAGCGCCTGACCGGCGTCGAGATCCCGCGCCGCGCCAGCCTGATCCGGGTGCTGTTCTCGGAAATCACGCGCATCCTGAACCACCTGCTGAACGTGACCACGGGCGCCATGGATGTGGGGGCGCTGACCCCGCCGCTGTGGGGCTTCGAGGAACGCGAGAAGCTGATGATCTTCTACGAGCGGGCCTCGGGCGCGCGCCTGCACGCCGCCTATTTCCGCCCCGGCGGCGTCCACCAGGACCTGCCGCCCGACCTGATCGACGACATCGACGAATGGGCCGTGCAGTTCCCCAGGGTCGTGGACGACCTCGACACGCTGATCACGGAAAACCGGATCTTCAAGCAGCGCACCGTGGACATCGGCATCGCCAAGGAACAGGACATCCTGGACTGGGGCTGGTCGGGCATCATGGCGCGCGGTTCCGGCCTTGCTTGGGACCTGCGCCGTTCGCAGCCCTACGAATGCTACGACGAGTTCGACTTCGAGGTTCCCGTCGGCACCAACGGCGACTGCTACGACCGCTACCTGCTGCGGATGGAGGAGATGCGCCAGTCGGTCCGCATCATCCGCCAGGCCGTTGCCAAGCTGAAGGCGGAACCGGCGGGCGACGTGCTGGCGCGCGGCAAGCTGACGCCCCCGCGCCGGCTGGACATGAAGCGTGACATGGAAAGCCTGATCCATCACTTCAAGCTGTACACCGAAGGCTTCAAGGTCCCGGCGGGCGAGGTCTATGCCGCCGTCGAGGCGCCCAAGGGCGAGTTCGGCGTCTACCTGGTTAGCGATGGCACCAACAAACCCTACCGCGCCAAGCTGCGCGCGCCCGGCTTCTGCCACCTGCAGTCGATGGACTGGATGGCCAAGGGCCACATGCTGGCCGACGTGACCGCCCTGATCGCCACCTCGGATGTCGTCTTCGGCGAGGTGGACCGGTGAGCCTGTCCGTGATCCCGTCGCCGCGTCCGGCGACTTCCGCCGTTACCGGAGTGCCCGCCTGATGCTGCGCCGCCTGTCCCCCGTCCAGCCCGACTCGTTCGAGTTCACGCCCGCGAACCTGAAATGGGCGCGCGCGCAGATGACCAAGTTCCCCGAGGGCCGGCAGATGTCGGCCATCATCCCGCTGCTGTGGCGAGCGCAGGAACAGGAAGGCTGGCTGTCGCGCCCCGCCATCGAATACGTGGCCGAGATGCTGGGCCTGTCCTACATCCGGGCGCTGGAAGTGGCGACCTTCTACTTCATGTTCCAGCTGCAGCCGGTTGGAAAGATTGCCCATATCCAGATCTGCGGCACCACGACCTGCATGATCTGCGGCGCGGGCGACCTGATCCAGGTCTGCCGCGAGAAGATCGCGGCCAGCCCGCATGTGGTCTCGGCCGACGGCAACTTCTCGTGGGAAGAGGTGGAATGCCTCGGCGCCTGCTCGAACGCGCCCATGGCCCAGATCGGCAAGGACTATTACGAGGACCTGACGGCCGAGAAGCTGTCGGCGCTGATCGACGCGCTGGCGGCGGGCCAGGTGCCGGTGCCGGGGCCGCAGAACGGCCGCTTCTCCTCCGAACCGATGGGCGGGCCGGTCGCGCTGGCCTCGGTCGAGCGGGCCGAGAAGATGAACGCTTCGGCCGCGCTGGCGGTCAGGCAGCGCGACACCGTCAAGCGCATCGACGGCACCGAGGTGCCGCTGCTGACGCCCTGGGTGCGCCAGCCCGAGGAGGCTCGGGGCGAGGGGGACTACGATCCCCATCCCGGCGAGGGACGTCCCGTGGACAAGACCGGCGTGACGGTGCAGGAGGCGGCCGGGACCTCGGCCGCGCGGCCCCCGTCCAAGCGGGAACCGGCGGGCCAGCCGGCCGACGCGAAGGACACCGAGTGAGCTGAACCCCCAAGGACAGGAACCCTCCCCATGAGCACCTGCACACGCCAATGCTGGATCTTCGCCGCCGTGATGGGGCTGGTTGTCTTCGCCCTGACGGCGGGCGTGGGCGGAATCGGGGTGCTGCCGGGGCTGTTCCTGGGCCTGGTCACGGCCGGGCTGCTGGGTGCGCTGCTGGTGATCCTGTTCTGCCAGGGCGCCGAGGATGCCGAGGAATGGGAAAATCCGGTGGAGAACGCCAAGGAGCCCGAAGGGGCCGTCCGCCGCTCGATCCGCCGCGACGACGGCGCGGTCGCGCAGGTGCCCGTGGCGCGTCCCTTGCGTCCCGAGGGGATGGCCGGTGCGCCGCAGGGTGCGGCGTTCGACCCGGCGCAGGCGATGACCTTCACGGCGGATGTGCAGGCGGCAGAGCCGCCGTCCGGCGCGGGGCCGTCCGAGACCACCGACGCGAGCCGGGCGAAGCGCCGGGGCAAGGGCAAGGCGGCGCTTGCCGAAACGCCCCGGACGGCGCATTCCGGTTCGGCGGGCACCGGTGAATCGATATGACGGCGCCGCGGCGTTCCCCTGACGACACCGGCCAGATGCGGCTGGTAGGCGGGGTGATCGCCGGGGCGATGCTGGCCTGGCTGGCCGCGAACTGGGCGGGCCGGCATTACGGCTGGCCTGCGGAATACGCCTTTCTCGCCGATCTTGCGGCGATCGGGGCCTTGGTCTGGTCGCTGCTGGTGACCTGGCGGATCTGGCGGCGGCGCGACGGCGCGCCGCGCGAACGATAGGACGACACACGCGATGCTGAGCGATCAGGACCGGATCTTCACCAACCTCTACGGGATGGGCGACCGCACGCTGAAAGGCGCGCAGGCGCGCGGCCATTGGGACGGCACCGCCGAGATCATCGCGCGCGGCCGCGACGGGATCATCGACGAGATGAAGAAATCCGGCCTGCGCGGCCGGGGTGGCGCGGGCTTCCCCACGGGCATGAAGTGGTCCTTCATGCCCAAGGAAAGCGACGGCCGTCCGTCCTATCTTGTCATCAACGCCGACGAATCCGAGCCCGCGACCTGCAAGGACCGCGAGATCATGCGCCACGATCCGCATACGCTGATCGAGGGTGCGCTGATCGCCAGCTTCGCCATGGGCGCCCATACGGCCTATATCTACCTGCGCGGCGAATACATCCGCGAGCGCGAGGCGCTGCAGGCCGCCATCGACGAATGCTATGACGCGGGCCTTCTGGGCAAGAACGCGGCGAAATCGGGCTGGGACTTCGACCTGTTCCTGCACCACGGCGGCGGCGCCTATATCTGCGGCGAGGAAACCGCGCTGCTGGAAAGCCTCGAAGGCAAGAAGGGGATGCCGCGGATGAAACCGCCGTTCCCGGCCGGCGCGGGGCTTTACGGCTGCCCGACCACGGTGAACAACGTCGAATCCATCGCAGTTGTCCCCACCATCCTGCGCCGTGGCGCCGAGTGGTTCGCGGGCTTCGGCCGCCCGAACAACGCGGGCGTCAAGCTCTTCGGCCTGACCGGGCACATCAACACGCCCTGCGTCGTCGAGGAAGCCATGTCGATCCCGATGCGCGAGTTGATCGAGAAGCATGGCGGCGGCATCCGGGGCGGCTGGAAGAACCTCAAGGCGATCATTCCCGGCGGCGCCTCGTGCCCTGTGATCCCCGCGCATCTGTGCGAGGACGCGATCATGGACTTCGACGGGATGCGCGAGCTGAAGTCCTCCTTCGGGACCGCCTGCATGATCGTGATGGACCAGTCCGTGGACATCGTGAAGGCGATCTGGCGGCTTTCGGCCTTCTTCAAGCACGAAAGCTGCGGCCAGTGCACGCCCTGCCGCGAAGGGACCGGCTGGATGATGCGCGTCATGGACCGGCTGGTGCGCGGCGAGGCAGAGGTCGAGGAGATCGACATGCTGCTGGACGTCACCAAGCAGGTCGAGGGCCACACGATCTGCGCCCTTGGCGACGCGGCGGCCTGGCCGATCCAGGGCCTGATCCGGCATTACCGCGAGGAGATCGAGGACCGCATCAAGGCCAAGCGCACCGGTCGCATGGGCGCGATGGCGGCGGAGTGAGGCTGAGGCGTGAAGGGTCAGATCCTCCATATCGACGCGCAGTCGGGTGACGGTGTGATCACCGGCGCCGACGGCCGTCGCTATGCCTTCCGCGAGGCTGACCTGCTGGGCAGCGGGCAGATCGCCCGCGCCGGCGCGCTGGTGGATTTCCAGGCCCGGGGCGACGCGGCGGTCGAGGTTTATCCCGATCCCGGCACGCCGCATGTCGCGGTCCATGGCGACAAGAACAAGTTCATCGCCGGGCTGCTCGCGCTGTTCTTCGGCACCTTCGGCGTCCACAAGTTCTACCTCGGCTTCAACAAGGCCGGGCTGATCATGCTGGCCTGCACGCTGCTGGGCTGGGTGGTGTTCTTCCTGCCCACGATGATCGTGGGCGTGATCGCCTTCATCGAGGCGATCATCTACATGACGCGGTCGGACGAACAGTTCCAGGAAGCCTACGAGATCCGCCGGAAGGAGTGGTTCTGATGGCGGCCCGGCGCGACCCCGCGGATCACGGCTCCCTGACCGCCTCGTGTGGGGCAAGGGGCGGGCTCCGGTCCTATGTTGCAGGCATCTGCAACAAGGGGACCGCCATGACCGCCGGAAAGACCTTCGCCGCCCTGACCGCCGCGCTGATGACCTTGGGGGTGCTGGCCAGTTCCGTTGCCGCGCTCGAGCCGCTGAGCCAGGAACGCTACATCAACGACCGCCTGATCGCCGCGCGGGTGGCCGACCGCATCCGCCGCGAATGCCCGACGCTGGATGCGCGGGTGCTGTATGCCTATACCCAGGCCCGCGCGCTGGAACGCTATGCGCTGGACAAGGGCTACTCGCGCCAGCAGGTGGACGCCTTCCTTGACGACAAGGCCGAGCGGCAGCGCATCTATTCCGTGGCTGAGGACTACATGGCCCGGAACGGCGTGCAGAAGGGCGACGCCGAAAGCTATTGCCGCCTGGGTCGGCAGGAGATCGCGAACGGGACGGTGGCGGGCTCGCTGCTGGTGGCGAAATGAAGCGGGCGGTGCGCTGGATCGGGATCGGCATCACCGTGGCAGCCGCCGCGACGATGCTGCTTGCCGATGTCGCGCTGGCGGCGCCCGCGGGCCGCCAGCCGGGGACGCCCGTGGACATCTATGTCATGCGCTTCGACGTGCTGTCGCCCGGCGGCATCGACTGCGCGGTGGATGCGCCCGGTTCCGAGGTCCGCAAGGAACGGGATCTCGTGGGCCATCCCCTGATCCGCATCTGGGGAAACCCCCGCGCGGCGACCATCACCTGCACCGACGCGCAGGGCGTGCGCTGGCAGGCGACGGCGCAGCACTCCGCCCCCTACCTGCGGGCAAGCACCATTTATGGCACGGTTGTCTATCGTCCTGACCGTGCGGCGACGATGACCATTGTCGACGCCGGTCAATGGACGGAGTATCAGCACAAGACCTTCGTCCGGCTGGACTGAGGCACAAGCGCAAGGCACAGCTAGATGAGCAATCTTCGCACCATCAAGATCGATGACCAGCTGATCGAGGTCGATCCGAACCTGACGCTGATCCAAGCCTGCGAGATGGCCGGGATCGAGGTGCCGCGCTTCTGTTATCACGAACGCCTCTCGATCGCGGGCAACTGCCGCATGTGCCTGGTCGAGGTCGTGGGCGGCCCGCCCAAACCCGTGGCCTCCTGCGCGATGCAGATCAAGGACCTGCGGCCCGGCCCCGACGGCGCGCCGTCCGAGGTCCGCACCAACAGCCCCATGGTCCGCAAGGCCCGCGAAGGGGTGATGGAGTTCCTGCTGATCAACCATCCGCTGGACTGCCCGATCTGCGACCAGGGCGGCGAATGCGACCTGCAGGACCAGGCGATGGCCTATGGCGTCGATTTCAGCCGCTACCGCGAGCCGAAGCGCGCCTCGGAGGACCTGGACCTCGGCCCGCTGGTCGAGACGCACATGACGCGCTGCATCTCCTGCACCCGCTGCGTGCGCTTCACGACCGAGGTCGCGGGGATCGAGCAGATGGGCCAGACCGGCCGGGGCGAGGACGCCGAGATCACCTCGTATCTGGGGCTGACGCTTGATTCGAACCTGCAGGGCAACATCATCGACCTCTGCCCGGTGGGCGCGCTGGTGTCCAAGCCCTATGCGTTCACCGCCCGTCCTTGGGAGCTGCGCAAGACCGAATCGATCGACGTCATGGACGCGCTTGGGTCGTCGATCCGCATCGACACCCGCGGGCGCGAGGTCATGCGCATCCTGCCCCGCAACCATGACGACGTGAACGAGGAGTGGATCAGCGACAAGACCCGCTTCGTCTGGGACGGGTTACGCCGCCAGCGGCTGGACAAGCCCTACATCCGCCAGAACGGCCGCCTGCGCCCCGCCACCTGGGCCGAGGCGCTGGAGACCGCCGCCTCGGCCATGCAGGGCCGCAAGGTCACGGGCCTGATCGGAGATCTGGCGCCGGTCGAGGCCGCCTTCGCGCTGAAGCAACTGGTCGAGGGTCTGGGCGGCAAGGTCGAGTGCCGCACGGACGGGGCGCGGCTGCCGGCGGGCAACCGTTCGGGCTACGTCGGCACCGCCAGCATCGCGGACATCGACGAGGCCAAGCGCATTCTGCTGATCGGGACCGACCCGCGCCTCGAGGCGCCGGTGCTGAACGCCCGCATCCGCAAGGCCTGGCTGCACGGCGCGCAGGTCGCGCTGGTCGGCGAGGCGGCGGACCTGACCTATGACTACCATCACTTCGGCAATGACCGCGACGCCTTGGCGGGTCTGCTGAACGAGGATCTGGCCAACAAGGACGGCACCCCCGGCATCGTCATCGTGGGGCAGGGCGCCCTGCGCGAGGCGGACGGGGCGGCGGTCCTGGGCCACGCCATGCGCATCTGCGAGATGGGCGACTGCAAGCTGCTGGTCCTGCACGGGGCGGCCTCGCGCGTGGGCGCGATGGACGTGGGCGCCGTGACCGACGGCGGTCTGGCCGCCGCCATCGAGGGGGCCGAAGTAATCTACAGCCTCGGCGCCGACGAGGTGGAGATCACTCCCCGCGATCAGGGCGGGCCCTTCGTGATCTACCAGGGCAGCCACGGCGACCGGGGCGCGCACCGTGCCGACCTGATCCTGCCCGCCGCCTGCTACACCGAGGAGAACGGCCTGTTCGTGAACACCGAGGGCCGTCCGCAGCTAGCGATGCGCGCGAACTTCGCCCCCGGCGAGGCCAAGGAGAACTGGGCCATCCTGCGAGCGCTTTCGGCCGAACTGGGCCGAACTCAGCCTTGGGACAGCCTTGCCCAGCTGCGCCGAGCGCTGATCGAGGCGGTGCCGCACCTGGCGCAGATCGACGAGGTGCCCGCGAACGCTTGGTCCCCGGTCGAGCGGGGCACGCTGGGCCGTGCGACCTTCCGCAACGCGGTCCGCGACTTCTATCTGACCAACCCGATCGCGCGATCCTCGGGGCTGATGGCCGAGCTTTCGGCCATGGCCGCGGCACGCCGCGCGCCCGCGCTTGCGGCGGAGTGACAGGATGCGCCCCGCGATCACCGCACTGATCGCCGCAACCGCCTTGGCCGGGCTGACCGCCTGCTCGTCCGGGCCGGAGGGCATGGGCCTTGCGACGCCCCCCCGGGCGAAGCCCGAGGCGGTAGGGGTCAAGATCGTGGACCGCAGCGCGGCGGGCACCAAGCTCAGCCGCGCGCGGGTGTCCACCAAGTCGGGCGACATCCTGATCCTGGAACCCGACGGGTCCGTCACCGAGGTGTCGCTGGACAGCCCCGCCGGGCGCAATGCCTTCGAGGTCACCGAGGCCGAACTGGCAGAGCTCGAGGTCAATCTGGGGCTCGACCTGTCGCCGGCCGACATCGCCAATTTCGACGTGGTGTCGCCCGAGCCGCGCCGCCTGCCCACCGCCCAGCAGAAGGCGCTGGAGGAGTTCGCGGCCCGCACCCAGCCCGCCTTTCCGACGCTTCCTGCGGGCTTCGTGGCGGATCCGGCGGACTTCATCACCGCGCAGGTCGATCCCTTGGCCGGCGACCGCAAGGGCGACCTGGTCGAGGTGACCGCGAACCTGCGCGCGGGGGTGGACGCCGAGACCGCCTTCGCCTATGCCACCTGCGCGCTGGCGGGCTGGGCGAAGGGTCAGGGCAAGGACTTCGGCCGCCACATCCGCACCGTGCAGAACAAGCGGAATGGCAGGCTGCTGGTCGGCTCGGTCTTCACGCTGTCCGATTCGAAGCCGATGGGGCTGAGGGTCATGGAAACCGATGACACCTTGCGAAGCTGCAAGGACCGCGGCATTCCGGCCGCATGACAAGGGGGAAACGAACACATGGCTGACTTCATGGGATCCCCCTTGTGGCACGCGATGGTTCTGCTGGCGCAAGGGCTTGCGATCATCGCCTTCGTGATGATCTCGCTGCTGTTCCTGGTTTACGGCGACCGCAAGGTCTGGGCTGCCGTGCAGATGCGTCGGGGGCCGAACGTCGTCGGGCCCTGGGGCATCCTGCAGACGGTGGCCGACGCGCTGAAATACGTGCTCAAGGAAATCGTCGTGCCCTCGGGGGCCGACAAGTTCGTCTTCTTCCTGGCGCCCTTCCTCAGCATGATGCTGGCGCTGTTTGCCTGGGTGGCCATCCCCTTCGCGCCGGGCTGGGTCATGGCCGACATCAACGTCGGCATCCTGTTCATCTTCGCCGTCTCCTCGCTGGAGGTTTATGGCGTGATCATGGGCGGCTGGGCCTCGAACTCGAAATACCCCTTCCTCGCCTCGCTGCGCTCGGCCGCGCAGATGATCTCGTACGAGGTCTCGCTGGGCCTCATCATCATCGGCGTGATCATCTCGGCCGGGACGATGAACCTTTCGGGCATCGTGGAAAGCCAGCGCGGCGCCTACGGGATGCTCAACTGGTACTGGCTGCCGCATCTGCCGATGCTGGTGCTGTTCTTCATCAGCGCCATGGCCGAGACGAACCGCCCGCCCTTCGACCTGTCCGAGGCGGAATCGGAACTGGTCGCCGGCCACATGACCGAATATTCGTCCACGCCCTACCTGCTGTTCATGGGCGGGGAATACATCGCCATCTGGCTGATGTGCGCGCTGATCTCGATCCTGTTCTTCGGCGGCTGGCTGTCGCCCATCCCGGGCCTTCCCGACGGGGCGCTGTGGATGTTCCTGAAGATGACCTTCTGGTTCTTCATGATCGCCATGGTGAAGGCGATGGTGCCGCGCTATCGCTATGACCAGCTCATGCGGATCGGCTGGAAGGTGTTCCTGCCCATGTCGCTGGCCTGGGTCGTGCTGATCGCCTTCCTGGCCCGCTTCCAGGTGCTCGATGGCTTCTGGGCGCGCTGGGACCACCTGGTGCCGATCGGCCAAACCGTTGTCGGAGGATAAGCCATGATCACGAATGAAATCGCGGTCGCCCTGCGCGACGCCACCGAGAACGACAAGGCCGAGTTCGCGCAGTTCCTGATGGACGCGCTGGCGCCGCACGGGATCACGCCGGACGGCTCGGTCAAGCGCATCCTGGTAGGCGCGATGGACCGCTATGCCGCGCCCGAAGGCGGCGTGGATGCTGTCGGAGAAACCCTGTAATGGCCGTCGATTTCGTCCGCGCGACCAAGTATTTCCTGATGTGGGACTTCATCAAGGGCTTCGGCCTCGCGATGAAGTACTTCTTCGCGCCGAAGCCCACGCTCAACTATCCCCATGAAAAGGGCCCGCTGTCGCCGCGCTTCCGGGGCGAGCACGCGCTGCGTCGCTATCCCAGCGGCGAGGAACGCTGCATCGCCTGCAAGTTGTGCGAAGCGATCTGCCCAGCACAGGCGATCACGATTGACGCCGAGCCGCGCGAGGATGGTTCGCGCCGCACCACGCGCTATGACATCGACATGACCAAGTGCATCTACTGCGGCTTCTGCCAGGAAGCCTGTCCGGTGGATGCCATCGTGGAAACCCCGAGCTTCGAGTTCTCGGTCGAGACCCGCGAGGAGCTGCTTTACGACAAGGCCAAGCTGCTTGCGAACGGCGAGCGCTGGGAAGCCGAGATCGCCCGCAACCTCCAGCTGGACGCGCCCTACCGATGAGCGACGGTTTCACCAGGCTGTTCCAGCAGATGCTCCAGTCGGGGCAGGAGATGGCGCGAGCCTTCAACCCGGCGCTGGAGAAGTTCGATCCGCGCACGCTGGAAAAGATGTTCCCCACCATGTCGGCGGACATGATGGAGATGTGGTTCGGCCGCACCTTCAACCGCGAGGGGCTGGACGCCAAGACCCGCCTGCTGCTGACCATCGGCGCGCTGACCGTGCAGGGCGCCGTGGCCGAGCCGCAGCTGCGCCTGGCCGTGCGCCACGCGCGTTCCGCGGGCGCCACCCAGCGCGAGATTGCCGAGACGATCTGGCAGATGAGCATGTTCGGCGGCCTGCCGGCCATGCAGAAGGCGCTGGAACTGGCGCAATCGGTCTTTGCCGAGGAGGAAGCCGAGAAATGATGACCTTCGCCTTCTACCTGTTCGCGCTGAGCGTCGTGATCTCGGGCTTTATGGTCGTGATCTCGCGCAACCCGGTCCATTCGGTGCTGTGGCTGATCCTGGCCTTCATCTCGGCCGCAGGGCTGTTCGTGCTGCAGGGCGCCGAGTTCGTCGCCATGCTGCTGGTGATCGTCTATGTCGGCGCCGTGGCGGTGCTGTTCCTCTTCGTGGTGATGATGCTCGACATCGACTTCGCCGCGCTGAAAGGGGAACTGGCGCGCTACCTGCCGCTCGGGCTGCTGATCGCGCTGGTGATGATGGCGCAGCTGGGCATCGCCTTCGGCATCTGGGAATCCGCTGCCACGGCCGAGGCCGCGCGCGTGGCCCCCATCGTGGAAAACACCCTGAACACCCATGCGCTGGGGCTGATCCTTTACGACCGCTACCTGCTGCCTTTCCAGCTGGCCGGGCTGGTGCTGCTGGTCGCCATGATCGGCGCGATCCTTCTGACCCTGCGCCACCGCCGCGACATCAAGCGGCAGGACGTGCTGCAGCAGATGTGGCGCGATCCGGCCAAGGCCATGCGGATGACGAACCCCAAGCCGGGGCAGGGGCTGCAGTAAGGCGTCAGGCCGGCACCGGAAACGTGCCGGCCACGCCGCACGCGCGGGCGCTGTTCACTCGCGCGCGCGTGATCTAAACAGCAGCGCGAGAGAGTCGCGCGCAAGAAGACCGGACCCACGAACCGGAAGGGACGAAGGCAGATGATCGGACTGACACATTACCTGGTCGTGGGGGCGATCCTGTTCGTCACCGGCGTGTTCGGCATCTTCGTGAACCGCAAGAACGTCATCGTCATCCTGATGTCGATCGAGCTGATCCTGCTGTCGGCCAACATCAACTTCGTCGCCTTCTCGGCGCACCTGGGCGATCTGGCGGGTCAGGTCTTCACCATGTTCGTCCTGACCGTGGCCGCGGCCGAGGCGGCGATCGGCCTTGCCATTCTCGTGGTGTTCTTCCGCAACCGCGGCACCATCGAGGTCGAAGACGCCAACGTGATGAAGGGCTGAGGCAGCAATGGAACAGTTTATCCTTCTTGCCCCCCTGGTCGCCGCGATTGTCGCGGGCTTCGGCTGGCGGGTGATTTCCGAACAGGGCGCCCAGATCCTGACCACGGGCGTGCTGTTCATCTGCGCCGCGCTCAGCTGGATGCTGTTTTTCGGCTTTGACGGGCAGCCCTACAAGGTCCACCTGATGGACTGGATCGTGGCGGGCGATTTCGCCGCCGAATGGGCGATCCGCATCGACCGCCTGACGCTGATCATGCTGATCGTCGTGAACACCGTCTCGGCGCTCGTGCACCTGTATTCGATGGGCTACATGGCCCATGACGACAACTGGACCGAGGACGAGCCCTACAAGGCGCGCTTCTTCGCCTATCTGTCCTTCTTCACCTTCACCATGCTGGCGCTGGTGACGGCCGACAACCTGCTGCAGATGTTCTTCGGCTGGGAGGGCGTGGGCCTCGCCTCGTACCTGCTGATCGGCTTCTACTACAAGAAACCGAGCGCCCTGGACGCGCAGATGAAGGCCTTCATCGTCAACCGCGTAGGCGACTTCGGCTTCCTGCTGGGGATCTTCGGGCTGTGGTGGCTGACCGGCTCGATCCGCTTCGACGACATCTTCGCGCAGGTGCCGGCCCTCGCCACCACCGAGGTGCCCTTCCTCTGGACCTCGTGGAACGCCGCGAACCTGCTGGGCGTCCTGCTGTTCATCGGCGCCATGGGCAAGTCCGCGCAGCTTGGCCTGCACACCTGGCTGCCGGACGCGATGGAGGGCCCGACGCCGGTGTCCGCGCTGATTCACGCCGCGACCATGGTGACGGCGGGCGTGTTCCTGGTCTGCCGGATGTCGCCGCTTTATGAATTCGCGCCCGAGGCCAAGCAGTTCATCGTGCTGATCGGCTCGGCCACCGCCTTCTTCGCGGCGACCGTGGGCCTGGTGCAGAACGACATCAAGCGCGTGATCGCCTATTCGACCTGTTCGCAGCTGGGCTACATGTTCGTGGCGGCGGGCGTCGGGGTCTATTCGGTCGCGATGTTCCACCTGTTCACCCACGCCTTCTTCAAGGCCATGCTGTTCCTTGGCGCCGGTTCGGTCATCCATGCGATGCACCATGAACAGGATCTGCGGAACTACGGCGGGCTGCGGAAGAAGATCCCCTATACCTTCTGGGCCATGCTGATCGGCACGCTGGCCATCACCGGCGTCGGGATCCCCCTGACCACCATCGGCTTCGCGGGCTTCCTGTCCAAGGACGCCGTGATCGAAAGCGCCTATGCCTCGGGCAACGCCTATGCCTTCTGGCTGCTGGTCATCGCCGCCTGCTTCACCAGCTTCTATTCCTGGCGGCTGATGTTCCTGACCTTCTGGGGCGAGCCGCGCCCGCAGAAGGTCTGGGACCCCGCCATCAAGGCCGAGGAAGAGGTCCAGACCGCCGCCGCCGCCGAGCCCGTGGCGCATGGTCATGGTGATCATGGCCACCACGGCCACGATCACCACGACGGGCTGCACGCCCATGAGCATGCCCATGAAAGCCCGGCCGTGATGCTTGTGCCCCTGGGCGTGCTGAGCCTCGGTGCGATCTTCGCCGGCATGATCTGGTATGCGCCCTTCTTCGGCGACCATGACCGCGTCAGCCAGTTCTTCCACATGCCCCATGTGGCCGCTGCGGCCGACCACGGCACCGAACCCGCCGACCATGCCACGGCCCCGGCCGAGGCGGCCGAGCCCGCCGACCACGCTCCCGCACCCGCCGCCGAGGGCGAGGCCCATGCGGCCGTCGCGGCCCCGGTCGGAGGCGCGATCTACATGCACCCCGACAATCACGTGCTGGACGACGCGCACCATTCGCCCAAGTGGGTCAAGGCGTCGCCCTTCATCGCCATGCTGATCGGCCTCGGCCTTGCCTGGGCGATGTACATCCGCAACCCGGCCGCGCCCGCGCGTCTGGCCGAGACGCAGCGCCCGCTATACCGCTTCCTTCTGAACAAGTGGTATTTCGACGAGCTGTACGACGCGATCTTCGTACGGCCCGCCCGCTGGATCGGCCGCGCGCTGTGGCATGGGGGCGACCGCCGGACCATCGACGGGGCGATCAACGGCCTTGCGATGGGCCTGATCCCGCGCATCACCCGCTTCGCCGGCCGCGTGCAGTCGGGCTATCTTTTCCACTACGCCTTCGGGATGGTGCTGGGCCTTGTCGCCCTGCTGATCTGGGTGATGGCGCGGAGCATGAGCTGACATGACGACCTATCCGCTTCTTTCGATCATCACCTTCCTGCCGATCGTCGCGGCGCTGATCCTCGCGCTGTTCCTGCGCGGCGAGGACGAGGGCGCGGGCCGCAACGCCAAGTGGCTGGCGCTGGTCGCCACGGTCGCCACCTTCCTGGTGTCCTGCGTCGTGCTGGCAGGCTTCGACCCGCAGAACACGGCCTTCCAGTTCGTGGAAGACCAGCCCTGGATCATGGGCCTGCGCTACAAGCTGGGCGTGGACGGCATCTCGATCCTCTTCGTGATTCTGACCACCTTCCTGATGCCGCTGGTGATCCTCTCCACCTGGGAGATGACGGACCGCGCCAAGGACTACATGATCGCCTTCCTGGTGCTGGAAGGGCTGATGATCGGCGTCTTCGTGGCGCTGGACCTGGTGCTGTTCTACCTGTTCTTTGAGGCCGGGCTGATCCCCATGTTCCTGATCATCGGGATCTGGGGCGGGAAGGACCGCATCTACGCGGCCTTCAAGTTCTTCCTCTACACCTTCCTCGGATCGGTCTTCATGCTGGTCGCAATGATCGTGATGTACCGCATGGCGGGCACCACCGACATCCCGACGCTGCTGGGCTTCGACTTCCCGAGCGATCCTTTCACCATCTTCGGGTGGAGCCTGGTGGGCGGCACGCAGATGCTGCTGTTCCTCGCCTTCTTCGCGAGCTTCGCGGTCAAGATGCCGATGTGGCCGGTCCATACCTGGCTGCCTGACGCGCACGTCCAGGCGCCGACCGCGGCCTCGGTCCTGCTGGCGGCGGTGCTGCTGAAGATGGGGGGCTACGGCTTCCTGCGCTTCTCGCTGCCGATGTTCCCTGAGGCCTCGGCCATCGCGCAGGGCCCGATCTTCTGGCTGTCGGCCATCGCCATCGTCTACACCAGCCTTGTCGCGCTGGCGCAGTCCGACATGAAGAAGCTGATTGCCTATTCCTCGGTCGCGCACATGGGCTTCGTCACGCTTGGCACCTTCGCGGCCAGCGAGCAGGGCGTGCAGGGCGCGATCTTCCAGATGCTGTCGCACGGCTTCATCTCGGGCGCGCTGTTCCTGCTGGTCGGCGTGATCTATGACCGGATGCACACGCGCGAGATCGACGCCTATGGCGGCCTCGTGAACCGGATGCCGATCTACGCGCTGATCTTCCTGTTCTTCACCATGGCGAACGTGGGCCTGCCCGGCACTTCGGGCTTCGTGGGCGAGTTCCTGACCCTGATGGCCGCCTTCCAGGTCAACACCTGGGTGGCCTTCGTGGCGACCTCGGGCGTGATCCTTTCGGCCGCCTACGCGCTATGGCTCTATCGCCGCGTGACGCTGGGGCGGCTGGTCCGCACCGGCCTGCGCTCGATCACCGAGATGACCCCGCGAGAGCGCTGGATCTTCGTGCCGCTGATCGCCATGACGATCCTCTTGGGCGTCTATCCGCGGGCCGTCACCGACATCACCGGGCCCTCGGTTGCAGCCCTTCTGAACGACTATCACGCCAGCCTGCCTGCCGCTGACGCCGCGACCGAGGTCGCCGCCGCGCCCGCAGACGGCCACTAAGGGGCATTCCGTCATGATGACGTCTCTCGACCTTTACACCCTCATGCCCGAGGTGGCGCTGTCGGTCTTCGCGCTGGTCGCGCTGATGTTCGGGGCCTTCTTCGGCAAGGACCGGGTCGCGGGCGCCGTGCTGTGGCTGTCGGTGATCGCGCTGCTGGTCGCTGCGGTCGCGATCGGCTGGGGCGGGCGCGGGGACGCGCAGGCCTTCTTCGGCATGTTCATCGACGACGCCTTTGCGCGCTTCGCCAAGGTGACGATCCTTCTGTCCGCCGCCGGCGTGCTGGCGATGAGCGCGGATTATCTGGTCCGTCATGGCCTGATGCGTTTCGAGCTGCCGGTGCTGGTGGTGCTGGCGGTCATCGGCATGATGGTCATGGTTTCGGCCGGCGACCTGCTGACGCTCTACATGGGGCTCGAGCTGCAATCGATGGCGCTTTACGTCGTCGCGGCCATGCGGCGCGAAAGCGCGCGCTCGTCCGAGGCGGGGCTGAAGTATTTCGTGCTGGGGTCGCTCAGCTCGGGGATGCTGCTTTACGGCGCCTCGCTGGTCTACGGCTACGCGGGCACGACTAACCTTGCCGGGGTGATGGAGGCGATCACCGGGGACCGCCTGTCGATCGGGCTGCTCTTCGGCCTGGTGTTCCTGCTGGTCGGTCTGGCCTTCAAGGTCTCGGCGGTTCCCTTCCACATGTGGACGCCCGACGTGTACGAGGGCTCGCCCACGCCGGTGACGGCCTTCTTCGCCACCGCCCCCAAGGTCGCCGCCATGGCGATGATCGGGCGGCTGATGTGGGGCGCCTTCGGGGGCGTTCCGGGCGAATGGACGCAGGTGATCGCGGTCATGGCGGTGCTGTCGATGTTCCTCGGCTCGATCGCCGGGATCGGGCAGCGCGACATCAAGCGCCTGATGGCCTATTCCTCGATCGCGCATGTCGGCTTCGCCCTGATCGGCCTTGCGGCGGGCACCGTCTTCGGCGTCCAGTCCACGCTGATCTACATGGCCGTCTATGCGGTCATGAACGTCGGCACCTTTGCCTTCATCCTGTCGATGGAGCGCGACGGCCGCCCGGTGACCGCCATCGACGACCTGAACCTGCTGGCGCGGGCCGAGCCGCTGAAGGCGCTGGCGATGACCGTGCTGCTCTTCAGCCTCACGGGCGTTCCGCCGATGCTGGGCTTCTTTGCAAAGTTCGGCGTGCTGAAGGCTGCCGTGGACGTGCAGATGGGCTGGCTGTCGGTGCTGGGCGTGGTCGCCTCGGTGATCGGCGCCTATTATTACCTGCGGATCGTCTACTACATGTATTTCGGCACGCAGCGTGACACGCCGGTGGAATCCCGGATGGGCGGCGCACAGTGGGTGGCGCTGATGGGCTCGGCGGCTGCGATGATCATCGGCGCCTTCTCGCTCTTCGGCACCGAGGCCGCGGCCGAGCGCGCGGCCCTGTCGCTGGTCGGCGAGAATGCCGTCGTCATCCCGGCCCCGGTCGCCGTCGCGACTGCACCCGTTGACTGACGCCAGTCTGCCGCTGTCGGCGTCCTGGCCGCAGGGCGTCGGCCGCCTGATCCTCGAGCAGACGGACAGCACCAATGCCGAGGCGGCCCGCCTCGGCACGTCCTTGGCAGGGCCGATCTGGATCATGACGCGCAGGCAGGACGCCGGGCGGGGCCGCCGTGGCCGCACCTGGTCCATGCCGGCCGGAAACTTTGCCGCGACCCTGGCGCTGCGCCCGCAGGGCTCGCCTGCCGATGTGTCACTTTACAGCTTTGTCGCGGCCTTGGCGCTGCACGAGGCGCTGTCGGCTGTCTGCGGTCCGGCCGCCCGGCTGGCGATCAAGTGGCCGAACGACGTCCTGCTGAATGGCGGCAAGGTCGCGGGCATTCTTCTGGAAAGCGCGGGGCAGGGGCGCGACGTGTCGCTGCTGGCCGTTGGCATTGGCGTCAACCTGGCCGCCGCCCCCGATCCCGGCGCGCTGGAACCCGGCGCCGTCCCGCCCGTCTCGGTCCTGGGCGAAACCGGCCATGCCGTCGCGCCCGAGGAATTCCTGGACCTGCTCGCCCCCGCCTTCGCACGCTGGCAGCAGCAGCTGGCGGCCTATGGCTTCGGCCCGATCCGCACGGCCTGGACCGCCCGCGCGGCACGGCTTGGCCAGACGATCACCGCCCGCACCGGCGCCACCAGCCGCACCGGCCGGTTCGAGGGGATCGACGACAGCGGCGCCCTGGTCCTGACCACCGCCGCCGGCCGCGAGGTCATCCCCGCCGCCGAGGTCTTCTTCGACGAGGTCGCCTGATGCTTCTCTGCATCGACACCGGTAACACCAACACCCTGTTCTCGATCTGGGACGGCGAACGCTTCCTGTCCCACTGGCGCATCGCCACCGATCATCGCCGCACGGCGGACGAATATTTCGTCTGGCTGCGCTCTTTGATGGCGCTGAGCAAGCTTGAGGTCGAGGTGGACGGCTGCATCATCAGCTCGACCGTGCCGCGCGTGGTGTTCAACCTGCGCGTCCTCTGCAACCGCTACTTCGACACCCGGCCACTGGTCGTGGGCAAGCCCGACTGCCTGCTGCCCGCGCCCCCGCGCGTCGATGCGGGCACCGTGGTCGGACCCGACCGCATCGTGAACACCTGGGCGGCCTTCGACCGCTACGGTCCGGACCTCGTGGTGGTGGATTTCGGCACCGCGACCACCTTCGACGTGGTGGGCGAGGATGGCGCCTATGTCGGTGGCGTGATCTCGCCCGGCGTGAACCTGTCGCTGGAAGCCCTGCACATGGGCGCGGCCTCGCTGCCCCATGTCGATATCTCCCGTCCCGCGCAGGTCATCGGCACAAACACCGTCGAATGCATCCAGTCCGGCGTCTTCTGGGGCTATGCCGGCCTCGTGCGCGAGATCTGTTCGCGCATCGCCGCCGAACGCGGCCGTCCCATGAAGATCATTGCAACCGGAGGGCTGGCCGCGCTGTTCGACCAGATCGAGGATCTGTTCGACCGCTGGGACGACGACCTGACAATGCACGGGCTGCGGCTCATCCACGATTACAACAAGGAGATGGGCAATGTCTGAACGCCTGATCTATCTGCCGCTCGGCGGCGCGGGCGAAATCGGCATGAACGCCTATGTTTACGGCTACGGCAAGCCGGGACGGGAACGCCTGATCCTGGTCGATCTGGGCGTGACCTTCGGCGACATGGACAGCGCGCCGGGCATCGACCTGATCATGCCCGACGTCCGCTGGCTGGAAGACAACCGCGACCGGCTCGAGGCGATCTTCATCACCCACGGGCACGAGGATCACGTCGGCGCCTTGGGCCTGCTGTGGAACCGCCTGCGGGCGCCTGTCTATACCCGCCGCTTCACGGGTGCGCTTGCCCGCATGAAGATGGAGGAGGCGGGCCAGCCCGTCGACAAGCTGCGCACCGTCGGCGCCCGCCCCGAGGTGGTCGAGGCCGGTCCCTTCCGCGTCCAGTTCGTGCCCGTCAGCCACTCGATCCCGGAAAGCGCGGCCCTGATCATCGACACACCCGCGGGCCGCATCGTCCATTCGGGCGACTTCAAGCTGGACGGAACCCCCATCGTGGGCGAGGCCTTCGATCCGATCCTGTGGCACGAGATCGCGGGCGAGGTGCCAATCACCGCGCTGATGTGCGATTCGACCAACGTCTTCACCCGCCATCCGGGCCGGTCCGAGGCCGTGCTGGCGAACCCGCTTCTTGACTGGGTGGTGGCGCAGAAACAGATGGTGGTGGCGACGACCTTCGCGTCCAACATCGCGCGGCTCAAGACGCTGGCGGATGCCGGAACCGCGGCCGGGCGGCAGGTCTGCCTGCTGGGCCGGGCCATGCGCAAGATGGTGACAGCGGCGACCGAGGCCGGCATCCTGCGCGACTTCCCCCGCGTGATCGGACCCGAGGAAGCCGTCGACCTGCGGCGCGACAAGGTGCTGCTGATCGTCACGGGCAGCCAGGGCGAGCGCCGTGCGGCCTCGATGCAGCTGTCGATGGGCCGCTACCTGGGCATCGAGCTGAAGGAGGGCGACAGCTTCCTCTTCTCCAGCCGCACGATCCCGGGGAACGAGCGCCCGGTCGGCCGCATCATGAACAACCTCAGCCGCATCGGCGTGAACGTCTTCGACGCGGATTCGGGCCTTTACCACGTCTCGGGCCACGCCAACCGCCCCGACCTTGAGGCGGTCCATGACCTGCTGAAGCCCCGCATCGTGATCCCGATGCATGGCGAGCACATGCATCTGCGCGAGCATGCCAGGCTGGCGCAGGCCAAGGGCATGATCTCGGAAATCGTGACCAACGGCACCATGATCGACCTGGCGGGCGACCGCCCCCGCGTCGTGGACGAGGTCGAAACTGGCCGCATCTACCTGGACGGCAACGTGCTGATCGGGGCGATGGACGGGGTGGTGCGCGACCGCATCCGCATGGCGCTGAACGGACATGCCACCGTCTCGGTCATCGTGGACGAGAACGACGAGATTCTGCCCGACGCTTGGGTGGAAACGATGGGCCTTGCCGCGCAGGGCCGCGCGGGCGTGCCGCTGGCGCGCCATATCGAAAGCGAGCTGGCCGACTACCTCGACCGTGTGGACGACGCGACGGTGATGAACGACAAGAAGCTGGACGAGGGCGTCCGCCGCATCGTCCGCCAGGTCTCGATGGAGGAGGTCGGCAAGAAGCCCGAGGTCAAGGTCATCATCAGCCGCCTTGCCGCCGACTGAGCGCAGGGTGCCGCAGCCCGGCACCCTGACCTTCTTCTTCGGAGAAATATCCCGGGGGCGCACGAAGTGCGGCGGGGGCAGTGCCCCCGTCCGGCCTTGCCGCTTGACCTTCCGCCGCCGCCTTGGCATCGCCCCCGCATGAGCGAGTTCGATCCCACCCCCACGCACCGCAACTTCTACGGCCGGCGCCACGGCAAGACCCTGCGGCAAAGCCAGAAGGGCTACCTGTCCGAGGATCTCGGCAGCCTGCGCCCGCGCGGGATCACGGTCGAGGAGAACCCAGACCGCACCCCTATCGTCCCCGCCGCGATCTTCGGGGACGACCGCCCCGTCTGGCTCGAGGTCGGCTTCGGCGGCGGAGAGCACATGGTCGCCATGGCTGCCCGCTATCCGCAGATCGGCATCATCGGCTGCGAGCCCTTCATCAATGGCGTCGCCATGCTGCTGGGCAAGATCCGCGCGGCGGGCGTGTCCAATGTCAGCGTCCATCCGGGCGATGCCCGCGACCTGATGGACGTGCTGCCCGACGGCTCGATCGCCAAGGCCTTCCTCAACTACCCCGACCCCTGGCCCAAGGCGCGGCACCATCGCCGCCGCTTCGTCACGCCCGAGCACCTGATCCCGCTGCACCGCGTCATGGCCCCCGGCGCCGAGTTCCGCGTCGCGACCGACATCCCCGACTACATGCGCCAGGCGCTCGAGGAAGTGCCGAAAGCCGGTTTCACGCTGGTCCATGATGGGCCGGAGCCTTGGAGCGACTGGCACTCCACCCGCTACGAGCAGAAGGCGCTGCGCGAGGGCCGCGTGCCGCATTACGCCACCTTCCGACGCTGACGTGGCCCGCGCCTCCGGCGGGGATATTTGCAGACAGACGATGGCAGGGCCGCGCGGCCCGCGCTAAGGTCTCGCCCGAATGAAGGAGAGCCCCATGTCGCACAGCGCCGAACCCCTGCCCATGTCCGCCCGCCGCTCGGGTCCGCTCAAGGGCGAGGCGCAGGTGCCCGGCGACAAGTCCGTCAGCCACCGCGCGCTGATCCTGGGTGCCTTGGCGGTGGGTGAAACCCGTATCACTGGCCTGCTGGAAGGGCAGGATGTGCTGGACACGGCCAAGGCCATGCAGGCCTTCGGTGCCGAGGTGCAGCGCGTGGGCGAGGGCGAGTGGGTCGTCCATGGCGTGGGCGTCGGTGGCTTTGCCGAGCCCGAGGGCGTGATCGACTGCGGCAACTCCGGCACTGGCGTCCGACTGATCATGGGCGCCATGGCGACAACGCCCATCACCGCGACCTTCACGGGCGACCCCAGCCTCTCGCGCCGTCCCATGCGGCGCATCACAGACCCGCTGGAACTCTTCGGCGCGCAGGTCACGGCACGCGAGGGCGGGCTGCTGCCGCTGACGATCCGGGGCGCGGCTGACCCCGCGCCGGTGCTGTACCGCACGCCTGTCGCCAGCGCGCAGATCAAGTCGGCGGTGCTGCTGGCGGGCCTCAATGCCCCCGGGCAGACGGTTGTCATCGAGACCGAGCCGACCCGTGACCATACCGAGCGCATGCTGGCGGGCTTCGGTGCGAACGTCACGACCGAGGTGACCGCTGAAGGCCGCGTCATCACCCTGACCGGCCGCCCCGAACTGCGCCCCTGCACGGTCGCCGTGCCGCGCGACCCAAGCTCGGCCGCCTTCCCTGTGGCCGCGGCGCTGATCGTGCCGGGATCGGAAATCCGCGTGCCGGGCGTCAGCCGCAACCCGACCCGTGACGGGCTCTACGTCACGCTGGAGGAGATGGGCGCCGATCTCACCTGGGAGAACCAGCGCGAGGAGGGGGGCGAGCCCGTGGCTGACCTGATCGTCCGCCATGGCCCCCTGCGCGGCGTGACCGTTTCGGCCGAGCGCGCGGCCAGCATGATCGACGAGTTCCCGATCCTGTCGGTGATCGCGACCTTTGCTGAAGGGACGACGGTGATGAACGGCGTGGCGGAACTGCGCGTCAAGGAAAGCGACCGCATCGACGCCATGGCGCGGGGGCTGGAGGCGAACGGCGCACGGATCGAGGAAACCCGCGACAGCCTGACCGTTCACGGCACGGGCGGCCTTGCGGGCGGGGCGACCTGCGCCACGCATCTCGACCACCGCATCGCGATGTCCTTCCTGGTCGCGGGGCTCGCCTCGGAGCAGCCGATTGCCGTGGATGACGCCGGCCCGATCGCGACCAGCTTCCCCGACTTCGTGCCGCTGATGACGCGGCTGGGGGCGCAGATCGGCTGACAGCCGGACCGGCGCTCCGCGTACGGGCGCCGTTCGTACGAGACCGGGCCGCCGAGGTGCATGGCGGCCCTGATCCTGTCAGTTCATGCGTTGGCCGCCATGTGGCCGGCCTTGCGCAATGCCTCGCGGATCTCGTCCAGGATCGCCGGGTCGTCGATGGTGGCGGGCATCTTGAACTCCTCGCCATCCGCGATCTTGGCCATCGTCGCGCGCAGGATCTTGCCCGAACGCGTCTTGGGCAGCCGGTCCACCACGACCGTGTCCTTGAAGGCTGCGACCGGGCCGATGCGGTCCCGGACCATCTTCACGACCTCGCGGCCGATCTGCTCGGGCGCGATCTCCACGCCCTTCTTGAGGCACAGGAAGCCCAGCGGAGTCTGACCTTTCAGCGAATCCGCCACCCCGATCACAGCGCATTCCGCGACAGCGGGGTGCGAGGCCAGCACTTCCTCCATCGCACCCGTCGAAAGCCGGTGGCCCGCCACGTTGATGACGTCGTCGGTGCGGGCCATGATGTAGAGGTAGCCATCCTCGTCGATGTAGCCCGCGTCGCCGGTCTCGTAATAGCCGGGGAAGGTGGTCAGGTAGGATTTGCGGAAGCGGTCCTCGGCGTTCCACAGGGTCGGCAGGGTGCCGGGGGGCAGGGGCCGCTTGATCGCAATGGCGCCCAAGGTGCCGGGCGGCACCGGGTGCCCCGCTTCGTCCAGCACCTGCACATCATAGCCGGGCATGGGGACCGAGGGACTGCCGTGCTTGATGGGCAGGGTCTCAATTCCGAAGGGATTGGCGGCGATGGCCCAGCCCGTTTCGGTCTGCCACCAGTGGTCGATCACTGGCACGTTGAGGTTCTGTTCCACCCATTGCACCGTGTCGGGGTCCGCCCGCTCGCCCGCCAAGAACACGGCCTTCAGCGACTTGAGGCTGTAGTCGCGCATATAGAGGCAGGCGGGGTCCTCGCGCTTGACCGCGCGGATGGCGGTGGGCGCGGTGAAGAAGACCTTGACCTTGTGGTTCTGGATGATGCGGCCGAAGATGCCAGGATCGGGGGTGCCGACGGGCTTGCCCTCGAAGACGATGGTCGTTGCCCCGGCCAGCAGCGGGCCATAGCAGATGTAGCTGTGGCCCACGACCCAGCCCACGTCGGACGCCGCCCAGAAGACATCGCCCGCGTCGATGCCGTAGATGTTCTTCATCGTCCAGTTCAGCGCGACGATATGGCCCGCCGTGTGGCGGACGACGCCCTTGGGCTGACCCGTCGTGCCCGAGGTATAGAGGATATAGTGCGGATGGTTCCCCTCGACCGGAACGCAGTCGGCGGGTTCCACACCATACTGGAAGCTGTGCCAGGCATGGTCGCGGCCCTCGATCAGCTCGGCGACCTCCTGCTCGCGCTGGAAGATCACGCAGAACTCGGGCTTGTGCCTGGCTTCCTCGATCGCGCGGTCGAGCAGCGGCTTGTAGTGGACGACGCGGCCCGGCTCCAACCCGCAGGAGGCGGCGATGATCGCCTTGGGGGTGCAGTCGTCGATGCGGACCGCAAGCTCATGCGCGGCGAAACCCCCGAAGACGACGGAATGGATGGCGCCCAGGCGTGAGCAGGCCAGCATCGCCTCCAGCGCCTCGGGCACCATCGGCATGTAGATGATGACGCGGTCGCCCTTCTGGACGCCCTTGTCGCGCAGGGCGCCGGCGAGGCGCGCGACCCGGTCGCGCAGTTCGCGATAGGTGATACCGCGGTAGGAATGGGTGATCGGGCTGTCGTGGATCACGGCCAGCTGCTCGCCGCGCCCGGCTTCGACATGGCGGTCCACGGCGTTCCAGCAGGCGTTGACCTGGGCATCCGCGAACCACTCGCCCGCCGGCCCCTGGTCGAAGAAAGCGTGGCTGGGCGGCTTGACCCAGTCGATGTCCTGAGCGGCCTCCATCCAGAAGCCCTCGGGATCGTTCTTCCACGCGGCGTAGATGTCCTGGTAGCCCATGCCCGTCTCTCCCCCTCGACGTCCTCCATAAGCCCTAGAGGCGAGGGCACGGGCAAATCAACAGTATTGGCCGGAACGCCCCGTCCATGTGGCGGATTGCCTCAGGCGAAGGGCCTTGGGCTTTGCAAACTTCCGGCGGGCTTTGCGGCGGGCCAGGCAAGGCCCGCCGGTCTTTGCAAAACACCTCGCCTGCTGGGGCGAATCGCCTCAGCCGTAATGGGCGACCGGGGTTCCGGCCAGGGCGCTGATGTTCAGCAGCCCCCGCGCCGTGATCGAGGGTGTCACGATATGCGCCTTGTTGCCCATCCCCATCAGGATCGGCCCGACCTCGAGCCCCTGCGCCCGCGTCTTGAGGATGTTGCGCACCGCCGAGGCCGCGTCGGTGCCGGCGAAGACCAGCACGTTCGCAGGCTCGTCCCCCAGCCGAGACTTGGGCATCAGCCGGGCGCGGACCGCAGGGTCCAGGGCGGCATCGACATGCATCTCTCCGTCATAAACGAAGTCGACCTCGCGCTCGGCCAGGACGTCCATCGCCGCGCGCATCTTGCGGCCTGAATCGGTGTCGAGGTTGCCGAACTGCGAATGGCTGCACAGCGCGATGCGCGGGGTCAGGCCGAAGCGGCGGACGTGGCGCGCGCAGCCCATGGCGGTGTCCGCGACCTCCTGCGGGGTCGGGTCGTGGTGGACCTGGGTGTCCGCGATGAAGAGGGGGCCTTCCTCCTGGATCATCATGGACAGCGCGCCCACCGGATGCAGCCCGCCGCGTGCCAGGATCTCGCGCACATAGCGCAGGTGCCAAGTGTATTGGCCGAAGGCGCCGCAGATCAGGCTGTCGGCCTCGTTCCGGTGGACCATCACCGCACCGATGGCGGTGGTGTTGGTGCGCATGATCGCGCGGGCGATGTCAGGGGTGACGCCGCGCCGCGCCATCAGCGTATGGTAGGTTTCCCAGTATTCCCGGTAGCGGGGGTCGTCCTCGGGGTTGACGATCTGGAAATCGACGTTCGGCCGGATCGGCAGGCCCGCACGCTCGGCCCGCATCTCGATCACCTCGGGGCGGCCGATGAGGATCGGGACGTCGTTGGTGTCCTCCAGCATGGCATTGGCGGCGCGCAGCACGCGCTCGTCCTCGCCTTCCGCGAAGACGATGCGGCGCTCGGCATTGGCCGAGGCGTCGAAGACCGGCCGCATGATCAGCGCCGAGCGGAAGACCGAGCCGTCCAGGTGCCGCTTGTAGGCGTGGATATCGGGCAGGGGGCGGGTTGCCACGCCCGATTCCATCGCCGCGCGGGCGACGGCGGTGGCGACGACGCCCATCAGGCGGGGGTCGAAGGGCTTGGGGATCAGGTAGTTCGGCCCGAAGGTCAGCGTCTCGCCCCGATAGGCGGCGGCCGCCTCGGCGCTGGTGGTGGCGCGGGCCAGCGCCGCGATCCCCTCGATGCAGGCGATCTGCATGGCGTCGTTGATCTCGGTCGCGCCCACGTCCAGCGCGCCCCGGAAGATGAAGGGGAAACACAGGACGTTGTTGACTTGGTTCGGATAGTCGCTGCGGCCCGTGGCGATCAGCGCGTCGGGGGCAACCTCGCGCACGTCCTCGGGCGAAATCTCGGGCGTGGGGTTCGCCAAGGCGAAGACGATGGGACGGCGGGCCATGCGGGCCACCATCTCGGGCTTCAGCACGCCGGGCCCGGAGAGGCCCAGGAACAGGTCGGCGCCGCCGATCACCTCGTCCAGCGTCCGCAGGTCGGTCGCCTGCGCGAAGGCGGCCTTCTGCGGGTTCATGTCCACGTTCCGACCCTCGTGAACCAGCCCGTGGATGTCGCAAAGCCAGATGTTCTCGCGCTTGACGCCCAGCTTCAGCAGCATGTTGAGGCAGGCAATGCCCGCCGCCCCGCCGCCGGTCGAGACGACCTTGATGTCCTCGAACCTCCGGCCCGTCACGCGCAGCGCGTTGGTGGCGGCCGCGCCCACCACGATGGCCGTGCCGTGCTGGTCATCGTGGAAGACCGGGATGTTCATCGATTCGCGGCAGAGCTTTTCCACGACGAAGCAGTCCGGCGCCTTGATGTCTTCCAGGTTGATCGCGCCGAAGGTGGGTTCCAGCGCCCGGACGATGGCCGCGAGCTTCACCGGATCGGTCTCGTTCACCTCGATATCGAAGCAGTCGATATTGGCGAATTTCTTGAAAAGGACCGCCTTGCCCTCCATCACCGGCTTGGAGGCACCGGCGCCGATGTTGCCCAGGCCCAGCACCGCCGTCCCGTTCGACACGACCGCCACCAGGTTGCCCCGCGCCGTATACCGCGCCGCGCAGGCGGGATCTGCCTGGATCTCCAGACAGGCCTCGGCCACGCCCGGCGAATAGGCGAGGCTGAGGTCGCGCCCGTTGGCCAGGGGCTTCGTCGCCCGGATCTCGAGCTTACCGGGGCGCGGAAACTCATGATACCGTAGCGCCGCCTGCCGCGCATTGTCCTGCCGCCGATCGTCCATGCCCTGCCTCCGTAAGCTCGTCCTTTCGTCCTAGTCGTGGCGACGCGGCGTCACAAGCGCTGCGCCCATGGCTTTGCGCCTGGCGAAAAGCGCGGGGTTGCGCAGGTCCGCCGCGGGGCGGATGATGCCGCAAACTGCCCGAAGGTGCCCCATGTCCCTGATCGACGCCGCCCGCCGCGTGCGAGAGGCCGCCTATGCCCCTTATTCCGGCTTCAAGGTCGGCGCGGCGGTGCGCGGCGCCTCGGGCGCGATCTATACCGGCTGCAACGTCGAGAACGTGGCCTATCCCGAGGGCACCTGCGCCGAGGCCGGCGCCATCGCCGCCATGGTCGCCGCGGGCGAGACCGAGATCACCGAGGTCTGCGTGATCGCCGGCAGCGCCCGCCCGACGCCCCCCTGCGGCGGCTGCCGCCAGAAGCTGGCCGAGTTCGCCCGCGGCGAAACCCCCGTCCTGCTGGCGACGGTGGATGGCGAGACCCTGGCGACGACCGTGGCCGAGCTGCTGCCCGGCCGCTTCGAGGTTGGCCACATGGGTTGAGGGCGGACAAAGGCGGACGGGGCGCGAGCTGATTTTTCTGCATCCTCCTGCCTGTCGATTCGGCTACTGCCCCATGGTCATCGCATGAAATTCCTTCCAAAGACTGAACCGCCCCTGAACTCCGGACCTCCGATGACCCAGTTTCCGAACCTCACGATCGTCGATCACCCGCTGGTGCAGCACAAGCTGACGATCATGCGGAAGCACACGACCTCGACCAACAGCTTCCGCCGCCTCCTGCGCGAGATCAGCCTGCTTCTGGCCTATGAGGTCACCCGCGATCTGGAGCTGACCACGGTCCGCATCCAGACCCCCCAGTGCGAGATGGACGCGCCGGTGCTGGAAGGAAAGAAGCTCGCGCTGATCTCGATCCTGCGGGCGGGTAACGGCCTGCTGGACGGGATTTTGGAACTGATCCCGGCGGCACGGGTAGGATTCCTCGGGCTTTACCGCGACCCGGACACGCTGCAGCCGGTGCAATATTACGCCAAGGTGCCCAACGACCTGGACGCCCGCATGGTCATCGTCGTGGACCCGATGCTGGCCACGGGCAACAGCGCGGTCGCGGCGATCGACCTTCTCAAGGCGGGCGGCGCGCGCAACATCTGTTTCCTCTGTCTTCTGGCCGCGCCCGAGGGCGTGGCGCGGATGCAGGAGTCCCATCCCGACGTGGCCGTCTACACCGCCTCGCTGGACGAGAAGCTGGACGATCATGGCTATATCGTGCCGGGTTTGGGGGATGCGGGCGACCGGATGTTCGGCACGAAGTGAGCCTGCATTAACCGGGACTTAGTGCCCGGCCCTGTAGACCCGACCCCGGAAAGAACCGAATCGAAGGGGCCGGCGATGGGGATCTCGGGGTTTTCGCTGCTGCTGGCGGCCGTGGCCGCTCTTGCCGCATTGGCGAACGTGGCGGTCCCGGCGAATGCCGGCCAGCCGGGCGAGGGGATGCGCCGCATCGAGGTTCCGGCCAGCGAGCTGTCTCCGGCGCTGCGACCGGCGGAAATGCCGCCACCCGACTTCACCGCGGGCCAGTACATCGATTCGGCGGGCTGCGTCTTCGTCCGGACCGATAGGGGGTGGCGCGGACGCATCGACCGCGACGGTGCGGCAGTCTGCGGCTATCCACCCACGCTGTCCGCCCGACGCACCGGCCCGGACAGCGAACCGGCGCTGTTTCCCGAGCCCGAACTGCCACGCGCTGCCCGCATCGAGCGCGAACTGACGCAGGCCATTATCCCCAATCTTCAGGCTGCGGAGCTGGCCGAAGGCAACCCTCCGCGCAAAGCAAGGGAAGGGTCGGGCAACCCGGACCCTGGCGCCCTGGGCATTCCGCAGGCACCGCAAGGCGAGGCGCCCCCCGATCCGCTGCAGATCGGTGCGATGGTCACGCAGGCGCCGGCGCTTTCCCGAGAGATGGCCGGTCCGGGGCGCATCGACAGGCTTTGCGCGCTGATCGGCGGCGACGGATCCGCGCAGGATGGCGCCAGCCTGGGTCTTTGCGGGGGTACGACGTCGCTTGCCTCGCTTGCCCGTGTCTCGCCTGGACGTAAGGGAAACGGCGAGGCGGGCAGGAGTGCTGCGGAGACCGGTGGAACAAAGGGGGGCCCCCCGAACGCGGGTGCCAAGAAGCAGAAGGCCAAGGTCGCGGCCAGCGGGGGCTCCGGGGCAAGTCGGGCTGGCGCGTCCGCGAAGGCTCTGCCGCCGGACGACATGCGGATGATCCCGCCGGGGGCGCGCTTCGTTCAGGTCGGATCGTTCCGCAAGGCAGGACAGGCGCAAGCGGCCGCAGGCACGCTTGCCCGGATGGGCGTGCCGGTGGTCCGGGGAAAGGAGGGCGGGGCCGAGTTGGTCATGGTGGGCCCGCTCGATGGCCGGGAGGCGATTGTGCGGATGATCGAGAGGCTGCGCCGCGCAGGCTACCGCGACCTCCGTGCTCGCAGATAGGTCGAGCAGGAGGTCGGCTGACACCGTGTCGGGTCAATGCCTGCAGAGGCGGCAGTCTCACCCTCGCCTCACATCTGGCCAGTTCCTTGTAGGGGGCTAAGCCTGAAGGTGATAGGGTTGAGGCTTCTGTGCTTGGAAATTCTCTCAAGCCACAGGGCTGAGCTGACAGCACCAGTAAGAGCCGAGGCGCTGGAGCGGACCCGAGGCGATGGCACAAGCCACTGGCAGCGGCAGACGCCGTGTCATCGTCGCGGGAGCGCGTCGGTGGTGCGGGCAAGGGTTTTCAGCGCGCGCAGATCTGCTGCAACTGCACCCACTCGCCTTCGGACATCAGCGGCTCGGGCGGATCGGCGGCGCGAAAGGGGTCGGCCTCAATCAGGGCAAGGACCGTCTCGCCGCTGGGGTCGAGCGAGCGGGCATAGGGCGCACTGGGCACGCCCGCCTCGCGCATGCGGTCCAGCAGCACGTCATCCGCGGGCCGCGGGGCGGGGCGCAGCAGCAGGGCCGTTCCCTGACCAGCGACGGCACGGGCTTTCAGTTCCCCCGAGGTCAGCATCGACACCGCCGCCGGCAGCCCCGCCTTCTGCAGCACCTCGAGCAGCGGGTCCGACTGGGCCGCAGCGAGATCGGCCGCAAGCACATGCCCGGCAGCCACCTGCGGGCCGGGCTCGCCCGCAATCATGTCATCACCGATCACGACGATGCGGCCGGGCAGGGGACGCGCGCCCCGCATTGTCGCGGGCAGCACCACAATCCTGCCGTCCGGCCCCAGCAGGCGTGCTGACAGCCGATCCAGCACGGCCGCGCCCGAGGCACGGTCGCAGGGGGCGCCGGTCGCCTGCCGCATGTCCGCCAGGATCGACAGCCCGACAGCCGTCCTTTGCGCGGGCGGCGCGATCCGCGCGGCATGGGCGATCACCGTATCGGGCAGCCAGACCGCACCGGCAATCACCGCGGCGCCCACCATCGTCCAGACCAGCGCGCCGCGCAGGCGGCCGGGACGGGGGCGGCTGGCGGCAATGGCGGAATGGACGCGCTCGATCGCCTGGACCATCAGCGTGTCGTCGATCTCGACCACCTCATCCTGCTCGGCATCGCCCGGCGCGAAGATCGCGGGCATCTGGCCGGGGTTCAGGCGGGTCACGGCGGGCAGGGACCAGTGGGATAGCGGCTCCTCGGAGCGGGGGTCGCGCAGAATCAGCGTGGCATCACCGAAGGACACGATGACGTCGCGCAACCGCTCGGAAGGGTGGGGCCGCCACACACCGGTCGCCTCGAGCCGCTGGAACTGCGTCAGTGCCGTCACGATCGCGGAAGCCCTTCCGTGTGGTTGCGCCAGCCTTGCCCGGGACAAGGCGACCGCCCCGGCTTCTCGGCAAGAATGTGCCGATTCATCGCACTACGTCCAGACCCGGCGCGACAAAGGACCATGAAGGGGCAGAATTGGTCAGTGGACAGCCTTCCCCATTCCGGGAAGCGTGGCGGTTGTCACCCGGGCGGACGAATGAACATGATGCGAGGAGTACGGGCTGGGCGAGAGGTTTCACGCACCAACTCGCGTAAGACGCCCGGAGTTGATCCGGGCATCTTCACTGCATTTCCTTCAGACAGCGCAGACCTTGGCCACTGTCTTGCCTCCAACAAGTGCGATGGAGTGCTTTTCTCTCGTCAGGGCCTTGCGCCCCAGTTAGAGCCCTGAAGATGAAGGGCAGACCAGCGCTCCGAATTTGCCCTGAGCCGGAGCGGTTGGGGCCGTGACAGAATGCACTTATGCGATTGCCTAGAGGGTCAATGTGTCGCGCATCCTGTCCTGCTCGGCACGGCGAGGGGCGAAGATCGCGGGCATCTGCTCAAGGTTCAGCGGCGTGACGGCAGAAACCAGTTGAGCAGCAGATACCCGGCAAGTGCAGAACCTGCAGTCGCCCCTCAGGCAGCGCCGATCTCGATGCCGCGTTCGCTGGCCAAGCGGCGCATCCGCTCCTGCAGCTTCTCGAAGGCGCGGACCTCGATCTGGCGGATGCGCTCGCGCGAGACGCCATAGCGTTCAGACAGCGCCTCGAGCGTCACGGGATCGTCGCGCAAGCGGCGCTCGGTCAGGATATCGCGCTCGCGCTCGTTCAGCACATCCATCGCGGCGGCCAGCATCGAGCGGCGGGTGTCCAGTTCGTCCTCTTCGGCATACTGGCTGGCCTGGTCGGCGTTCGTGTCCTCCAGCCAGTCCTGCCACTGCGCGGTCGACTCGCCCTCGCCCGACCCCACGGTCGCGTTCAGGGATGCGTCCCCGCCCGAGAGGCGGCGGTTCATCTCGATCACTTCCTGCTCGGTCACGTTCAGGTCGTTGGCGATCTGGCGGACGTTTTCCGGGCGCAGGTCGCCTTCTTCCAGCGCGCCCAGCTTGGCCTTGGCCTTGCGCAGGTTGAAGAACAGCTTCTTCTGGGCCGAGGTGGTGCCCATCTTCACCAGGCTCCAGGACCGCAGGATGTATTCCTGAATCGAGGCGCGGATCCACCACATCGCATAGGTGGCCAGACGGAAGCCCTTCTCGGGATCGAAGCGCTTGACGGCCTGCATCAGCCCGACGTTGGCCTCGGAAATCACCTCGGCCTGGGGCAGGCCATAGCCGCGGTAGCCCATGGCGATCTTGGCGGCCAGCCGCAGGTGCGAGGTCACCAGCTTGTGCGCGGCCTCGGCGTCCTGGTGATCGACCCAGGCCTTGGCGAGCATGTATTCCTCTTCCGGTTCCAGCAGGGGGAACTTGCGGATCTCCTGCAGGTAGCGGTTGAGGCCCTGCTCGGGGCTGGGCGCGGGAAGCTTGTCGAAATTTGCCATTGTCCTTTCCTGTGCAGCGACTCTGGCGAGATTACTCAGCGAACGTCGCGTCAACCGCCGGGGTTCCCCGCAGGGCCGCCAGCAGGGCCTGCATGTCGGCGGGTAATTCACTATCAAATGCGAGCCAGCGCCCGTCCACCGGATGGGCGAAGCCCAGGTGCGCCGCGTGCAGCGCCTGACGCGGAAAGGCGGCGACGGCCTCTGCCGCATCGCCCAGCGCCCGGGCCGAGGCGCGCCGCGCGCCGCCATAGACCGGGTCTCCGATCAGCCCCAGCCCGCAATGGGCCAGATGCACGCGGATCTGGTGGGTGCGCCCGGTTTCCAGCCGGCATTCGACCAGCATCGCGGCGGGGGGCGTGCCGAAGCTTTCCAGCATGGTCGCGCGGGTGACGGCATGGCGGCCCTGCTTGAGGCTGACGGCCTGACGCTGGCGGTCGGTCGGGTGGCGGCCCAGCAGGGTGGCGATCTTCAGCACGTTGCCCGGCTCGAAGGTGACGCCCGGCAGGCCGCGCAGGCGCGGGTCGGCCGGGTCGATGGTCCCGTGCGCCAGCGCCAGGTAGCGGCGGGCGGCCGAGTGGTCCTCGAACTGCCGCGCCAGCGCCTGGTGCGCGAGGTCCGTCTTGGCGACCACCAGCAGGCCCGAGGTGTCCTTGTCGATCCGGTGGACGATCCCCGGCCGCGCCGCGCCGCCGATCCCCGACAGGCTGCCCGCGCAATGGGCCAGAAGCGCGTTCACCAGCGTCCCCGAGGGCGAGCCGGGTGCGGGATGGACGACCATGCCCGCAGGCTTGTCGATGACGATCAGGCTGTCATCCTCGTGGACCACGTTCAGCGGGATGCTCTCGGGGCGGGCGTCGATCGGCTCGGGCTCTCCAAGCGTGACGACGTAGTCGCCGGGCAGGGCGCGGGCCTTGCCGTCGGTGACGGGGCCGTTCGGGCCGCGGATCGCACCCGCCGCGATCAGCCTGGCGATGCGCGAGCGGGACAGGGCCGCGGAGTCTGGCGCGGCTTCGGCCAGCGCCTTATCAAGCCGCGAGGCGTCGGCCGCAGCGAGGTCGGCCGGAAGGGTCAGGACGAGGTCGGGCATGGCGCGGGATGATAGGGCAGGGAAGCCGGATGCGGAAGTGCCCGAACTCGCGTGGCTGCGCCGGCTGGTGACAGGGCTGGCCGTTGTGATGGGCCTGGGGATGGTTGCGGTGGTCGCGATCCTGTGGGTCAGGCTGGCGCAACCGCCCCTGCCGGAACTGCCGCCCGGGCTGGTGCTGCCCGGGGGGACGGGCGCCGCCGCGGTCACCTTCGCCCGCGACTGGACCGTGGTGGTCACGGACGCGGGCGAGATCCTGCTTTATGATCGCTCGGGCGCGCTGAGGCAGAGGGTCCTGCCCGGCCAGTAGGCGCCCCGCGCAGGGGCGCGGCAGGTCAGGCCTTGTTGCCGGCGTCCATGTCGGTCGCGGGCGCCTCGGCCTCGCTGGCGCCGGCATGCGTGCCGGTGTCGCCCAGATCGGGAGGGGTCATGTCCGTGGCTGGCGCCTCAGCCTCGGTAACATGGGGGGGCTCCGATCCGCTGTCATTCCCCTGGGTCCGGCCCGACTGCGCCCCACTAGTCATCTCCGCGATCATCGCGCGCAGCTCGGCATTCTCGCTGCGGGCCTTGATCGCCATCTCGCGCACGACCTCGAATTCCTCGCGGGTGACCAGGTTGCGCTCGGCCAGCCAGCGGTCCACCCAGCCCTTCATGGCCGTCTCCGCCTCGCTTTTCGCGCCTTGAGCGACGCCCATCGCGTTGGTCATCAGCCGGGACATGTCGTCGAAAAAGCGGCTGGGGCCGCTGCCGTGGGTGGTCATCGCGCAATCCTTTCGCAAAGCGTGTGGGTCTATATGGCGAGCGCGCGGCCCCCCTTCAATGCGCTGCGGTTGACACCCCCGCCCCGCGCGGCCAAGCAACCGCAGGACGCGCGAGGCCCTCATGATCCCTTTTCCCGAGATTTCCCCCGACATCTTCAGCATCACCGTCGCGGGGCGCGAGTTTGCCCTGCGCTGGTATGCGATGGCCTATCTGGTCGGGCTGCTGCTGGGCTGGCGGATCATCGTGGCGCTGATGCGTCGCCCGCGCCTGTGGGGTGGAACCGCGCCCATGCCCCCCGAGAAGGTCGAGGAGCTGCTGACCTGGGTCGTGGTGGGCGTGATCCTGGGCGGGCGGCTGGGCTTCGTGCTGTTCTACGAGCCCGCCTATTACCTGTCGAACCCGGGCCAGATCATCAAGGTCTGGCAGGGCGGCATGTCCTTCCATGGCGGCTTCCTGGGCGTGGTGCTGGCCGCCTGGGCCTATGCCCGCCGGAACGGCATCGCTCCCCTGCGGCTGGCTGATGCGCTGGCGATCGCGGCGCCCGTGGGCCTGTTTCTGGGCCGCATCGCCAACTTCATCAACGCCGAGCTTTGGGGCCGTCCGACGACCGCGCCCTGGGGCGTGATCTTCCCCGGCGAGGCGGCGCAGGACTGCCCCGGCGTCGAGGGCCTTTGCGCCCGCCACCCCAGCCAGCTTTACGAGGCGGGGCTGGAGGGGCTGCTGCTTGGGTTGGTCCTGTTCCTGCTGGTCCGCCGCGGCGCACTGGCCCGGCCCGGGCTTGCGCTGGGCGTGTTCCTGGCGGGCTATGGCCTTTCCCGCTTTGTGGTCGAGTTCTTCCGCCAGGCCGATGCGCAGTTCGTGACGCCCGGCAACCCCTGGGGCCATGTGCTTGGCGGGCCGGTCTGGGGAATCACAATGGGCCAGCTTCTGTCGCTGCCGATGATCGCGGTAGGGCTTGCCTTCGCGCTCTGGGCGCTGCGGCGATGACTCCGCTGGGCCGCATCATCGCCGGCCGGATCGCGGCCGAGGGGCCGATGCGGCTGGACGACTACATGCGGCTGTGCCTGATGCACCCCCAGCACGGCTACTATTCCACACGCGATCCCTTCGGCACCCGCGGGGATTTCACCACCGCGCCGGAAATCAGCCAGATGTTCGGTGAACTTGTGGGCCTTGCGCTGGCGCAGGCCTGGATGGACCAGGGGGCGCCTGCGCCCTTCACACTGGCCGAGCTTGGGCCGGGCCGGGGCACGCTGATGGCGGACCTGCTGCGCGCCACGCGCCGCGTGCCGGGCTTTCATCAGGCCGCACGGGTGACGCTGGTCGAAACCTCGCCCCACCTGCGGCAGGTCCAGCGCGAAAGGCTGGGCGAGATCACGCATCTCTCCTCGGTCACGGAACTGCCCGAGGCGCCGCTGTTCCTGATTGCCAACGAGTTCTTCGACGCCCTGCCGATCCGCCAGGTGCAGCGCGTGGCGGGCGGATGGGCCGAGCGGATGGTGACGCTGGACGCCGAGGGCGGCCTGGCGCTGGCGCTGGCGGCCCCCGTGGCCCTGCCGCGCGAGGCGCCCGAGGGCGAGGTCTGGGAAATCTGCGCCGAGGGCGCGGCGATCATGGAAACCGTCGCTGCCCGCATCGCGGCGCATGGCGGCGCGGCCATCGCCATCGACTACGGCACCTGGAACGGCAAGGGCGACAGCCTGCAGGCCCTGCGCCGCCATGCGCCCGACGGCATCCTGAGCCATCCGGGCGAGGCCGACCTGACCGCCCATGTGGACTTCGCGCCCCTTGCAGGGGCCGCGATCCACGCCGGCGCCGCCGCCTCGGCGCCCGAACGCCAGGGGGACTGGCTGCGGGCGCTGGGGATCGAGACTCGGGCCGCGCGGCTGACCCGGGCGGGCGACGAAGGCGCGCAGGCCGCGCTTCATCGCTTGACCGACCCGGCGCAGATGGGGCACCTCTTCAAGGCAATGGCCGTCTGGCCGTCCAAGCTTCCGCCGCCGCCGGGCTTCCGGCCGCTGCCTCTCGCCGCCCAGTCCGTTGCGAGCGCCGGGCTGTCCGACCTCGCCCCTCGTCCCGAAGCAGACCCGCCGGCCCGATGACACTCGAAATCCTGACCCACCCCGCCCTTCACCCTCTCAAGCACGGGTTCTTCACCCGCAAGGGCGGCGCGTCCTCGGGGCTGTTCGCCGGGCTGAACTGTGGTCGCGGCTCATCCGACCAGAAGGAAATCGTTGCGATCAACCGCGCCCGCGTCGCGGCGGCGCTGGGCCTTCCGCCCGAGCGGCTGGCGACCGTGAACCAGACCCATTCCGACAAGGTGGTGACCCTGACCGGGTCCGAGGACCTCGACGCTGTTGCCAAGACCGAGGCCGACGCCATCGTCACGACCGTTCCCGGCCTTGCCATCGCCGTGCTGACCGCCGACTGCCAGCCGATCCTCTTTGCCGACCCTGACGCGGGTGTGGTCGCCGCGGCCCATGCAGGCTGGCGCGGGGCGCTGGACGGCATCCTGCAGGCCACCGTCGGCGCGATGCGCAAGGCGGGCGCGCGCGACATCCGCGCTGTCGTCGGCCCTTGCATCAGCCAGCGCGCCTACGAGGTCAGCGAGGACTTCATGGACCGCTTCCTGATCGAGGACGAGGTTTACGCCCGTTTCTTCTCGGGCGGGCCGAACGGGCGGCCGATGTTCGACCTGCCGGGCTTCGGGCTGGCGACCCTGCGCGAGCTTGGCGTCGACGCCGAATGGATCGGCCACTGCACCTATTCCGACCCCGCGCGCTTCTTCAGCTATCGCCGGGCCACGCACGAGGGCGCGGCCGATTACGGGCGGCTGATCTCGGCCATCACGCTCTAGCGGCCCTCGACCAGCTCGAAGGGAACGCCCGGCTCGTCCTTGGCGCAGCGGATGACGAGGCTGGTCTTGACGCTGGCCACGTTGTCGGCCGCCGTCAGCTGGTCGGTCAGGAAGCGCTGGAAGGTGGACAGGTCCGGCGCCACGCATTTCAGGATGAAGTCGATCTCGCCGTTCAGCATGTGGCATTCGCGGACCAGCGCCCAGTCGCGGGCGCGGTTCTCGAAGGCGGTCAGGTCGCGCTCGGACTGGCTGTGCAGGCGGACCATGGCGAAGACCTGAACCTCGAAGCCGAGGCTGCGGGGGTCCACGTCGGCGTGATAGCCGCGGATGAAGCCCTGCTCCTCAAGTGTGCGGACGCGGCGCAGACAGGGAGGCGCCGAGATGCCCACGCGCCGAGCCAGTTCGACGTTCGTCATCCGGCCGTCGGCTTGCAGCTCGGCCAGAATGCGTCTGTCGATGTCATCCAGCCGGGCGCCTGCCATGTCTTCTCCGATGCTCAGAAACAGACGGTTCCTTATCCCCCGGCCGGTTGATCCGCAACATTGTTTCGCCGCAGGACCCTTGCGCCGTTGCGGAAGAGCGGCGCGGCGGCAAGGTTGAACCGGGGCCCCCGCGGGATTAACTCGGGCGCAAATCATCCATGAGGCCACCCGTGACCGAGACCGCCGCTTCCGTGCCGACCCACCATCGGCTTGTCATCATCGGCTCGGGGCCCGCCGGTTACACCGCCGCCGTCTATGCCGCCCGCGCCATGCTGGTGCCGCTGCTGATCCAGGGCATCCAGCCCGGCGGGCAGCTGACTATCACCACCGAGGTCGAGAACTGGCCCGGCGACACCCAGGTCCAGGGCCCCGACCTGATGGTGCGGATGGAAAGCCACGCCCGCGAGATGGGTGCGCGGATCGTGTCGGATACCGTGACGCGGCTGGACCTGTCGCAGCGCCCCTTCGTGCTGGAATGCGACAGCGGCGCCCGGCTGACGGCGGACGCGCTGATCCTTGCCACGGGCGCGCAGGCGCGCTGGCTGGGGCTGGACAGCGAGATGCGTTATCAGGGCTTCGGCGTCAGCGCCTGCGCGACCTGCGACGGCTTCTTCTATCGCGGACGCGAGGTGATCGTCGTGGGCGGCGGCAACACCGCCGTCGAGGAGGCGCTGTTCCTGACCAACTTCGCCAGCAAGGTCACGCTGGTCCACCGCCGCGACAGCCTGCGGGCCGAGCGCGTGCTGCAGGACCGCCTGTTCAGGCATCCGAAGGTCGAGGTCATCTGGAACCACGAGGTCGCCGAGATCACCGGCACCGACCAGCCGCTGGGCGTGACCGGCGCGGTGCTGCGCTCGACCAAGGATGGCAGCACGCAGACGGTTGCGGCCGACGGTGTCTTCATCGCCATCGGCCATTCGCCCGCCTCAGAACTGGTCAAGGGCCAGCTGGAGCTGCGGGACGGCGGCTATGTCAGGGTCGAGCCGGGCTCGACCCGCACCTCGGTCCCGGGCGTCTTCGCGGCAGGCGACCTGACGGACGACACCTACCGCCAGGCGATCACCAGCGCCGGGATGGGCTGCATGGCCGCGCTGGATGCCGAACACTGGCTGGCCGCCCAGGGGCTGGCCGAGGGTGCGGCGACGCCCGCCAGCGTCACGGATGTTGCCCGCGAGACCGAAGCCGCAGGCTGATCCGAGCCATGCGCCGGGCGAAAGGCTGCCCGGCGCAAACCCCCAGGTTGCGGATGGCAGGCGCGGGAGATAAGGGGCAGGCGCACACCGTGGCCCCATTGCGCGGTGCAGCTCCATGTCACGAAGCACCGAGTGGAAGATGAGCCAGCAGCCGAACCTCGCGCCGATCCCGGAACTCTATGTCAACGCCGACTCGGCGCAGAAGCTCAAGGCCGACGCCGGCGAGATGCTGTCGTGGGACCTGACCCCGCGCCAGCTCTGCGACGTCGAGCTGCTGATGAACGGCGGCTTCTACCCCCTCAAGGGGTTCCTGACCGAGGCCGATTATGACGGCGTGGTCGAGAACATGCGCCTGTCCTCGGGCGGTCTGTGGCCGATGCCGATCACCCTGGACGTCAGCCAAGAGTTCGCCGACAAAATCGAGCCCGGCATCGACATCGCGCTGCGCGACCAGGAGGGCGTGATCCTGGCCATCCTGTCGGTCACCGACAAGTGGGTGCCGAACAAGAAGCGCGAGGCCGAGAAGGTCTTCGGCGCCGACGACCTGGCGCATCCGGCCGTGAACTACCTGCACAACGTCGCAGGCCCGGTCTACCTGGGCGGCCCGATCACCGGCATCCAGCCGCCGACGCATTACGATTTCCGCGCCCGCCGCGACACGCCGAACGAGCTGCGCGCCTTCTTCCGCAAGATGGGCTGGCGCCGCATCGTGGCCTTCCAGACCCGCAACCCGCTGCATCGCGCCCACCAGGAACTGACCTTCCGCGCCGCGCGCGAGGCGCAGGCGAACCTGCTGATCCACCCGGTCGTCGGCATGACCAAGCCGGGCGACGTGGACCACTTCACCCGCGTCCGCTGCTACGAGGCCGTGCTGGACAAGTATCCGGCCGCGACCACGCACCTGTCGCTGCTGAACCTGGCGATGCGCATGGCCGGCCCGCGCGAGGCGGTGTGGCACGGCATGATCCGCCGCAACCACGGCCTGACGCACATGATCGTGGGCCGCGACCACGCGGGTCCGGGCAAGAACAGCCAGGGACAGGACTTCTACGATCCCTACGCCGCGCAGGACCTGTTCCGGCAGTACCAGGACGAGATCGGCATCGAGATGGTCGATTTCAAACAGATGGTCTATGTCCAGGAACGCGCCCAGTACGAGCCCCGCGACGAGGTCGAGGAAGGCGCGACCATCCTTGACATCTCGGGCACCGAACTGCGCCGCCGCCTGCGCGAAGGTCTCGAGATCCCCGAGTGGTTCAGCTTCCCCGAGGTCGTGAAGCAACTGCGCCGCACCTCGCCGCCGCGCGACCAGCAGGGCTTCACGGTGTTCTTCACCGGGCTTTCGGGCTCGGGCAAGTCCACCATCTCGAACGCGCTCATGGTCAAGCTGATGGAGATGGGCGGCCGTCCGGTGACGCTGCTGGACGGCGACGTGGTCCGCAAGCACCTGTCGTCCGAACTGGGCTTCTCGAAGGAACACCGCGACATCAACATCAAGCGCATCGGCTATGTCGCGTCCGAGATCACCAAGAACGGCGGCATCGCCATCTGCGCGCCGATCGCGCCCTACACGGCAACCCGCCGCGCGGTCCGCGAGATGGTCGAGCAGTATGGCGCCTTCGTCGAGGTCCATGTCGCGACCTCGCTGGAAGAATGCGAGCGGCGCGACCGCAAGGGCCTCTACAAGCTGGCCCGCGAAGGCAAGATCAAGGAGTTCACGGGCATCTCGGACCCCTATGAAGAGCCGCAGAACCCCGAGCTGCGCGTCCAGACCGAAGGGGTGGACGTGGACTACGCCGCCCAGCAGGTCCTGCTGAAGCTGGAACAGATGGGCCTGATCGGCCTGTCCTGAGCCGCCCATTGACAACACCGCCGCCCCCCGGTCCAACCGGGGGGCGTTTTTCATTGGGGTGCCGATGACCGATCCCGTCCTGATCCTGACGATGAAATGGGGTACGCTCTACGGCGCCGAGGACGTGAACCGCCTTGCCCGGCAGGTCCGCCGTCACCTTGCGCGTCCCCATCGCTTCATCTGCTTCACCGACGACGCGACCGGGATCGGCGAGGGGGTCGAGACGCTGCCCCTGCCCGAACTGGGCCTGCCCCCGGGCCACGGCGACACGCGCTGGCGCAAGCTGGCGCTGTTCCGGCGCGACCTTGGCGGGTTCTCGGGGGCAACGGCGCTGTTTCTGGACCTGGACCTGGTGGTGGTGGACGACCTCGGGCCGTTCTTCGACCTGCCCGGCGACTTCCGCATCATCCGCGACGACGACCTGTTCCGGCCGAAGCCCCTTCGGCAGATCAACCCGGCACGGGACCGCTTCCTCCACTCGGTCGGGAATTCCTCGGTCTTCCGCTATCGGGTGGGGGCGCACGCCTATATCCTCGACGCCTATCTGGCGGATCCTGCGGCGGCAACGCGGGGCTACGAGATCAGCCAGCAATTCCAGAGCGCGCAGCTGGCCGCGCACGGGCACCTGGACTACTGGCCGCGCGGCTGGTGCGTCAGCTTCAAGAACGACTGCGTGGGCCGGGGGTTGGGCAGCTACCTGCGCGACCCTGCCTGCCCGGAGGGGGCGAAGATCGTGCTGTTCGCGGGAGATCCCAAGATGGCCGATGTCTTCACCGGCAAGGGCGCCAAATGGTATCGCCGCATCGGCAACATCGACTGGCTGCGTGCGGCATGGCAGGCATGATCGCGGATGCCTTCCGGCGCTGGAAGCAGGACCGCCGGCTGGCGCGGGCCGAGGCCGAGATCCTGTCCCGCCGCCCCGATTCCGCGCCGCATGGGCTGAGCAGCCCCCTGATCGTCAGCCTGACCAGCTATCCCGCGCGCTTCGGCTCGCTGCACCTGGTGCTGCGTTCGCTTCTGGCACAGAGCGTGCGGGCCGACCGCGTGGTCCTGTGGCTGGACGACGGGGACGAGCGCCTGCTTCCGCCCGCCGTCACGGCGCTGGGGATCGAGATACGGGTCTGCCCCAACTGGCGGTCCTACAAGAAGATCGTGCCGACACTGATGGAATGGCCCGGGGCGCATGTCGTGACCGCCGACGACGATGTCTATTATCGGCCGGACTGGCTGGCCGGGCTGGTGCGCCATGCCGGGGCGGGCGTGGTCTGCCACCGCGCGCATCGCGTGACGCTGGATACCGGGGGCCTCCCCCGCGCTTACGCGGACTGGCAGCGCAACATCGACGCGCCGGACCGCTCGGTTCTGGTCTTCCCGACCGGTGTGGGGGGCGTTCTTTATGCGCCGGGCGTCTTTCACGAGGATGTCTGTCGCGAGGACCTATTCCAGAGACTCGCCCCGACGGCGGACGATGTCTGGCTTTACTGGATGCACCGGCTTCGTGGCAGCCAGCCTGCCAAGATCGGCGGGCGCTTCCGCATCACCGAATGGCGCGGCACGCAGGCGCAGAACCTGCGCGCCGGGAACCTGGCGGGGGACGGCAATGATCTCGCGGTCCGCGCGTTGATCGAACACTACGGCTTCCCGGCAGGGGGCCGGAGCGCGGCGGCCTAGTGGACGCTGACCGGCTCAAGCTCGTTCTGGCGGGCCAGAACGAAGGCCAGCTTGCGGTCGGCGACCAGCGCAAGGCGTTCGCCATCCACGTCGTGGACGGCGTAAAGCGCGTCCAGCTCGGGCGCTTGGGCGCGGACCTCGTGGGGCAGGCTGTCCATGGCGACGCGGCGGATATAAACGGTGTTGCCGTGGACGGGCGGAAAATCATGTTTCATGTTCATTGCGATCCCCTTCACTTGCGGCTGATCGGTATGGTCTTGACGATGCCTTGCGGCGTGACGCGCCGCAGGTCGATATGCAGCAGCCCATTTTCCAACGCGGCAGCCTCGACCTCGATCCCTTCGGCCAGCACGAAACTGCGCTGAAAGGCACGAGCGGCGATGCCGCGATGCAGGAAGACCCGTTCGTCGGCCCCCTCGGCCTGTCGCCCGCGGATGACCAACTGCCGGTCCTCGACCGTCAGCGACAGGTCGTCCTCGGCAAAACCGGCGACGGCCAGGGTGATGCGGAACCCGTCCGGGGCGCGATGTTCGATGTTGTAGGGCGGGTAGCCTTCGGCCCCCTTGGCGGCACGTTCGGCCAGCCGTTCGAGCTGGTCGAAACCCAGCAGGTAGGGGTGGGTGCCCAGGGTCATCTTGGTCATCGGCGTCCTCGGTCAACAAGCGACTGCTTCGGTCCGGCCCCGTTGCGGCGACCGGTCCCGGAGCAAATATGTGGACTGGGGCATCTTCTCGCAAGTGTCCGCTAAGTTTTGCTTAGCAAAGCGAAAATCCGCGCGTATGCTGCGCTTGCGCAAGGCAGGCCGAAGCAGACGATGAACGCCCACCACGAGATGTCGCCCGAGGAAATCGCCCGCACCCGGCTGGAAGGCCTGCGGCGCGAGCACCGTGAACTGGACGAGGCGATCGCCGCCATGGCGGTGGGCGGGGTCGTCTGCAGCCTGACGCTGGGGCGGATGAAGCGGCAGAAGCTCGCGCTGAAAGACCGCATCGCCCGGCTGGAAGACGAACTGACCCCCGACATCATCGCCTGATTGCACCCGTCCGCGCCGCCGGTATGATGCGGGCTTTCCGCGAAGGGGGCAGGGGATGACGGTTCCGGTCGGCATCATCATGGGCAGCCAGTCCGACTGGGCCACGATGAAGGAAGCGGCGGCAGTTCTGGACGAACTGGGCGTGGCCTGTGAGACGCGCATCGTCAGCGCCCACCGGACGCCCGACCGACTGTGGGACTATGGCCGTTCCGCCGTGGATCGCGGCCTCAGGGTCATCATCGCGGGGGCAGGGGGCGCGGCGCACCTGCCCGGCATGATGGCCTCCAAGACCCGTGTCCCCGTGATCGGCGTCCCGGTCCAGACCCGCGCCCTGAATGGCGTGGATTCGCTTTATTCCATTGTCCAGATGCCCAAGGGCTATCCCGTGGCCACCATGGCCATCGGCGCGGCAGGCGCGGCCAACGCGGGGCTGATGGCCGCCGCGATCCTCGCGCTGGACGACGCGGCTCTCGCGCAGCGGCTGGACGCCTGGCGCGAGGCGCTGTCCGCATCCATCCCGCAGGAGCCCGTCGATGACTGAGACCCTCAAGCCCGGCGCTACCATCGGCATTCTCGGCGGCGGTCAGTTGGGCCGGATGCTGTCGGTCGCGGCCAGCCGCTTGGGCTATCGCTGTCATATCTACGAACCCGGCCCCGCGCCCGCCGCCGACGTGGCCCACCGCCTGACGACCGCTCCCTACGAGGACGAAGCCGCCCTGCGCGACTTCGCGGCGTCCGTCGATGTCGTCACCTATGAATTCGAGAATGTCCCCGCGGCCTCGCTGGACCTGATCGAGAGCCTCGCACCGATCCGCCCCAACCGGCGCGCGCTGTCGGTCAGCCAGGACCGGCTGGACGAGAAGGACTTCCTCACCGGCCTCGGCCTGACGACTGCCTCCTATGCCCGCGTCGACTCCGCCGAGGATCTCGCCGCTGCCATGCAGGGGCAGGACCGCGCGATTCTCAAGACGCGGAGGCTCGGCTATGACGGCAAGGGTCAGGTGCGCGTCAAGGCCGGCGACGATCTTGCCGAAGCATGGGCGCAGGTGAACGCGCCCTCGGTGCTGGAGGGCTTTGTCGATTTCACCGCCGAGATCAGCGTCATCGTCGCGCGCGGTCAGGACGGCGCCGTCGCTGCCTATGACCCCGGCCTGAACGTCCACCGAGAAGGCATCCTGCGCACGACCACCGTGCCCTGTGGGCTGCCCGCGCGGCTGATCCCCGACGCCGTTCTGATCGCCAGTCGCATCGTCACCGCACTGGACTATGTCGGCGTGATGGGGGTCGAGCTCTTCGTCACCCCGCGCGGCCTGATCGTCAACGAGATTGCGCCCCGCGTCCACAACTCGGGCCACTGGACTCAAGGAGGCTGCGCCGTGGACCAGTTCGAGCAGCACATCCGCGCCGTCGTGGGCCTGCCGCTCGGCGACGGCAAGCGCCACGCCGAGGTGGTGATGGAGAACCTGATCGGCGACGACATCGACCGCCTCCCCGACCTGCTGCGCCAGTCCGACACGCAGGTCCATCTGTATGGCAAGGCCGAGGCGCGCCCCGGCCGCAAGATGGGCCACGTCAACATCATCCGGCGCTGACGTCCACGCGCCACTCGCGGGCTTCTTCCTGACCATATACCCATTGCGGCGGTGCAGCCACGCGCACGGCTGCCCGTTCAGGCCCGAGGGAGCACCTCGCGCAGATAGCGCACCATGTTCCCGCCCATGACCTTGGCGATCTGTGCCTCGTTCAGCCCTTCGTCCATCAGCGCCTGGGTCAGCGCGGGCAGTCCCGCCGCGTCGAAGGGCATGCCGACCGAGCCGTCCCAGTCCGACCCCAGCGCCACGTGATCCTCGCCCACCAGCGCGGTCGCGGCGGCGATCGACGCCGCGATCCCCGCCGGGCTGTCGTTGCAGGTCACGTCCGGCCAGAAGCCGATGCCGATGATCCCGCCGCTGCTTGCCACAGCGCGCAGCAGGTCGTCGGGAAGGTTCCGCGGCGTGTTGCAGACCCCATGCACGCCGGTATGGCTGATGATCGGCCGCGTCCCCGGCAGCGTCAGCACATCGCGGACCATCTGCGGCGAGGCATGCGCAAGGTCGATCACCATGCCGCGCTGGGCGGCCTCGGCTACCACCTCGCGGCCGAAATCGGTCAATCCCGCCTGCGACTGCCCGTGCAGCGAGCCGCCGAGTTCGTTGTCGAAGAAATGCGTGAGCCCGATCAGCCGGTAACCTGCCCCCTCCAGCACGGCGAGGTTGGTCAGGTCGCCCTCCAGCGGATGGGCGCCCTCCATCCCCAAGATTGCGCCGATCACGCGACGGCCGGCGGCACGGTCCGCCAGCACCGCGTCCAGGTCGTCGCGGCTGCGGATCAGCCGCAGGCGGTCGGGTTCTGCCTCGACCAGGTGCCGCAGCCGGGCGGCCTGGTCGAGCGCCCGCTCCTTGAGGCTGAACCAGGTCTGCACCGGACGAAGCTGGCTGATGACAAGAGGCGTGATGTTGTCCGGGGCCTCGGTCTCGTTCTCGGCATAGTTCTGGCCGCGCGGGCTGCGGGTGACGGCGGTGAAGACCTGAAGCGCAATGTTGCCCTGATCCAGACGGGGCAGGTCCACGTGGCCTTCGGGGCGCCGAACCGACAGGTCGCGGTCCCACAGCAGCGCGTCGGCGTGCAGGTCGCCGATGACCAGCCGGTCATGCAGCGCCTGCGCCTCGGCCGAAACCGGCCACTCGGCCTCGGCCGTGACCGGGTTCAGCCGGTCCGCGACGATGCGCGGACCGAAGACGGCCAGCGCCGCGAGTGCCAGCACGACCATCGCCGCCAGCACCCACAGGGCGCGGACAAGGCGGCCCCGACGGCGCTGGCGGAAGGGGTCGCGCGCCATCTGCTCAGGCTTCCATCGCCTCAAGCTCGTCGATGAAGCCCTCGATCATCGACAGGCCCCCGTCCCAGAAGGCCGGGTCCGCCGCGTCCAGCCCGAAGGGGGCGAGCAGTTCCGAGTGGTGCTTGGACCCGCCCGCCCGCAGCATGTCGAAGTACTTCGCCTGGAAGCCTTCGGGCTGCGCCTCGTAGGCCGCGTAAAGCGCGTTCACCAACCCGTCGCCAAAGGCATAGGCATAGACGTAGAAGGGCGAGTGCACGAAATGCGGGACATAGGTCCAGAACGTCTCGTAGCCCGGCATGAACTCGAAGGCGTCGCCGAGCGACTCATGCTGCACCGACATCCAGATGGCGTTGATGTCGTCGGGGGTCAGTTCCCCTTCCGCGCGGGCCGCGTGCAAGCGGCACTCGAAGTCATAGAAGGCGATCTGGCGGACGACCGTGTTGATCATGTCCTCGACCTTGCCCGCCAGCAGCGCCTTGCGCTGGGCCGGGTCTTCCGTCTTCGCCAGCAGCGCGCGGAAGGTCAGCATCTCGCCAAAGACCGAAGCCGTTTCGGCCAGCGTCAGGGGCGTCGAGGAGAGCAGTTCCCCTTGGCCCGCCGCCAGCCGCTGGTGGACGCCGTGGCCCAGTTCATGCGCCAGCGTCATCACGTCGCGCGGCTTGCCGAGGTAGTTCAGCAGCACGTAAGGGTGCGCGTCGGTGACGGTCGGATGGGCGAAGGCGCCGGGAGACTTGCCCGGCTTCACGCCCGCGTCGATCCAGCCCTTCTCGAAAAAGGGCTGCGCCAGGTCCGCCAGCTGCGGGTCGAAGCCTGCGTAGGCGTCCAGCACCGTCTGGCGCGCCTCATCCCAGCCGACCAGCCGGGGGTTTTCCTGCGGCAGCGGCGCGTTGCGGTCCCAGACCTGCAGCTTGTCGAGGCCGAGCCACTTGGCCTTCAGCCGGTAATAGCGATGCGACAGGCGGGGATAGGCCGCAACCACGGCATCGCGCAGGGCCTGGACGACCTCGGGCTCGACGTGGTTCGAGAGGTGCCGCGCGGTCTGCGGCGTCGGCATCTTGCGCCACTTGTCCTCGATCGCCTTTTCCTTGGCGAGCGTGTTGTGGACGCGCGCGAAGAGCTTGACGTTGTCGCCGAAGACCTGCGCCAGCGCCTTCGCGCCCGCCTCGCGACGCGAGCGGTCGTGGTCGGTCAGCAGGTTCAGGGTGGCTTCCAGCCCCATCTCCTCGCCATCGACGTCGAAGGTCAGCGCGGCGGTGGTCTCGTCGAACAGGCGGTTCCAGGCGGCGGCGCCCACGACCGAGGCGTCGTGCAGGAACTTTTCCAGTTCGTCTGACAGCTGATAGGGGCGCATCGCCCGCATCCGGTCAAAGACGGGCTTGTAGCGCGAGGGGCCGCAGGGGGCGCTGAAGGTCTGCGCATAGACTTCGTCGGGGATGCGGTTGAACTCCAGGCTGAAGAAGACCAGCGGAGTCGTCATGTCCGTGATCTTCGCCTCCAGGTCGCCCAGTGTCTTGGCGCGGGCGGCGTCGGTCGTGTTCTGGTAATAGCGGAGGCCCGCGTAGGACATGATCCGCCCGGACAACAGGCTGATCTCCTCATAGCGCTGGATGCATTCCAGCATCTCGGCGGGGGTCAGGCCGGCCAGCTTGCCCTCGTAGTCGGCGGCGAAGCTGGCGCAGGCCGCCTCCAGCCGTTCAAGGTCGCGGGACAGTTCCGGCGCGTCGGGCGAGGGATAAAGGTCCGTCAGGTCCCATTCCGGCAGGTCCCCCAGGGCCAGGGCGCCATGGGCTTCGGCGTCGCGCATCAGGCTGTCGCGCAGGGGCAGGCGGGTCATGGGCGTCTCCATTTTCAGCGTTGCCCAACATCTGTCCCCTGAAGGCCGCCGGTTCAACCCGTCGCGCAGGCGATTGCCAGAGTGCCACGCTGCGCCTAGCCTCGCGCCCGACGACCCAAGGGGAGAGTTCCATGTCCGACAGCGACCGCCCGCAAGCCTTTGACACGCTTGCCATCCACGCGGGCTCCGCGCCCGATCCGGCGACCGGGGCGCGGCAGGTGCCGATCTACCAGACCACCGCCTACCAGTTCCGGGATGCCGAGCATGCCGCGCGGCTCTTCGGCCTGAAGGAGGTGGGCTACATCTATTCCCGCCTGACCAACCCCACCGTGGCCGCGCTGCAGAACCGTGTGGCGGCGCTGGAAGGCGGCGCGGGGGCGGTCTGCTGTTCCTCGGGGCACGCTGCGCAGATCATGGCGCTGTTCCCGCTGATGGCGCCGGGCAGGAACATCGTTGCCTCCAGTCGGCTTTACGGCGGCACGGTCACGCAGTTCAGCCAGACGATCCGCCGCTTCGGCTGGTCCTGCCGCTTCGTGGACCTTGAAGACCTCGACGCCGTCCGCGCGGCCATCGACGAGGACACGCGGGCGATCTTCTGCGAATCGATCTCGAACCCCGGCGGCTATGTCACGGACCTGCCCGCCATCGCGGGCATCGCCGACGCGGCGGGCATTCCGCTGATCGTGGACAACACGCTGGCAACGCCCTGGCTGTGCCGCCCGATCGAGGCGGGCGCGACGCTGGTCGTCCACAGCCTGACGAAATACCTGACCGGCAATGGCACCGTCACGGGCGGCGCCGTCATCGACTCGGGGCGCTTCGACTGGTCGGCCTCGGACAAGTTCCCCTCGCTGTCCGCGCCCGAGCCCGCCTATCACGGGCTGAAGTTCCACGAGACCTTCGGGCCTGCCGCCTTCACCTTCCATTCCATCGCTATCGGGCTGCGCGACCTCGGGATGACGCTGAACCCGCAGGCCGCGCATTACACGCTGATGGGGATCGAGACGCTGGGCCTGCGGATGCAGCGCCATGTCGAGAACGCCCAGACGGCGGCCGAGTGGCTGGCCGCCGACTCCCGCGTGCAGGAGGTCAGCTACGCGGGCCTGTCCGACTCGCCCTGGAACGAGCGGGTGCAGCGGCTTTACCCCAAGGGGGCAGGGGCGCTGTTCACCATTCGGCTGAAGGGCGGCTATCAGGCCTGCGTGGACATGATCGGGCGGCTGAAGATGATCAGCCACGTGGCGAACCTGGGCGACGCGCGGACGCTGGCGATCCACTCGGCCTCGACCACGCACAGCCAGTTGACCGAGGCCCAGCAGATCGCGGCGGGCGCGGGGCCGGACCTCGTGCGGCTGTCCATCGGCATCGAGGACGCGCAGGACATCATCGCCGACCTGGACCAGGCGCTGGGCTGAGCCCCTTGGCGCCTATCCCCGCGGCCCCAGCAGGATGACCGCGGCCCCGGCAAGGCACAGCAGCGCCCCGACCGCATCCCAGCGGTCGGGGCGCACCCCTTCCACGACCCAGAGCCACCCCAGCGAGGCGCAGATATAGACGCCGCCATAGGCCGCGAAGGCCCGCCCCGCCGCATCCGCCGGCACCCGCGTCAGCAGGACGGCGAACAGCGCAAGGCTTGCCATGCCGGGCAGCAGCCACAGCCAGGACCTGTCCAGTTGCAGCCACGCCCAGAAGGCGAAGCACCCTGCGATCTCGGCAAAGGCGGCGATGGCGTAGAAGACGGCCGTCATGCCCGCGCGCTGCCTTGCGCGGCGCTGATCCGCGATGGCGATGTCGCGGAATGGACAAAGCGAAGGTCCGGCGAGCCCATCTCCTCGACCAGGAGCAGGCCGCCATGGCGTGAGAGCATCAGGACATCCCCTTGGTTTGATCCGGCAGAGTCCTGCTACGCCGGCCTTCATCTCGCAACCGGGGAACGTGCAGGTCGCCTGGGGACTGACGGATGCGAACACCAACGTCCCAGGCCGACAGCCGACAAGGGCAGAGCAAGTGCTGCCGCATCTGAGCCTCTGGTCGCCCGCTGCTAGGGCATGGCTTTCGTGGGATCACCGGGGGGCGGCAATCACGCCTCCCGGGCAGAAGCCCTTTCAGCCATGCTCCGGGCCAGAAGGGCCTTGGCCTGCGGCGTCAGCTCGCGGTCGCAGGCGGTTTCGACAAGCCTGATCTGCTCGGGCGTGAGGTAATCGGCGAAGCCGCCCACCTTGCCACGCCGCATGCGCCGGCTTTCACTGTCGCTGCGGTCGTATTCGTGGCCCGGCAGCCCCTTTGCCAGTTCCAGCTCCTGCATGTTCTGGAAGCGAGCGGCCTCGACGGCCTTGTCCAGGATCTCGGGTCTGGTTTCCACGCCCAAGAAGGACAGAACCCTTGCCGTCTGGCCATGCGGATCATCGGAAAGCTCCTCGTAGCTGACCACGACATGCCTGCGCCCCCGCAGACCGGCCGCCCAGTCGTTCAGGTACTTCGCCAGCGAGGTGACACCCTGCCCGGGGTCCTTCAGGAATCCGTCGATGTCGCCCGAAAAGCGGTGTTTCTGGCGGGTGGCGTGGAAATAGGACGACACCATCACGTCCCTTGGATCGCGCATCATGAAGATGACGGGATGGTTGCGGAACCGCAGGCGCGAATAGGGCAGGTGGCTGACGGGGACGAGTGGCGGTCTGGGCCGGTGCCGGGCATGGGCAAAGGCGGGCAGCCCGCGTTCCCGGTCCATGTCGAAATTCGGCATGACGCCGAACATCGAATACAGGTCCGGCCTTGCCTTCAGGTCGAAGGCGTCCGCCAGATAGGTCGACAGGATGAAGCGGAACCACGTCCGGCCGGACTTGGGATAAGAGGCCAGGACCGCGTCGATCCGGGCGGAATGATACGCCATCCCGACACCGTTCGCGGCACGCTTCCACATGATCTGCGGCGACTTGAACAGTTTGGTCATGAGAACTGCTTTTCCACGAATGCTTCCCCTTCACCTAATCTAGGTTCGACCGCGCGTCCCGTTCCCGCCGCGCCCCCGCGCAGCGCGATGACGGCGCGTGCAAAGACCAGGGCGCAGATGCCAAGGAAGGCGAACCCCGACAGCAGTCCCAGACAGCTGGCGGCGATGACGCCGTAGTGGGGGACCACGAGGGGGATCGGGATAAAGAAGACAGCCGCCGTGATGATCGAGACGGCCGTCAGCTGGCCCACCCTGCCCACGGTCTGCAGCGCCGAGCCGAAGATCTTTCCGATCAGGAACAGGCAGGCCCCGGCAAGCTGGACAAGGATGTTCGGAAGGGCGGCAACATATTCCGGCCCGAAGGCGAAGGCGACCAGCGGTTGTCCGACCAGCGCGACAAGCCCCACGCCGCAGAGACCAAGACCCAGAAGCATCGCGACCGAGGCGAAGACGAAGCGCAGCAGGTGCCCGAGATCGTGCCGCGCCATCAGCTCGCACATGCGGGGGTAAAGAACGAGCTGCACCGGGCTTCCCAGCCGGATCACCAGCATCGCGAAGCGCTTCGCCAGCACGTAGAAGCTCAGCTCGGCAGGACTGACAAAGCCGCCCAGGGCCGCGATGTCGAACTGCCGCGTCGAGTTCCGCGCCAGCACGTTGAGGTTCGAGGCCATGATGAACTGCCACAGGCCTCCGCCCTCTTGCGTCACCCCGGTCAGCGGCGTGCCCAACAGCCCGGACCCAACCCTCTGCCGCAAGAGAGGCCAGCAGTAGAAGACGGGCAACAGGCGCTCGATGCAGGAAACGGCGCAGAGGAGAAGGACAAAGGCCGTCAGGTCCCCGCCAGCGACGAACAGGACGCCTGTCATGACGAGGCGGAAGACCGAAGCCAGGACGGTCACCCGCGCGTAAAGGCCGAAGCGGCCGAACAGGCGGAAAAGGGCGGTAACGGTCATGGGCGCGGGAAGAACGAAGGTCAGGCAATAAAGCACGACCAGCGGCTGCACCTCTGCGTCGAAACCGAACCAGCCGCTCAGCAGGGGCAGGCAGGCCAGCGCCGCCGCCGCGGCAAGTACCGAGCCGCCGGCATCGAGAAGGAAGCCGAACTTCACGAGCCTGCGGAACGACAGTTCATGTGCCCTGTCGCGGTGCGGCATGCCCATGCGGATCAGGGCCTGGCTGGGCTCGAGCCGCAGGACCTGGTCGAACATCCGGCCGTAGGCCTCGATCAGGACCAGCAGCCCGAGCCCTGCTGGCGACAGTGCCTGCGAGGTCAGCGCAAAGGTTCCGAGCGTCAGGATCGCGATGGCGGCATTGGAGGACAGAATGACGAAAAGGCTGCCAAGCAAACCCCCGGAAGAGCGGGAAAACGACCGCTTTATCCGTCGCATTTGCAACTCCCGGGTAAAAGTGCATTGCGTCGGGAAGGCGCAGGGCAGAGGGGAACGCGCCTGCCTATCCGTGAACATGCTGAAATCAGATCAGAAATCGATCTCAAGTCCGGCTTGCGCCGAAGCTGGCTCGCCTGGAAACACGCAGCACTCACAACATCTCCAAATCATGATCGGAGCCAAGGTTTGGAACAGAACAAACCGTTGCCGTTCATGATAGGAGGGACATGAAATTTCGCCAACTATTCTTTTTACGATTGAAATGGGAGGAATAGGAGCGTGGGCCAAAGGCCTGCTTTGTGCCCCAAGGCAGTTGTAGAGACGCCAAGGCTGACCGCCGCCGCTCCCCTTGCGCGCTGTCCCCGTGCACCGTGGGGCCATCTGAGCGTAAAAGTCTGTGCAGGATCGCAAGCCGCCATCACCCTGAGAATGCCCCAAGGGGCCACCCGTCCTTCCAGGTATGCGAAATAGGCGACATTGGGTTTGCCTGGCGGCCTGCAAGAGGCGAGGGCTTGCTATCCGGCAAACCGCGGCAAAATCCGCTCAGTGCAGCGGATAGAACGTGCAAAGCCAATCCAGGCCTCGCCTAGAGGCGAGTTCTTGTGCAGCATCATTAAGGAGATTTGGTGGAGCCAAGGGGAGTCGAACCCCTGACCTCTTGAATGCCATTCAAGCGCTCTACCAACTGAGCTATGGCCCCACCGGAGGTCTCGGGCTGCAGCATCTGCCGCCCGCGTGGGGGGTCGTATAGGGGCAGCCGCAGCAGGGCGCAAGCGGAAAAATCACCCTCGTGCAAACAACAGCGGATATTTGGTTCAGTCCCTTGTTCAGGAACGAAAAAAGGGGCCCGAGGGCCCCTTTTTCGTCAGGCTTGTCCGGCGATCACTCGTCGTCCGGCTCGGCCACGTCGGCGATCTCGTCCAGCGAGACGTCGGCGTCATCGTCCTCGTCCAGCAGATCGTCGTCGATCTCGCCGGTGTCGGCGGCATCGTCCAGATCGTCCTCGATCACGTCATCCGTCTCGGTGTCGCGCGCCGCCGTCTTTTCGGCGATCATCGAGCGCGTGCGGGCGCTGGTCAGGCTTTCCGCCGAGAACTCGGACCCGCAGGCCGGGCAGGTCATCGGGTCGTGGCGCAGGTCGTAGAAGCGGCTTCCGCAAGTGGGGCAAAGGCGCTTGGTGCCCCATTCCTCTTTGGGCATGGTGTTCTCTTTTCGCCAAAGGTCAGGTAAATCCGGCCTCCCCTGCCACAGGGCATGAGGGGTGTCAAAGGCTTTTGCCTCGGGGGCAGGGAGGCAAGGATGGGCACGGTCATACTTCGGGACGGCACGCCCGTCACCCTGCGACGGACCGCACGGGCACGGCGGATGACGCTGCGGGTGTCGCGCCGGGACGGCACCGTCACCCTGACCCTGCCGCCGCGCCTGCCCGAAGCCGAGGCGCTGGCCTTCCTGGATGACCGCCGCGACTGGCTGGCCCGCGCCTTGGACGGGATCGAGCCGCCCCGCCCTGTGGCCTTCGGCGCGGCGCTGCCGGTCGAGGGGCGGCCCTTGTTGCTGACACCGGCACCGGTGCGTGCGCCACGGGTCGAGGGCGAGGCGCTGCTGCTGCCTCGGGGACGACCTGCGGCGGTGACGGCGGCGGCCTTCCTGCGGACGCTGGCGCAGGCCCGGCTGGCCGAGTCCAGCGACCGTCATGCGCGCGCGCTGGGCCGCCGATTCACGGCGCTGGCGCTGCGTGACACGCGCTCGCGCTGGGGCAGCTGCACCCACGAGGGGCGGCTGATGTATTCTTGGCGGCTTGCGATGGCACCGCCCCAAGTGCTGGACTATGTCGCCGCCCATGAGGTCGCGCATCTGGCGCACATGGACCATTCGCCCGCCTTCTGGGCGGCGGTGGAGCGGCTCTTTCCCGGTTACGAGAGGCAACGGCAATGGCTGCGCCAGCATGGCGGCAGCCTGCATGCCTGGTGCTTCCGCGAGGATCGAGGCACCGGGGGCGCTGCCTCATAGGCCGAACATTTTCCGAACAGAAGATGACGCGATGAGAGTGTGGATCTCCGCCATGCGGCATCAGGAAAATTGACAGGCGCGCCGGATGTGATCACAACGCCCCCATGGCTCCCCCCGCTCGCGCCCTCGCCCCGTCTCCTCCCGCCGCGCATGAGCGGCTGTATCGGGCTCTGAGGACACGGATCATGCTGGGGGAACTGCCCCCGGGCCGGGCCCTGACCTTGCGGGGCATTGCTGCCGAGGAGCGCGTCAGCATGACGCCTGCGCGTGAGGCCGTGCGGCGGCTGGTGGCCGAGGGTGCGCTGACGCTGTCGGCCTCGGGGCGCGTCTCCACGCCCGCGCTGTCGGTCGAGCGGATTGAGGAACTGGCCGCCCTGCGCGCGCTGATCGAGCCGGAGCTTGCCAGCCGCGCCCTGCCACGCGCCCATTTCGCCCTGATCGACCGGCTGGCCGCGATCAACACCGCCATCGGAGAGGCCGCGCAGAACCACGACGCGGTCGGCTACATCCGCACGAACCTGGAGTTCCACCGCACGCTCTACCTGCGCGCGCAGGCGCCCGCGATGCTGGCGATGCTGGAAACGATCTGGCTGCAGCTGGGTCCGACCATGCGCGCGGTCTATCAGCGGATGCGCCGGAACGAGGCGCCGCGCCACCACCGCATGATCCTGGCCGCGCTGCGGGCGGGCGACGAGCCCGCGCTGCGGCTGGCCGTGCGGACCGACGTCACGCAGGGCTTGCGCCACCTGCTGCCCGCCCTGGCCGAAGCCGGGCGCTGATCAGACTTCCTCGATACGCAGCTCGACCGGCTCGCCCTCGACGACGCCGGTGCGGGGCAGGGCCTGCATGGCGTGGTCGATGGCCTCGGGCGTGGTCTTGTGGGTGACGATCAGCACCGGTGCCGCGCCCGAGGCATGACCATACTGCCGCATCCGGTCGATCGAGATCCCCGCGTCGCCCAGCACCGTCGCCACCTTGGCCAGCGCCCCCGGCTTGTCGGCGAGCGTCAGCCGCAGGTAATAGGCCGCCGGCACCGCCGTCCGCGCGGGCTGGGGCGTGCCCAGGGTCGTGGCGGGCTGGCCGAAGACCGGCATCCGCACGCCGCGCGCCAGTTCCACGATGTCGGACAGGACGGCGCTGGCCGTGGGTCCTTCGCCTGCGCCCGCGCCCCGCAGGACGATCTGGCCGACCGCATCGCCCTCGATCACCACCATGTTGGTGCCGCCTTCCAGCTGGCCCAGCGGGCTGTCGCAGGGCACAAGGCAGGGCGACATCCGCTGCTCCAGCCCGCGGCCCGTCATCTGCGCCACGCCCAGCAGCTTGATGCGATAGCCCATGTCGGCGGCGCGGCTGATGTCGTCGATGGACACGCGCTCGATCCCCTCAATCTCGACCCCCTCGAAGGCGACCTGGGTGCCGAAGGCGATCGAGGCGAGGATCGCGAGCTTGTGGCTGGCGTCGATGCCGCCCACGTCCAGCGTCGGGTCGGCCTCAAGATAGCCGAGGCGGCGAGCTTCCTCGAATACGGTCTCATAGGGCAGGCCCGCCGACTGCATCCGGGTCAGGATATAGTTGCAGGTGCCGTTCATGACGCCCATGACGCGCTTGATGCGGTTGCCGGCCAGGCTTTCGGTCATGGTCTTGATCACGGGGATGCCGCCCGCGACCGCCGCCTCGAAGCGGATGGTGCGGCCCTGCGCCTCGGCCCGCGTGGCCAGCGCCTGCCCGTGGACGGCCAGCAGGGCCTTGTTGGCCGTGACGACGTCCTTGCCTTGGTCCAGCGCCAGTTCGATCAGCTCGCGCGCGGGGCCTTCGTCGCCGCCGATCAGTTCCACCACCACGTCCACGTCGTCGCGCAGGGCAAGGTCGCGCGCCTGGTCAACCCAGGCATAGCGCGACAGGTCGGCGTCGCGGTTGCGCGTCCGGTCGCGGGCGCAGATGGCGGTGATCTGGACCCGGCGGCCCGAGCGCAGCGCGATCAGGTCGGGGTGGTTCTGGAGGATCTTGACCACGCCGATCCCGACGGTCCCCAGACCGGCGATGCCAAGGCGCAGCGGCGCGGGCGAGGGGGTGAGGGACATGGAAAGCCTCGTGTCAGGAATGGGGTGCAGGGGTCGCCGGGGTGTTAGCGCGGGGCCGGTGGGTTGGCAACGCGGGCGCTTACAGCCAGCGCCGGGTGCGCGCGGCCCAGGCCTCGAAACCGGCGGCGTCGCGGGCACGCAGCCAGGCTTCTTCCTGCCGGATGAACATGCGGTCGATCACCAGAAGGAAGCTTGGGACCAGCACCAGCGCGGCCAGGGGCTGCCAGACAAGGCAGAGCCCCGCCATGATCAGCAGGTCGCCCAGGTAGATGGGGTTCCGCGTCAACCGGAAGATGCCATGCGTGACCAGTGCCGTGGGCTGTCGCGTCGGATCGACCGTCGCGCCTGCGCGCAGCATCGTCACAGCCGCGACTGCCATCAGCGCAAGTCCAGCCGCAACCAGCGCCCACCCCGGCAGAGGGGCGGTCGGCATCGGCGCAAGGCGCCCGGCAAGGAACGCCAGCCCGGCGAAGATCACCAGCCAGACCTGCGGATAGGCAAACAGCTTCCGGATCATTCCGACACTCCGTTGCCGTCGTCCAGCGCGTGGATGAAGCGGGCGACCCGGCGCGCGGCATCCAACGTCATCGCGCGGATCGCCGCAAGGTCGCTGGCGTCCAGGGTATCCTCGAAGATCTCGCCTTGGGTGTTGGCAAAGCGCGGCTGCCAGCCGCCTGCTGCGGGCGTCCAGGCCGCGTGGCACAGCAGGTTGCGCCAGTTCTTGATCTCGTCCAGTTGCCCCAGCAGTTCGGGGTCAGCCACGTTCTCGCGGGTGAGTGTGCGTTCCAGCCGTTCGATCAGCGTGCCCAGCGAATCCGCCGCGACGTGGTCCATCCGTCGCAGCCAGGCGCGGAAGTCGGCCTCGGCGATGCCGCCGGGCAGGCGATGGCGGTCGAGTGCGAAGATGGCGCGCTTCAGCATGTCCTCGACATGGCCGAAGCTGGCGATGGTCTGGCCCAGCTCGGCTGCCAGCGGCGCGGGCAGCTCGTGCCAGACGGCGGGGGCTCCGTCTATTCGCGCCACAGCCTGCCCACCCATTCGGCGGGGCGGAGATAATGGCGCAGGTGCCGGGACAGGCTTTCGCGCCGCCGTCCATCGAAGCCGGCGCGCAGGTGGTCCGCCGGATCGCGTGGGGTGTCCTTCTCGCTCCACCGGCCGAGGATGGCGTCGGGCGGGTTCAGGCTGCCTGCGAAGATGACGATCTTGGCGCCATTCGGAATGCGTGGCGCGCGCCAGTAGCGGGCCGGGAAGGCGGGCACGCAGTCGGCGCGGAAGTGGACAACCCAGCCCTTGGGCCAGAACCTGACGCCGCCCGGCGCGCGACGGGTGACGAAGCGCTGCTCGAAGCGGTATTCGTCGGCGACCGCCTGCGGGTCGGCGCGGAAGATCTGCTGCAGGGGAGCGAGCTTGCCCACCCGCATCCGGTAGACCGAGGTCTGGCCCAGCTTCTCGAAGGGCTTCACCTTCTGGGGGTTGGTGGCCAGCACCGTGTCCTCGGGATCGCCGAAGGAGAAGAAATCGTCGAGGTTGCCGACGATCACCACGTCGAGGTCCAGAAACAGCACCGTTCCCGTGATGTCGCCGAGGTCCCCCCAGAGCCGCGACTTGGGCCATTTCCCCAGCGTGTTCTTCGGCGGCTCGTAGTCGAAGCGGGGCAGGGGGCGAACGGCGATCTCGGGGTGCAGGCCGGTGCCGTCGTCGGTGAAGCAGACCAGCCGGAAGGGTGGCGTGATGTTGCGCGCGATCATCCCGCGCAGGCGGTTGACGTACTCGGGGCCGAACTTTGTGCCCCACTTGATGCAGATGATCTGCTTGATCGTGCCGGTCATGGCCCCAGTGGTCGCACGGAGGCCCGGCTGCGGCAAGCGCCCGAAGCAGGGGCTTCGCCCCTCGGTCCCTTGCGGGACCTCACCCCAGGATATCTGGGCGAAGAAGAAACTGCTGGCGGGCTTCCTCTTCGCCTATATCGCCTCGGAAAGTTCGGAGGGGCAGACAGTCCCCCGGTCCGGTGGCGATGCAAGGGCCTCAGCCCCGCCGTTCGCGGACGATCCCCATGATCTCGCGCGCGGCGGCCGGGATGTTCGTGCCGGGGCCGAAGATCGCGGCCACGCCCGCATCCCGCAGAAAGGCATAGTCCTGCTGCGGGATCACGCCGCCGCAGATGACGATGATGTCATCCGCGCCCTGCGCCTTCAGCGCCTCGATCAGCTTCGGCGCCAGCGTCTTGTGGCCGGCGGCCTGCGAGGAAATGCCGACGATATGGACGTCGTTGTCGATGGCGTCCTGCGCGGCTTCCTCGGGGGTCTGGAACAGCGGGCCCACGTCCACGTCGAAGCCGATGTCGGCAAAGGCCGTGGCGATCACCTTGGCGCCCCGGTCGTGGCCGTCCTGGCCCATCTTGACGACCAGCATCCGGGGGCGGCGGCCCTCTTCCTCGGCAAAGGTCTCGACGTCTTTCTGGATCCGGGCGAAGCCCTCGTCGCCCTCGTAGGCGGCGCCATAGACGCCGGCGAGCGTCTTCACCTCGGCCCGGTGGCGGCCGAAGACCTTTTCCATCGCCATGCTGATCTCTCCCACGGTTGCACGCGCGCGGGCGGCCTCGACCGCCGCTTCCAGCAGGTTGCCGCCTTCCCGGGCGCGGCGCTCGACCTCGGCCAGCGCATGGTCGCAGGCCGAGTGGTCGCGGCTGGCGCGGATCTTCTCGAGCCGGGCGATCTGGCTGGCGCGCACGGCCATGTTGTCGATGTCGAGGATGTCGATCGGGTCTTCCTTGTCCTTGCGGTACTTGTTGACGCCGACAATGACCTCCTCGCCCCGGTCGATCATGGCTTGGCGGCGGGCCGCCGTTTCCTCGATCCGCAGCTTGGGCTGGCCCGAGGCGACCGCCTTGGTCATGCCGCCCATCGCCTCGACTTCCTCGATGATGGCCCAGGCCTTTTCGGCCAGTTCGGCGGTCAGGCTCTCGATGTAGTAGGACCCGGCCAGCGGATCGACTACATGGGTGATGCCGGTTTCCTCCTGCAGGATCAGCTGGGTGTTCCGCGCAATCCGGGCCGAGAAGTCCGTGGGCAGCGCGATCGCCTCGTCCAGCGCGTTGGTGTGCAGGGATTGCGTCCCGCCCAGCGCCGCGCTCATCGCCTCATAGGCGGTGCGGATCACGTTGTTGTAGGGGTCCTGCTCCTGCAGCGACACGCCCGAGGTCTGGCAATGCGTCCGCAGCATCAGGCTGGACGGCTTCTTTGCCCCGAACTCGGTCATGATCCGGTGCCACAGCAGGCGCGCGGCGCGCAGCTTGGCGATCTCCATGAAGAAGTTCATGCCGATGGCGAAGAAAAAGGACAGCCGCCCGGCGAAGGCGTCCACGTCCATGCCGGCGGCGATGGCCGCGCGGACATATTCCCGCCCGTCGGCCAGCGTGTAGGCCAGTTCCTGCACGAGGTTCGCGCCCGCTTCCTGCATATGGTAGCCGGAAATCGAGATCGAGTTGAACTTGGGCATCTCGCGCGAGGTGTAGCCGATGATGTCCGCGATGATCCGCATCGAGGGTTCGGGCGGATAGATATAGGTGTTGCGGACCATGAACTCCTTGAGGATGTCGTTCTGGATGGTCCCCGACAGCACCGAGCGGTCGTGCCCCTGTTCCTCGCCCGCGACGATGAAATTGGCGAGGATCGGGATCACCGCGCCGTTCATGGTCATCGAGACCGAGACCTTGTCCAGCGGGATGCCGTCGAACAGGACCTTCATGTCCTCAACGCTGTCGATGGCCACACCCGCCTTGCCGACGTCGCCTTCGACACGCGGATGGTCGCTGTCATAGCCGCGGTGGGTGGCAAGGTCGAAGGCCACCGAAACGCCCTGCTGCCCCGCAGCAAGGTTGCGGCGGTAGAAGGCATTCGATTCCTCGGCGGTCGAGAAGCCCGCGTATTGCCGGATCGTCCAGGGACGGCCAGCATACATTGTCGCGCGCGGACCCCGCGTGAAGGGCGCGATGCCGGGCAGCGACCCCATGTGGTCCAGCCCCGCCGTGTCCGCCTCGGTATACAGCGGCTTGACGGTGATGCCTTCCAGCGTGTCCCAGTTCAGCGTGTCGGGATCGGCGCCCTTCAGTTCCTTCGAGGCGAGGCTGCGCCAGAGATCAAGGTCGGGGGTCCGGGTCATGGCTTGGTCCTTTCCGATGCGACCGCAGTCGCTATATTCTGAAACATGACGATCTGGATTTGGAAATTGTCGGGCCTGGCGCTGGTGGCGGGGCTGGGAACGCAGGCCCTTGCCATGGGCGCGCCCACGCCCCCGCCCGAGCCGGTCCGTGTCGAACGCGCAGCCCCTGCGCGCCCCGCTGCGGCGCGGGCACCGGACGCCGGCGTCCCTGCGCCCGGCCCGGCCGAACTGGACATCCGCCCGGCTGCCGAGGTGTCCCCCGAGTCGCTTCTGTTCGAGAGCCGCCCCGTCCTCGTCTTTGCCGATACCGAGCAGGAGCCCGCCTTCATCACGCAGATGGAGCTTCTGGCCCGCGATCCGGCCGCGATGGCGCGGCGAGACGTGATCGTCATCACCGATACCGACCCTGCGGCCAATTCGGCCTGGCGGCAGAAGCTGAGGCCACGGGGGTTCGCGCTGATCATCCTCGATACCGACGGCACGGTGATCGACCGCAAGCCCTTCCCCTGGGACACGCGCGAAATCGGCCGGGCGATCGACAAGACCCCCGTCCGGCGCGAGGAAACGCGGGCCAGCGGCGGGCGATAGGCGTTGCGCGCGATTTCGTTGCGGAACCGGCGCGGCGCAACTATCTTGATCCGTGAAGGATGCGCCTTGCTGCACCGCGCATGAAGGGACAAAGCCATGGCCAAGGAAACTTCACCGCGCAAGATCGAAATCTCGCCGCCGCTGCGGCAGGTCAAGCGGCCCGCCACGACCGACGAACTGGTCGAGCGTCTGCTGAACGCGCGCAACTCGAACGAGATCGCGGCGGTGATCGGATTGCCTCCCATTACCGGCCTCTCGGGTCCGAAGATCGCGTATTGAGGCCGGCGCGCAACCGCGCCAGTTCACCGGGCAGGGTCGCGGCAATGCGTGCGGCCTCTCTCTGACGGGCGGCGGCTGCAAGGGCCTCGACCGCCTCGCGCCCACCTTCCAGGCTTGCCGTCAGGATGATCATCGCACGGCGCCCGGTCAGCAGGGTTTCGTCGTTCAGCGTCAGGTAGTCGCGGAACATCTCGGTCGCGCGTTCGGGCTGGTCCTTGGCATTGGCGCGAATGTCCTGCGCCAGTGCCGAACGGACAGCCAGCAGGCGGTAATAGCGCACCACCGGGTCGATGGCCCATTCGGGCAGGATATGCACCTCCTCGACGATTGCGCGGAAGATGCGGTCGTTGGCGTCATGCGGCAGGATTGGAACATGCCGCCCCTGCGCGAGGCGCGCCACCATCGCTTCGCGCGCGTCCGGGTCGTCCAGCGTCTGGCCTTCCAGCGCGGCCACATGGGCGCGGATCTCGGCCAGCAGCGCGCGCTGGATGTCGCCCACCCGCTCCTCGCGCAACTGGCGGTCGCGGCGGCGCGACAGCGCGTGCGTCCAGAACCACCCGGCCGCGACCACGCCGCCGCCAACCAGGGCGGTGACGAGGGCCGCGGCGACGCGGTCGTTCAGGAACAGCGCGCGCAGGTCCAAGGATCACTCGAACTCCATGATGACGTCATCGACCTTGAGGCTTTGCCCAGCCTCGGCGTTGACCGACTTGACGGTGCCGAGGCGCTCGGCGCGCAGGATGTTCTCCATCTTCATGGCCTCGACGGTGGCCAGCGCCTGGCCCTCCTGCACCTCATCGCCCGCCTGCACGTTGATGCGGACGACAAGGCCGGGCATCGGGCAGAGCAGGAACTTCGAGGTGTCGGGCGGCAGCTTTTCCGGCATCAGCCGCGCGAGTTCCGCCGTGCGGGGGCGGCGGACATGGGCCTTGAGGTCGGCGCCGCGCGCCCGCAGCCGCATCCCGGCGGCGATCTTCTCCACCTTCAGCGCCAGGGGCTCGCCGCCCACCGTCAGGCGCGCCAGCGACATGCCGGGCTTCCAGTCGGATTCGACGCGCAGGCTGCGGCCGCCCACCTCGACGGTCGAGCCGGTCTTGTCGGCACGGACGCGGACCGGGAACTCCTGCCCGTTCAGGACCACGACCCAGTTCTCGCCCACGCGGCGCTCGTGGTTGTCCAGGCGGCCGGTGATCTGGGTGCGGCGGATTTCGGCCACGCGGTGCATGGCGGCGGCGGCGGCCGCGACACGTTCCAGCTGCTCGGTCGGCAGGGTCGCGCCCTGGAAGCCCTCGGGGTATTCCTCTGCTATGAAGGCGGTCGAGATGTTGCCGGACACGAAGCGCGGATGGTCCATCACCGCCGACAGGAAAGGCAGGTTGTGGCCGATGCCTTCCACCTCGAAGCCGTCCAGCGCCCGGCGCATCGCCTCGATGGCCTGCGCGCGGTCAGGCGCCCAAGTGCAGAGCTTGGCGATCATCGGGTCGTAATACATCGAGATCTCGCCGCCCTCGTAGACGCCCGTGTCATTGCGGACGCCCGTCTCGGCCACGGGGGGCTCGTCGCCCGGATGGGCGGGCACCCACTTGCCCTCGTCCACCAGCGGACCTGCGGCAGTCTCGACCGGCGGCCGATAGCGGGTCAGCCGCCCGATCGAGGGCAGGAAGTTGCGATAGGGGTCTTCCGCGTAAAGGCGGCTTTCGATGGACCAGCCGTTGATCTTCAGGTCGTCCTGCGTGAAAGGCAGCGGCTCGCCTGCTGCCACGCGGATCATCTGCTCGACCAGATCGACGCCGGTGATGAGTTCCGTCACCGGGTGCTCGACCTGAAGGCGGGTGTTCATTTCAAGGAAGTAGAAGTTCTTGTTCGCGTCGACGATGAACTCGACCGTGCCTGCCGAGGTGTAGCCCACGGCCTTGGCCAGCGCGACCGCCTGCTCGCCCATCGCGCGGCGCGTCTCGGGGTCGAGGAAGGGCGAGGGCGCCTCCTCGATGACCTTCTGGTTGCGGCGCTGGATGGAGCATTCGCGCTCGTGCAGGTAGACGCAGTTGCCGTGCTTGTCGGCCAGCACCTGGATCTCGATATGGCGCGGCTGGGTGACAAACTTCTCGATGAAGATGCGGTCGTCGCCGAAGCTGCTGGCGGCCTCGTTCTTCGAGGACTCGAAGCCTTCGCGGGCCTCCCCGTCGTTCCAGGCGATCCGCATTCCCTTGCCGCCGCCGCCGGCGCTGGCCTTGATCATCACCGGATAGCCGATCTGCGAGGAAATCCGCACCGCCTCTTCGGCATCCGCGATCAGGCCCATGTAGCCGGGGACGGTCGAGACCCCCGCTTCCTGCGCGATCTTCTTCGACGTGATCTTGTCGCCCATCGCCTCGATCGCGGGCGAGGGCGGGCCGACGAAGACCACACCCTCTTTCTCAAGGGCGGCAGCGAAGTTCATGTTCTCGCTGAGGAAGCCATAGCCGGGATGGACCGCCTCGGCGCCGGTCTGGCGGATCGCCTCCATGATCCTGTCGATCACGATATAGGACTGGTTCGCGGGCGGCGGGCCGATATGGACCGCCTCGTCGGCCATGCGGACATGCAGCGCGTTCCGGTCGGCGTCCGAATAGACGGCGACGGTGGCGATCCCCATCTTCCGTGCGGTCTTGATGACGCGGCAGGCGATCTCTCCGCGATTGGCGATCAGGATCTTCTTGAACATGCGTGTCCCTTGGTGGCGCTGGATATGAGAAAGCCGCCCCGGTCGGTCAGACCGGGACGGCGGAAAAGGACGGCAGGCGCGCGAGACGCGCGCGGGTCAGCTTACTGGCAGAGACGGACGTCGTCGCAAAGCGCGCCGCCCACGGCGCCGATCGCCGCGCCCTTGAGGCGGTCGCTGCCGCCCTTGCCGCGGACCTGCTGGACGACATAGCCGGTGCCGGCGCCGATGATGGCGCGGTCGGCGTCGGTGGGGGTGATGTTCTGCGTGCAGCCGGCCAGCAGCGCCGCGCTGATGCCGCCCACGATGAGGAGCTTCCGGGACATGAGATATCCTTCAACGAGAGGCCGGGACCTTGCACCCGGGCAGCGTGCCCCTGCGCAGTGACTCCCGGCCATTTGGAATTCGAACCGTTTTGGCTGGCGATCAACGCCAGCCGGGGGTCAGGGTTCCGCTCAGGGCGCGCAGACGCCCACGTCGTCGCACAGGGCGCCCGCCGCACCGCCGATAAGGGCGCCGGTCGAAACGCGCTCGTCCAGCGCCTTGGCGACGACGGCACCCGCGACTGCGCCACCCGCGGCACGCTGCGCGTCGGGCGACAGGCCGGTACCGTAGCCCGGCTGGCAAGCCGCAACGGTGCCGACGAGCAGGGCTGCGCCGCAAACGCGGAGGAGGAAGGATTTCTGCATGGTATTCTGCCTGTATTCGTGGCCCGCGAGCGGGCGAGTGGTTTAGCGTGCGCGATCACTATGACATCCCCGAACGGGACGTCAAACTGACAAGCGGGTGATGGCGCACGCACAGGCATCATCCCGCGCATCACTCATCTTCCTCGTCGAAGTCCTCGTCATCCCAGCGAAAAGTCTCGCTGGCGTCCGGTGCGAAGAGTTCAGGGAAGCTGGCCTCGGCACGCTTGAGATCGACGCGAAGAAGCTGCTCGTAGCTGGTCGGGTCCAGCTTGCCGACGGGCACGACCTCGCGCCCCAGCAGCCAGGACAGGCGGCCCGCGTCGAGGTTGCCGCGCTCGAAGGGCTCGTCGCCGAAATGTTCGATCAGCGCTGCCAGAAAGCCCGCATCGGCGCGCCGGTCGCCCGGCGAGCGGTCGCGATAGCGTTCGCGCGCGACCAGCTTGGTCGCCCCCTTGGGGCTGGCGCGGCGGATGACGAACTGGTGGTCGGTGGACGGAAGCCGTCCGGGGAAACCGCGATGCTTCAGCATGATGCCTCGCCTCCTTTCGAAAGGACGCAAAGCGGCGCGGCGGCGATGCGCGGACCCGAGGGCCCGCGCCGCAAGGCGTCAGTTGGCGCCGTACTTGCCCTGGAACACAGGCTCGGGCGCCACGACGACGGGCGCCGGGGTCGGCTGGGGCTGCTGCTGCTGGCAGGCCGAGACGAGGCCGGCGAGAACCAGCGCGAGGGCGAGCTTTTTGGACATGAATGGCTCCTGTTAGGCGGGGTCTGAGTGCCCCGGCTGCTCGATGAGCGGACCGCACCGCGCGGCCGCCGGCCCATGTTAGCCGGGGCGCCCGACAGGCGACAGGGCGCGGCCGAAGCGCCGCGCGCGCCATGTGGCAGGGTTGCATCAGGGCGGCTGCCGCCCCAGTCATTGCAGATCATCACATCGGCTCCCACACACAGGCGTCACGGTTGGCGGGGATCGAGAACCCCTCGAAAAGCTGCACGATCTCGGGATCGAAGCTGCCGAAGGGGCCGGGCGCCGAGGCCATCGAGATCACTACCTGGGTCGGGCGCGGCGACTGCCCGGCCAGACGGGGCAGGGCATAGTTCTCGCACAGCCAGACGATGTCGCGGTGGACGGGGTCCTGCATCAGGATGTCCGGAGCCGCCGGCAGTGCCATCTCGCCCCCGTCCGCTATGGCGGCCTCGTCCTGGCCGGCCTCGTCCAGCGGACTTCCCTCGGCCCCCTCGGGCAGGATGGCGTCCGGCGGTGCAAGCTCGGACGGCAGGGGCGCGTCGTCCATGCCTCCGCTGTCCGGCAGCGGCTGGAGCGACAGGCCGCCCGCGCTGTCATCGGGAACCTGCTGGATGACCAGGTCGCCCAGGGCGTCGTCCAGTTCCGCCTGCTCCTCGGGCGTCAGGGGCACGTCCTCGCCGAAGGGCTCGTCCAGCATCTCGGGGGGCAGTCCCTCGGCCATGTCACCCTCGTCCATGGGCGGGACCAGGGTTGCCAGCGAGGGCATGACGAAGCGATAGCGCTGCACCAGCCCCAGACCCGGTACGCGGTCCGTCAGCTCTTCCTGCAGCCAGACCTCGGCGCCCGAGGGCACCGGGATCAGCGGCTGCGCGCCGTTCGCGGCCATTCCGGCTGCGGTCGAGGCAAGGAAAAGAGCGGCGGACAATGGCGTCACAGCGGGATGTTGTCGTGCTTCTTCCAGGGATTGGACAGCTGCTTGCTGCGCAGCGAGGCGAAGGCCCGCGCCACCCGCTTGCGGGTCGAATGGGGCTGGATCACCTCGTCGATGAAGCCCTTTTCCGCCGCCACGAAGGGGTTGGCGAAGCGGTCCTCGTAGTCCCTGGTCCGCGCGGCGATCTTGTCGGCCTGGCCCAGCTCGCTGCGATACAGGATCTCGACCGCGCCCTTTGCACCCATCACCGCGATCTCGGCCGTGGGCCAGGCATAGTTGAAATCGCCCCGCAGGTGCTTGGACGACATGACGTCGTAGGCCCCGCCATAGGCCTTGCGGGTGATGACCGTGACCTTCGGCACCGTCGCCTCGCCATAGGCGAACAGCAGCTTCGCCCCGTGCTTGATGACGCCGCCGTATTCCTGGGCGGTCCCCGGCAGGAAGCCCGGCACGTCCACCAGCGTCAGGATCGGGATGTTGAAAGCGTCGCAGAAGCGCACGAAACGCGCGGCCTTGCGGCTGGAATCGATATCCAGCACCCCCGCCAGCACCATCGGCTGGTTGGCGACGACGCCGACCGTCTGGCCCTCGATGCGGATGAAGCCGGTGATGATGTTGCCCGCGAAGTCGCGCTGGATCTCGTAGAAATCGCCCTCGTCGGCGATCTTCACGATCAGCTCCTTCATGTCATAGGGCTGGTTGGGGTTGTCGGGGATCAGCGTGTCGAGCGACTGCTCGAGCCGCGCGGGGTCGTCGAAGAAAGGCCGGGTCGGCGCCTTCTCGCGGTTCGACAGCGGCAGGAAGTCGAACAGGCGGCGGATTTCCGACAGAGCCTCGACGTCATCCTCGAAGGCGCCATCGGCGACCGAAGATTTCTTGGTGTGGGTCGAGGCCCCGCCCAGCTGCTCGGCCGTGACGACCTCGTTGGTGACGGTCTTCACCACATCCGGGCCCGTCACGAACATGTAGGAGGTGTCCTTCACCATGAAGATGAAATCCGTCATGGCCGGCGAATAGACCGCGCCGCCCGCGCAGGGCCCCATGATGACGCTGATCTGCGGGATCACGCCACTGGCCATGACGTTGCGCTGGAACACGTCGGCGTAGCCCGCCAGCGACGCCACGCCTTCCTGGATGCGCGCGCCGCCCGAGTCGTTCAGCCCGATCACCGGCGCGCCGTTCTGCATCGCCATATCCATGATCTTGCAGATCTTCTGGGCGTGGGTTTCCGACAGCGAGCCGCCGAAGACGGTGAAGTCCTGGCTGAAGACATAGACCATGCGGCCGTTGATCGTGCCCCAGCCGGTCACGACGCCGTCGCCGTAGGGGCGGTCGTCCTCCATCCCGAAGTCGGTGGAGCGGTGGCGGACGAACATGTCGAATTCCTCGAACGAGCCTTCGTCCAGAAGGATGTCCAGCCGCTCGCGCGCCGTCAGCTTGCCGCGCGCGTGCTGCGCGTCGATGCGGCGCTGGCCGCCGCCCATGCGGGCCTGCTGCCGCCGGTCTTCCAGCTGTTCGACGATGTCCTTCATGCCGCCCCTCCGTCCATGTCTGGCGGGACAATAGGGAAAGCCGGTGGTGACGCAAAGCGGAAAGGGGAAAGTTTGCAAACCGAGCTGTTAACGGCGGCCAATTGCCGCAAAATGGCAAACACCGGCGGATGCGGGGCCTTGACGCGACCCGTGGCCGCCGTCATGCCGTGGATCATGGGATTGACGATAGACCTCGGCGCCCTTGTGGCGAACTGGAAGGCGCTGGCGGACCGCGCAACGGGCGCGCGCCCCGGCGCGGTGGTCAAGGCGGACGCCTATGGCCTTGGCGCGGGGCAGGTGGCGCCTGCGCTTTACGCGGCGGGCGCGCGCGATTTCTTCGTGGCACAGGCCTCCGAGGGCAGGGCGCTTCGCCCCCTGCTTGCGCCGGATGCCCGCATCTTCGTGCTGTCCGGGCACATGCCGGGGCAGGACCCGGCCGGGCTGATACCGGTGCTGAACAGCCCCGAGCAGTTCTTCCGCGACCGTGCCCTGCGGCCCCGCGCGCCGTTTGCGATCCAGCTTGACACCGGCATGAACCGATTGGGGTTCGAGCCCGCCGAATGGGCCTCGGTCCGGTCCGAGGCGCTGTCGGCGCGCACGGACGAGGGCACCGGTCCGGCGCTGGTCATGTCGCACCTGATGTGCGCCGACGAGCCGGGTCATCCGGCCAACGCTGCCCAGCTTCGTGCCTTCCGCGAGATGACCGAGGGCGTGACGGCGCCCCGCTCGCTGGCGGCGACGGGCGGCATCCTGCTGGGTCCCGACTATCACTTCGACGTTACGCGCCCCGGCATCGGCCTTTACGGTGGCGAGCCGTTCCTCGACGCGCGTTCTGTCGTCACCCTTGCGCTTGAGGTGATCCAGACCCGCAGCGTCGCGGCGGGCGAGGCCGTGGGCTACGGCTGCACCTGGACCGCGCCGCGTGCCAGCCGGATCGCCACGGTGTCGGCGGGCTATGCGGACGGACTGCCGCGCGCCCTGTCGGGCAAGGGGCTGGTGCTCTGGGCCGGGGGCCGCAGCGCGCCGGTTGTGGGCCGCGTCTCTATGGACCTCATCACGGTCGATGTGAGCGATCTGCCCGACGTGCCGGACAGGCTCGAGATCCTGAACGCCCGGCAGGGCATCGAGGATCTCGCGCGCCTGGCCGGGACCATAGGTTATGAGATCCTGACCTCGCTGGGTTCGCGCTATCCGCGCGATTACCGGCCGGCTTAACTGTCGGTTAGGGACCCCATGCTACCCAATCTCCTGTCTCATCGCCCCAGGAGGATTCGGCATGGCTTACGCGACGATCGACTTTCACCACCCGCAGACCGGGGCGCTGAAGCAGGCGCCGGTCGGGTTTTCCTGGACGACGCTGTTCTTCGGCTTCTTTCCGGCGCTGTTCCGGGGGCACTGGACCGGGGCGCTGATCATCTTCCTGATCGGCTGGATCACTCTGGGCTTCGCGCAACTGGTCTTCGCCTTCATCTACAACAAGATGTATGTGAAGCATCTGCTGAGCGAGGGCTTCAAGCTGTCCAACTCCTCCTCGGATCCGGCCGAACTCTCCCGCCGCCTGCGGATCGAGCTGCCCCTTGACCCGAGCCGCGCCCAACCCCTTCCGGCCTGACCCCATCCGCGCAGTCGGCCGCGCCACGCTGGCGCTGCTGCGCGGGATCGGCGCAGTTGCCATCTTCGCCGCGCGGGGGCTGGCCGCGCCGGGGTTCTCGCCACGGCTGCTGGCTGAGCAACTGCTGCGCATCGGCTGGCTGTCGCTGCCGGTTGTCGGGCTGACGGCGCTGTTCACCGGCGCGGCGCTGGCCCTGCAGATCAACGCGGGGGGCGAGCGGTTCCAGGCGGGTGACGTGGTGCCCGCCATTGTGGCGATCGGCATGGTGCGGGAACTCGGGCCCGTCCTGGGCGGGCTGATGGTGGCGGCGCGGGTCGCCTCGTCGATTGCGGCCGAGATCGGCTCGATGCGCGTGACGGAACAGGTCGACGCGCTGGTGACGCTGTCCACCGACCCGATGGGCTGGCTGGTGACGCCGCGCCTCTGGGCGGCGATCCTGTCGGTGCCGGTCCTCGTGGGCGTGGGCGACACCATCGGCATCATGGGTGGCTGGCTGATCGGGACAACGACGCTGGGCTTCACCTCGCAGGCTTATCTGGCGAACTCCTGGGCCTATCTCGAAACCTGGGACGTGCTCTCGGGGCTGCTGAAGGGCGCGGCCTTCGGCTTCATCGTGGCGCTGGCGGGCTGCTGGTTCGGCATGAAGGCGGGCCGCGGTGCGGCCGGCGTCGGACGGGCCACGACGAACGCGGTCGTGGCGGCCTCGGTCGGCATCCTGGCCGCGAACTTCGTCCTGACGGGATTGTTCTTCACATGAGCGCGCCGGTGATCGAGACGCGCGGCCTTTGCAAGTCCTTCGGGCCTCAGAAGGTGCTGGACGGCGTGGACCTGACCGTCGCGCGGGGCGAGAGCCTTGTCGTGATCGGCGGCTCGGGCACCGGCAAGTCGGTACTGCTGCGCACGATCCTGGGGCTGGAAAGCGCCGACGCGGGCGAAGTCCTGCTGGACGGCGAGCCTGCCTCGGCCGCCGTGCGCGCGCGGTTCATGCGCGACTTCGGGATGCTGTTCCAGAATGCCGCGCTGTTCGACAGTCTGCCCGTCTGGCGCAACGTGGCCTTCCGCCTGCTGCGGGCAATGCCCGCTGTCCAGGCTCGCACCCGCGCGGTCGAGCGGCTGGCCCGCGTGGGTCTCGGCCCCGAGGTCGCGGACCGGATGCCCGCCGACCTGTCAGGGGGGATGCGCAAGCGCGTGGGTCTGGCCCGCGCCATCGCCGCCGACCCCAAGGTGATCTTCTTCGACGAGCCGACCACCGGCCTGGACCCCCAGCGGGCCGCCGCGATCAACCGCCTGATCCGCGACATCGTGACCGAGACGGGCGCGACCGCCGTGACCATCACTCATGACATGACCAGCGTGCGGACCATCGCCGACCGCGTGGCACTGCTGGATCATGGCCGGCTGCGCTGGCAGGGACCCGTCGCGCAGATGGACAAGGCCGACGATCCGGTGCTGCGCGCCTTTGTGCAGGGCGAGCCGCTGGACTGGGGTCCGCGCGCCGCAACCGGGCCGCGAGGATGAGCGTTACCGAGCCTCCGCACATTTGTGGCCCGAGGCTTGCCTTCGCCCACCCCCGCCTGCAACATGAATGCAAGCCACAGACGAGGACGCAGTGGGTCTGACCCCGACAAACCCTTCCGCCGCAGCGGGCGAGACCCTGCTTGAGTTTCCCGACAACCGCCTGCTCATGGACCTGTGCGGCCCCCATGACCGCCACCTGGCCCGGATCGAACAGGCGCTGGGGGTCCATGTCCTGCGGCGCGGCAACCAGCTGTCCGTCGTGGGCCCGGCCGAGGCGCAGGCCGAGGCGGCGCAGATCCTGCGCGGCCTTTACGCGCGCCTGGAGCAGGGCCGCGCGGTCGAACTGACCGAGGTCGAATCGGCCCTGCGCATGGGCACCGACGGTGATGGCCCTGCCGCCACGCCCGCCCAGCAGCTCGAGATGTTCGGCCAGGGCAAGGTCGAGCTGCGGACCCGCAAGAAGATCGTCGAGCCGCGCACCGAGGCGCAGCGCGATTATGTCCGCTCGCTCTTTGCCAACGAACTTGCCTTCGGGATTGGACCGGCGGGCACGGGCAAGACCTATCTGGCCGTCGCCGTCGGCGTCACCATGCTGATCGACGGCCATGTGGACCGCATCATCCTGTCGCGCCCCGCCGTCGAAGCGGGCGAACGGCTGGGCTTCCTGCCCGGCGACATGAAGGAGAAGGTCGATCCCTACATGCAGCCGCTGTATGACGCGCTGAACGACTTCCTGCCCGCGCGCCAGATGCAGAAGCTGATGGAGGAAAAGCGGATCGAGATCGCGCCGCTCGCCTTCATGCGGGGCCGGACGCTGGCGAATGCCTTCGTGGTGCTGGACGAGGCGCAGAACGCGACCACCATGCAGATGAAGATGTTCCTGACTCGTCTGGGCGAGGGCTCGCGCATGGTCATCACCGGCGACCGCACCCAGGTGGACCTGCCGCGCGGCGTCCAGTCGGGCCTGCGCGACGCGGAACGCATCCTCGCGGGCGTGCCGGGGATTTCGTTCAGCTACTTCACCGCTTCGGACGTGGTGCGTCACCCGCTGGTCGCGCGCATCATCCAGGCCTATGACGCGGACGACGAGGCCAGCGGCAGCGATGACCGCCCTGCACAGGGCTATGGCAGCTATCCCCCCCGCCGCGACTGGCGCCGCGGCCCTGAGGGGTCGCGCGATGTCTGACCTGTCCAACCCTGACACCCTGCCCGAGCCCGACCCCGTCGATATCGTCATCGAGGACGAGCGCTGGCTGGACGTCGACCTGCAGGGCATGGCCGAGCGGGCAGCGGCGGCTGCGACCCGCCATCTGGGCATCGACACGGTCGAGATCGTGGTAATGGGCTGCGACGATACTCGCATCGCCGCGTTGAACGACCATTTCCGGGGCAAGGCCAAGCCCACCAACGTGCTCAGCTGGCCCTCGGTCGAGCCCGCGCCCCGCGCGCCTGGCGAGGTGCCGGTGCCGCCCGACACGGACGAGCTGGGCGACATCGCCATCAGCTTCGACACCTGCAAGGCCGAGGCCGAGGCGCAGGGAAAGCCCTTCGCCGACCACGTCACCCATCTTCTGGTCCACGCGATCCTGCACCTGGCCGGCTACGACCACGAGGCGGATGCCGACGCGGAAACCATGGAGGATGCCGAGCGTTCGATTCTCGCCAGCCTCGGCATTCCGGACCCTTACCGAGAGCACTGAGTCCCATGAACGATCCCCAGAGTCCCGGCGAAGCTTCAGGCGACGCCGAACCTCCCAGTCCGAACAGGACCCTCCATTCCCATCCTCTTGCAGAGTGGGAAGCCCCGCCTCCTGAGACCCCCGATCCACCCGCCCGTGGCTTCCTAGGCCGCATCCTCAGGACGCTGGGACCGCTGGCCTCCGAGCCCGAGGACGCCCCGGACAGCATGATGGAGGCCGCGACCTCGGCCGAGGCGCCCAGCATCCTCAACCTGCGCCGCATGTCCGTGGACGACGTGGCCGTGACCAAGACCGACATCGTGGCGGTCCCGGTGACCGTCGGCCTGCCCGAACTGGTCGAGGTCTTCCGCGAGCATGGTTACTCCCGCGTCCCGGTCTATCGCGGCAACCTGGACCAGCCGCTGGGGTTGATCCATCTGAAGGATCTGGCGCTCAAGCACGGCTTCGCCCCCAAGGGCGCGCCACGTTTCGCGCTGCGTCCCCTGCTGCGGCCGCTGCTTTACGTTCCGGGCTCGATGCCCATCGGCGCGCTGCTGCAGCAGATGCAGCAGAAGCGCATCCACATGGCGCTGGTGATCGACGAATACGGCGGGGTGGACGGGCTGGTCACGATCGAGGACCTGATCGAGCAGGTCATCGGCGAGATCGACGACGAGCATGACGAAAGCGAGGACGGGCTGTGGGTGCAGGAACGCCCTGGCCAGTGGCTTGTCCTGGCCCGCGCGCCCATCGACCGGGTGGAGGCCGAGATCGGCGTCAAGCTGATCAGCGGCGTCTACGAGGAAGAGATCGACACGCTGGGCGGCCTGATCTTCATGCTGGCGGGTCATGTGCCCGTCAGGGGAGAGGTCGTGACCGACGACAGCGGCGTCCAGTTCGAGGTGGTGGACGCGGACGCCCGGCGGATCAAGCGCGTCCGCCTGCGCCTTCCCGGCACGGCCGAGGGCGGAACCATCGCCTGATCCGACGGCGGCGAGGCGCGCGTGCTGCGCGCCCGCCTTACAGGGCATATGCCTGTCAGGCCTCAGCCAGCGGGCACCACGTCATTCTCGGCCATGATCTCGCGGATCTGCCGGGGAATGCCGGAGGTCGCGGCGGCCCAGGAGCTTGCCTTGGTGCGGGCGCGATGGGCTTCCAGCGCGGCCGCGTCGCGGAACAGTTCCTCGACGCGCCAGACCAGCGGGTCGTCCGTCTGCGCGATCTCGAAGAAAAGGCATCCCGGCTCGGCGCGGCTGGCGGCGACATGGGCCTCGACATGCGTCAGAAGGGCCATGAGCTGGCCCATGTCGGCGCAGGTGATCTCTCCCGACAGCGCGACCTGGGCTCCGACCGGGTCGGGGCGGCCGCAGTCATGGTGGGCGTGGTGGTGGCCGCAGGCGCAGGCTGACACGGGCATTCTCCTTCGTGGCGATCAGCCCCGGATCAGGGCATCGAAATCGGGATAGCTGTCCTGCTGCGGCATGCCGGCGGAATAGCCAAGGGCCTTCGGACTCTCGTAAGGGTCGCCCGTCCCGGCGCCGGGATGGCAGGCGCGCAGGTATTGCCGCGTAACGCTTTCCGTCGCGCCGTAGACCTCGGGCAGGGGCAGGACCAGCCAGCTTCCGTCGTCAGTCTGGAATGCAGGGCGCGCGGGCGAGCAGAAGAACTGGACGTTGTGGGGCCTGGACCAGGCCAGCCCATCAGGAGCGGAGGTCGGGTAAAGGCCGCCGGAATGTTCACTTTGCGCCACGGTCACGGTGGATTCGACGCGCCGGCCGGGGACAGCCGCGCTGCCCTGTCCGATCTCGCGGGCAGGGGACTGGCTGAGCCAGGTGCAGCCTTCCATGTGGCAGCGGCCGACGAACACGCCGCCCTTGTTTCCGGCGTCGGAGGTGGCGTTGTCCAGGGCACGGACGCAGATGGTGAAATCCGCGCCGCGCCAGCAGGCCCGGTCCTGAGCCATTCGCCGCGCCTCGCCCCAGCGGGACCGAACGCCGAAGGGCGTCAGGCCGCGCACCTCGCCCATGCCGGGGCCGACGACATCCAGCGACAGCGAGGTCGCGCCGCCCATCATGCGCTCATCCATCATGGCGATGTCGAAGCTGCCGCCGCGGCGGGCCGAGAATCGACAGGGGCCGTCCACGCGTTCCCCCTTGGCCGTGATCTCGCACAGGGCCTCGGCGGCATGGGCAGGAACTGCCGAAAAAGGCAGGCTCAAGGCGAAAAGAAGGACTTGCAATCTGCGCATGATCGGTTCTCGATGGAACACTTGTTCCCTCGGATCATGCACAAGAACGGGTGTTTGCCAATCATCCGCCAAGGAATGTTGGACAGATCCCGGCCATGTCCGCTTGTCCGCGTCAGTACGCGGTCACTCCCACTCGATCGTGCCCGGCGGCTTTGACGTAATGTCGTAAGTCACCCGGTTTATGCCCTTGACCTCGTTGATGATCCGCGTGGCGGTCTCGCCCAGGAATTCGTGCGTGAAGGGATAGTAGTCCGCCGTCATCCCATCGACCGAGGTCACGGCCCGCAGCGCACAGGCGAAGTCATAGGTGCGTCCGTCGCCCATGACGCCCACGGTGCGGACCGGCAGGATCGCGACGAAGGCCTGCCAGATCTCGTCGTAAAGGCCGTGGCGGCGAATCTGGTCGATGTAGACCGCGTCGGCCTTGCGCAGGATGTCCAGCTTCTCGCGCGTGATCTCGCCGGGGCAGCGGATGGCAAGGCCGGGGCCGGGGAAGGGGTGGCGGCCGATGAAGCGGTCGGGCAGGCCGAGTTCGCGGCCGAGGGCGCGGACCTCGTCCTTGAACAGTTCGCGCAAGGGCTCGACCAGCTTGAGGCCCATCTTCTCGGGCAACCCGCCCACGTTGTGGTGCGACTTGATCGTGACCGAGGGGCCGCCGGAGAAGCTGACCGATTCGATCACGTCGGGATAAAGCGTCCCCTGCGCCAGGAACTCGGCCCCGCCGATCTCGGCCGCGTGCTTCTGGAACACGTCGATGAACAGGCGGCCGATGGTCTTGCGCTTGACCTCGGGATCGCTGACGCCCTCCAGTTCGCCCAGGAACAGCTCGGATTTGTCCGCGTGGATCAGCGGGATGTTGTAGTGGTCGCGGAACATGGTCACGACCTCTTCGGCCTCGCCCAGCCGCAGAAGGCCGTGGTCCACGAAGACGCAGGTCAGCTGGTCGCCGATCGCCTCGTGGATCAGGACGGCCGCGACCGAGGAATCCACGCCGCCCGAAAGGCCGCAGATCACCTTGGCATCGCCCACCTGCTCGCGGATGCGGCGCACGGCCTCGGCGCGATAGCCGGCCATGGTCCAGTCGCCGGTGAAACCCGCAAGGCGCAGGAAGTTCTCCAGCATGGTGCGGCCGTTCGGGGTGTGGTGCACCTCGGGGTGGAACTGCACGGCATAGAAGCGGCGCGACTCATCCGCGATCATGGCGAAGGGCGCGTTGGGCGAGGTGCCGATGACCTCGAAGCCGGGCGCCAGCGCGGTGACGCGGTCGCCGTGGCTCATCCAGACTTCCTCGCGCCCGTCAGCGAACAGGCCCGCGAAGATGCCGTCGCCGGTATGGCCCGGCGCAGGGGCGATGAAGGCGCGGCCGTATTCGGCATGGTGCCCGGCTTCGACACGGCCGCCCAGCTGCTGCATCATTGTCTGCTGGCCGTAGCAGATGCCGAAGACAGGGATACCGAGGTCGAACAGCGCCTGCGGGGCACGGGGGCTGCCCTCGCGCGTGACGCTGTCGGGGCCGCCCGACAGGATCACGGCCTGCGGCGGGTCGGCGCGCAGTTCGGCATCGGTCACCGCCTGATAGGGGCGGATTTCGCAGAACACGTTGAGCTCGCGAAGCCGACGCGCGATGAGCTGCGTGACCTGAGAGCCGAAGTCGATGATGAGCAGGCGCTGGTGCTGGGTCATGCCCGCGCTTTAGGGCGGCGCGCGGTTCTCGGCAAGACTGCGCCGCCAGGGACGCCGGGTTAAGCGCCCCACAGCGCCGACAGGGCGGCGGCGGGGTCCTCGGCCGACCAGATCTCGGGGCCGATGGCAATGAAGTCGGCGACGGTCCAGAGCTGGCGGACAAGGGCTGCGTCCAGCGCGCCCTCGGCCACGACGGGCACCTCGATCATCTCGGACCACCACTGGAAGAGGTCGAGGTCGGCAGGCTCGCCCAAGCCCAGGGCGGTCGGACCGCAGGGACCGAAGGAGACGTAGTCTGCCCCCGCCTCGCCCGCGTTCATCCCCTCGTGCCGCGAGCCGCCGCAGAAGGCGCCGACGATGGCATCCGCGCCCAGTTCCTTGCGCGCGTGCCGCACGGCGCGGGCGCCGCTGGTTAGGTGGACGCCATCGAGGCCATGGCGCAGGGCCAGCGCCACATGATCCTCGATCACCACCGCCACGTCTCGGGCGTGCGCGATGTCGCGGGCAAGGTCGGCAATGCGGCCCAGTTCCGTCTCGTCCCCCGCGCCCGGCAGGCGCAGGCAGGCAACGGGATGAGCGTCCAGCACCGCCGAAAGCCGCGGCCCGAGTTCGGACGCCGGGATCAGCGCGGGGGCGATCAGGTAAAGCTGCGGCGCGTCCTCGGTCATGGCATGATCCCTTTCGTGGCAGTGGATCGGGATACCGCAGGGACGCCGCGCGGGGAAGGGGGGCGTCGGACCGGGGCTCTGCCCCTGGCTCACTGAAAACAGCCGACCGGACTGTTTTCCGGGCGTTCGCCAGCCCGGGATATTTCCACGAAGAAGAGGAACACGTCCGCCTGCCCGCCCGCTTGCCCGTGGCGCCGCTGCGCGTTAGGGGCGGCGCATGACCGAGACCTCTGTGCTGCAACCCGTCGTCATCCTCGTGCGCCCGCAGATGGGCGAGAACATCGGGGCCGCCGCCCGCGCGATGCTGAACTTCGGCCTGACCGAGATGCGGCTGGTCGATCCGCGCGACGGCTGGCCCAACCCGCGCGCCGTGGCAATGGCCTCGGGCGCGGCGGGGCAGGTGCTGGACCGCGCCCGCGTCTTCCCGACGCTGGCCGAGGCGATGTTCGACGTCGATCACGCCTATGCCACCACCGCCCGGGGGCGCGAGTTGACCAAGCCCGTGCATACGCCCGCCACCGCAATGGCCGAGGCGCGCGGGCTGGCGGCCGAGGGGCATCGCGTCGGCCTGATCTTCGGGCCGGAACGGGCGGGGCTGGAAAACGACGACATCGCGCGGGCCAATGCCATCGTGACGGTGCCGGTGAACCCGGATTTCCCCTCGCTGAACCTCGCGCAGGCCGTGCTGCTCATGGGCTACGAATGGGGCCGCGACGCGCTGCCCGCACAGCCCGCGCCCGCCGCCAAGCGCCCGCCGGGCGAGGTGCCCGCCACGCGGCTGGAAATCGAGAAGCTCGCCGACCATTGGGAGGAGAAGCTGACCGAGGCGCGGTTCTTCTTTCCGCCCGAGAAGGCCGCGCCCATGCGGCTGACGCTGCGGAACCTGTGGTCGCGCCTGCCGCTGACCCGCGCCGACGTGCAGATCCTGCACGGGATGCTGCGGCAGCTGACCTGGAAGACCCGCGCCGATTGACCTTTGCGGGCCGGACGGCCAATGTCCGGGCCGCGTCCCGCAAGCGACTGCAAGCGAACACCGAAGGGGCCCGACATGGCCAAGCGCCCGATTTTCGAGGAGGTGTCCACCGCGACGCCTGCCGCCCGACCCGTTGTCAATCTGATCGACACCGCGCCCAAGGGGGCGCGCGGCGCGATCCGGGTCTGGCTGGTCGTCCTGTTTGTCATGGTCATGGCGATGATCGCGCTGGGCGGGGCCACGCGGCTGACCGGCTCGGGCCTGTCAATCACCGAATGGAAGCCCGTGACCGGCGCGCTACCCCCCAGCAGCCAGGCGGCATGGGAGGCGGAGTTCGCGAAATACCAGCAGATCCCGCAGTTCCGCGAGGAAAACCCGACGATGGACCTTTCCGGGTTCAAGCGCATCTACTGGTGGGAATGGAGCCACCGGCAGCTGGGCCGCGCGGTGGGCCTCGTCTGGGCCGTGGGCTTCCTGTTCTTCTGGCTGACGAAGCGCATCCCGCCGGGCTGGACGCCGCGGCTGCTGACGCTTGGCGCCCTGGGCGCACTGCAGGGCGCCATCGGCTGGTGGATGGTCGCCTCGGGGCTGGTCGAGGGGATGACCTCGGTCGCCTCCTATCGCCTTGCGACGCATCTGGGGTTGGCCTTCGCCATTCTCGGGCTGATCGCCTGGTATGTGTTCCACCTCGGCCGCCCCGAGGCGCAGCTGATACGGGCGCGCCGCGCGGGCGAGCCCAAGCTGTTCTCGATGACCACGGGCCTGATGCACCTGTCCTTCGTGCAGATCCTGATCGGCGCGCTGGTCGCGGGGATCGACGCCGGGCGGCAGTATACCGGCTGGCCGACGATGGGTGGCGAGTGGATCCCCGACGCCATCTGGGCTCCCGCGCTTGGCTGGCGCAATTTCTTCGAGAACGCGGCCACGGTGCAGTTCACGCACAGGATGGTGGCCTACCTGCTGGCGATCTTCGCCGTCGTGGTCTGGCTGCGGGCGCGCCGCTCGCCCCATCCGGTCACGCGCGGGGCCTTCACGGTGATGATCGCCGCCGTGGCCTTCCAGATCGTGCTGGGCATCGTCACCGTCATGCATGGCGCGCCCCTGCCCGAGGCGCTGGCCCACCAGATCGGCGCCGTGGCGCTGTTCGTCCTGATCATCCGGGCGCGCCACCACGCGCGCTATCCTTATGAAACCAGCGTGCGGGGGACGATCCGATGATCTCGGAAAATGCGGCCATGAACGAGCTGCTGGCTTTCCAGCGTCAGACCGAAGCCCTGTCCTCGATCGCCGAGCGGCTGTCCTGGGACCAGGAAACCGTCATGCCGCGCGGCGCGGTCGAGCAGCGGTCCGAGGAGATGGCCGCGATCGAGGCCGTCCTGCACGAGCGCCGCACCGACCCCCGCATCGGCGAATGGCTTGAACTGGCCGTCCCGCAGACGGAAAGCGAAGAGCGGATCGTCGCCCTGATCTCGCGCGACTTCGGCCGCGCGAATGCCATCCCCGCCGAGCTTGCAACCGAGATCGCGCGGCAGACGAGCCTCGGGCAGGGCATCTGGGCCGCCGCCCGCGCCAATGAGGCGCCCGAGGATTTCCTGCCGACGCTGGACCAGATCCTCGTGCTGAAGCAGGACCAGGGCCACGCGCTGGTGCGTGCGGGTTTCGGCAGCGACCCCTATGACGCGCTGCTCGAGGATTACGAGCCCGGCACCACCCAGGCAGACATCGCGGCGCTGTTCGACACCATGCGCCCCCGGCTGGTGCAACTGCGCGAGGACATCCTCGGCGCCCCCCACCAGCCCGCCGCCCTGGAAGGGCGCTTCGCGCAGGAAACCCAGATGCGTCTGGCCCGCGCCTGCGCCACGGCCTTCGGCTATGACTGGTCGCGTGGGCGGATCGACATCGCTGTCCATCCCTTTTCCAGCGGGCGCTGGCAGGACAGCCGCATCACCACGCGTGTCGTGGAAGCGGACCCGTTCAACTGCATCTACTCGACCATCCACGAGGTCGGCCATTCCAGCTACGAGTTGGGGATCGACCCCGACCACGCCTTCACGCCGCTGGGACGGGGCGTGTCCATGGGCGTCCACGAAAGCCAGAGCCGCATCTACGAAAACCAGCTGGGCCGCAGCCGCGCCTTTACCGGCTGGCTGTTCGGGCGCATGACCGACATGACGGGCGGGCTGTCCGTGCCGGATGCCGAGGCCTTCTACCGCACCGTGAACCGTGTGACACCCGGCTTCATCCGCACCGAGTCTGACGAGGTGCAGTACAACCTGCACATCATGATGCGCTTCGACCTCGAACGTGACCTCATCGCGGGGCGGCTGTCCACCGACGACCTGGAGGAAGCCTGGAACACCCGCTTCCTGCGCGACTTCGGCGTGGCGGTGGACCGGCCTTCGAATGGTGTTCTTCAGGACGTGCACTGGTCGGTCGGGCTGTTCGGATATTTCCCGACCTATGCCTTGGGCAACGTCTATGCGGGCGCCTTGAACGCGGCGCTGCGGGAGGCGGTGCCGGACCTCGACGACAGCCTTCAGAATGGGGACGCCACCCCCGCCACCGAATGGCTGCGCGAGAACCTGCAGCGCCACGGCGGCCTTTACGAGCCCCGCGACCTGGTCGAACGCGCGACCGGCGGCCCGGTCACGCCCGAGCCGCTGCTGGCCTACCTGGAAGAGAAGTTTAACGGGATCTACGGGCTGTAAGGCCCGTCAGATCGCCAGTTCGGCCAGGATGCGGTCGGCCTCGGCCCGGCAGGGGCTCAGGGTGCTGCGGTCCTCGCCGGGGAAGAAGCGGGCGCGGACGGAGGTGGGCATGGGGTTCGGCGTGGCAATGACCACGCGCGGCCCGAGCCGCTGGTTTTCCGCCTGCCAACTGCGGGCGAAGGCGATCTGCGCGGCCTTGGTGGCCCCGTAGGCGCCGAAGAACGGCTGGCCCGCGCGCGGATCGTCGAAGAACAGCGCGGTTCCGTTCCGGGCGCGCAGCAGCGGATCGAACAGCGCCGAAAGGCCGTGGGTCGCGGTGATGTTCAGCGCAACCGAGCGGTCCATGTCCTTGGGATCGACATGGGGCGCGGGCGCCAGCGGCGCCGCGTGAATCGCCGCATGGGCCCACAGGTCGCAGCCGCCCCAGCGGTCCAGCACCGCCTGGACAAGCTGGATCATCGCGGCGGGTTGCGTGACGTCCATCGGCGCCAGCGTGGCCGCGCCGCCGACCGCGCGGATGCGGTCGTCCAGCTCCTCCAGCGCGCCGGTCGTCCGGGCGACCGCGACGACGTGGTAGCCGCGCGCACCCAGGCGTTCGGCAAGGGCCGCGCCGAGGCCGCGGGAGGCGCCGGTCACGATGGCAAGTTTCTGGTCTCTGTCGCTCATGCCCAGCCCCTTGCCACCGCCTGCGCCCCGCCGCAAGCGGTGAATGGACGCAGGCCCGCCTTACACGTTCAGCAGCAGGTGCTCGCGCTCCCAAGGCGAGATCACCTGCAGGAACTCCTTGTATTCGTTGCGCTTGACAGCCTCGTAGACGGCGACGAACTCGGACCCCAGCACCTCGCGCATGGGCTGCGAGGCGACCATCTCGTCCAGCGCGTCGCCCAAGTTCGTGGGCAGCTCGTCCTCGGACATGTAGGCGTCGCCCAGGCACTCCGCGCGCGGGTTCGCCCCCTGCACCAGGCCCAGGTAGCCCGTCGCCAGCGAGGCCGCGATCCCCAGGTAGGGGTTGCAGTCCATCCCCGCCAGCCGGTTTTCCACCCGCCGACCGTCCGGTCCCGAGATCGGCACGCGCAGCCCGGTCGTGCGGTTGTCACGGCCCCATTCCAGGTTGATGGGCGCGGCGAAGTCCGGGACATAGCGGCGGTAGCTGTTGACGTAGGGCGCCAGCAGCGCCACCGCGGCGGGCAGGTGGTTCTGCATGCCGGCGATGAACTGCAGGAACTCGGGCGTCTCGCGGCCCTTCTCGTCCGAAAAGATGTTGCGGCCCGTCTGCGCGTCCACGACCGAGTGGTGGATGTGCATGGCCGATCCCGGCTCGCCCTCGATGGGCTTGGCCATGAAGGTGGCGAAACAGTCGTGGCGCAGCGCGGCCTCGCGGATCAGGCGCTTGAAGAAGAAGATCTCGTCGGCCAGCCGCACCGGGTCGCCGTGGGCAAGGTTGATTTCCACTTGGCCCGCCCCGCCTTCCTGCAGGATGCCGTCGATCTCGAATCCCTGCGCCTCGGCGAAGTCGTAGATGTCGTCGATCACCTTGCCGTATTCGTCCACCGCCGACATGGAATAGGCCTGCTTGGCGGCCGCGCGGCGACCCGAGCGACCCATCGGCGGCTGGATCGGCTGGTTCGGGTCGATGTTGCGCGCGACCAGGAAGAACTCCATCTCGGGCGCGACGATGGGGCGCCAGCCGCGTTCCGCGTAAAGCCCGACGATGTGCTTCAGGACGTTGCGCGGCGCGACCGGCACGGGGCGTCCCTGCTGGTCGAAGACGTCGTGGATCACCTGCAAGGTCACATCGGCCGTCCAGGGCGCGGCCGAAACCGTCGAGAAGTCGGGGGCCAGGATCATGTCCGGCTCGGTGAAGGCGCCGGCCGGGTTGTCGGCCCATTCCCCCGTGATCGTCTGCAGGAAGATCGAGTTCGGCAGGTAGAAGCTTTCCTGCCGCGCGAACTTGGACGCGGGCATGGCCTTGCCGCGCGCGACGCCCGCCATGTCGGGGACGATGCACTCGACCTCGTCCAGGCGGCGGCCCTCGATGTAGTTGCGGGCGGATTGCGGGATTTTCGTCAGCCAGTCTGACATGGAAACTTTCCGCCGGGGCTTCCGGCTTTCTCTGTTTCGGGCGCCGGTCGGACCGGCTGCCGCCTGGGTCAGAGAACGGCTTCGGCCGTTCCCCTGGGGTCCTTGAAGAAGGCCTCGATCCTGTCGGCCAGGGCCGAGGATTCTGCGCTGCCGCGCCGGGCGCGCGCCTGGTCCAGCAGCTCGTCCGGGACCGCGCCGCCGCGATGCTCGATCAGGCCGTCGATGAAGCCGTCGCGGAACTCGGGGTGGGGCTGCACGGTGAAGGCACGGTGGTCATAGACCAGCGCCGCGGCCTGGCAGAACTCGTTGGTGCCGGCGATGGCCGCGCCGGGGGGCAGGTCCACCACCTGATCCTGGTGCCAGGCGTTCAACACCATGGACTTGCCGCCGATCACATAGTCATGCGCGCCGACGCGCCAGCCTTCGGGATGCTTGACCACGCGCCCGCCCATGGCCTGGGCGATGATCTGGTGGCCGAAGCAGACGCCGACCATCGGCACCTCGGCGGCGAAGGCCGCGCGGATGAAGTCTTCCAGCGGGGGAATGAAGGCGTGATCCTCGTAGACGCCGTGGCGCGATCCGGTGATCAGCCAGCCGTCGGCGGCGTGGACGCTTTCGGGAAACTCCATCGCCTCGACATGGTAGCGGTCGAAGGTGAAGCCGCGGCCGGCCAGAAGCCGCTCGAACATGTCGTCGTAATCGCCGTGCTCGGCGCGCGTGACGTCGGGCGACTGGCCGCATTTCAGGATGCCGATGCGCATCGGAACTCTCGCAGGTGGTGGTGGGGCCAAGGTAGGCGCGGGGGCGGGGCGGCCGCAAGGGGGCCGGAACGCCACGCCCGTCCCCGCGTTGCCTCACACGACAGTCGTGCTGGAAGCGAACGGCGCGCTTGGCTAGGGTGCCCCTGATTGCATCAGGAAAGGGATGGCGATGACAGGACTTGGCCCAGATGGACGCAGCGCGGTCGATCCCGACGGGTTGATGGAGTTCTCGGTCGTCTTCACCGACCGCAGCCTCAACCACATGTCGAAGAAGTTCCAGGCGGTCATGCGCGACATCTCGGACATGGCCCGCGAGGTCTACGGGGCCGAGGGCGTGGCGCTGGTCCCCGGCGGCGGCACCTATGCGATGGAGTCGGTGGCCCGCCAGTTCGCCCGCGATGCCGACGCGCTGATCGTGCGCAACGGCTGGTTCAGCTTCCGCTGGACCCAGATCCACGACGCGGCGCAGTTCGAGGCGGCCGCCGAGGTGCAGCCCGCCCGCCCCGAGGGCAATGCCCCGCGTCCCGCCTATGCGCCCCCGCCGATCGAGGACGTGGTGGCCGAGATCGCCCGCGCGCGTCCCGGCGTGGTTTTCGCGCCCCATGTGGAAACCTCGGCCGGGCTGATCCTGCCAGACGACTACATCGCCGCGCTGGCACAGGCGGTGCACGAGGTCGGCGGGCTGATGGTGCTGGACTGCATCGCCTCAGGGGCGATCTGGGTGGACATGAAGGCGCTGGGCGTGGACGTCCTGATCTCGGCTCCGCAGAAGGGGTGGAGCGCCTCGCCCGCCGCCGGACTGGTGATGTTCTCGGCCCGCGGGCTGGAACGGCTGGAGCAGACGACCAGCGACAGCTTCGCGCTGGACCTGAAGAAGTGGCGCTCGATCATGAAGGCCTACGAGGACGGCGGCCACGCCTATCATGCCACCATGCCGACCGACGCCCTGGTCACGCTGCGCGACGCCATGGTGGAAACGCGCGAGATGGGGTTCGAGGCGGCGCGTGCGGCGCAGTGGGACCTCGGCCGCAGGATCCGCGCGGCGCTGGCCGAGCGCGGCTTCCGCTCGGTCGCGGCGGACGGCTTTGCCGCGCCGGGGGTGGTCGTCAGCTACACGGACGATCCCGACATCCGCAACGGCCGCAAGTTTGCGGAAAAGGGGATGCAGATCGCGGCGGGCGTGCCCCTGCAGGTGGGCGAGGGGGCGGAGTTCTCGACCTTCCGGCTGGGTCTCTTCGGCCTCGACAAGCTCAAGGACGTGGACGGCACCGTGGGACGCTTCACCCGCGTGCTGGACGAGGTGCTGGCCGGGTAAGGGTCAAGGGGAGGCGCCAGCAGCCGGGGCGCCTTCCCCCTTAGGGCTCAGTCCAGCCCGACGCGGCCCCGCAGGGTCGCCAGGTCCTCGGCCAGCGTGTTGACGGCGGCGGCCAGAACGCGGCGGTCCTCGTCCGTCAGCTTGTCGTAGGTCTGGTAGCCCTCGCCCTCGCGGTATTTCTCCAGCGTTTCGTCCACGCGGGCGAAGTTGGTGTCCACCGTGGCCAGGAAATCCTGATCCTCCACATGGGGGCGGAACAGCTCGACGATCTTCCGCGCGCCGTCGAAGTTGCCGCGGAAGTCCCACAGGTCGGTGTGACTGTAGCGGTCCTCCTCGCCCGAGATCTTGGTGGCCGCGACCTCCTCCATCAGCACGGCCGCGCCGCCGACGACGACCTGCGGCGGGAAGGTCAGCCCCTCGATCCGCCCGGCCAGATCTTCGACATCGGCCATCAGCTTGTCGGCGACGGGGGCCATCCCCTCGGTCGAGTTCTTTTCCCACAATGCGTATTCGATGCGGTGGAAGCCGGTGAAGCCCGGGTCCTGCTCGGCTCCCTCGTGGTCGTCGGCGCGGCTGTCGATCGACACGTCGAGGTCGCTGAACAGTTCGGCCACCGGCTCGATCATCTCGTAATGCAGGCGGGTGGGAGCGAACAGGGACTTGGCCTTGTCGATGTCGCCCGCTTTCACGGCCTCGGTGAAGGCGCGGGTATCGGCCACCAGTTCCTGCGTGTGCTCGGCCACATACAGCTTGTATTCGGCCATGGGCGCGACAGGGTCGAGCTGCGCGTCCTGTGCCAGCGCGGCGCCCGGCAGCAGAAGCGCGATCAGGGCAAGGGAGGTCTTCATCGTCGGTCCTTTGTTCAGCGCCGGTCAGGCGGGCGTGGGGGTCCGGCCAAGCGCGCCGATCAGTTGGCGGCCGAGGTAATCGTCGGGTGCGTCCGAGAAGCCGGGCAGGGCGAAGAAATAGCCCCCACCCACGGGCTTGATGTATTCTTCAAGCGGCTCGCCGTTCAGGCGGTTCTGGACGGCGACAAAGCCGCGCTCCAGATCGGCTTGCCAGGCGATGAACAGAAGTCCCTGGTCCAGCTGGCCCGATTTCGTGACGCCGTTGGAATAGTTGAAAGGGCGCCGCAGGATCAGGTTCCGCTCGGACCCGGGCGTGCGGGGATTGGCCATGCGGATATGGGAATCCAGCGCCGTCCTGTTTCCCTCGGGGTCGGCGGCAAAGTCGGGCACGTCCATTTCAGTGCCGTGCGGGCGGTCCAGGGGCGCGCCGCTGTCCTTGGCGCGGCCGAAGATGCGTTCCTGTTCGGCCAGAGGCGCGCGGTCCCATCGTTCGACGAAGTTGCGGATGATGCGGACGGCCATGTAGCTGCCGCCGTGGCTCCAGCCCGGTTCGGCGGGATCGTCGGGGCCGACCCAGACCACGCGCTCCATCAGGCCTGCGTCGGCGGCGTCCGGGTTGGCCGAGCCGTCGCGAAAGCCCAGGAAGTTGCGGGCGTTCTCGACCACGCCCTCGGGATGGGGCGGGATGACGGGGACGCTGCCTTCCTGCTTCCAGGCCAGCAGAAGCTGGTCGGGGATCAACTTGATGATGTCGCGCAGCGCGTGGATCGTCGCGTCCTGCGTGTTGGCGCAGATCTGCAGCGCAAGCTCGCCATGCAGGATCGAGGCGTCGGGCGCGTCGTTCGGGAACTTGGGCATCCGCACCAGTTGCGCCGGGCGATGCGGGGCCAGCCAGTCGCGCCGGTCGAACAGGTCCGCCCCCAGCGCCACGGTGATCGTCAGCGCCTGCGGCTCGATCACGGGGCCGAGCAGCCCGGAATCGGCGGGCGGCAGCCTGGGGTCGAGACGCGGCACCTCGCCGCCCCGCGTCAGGAAGACGATGCGCTCGGTCAGGCGGCGGAACAGGCGCTCCAGGTCTTGGGGGGTGTCGGCCAGCACGTGGAAGCTGGCGACCATGCCATGCGCGGGGCGGGGCGTGACGATGCCCGCCTGGTTGCGGCCGAAGGGCGGGACATGGTCGCCGGCGCGGGCCTTGTTGGCCTGCGGCGCCTCGGTCACGCGGGGGCGGGGCGTGGCCGCGTCCTGCGCCCGCGCGGCCAGCGCGAAGGGACAGGTCATGGCCGCGGCGCCCAAGGCGCCCAGCAGCCTGCGGCGGGTGTGGTCGAGAGGTCGGCTCATCTCAGGTCTCGAGTCCCAGGGCCGGGTTCAGCGCGTCCAGCGCCCCGGCCAGTGCGGTGAAGCCATGGGCCACGCGGTCGCGCGCGGCGGGCGAGGGGTCGGCGGTCATCGCGTCGATTGCCGTGCGGGTACGGTCGATCTCGGCCTGCACCCGGGCGGCAGCCTCGGGCGCGGCGGCGGTGACCAGGGGCGACAGCACCTGCGCGGCCCCCGCCAAGCCGTCCAGCGCGGCGGCGAACTCGGCCGCGTCCTGGCCGGAATACAGGTTGACGCCTTGCCGCACCTGCCCCTCGGCCAGGTGGCGGGCCAGCCGTGCCGCGTCGCCTGCGATGTCGGCGGGGGCCAGCGTGATCTCGCGCAGCCGAGTGCGCAGGGCGCCCGCGTCCTCGGCGAGGCTGCGGGCCACAGGCTCCAGCCCCTCGGTCGAACCCTGCGACCAGAGCCCGTATTCGATGCGGTGGAAGCCTGTGAAGCCCGGGTCGCCCTCGCGCCCCGCAAGCATGGCCGCCGTGGGCGACATCCGGTTGACGAGGTCGCTCGCCCGTGCCGTGGCTGTCCCCAGCCGTGCCCAGTCGGCGCGGGCCGTGGCATAGGCAGTACGCGCCGCCCCCAGGTCGCCCGCCGCGATCGCATCCGCCAGCCCCTTGGCGTCGCGTTCCAGCGCGGCGCCGGCCTGGATCAGCCGGACCTGCATTTCCGACAGCGGCCCGATGAACTCGGCCAGCGGGGGGGCGGTGCGCGCGGCCTCGGACGCGGCGGTGGCGGTCACGGTCAGCGTGCCGCGCGGGTTCGACAGCAGGCCGCAGGTGATCTGGTAGGTGCCGGGCTTCAGCCGTTCCGTCAGCGTGGCGGTGAAGCCGGGGGCGATGTTCTCGCGCTCGGCCACGACCATGACGCCGTCGAGGATCTCCCATTCCAGCGGACGAGAGGAGTCGTTGCGGATCACGAAGCTGGCCGGGCCCGCGGGCACGGTCAGCGCCATGGGCGCGCAGGCGGTTTCCGTGACGGCGACCTGCAGCGCGCCGTCCACCGGCTGGGGCGCGTTGGTGCGGGCGGCCCAGGCGAAGGCCACCAGTCCCGCCACGGCCAGCGCGCCCGCGCCGACCAGCATCGGCGTCATGCTGCGGGGGGCATGCGAGTCCGTCATCGCCTTACCCCTGCACGCGCAGCCGCGGCGCGGGGGCCGGGCGCAGGAAGAACCACAGCCCGCCGAAGGCCACCAGCGCCCAGCCCAGGCCCTCACCGACGGTGGGGCGGTCGTGATAGCCCAGAAGGCCGGACAGGATCGTGCCGGGTACCGAGGACACCGGCAGCACTCGCGTCAAGTCGTACAGCGGCTGTTGCAGGTGGTTCCACAGCCCGGCCTCGTGCAGGCTGCGCAGCGCGCTGGAAAACAGCCCCGCCGCCACAAAGACGATGAAGATGCCGGTCCAGGTGAAGAACTGCCGCAGGTCCAGCCGGACGCCCCCGCGATAGACCGCGATCCCCAAGGCGACCGACAGGGCCACCCCCAGCAGCGCGCCCAGGGGCGCCCCGAGGCCGGGGCTCTGCTGAAAGATCGCGAGCAGGAAGAAGACCGATTCCAGCCCCTCGCGCGCCACGGCAAGGAAGGCCGCCCCGACCAAGGCCCAGGCGGCGCCCTGCGGCCGGGTGAAGGCCGCGTCCACCGAGCCCTGCAGCGCGCCCCTGATGGAGCGGGCCGAGTTCCGCATCCAGGTCACCATGCCCAGCAGCACGCCCACGGCGACCAGCGCCACGGCGGCCTCGAAGGCTTCCTGCGTCTTCTGGGGAAAGCCCGCCTGCAGGACCTGCAGGCCCGCGCCCACGAACAGCGACAGCGCCACGGCCAGCAGGACGCCGGTCCAGACGGCGGGCATCCAGGCGCCGCGTCCCGTGCGCTGAAGATAGGTGGCGATGATGCCGACGATCAGCGCCGCCTCCATCCCTTCGCGCAGCATGATGAGAAACGGAGCAAGCACGGCGACCTCGACTCTGGGAGGACTACGCGAGCTTCGGTAATTTATCCGAGAGAACCAGTCAACTTCTAAGAAGATGCGGTCCCGCGCCCTTCCGCCGCGGCGGAAGGGCACATGAAAACGCCGGGGCCGCGATGGCCCCGGCGCTGTGCAGGGATGGGCCGGGATCAGTCGAGGCTGACGTTGGCCTCGACCACGACCGGTTCCCACTTGGTCATCTCGGCCTTGACGTGCTCGGCCAGTTCCTCGGGACCCGAGGCCACGATCTCGGCCGAGAACTCGGCCATGCGCGCGACCACGGCCGGGTCGGCCATCGCGGTCTTGGCGGCGCTGGCCAGGGTTTCGACCACCTCGGGCGGGGTACCGGCCGGGGCAAAGAGCGCGTTCCAGCTGTAGGTTTCGTAGCCCGGCAGCGTTTCCGCAATGGCGGGAACGTCCGGGAAGGAGGGCGCGCGCTCGGCCGTCGTCACGCCCAGCGCCTTGAGCTTGCCGCTGGAAATGTGGCTGGACGCCGAGGGCAGGTTGTCAAAGATCACCGGCACCTGGTTGCCCAGCACGTCCGTCAGCGCGGGGCCCGAGCCCTTGTAGGGGATATGGGTGATGTCCACGCCGGCCATGGTCTTGAACAGCTCGCCCGACAGGTGCAGCGGCGTGCCGTTGCCCGACGAGGCATAGGCCAGCGGCTCTTTCTTCGCGAGGTCGATCAGTTCCTGCACGGTGTTGACCGGCAGCGCGGGGTTCACGGCCAGCACGTTCGGCACCAGCACCAGCAGCGACACGGGCGCGAAGTCCGCGACCGGGTCGTAGGGCTTCTGCTTGAGGATCAGCGGGTTCAGCGCGTGGGTGGCCACGGTCCCCATCAGGATGGTGTAGCCGTCGGCATCCGCCTTGGCGACCTGCTGGGCGCCCAGCGAGCCGCCCGCTCCGCCGACGTTCTGCACGACGATCTGCTGGCCGAGTTCCTGGCTCATGCGGTCGGCGACGATGCGGCCCACCACGTCGGTCGAGCCGCCCGCGGCAAAGGGGATCACCAGCGTGATCGCGCGGTCGGGGAAGTCTTGCGCCGCGGCGGCGCCCGCCAGCCCGAAGGCCAAGGCCGTGCCCATCAGGGCGCGGCGGGTCAGGGTCAGGATCATGTCATTCTCCCGTTGGAACTTGCAGGGGTATGCGAAAGCCGGGGCGCAGGGCTGCGCGCCCCGGACCAGGGATCAGCCTTCGCTTTCGGTGAAGACCTCGTCGCGCTGCTTGCGGATCTGCGGCAGGAAGACCAGCACCAGCACGATCAGCGACACGACCAGAAGCCCGGCGCTGATGGGACGGGTCACGAAGGTCGTGGGGTCGCCGCGCGACAGGATCATGGCGCGGCGCAGGTTTTCTTCCAGCAGCGGGCCAAGGACGAAACCCAGCAGCAGGGGCGCCGGCTCGAACCGCAGCTTGGACATGATGTAGCCGAGCAGGCCGAAGAAGGCGACGGCGAACAGGTCGTAGGGGTTGCCGTTGACCGAATAGACCCCGATCGCGGACATCGCCATGATGATCGGGAACAGCACGTAATAGGGCACGGTCAGCAGCTTCACCCACAGCCCGATCAGCGGCAGGTTCAGCACCACCAGCATCAGGTTGCCGATCCACATCGAGGCGATGATGCCCCAGAAGAGCTGCGGCTGGTCGGTGACGACGCTGGGGCCGGGGACGATGCCCTGGATGATCATCGCGCCGATCATCAGAGCCATCACCGGGTTGGCCGGGATGCCGAGGGTCAGCAGCGGGATGAACGAGGTCTGCGCGCCCGCGTTGTTGGCGCTTTCTGGACCGGCGACGCCGGCCAGCGCGCCCTTCCCGAATTCCTCGGGCGTCTTCGACAGCTTCTTTTCCATCGTGTAGGAGGCGAAGGACGCCAGGATCGCGCCGCCGCCCGGCAGGATGCCCAGAACCGAGCCGATGCCCGTGCCGCGCAGGATCGGGCCGGCCATCTCGCGGAATTCTTGACGCGAGGGGAACAGGCGGTTGATGTTGCGGGTCATCACCTCGCGTTCATGCTCGTCCTCGAGGTTGCGCAGGATCTCGGCGAAGCCGAAGACGCCGATGGCCACCGCGACGAAGTTCAGGCCGTCCGCGAACTGGGTGATCCCCATCGTGAAGCGGGGGGTGCCGGTGTAGATGTCGGTGCCGACGATCCCCAGGAGAAGCCCCAGCACAACCATCGCCAGCGCCTTGAGGACCGAGCCATGCGCCAGCGCCACCGACATGACGAGACCCAGCACCATCAGGCTGAAATACTCGGCCGCACCGAACTGCAGGGCGACGGCGGTCAGCGGCGGGGCAAACAGCGCGACGAGGAAGGTTGCCACGCTGCCCGCGAAGAAGGACCCGATCGCGGCGGTGGCCAGTGCCGTCCCCGCGCGGCCCTTGCGGGCCATCTGGTAGCCGTCGATGGCGGTGACGGCCGACGAGCTTTCGCCCGGCATGTTGATCAGGATGGCGGTGGTCGAGCCGCCGTATTGCGCACCGTAGTAGATGCCCGCCAGCATGATCAGCGAGCTGACCGGTTCCAGCTGGAAGGTGATCGGCAGCAGCATGGCGATGGTCGCCGTGGCGCCGATGCCAGGCAGGACGCCGATCAGCGTGCCGAGGATGACGCCGATCAGGCAGAAGCCCAGGTTCGCGATCGACGAGGCGACCGAGAAGCCCATGGCGAGGTTGGAGAGAAGATCCATTGGCAGGCCCTCAGAACGGAAGCCAGGGACCGAAGCGCCGGAAGGGCAGCCCCAGGCCATAGCTGAAGATCAGCGTGGACATCACCGTGACCGCCACCGCCAGAACCAGCGCATACATCGGCCGCATCTTCACCGAGGCCTGCGAGGCGATCAGCGTGGTGAAGAACAGCGCCGGAACGAAGCCCAGGCCGCGCACAGTCAGGCCGAAGAAGATCGGCGCGGGCAGGATGAACAGGATGCCCCGCCAGGCGATGGGGGTGCCCGGCTCGCCCTCGCGGCCGAAGGACTTGATGGTGACCAGCAGTCCCAGGATGAACAGCAGCCCCGACAGGATCATCGGGAAATAGCCCGGCCCCATGCGCAGCGACGTGCCGATTTCCAGTCCGATCGTCTGCCAGCCGAAAAAGGCCGCGGCGGCCATCAGGCCGATGCCGGCGATCAGGTCGGTGTCGTCTTTTTGTCGTGTGGACACGCGTTTCCCTCCGGTCTCTTGGATTGAGCACGCCGCCCCGACGAAGGGCGGCGGGCGTTTCAGGTCAGGCGGTGCGGATCAGTCCGCGTAAACCCCGGCAGCCTCGATGATCGGCTTCCAGCGGGCGATTTCCGATTCCAGCTTGGTCTTCAGCGCCTCGGGCGTGACCTTGTCCGCGGCGACGGGGGTCGAGCCGAGCTCGGCCAGCTGCTTGATCACGCCTTCATCCGCCAGCGCGACCTGCATCGCCTTGGCCAGACGCTCGTTGATCTCGGCCGGCGTCCCCTTGGGGGTATAGACGCCATGCCAGACGGACAGCTCCATGTCCGGCAGGCCGCTTTCGACGGCGGTCGGCAGGTCGGGGAACAGGTCCAGACGCTCGGGCGTGGTCACGGCATAGGCCTTGATCGTGCCGGCCTGCACCTGCTGGGTGGTGTTGGTGGTCTGGTCGCAGAGGATGTCCACCTGCCCGCCCAGAAGATCGGTCATCGCCGGACCCGTGCCCTTGTAGGGAACGGTGGTCAGCTGCGCGTCCAGCGAGTGCATCAGCAGCATCCCGCAAAGCTGGCTGACCGCGCCGATCCCGGCATTGGCCAGGGTCAGGTTCCCGGCATTGGCCTTCACATAGTCGATGAAGCCCGCCATGTCGGTGGGCTCGAAGTCCTTGCGCGCCGTGATCATCATCGGCACGTCCACGACCTCGCCCACATAGTCGAAGTCGTTCAGCGGGTCGTAGGGCAGGGTGCGGTACAGCGTGGCCGAGGTCGCCATGCCCATGTGGTGCAGCAGCATGGTATAGCCGTCGGGCTCGGCCTTGGCGACGCGGTCCGCGCCCAGGGTGCCGCCGGCGCCGGTCACGTTTTCCACGATGATCTGCTGGCCCAGGTCGGCCGACATGCGCTCGGCCAGAAGCCGCGCCACGGTGTCGGTGGGGCCGCCCGCCGAGAAGGGGATGACCATCGTCATCGTGCGTGCGGGATAATCCTGCGCGAAACCGGGCGCAGCCATGATCGTGACGGCGCAAAGCGCGCCGAACAGTTTGGAAACAGACATCTATCCTCCCAGATGCGACGAGAGCGGCGTCTTCTCCATAGCGCCGCGCCTGCCGGAAACATTCGCGCAGGCGAGGCCTTGCGAGCAAGCAAATCCGCCGGACTGCCCGAGTTTATGGCAGCGCGAGGACAAGGATGGGTGGAGATGGGGACATGGTGCCCGCGACGATGGGTGGAAATCCACCCATCGCCGGGATCAGGCGTCGTGGTCCTCGGCCGCCTCGACAATCAGGCGGCGATCCAGGCCATATTTCTGCATCTTCTCGTAAAGCGTCTTCCGAGAGATCCCGAGGGATTCGTAGACCGCCCGCAGCCGCCCCCCATGCGCGGCAATGGCGCCCGCGATCAGGCTGCGTTCAAAAGCCGCCACGCGGTCGGGCAGGCGGCCGGTTTCGGTGCCGTCGGGGTCCGTGTCGGGATCGGTATCCTCAAGCCCAAGGACGGTCCGTTCGGCCAGATTGCGCAGCTCGCGCACGTTGCCGGGCCAGTCGCGGGCGGCAAGACCGGCCAGGAAGGCGGGCGGAACCTCGCGTTCGGGCAGGCTGTGGCGGGCGGCCGCCTCCCGCATCAGCTGCAGGAACAGCAGGGGGATATCCTCACGGCGGGCGGACAGGGGCGGCACGCGCAGGACGGCGACATTGAGGCGCCAGAACAGGTCCTCGCGGAACTGCCCGCTTGCGACCAGTTCGGCCAGGTCCACCTTGCTCGTGGCGATGAAGCGCACGTCCAGCGGCACCGGATCGTTCGACCCAAGCCGCGTGATGACACGTTCCTGCAGCACGCGCAGCAGCTTGGCCTGCAGGTCCGGCGGCATCGAGCCGATCTCGTCCAGCAGCACCGTGCCGCCGCGGGCATGTTCGAACTTGCCATAGCGGGGGCGCAGCGCGCCGGGGAATGCGCCCGCCTCGTGGCCGAACAACTCGCTTTCGATCAGCGCCTGGGGCAGGGCCGCGCAGTTGATGGCGATGAAGGGCAGGAGTGCGCGGGCCGAGATGTCGTGCAGGGTCCGCGCCACGACCTCTTTTCCGGCACCCGTGGGGCCGATGATCAACGCGTCGGCATCGGACGCGCCGATCGCGCGCAGGCGATAGCGCAGGTCCACCATGACCTGCGTGCGGCCGGGCAGGCGGGCCTCGACATCGTCGCGCTTGCCCGCCACCGCGCGCAACTGGCGGTTTTCCAGCACCAGCGCACGGTGGTCGATGGCGCGGCGGATGACCGTCGCCAGCTCCTGCATGACAAAGGGCTTTTCGATGAAGTCATAGGCGCCCTTGCGGATCGCCTCGACCGCCAGCGGCACCTCGGCATGGCCGGTGACAAGGATCACGGGGATCTCGGGATCGACCTCGTGCAGCCGGTCCAGCAGCGTCATGCCGTCCATGCCGGGCATGCGGATGTCGCTGACCACGACGCCCGCAAAGCCGGGCCCTGCCAATGCCAGCGCCTCCTCGCCACCTGTCAGGGCCTCGACCTGGAAGCCCGCGAGCCGCAGGGCCTGTGCCGTCGAATGGCGCATCTGCGCGTCGTCATCCACGAACAGCACGCGCGCGGTCATGTGGCCCCCTCAATGGGCAGGCGGACGCAGAACTCGGCGCCGGGGGCGGCGTCGCGGCAGGCGATGGTGCCGCCGAAGTCGCGCACGATGTTGGCCGAGATCGACAGGCCGAGGCCCAAACCCGCGCCCATGCCCTTTGTGGTGAAGAAGGGATCGAAGATGCGGTCGGCGATGGCAGGCGGAACACCCGGTCCCCGGTCGCGCAGGCGGAGGACGACCCGGTCGCCCTCGGACCGCACCGACAGGGTGATGCGGCGGTCGGCCGCGGCTTCGGCCGCGTCGGCGGCGTTGGTGATCAGGTTCACAAGCACCTGCTGCAGCCGCGTGGGGTTGGCCCTCAGCGGCGGCAGGCCGGGGGGCAGGTCCAGTTCCAGCACCGCGCCGCTGCTGGCGAGGCGGGCCGCGACGATGGTCTGGGTCTCGGGCATCAGCGCGGCCAGATCGACCGCTCCCAGCTGGTCCTCGGGCTGGCGGGCGGCATTCCGCAGGTGCTTGCCGATCGCCGCCATGCGGTCCACCAAGGCCAGGATCGCCTGGATGTTCTCGCGCGCTTCGGCGTAGTCGCCGCGCTCGATCAGGATCGCGGCGCTGTCGGCATAGTTGCGCGCAGCGGCCAGCGGCTGGTTGATCTCGTGCGACAGCGAGGCCGACATCTGTCCCAGCGCTGCCAGCTTGCCGACCTGCACGAGGCTGTCCTGCGCCGCCCTCAGCTCCGCCTCGGTCGCGCGGCGTTCGGCCACCTCCTGCCCGAGCTGGCGGTTCAGCAGCGCAAGCTCGGCGGTGCGTTCCTGCACCCTGCGTTCCAGTTCGGCATTGGCCTGCTGCTGCATGGCGATGCGCTCGGCCGCGCGGGCGCGGCGCTGCAGCAGGATCAGCGCGCCAAGCGCACTCGCGCCCAGAAGCAGCATGACCGTGAAGACTGCCAGCCGCGCCTCGGCCCGCAGGGCGGCGCTGTCCAGAAGGACATGCACGGTCCAGCCCGCGCGGGGCATCTGCTGGGCGGCCGCAAGATAGTCCTGCGCCTTGCCGTCGGTCGTGATCCGCAGCAGGACCCGGCCATGGTCGTTGCGCCGTTCCACCGGCAGGTCGGCCAATGGCGCGTCGGCATAGCGGCGCGTGGCCAGCGTGCGGTCCACCCGCTGCGGGGTCGGCGCCTCGAAGCTGGCGTAAAGCCAACGGGGTTCCGAGGACAGGAAGACGCGTCCCTCGGGGTCGGTGACAAAGGTGCGGAAGTCGCCGCCGCGCCAGGATTGCTCGATCCGGTCCACCCCCACCTTGACCGCGATCACGCCCGCGATGCGCCCGGCGAAGTCGAAGACGGGGGCCGAGAAGAAATAGCCCCGGATGCCCGAGGCCGTGCCGATCCCGTAGAAGCGGCCCGCGCCGCCCTGCATCGCCTCGGTGAAATAAGGGCGATAGCTGAAGTTGCGCCCGACGAAGCTGTTCGAGCCATCGAGGTGGTTCGAGGCCGCGATCGTTTCCCCGTCCGGCTGGATCAGGTAGATGTCCGCCGCCCGCAGCGCCGCGTTCTCAGTCGCGAGCCACACGCTTGTCGCCTGCCGCAGTTCGGCGCTCCCTGGATGCGAGACGAGCCGCCGCACCAACTCCAGTTCGGCCAGCAGTTGCGGGACGACCTCATACCGGGCGAGATCGGCCTCAAGCCCGTTGGCGGTCAGCCGCAGCGCCGCCTCGGCGCGCGCCTGCCCGGCGGACAGGTAGTGCCGCACGGCGATGCGGTCGGCCGCCCAGAGCGCCAGCCCCAGCAGGGGCAGCAGCGCAAGCAGCAGCCACTGCCGTTTCCGCAGCCCTGGCCCAGACGGCGCCCGGGCCGGCATGGCGACAAGAGGAGAGGGGGCGATCTCGGCGGACAACGGCGATCCCTGGCGTCAGCGTCGGGGCAATCTGCCAGTTGGCGCCGGGCAATTCAACTTTCGCGCCAGCCCGCAGGTTGCTGACGCGGCGGCCTTGCGGGGGGTTAGGCGGTTACCCCGGCGGCCTTTCTCCCAGCACCTCCCACGCCCTTTGTGCGAAGCGGTTTGCGAGGGGGGCGTAGCGGGCGGCGTCGGGGTCGGCGGCGGTGCCTTGGGCGGCGCGGTCGGCGATGCCCACGAAGATCACGGCAAAGCGGAACAGCGCGAAGGCGATGTGGAAGGGACGGGGCGGGGGGACCTCGGGGTAGGTCTCGCGGTAGGCGGCGAAGAACTCGGCCTCGGTGGGGATGCCCTCGGTTTCCGCGCCGAGGATGCCGCCGTATTCGTCCGGGCTGGTGTGGAAGGGCATGGCGGCGAAGCCGAGGTCCGCGAGCGGATGGCCGATGGTGGACAGCTCCCAGTCGAGGACTGCGATCACCCGCGGCTCGGTCGGGTGGATCAGCATGTTGCCCAAGCGGAAGTCGCCATGCGCGATCGAGGACAGACCGTCGTCGGGGGGCTGCAGCGCGGCCAGCCGCTCGGACAGCGCAAGCAGCAGCTTGTCACCCGCAAAGCTCGACGCCTTGAGCTGGCTGGTCCAGCGGTGGATCTGACGGGCGAAGTAGTCGCCGGGGCGGCCGAAGTCCGACAGGCCGATCTCGTCCGGGCGCACCCCGTGCATCCGGGCGAGCGTCTGGACCATCGACAGGTAGATCCCGCGCCGATCGGGCGGGGAGAGGTCGGGCAGGCGGCAGTCGGAGAAGACACGTCCCTCGACGAAGTCCATCAGGTAGAAGGGCGTGCCCAGCAGCGCGGGGTCCTGGTGGAACAGCAACGCGCGGGGCACCGGGACATCTGTATCCTGCAAGGCCTGCATCACCCGGAACTCGCGGTCGATGGCATGGGCGCCCTTGAGGATCTCGCCCGCGGGCTGCTTGCGCAGGACCATGCGGCGGGTGCCGTGATCGACGATGAAGGTCGGGTTCGACTGCCCGCCGCCGATGCGCGTCAGCCGCGTCTCGCCGGGACCGAAATGTTCCGCCAGGAAGGGGTTGAGACCTTCGGGCGTGACCTCGTTCATGCCTGTTCTCCCTCGACCGGCCAGGACCAGAACCCCCGCCCCTCGGCATCGAGGTTGCGGCTCAGCACCATCTTGTGGACCTCGTCGGCGCCGTCGACCAGCCGGGCCTGGCGGGCATAGCGGTAGATCCATTCCAGCGGCGTGTCCTTGGAATAGCCGCGCGCGCCGTTGATCTGGATCGCGGTATCGGCGGCCTTGTGCAGCAAGTTGGCGACATGGACCTTGGCCATGGACACCTCCTTGCGGGCATAGCTGCCCTGGTCCAGCGCCCAGGCGGCCTTCATCACCAGCAGGCGTCCCACCTCGATCTGCATGGCGAGGTCGCCCAGCATGATCTGGATGCTCTCGCGCTTGGACAGCCGCTCGCCGAAGGCGAAGCGTTCGTGGGCGTAGGTGGTGGCGATCTCGACGCAGCGCTTGGACAGGCCCAGCCACCTCATGCAATGCGTCAGCCGCGCGGGCCCCAGCCGCATCTGAGTCAGCTTCAGCCCGTCGCCTTCGTTCAGCAGCAGGTCCGAGGCCGGGATCTCCATGTCCTCGAAGACCAGCTCGCAATGGCCGCCATGTTCCTCGGGACCCATGATGGGGATGCGCCGCTCAATCCGCCAGCCCGGCGTGTCGCGGTCGAAGAGAAAGGCGCTGAGCCCCTTGCGCGGGTCATCCGAGGTCCGTGCGATCAGGATGAAATGCTGCGCGTCCTCGGCCCCGGTGATGAACCACTTGCGGCCGCGGATGCGGTAACTGTCGCCATGCCGCGTCGCCGTGGTCAGCATCATGCCGCCGGGGTCCGAGCCAGAGCCGGGATGGGGTTCGGTCATCACGAAAGCCGACCGGACGCGGCCTTCCACGATGGGTTTGAGCCAGCGGTCCTTCTGCTCGGGCGTGCCCGCCTTCTCCAGCACCATCATGTTGCCGTCATCCGGCGCGGCCGAGTTGAACACGACAGGCCCGAAGAGCGAGCGGTTCATCTCCTCGTAGCAGACCGCCATGCCCATGCGGCCAAGTTCCTGCCCGCCGGTCTCCTTCTTCAGCTGCAGGCACCACAGCCCCTCGGCGCGCGCCTTGTCCCGCATCACCTCGAGGACATCGAGGCGGATGTTCTCGTGCGCGTCGAAGTTCGCGCGGTCTTCCTCGAGAGGCAGCAGCTCGTCCTCGACAAAGCGGGCGATGCGGCGGCGGAAATCCTCGATGCGCGGGGAAATGGTGAAAGCCATCGGAAACCTCAAAGGCTGGAACAAAGGTGGCCGCCATCGACCACGATGGACGAGCCGGTCATGTAGCGGGCCTCGTCGGAACAGAGCAGCCGCAGGGGCGCGTCGAGGTCGGCAAGCTGCCCGAGCCTGCGCTGCGGGATGCGCCGGATCAGTGCCTGCCCGGCTTCGGTTGCGAAGAAGTCGCGGTTCAGCGGCGTCTCGATATAGCCGGGGCAGAGCGCGTTCACGCGGATGCCGTAGCGCGCCCATTCCAGCGCCAAGGCCTGCGTCAGCTGCACCACCGCGGCCTTCGACGCCGTGTAGGCCGCGACATTGCCCGTCACCCGGAAGCCGAGGATCGAGGCCACGTTGACGATGGCGCCCCCGCCCGTGTCGCGCATCCGCCGCGCCGCCGCCTGCGCCACATGGAAGACGCCCCCAACGTTGGTGTCCAGGACCGAGGCGAACTCGGCCGGGTCGGTGTCGATGGCGGGCGTGGTCAGGGTGATGCCGGCATTGTTCACCACCACGTCGATGCGCCCCTCGATCTGCCCGAAGGCCTCTGCCACCGAGGCCGGGTCGGCCACGTCCATCGCCAGCGCCTGCGCCACCCCGCCTGCCGCCCGGATCGCCTCGACCCGGTCCGCGATCTTCCCCGCGCTGCGCGCCGCCAGGATCACCCGCGCCCCGTCCCCCGCCAGAACCGCCGCAAAATGCGCCCCCAGGCCACTGGAGGCGCCCGTGATCAGAATGGTTTTCTGCGACATTCAGCCCCTCGTTGCTGGCAAGCGCCTGCATGTTGGCGCGAGCCTGTGGCAAGCACCACCCCCCGTGATCCATCGAGGGGGAAGCAGCCGATGGCACGTCCTGCAAGGCAGGTCCCGACAGCACACCTCTCGGTGTCACTGCGCCGGCCTTGCAGGCCCCATAGGCGCTTTCCTTCCTATGGAAGGCATGCGTGTATCGAATCGACGCTTGTTGTGCTATCCAGAGCAGGAACCGCATGCGTCATGCCGCCTGACGCGCCACGTACGGTCCTGGCGGAGCCCCTCTAGAAAGCGAAACGCATGACGAGGACCACGCGCCAGGCGGTGGAGGCATTGCTTCCCCCCGGAGCGACCATCGACGATCTCAGTGACCAGGAAATCTCCGCGCTGTACGAGGTGATCGTCCAGCAGGCCGACAGCGACGAGGACGGTCTGTCGACCAGTGCGCCCGAGAATGCCGCAGCCCACCGGCTGGGGCGGGGCTGAGGTCGCGCCAGCCTTGACCTCGCGCCCGGCGGGGCGCACATCGGCGGCCCGGCAGGGACCGTGGATCAGCGAAGGCGGCACAACCGATCATGCAGGACCAGGCGCCGGCGGGACACGCGGCGAAGGACCGGGACCACGGCGCGGGACCGCTCGGCCATGTCCTCGTTTCGTCCATGCGGGACGAAGGCCCTTATGCGCTGGAATTCGTGGCGCATCATCGGGCCATCGGCTTTGACCGCATCTTCATTGCCTCGAACGACTGCCGCGACGGCACGGACCTGCTGCTGGATGCGCTGGACCGCGCGGGAGCGATCACCCACTTCCGCAGCACCGTCCAGCCCGGCGAGGTGCCGCAGCACGCGGCCTATGCCGGGATGCGGAAGCGCTACGGGCTGAACCGCGCCGACTGGCTGATGGTGCTGGATGCCGACGAATTTCTGGATGTCACGGCCGGGACAGTCCGCGTGCAGGACCTGACCGCCGCGGCGGGCGAGAACGTGGACATCCTGATGCTGAACGCCCGCACCTTCGGGACCGCGGAAGAGCAGGAGTGGCGCCCCGGCCTAGTCACCGAGCAGTTCACCCGGCGCCTGCCCGAGCGGCACCGGGCGAACGGGCCGGTCAAGACGCTGGCAAGGGGACTGGGTCGGTTCCGCCACATCCACAACCACTCGGTCATAGGTTATGCGGGGCCGGGCGACCTGATGGTGATGCGCGCCGATGGTTCGAGTTTCTTCATTCCGCCGGGCGAGAAGATGTGGACACGGCTGCGGAACGTGCCTGTCGAGGAGATCCGCTATGGCCTTGCCCATTACAACCACTACGCGGTGAAATCGCTGGCCTCGTTCCTGCTGCGGCAGGACCGGGGCCGGGGCGCGGCGCCAAAGGGGCAGGGCAACACCCGCCACACGGACCAGTATTTCGAGCGCATTGCCGGTGCCCGTATCCACGACGACGGCTTTGCCACGCGTCACGGCGCGGCGCTGCGGGCGGAATACACGCGCCTGATGTCCATCCCCGAGATCGCCGCCGCGCAGGCCGAGACCGAGCGCCGCTATGCGGCGCTGATCGAGGCGCTTGTGCTATAGATCTATTCGGCGGCGCGGGTCGCGCTGTTCGGCGTCAGGGTGTGGTCCACGGGCTGGTAGCCGGTCTGGTCCTCCTGCGCCTCGGCGTCGCCCGACAGGGGATCGGGCTTCATGCGGAAGCCGCGCTCCATCTGGTCGAAGGGCGCGACCGGGTAGTCGCCCGAGAAGCAGGCGTCGCAATATTGCGGGCAGGCGGCGTTGCGGCCCTGCGCCTCGCCCACGGCGCGGTAAAGGCCGTCGAGCGACACGAAGGCCAGGCTGTCCACGCCGATCCACTGCCGCATCTCTTCGGGGCTCATCCGCGCGGCCAGCAGCTTGTCGCGGTCGGGCGTGTCCACGCCGTAGAAGCAGGGCCAGGCGGTGGGCGGGCTTGCGATGCGGAAATGCACCTCGGCCGCGCCTGCATCAAGGATCATGTCCTTGATCTTGCGGCTGGTGGTCCCGCGCACGACCGAGTCGTCCACCAGCACGACCCGCTTGCCCTTCACCAGCGCGCGGTTGACGTTCAGCTTCAGCCGGACGCCCATGTTGCGGATCTGCTCGGTCGGCTCGATGAAGGTGCGGCCCATGTACTGGTTGCGGATGATCCCCATGCCGAAGGGAATGCCGCTTTCGCGCGCATAGCCGATGGCGGCGGGGGTGCCGCTGTCGGGCACGGGGCAGACGAGGTCTGCGTCCACCGGCGCCTCGCGTGCGAGCTCCACGCCGATCTGGCTGCGGGTCTCATAGACCGACCGCCCGCCGATGATCGAATCGGGGCGGCTGAAATAGACATGCTCGAAGATGCAGAAGCGCCCCGTGGCGGGACCGAAGGGACGAGAGCTTTCGACCTGGCCCTTCGAGATCACCACCATCTCGCCCGGCTCGATCTCGCGGACGAACTCGGCGCCGATGATGTCCAGCGCGCAGGTTTCGGATGCCAGCGCATAGCCGTCGCCCGCCAGTTTGCCCAGAACCAGAGGGCGCACGCCCAAGGGGTCGCGCACGCCGATCAGCTTCGTGCGGGTCATGGCGATGACCGAGAAAGCGCCTTCGACCCGGCGCAGCGCGTCCTTCATCCGTTCGGGGATGTTGCGCTGGATCGAGCGCGCCATCAGGTGGATGATGCATTCCGAGTCCGAGCCGGACTGGAAGATCGAGCCGCGCTCGATCAGCTCGCGCCGCAGGGCGGCCGCGTTGGTGATGTTCCCGTTATGGGCGATGGCGCAGCCGCCCATGGCAAATTCGCCGAAGAAGGGCTGAACGTCACGGATCGCCGGGCCCTTGGCCCCTGCCGTCGAATAGCGGACATGGCCGATGGCCAGCTCGCCCGGCAGCGTCTCCATCAGGGACGCCTTGGTGAAGTTGTCGCGGACATAGCCGAAGCGATGGGCGCTGTTGAAGCCCTTGTCCGGGTCGAATGCGACGATGCCGCCGGCCTCCTGACCGCGGTGCTGCAGGGCGTGCAGGCCGAGGGCCGTGAAGTTCGCCGCCTCGGCCATGCCGATGACGCCGAAGACGCCGCATTCCTCGTGCAGCCGGTCGCTGTCGAAGGGGTCCGCAAGAAAGGGCTGCATCGCGTCGGCCTGTGGCTGTCGGGAAGGGAAACGAAATCGCTCGGGGGGCAGGCGCGACCCGACTCGGGCCGCCGCTGGGGCGTTATGTAGGGGGCGGGGCGCGGAAAGTCACGCCCGCCCCGCGCAGTTCTGCCTTGCGTCGCAGGTCAGGTCCCGCTGGTGGCGGTGGCCGGAGTCGGGGCCGAGGGGGTGACGGCAGCGCCCGTCGGGGTGCAATCGCGCACCAGCTGCTCGAACCGCGCGGCCAGCCAGCCGGGGGCGTCCTGCGGGATCTGCTGGTTCAGGCGGCCGCTCATCTGCTGAAAGACCTGGGCTGAGCGCGACTGGTCCACCATGGCGACGCGCTGGGTGGTCATCACGCGATCGTAGACAATGAAGGCGATCACGACCAGAAGGATGCCGCGCGCCACGCCAAACAGGAACCCCATGCCCTGGTCCACGCCCCCCAGTGCCGAGCGCTGCACGACCGAGGAAAACAGCGGCGTCAGGATCGAGAAGACGACCAGCGCCAGCGCGAAGACGACCGCGAAGCCCGCGATCATGCCAAGCTCGCAGTTGTCGGCGATGATGCTGTCCAGATAGGGCACCTGCGCGATCAGCGGCCGCATGGTGGCCGCGAAGACGAAGGCCAGCACCGCGGCGCCGATCCAGCCCATGATCGCCAGCGATTCGCGCACGAAGCCGCGCGAATAGGCCAGGATCGCCGACAGGATGATGACGGCGGCCACGATGCCGTCGATCAGGGTGAATCCGTCCATCTCTACCGCCCTCTGTGCGGGCCTGTGCCCGGCATGTCTGGGGCGGTCATCCGGCTCCGAATGTCTCGCCCGTGAAACTGGTCAGATCGGCGACCCGCGCAAGGCTCATGCCGCCGCCGCCCTCGACCTTCTGGACCTCGGGCAGGATGGCCCGGGAAAAACCAAGTTTCTGCGCCTCTTTCAACCTGTTTTCGGCCTGCGCGACGGGGCGTAGCGCCCCCGACAGGCTGACCTCGCCGAAAAACACCGTTTCGGCGGGCAGGGCATGGTCCTCGCGCGCGCTGAGAAGGGCCGCCGCGATGGCCAGGTCGGCCGCCGGTTCCGCGACGCGCATTCCGCCCGCGACGTTCAGGAAAACGTCGAGCCCGGCAAAAGGAATACCGCAGCGCGCCTCCAGCACCGCGAGGATGGTCGAGACGCGGCCGCTGTCGAGCCCCACCACCGTGCGGCGGGGGGCCGCGAGGGTCGAGGGCGCGACCAGCGCCTGAACCTCGGTCAGGACGGGGCGGGTGCCCTCGATGCCGGCAAAGACGGCACTGCCGGGGACGGGCTCGCCGCGTTCGGACAGGAACAGGGCAGAAGGGTTGGTGACTTCGGACAGCCCGCCGCCCGTCATCTCGAAGACGCCGATTTCGCCCGACGGGCCGAAGCGGTTCTTGACGGCGCGCAGGATGCGGAACTGGTGGCCGCGCTCGCCCTCGAAGTAAAGCACGGTGTCCACCATGTGCTCGACCACGCGGGGGCCGGCGATCTGTCCCTCCTTGGTGACATGGCCGACAAGGATCACAGCGACGCCACTGCGCTTGGCGAAGGTGACAAGTTCATGCGCGGCGGAGCGGACCTGGCCCACGCTGCCGGGGGCGGCATCCACCGTGTCCGACCACAGCGTTTGGATTGAGTCGATCACCGCCACGTCGGGGCGTTCGGCGTCCAGCGTCGTCAGGATGTCGCGAAGGGCGGTTTCCGTGCCCAGCCGCACGGGCGCGTCGGACAGACCCAGCCGCTGCGCCCGCATCCGAAGTTGCGCGCCCGCTTCCTCGCCGCTGATATAGACGGCCGAAGTGCCGCGCCGCGCGAAGGCCGCGGCGGCCTGCAGCATCAGCGTGGACTTGCCGATGCCCGGATCGCCGCCGACCAGGATCGCGCTGCCGGGCACTAGGCCGCCGCCCAGCACGCGGTCCAGTTCCTCGATGCCCGAGGGCGCCCGGGCGGGCGGGGGCTCGGTCGTGGACAGGCCGCTGAGGGGAATCGCGCGGCCCCGCTGGGCGCCGAGGCCCCGGCCGGGGCCCTGGCTGAGGGGCGCTTCCTCGACGATGGTGTTCCACTCGCCGCAGGCCTCGCAGCGGCCGGACCACTTGCGATGCGCGGCACCGCAGGCGGTGCAGGTGAAGGAGGTGACAGGTTTGGCCATGCCCGCTTGTGGCAGAGGTTCGGGGCAGGGGGCAAGACGCGGGGCGCTGCCCATGAATGGGGCCCCCGCCCCATTCATCCCGGGATACTTGAGGACAGAAGATGGAGCGCGGCCTCCTGCACCGCTCACGCCCTTGTCGCCTTGCATCGGGGACGCGCTGCGGCCAGTTTGCGCCGACCTTTCAGGAAGGCCCCTTGATGGCGAACCCGGCCCCGTTTTCGCGTTACGAGTTCATGATCGCCTGGCGCTATCTGCGCGCGCGGCGCGCCGAGGGCGGCGTGTCGGTCATGACCTGGATCAGCCTGATCGGCATCGCGCTAGGCGTCATGGCGCTGATCGCCACGCTGGCGGTCCGTTCCGGCTTCCGGGCCGAGTTCGTGGACACGATCCTTGGCGCGAACGCCCATTCGACCGTCTACCTGCCGCCAAGCTCGATCACCAACGAGCTGACGGACGAGGTCTATACCGTCGCGGGCACGATTTCCGACTATCCGGCCGTGGTGGAACGGATCGAGGCGCTGCCCGGCGTCCTGCGCGCCGATCCCGTCGTGCGCGGGCAGGTGATGGCGAGTGTCTCGGACCGCTCGAACGTGGCCGAGGTCTACGGGCTGACAGGCGAGGACCTGGCGGCCATCCCCCGCGTCGCCGATCCCGAGACGGGCGAGGGCGACCTTGCCAGTTTCAACAACGGCATTGCCATCGGCGTCGGCATGGCGCGGGAACTGGGCGTCGGCGTGGGCGACGTGGTTCAGCTGATCTCGCCGCAAGGGGCGCAGACGGCCTTCGGCACCACGCCAAGGATCGCCACCTATCCCGTCGTCTATGTCTTCAGCGCCGGCCGCTACGACATCGACCGCACGCGCATCTACATGCCGCTGGCCGAGGCGCAGTCCTTCTTCAACCGCGAGGGCATGGTGGACGAGATCCAGGTCTTCGTTTCTGACCCCGAGGGCGTGGACGCCCTGACCGTGCCCCTGATGGAGGCGCTGCCGGGCGGGATCGTCTGGACCTGGCGCGATGCCTCGGGGTCCTTCCTGTCGGCGCTCGACATCGAGGATGACGTGATGTTCGTGATCCTCTCGGTGCTGGTGCTGATCGCGTCCATGAACATTACCAGCGGCCTCATCATGCTGGTCAAGAACAAGGGCCGCGACATCGGCATCCTGCGGACCATGGGGCTGACCGAGGGCGCCGTCCTGCGTGTCTTCTTCCTGTGCGGCGCCTTCACCGGCGTCATCGGCACCATCGCCGGGGTGATCCTGGGCGTTCTTCTGGCGCTGAACGTGGACAGCATCATGGCGGGGATCAACTGGTTCTCGGGCGGCGGCGCCTGGGACCCTGCGGTGCGCGGCATCTATCGCCTGCCGGCCGAACTGCGCGGCATCGACATCGCCAAGGCGGTCGGGCTGTCGCTGACGCTGTCCTTCATCGTCACCATCTTCCCGGCCCGCCACGCGGCCCGCATGAACCCGGTCGAGGCCCTGCGCTATGAATGACGTCCTGAAGCTGGAAGGCATCGCCAAGACCTACAACCCCGGCACGCCCGGCGCGGTCGAGGTGCTGCGCGGGCTGGACCTGTCCGTGGCTCAGGGCGAGGTCGTGGCGCTGGTCGCCCCTTCAGGCGCGGGGAAATCCACGCTGCTGCACGTCGCGGGGCTGCTGGACACGCCCGATGCGGGCCGCGTCGTGCTGAACGGCCGCGACATGACCCTGCTGCCGGACCGTGCCCGAACCGAGGCGCGGCGGCGCGAGGTCGGCTTCGTCTACCAGTTCCACCACCTGCTGCCCGAGTTCACCGCGCTGGAGAACATCGTCCTGCCGCAGTTGGCCAATGGCGTGGCGGATGGCGCGGCCAAGGCGAGGGCGCGCGACCTGCTGGGGCGCGTGGGCCTGACCGCCCGCGCCGATCACCGCCCGGCCGCGCTGTCGGGGGGCGAGCAGCAGCGCGTGGCCTTTTGCCGGGCGCTGGCCAACTCGCCCGCACTGTTGCTGGCGGATGAACCCACGGGGAACCTCGACCCGGCCACCTCGGACCGGGTCTTCGACGTGCTGATGACGCTGGTGCGCGAGACGGGGATGGCGGCGCTGATCGCCACCCATAACCTGGATCTGGCAGGCCGGATGGACAGGGTGGTGCGGCTGGACCGCACCGTGCCCGCAGGGGCGTGATCCGCCCCTTGCAGGGCTTACGCCTCAGCCCTCGCGCCGGACAAACTTGAAGAAGCGGCTTTCGGACCCGTCCTTGGTCTCCTCCTGGTAGAGGAAGGCAAGGCCGCGATCCTCGAAGACCTCGAAGAACTCCTCCCACGAAATTTCCTCCAGCTTCTCGTCGCGCTCGGCGAAGTCGACGCGCAGGATGCCCTCGCCATCCTCGCCCTCGGTGCCCTTGACGACGGTGGGGATGCCGCCGCGCTTTTCGATCCACTCGCGGATCGTGTCGTGGTCGGTGGTGGTCTCGCTGGACGACATGGGTTCTCTCCCGCTTTGGCGTTGGGGAGAGAACGTCACGGGCGGGCAGTCGTTCCTAGACGTCACCGATGGGCGTGCCGTGATGGGGCCAGCTGTCGATCTCGGCGGCGACAAGCTGCTGCAGCCGCCACATATAGGGATCGTCCAGCCCATGCGCGGCCAGCGCGGCGGCGGTGCGCTGCAGGTATTCGGCGCCCGAGCCCGCGTGACCACAGGCATGGGCGAGCCGTTGTGCCTGTTCCTCGACGGTCAGGTGCACCAAGGTCTGGCCCACGGTGCCGGCATAGAAGGTCAGCGCCTCCTCGATTCCGCGCTCGGTTTCCACGGTGATCCAGCGGGCGTTGTCAGCCAGTTCCCGCGCGACCAGTTCGCGCTTGAGGATGGCGCGCAGCGCCTCGCCTTCCGTGCCCGGCGCGATCTCCATGATCAGGCCGGTGCAGCTGCCGCCCGGCTCCAGCGCCAGCATGAGGCCGGGGCAGTCGGGCGAGCCGCGCCAGTGGTCCAGGTGGATGCAGAAGCTGCGGTGCCAGCCCGGCGCGGTGCCGCGGCGGATACCGCCCACCTCGAAGCCCGGGTTCCAGATCAGCGAGCCGTAGGAGAAGATCGGCACCGGGCGCGGGCGGCCTGCCGTCAGCTCGTCCGCCAGTGCATCCAGATCATCGTCCGTCAGCAGCGTCCACTGCGAGTCGTAGGGCGGCTCGTCCACCTCACGGTGGGCGCGGGCCACATGGGCAGGGGTGAGGGCGAGCGTGGGGGCATTCTGCGTATCGCGGGGCATCGGTCTTCCATTTCATGGGCGCGGGCATCGCCCTGCGGCGTTCCCCGGCAAATATCATCGGCAATGCAGGCAAGCCATGTCCGAAGGTCCGACGGCACCGCGCGAAAAAGCGTCGCCCTGCCGGGGCTTCCGCTTTGCGCGAGGCTTGCCTTCCGTCCCATGTGGGGGGCAGAGTCCCCGAAAACCAAGGGGACAGAGATGAAACTCGCCATTCTGACCGTTGCGGTGGCCGCCAGCGCGGCCCTGCTTGTCGCCTGCGCGCCCGAGATGCGGGCGAGCACGGCGGCGCAGGATTACGCCACTTACTGTGCCTCGTGCCACGGCGCCTCGGGCCGGGGCGACGGACCGGCGGCCACAGGGCTGACGCCGCGCCCCGCCGACCTGACGACGATCAGCGCGCGCCACGGCGGCACCTTCCCGCGCCTGCAGGTGCTGGGCTGGATCACCGGCTACACGATGGGCCGCAGCGAAAGCCACATGCCGGTCTATGGCCAGTTGCTGGATGGCGAGCGGATCATGTACGACGCGGGCGACGGCAACCCGACCCCGACCCCCGCCCGAATCGTCGGGCTGGTGGAATACCTCGAGCGGCTGCAGAAGTGACCGTTCCGTCCGGGCGGCGGATGGGCCGCCCGGCTTTCGGGGCAGAGGCTAGACGTCCAGCCCCTCGTCTTCCACGAACTGTGCGTTTTCCTGGATGTACTGGAAGCGCAGCTCGGGCTTCTTGCCCATCAGGCGCTCGACCAGGTCGCCGGTCTCGCCGCCTTCCTCCTCGTCGATGCTGACGCGGATCAGCTTGCGGCTGGCCGGGTTCATGGTTGTGTCCTTCAGGTCCTTGGCGTCCATCTCGCCCAAGCCCTTGAAGCGCTGGACGTCGATCTTGCCCTTGCCGCCAAGGCCTTTCGCCAACCATGCCTCCTTCTCGGCATCATCCGCGACATAGACGCGGGCCGCGCCCTGCGTCAGCCGGTACAGCGGCGGGCAGGCGAGATAGAGGTGCCCCTTGTCGATCAGCGGCCGCATCTGCGTGAAGAAGAACGTCATCAGCAGGCTTGCGATATGCGCGCCGTCCACGTCGGCGTCGGTCATGATGATGACCTTGTCATAGCGCAGGTCATCCACCCGGAACTTGGTCCCCATGCCCACGCCCAGCGCCTGGCAGAGATCAGCGATCTCTTGGTTTTGGCCCAGCTTGGACGAGGAGGCGCCGAGCACGTTCAGGATCTTGCCCCGGATCGGCATGATCGCCTGCGTCTGGCGTTCCCGCGCCGACTTGGCCGAGCCGCCCGCCGAGTCGCCCTCGACGATGAACAGTTCCGTCCCCTCGCGCGCGCCCGCCGAGCAGTCCACCAGCTTGCCGGGCAGGCGAAGCTTCTTGGTCGCCGACTTCCGCGCGGTTTCCTTTTCCTGCCGCCGGCGCAGCCGTTCCTCGGCCCGCAGGACGAGGAAATCCAGGATCGCGCCCGCCGACTTGGTATCCGCCGCCAGCCAGTTGTCGAAGTGGTCGCGCACGGCGCCCTCGACCAGCCGGGCGGCCTCGGTCGTGGCGAGGCGGTCCTTGGTCTGGCCGACGAACTCGGGTTCGGCGATGAAGCAGGACACCAGTGCGCAGCCGCCGGTCAGCAGGTCGTCGCGGGTGATGTTCTCGGCCTTGCGGTTCTTGGTCAGCTCGCCATAGGCGCGGATGCCCTTGAGGATCGCCGTCCAGAAGCCCGCCTCATGCGTGCCGCCTTCGGGGGTGGGCACGGTGTTGCAGTAGGACTGGATGAAGCCGTCGCGCGAGGGCGTCCAGTTGATCGCCCACTCGACCTTGCCGGGCACGCCGAAACGCTCGCGGAATTCGACCAAGCCCGAGAAGGGGCGGTCGGCATAGGTCGTGGCGGGGCCGAGCTGTTCGGACAGGTAGTCCGACAGCCCGCCGGGGAAGTGGAAGGTCGCCTCGCGCGGGGTCTCGCCGTCGTCGATCTCGGTCTTCCAGCGGATTTCCACGCCGGAATGCAGGTAGGCCTTGGACTTGACCATCCGCATCATGCGCGCGGGCTTCAGCCGGTGGTGGCCGAAGATCTGCTCGTCGGGATGGAAGGTGACGGTGGTGCCGCGGCGGTTCGGGGCGGGGCCGACCTTCTCGACCGGACCCTGCGGGATGCCGCGGCTGAAGCTCTGCCGCCACAGTTCGCGGTTCCGGGCGACCTCGACCACCATGCTGTCCGACAGCGCGTTCACGACCGAGGCGCCGACCCCGTGCAACCCGCCCGAGGTCTGGTAGGCGCCCTCGCTGAACTTCCCGCCCGCGTGCAGCGTGCAGAGGATCACCTCGAGCGCCGACTTGCCGGGGAATTTAGGATGGGGATCAATTGGGATGCCGCGGCCGTTGTCACGGACGACGACCGACTGGTCGGCGCGCAACTCGACCTCGATGCGGCTGGCGTGGCCGGCGACGGCCTCGTCCATCGCGTTGTCGAGGATCTCGGCCACGAGGTGATGCAGCGCGCGCTCGTCGGTGCCGCCGATATACATGCCAGGGCGCTTGCGGACGGGTTCCAGCCCCTCCAGCACCTCGATCGAGGCGGCGGAATAGCTGTCGGTGGCCGCTTGCGCGCCCGAAAGAAGGTCGTCGGACATGGGTATTCTTGCTCTTGCTGATGCGGCGTCATGCCACGAAGGGGCGGTCCGGGGCAATCCTGCCCCGGCCGAAGCGGCGGCTCACGCCCGCTCGCGCAGCCACTCGGCCAAGTGGCCGTCGTCGATATGCCCTTGGGCGAGGGCGATGATCTTGTCGCCCATCATGTCTTCCGGCACGTCGGGCTCGATGCCGCCATTCCAGTCCAGAACCACCTGCATGACCCGGTAAGCGGTGCGCTTGTTGGCGTCGTTGAAGCAATGCCCCTGCGCGACCGCCATCGCATAGGCGGCGGCCAGCGCATACACGTCGTCGATCATGCCGTAAGCAAGGCGGTTCTCGACCCGTGCAAGTGCGCTTTCCAGCGACTTGTCGCGGGCACGACCGGGCAACTCGCCCGGGTTCAGGACGATGTCATGAATCTCCTCGACCAGTTCGGCCGAGGGCAGCAGGTATTCCATCCGGGCCTCACTTGTCCTTCAGATAGTCGAGGACAGGCTGCGCCCTTTCACGAGTGCGTTCCAACGCGGCAAGCGCTTCTTCCCGCGTGGCATAACGATAGGACACCTTCTCGGTCGCCTCGGCAGGCACCAGATACCCCACCAGCGCCGAGTTCCGCAGGATCGCCACCGGCTTGCCGCCAGACCGTTCCAGCACCTTATGCGGCTCGCGCAGTTCGGTCATCGTGGCGATGTGGTTGGTCAGCAGGCGGGTCATGATGGTGGCTCCCAAGCAGGTGCCACCAATATAGATACTGCAGTATGTATTTCAATGTTCCTTGGTGGCCCGCGCGTCCCACATCTTCCGGAAAGCAGGCCGTTCGTGGCATCCGGCCAGCCAAGCCAGCACAGCGGGAAACTGGCCCATCAACTCGCCATAACCCTCGGCGTAGCGAACGATTTCCGCCACATTCAGGTCGGCAACGGTGAAGCGGTCGCCCACCAGATGGCCGTGCGTCGCCAGATGATCCTCAAGCACCTTCATGGGGCGGACCAGCCGTTCCGCAGCGTCGGCGATCAGTGTGGCGTCCTCGCTCGTCTGCTCGCGGCCGGCATGCAGCATCATGATCGTCAGGGCGTCGGGCTCGATGGCCGTCGCCGCGTAGAAGGACCATTGCAGCATCAGCGCTTCTTCCGCCGCATCCCGGGGCGCCAGATCGCCGCCGTGCTTCTTCGCAAGATGCAGCGTGCAGGCGAGGGATTCCGACAGCACCAGCCCGTCATCCTCGATCACCGGAATCGCGCCGGCGGGCGACAACGCCAGGAAGGATGGCGAGCGCGTGTTCACGGGCGCGTCCGGCGCATCGGGGAAGGGCAGCTTGTAGGCCTGGATCACCGGCTCCTGCCGGAAGGGCAGGCCGAGTTCGTGGCAAAGCCAGATGATGCGCGACGCGCGCGAGCGGGTGACACCGTGGATGGTCAGCATGGAAACCTCAGGGCCGGAAGGGCTGCGCGCCCATGAAAGGCCCCCTGCGCGCCGCGTCAACAGGAAGGCAACCTAACCGCCCGTTTCCTCTCGCATTCCCTTTTCGACAGGCATAAAGCGACCCTCAGCAACCGGCGGATGACCCGCCCCAAAGAGGACGAAGATGGCCGCAGACCCGCGCATCATCACCACCACCGAAGAACTCGCGGCATTCTGCGAACTCGCCAAGGCGCAGCCCTATGTGACACTCGATACCGAGTTCCTGCGCGAGCGGACCTATTATTCCAAGCTCTGCCTGATCCAGATGGCCCTGCCACCCGCGTCCGGCCCCAAGGCCGAGGGCGGGCCTGCCACGCTGGTCGATCCGCTGGCGCCGGGGCTGTCGCTGGAACCGCTTTACGACCTGTTCCGCCACACCGCGACGGTCAAGGTCTTCCACGCCGCCCGGCAGGACCTGGAGATCTTCTTCCACGACGCCGGGGTGTTTCCCGATCCCCTGTTCGACACCCAGGTCGCGGCCATGGTCTGCGGCTTCGGCGAGCAGGCGGGCTACGAGACGCTGGTCAAACGCATCGCGCGGCAGCCGCTCGACAAGTCCTCGCGCTTCACCGACTGGTCGCGCCGCCCGCTGACGCAGGCGCAGGCGGAATACGCGCTTGCTGACGTCACCCACCTGCGTGCGATCTATGAATTCCTGTCCACGCAGCTGAAGAAGACGGGCCGCGAGGCCTGGGTGGCGGAGGAAGCACAGGCGCTGGTCGAGCCCGAGACCTATATCAGCCGCCCTGAGGAAGCGTGGGAGCGGGTGCGGACCCGGTCCGGCTCGCCGCGCTTCCTGGCGGTGGTGCGGGAACTCGCGCGGTTCCGCGAGACCTATGCCCAGACCCGCGACATTCCGCGCTCGCGCGTGTTCAAGGATGATGCGCTGATCGAGCTGGCCTCGACCAAGCCGCTGACCGAGGAAGATCTGGGCAAGTCGCGTCTGCTGCTGCGCGAAGCGCGCAAGGGCGAGATCGCACAGGGCATCCTCGAGGCCGTCCGGGCAGGGGTCGAGACGACTGACCTGCCCAAGGTCGTCCCCGACGAGCCGGGCCGGCCGGGCAATGCCGCGCTCTCGCAGCTGCTGCGGGTGCTGCTGCAGGCCAAGGCCGATGCAGCCGGGGTGGCGCCGAAGCTGATCGCCTCGTCCTCGGAACTGGACGCCATCGCGACGGGGGTCCGTGACCTGCCCGCGCTGTCGGGCTGGCGTGCCGAGGTCTTCGGCAACGACGCGCTGCGGCTGGCGCAGGGCAAGATCGCCCTCTCGGCGCAGAACGGCGCGGTGAAGGTGATCCCGGCCGAGTAATTCCCGGTGGACCCGATCCCTTACCCCGGCCGACCGGCCGGGCAAGGGGTTCGGCAATCATGGCACCACCAGCAGGATATCAGCTTTCCGCAGCAAGGGCCTGTTGTTTTGCAGGACGACAACGAAGGCCGTTTCCTGACGTCCTGACAAGGGAAGGCTGACAAGAGAGGCCGCGCTTGCGATTGCCATCTTCTTGCCATGAGGCACGACCCGGCGATCCCCAAAGCCGAGGCGCTGGTTCAGGACCCGCGCGCGGCCTTTTCCTCGACGCCCGAGCGGCCTTCGCGCCGGTCGAGTTCCGCCAGCACGTCCGACAGGGGCACGTCACGCGCGGCGAGCATGACCAGTAGGTGGTAAAGCACGTCCGCCGCTTCCGCCGTCAGCCGGGCGCGATCGCCGCGCACGGCCTCGATGATCGCCTCGACGGCTTCCTCGCCGAATTTCTCGGCGCATTTCTCCGGGCCCTTGGCCAGAAGCTGCGCTGTCCAGCTGGACGACGGATCGGCGCCCCGACGGGATTCGATCGTGGCGGAAAGGCGTTCCAGCGCGGTCATTCCAGCCTCACGGGGATACCGGCCGCGGCCATGTGGGCCTTGGCCTCGGCGATGGTGTAGGTGCCAAAGTGGAAGATCGACGCCGCCAGAACGGCGCTGGCGTGACCGTCGCGCACCCCTTCGACGAGATGGTCGAGCGTGCCGACCCCGCCCGAGGCGATCACGGGGATGTCCACGGCATCGGCGATGGCGCGGGTCAGCGGGATGTTGAAGCCCGCCCGCGTCCCGTCGCGGTCCATCGAGGTCAGCAGGATTTCCCCCGCGCCCTTGCCCGTGACGGTGTGGGCGAACTCGACCGCGTCGATCCCGGTCGGGCGGCGGCCGCCATGGGTGAAGATTTCCCAGCGGCCCGGCTCGACCGTCTTGGCGTCGATGGCGCAGACGATGCACTGACTGCCGAAGCGGTCGGCGGAGCGCGCGATCACGTCGGGGTCCGCGACGGCGGCCGAGTTGAACGACACCTTGTCAGCCCCCGCCAGCAGCAGGGCGCGCACGTCCTCGGGCGAGCGGACGCCGCCGCCGACGGTCAGCGGGATGAAGCACTGTTCCGCCGTGCGGGTCACGAGGTCATACATCGTGCCGCGATTTTCATGCGTGGCGTGGATGTCGAGGAAGCAGAGCTCGTCTGCACCCGCCGCGTCATAGGCGGCGGCGGCCTGCACGGGGTCGCCCGCGTCGATCAGGTCCACGAAGTTGACGCCCTTGACCACGCGGCCATCGGCCACATCGAGGCAGGGGATGATGCGCGTCTTCAGCATGGGCGCCTGATAGCGCGGGCGCGCGGTCGGGGAAAGGGCCGCGTCAGACCACCAGCGCCGCCAGCCCCAGGCTGATCGCCGCCGTCGCGGCGGTATAGTCGAGCCACATGCGCGTCAGCAGGAAATCCGTCCCGCGCCGCGGGCTTGTCCAGCCGCCCGCCGAGCGCAGGGCGTTCGAGGCAAGGAAGGCCAGCCCCACCGCCGCATGAACGGCCACGTAGGCCACCAGCCCGTTCAGCGTGGCCCCCAGCGCATGGGCGCGCGGGTCGGGCAGGTGCCCGCTGGCGAGCAGCCAGAAGCCCAGCAGCGTCGCACCCGCCAAGGGCAGCGCGGTTGCCACGATCCAGCGGCCCTTGGCCTCGTCGCGGTCGTTCGCGCGGATGGTCAGGCGCGACACCGCTGCCGCCGCGAAGATCAGCCCGACGGCCACCAGCGCGGCCAGCGCCACGCCGGGCCCGCGAAGGGCCATCGCCTCGGGAGGGGGCGGCCAGTTGGGCGCGGTCAGCCGCAGGTAAAGGACGCCAAAGCCCAAGGCCCCGTACATTGCCGCGTTGGCCAGCAGCGTGAAGGTCATGCCCCAGACGGGCAGCGAGTTGCGGACCTCGGGGTGGGGCGGCAGCGCCAAACCTCCGCCCACGGGCAGGGGGCCGTGGTCGCGTTCGAGACCCGCGCCCTGTGCGCCCAGGATGAACAGCGCCGCCAGCACGACCGTTAGCCCGGCGGCAAGCGGATACAGCTTGAGCAGGATGCACAGGATCGCGCCCCAGGTCACCAGCCCCTGGATCAGCGGCAGGTAGGTGCGCCGGGGCAGGATGGCGAAATGGTCCGCCCGGCCTGACACGGCCTCGACCACCATCGTTTCCTGCCAGCCACGCGGCGTTGCCAGATAGCCGCGCCCCGCGGCCAGTTGTCCGCCAAGCGTCGTCGGGTCCAGCTTGTCGCCGCGCCGGTCGACATGAGGCAGCGCCGCGAAGTTGTAGTTCGGAGGCGGCGTCGCGGTGGCCCATTCCATCGTCTGCGCGCCCCAGGGATTGCGGCGGAATCTCGGGCCGTGGCGGCGTGTCAGGATCACGTCCAGGATCACCAGCCCGAAGCCCATCGTCTGGATGAAGCCTCCGACCGAGGACACCAGGTTCAGCGCGGCCCAGCCGTCGTCCCAGCCATAGCTATAGACCCGGCGGGGCATCCCCAGCAGCCCGGTCAGGTGCATCAGCAGGAAGGTTCCGTTGAAGCCCAGGAAGATCAGCCAGAAGGCCGGGATCGACAGCCGGTGGATCGACAGCCGTCCGGTCAGGTGCGGCAGCCAGTAGTAAAGCCCGGCCAGCGCGCCGAAGACGAGGCTGCCGAACAGCACGTAATGCATGTGCGCCACGACGAAATGGGTGTCGTGGATCTGGAAGTTGAAGGGCGCGACGGCGACCATGACGCCCGTCAGGCCTCCGTTCACGAAGACCGCGAAGAAGCCGAAGGCGTAAAGCATCGGCACGCTGCGGATCATCCGTCCCGCCGCCATGGTGGCGATCAGCGCAAACAACTGCACCGCGGTCGGCAGCACCACGGCGCTTGAGGCGACGGCGAAGAAATCCACCGCCAGCTTGGGCATCCCCACGGTGAACATGTGGTGCGCCCAGATCAGGAAGCTGATGATCCCCATGGCGATGATGGCCGCGACCACCGCCTTGTAGGCCACCAGCGGCCGGCGGGCGAAGGTCGGGATCAAGGTCGCCAGCATCCCGGCGGCGGGCAGGAAGATGATGTAGACCTCGGGGTGGCCGAAGATCCAGAACAGGTGCTGCCACAGCAGCGGGTCGCCACCACGCGTGGGATCGAAGAAGGGCAGCCCGAAGGCGCGCTCGGCTTCCAGCAGCAGCGAGCCCATGGCCAGCGGCGGAAAGCCCACGACGATCATCAGCGCCGTGATCAGCATGTACCAGGCGAAGATCGGCATCCGCGCCAGCGACATCCCCGGCGCGCGCATCCGCAGGATCGTCACCGACAACTCGATGCCGACGGCGATCGAGGAGATCTCGACAAAGGTGATGCCCAGCAGCCAGATGTCCGAGTTGATGCCGGGCGAATACACGTCCGAGGACAGCGGCGTGTACATGAACCAGCCCGAGGCGGGGGCAAGCCCCAGCACCAGGGCGGTCAGCAGCGTCACGCCCCCGAACAGGTAGCACCAGTAGCCATAGGCCGCGAGGCGCGGAAAGGCATGGTCGCGCCCGCCCATCATCTTGGGCAGCAGATACATCGCGATCCCCTCCAGCATGGGGATCGCGAACAGGAACATCATCAGCGTCCCGTGCATGGTGAAGACCTGCGCATAGGCAGGCGCGTCCAGGAAGGCCGTCTCGGGCGTGGCAAGCTGCGCCCGGATCAGCATGGCGAGCAGGCCGCCCACGCCGAAGAAGACGCTGGCCGTCAGCATGATGCGGATGCCGAGAACCGTGTGGTTGACCGAGGACAACCGCTGCAGGCCCCGCCCCGAGCTCCACAGCGCCTCAAGCGCCTTGTGCCGTTCCAGGGGCGACAGCCCGTCATCGGGCGCAGGCATCGGGGGCGCAGCGTCGATCGCCTCTTCAACGGTGGCGCGTCTGCCGGACGCGTGACGGGCCGGGGGCTCCGAACTGGCCGAACTCATGGCGAGGACTCCCTCAGGACCGTGGTGGGGACGTCGGCAGAGCCTGCGGCCGAGCCCTGCGACGGCGCAGGCGGCATGGGGACCGGCTGCGGACCGGTTCCGGGCGGTCCACCGGTGGCCGTGCCCGAGTCCGACGAGGGCGAGGGCGGCGCAGGGGCGGCGGCGCCGACGGCGCGTGGCGGCACCCATTCGGGCGCGGGCTCGGGCGCGCGCCCTTCGGCCAAGGCGGCCAGGGCGGCGGCATGGTCCTCGGGCGTGCGGACATCGACAACGAAGCGCATCAGCGCATGGCCCTGGCCGCAGAATTCTGAGCACTGGCCCTCGATCACGCCGGGGGCGTCGGCCATGACCTTCAGCTCGTTCACATGGCCGGGGATGGCGTCCATCTTGCCGGCAAGGCGGGGCACCCAGAAGGAATGGATCACGTCGCGGGCCGTGATCTCAAGCACCACCGGCTCGCCCGCGGGCAGGAACAGCGTTCCCCGGCTGAGCGCGCCCAGCGTGTCGGGATAGGTGAAGGTCCAGGCCCACATCGCGCCCTCGACCTGGATGCGGGTAGGCTCGGCCCCGCCCGGCATCAGGCGGCCCGTCAGCACGACCGACCACAGGAACAGCGGCACCAGCGCCGACAGGGGCAGGACCAGCCCGCCCACGATGAGCCATGTCCTCAGCCCCACGCGGGCAAACGCACGGGGCCGCAGCATGACGGCAAGGACCAGCACGACCATGCCGATCCAGACGAGCCCGAGGCTGGCCAGCATCACCCGGCCCAGGTGGCCGATCTGCGAGGCGGCGGGACCTGCCGGATTCAGCGCTGACAGCGGCCGGTCGCAGGCGGTGACAAGCAGGGCCGCGCCTGCCATCATGACCCGAGACGGACGGAAGGACAGACCATGGCGCAGGACAAGGGCAACGGGAACGGCGCGGGCAAGCCGACGGACAGCTCCTCGCCCCCGGTGATGCAGCTGGACAGCGGCTCGGCCATCGCCTTCATCGGCCATCCGGTCCACGCGATGCTGGTGCATTTCCCGATCGCGCTGTCGATCCTCGTGCTGGGCTTCGACGTGTTCTTCTGGCTGTTCGGCGACCCCTTCTTCGCCCGCGCCGCCACCTGGGCGGTGGGCGGTGCCTTCCTGTCGGGCGTGGCCGCCAGCCTCGTGGGGATCGGAGAGATCCTGCTTGTCCCCGGCATCCGCCTGCGCAGCGCAAGCTGGAGCCACGCGGTTGCCGCCCTGACCTTCCTGGCGGTAGTGGGGGCGAACTGGGGCCTCAGGCTTGACGGCACCTACCCTGTCCTGCCGAACGGGCTGGCCCTGTCGTTCCTGGGCGCGCTGACCGTCGGCGTGGCGGGCTATCACGGGGGCAAGCTGATCTTCGATCACGGCATCGGCCTCATGGTGTCGTCCGACGACTGAAGCCCGAGCCGGTCGCCCAATGCGCCCGGCTGGAACAGGTCCGGCGCGATCCCGGAAAAGTCCAGCGGCGGCTTCATCAGCACCACCAGCAGCACGCCGAGTGCGCCGACGCCGATCAGGCCGTTCAGCAGGATCGCCCGGCCGGGGCGCAGCCGCAGGCGGCGGGGGTCGAGGTCGTTGTCCGGCTCTTCCTCGATGGGGTCGTCGGCGAACAGCTTGACCATCGTGCGCGCGCAAAGGACATGGCCCGCCCCCAGCAGCACGATAAAGCCCAGCTTGGCGGTGAACCAGGGCGCATAGGTTTCGCGCAGGAAGATCAGCGCCGTGCCCGATGCGATGGCCAGCACGGCGGCGGGCGAGACCAGCCTGATATGCAGCATCCGCGCCATGGCATGCAGCCGCTTGAGCGCGTGCTTCCCGCCACGCCGCCTGATCCCGTCGCGCTGCGCCATCAGCCAGGGCAGGCCGATCAGGCCGCCCGCCCAGAGTGCGATGGCGCCGACATGAAGGAACTTGACGGCGGCAAGGAAGGCCTCGGAGGTGACGATGCCCCTGATGAGATCGAACAGCGCCCCGATCACCGGGCGGCTTCCGCCGGATCGGGCAGGTCCTCGGCCAGCCTGGCCGCCTGCCACAGCAGCGCACCCATGTAGGGCAGGGCGCCCAGAACCCACATCACCAGCCCGGCAAGCTGCTGGTCGGCCAGCGCGCTCAGGCCCCAGGGCGCGGTGGTCAGAAGATGCGGGGCGTAGAGCGGCTGGCCCGCGAAAAGGATGATCGCGCCCAGAAAGCCCATCTGCAGGAAGGTGCCCCCTGCGGCAATGGTGGCCGCGCCACGCTCTGCGCCCAGCACGCACAGCCAGACGGCGGCGGCGCTGCCCGCAAGCGTGGCCTGCATCAGCCAGTATCCGGGCACGGTGGACAGCGCCCAGGCATAGGGGCCGGGCGCGTGCCAGGCCCACATCGCCGCCGCGTGCAGCAGGACCGCCGCGCCGGGACCGAGCACCTGCAACCGTTCCCGCAACCGGGCGCTCAATCCTGCAAGGGCCAAGGGCACGATGGCAGCGGTCAGCAGAACGTGGTGGACGACCCGTGCCGAGAACAGCGCCGAGGTCAGGTTGCAAAGGGGCGAGACGAAGACCAGGACCGCCAGCATCCATGCCGACCATCCGGCGATGCGCCCCGGATGGCGCAACAGCAGCCCGGCCCAGAGAGCCAGCGCCGCAAGAAGGACGGGATCGAGGTTCCACGCCCCTGCAAGGGTGGCAGGGACCGGAGGCGCGCCGCAATAGGCGATCAGGCTGGCGGGTTCGTTCTGCATGGGACCAGCCTAGGACAAGATGGCATGAGCAGGAAGAACCATGTGCCGGAGGTCAGGTTCCAGCCAAGATCAAGGAATTGGCCGGTGCTGCGCCCGGTTCCTACCAGCGCAGGACGACGCTGCCCCAGCTCATGCCGCCGCCGATGGCCTCGGTCACGACGACATCGCCCGGCTTGAACTTGCCCTGCGTGTCCGCGACCGACAGCGCCAGCGGGATCGAGGCGGCGGAGGTGTTGCCGTGGTCCGCGACCGTCAGCACCACCTTGTCCATCGGAAGCTGCATCTTCTGCGCGGTGCCCACGATGATCCGCAGGTTCGCCTGATGCGGAACCAGCCAGTCAATGTCGCCGGGCGTCAGCCCCGCCTTGTCCAGCACCCGCTTGGCCGTGGCGGCCAGCTTTTCCACTGCGTGGCGGAACACCAGGTTCCCCTGCATCCGCAGGAAGCCCACGGTGCCGGTGCGGCTGACGCCGCCGTCCACGTACAGCAACTCGCGCAGGTTGCCGTCGCTGTTGAGGTCGGTCGCCAGGATGCCGCGGTCGTCGCTGGTGCCCTCGCCCTCGACGGCTTCCAGGATCACAGCGCCCGCGCCATCGCCGAACAGGACGCAGGTCCCGCGGTCGGTCCAGTCCATGATGCGGCTGAAGGTTTCGGCGCCGATCACCAGCACCCGGTCGGCCTGGCCCGACTTGATCAGCCCGTCGGCATTGGACAGCGCGAAGACGAAGCCCGCGCAGACCGCCTGGATGTCATAGGCAAAGCCCCGCTGCATCCCCAGGCCCGCCTGCACGATGGTGGCGGTGGCCGGAAAGGTCAGGTCGGGGGTCGAGGTCGCCACGACGATGGCGTCCAGGTCCTCGGCCACCATGCCCGCGCGTTCCAGTGCCTGGCGCGCCGCGGCGATGGCCAGGTCCGAGGTGAACTCGCCCTCGGCCGCGAAATGCCGCCGCTCGATCCCCGTGCGCGAGCGGATCCACTCGTCCGTGGTGTCCAGCATCGACTCGAAATAGCTGTTCTCGACCACGCGCTCGGGAAGGTAATGCCCCGTTCCCCGAACCACCGAACGACGCATCATAGACCTGCCTGCTTAACGCCGTGCGCGACCTCGGCCTGTTCATTGGCCTGCGCCACGCGTGCGGCCAGGCGGTCTTGGAAGCCCGACTCCGCCAGCTTGAAGGCCAGCTTGATCGCGGCAGACACGCCCGTGGCATCCGCCGAGCCGTGCGACTTGACCACCGTGCCGTTCAGTCCGAGGAACACGCCCCCGTTCACGCGACGGGGGTCGATGCGCTTCTGCAGCCGCTTCAGCGAGGTCATGGCGAGAACGGCGGCGAACTTTGACATGATGGAATTGGCAAAGGCGTCCTTGAGGAAGTCGCCGACCAGCTTGGCTGTCCCCTCGCCGGTCTTCAATGCGATATTCCCGGTGAAGCCGTCGGTGACGATCACATCCACGCGGGCGCTCATCAGGTCGCCGCCCTCGACAAAGCCGACATATTCGGCATTCGCGCGGTCGGCGGCTGCAGCGATTAGCGCGTGGGCTTCCTTCAGCTCGGGGCGGCCCTTGTGGTCCTCGGTCCCGACATTCAGCAGGCCGATTCGCGGGCGCTGCAGGCCCAGGCCGTTGCGGGCGTAGGAGGCGCCCATCATCGCGTATTGCAGCAGGTCGGTGGCATCCGCCTTGATGTCGGCGCCCACGTCCAGAATCACGTTGAAGCCCTGCGGCCCCCGCGAAGGCCACAGCACCGCAATGGCCGGCCGGTTCACGCCGGGCAGCTTGCGCAGACGCAGCGTGGACAGTGCCATCAGCGCGCCGGTATTGCCGCAGCTGACGGCCACGGTCGCCTCGCCCGCGCGGACGGATTCGATGGCCGACCACATCGAGGTGTCCTGCGCCTGCCGGATCACCTGCGCGGGCTTGTCGTCCATCGTCACGACGCCGGTGGCGTTGCGGATGTCGCAGCGGTCCGCCAGCCCCTTGCGCCGCGAGATCATGCGGCGCAGCTCATCCTCGGGGCCGTGGACGATGAAGCGGATGTCAGGGTTCTTTTCGGCGCTTTTCTCGATGCCCGCGACGACGGCGGCGGGGCCGCGGTCGCCACCCATCGCATCGACCGAAATCACCACCGGGCCTGTTACGCCGGGGCGCGACGGGTCTGCCTTGGAAAGCGAGGTCGTCATCGCACCCTGCGATCAGCGCGATCAGGCCGCGTCGTCGTCCAGGTCGATGTCGTTCGCCTGGGCGACGACTTCACGGTCGGCGTAGTGACCGCAGGAAGGGCAGACGTGGTGCGGGCGCTTCAGTTCGCCGCAGTTCGAGCATTCGTTGGGGTTACCGGCGACCAGCCCGTCATGCGAACGGCGCATGTTGCGGCGGGACCGGGTAACTCGGTTCTGAGGGACGGCCATGGGACAACCTTCGGTGGCAGGGGGCCGGGTGAATCCTCATCCCGACCCGTTCGTGTTTCGGATCGAACCGCGCAGATACGGCACAAACCCGCGATCCGCAAGGGCAAAGGCCCCCGCGTCGCAAGGCTGTGGCTTAATTGTCCTTGCGTCCCAGCAGATCCGCAAGCCCCTGGAAGGGCCGCCGCGCAGCATCGTCGCCCTCGTCATCAGGGTCCGATGCGCCTTCGGGCAACTCGGCATCCTCGCGGCGGGGATAGGGCGGCAGGGCCAGCGCAAGCGCCTCGACCAGCACGGCACCCGCGTCGATGGTGGGGCCCAGGGGCTCGATCTCGTCGTCCGGCATCTCGACCTCGTCGCCCTCGGGAGGCGAGGCATAAGGCGAATAAAGGCGGCGCACCGGTTCGTCGATGTCGGTGCGCACGGGGGCGAGCGTGACGACGCAGGCCTGCTGCACCCGCGCGGTCAGGCGGCCTTCCAGCAGCCAGGCATCGTTCGGCGCGGCCGTGATGGTGCCGGTCAGCCGAACCTCGGGCGGGGCGGTCAGGTCAAGGGCAGCCGCGATCCGGGCACGGGCCTCGTCATCGGGCGACAGGTCCACGGGGTTGGGGCGACGCGGGCTCAGCTGCGACAGGCGCAGCGCATGGGTGAAGGGTGCAGAAGACATGATCTTGCCTTGTCGGGCAGGCATCCCGGGGGACGCGTTTGCGGGACGGGGCACCTTGGCCCCGATGTTCTTGAGCGGCGGGTGCGAGTTTGCTAAGCGGGTCCGGCGCCGTCAACCGGGCCTTCGGGCAGGGAAGGGGGCCGCTAAGAACAAAAGGCCGGTGCCGGGAACGGGCAGGCCCGAACGAGGGGAAGGTATCCCGATGTCCATGACCCGGCGGCGGGCGATCGCCCTGGCCCTTGCGGCCCCTCTTGTCGCAGCGGCCGGCTGCACCCGGATGTACCGCAACCACGGCCATGTCCCCACCGATGACGAGCTTGCCGCCGTGGTCGTCGGCCAGACGCGGCGCGACGATCTCGAGATGCTGGTCGGCCGGCCCGGATCGCAGGGGGTGCTGACCGGGTCGAGCTGGTATTACGTCGGCTCGCGCTGGGAGCACTACGCGATGAACGCCCCGCGCGAGGTTGACCGCCAGGTCGTCGCCATCAGCTTCGACGAGGCGGGCGTCGTCACCAACGTCGAGCGCTTCGGGCTGGAGCGTGGCCGCATCGTGACGCTGTCGCGGCGCGTGACCGACAACGGCGTCCAGGGCTCGGGCCTGCTGCGCCAGCTTCTGGGCAATGTCGGCCGCGTCGATGCGGGCTCGCTGCTGGGTGGCGAGAACTGATTCGCCCTTACTCCGCCGCCGCGGTCTGCGCGCCTTCGGGGACGAAGCGGATCGCCACGCCGTTGATGCAGTAGCGCAGGCCCGTGGGCGGGGGGCCGTCGGGGAAGACGTGGCCCAGATGCGCGTCGCAGCGCTCGCAGCGGACCTCGGTGCGGATCATGCCGTGGCTGAGGTCGCGGTGTTCCTCGATGTTGCCCGCCGCACGCGAGAAGCTGGGCCAACCGCAGTGGCTTTCGAACTTCTGGTCACCGTCGAAGACCTTTGTCCCGCAGCAGGCGCAGACATAGTGGCCGGGACCCTTGGGAAAGCCGGGGTGAGAGAAGGGGCGCTCCGTTCCTGCCTGGCGGGTGACGTGGTAGGTTGCCGGGTCCAGCAGTTCGCGCCATTCCGCGTCGCTGCGGGTGATCTTGTCAGCCATGAGGGGCGGCCTTTCCGTTGCGGTTCCCCCTCAACTTAGGACTGGATCGCGCCGGGACAAGCGCGCAGGACGGCGGGGAACGGCGCCCGGGCGCGGGCGTTTGAATCATGCGGGGAAACCCGCCATCGGGGATCGGGTGGCGTCATGCCGGAGTTGCGCAGGGGCCGCTACAGCGTGCGCGTCGCCCAGGGCGAGGACGATCTGCGCGCCGCCCAGCGCCTGCGCTGGCTGTGCTTCATCGGGCAACGGACCGGCCGCGAGGACGCCGAGGCACTGGACGCGGACGCCCTGGACGACCTCTGCCACCATGCCCTGATCGAGGATGCGCGCAGCGGCCGGCTGGTCGCCTGCTTCCGCATGATGCACCTCGCCTCTGGCGCCGAGATCGACCGCAGCTATTCCGCACAGTACTACGACCTGGAGGGGCTGCGCGACTTCCCCGGTCCCATGGTCGAGGTCGGGCGCTTCTGCGTGCGTCCGGCGCATTCCGACCCCGACATCCTGCGCGTGGCCTGGGCCTTCCTGGCACGCCATGTGGACCAGACGGGGGTGGAACTGCTCTTCGGCTGTTCGTCCTTTCTTGGCACCGACGCCGCCGGCTACGAGGATGCCTTTGCCATGCTGCGGGAACGCCACCTCGCGCCCCTGCGCTGGCGGCCCCGCGTCAAGGCGCCCGAAGTGGTCCGCTTTGCCCCTCTCACCGACCATCCCGATGCCGGGCGGGCCATGGCCGGGATGCCGCCCCTGCTGCGCAGCTACCTGATGATGGGCGGCTGGGTCAGCGACCACGCGGTCATGGACCGCCAGTTGAACACCATGCATGTCTTCACGGGTCTCGAGGTCAGGTCGATCCCGCCCGCCCGCGCGCGCACCCTGCGGCAACTGGCGGGCTAGTTGAGGGCTGGACCGGGGCTCCGGTGGTGTTTCGTTCGGGAAGAAGGACGTGAGGTTGCGCGCGGTTGCCGGTGGGTCCGCCGAGGACTAGAAGCGTCCGATGACCGGATTTTCCTTCACCCTGAACGCGACGGACGGGCGTGCGCGCACCGGCGCCATCCAGACCCCGCGCGGCGAGATCCGCACACCGGCCTTCATGCCCGTGGGCACCGCCGCGACCGTCAAGGCGATGCTGCCCGAAAGCGTCCGCGCGACCGGCGCCGACATCCTGCTGGGCAACACCTATCACCTGATGCTGCGCCCCGGCGCGGAACGCATCGCCCGGCTGGGCGGCCTGCACCGCTTCATGAACTGGGACCGGCCGATCCTGACCGACTCGGGCGGCTTCCAGGTGATGAGCCTTGCCGAACTGCGCAAGCTGACCGAGGAGGGCGTGACCTTCGCCAGCCACGTGGACGGCTCGCGCTACTTCCTGTCGCCCGAAACCAGCATGGAGATCCAGCGCCTGCTCGGGTCCGACATCGTGATGGCCTTCGACGAATGCCCCGCGCTGCCCGCCACGCATGAACGGCAGGCCGAGGCGATGCGGCTGTCGATGCGCTGGGCGCAGCGGTCGCGCGACGCCTTCGGCGACCGCCCCGGCCATGCGCTGTTCGGGATCATGCAGGGCGGGGTCGAGCGCGACCTGCGCGAGGAATCGGCCGAGGCCCTGCGCCGGATCGGCTTCGACGGCTATGCCATCGGCGGGCTGGCCGTGGGCGAGGGGCAGGAGGCGATGTTCGGCGTGCTCGACTACGCGACCGACCTGCTGCCTGCCGACCAGCCGCGCTACCTGATGGGGGTGGGCAAGCCCGATGACATCGTGGGCGCCGTCCAGCGCGGCGTGGACATGATGGACTGCGTTCTGCCCTCGCGTTCCGGCCGAACGGGGCAGGCATGGACGCGGCGCGGACAGGTCAACATCAAGAACGCCCGCCATGCCGATGACCCGCGCCCGCTGGACGAGCATTGCACCTGCCCCGCCTGCACGGGTTATTCCCGCGCCTACCTGCACCATGTCTTCCGCGCCGGAGAGATGATCTCGGGGATGCTGCTGACCTGGCACAACCTGCATTACTATCAGGAGATCATGCAGGGGATGCGCGACGCCATCGCGGCCGGCACGCTGGACGCCTGGGTCGCCGACTTCCACGCCACAAGGGCGCAGGGCGATATCGAGCCGCTCTAGCGGTTCCGTGGGGGCCGGGGGCGATAGACCGGCAGGCTCCAGCCCAGGACCATACTGCCGATCCGCAGGATCATCGTGACCGCACCGCACAGCACCACGGCGATGGACCGGTCCAGCCCGAGCCAGATCAGCACCACCGCCGTCAGCGCGCCCCCGAAGGCGGCGGTGATGTAAAGCTCGCCCTGCTTCAGGACCAGGGGCAGCTCGTTGCCGACCACGTCGCGCATCAGCCCGCCGAAGGTGCCGGTGACGACGCCCATCAGGACCACGATCACCGGGGAAACTCCGGCAGCCAGCGCGACGCCGACCCCTGCCGGGACGGCGACGGCCAAGGCGAAAGCGTCCAGCCAGCGCAGCCACTGCTGGCGGCTTTCGACCAGATGCGCGGTCCAGAAGACCAGCATCGCCGCCCCCGCCGCCAGCAGGATCAGCGAGGGGCGGTCCACCCAGAAGACAGTCGCGCGGTTCAGGATCAGGTCGCGCAGCGTGCCCCCGCCCACGGCCGTCATCGTCGCCATGAAGATGAAGCCCACGGGGTCGAGCTGCAGGCGGCTGGCCACCAGCGCCCCCGTCAGCGCAAAGACCAGTGCCGAGGAATAGTCGAGCAGCCAGACCAGCAGGGGCAGGTTCGCCCCGGTCAGGATGCCCTCGGTCATTTGAACGGCGCCATGCCCGCGCGGGCCAGCTCATCCGCGCGCTCGTTTTCCGGATGCCCGGCGTGGCCCTTGATCCAGGCCCAGGTGACCTGGTGGCGGTTGCGCGCCTCGTCCAGCCGCTGCCACAGGTCGGCGTTCTTGACGGGCTTGCGGTCGGCGGTCTTCCAGCCGTTCCGCTTCCAGCCGTGGATCCAGCTCGTAACGCCGTTCTTCACATAAGCCGAATCGGTGGTGATGGTGATGGTCGTAGGGCGGCTCAGCGCCTCGAGCGCCGAGATGGCGGCCATCAGCTCCATCCGGTTGTTGGTGGTGGCAGGCTCTCCCCCCGAAAGCTCGCGCTCCTTCACGACCGTCTCGCCGTCCAGCGCGCGCATCAGCACCCCCCAGCCCCCCGGTCCGGGATTGCCGCTGCAGGCGCCATCGGTCCAGGCGTGAAGTTCGGGCATTGAACGTATCCTTTCAGGTCCGGTCTTATCCGGGACAGGAGGCAACGGGCAACTGCCCGCCCGCCCTGCAAGACCGCTGTTCGTCTTCGTGGAAATATCCCGGCTTCCGAGCGCCGGGAAAACAGTCCAATGGACTGTTTTCAGCGAGAAAGGGCCGGCAGGCCCAAGTGCGGGCAGCGCGTCGGTGGCGAAGGGCTCAGGCCTCGCGCAACACGCGCGGCACCTTGAACTCGACCCGCTCCTGCGCGGTCTCGACCAGTTCCACCGTCAGGTCATACCGGTCCGCAAAGGCAGCGATGACCTCGTCCACCAGCACCTCGGGCGCGCTCGCCCCGGCCGTGACGCCGACCGAGCGGATGCCTTCCAGCGCCCGCCAGTCGATATCCGCCGCCCGCATCACGAGCTGCGCATAGTCGCAGCCCGCCGAGCGTCCGACCTCGACCAGCCGCTTCGAGTTCGAACTGTTCGGCGCCCCAATCACCAGCAGCGCGTCGATCTTCGGCGCGATGGCCTTGACCGCCGCCTGCCGGTTCGTCGTCGCATAGCAGATGTCGTCCTTGGCAGGGCCAACGATGGCGGGGAACCGCGCCTGCAGCGCCGCCACGATCTGCGCGGTGTCGTCCACCGACAGCGTCGTCTGGGTGATCCAGGCGAGCCTGTCCGGATCGCGCGGCATGACCTGCGCCACGTCCTCGACCGTCTCGACCAGGATCACCTCGCCGGGCGGAAGCTGGCCCATGGTGCCCAGCACCTCGGGGTGGCCCGCATGGCCGATCATGACCATCTGGAGGCCCTCGGCGTGGTGCCGCTCGGCCTCGATATGGACCTTGCTGACCAAGGGGCAGGTCGCGTCCACGAAGACCATCTCGCGCCGCCGCGCCTCGGCCGGGACCGATTTCGGCACGCCATGGGCCGAAAAGATCACGGGACGGTCGCCCGGCACCTCGTCCAGTTCCTCGACGAAGACCGCGCCCTTGTCGCGCAAGCCGTCCACGACGAAGCGGTTGTGCACGATCTCGTGACGCACATAGACCGGCGCGCCCCATTTCTGCAGCGCGAGTTCCACGATCTGCACGGCGCGGTCCACGCCCGCGCAGAATCCGCGCGGCGCGGCGAGATAAAGGATCAGGGGCGGCTTCTTGTCCATGCCTGCCAGATATAGCGCCCGGGCGCCCAGGTCCATAACCGCCCTGTCCTTGACCTTGCCTGCCCGCGTGGGGCAACTGTCCGCGCCGACCCAGCCGGAAGAGGGACCATGCAGCGCAGCGGATTGCTGATCATCATTTCGTCGCCCTCGGGCGCGGGCAAGTCCACGCTCGCGCGCAGGCTGATGGAATGGGACCCGACGCTGCGGTTCTCGGTCTCGGCCACCACCCGCAGCCCGCGCCCGGGCGAGGTCGAGGGGCAGCATTACTATTTCATGGACAAGCCCGCCTTCGACCGCATGGTGACGGAAGGCGAGATGCTGGAACATGCCGAGGTCTTCGGCAACTGCTACGGCACCCCGCGCGGCCCCGTGGAACTGGCGATGGCCGAGGGCCGCGACACGCTCTTCGACGTGGACTGGCAGGGCGGCCAGCAGATCCGCGCCTCGACGCTGGGCTCGCAGGTCGTGTCGATCTTCATCCTGCCGCCGAGCCTGCCGGAACTGGAGCGCCGGCTGCGGACGCGCAACCAGGACAGCGAGGACGTGATCGCCCGGCGGATGCTGAAAAGCCGGGACGAGATCAGCCACTGGGCCGAATACGACTATGTTCTGGTCAATGACGACATCGAGGCGACCGAGGCCGACCTCCGCGCCATCCTGACCGCCGAGCGCCTGCGCCGCGACCGCCGTCCGGCGCTGGGCGGTTTCGTACGAAAACTGATGGAGGAAGCTGCATGATCTGGGAACTCGACGGGATCGCCCCTGAAATCGCGCCCGATGCTTGGGTGGCGCCCGACGCGCAGCTGATCGGCCGCATCGTGCTCGAGGAGGAAGCGAGCGTCTGGTGGGCCGCCGTCCTGCGCGGCGACAACGAGGAGATCCGCATCGGCCGGGGATCGAACGTGCAGGACGGCTGCGTCTTTCACACCGATCCCGGCTTCCCGCTGCGGATCGGCGCGGATGTGACGGTGGGCCACAAGGCGATCCTGCATGGCTGCACGGTCGGTGACGGGGCGCTGATCGGCATGGGCGCGACGATCCTGAACGGTGCCGTCATCGGCGAGGGCGCGCTGATCGGCGCGGGCGCGCTGGTGGCCGAGGGCAAGCAGATCCCGCCCGGCGCGCTGGTCATGGGCGCGCCCGGACGCGTGGTGCGCCAGCTTGACGAGGCAGCGATCGCGGGGCTGCGCCAATCGGCCGCCCGCTATCGCGCCAACGCCGCACGCTTCCGCGCGGGCCTGCGCCCGGTCGGCTGACGCGCGCCATGGACAGCGTCGCCCTGCAGCAGATCGGCGATGCGGTCCCGGCGGCGATGCTGGTCCTGGACCGCGAGGCCCGCGTCGTCATGGCGAACACCGCCGCCGTCGAGATGCTGGGCCCCGGCCTGACCGACCGCCCCTTCGTCACCGTCCTGCGCCAGCCGCTTGTCAACCGCGCCGTGGACCAGGTCCTTGCACCTGTCCAGGCGCCCGCACCCGTGCGCCTGTCGGTCGGCATACGCGCGCGGGGACGGGAACGGAGATGCGTCGTTACCGTGTCTTCGCTGACCGTGCGAGGCCGCCGCGGTGCAACCGTCGTGCTGGAAGACACCACCGGCGTCGAGCAGGCCGAGCAGATGCGCCGCGATTTCGTCGCCAATGTCAGCCACGAGCTGCGCACGCCCCTGACTGCGCTGATGGGCTTCATCGAGACGCTGCGCGGCCCCGCCCGCGACGACGCCGCCGCGCGCGAGCGGTTCCTGGCCATCATGGACCGGGAGGCGGGCCGGATGAACCGCCTGATCGGCGACCTTCTGTCTCTCAGCCGCGTCGAGCAGGAAGAACGCCGCCGCCCCTCTGATCGCGTGGACCTGGCCACGCTGGTCCGCAGTGCCTGCGCCACGCTGGGTCCGACTGCACAGGCTGCGGATGTCACGCTGCGCCAGATCGGCACCGACAGGGCCGCTCCGGTCATGGGCGACGCCGACCAGATCCAGCAGGTGTTGCACAACCTGATCGAGAACGCGGTCAAATACGGCAGTCGCACCGGTGGAGAGGTCCGCGCCACCCTGTCCCATGTCGCGCACGAACCCGTCCTGCGCGGCCCCGGCTGGGCGATCGAGATCGCCGACAATGGCGAGGGCATCGACGAGGTTCACCTGCCGCGCCTTACGGAACGCTTCTATCGCGTGGACACCCACCGCTCGCGCGAGAAGGGCGGCACCGGCCTGGGCCTTGCCATCGTCAAGCACATCGTCGCCCGCCACCGGGGGCGGTTGAAGATCGACAGCGCGAAAGGGCTGGGCAGCCGCTTCACCGTGATTCTGCCGGAATGGACGTCGGCGGGCAGCGGGGCGCCACAGGGCTGACCGGCGTATTGGCGTCCCTGTCGGAGCCTCCGGCGGGGATATTTGAAGACAGAAGATGTTGCAGGAGTTGTCCTGCACCGCGCCTTTGCAAGGGCGTGACCCGGCGAGGGCTTTGCGGCGTCAGCGAGAGCGCCCAAGAGCTTCTTCTTCGTGAATATCCTCGGGGTCGTCGTATACGACGATGGGGGCAGACAGCCCCCGGTCTGGCGCTGACGCAAGGCTCAGGCGTGGTCCGGCACGTCACCCCGGATCGCACCCGCGAAGGCCGTGCGGTAAAGCTCGGACAGTTCCGCCAAGGCAGCCGAGTCGCCGCCCAGCGTGACCCGGTCGCCGCCGAAGCGGCCGACCTCGGCGATCTCGATGCCGGCAGCGCGGGCCGCGTCGAGCAGGCTGCCCGCATCCGCCGCAGGCGCGGCGATCAGGTAGCGGGCCTGGTCCTCTCCGAACAGCGTCGGGATGTCGGCGGCGTCCAGCGTCACTCCCATGCCCGCCGCCTCGGCCATCTCGAAGGCGGCGAGCGCGAGGCCGCCATCGGCAAGGTCGGTCGCCGCGCGGATGTGGTTGCGATGGGCCAGCAGGAACTCGCCATGCGCGCGCTCGGCCGCCAGATCAACGGAAGGCGCGTCGCCTGCCTCGATGCCCCAGGCCTCGGCGGCCAGCGCCGACTGGCCCATGTGGCCGCCCGTGACCCCGATCACCAGCGCGAGGTCGCCCTTGTGGGGAACCCCGGCGATCAGCTCGTCCAGCGTCTCGATAAGGCCGACCGCGCCGATGGTGGGGGTGGGCAGGATCGCCTGACCGTCGGTCTCGTTGTAAAGGCTCACGTTGCCCGACACGATGGGGAAGTCGAGCGCCCGGCAGGCCTCGCCGATCCCTTTGATTGCGCCGACGAACTGGCCCATGATCTCGGGCTTCTCGGGGTTGCCGAAGTTCAGGTTGTCGGTCGCGGCGAGCGGCTGCGCCCCGCAGGCGACGAGATTGCGCCAAGCTTCCGCCACGGCCTGCTTGCCGCCCTCGACCGGGTTCGCACGCACGTAGCGCGGCGTCACGTCGCTGGTGAAGGCCAGCGCCTTGTTCGTGCCGTGGACGCGCACGACGCCCGCGCCGAGTCCGGGCTTGCGGATCGTGTCGCCGCCGACCTGGGTGTCATACTGCTCCCACACCCATGCCTTGCGGGCGTAGTTGGGCGAGCCGATCAGCGCCTTCAGCGCCGCGATGGGCGCGATCTCGGGCAGGTCGCCCAAGGGCTCGGGGGCAGGAGTCTCTACCCAGGGACGGTCGTATTCCGGCGCGCTCGACGACAGCTTGGACAGCGGCAGGTCGGCCATGACCTCGTTGCCGTGCAGGATCAGGAAGCGGTCCTCGGCGATGGTCTCGCCCACGATGGCAAAGTCGAGGTCCCATTTCTCGAAGATCGCCCGCGCTTCTGCCTCTTTCTCGGGCTTCAGCACCATGAGCATCCGCTCCTGGCTTTCCGACAGCATCATCTCGTAGGCCGTCATCGCGGCTTCGCGCTGGGGCACGTGGTCCAGCACCAGCTTGATGCCGAGCCCGCCCTTGTCGCCCATCTCGACGGCGGAACAGGTCAGCCCCGCAGCGCCCATGTCCTGGATGGAAATGACCGCATCCGTCGCCATCAGTTCGAGGCAGGCTTCCAGCAGGCACTTCTCTGTAAAGGGGTCGCCGGCCTGCACGGTGGGGCGCTTGTCCTCGATGGTGTCGTCGAACTCGGCCGAAGCCATCGTCGCCCCGCCCACGCCGTCACGGCCGGTCTTGGCGCCAAGGTAGACCACCGGCATCCCCACGCCCGAGGCCGCCGAATAGAAGATGCGGTCGGCATCGGCCAGGCCCGCCGCGAAGGCGTTGACCAGGCAGTTGCCGTCATAGGCGCGGTGGAAGCGGACCTCTCCGCCAACGTTCGGGACGCCGAAGGCGTTGCCATAGGCGCCGATCCCTTCGACCACGCCCTTGACCAGATGCGGGGTGCGGGGGTGTTCCGGCCGCCCGAAGCTCAGCGCGTCCATCGCAGCGATGGGGCGGGCGCCCATGGTGAAGACGTCGCGCAGGATGCCGCCGACGCCGGTCGCGGCGCCCTGGTGCGGCTCGATGTAGCTGGGGTGGTTGTGGCTCTCCATCTTGAAGACCACGACCTGCCCGTCGCCGATGTCCACGACGCCCGCGTTCTCGCCGGGGCCGCAGATCACCTGCGGGCCGGTCGTGTGCAGCGTCCGCAGCCATTTCTTCGACGACTTGTAGGAACAATGCTCGTTCCACATCGCCGAGAAGATGCCGAGTTCCGTGTAGGTCGGCGCGCGTCCGATGATGTCCAGGATGCGCTGGTATTCGTCAGGCTTCAGCCCATGCGCGGCGACCAGTTCCTCGGTGATCGCTGGTTCGTTCTGCATGGCGAGGGTCCCCCTTGGTGCGGTTGCCAGCCTTCTAGGGCCAGCCGCGCGGAAGGGAAAGATGAAGGACGGCGCTGCGATGCAGCAAAAAAAAGCCGGGCACAAAGGCCCGGCCCAAGTCCAACAGGGAGGTTGAAGCAACGCGAGTCTCCTCGTGTTCCTTCAATGCCCAAATAAGCGGCGCCTCGCTTGCAGTTCAAGCGCGCCTTAACTTTATTGATGCATGACCGCCATGCGGACCATGCATGGCACTGGTAGAAGGCAATAACTCAGTTCTCGTCCGAGTTGCGCTTCATCGTCTGAATTTCCTCAAGCACGAAATCCCGGAATGCTGCAACGCGGCGGGACGAGCGCAATTCTTCGGGAAAGGCCAGGAAGACCGGGACCTCGGTCGACTCGACGTCCGGCAGCACGCGGACAAGCTGCGGCATCTCGTGTTCCATGTAGTTGGGCAGAATGCCGATGCCGACATGGCTGAGCACGCCCTGCAGGACGCCGAAGTAGCTGTTGACCAGCAGGGTGGAGGGCGACTGCTGGGTCAGCAGCGCCTGCGCCAGGACCGCGCCCGCCTGCACCTGCGGCGTTGTGGGATTCTGGCAGATCAGGCGATGGGCGGCCAGTTCCTCGACCTTCTGCGGCAGGCCGATGCGCTCTGCATATTCGGGCGAGGCGTAAAGCCGCATCCGGATGTTCAGCAGGCGGCGGCGGATCAGGTCGGCCTGGCTCGGCTCCTTCATGCGGATGGCGACGTCGGCCTCGCGCATCGGCAGGTCCAGCACCCGCTCTTCCAACAGCAGGTCGATCTTGAGATCGGGATAGCGCTCGTAAAGCTTGGCGAGCCGCGGGACCAGCCACAGCGTCCCGAAGCCGGTCGTGGTCGTGACTTTCAATTCGCCGAAGACATGCTCCTCGCTGTCGCGGATGCGGGCGGCGGTGGTGTCGAGCTTGCGGTTCATAGCCTTGGTGGCGTCGAACAGCATCTCGCCCTGTTCCGTCAGGATCAGGCCGCGCGCATGGCGATGGAACAGCGTGGTGCCAAGGCCCTCCTCCAGCGCGCGCACCTGCCGGCTGACCGCCGACTGCGACAGGTGCAGCGCATCCCCCGCATGGGTCAGGCTGCCCGCCTCTGCCACCGCGTGGAATATCCGCAGCTTGTCCCAGTCCAGCCCGTTCATACCTTGGTGCATCCCTGCCATGCGTTTTGCGCAACACATAGAGAGAAGCGGGACAAGAACAAAGGACTTTATCGGTCAGCTTACCTGACCTATACTGTGGCTCATGGCCGTCCAGCTTTGGGAGGAAGCAAGATGAGCGTTCAGGACATTTCCCTTGCCGATCGCTTCGACCTGACCAAGCGCCATGTGCTGCTGAACGGCACGCAGGCGCTGGTTCGCCTGATGCTGATGCAGTCGGCACGCGACCGGGCGGCGGGCCTGAACACGGCAGGGCTGGTGACGGGCTATCGCGGCTCTCCCCTTGGTGGGGTGGACCTGCAGATGATGCGGTCGAAGAAGCTGCTCGATCCCGCCAATGTCCTGTTCCAGCCCGGCCTGAACGAAGACCTGGCCGCGACCGCCATCTGGGGCAGCCAGCAGGCCGAGCTGCGCGGTGAGGGGAAATATGACGGCGTCTTCGCGCTGTGGTACGGCAAGGGACCCGGCGTGGACCGCACGGGTGACGTGATGCGTCATGCCAACATGGCGGGGTCGTCCAAGCATGGCGGTGTCGTCATGGCAATGGGGGACGACCATACAGGCGAATCCTCGACCGTGCTGCACCAGTCCGACTGGGCGATGGTGGACGCCTATATCCCGGTGCTGTCGCCCGCGGGCGTGCAGGAGATCCTGGACTTCGGCCTTTACGGCTGGGCGCTGAGCCGCTTCGCCGGCGTCTGGACCGGCCTCAAGACCATGAAGGACACGGTCGAGGCGACCAGCGTCGTCGACGGCGACCCCTTCCGCATGAGCTTCGTGACGCCCGACGACTTCGTCATGCCGGAAGGCGGGCTGAACATCCGCCTGGGCGACACGCCGGTCGCGCAGGAAGCGCGGATGATCGACTACAAGCGCTTCGCGGCCGAGGCCTTCGCCCGCGCGAACCGCATCGACCGCCGCATGTGGGGCAAGCCGGGGGCGAAGATTGGCATCTGCGCCGCCGGGAAAAACTGGCTGGACGTGGTCCATGCCATGTCGCTGCTGGGCATCGACGAGACAGAGGCCGAGCGGCTGGGCATCACCACCTACAAGATTGGCCAGACCTGGCCCCTGGACATGGTCAGCTTCCACGAATGGGCCGAGGGCCTGGACCTGATCATCGTGGTCGAGGAAAAACGCAAGCTGATCGAGGTGCAGGTCAAGGAGGCGATCTTCGACGACCGCCGCGGCCGCCGCGTCTATGGCTGGCACAAGGGCGACACCTGGGAACACGGGCGGCGGCTGGAACTGTTCCCCACCCGCTATGCCTTGGACCCGGTGCTGATCGCGCAACGTCTGGGCGACATCCTGATCGAGGAAGGCCGCCGCACCGACCGGCTGGAATCCGCGCTGGGCAAGCTGGCCGAGACGCGCCGCAACGACAATGCCCCCGAGGTCGCCACGCGGACGCCCTGGTTCTGCTCGGGCTGCCCGCACAACAGCTCGACCAAGGTGCCCGAGGGCAGCCGCGCCTATGCGGGGATCGGCTGCCACTACATGGTGCAGTGGATGGACCGGGAAACCACCGGCTTCACCCAGATGGGCGGCGAGGGCGCGAACTGGATCGGCGAAGCGCCGTTTTCCAAGCGGCCTCATGTCTTCCAGAACCTTGGCGACGGAACCTACAATCACTCGGGCTCTCTGGCGATCCGCGCGGCCAAGGCGGCGGGCACCAACATCACCTACAAGATCCTGTTCAACGACGCTGTTGCCATGACCGGCGGCCAGCCGAACGAGGGCGAACTGACCGCGCCTCAGATCGTGCGCGAGCTGCAGGCGATCGACGTGCCGGTGGTGCTGGTCCATGACGAGAAGGAGGAGATCGACCGCAAGCAGTTCCCGGCGGGCCTGCGCTTCGAGGAGCGCGCGAACCTCATGGCCGTGCAGCGCGAACTGGCCGAGGTGCCCGGCGTCACGGCCATCGTCTATGTCCAGACCTGCGCCGCCGAAAAGCGCCGCCGCCGCAAGAAGGGCAAGTTTCCCGACCCGGACCGCCGCGTCTGGATCAACCCCGAGGTCTGCGAGGCCTGCGGCGACTGCTCGGTCCAATCGAACTGCGTCTCGGTCGTGCCCTTCGACACCAAGCTTGGCCGCAAGCGCGCCATCGACCAGTCGTCCTGCAACAAGGACTATTCCTGCGTCAAAGGCTTCTGCCCTAGCTTCGTCAGCGTCCAGGGCGGCAAGCTGCGCAAGCCTGCCGCGGAGGCGCTGCACCTGCCTGACCTGCCCGCGCCTGCGCTGCCCGCGATCGACGGCACCCATAACCTTGTGATCACAGGCGTCGGCGGCACCGGCGTCGTGACCATCGGCGCGGTGCTGGCACAGGCCGCGCAGCTCGACGGCAAGGGCGCGGGGATGATGGAGATGGCCGGCCTTGCCCAGAAGGGTGGCGCGGTCCATATCCACCTGCGGCTGGCCAACGACCCCGCCGACATCAGCGCCATCCGCGTCGCCGTGGGTGAGGCCGACGCCATCATCGGCGGCGATCTGGTGGTAACGGCGGGCGCCAAGACCATCGGCCTGATGACCGGCGGCCGCACCGGCGCCGTCGTCAACGAGCACGAGATCATCACCGGCGAATTCACCCGCGTCCGCGACTTCCGCGTGCCGGCCGACCGGCTGAAGATGTCGCTTGAGGCGCGTCTGGGTGATCGCGTCAGCTTCCTCGACGCCTCGAAGCTGGCCGAGCGCTATCTAGGCGACTCGATCTATTCGAACATGCTGATCACCGGCGCGGCCTGGCAGCAGGGGCTTATCCCGCTCTCCGAAGAGGCGATCCTGCGCGCCATCGAACTGAACGGCGCCAAGGCCGAGGAAAACAAGCGTGCCTTCCAGATCGGCCGCTGGGCGATCCTTTATCCTGAACAGGCAGCCCCCGCGCCTGCCAAGGTGGAACGCTTCGATTCCGTCGGTTATCGCGCCGACAGGCTGATCGGCTATCAGGGACCCAAGCTCAAGCGCCGCTTCCTCAAGCTGGTGGACCTGGCGCCTGCCGAGCTGCGCGAAACGGTGGCCGAGAGCTGGTATCGGCTGCTGGCGGTAAAGGACGAATACGAGGTTGCCCGGCTGCACCTGACCACGACCGAAGGCGTCGCCCGTACCTTCGAGGGCGACACGAAGCTGACGTTCCACATGGCGCCCCCCTTCCTGGGCGGCAAGGATGCGGAAGGCCGCCCGAAGAAGCGCGAGTTCGGGGCGTGGATGCTTCCGGTCTTCCGCACGCTGTCCGCCATGCGGGGCCTGCGCGGTACGCCGCTGGACCTCTTCGGCTGGCAGGGCGAACGCCGCCGCGAGCGTGCGCTGGCGCGGCAGTACGAGCAGGACATGGCCGAGGTGCTGCCCAAGGTGACGCCCGCGACGATGGACATCGCCCGCGAGCTTGCCGCCCTGCCACAGCAGATCCGCGGCTACGGCTTCATCAAGGACGAGGCGGCCGAAAAAGCCCAGGCGCGGCGGGACGAGCTGCTGGCCGCTTTCCGCGCAGGCGGCTGGCCCTCGCAGCCCGAGATGCGCATCGCGGCGGAGTGAAGCCCGAACCTCGTGTCTCCCCCTGCCTCTAGCAGGGTATTTAAGCCAGAAGGAAGCACGCAGCCCTCAAGACGGCGCGTGTTTCTTCTTCGCTTAAGTATCCCGGGGTCCGGGGCAGAGCCCCGGTCCCAGCGTATCAATCTGACTTGAGTCATGGATTCCCCCCGCTTGCGCCCTTAGATGGGGTCCAGCTTCACGGAGGGTTCGGATGGCTGTCGGCGTCTTCGATTCGGGTCTGGGCGGGTTGACCGTGCACCAGGCCATCGCCAATCGGATGCCCGACCTGCCGCTGGTCTATCTGGGCGACAACGCCCATACGCCCTACGGCGTCCGCACCCATGACGACATCTTCGACCTGACCTGCAAGGGCGTCGAGCGGCTGTGGCAGGAAGGCTGCGATCTCGTGATCCTCGCCTGCAACACGGCCAGCGCCGCCGCCCTGAAACGGATGCAGGAAACCTGGCTGCCCCAGAACAAGCGCGTCCTTGGCGTCTTCGTCCCGCTGATCGAGGCGCTGACCGAGCGCCACTGGGGCGACAACAGCCCCCCGCGCGAGGTTGCCATAAAGCACGTGGCCCTGTTCGCCACCCCCGCCACTGTCGCCAGCCGCGCCTTTCAGCGGGAACTGGCCTTCCGCGCCATCGGCGTCGATGTCGAGGCGCAGCCCTGCGGTGGGGTCGTGGACGCCATCGAGGACGGGGACGAGATGCTGGCCGAGGCGCTGGTGCGGTCCCATGTCGAGGCCCTCAAGCGTCGGATGCCGCATCCCGAGGCCGCGATCCTGGGCTGCACCCATTACCCGCTGATGGAAAAGGCCTTCCGCGAGGCGCTGGGGTCGGGCGTCGCCGTCTATTCGCAGGCAGGGCTGGTGGCCGAAAGCCTCGAAGACTACCTGCGGCGCCGGCCCGAGTTCCTGGGCTCGGGCACGCAATCGCGTTTCCTGACTACCGGCGACCCCGAGCGGGTCACCTCAAAGGCCACGCAGTTCCTGCGCCATCCGATCCGCTTTGAAGCGGCCTGAGAAAGCAAGGGCAATCCGATGAAATCGCTCAAGAAGAAACGCCGCATCCAGGTCCTGATCGCGGCCGCTGTCGCGCTGGTGGTGGCGGCCGTGCTGATCGGCTACGGTTTTCGCGACGGGATCAACCTCTACCGTTCACCCACGCAGCTGGCCGAAGCGCCGCCGCCCGCGGGCGAAGTCTTCCGCCTTGGCGGGCTGGTCGAGGAGGGCTCGCTGGTGCGGGGCGAAGGCGAGACGGTGAGTTTCTCGGTCACCGACGGCGGAGAGGTCGTCCCCGTGACCTTCCGCGGGGTGCTGCCGGACCTGTTTGCCGAGAACGCGGGCATGATCGGCACCGGGACAATGGTCGATGGCGTCTTCGTTGCGGACGAGATTTTGGCCAAGCACGACGAGAACTACATGCCGCGCGAGGTCTCGGATTCGCTGAAGGAGCAGGGCGTCTACAAGGGCCCGACCTCCTGACCGCAACGCGCGGAGGGTTAACGCAAGGTTAACATCCCCGCGCGACCCTGCCTGCCTCAACCTTGGGGGCAGGGATGCAGACAGTCGAGCAGATCGCCGCTGCCATCGTGGCGCGCGAAGGGGGGTTCGTGGACGACCCCGATGACCCCGGCGGGGCCACGAACCACGGGGTCACTCTCGGCACGATGCGCGGCCTGGGGCTGGATCTCGATGGCAACGGCCGGGTGAACGCGGCGGACGTGCGGCGGCTGGATCCTGTGCAGGCCGCGCGCATCTATGTGGATCACTACTTCCGCCGTCCGCGCCTGGACCGCCTGCCGCAGGCGGTGCAGGCCAGCGTCTTCGACATGCAGGTGAATGCGGGCGCCAACGCGGTGAAGATCCTGCAACGCTTGGTGTCCCGCATGGGCTTTGCCTGCACCGACGACGGCGTGGTGGGGCCGAAAACCGAGGCCGCCGCCCAGGCCGCCACTGCCGCCGCGCCCGCGCATCTGGCGGACGCCTACGGGATCGCCCGGCGCAACTACTATTACGCATTGGCCGACGCACGCCCCGCCAGCCGCAAGTTCGCGCGCCGTCAGGACGGCGGCAAGGGTGGCTGGATCACCCGGGCCGAGGAGTTCATCTCGCCCCGTTATCACCTGACCGAGGCGCAGCACCGCGAAAGGACCTCCCGATGGGCATGATCGACCGTTTCCTGACCCGCTCGGGCGGGATCGCCGCCGCCGCCGAGGCCGCGGGCAACGTGGCCGAGATCTTCACCCCCAACGCCACCCGCCGGATGGAACTGGACGAGGAGGCCTATGCCCGCGCCATCACCCAGGCGCAGGCCGAGTTCACCCACGCGCCGCATACCTGGTGGGACAGCCTGATGAACGGGCTGAACCGCCTGCCGCGTCCGCTGCTGACGCTGGGGACCATCGGGCTGTTTGCCTATGCGATGATCGATCCGCCCGGCTTTTCGATGCGGATGGAGGGGTTGGCGCTGGTCCCCGAACCCCTCTGGTGGCTCATGGGGGCCATCGTCAGCTTCTATTTCGGCGCGCGCGAGGCGCATTATTTCCGCCGCCGCGTCTGGCCGCGCGCCAAGGTCCAGGCGACCGTGGTGGGCGAGGACGGCTGGCGCGCGCCTCAGGTGCCGGTGGGCGATGCCGGGCTGCCCGGGCTGCCCGGGCAGGCGACACCCTCCGACGTGGCAAGTCCCGTCCGCCGCCCCGCCGATGATTTCGCTGACAACCCGGCGCTGAGGGACTGGGCGCAGACGCTGGGCTGAGGCCTTTGCCCTAACACCCCTGTGACAACCCGGCGCGGCGCGGGGTCTGGTCGCGGGGCGCGTGAAGGCTTACCTTGCCCCCGGGCCATATCCCCGGGGGTTTTTCCATGATTGCCGAGCTTGGACATTACGCGCTGATCCTCGCCTTTGGCATTGCGCTGTTCCAGGCGGTCGTGCCGATGGTCGGCGCCTCGCGCGGCTGGCCTGCCTGGATGGAAAGCGCCCGCCCCGCCGCAATGGCGCAGTTCGGGCTGCTGGGCATTTCCTTTGCGGCGCTGACGGTGGCTTTCATCACCTCGGATTTCAGCGTGGCGCTGGTCTATGAGAACAGCCACTCGGCCAAGCCCATGCTTTACAAGGTCACGGGCGTCTGGGGGAACCACGAGGGCTCGATGCTCATGTGGGTGCTGATCTTGGCGCTGTTCGGTGCGGCCGCCGCCAGCTTCGGCGAGCATCTGCCGCCGGGCCTGCGCGCCCGCGTGCTGGCGGTGCAGGGCGCGATCGGAGTGGCCTTCCTGGCCTTCATCATCTTTACCTCGAACCCCTTCACCCGGATGAGCCCGCCCGCCTTCGACGGCCGCGACCTGAATCCGTTGCTGCAGGACCCGGGGTTGGCCTTCCACCCGCCGTTCCTCTACCTCGGCTATGTCGGCCTTTCGATGTCCTTCTCCTTCGCCGTCGCCGCCCTGATCGAGGGGCGCGTGGATGCCGCCTGGGCGCGCTGGGTGCGGCCCTGGACGCTGGCTGCCTGGATGTTCCTGACCATCGGCATCGCGCTGGGGTCGTGGTGGGCTTACTACGAGCTCGGCTGGGGCGGCTTCTGGTTCTGGGACCCGGTGGAAAACGCTTCGTTCATGCCCTGGCTGATCGCCGCCGCGTTGCTGCATTCCGCCATCGTGGTCGAAAAGCGCGAAACGCTGAAAAGCTGGACAATCCTTCTGGCGATCCTGGCCTTCGGTTTCTCGCTGGTCGGCACCTTCATCGTGCGCTCGGGCGTGATCACCTCGGTCCACAGCTTCGCCAGCGACCCGGCCCGCGGGATCTTCATCCTCGGCATCACGGCCTTCTTCATCGGCGGCGCGCTGACGCTTTACGCGGCACGGGCCGGGGCCATGACCTCGCGCGCCGTCTTTTCACCGGTGTCGCGCGAAGGGGCACTGTTGCTGAACAACCTGCTGCTGGCTGTCGCGGGGTTCGTCGTCTTCATCGGCACGATCTGGCCCTTGGTGGCCGAGCTGCTGTGGGACCGCCGCCTGTCGGTGGGCACGCCCTTCTTCGAAAAGGCCTTCACCCCCTTCATGATCGTGCTGGCCATCGCGCTGCCGATCGGGTCGATCCTGCCGTGGAAGCGCGGCAATCTGGGCCGCGCGGCAAAGACACTGGTGCCTGCCGTGATCCTGACGGTCGCGGTGGCGGCGCTGGTCTATGCCGTCTCGACCGGACGCTCGGGTCTTGCGGTCGTGGGCGCCGCCCTGGGTGCCTGGCTGATTGCCGGGTCGGCGGTGGACATCTGGCAGCGGGCGGCGGGCCAGTTCGGGCGCCTGTCGCGGCTGCCGCGCGCCGACTGGGGCCGGGTCGTGGCCCATGCGGGTCTGGGCGTCACCTTTGTCGGCATCAGCCTGCTGATGGCCTGGTCGGTCGAGGACATCCGCGTTGCCCGCGAGGGCGAAACCTTCGAAGTCGCGGGCTACCGGATCACGCTTCAGGATGTGGCCGAGGTGCAGGGGCCGAACTATGTCTCGACCACCGCCGCGATGCGGGTCGAGCGGAACGGGCGCGAAGTCGCCGTCCTGCATCCCGAAAAGCGGGTCTATCCCGTGCAGGCCATGCCCACGACCGAGGCCGCGATCCGCACCTCGTTCTGGGGCGACATCTACCTGGTCATCGGCGACCCGCAGCAGGGCGGGGGATGGGCCGTCCGCAGCTACATCAAGCCTTTCGCCTTCTGGATCTGGATGGGCTGCGGTCTGATGGCCTTGGGTGGCGTCATCAGCCTGACCGACCGGCGCTGGCGGGTGGCGGCGACGGCGCGCAAAGCGGCACCCCGCGCAGTGGCCGCGGAATGAGGGGGCTGCGCGCAACCGCCGCGATGCTGGCGCTGGTGGCGGCACAGGCCGCCTGGGCCGTCCAGCCCGACGAGGTGCTGGCCGATCCTGCGCTGGAACACCGCGCGCGCGAGATCGGGCAGATGCTGCGCTGCCCCGTCTGCCAGGGCGAGAACATCGACGAATCGAACGCGCCCATCAGCCGCGATCTGCGCCTTTACGTGCGCGAGCGGCTGGTCGCGGGCGACAGCGATGCGCAGGTGATCGATGCCGTGACCGAGCGCTTTGGCGAGTTCGTGCTGTTCGAGCCGAGGGCCGAGGGCGGGAACCTCATCCTCTACTGGGCCGGTCCGCTGATGGCGCTGGTCGCGGCGCTGGCCGCCTTCCTGTTCCTGCGCGGCCGCCGCCCCGAATCCGCGCCCGCGCCCGAGGCGCTGACCGCCGAGGAACGCGCGCGGCTTGACGCGCTGATGCGCGATCAGGAAAGCTGAACGAAGCGGGGCTCCGGTCCCCGGTTGTCGAAGAAGGGCACCGTTTCGGGCGCGTGCAGCGGGCCGTACCCGGCGGCGCGGACCAGCGCCTCGATCTCGGCCAGCACCACCTCGGTGATGAAGGGCAGGTCCAGGGCGCGGGCCTCGGACAGCGGCACCCAGTGCAGGTGGCTCAGCTCGTCGCAGGCGCCGGAGAAATCGTCGCGGTCGCCCACGATGTTGCGCGCGTCGATCAGGAAGAAGCGCGCGTCGAAACGGCGCGGTCGGCCCGGGGGCGTGATCGCGCGGAAGACGAACAGCAGCGGGTCGTCGGCCGAGGGGGCCAGCGTCAGTCCGGTTTCCTCGACCATCTCGCGCAGGGCCGCGCGGGCAAGGGCATCGGGGCTGACGGTTGCGCCCGCCAGCGGCTCGGCGGACAGCCGGGCGCGGCAGGCGTCCGACAGGGCCTCGGGGCAGGGCGCGTCATCCTCGGCATCCACGGCGCCGCCGGGAAAGACGTATTTCGACGGCATGAAGGCCGCGCCCGCGCCGCGCATCCCCATCAGGACCGAGGGGCCATCCGCCCGGTCGCGGTCGATCAGGATCACCGTTGCCGCATGGCGGATACGATCGGCGGAAGGGACGGGGCGGTCGACCGGCACGGGCGCTGGGCCTGTGGTCACGGCTCGTTCGGGCGATCCTCGCCCCCGTGGCCGAAGCCGTGCATCCGCTTGGCCCATTGCAGCCCGACGAAGGCGCCCTTGATGATCGGCAGCAGGATCAGCGAGGCCAGCAGCGAGCCCCCCAGGAAGATCGCGATCATCACCTCGGAGGAGGGGCGATAGATCGTATAGACCGACAGCATCACGGCGGCGGCGACATGCGAGACGATAAGGATCGTGACATAGGCCGGGCCGTCGTCGGCGCGCTGGTGATGCAGCGCCTCGCCGCAGTTCGGGCAGTGGTCCTTGACCTTGAGGTATCCGGTGAACAGCCGCGCCTCGCCGCAGTTCGGGCAGCGGCCCATCGCGCCGCGGCGCATTGCCAAGCCCAGCATCCGCTCGGGGTCTGCGGTCCTTGCCTCTTGCGGATGCGCCATGCCGATCAACCTGTCCTGCTTCCGTTTCATGGAAGATAGGCGCTTCGCACGGGCTCTGCCACCACTTTGGGCTTGCAAATGTGGGGCGGCAGGTCGGCCCTTCTGCAGGGCCGGAAGCTCCGGGGGACGATGCCCCCCGGAGCAGGGACGGCCTTAGCCGCGCAGGATCGAGCGGCCGGCGTATTCGGCGGTCGCGCCCAGCATCTCCTCGATGCGGATCAGCTGGTTGTACTTCGCCAGCCGGTCCGAGCGTGCGAGGCTGCCGGTCTTGATCTGGCCGCAGTTGGTGGCGACGGCGAGGTCGGCGATGGTCGCGTCCTCGGTCTCGCCCGAGCGGTGCGACATGACCGAGGTGTAGCCCGCGCGGTCGGCCATCATCACCGCGTCCAGCGTTTCCGACAGCGTGCCGATCTGGTTCACCTTCACCAGCAGCGAGTTGCCGCAGCCTTGGGCAATCCCTTCCGCCAGCCGCGCGGGGTTCGTCACGAAGAGGTCGTCGCCGACCAACTGGACCGAGGCGCCCAGCTTTTCCGTCAGCAGGCGCCACCCGTCCCAGTCGTCCTCGGCACAGCCGTCCTCGATCGACAGGATCGGATAGTCGGCGCAGAGGGCTGCGAGGTAGTCCACGTTCTCGGCCGAGGTGAAGGACTTGCCTTCTCCGACCATCTCGTAACGGCCGTTCTTGAAGTATTCGGTCGAGGCGCAGTCGAGCGCCAGCATGATGTCGTCGCCGGGCTTGTAGCCGGCCTTCTCGATCGAGCGCAGGACGAAGTCGAGGGCGTCGCGGGTGGACGACAGGTTCGGTGCGAAGCCGCCCTCGTCACCCACGCCGGTGGCCAGACCAGCGGCCGACAGTTCCTTCTTCAGCGTGTGGAAGACTTCCGAGCCCATGCGGACGGCTTCGCGGATATTCTCCGCCGAAACCGGCATGATCATGAATTCTTGGATGTCGATCGGGTTGTCGGCGTGCTCGCCCCCGTTGATGATGTTCATCATCGGCACAGGCAGGATGCGCGCGCCCGTCCCGCCGACATAGCGGTAAAGCGGCTGCGAGGTCGCCTCGGCCGCGGCCTTTGCCACCGCCAGCGACACGCCCAGGATCGCGTTCGCGCCCAGGCGGCCCTTGTTGGAGGTGCCGTCCAACTCGATCATCATCATGTCGATGGCGCGCTGCTCGGTCGCGTCCTCGCCGATCAGGGCCTCGGACAGCTCTCCGTTGACCGAGGCCACGGCCTCCAGCACGCCTTTGCCCAAATAGCGCGACTTGTCGCCGTCGCGCTTTTCCACCGCCTCGTGCGCGCCGGTGGACGCCCCCGAGGGCACCGCCGCGCGGCCCATCGTGCCGTCTTCGAGCGTGACATCGACCTCGACGGTCGGGTTGCCGCGGCTGTCGAGGATTTCGCGCGCGAAGATGTCGATGATGGCGGTCATGGGGCCGGACCTCGTGATGGAAGGGTTCGGCCGCCTTCTAGCGGCTGCATCCGCGCGGCGGAAGCCGCAGCCGCGCTGTTTGCGCAACCAGACCCTATTCGGTGTCGCGGATCAGCAGGTCGGCCCAGATCGGCAGGTGGTCCGAGGCCTTGCGCGCCAGCGGCCTGTCGAAGACGCCGCAATCCAGCACCTTGATCGAGGGCGTGACGGCGATGCGGTCATAGCGCAGCCGGGGCGAAAGCGCGGGCCAGCTTCGGCCCGGCGCGATCACGTCGAGGTCGGTCAGCGCCTCGAGCCCGTGCTCGCCCCGCCATTCGTTGAAATCGCCCGTCAGCACGACCGCGTCGCCGCCCCGGCGCCCCGCCTTGGCGGCAAGGCGCGCCAGTTGCGCGCGGCGGGACGAGCGCATCAGGCCGAGGTGGACGGCGATCACCGTCAGGCCCGGCAGATGCATCATGACCGCGCCGCGCGGCTCCACCCCCGGAAGCGCCAGGGGCAGCGACCGGGCCATGGCGGCCAGGTCCGGGCGCAGCAGGATGGTCTGCCCGTGCCAGCCCAGAGACTGGCCCGAGGTGCGGCGGTGGTCCACCGGCACCAGTCCCGTCGCCGCCTCGATCATGTCGCGGGGCAGGGCCTCGGGACGCAGGCCCATGCGGAAGTCCACCTCCTGCAGGGCCACGATGTCGGCGCCCAGGCCCGCGATGACCGCGAGGTTCTGTTCGGGGGCGTAGGGGCCGAAGGTGCCGCGGCACTTGTGGAGGTTATAGCTGGCGAGGCGCAGGCGCATCATGGGATCCGAGCGGGGGCGGGTGCCGCCTTGTCGAACAGCCCGTCAGGTGCCGCAATAGGTCACGCGCACTTCCTCGCCCTGCTCGGGCGAGGCCGCGAGGTCCGCCCAGTCGGCGCGGTCCTCGAAGGGATGCGTGACCGCCTCGACCAGCCGCTGGAAGGGCGCGAAATCGCCCTGCACGCCCGCGTCGATGGCCTGCTGGATGCGGTGGTTGCGCGGGATGCGCGCGGGGTTCGCCCGTGCCGCCAGCGCAAGGTCGGGGCCGCGCGCCTGCCAGTCCCGCTGCCACTCCATGAAGGGCGCGGGGTCGGCGAACTCGGCTGTGGCCTCTCCGGTGACGAGCCCACGGAAGGTCCGGGTGAAATCTGCCTCCTGCTGGGCCATCATGGTTAGCAGGCGCTCGATCAGCGGTTGGTCCCCGGCGCCTGCCTCGGGCAATCCCAGCTTGGCGCCGAAGCGCTTGAGCCAGGCGGCCTGGTAGATCGCGGGAAAGCCATGGACGATCCGGGTGGCCTCGGGCACCGCGCCCTCGGGATCAGGCATCAGCGGCAAGAGGCACGAGGCGAGCTGCGCGAGGTTCCAGACGGCGACCTGCGGCTGCTGCGACCAGGCATAACGCCCGTGCCGGTCGATCGAGGAGAAGACCGTGTCCGGGTGATAGGCGTCCATGAAGGCGCAGGGGCCGTAGTCGATGGTCTCGCCCGAGACGGCCATGTTGTCGGTGTTCATCACGCCGTGGATGAAGCCCAGCGCCATCCATTGCGCGATGGTTTCCGCCTGACGCGCGACGACGCCGGCCAGCAGTTCCATCGGGGAGGTGGCGTCGGGATAGTGGCGTGCGATGACGTGGTCGGCCAGCGCCCGCAGGCGGTCCACGTCGCCCCGGATGGCGAAGAACTCGAAGGTGCCGACGCGGATGTGGCTGGAAGCCACGCGGGTCAGGACGGCGCCGGGCAGGGGAGATTCGCGCCAGACGACCTCGCCGGTCGTGGCGGCGGCCAGCGCCCGCGTGGTGGGGACGCCCACCGCGTGCATGAACTCGCTGACGGCATATTCGCGCAGGACCGGACCCAGCCAGGCGCGTCCGTCGCCCCGGCGCGAGAAGGGCGTGGGCCCCGATCCCTTGAGCTGGATGTCGAAGCGCGCGCCGTCGGGGGCCACGACCTCGCCCAGCAGCACGGCGCGGCCGTCGCCCAGTTGGAGCGAAAGACCGCCGAACTGGTGGCCTGCATAGGCCTGGGCGATAGGCTCGGCCCCTTCCGGGGGCTTGTTCCCGGAGATCATCGCCAGCCCCTCGGGGCTGCGCAGCCAGTCGGGGTCTATCCCGAGCCGCTGGGCCAGGCCGTCGTTGACGGCGATCAGGCCCGGCTGGGCGACCGGGGTGGGCGGCGTCCGGGTGTAGAAGCCGGGGCCGAGGCGGGCATAGGAATTGTCGAAGGCGATGGGCTGGGTCATGCCGTCGATTTGGGTGTGCGCCGCGACGATTGTAAGAGAGGGGCGCTGCCCCTCGGGCCTGCGGCCCTCACCCCGGGATACTTGGCGAAGAAGAAGCCCGGCGGCCTTTGCCTTGCGTGGCGAGGACGGGGCGCGTATCCCCATGCGCAACAGCCGGAGACCACGCCCATGAAGTTTCTCGATCTTGCCAAGGTCTATATCCGCTCGGGCGGCGGCGGGGCCGGTGCCGTGTCCTTCCGGCGCGAGAAGTTCATCGAATACGGCGGCCCCGATGGCGGTGACGGCGGGCGGGGCGGCGATGTCTGGGCCGAGGCGGTCGAGGGGCTGAACACCCTGATCGACTTCCGCTACCAGCAGCATTTCTTCGCCAAGTCCGGCCAGCACGGCATGGGCGCGCAGCGCACGGGCGCGAGCGGCGATGACATCGTCCTGCGCGTGCCGGTCGGGACCGAGATCCTGGACGAGGACCAGGAGACGGTGATCGCCGACCTGACCGAGCCGGGGCAGCGTGTGCTGCTGGCCCGTGGCGGCAACGGCGGCTTCGGGAACCTGCATTTCAAGACCTCGACCAACCGCGCGCCGCGTCACGCCAATCCCGGCCAGCCGGGGATCGAGCGGACCCTGTGGCTGCGGCTGAAGCTGATCGCCGACGTGGGGCTGGTCGGTCTGCCGAATGCGGGCAAGTCCACCTTCCTGGCGGCCGTGTCGAACGCCCGGCCCAAGATCGCGGATTACCCCTTCACCACGCTGGTCCCGAACCTCGGCGTTGTCGGCATCGACGGGCATGAGTTCGTGATGGCCGACATTCCGGGGCTGATCGAGGGCGCGAGCGAGGGCAAGGGCCTGGGCGACCAGTTCCTGGGCCATGTCGAACGCTCGAACGTGCTGCTGCACCTGGTGGATGGCACCTCCGAGGACGTGGCGGCGGACGCCCGCACCATCCTGACCGAGCTTGAGGCCTATTCCCCCGTGCTGGCCGAGAAGCCGCGCATCACGGTCCTGAACAAGATCGACGCCCTGGACGAGGACACCCGCGCCGAGCGTCTGGCTGCCTTGCAGGAGGAGGTCGGCGGGCCGGTCCTGTCCATGTCCGGCGTTTCGCGCGAAGGGCTGACCGAGGTTCTGCGGGCGCTGTGGCAGAAGATCGAGCCGACGCGGAAGCCGAAGGTGGAAAAGACTTCCACATGGCAGCCGTGACGCCGGACATCGCCGGCGCGCGACGGCTGGTGGTCAAGATCGGCAGCGCGCTGCTGGTCAGCAAGGAGGGGCTGCGCGCCGACTGGCTGCGGGGGCTCTGCGATGACGTGGCGCTGTGGCGCGGGCGCGGGGCGGATGTGGTTCTGGTGTCCTCTGGCTCCATCGCGCTGGGCCGGCGGGTGCTGGGCCTGCCCTCGGGCGCGCTGACGCTGGAACAGTCGCAGGCCGCCGCCGCCGTGGGCCAGATTCGCCTGGCCCGCGCCTATGAGGAGATGTTGGCGCCGCATGGCGTGACCACGGCGCAGATCCTCGTGACGCTGGAGGATACCGAGAACCGCCGCCGTTATCTCAACAGCCGCGCGACGATGGAGACGCTGCTTTCCTTGGGCGTCGTGCCGATCGTCAACGAGAACGACACGGTCGCGACGGACGAGATCCGCTATGGCGACAACGACCGGCTGGCCGCGCAGATCGCCGTGACCTGCGGGGCGGACCAGTTGGCTCTGCTGTCGGACGTGGACGGGCTTTACACGGCCAACCCCAAGACCGACCCCTCGGCCCGGCACCTGCCGGTGGTCGAGGCGCTGACGCCCGAGATCGAGGCGATGGGCGGCGATCCCGTCTCGGGGCTGTCCAAGGGCGGCATGAAGACCAAGCTGATGGCTGCCCGCACGGCCGTTTCCGGCGGCTGCGCGATGGCGATTGCCGAAGGGTCCGTGATGCGGCCCCTGTCGGCGGTGGCCGAGGGCGCGCGCGTGACGTGGTTCCTGCCCGAGGGCGACCCGCAGGCCTCGCGCAAGCGCTGGATCGCGGCGATGAAGCCAAGGGGCGAGCTGGTCGTGGACGAGGGGGCGGCCCGCGCGTTGGCCGACGGGCGGTCGCTGCTGCCTGCGGGCGTGCGGCAGGTCACGGGAGTCTTCCACCGAGGCGATCCCGTGGTGATCCGGGGGCCGTCCGGCGCGGCGCTGGCGCAGGGTCTCGTGCGCTACGATTCCACCGACGCGGTGCGGATCGCGGGCAAGCGCAGCGACGAGATCGCGGCGATCCTGGGCGAGCAGGTCCGCGCCGCGCTGGTCCACCGCGACGACATGGCGGTGAACCGCTGAGGCCCGCAATGCGCCAGGCCAAGGCGCAACCTCACTCTCCTCCTGAAAGGCATTGACCATGCGCCGCTTTCCCCCTGAACGCATCGTCTGCCTGACCGAGGAAACGGTCGAAACGCTCTATCTTCTGGGCGAAGACCAGCGGATCGTTGGCGTCTCGGGCTATGCCGTGCGCCCGCCGCAGGTGCGGCGCGAGAAGCCCCGGGTTGCGGCCTTCACCTCGGCTGACATTCCGAAGATCCTCGCGCTGGAACCGGATCTGGTGCTGACCTTCTCGGACCTTCAGGCGCCTATCGTGGCCGAACTGATCCGTCTGGGCGTGACCGTCATGGCCTATAACCAGCGCGACATCGCGGGCATTCTGGCGATGATCCGCCATCTGGGCGCCACCGTGGGCGCGGCCGAGCGCGCCGAGGCGCTGGCGGCGGGCTACGAGGCGCGGCTGGCCGGCATTGCCGCGCGCGCGACCGGGCCGCGCCCCAAGGTCTATTTCGAGGAATGGGACGAGCCGATGATCTCGGGCCTTCAGTGGGTGTCCGAGCTGATCGAGGTCGCGGGCGGACGCGAGGCCTTTCCCGAACTCGCCGGTATGAAGTCGGCGCGAGACCGGATACTCACCTCGGATCAGGTGATCGCGGCGGCGCCGGACGTGATTCTTGCGTCCTGGTGCGGCAAGAAGGTGCGCCCCGAGAAGATCGCGGCGCGGCCCGGCTGGGACGCCCTTCCGGCCGTGCGGAATGGCCGGATCGTCGAGATCAAGTCCTCGCTGATCCTGCAGCCCGGCCCCGCCGCACTGACCGAGGGGCTGGACGCCATCTGCGCGGCGCTGGCATGACCCGGCCGGCGGTGATGTCCTGGAGTTCGGGCAAGGACTGCACCCTTGCGCTGCATCGCGCGCGGCAGGAGGGCGCGCTGGATGTCGTGGCGCTGCTGTCGACCTTCAACGAGACGGCAAGCCGCGTCGCCATCCACGGCACGCGCCGCGCGGTCGCGCGGGCGCAGGCAAGGGCGCTTGGCCTGCCGCTGATCGAGGTCGATCTGCCCGCCCCCTGCTCGAACGCGGACTACGAGGCGCGGATTGGCGCGGCGTCGCTGCGGCTGAAGGAGCAGGGTGTCCGCGACTGGATCTTCGGCGACCTGTTCCTTGAGGACATCCGCCAGTATCGCGAGGGAAATCTGGCGGCACAGGGCCTGTCCGGGCATTTCCCCCTTTGGGGCGCGGACACCCGGCTGCTGGCGCAGGAGATGCTGGACCTCGGCCTCGACGCGCGGATAGCGACGCTGGACCCCCGGCTTGTGCCGCGAGAGCTGTGCGGAAGCCGTTACGACTGGGCCTTCCTCGACCAGCTGCCGCCCGGCGTTGATCCTTGCGGAGAGCGTGGCGAGTTCCACACGGTGGTGGCGAATGGCCCCGGCTTCGCCGCGCCGCTGAACCTGCGCCAAGGGGAGACAGTGGAGCGTAGCGGCTTCGTCTATACGGACTTCGACCTGCTGCCTTCCGTGCGACAATGATGAGCAGGATTCATGTCCTGCCTGCATGACATGAATTTTCCTTTCCTTGTTCCTTGGGGTATAGCAGCCGGATAATTGCCCGAGGTCTGCCATGCTCAAGCTTTCCCCTGTCTTCGACGCCATCCGCGCCGCTGCCCGGCAGCGCATCCTGGTCCTCGACGGGGCGATGGGAACGCAGATCCAGCAGCTTGGGCTGTCCGAGGATGACTTCACCGGCCATGGCTCGGGCTGCGGCTGCCATATCCACTCGGACCATCCGCAGAAGGGCAACAACGACCTTCTGAATCTCACCCAGCCCGAGGCGATCGAGGAAATCCACCTGCGCTATGCGCTGGCGGGCGCCGATATTGTCGAGACGAACACCTTTTCCTCGACCACCATCGCGCAGGCCGATTACGGGATGGAGGGCCGCGTCTTTGACCTGAACCGCGACGGCGCCAGGCTGGTGCGGCGGGCGCTGGATCGGGCGACGGCACAGGACGGGCGCCCCCGGTGGGTCGCGGGGGCGCTGGGGCCGACGAACCGGACGGCCTCGCTCAGCCCCGACGTCAACAACCCGGGCTTCCGCGCGGTCAGCTTCGACCAGTTGCGCGTGGCTTATGCCGAACAGATCCGGGGGCTGATCGCGGGCGGCGCCGACCTGATCCTGATCGAGACGATCTTCGACACGCTGAACGCCAAGGCCGCGATCTTCGCCGCCGAGGAGGTTTTCGAGGAAACCGGCCTGATCCTGCCCGTGATGATCTCTGGCACCATCACGGACCTGTCGGGTCGCACGCTGTCGGGGCAGACGCCGACCGCCTTCTGGCACTCGATCCGCCATGCCCGGCCGCTGACCGTGGGGCTGAACTGTGCGCTGGGCGCGGATGCGATGCGCCCGCACCTGGCGGAACTGTCCGAGGTCGCGGACACGCTGATCTGCGCCTATCCCAACGCGGGCCTGCCCAACGAGATGGGCGCCTATGACGAGACGCCCGCCCTGATGGCCGCCCAGATCGGCGGCTTTGCGGACGAGGGGCTGGTCAATATCGTCGGCGGCTGCTGCGGGTCCACGCCCGAGCATATCGCCGCGATCGCCGAGGCGGTCGCGTGCAAGGCCCCGCGCGCTATCCCCAAGATCACGCCGCAGCTGCGGCTGTCGGGGCTGGAGCCCTTCGTGAAGACGGACGAGATCCCCTTCGTGAACGTCGGCGAGCGGACGAACGTCACCGGCTCGGCCCGTTTCCGCAAGCTGATCACGGCGGGCGACTATCCGGCTGCACTCGAGGTCGCGCGCGACCAGGTCGAGAACGGCGCCCAGATCATCGACGTGAACATGGACGAGGGGCTGATCGATTCCGCCGCCGCCATGACCGCCTTCCTGAACCTCATCGCGGCCGAGCCCGACATCGCCCGCGTGCCGCTGATGATCGACTCGTCCAAGTGGGAAGTGATCGAGGCCGGGCTGAAATGCACCCAAGGCAAGGCGATCGTGAACTCGATCAGCCTCAAGGAAGGCGAGGAAGCCTTCCTGCACCACGCCCGCCTTTGCCGCCGCTATGGCGCGGCGGTGGTCGTCATGGCCTTCGACGAGACGGGGCAGGCCGACACCGAGAACCGCAAGGTCGAGATCTGCAGCCGCGCCTATGACCTGCTAGTGAACGAGGTCGGCTTCCCGCCCGAGGACATCATCTTCGACCCCAACATCTTCGCCGTGGCAACGGGGATCGAAGAGCATGACAACTACGGCGTCGATTTCATCAACGCCACGCGCCGCATCCGGCAGCAACTGCCGCATGTCCATGTCTCGGGCGGGGTATCGAACCTGTCGTTCAGCTTCCGCGGCAACGAGCCGGTGCGCGAGGCGATGCACGCCGTCTTCCTGTATCACGCGATCCAGGCCGGCATGGACATGGGGATCGTAAACGCGGGCCAGCTTGCCGTCTATGACCAGATCGATCCGGAACTGCGCGAGGCCTGCGAGGACGTGGTCCTGAACCGCCGCCCGAATGCGACCGAGCGCCTGCTGGACCTGGCCCAGCGCTACAAGGGCGAGGGCGGGGCCAAGGCGCGCGAGAAGGACCTGTCCTGGCGCGAATGGCCGGTGGACAAGCGGCTGGAGCATGCGCTGGTCAATGGCATCACCGAGTTCATCGAACAGGACACCGAAGAGGCGCGGCTCGCCGCTGCCCGTCCGCTGCATGTCATCGAGGGTCCGCTGATGGCTGGGATGAACGTCGTCGGCGACCTGTTCGGCGCGGGCAAGATGTTCCTGCCGCAGGTGGTGAAATCCGCCCGGGTGATGAAGCAGGCCGTGGCGCACCTGCTGCCCTGGATGGAGGCCGAGAAGTCCGAAGGCGCGTCAAGTTCTGCCGGCAAGGTGTTGATGGCGACCGTGAAGGGCGACGTCCATGACATCGGCAAGAACATCGTCGGCGTGGTTCTCGCCTGCAACAACTACGAGATCATCGACCTCGGCGTGATGGTCCCGGCGCAGAAGATCCTCGAAACCGCCAAGGCCGAGAAGGTGGACATCATCGGGCTGTCCGGCCTCATCACGCCCAGCTTGGACGAGATGGTCCACGTGGCGTCCGAGATGGAGCGCGAAGGCTTCGACATCCCCCTGATGATCGGCGGCGCGACGACCAGCCGAGTGCATACGGCGGTCAAGATCAACCCGCGATATCACAAGGGCCAGACGGTCTATGTCACCGACGCGAGCCGCGCGGTCGGCGTGGTGTCGAACCTGCTGTCCGACGACAAGGTCACCTATATCGACGAGGTCCGCCGCGAGTATCAGGAGGTCGCCGCCCGCTACAATCGCGGCGATTCCGACCGCGCCCGGCTGTCGATCGAGGATGCGCGCGCCAATGCGGTCAAGCTGGATTGGTCGGCCTATCAGGCGCCACGCCCGCAGTTCACCGGCACGAAGGTTCTGGCCGACTGGGATTTGGCCGAGATCGCGCGCTACATCGACTGGACGCCCTTCTTCCAGACATGGGAGATGAAGGGCGTTTACCCGAAGCTGCTGGACGACCCCGCGCAGGGAGAGGCGGCTCGGGCCCTGTTCGCCGACGCTCAGGCGATGCTGAAGCAGATCATCGAGGAAGGCTGGCTGTCGCCTAGGGCGGTCGTCGGCTTCTGGCCGGCGAACCGCAGCGGCGACGACATCCGCCTGTTCACGGACGAGGGCCGGGCGGCACAGCTTGCGACCTTCCACACGCTGCGCCAGCAGGTGACAAAGCGGGACGGGCGCCCGAACGTGGCGCTGGCCGATTTCGTGGCGCCCGAGGGCCAGCCCGACTGGATCGGCGGCTTCGTGGTGACGGCGGGGGACGAGTCCGCTCGCGTGCAGACCTTCAAGGACGCGCATGACGATTTCTCGGCCATCCTGCTGCAGGCGCTGGCCGACCGCTTTGCCGAGGCCTTGGCCGAGATGGTCCACGAACGGGTGCGCCGCGACTTCTGGGGCTATGCGCCGGACGAGGGTTTCTCGCCCGAGGAACTGATCGCGGAACCCTATCGCGGCATCCGCCCCGCGCCCGGCTATCCCGCACAGCCCGACCATACCGAGAAGCGCACGCTGTTCGACCTGCTGGACGCCACTGCCACCACGGGGGTCGAACTGACCGAGTCGATGGCAATGTGGCCGGGATCGTCAGTCTCGGGTCTCTACCTTGCGCATCCCGAGGCCTATTACTTCGGCGTGGCCAAGGTCGAGGCCGATCAGGTCGCGGATTACGCGGCCCGCAAGGGCATGACCGTGGCCGAGGCCGAGCGCTGGCTCGCCCCCGTGCTGAATTATGTGCCGGGCAGGGTGATCGCCGCCGAATGACCCCTTTTCAAACGTCGCGGGCACGGCTATGTCACGCGCACCACGGAATGCGGTCGTGGCGGAATTGGTAGACGCGCAGCGTTGAGGTCGCTGTTCCTTAACCGGAGTGAAAGTTCGAGTCTTTTCGACCGCACCAATGACAAGGGCGCCCCTCGGGGCGCCTTTTTCTTTTATGGACGCAGGCCCTGCGCGCCATTCCGGCAGCCTGCCGACCCATCCGCCCGATTCTTGCCCAGCCTCGCCGGCCGCCGGGAACCTGCCGCAATATGACGTTGCAGGTTTGCGTTTCCGCTGGATAGAGTGACGCAACAAAGAACAGGAAGACAGGGAGCAGATGCCTTGACCCCGACCGGCAACGACGGATTCGTCGTCTTCGACCACGTGCAGAAAAGCTATGATGGTCAGACTCTTGTCGTGAAGGATCTGAACCTCTCGATTGGCAAGGGCGAGTTCCTGACGATGCTGGGGCCCTCGGGTTCGGGCAAGACCACCTGCCTGATGATGCTGGCGGGTTTCGAGACCGCCACCCATGGCGAGATCCGGCTGGCCGGGCGCAACATCAACGACGTGCCGCCGCACAAGCGCGGCATCGGCATGGTGTTCCAGAACTATGCGCTGTTCCCGCACATGACCGTGGGCGAGAACCTGGCCTTCCCGCTTGAAGTGCGCGGCATGAGCAAGGCCGAGCGCGAATCCCGCATCATGCGGGCACTGGACATGGTGCAGATGGGCCGCTTCCGCAACCGGCGGCCCGCACAGCTTTCGGGCGGCCAGCAGCAGCGGATCGCGCTGGCCCGCGCGCTGGTCTTCAACCCGCAGCTGGTGCTGATGGACGAGCCGCTGGGCGCGCTGGACAAGCAGCTGCGCGAGCACATGCAGTACGAGATCAAGTCGTTGCACGACAACCTTGGAATCACGGTCGTTTACGTGACCCATGACCAGGGCGAGGCGCTCACCATGTCGGACCGCATCGCCGTCTTCAACGACGGGCGCATCCAGCAGCTCGCGCCGCCCGCGGTCCTGTATGAAAAGCCGGAAAACAGCTTCGTCGCAGGCTTCATCGGCGAAAACAACAAGCTGCCCGGCAGGATCGAGAAGCTGGACGGCACCCGCGCCGAGGTCCGGCTGGCGAATGGCGAACTGATCGACGCCACCGCCGTCAACATCCGCGAGGTGGGGCAGCAGACGCTTGTCTCAATCCGCCCCGAACGGGTCGAGTTCAAGCCCGACCTGATGCCGACCGGCACCCACACCATCGACGCCGAGGTGCGCGATGTCATCTACATGGGCGACATCCTGCGGGCGCGGATGAAGGTCGCGGGCAGCGACGACTTCGTCATGAAGTTCCGCAACACGCTGGGTCAGACCCGGCTGGAACCCGGACAGCACATCAGGATCGGCTGGAACCCGCAGGATGCGCGGGCGCTCGATCCGGTCTGAACAACCAACAACAAAGGGAGGCCAAATAATGAAAAAACCACTTATCGCCACGACTGCATTCGCCGCTCTGGCGACGGCGGCCTCGGCGCAAAGCGGGGGCGTTCTGAACGTGCTGGACTGGGGCGGGGCCTACGGCCAGTCCCATGCCATCGCCTATAACGCGCCCTTCGAGGCCGAGACGGGCATCCGCATCACCGTGGCCGACGCCGACAACCCGGCGACGCCGATCAAGGCAATGGTCGAGGCGGGCAACGTCACCGCCGACGTGGCCTCGGTCGAATACGCGGACGCGGTGCGGCTCTGCGACGAGGGCGCGCTTGAGCAGATCGACCCTTCCGTCCTGAGCGCGGCGGCCGATGGCACTGCGGCGGCGGATGACTTCATCGAGGGCGCGATCACCGACTGCTTCGTGGCGACCGACGTTTATTCGATGGTCCTGGCCTATGACGACAGCAAGTTCCCCGAGGCAAAGCCCGCAAGCCCCGCCGACTTCTTCGACACCGCCAAGTTCCCCGGCAAGCGCACCATGCGCAAGGGCGCCAAGTTCAACCTGGAACTGGCGCTGATGGCCGATGGCGTGGCCCCGGCCGAGGTCTATGACGTGCTGTCGACGCCCGAGGGTGTGGACCGCGCCTTTGCCAAGCTCGACACGATCAAGAACGACGTGATCTGGTGGGAAGCGGGTGCCCAGCCGCCTCAGCTTCTGGCGGATGGCGAGGTCACGATGGCCTATGCCTTCAACGGCCGGATCTTCAACGCCGCCATCGGCGAGAACAAGCCGTTCAACATCATCTGGAACGGCCAGATCTACGAGATGGAAGGCTGGGTCATCCCCAAGGGCGCGCCCAACATGGAAAACGCGCTGAAATACATCGAGTTCTCGACCCGCCCCGAGCAGCTTGCCAAGGCCGCCGAGCACATCAGCTACGGCCCGCCGCGCAAATCCTCGGCCGCGCTGGTCGGCAATGTCGCGGGCAAGGACGTGCCGATGAGCCCGCACCTGCCGACCTCGCCGGGCAACATCGAGCAGGGCATCGCCTCGAACCTCGACTTCTGGGTCGATCATGACGGCGAGCTGAGCGAGCGTTTCAACGCCTGGCTGGCGGGCTGACGTTTCGGCGGCGCCGTCCTTGCGCGGCGCCGCCATTCTCAAAGGTTGCGAAAGAGCGAACCATGACAAGACGACTGATCGCGGGCACGGCGCTGGCGCTGATCGCCGCGGGCGCGGCGCAGGCGCAGGACTCGATCAACATCACCACCTATGGCGGCGCCTTTGCCGCGGCGGTGAACGAGGCCTATGCCCGGCCGTTCACGGAAGCCACTGGCATCCAGGCCAACATGGTGGACAACTCGGACCCCCCGGCCAAGCTGAAGGCCGAGGTCGAGGCCGGCAACGTCACCAGCGACGTTTACGACGTCGAGCAGTCCGACGTGATCCGCCTGTGCGACGAGGGCTTGATCGAGCCGATCGACCCCGCGGCGCTGCCCGCCGCTGCGGACGGGACCCCGGCTGCCGACGACTACCTAGACCAGGCGCTGCATGACTGCGCGACCGCGATCATGGTGTGGTCGACGGTGATCGCCTATGACACCTCGGCCTTCCCGAACGGCGCGCCTGCGACGGTGGCCGACTTCTTCGACACCGCCAAGTTCCCCGGCAAGCGCGGCATCATCAAGCGCCCGAAATACGCGCTGGAATTCGCGCTGCTGGGCGACGGCGTGGCCCCTGACGAGGTTTATGACGTCCTGTCGACCGACGAGGGGGTGGAGCGCGCGTTCGCCAAGCTGGACACGATCAAGGACCAGGTGGTCTGGTGGGAGGCGGGTGCGCAGGCGCCGCAGCTTCTGGCCGACAAGGAAGTGTCGATGACACTGGCCTATAACGGCCGGATCTTCGACGCCATCGTGGACGAGGGCAAGCCCTTCGGCTTCGTCTGGGACGGCGCGAACCTCGACATGGACTACTGGGTCATTCCCAAGGGTGCGCCCGATGTCGAGAAGTCGATGCAGTTCATCGCCTTCGCCTCGGACCCGGCGCGGCAGGCGGATCTGTCGAAATACATCGCCTATGGCCCGCCGCGGAAATCGGCGGCGGCGAGTGTCGGGACCTACAAGGACGGCACCACCCAGATGGCACCCTACCTGCCGACCACGCCCGAGAATGCGGAAAAGGCGCTGGTCAACGACGCCGCCTTCTGGGCCGACCACGGGACCGAGCTGACCGAGCGCTTCAACGCCTGGCTGGCAAGCTGACCCCTTGCGCCGGGGCGCCATACCGCGCCCCGGCCACCTCGATGCGATGGACCGATGCGCAGAACGCTGACCCTTGCCACCACGCTGCTTGCCACGCCTGCGCTTGCGCAGCAGGGCCCGCTGACGATCCTGTCATGGGGCGGGGACTTCGCGGCCATGCAGGAGCAGGCGATGGCGCGGCCGTTCTCGGAACAGGCCGGGATTCCCGTGCGCTTCGTCGATACGGACGACCCGGCGGGCATGGTCAAGACGCAGGTCGAGGCGGGCAACGTCACCGCCGACCTGGCCAGCGTCGGGCAGGGCGCGGGGATGCGCCTGTGCGAGGAAGGCGATGCCCTGCCGATCGACCCGGCAAGCCTCGTGCCGCCGCCCGGAGGCGGGGCGGTCGCGCAGGATTTCCTGCCGCACACGCTGACCGACTGCTTCGTCGCGACCGACATCTACTCGACCGTGATCGCCTATGACACCGAGAAGGTGGCTCAGGCGCCGACCTCGGCCGCAGATTTCTTCGATCTCGAACGCTTCCCCGGCCGCCGCGGCCTCGGCCGCACGCCCCAGTTCACGATGGAACTGGCGCTGGTCGGAGATGGCGTGCCTCTGGACCAGGTCTATGACGTCCTCGCGACACCCGAGGGCGTGGAACGCGCACTGGCGAAGCTCGACAGCATCAGCGAACAGATCGTCTGGTGGGAGGCCGGTGCCCAGCCGATCCAGCTGCTGGCCGATGGCGAGGTCGCGATGACCCATGCCTACAACGGCCGCGTCTTCAAGGCCGCTCAGGTGGACGGTCTGCCGCTGGCGATCCTGTGGGACGCGCAGATGATGGAGGTCGAGGGCTGGGTGATCCCGAAGGGCGCGCCGAACCACGATGCGGCGCGGGACTTCGTCGCCTTCTCGACCTCGCCCGAGGTGCTGGCCGATGCCGCCGAGATCCTGCCCTATGGCCCTCCGCGCCGCTCGGCGCAGGAGATGGTCGGCAATTTCGCGGGCGACGGCACGACCCCGATGGGCCCGCACCTGCCGACCGCGGCCCGGAACATGACCAATGCCCTGTTCGTGGACCCGGCCTTCTGGGCCGACCACGAGACCGAGCTGCGCGCCCGCTTCACCGCGTGGCTGGGCGGCGAGTGACAGACGGCCCCCAAGGCCGCAACGACCAAAGGACCGACATGGCCAGTGCTCTCGATCCCCATGCCGCCGTGGTTGCCGGAGCCTCCGGCGCGAGCCCGCGGCTGACCACCGCCGACGGGCAGCCGCTTGCCCGCGCGCTGGCCCGCGCTTCGGCGCGGGCGCGCAGGCGGGCCTTCCTGCTGGTGGCCCCGCTTCTGCTGTTCGTGGTCGTCACCTTCGTGATCCCGATCGGGCAGATGCTGCACCGCTCGATCTACAACGACGGTTTCGCGGCCAACATGCCGCAGATCTCGGCCTGGTTCGCCGAGAACCCGTCCGGCACCCAGCCGGACGAGGCCGCCTTTGCCGCGCTGGCCGCAGACCTGAAGACCGCGGCCGACATCCGCACCATCGGCATCGTTGGCACCCGGATGAACTATGACGTGCCGGGCACGCGGTCGCTGTTCACCTCGACCGGCCGCAAGGCGCGCGCAGGGTTCGAGCCGCCCTTCCGCGAGGCGCTGATCGAGGCCGACGAGGACTGGGGTGACCCGACGCTGTGGCGCGCGATGCGTTCGGCCTCGACCGCCTACACGGCGAACTTCTACCTGGCCGCCGTGGACCGCACGCGGGACGACCAGAACAGCATCGTGCAGGTGCCCGAGCGGCAGCAGGTCTATGTGATGCTGTTCCAGCGCACCTTCTGGCTGTCGCTGGTGATCACCGGGCTGACCTTCCTGCTGGGCTTCCCCATCGCGCATCTGCTGGCGACCCTGCCGATGCGCAAGTCGAACCTGCTGATGATCCTGGTGCTGCTGCCCTTCTGGACCTCGCTTCTGGTGCGCACGACCGCCTGGATGGTCCTGTTGCAGCAGCAGGGGGTGGTGAACGACATCCTGGTCTGGCTTGGCGTGGTCGGGCAGGACGGGCGGCTGAAGCTGATCTACAACCAGGTCGGCACGATCATCGCCATGACGCATATCCTGCTGCCCTTCATGATCCTGCCGCTTTATTCGGTGATGCGGACGATCAATCCCAGCTATGTGCGCGCGGCCCGCAGCCTCGGCGCGTCCAGCTGGACCGCCTTCCGCCGCGTCTACTTCCCGCAGACGCTGCCGGGGCTTGGGGCAGGGGCGCTGCTCGTCTTCATCCTGGCGGTCGGTTACTACATCACGCCGGCGCTGGTCGGCGGCTCGTCGGGGCAGCTGATTTCCAACATGATCGCCATGCACATGACCGAGACGCTGAACTGGTCCATGGCCGCCGCCCTGGCCGCGATCCTGCTGGCGAGCGTCCTTGTCCTTTACTGGATCTACGACCGGCTGGTCGGGATCGACAATCTCAAGCTGGGGTGACCGAATGGCGCTGCCGACCTACGCCTCGCCGCTGGAGCGGATCTGGCACTGGGCCTATATCGCGATCTGCGTGGCGATCTTCTTCTTCCTGATCGCGCCGATCGTGGTGGTGATCCCGCTCAGCTTCAACGCCGAGCCCTATTTCACCTTTACCGAGAAGATGCGCTCCTTCGACCCCGAGGGCTATTCGCTGCGCTGGTACGACACGCTGCTGACCTTCGGCATGGCGAACCCCGACGCGCCCCGCACCGGCAGCTGGTGGGCGGATGCCTGGAACAATGCGCGCTGGATCGGCGCGGCCAAGAACTCGATCATCATCGGCATCTTCTCGACGATCCTGGCGACGGTGCTGGGCACGCTGGCGGCGCTGGGGCTGTCACGACCGGAAATGCCGTTCCGCCGGATCATCATGGCGATCCTGATCTCGCCCATGATCGTGCCGATCATCATCACGGCGACGGGGATGTTCTTCTTCTATTCCTCGGCCTGCGTGGACACGACCTCGACCTTCGGACGGCTGCTGGCGCCGGTTCTGTCGAACTCGGGCTGCCTGGCGAACACCTACCTGGGCGTGATCCTGGCCCATGCGACGCTGGGGATCCCCTTCGTCATCATCACGGTGACGGCGACGCTGATCGGCTTCGACCAGTCGCTGAACCGGGCGGCGGCCTCGCTGGGGGCGAACCCGCGCACGACCTTCTTCAAGGTCACAATGCCGCTGATCCTGCCGGGTGTGATTTCGGGCGCGCTGTTCGCCTTTGTCACCTCCTTCGACGAGGTGGTGGCGGCCCTGTTCATCGCAGGCCCCGATCAGCAGACCATCCCGCGCCAGATGTGGAACGGCATCCGCGAGCAGATCAGCCCCGCCATCCTCGCCGTCGCCACGCTGCTGGTGATCTTCTCGATCGCGCTGCTGGCCACCGTGGAACTGCTGCGTCGCCGGGGCGAACGGCTGCGCGGCCTGACCCCGGCATGACCCCCGAGGAGATCGAGGACGAGGCAGCGCGCCCCCGGGCGCCCGCCTTCACCCTGTCGCCGTTCCAGGAGCTGAACGGGCGCGGACTGGCGGCCATCCACCGCTGGTACCTGCGCGACCTGTCCGCCGTGGGCGCCCTGATGGGCGACATCCGCGCGGGGTTGAGACAGCCGGGCGAGCTTGCGCCCGCCGTGCGCGGGATGCCGATGGCGCAGAACCTGCGGCTGTTCGGCACGGCCTGCGGGGCCTCCTGCCAGGCGATCACGACGCACCATCAGATCGAGGATTTCCACCTTTATCCGCAGCTCGAGGTGCAGGGGAACGAGGGCCTGAACGCCGTCCTGGCCCGGCTGCGTCAGGAGCATCGTGGTCTCGAGCACCTGATCGAGGTGCTGGCCCAGGCGGCGGACGAGCTTGCGCTGGACCCGGCGCCCGCGCGGTTCGAGGCCTGCGCGCAGGGCTTCGCGGCGCTGGACCGCGCCGTGCGCTCGCATTTCCACTATGAGGAAGCCGAGATCGGCCCGGCCTTGGGTTATTACGAGGTGCAGGTCTAGGGCAGGATCGCCAGCCAGCCCCAGATCGTCAGGATCGACAGGGCCGTCGCGATCAGCACTGCCGAGGCCGCACTGCGGATGGCCGACTGGTAGAGGTTGGCGAAGAGATAGGCGTTCACCCCCGGCGCCATCGCCGACGTCACCACCGCCGAGCGCAGAGCGCCCGTATCCAGGCCGAAGGCCGTCCCCAGCCCCCAGGTCAGGCTGGGATGCAGGATCAGCGAGCAGCCGCAGATCAGCGCGATCGACGCCGCATCTCCCTGCGGGCGATAGCGCAGCAGCACGCCGCCCAAGCCGAACAGCGCCGCCGGCAGGGCCGAGCGCGCGATCATCTCGACCGCAGCCCAGAAGCCTTCCGGCATGACCAGCCCGGCCGTCTTCAGCAGGTTCATCGCCAGCCCGCAGAGGATGCCGATCACGAGCGGCGTCCGCAGCACCCCGTTCAGCGCCCGCAGCGCCACTCGACCCGGCGAGACGCCGGTGCCATGGGCGCGCGTGAACTCCATCACCGTGAGGCCCAAGGTGTAAAGCAGGGGCGAATGCAGCGCGATGATGGTGAAATTGCCGGCGAGCGACTGCGGTCCATAGGCCCGCTCCATGATCGGGATGCCCAGCAGCAGCGAGTTCGAGAAGAGGCAGGCGAAGCCGATGGCCACGGCGTCCTCGGGCGTCCGGCCGATCACCCGGCGCGCGATGATCCAGCCGACCAGGAACGAGGTCAGCGCCCCCGCGTAGAAGGACAACAGCAGCCAAAGGTCGAACTCGGCCGACAGATCCAGCGCCGCCATGGAACTGAACAGCAGCACCGGCACCGCGAAGTTCTGGGCATAGCGTTGCAGACCGTCCACCGCGGCAGGGCCGAACCATCCCCGCCAAGCCACCAGATAGCCGAAGCCGATCACGAGGAAGACCGGCAGGATGACGTCGAAAAGGGCGCTCACAGCTCGATCGTCATCCCGTCATAAGCGGGGATGACGTGGTCCGGCGTCTCGGCCATGACGGCGTCATAATCGAGGTCGATGTGCATGTTGGTCAGGACGCCGCGCCGGGCGCGCGAACGCTCGATCCATTCCAGCGCCAGCGCGAGGTGCGCGTGGCTTGGATGGGGTGTGCGTCGCAGCGCGTCGCAGATGAAGATCTCGGGCTCCATGATCGCGGGCCAGGCGTCCTCGGGGATCGCCAGCACATCGGGCAGGTAGACCATCGCAGGGCCATCCGCTTCCTCGGCGATGCGGAAGCCCAGGGCAGGGATGCCGTGGTCGACCGTGAAGGGAGTCATGTGGATCGGGCCGCCCTTGCCGGGGACGGTAAAGGGGCCGCCGATCAGGTGCAGTTCCAGGATCGGAGGATAGGGCGAGCCGTCCGGCGTCTCGAAGGCATAGCCGAAGCGTTTGTGCAGCGCCGCCGCCGTGGGCCGGTCGGCCCAGCCCGGCAGGATCGATCGGCGGTTGTGGACGATCTGGCGCAGGTCGTCGAGGCCATGGATGTGATCGGCGTGCGGATGCGTCCAGACCACCCCGTCCAGCAGACCCACGCCCGCGTCCAGCAGCTGCGGCACGAGGTCCGGCCCCGTGTCGATCAGCACCCGCGTCGTGCCCTGCGCGCTCGTCCGTTCCAGCAGCAGCGAGCAGCGGCGGCGGCGGTTCCTGGGGTTTTCCGGGTTGCACTCGCCCCAGTGGCCGCCAAGGCGCGGGACGCCGCCCGACGACCCGCAACCCAGGATCGTGGCCCGCATCATGCGGCGGCCTTCGGAAACAGCCGGTCGAAGTTCGCGCTGGTCAGCGCCGCGAACTCGGCCAGGGTCTTGCCGTAAAGCTCGGCCCCGACCTTTGCCGTATGGGCGACGTAGGCGGGCTCGTTGCGCTTGCCGCGATGGGGCGGGGGCGCGAGGAAGGGCGCGTCGGTTTCCACAAGCACCCGGTCGCACGGCGCTGCGGCGAAGATCTCGCGGATCTCGGTCGATCGGGGGAAGGCGGCGATCCCCGACATGGAGAGGTAGAAGCCGAGGTCTAGCGCCGTGCGCGCCAGCTGCAGCCCTGAGGTGTAGCAGTGCATCACGCAGGAAAACGGCCCCGCCGCGTGTTCGCGCGTCAGGATCGCCGCCATGTCCTCGTCGGCATCGCGCGAATGGATGATCAGCGGCAGGCCGGTGCGGCGCGCCGCCTCGATGTGGATGGCAAGGCTTTCGGCCTGAAGGGCGGCACTGTCGGCGGTGTAGTGATAGTCGAGGCCCGTCTCGCCGATGCCCACGAACTTCGGATGCGCGGACAGGGCGACCAGTTCCTCGACCGTCGCCAAGGGCTCCTCGGCGGCCTGCATCGGGTGGGTTCCGGCGGCGTAGAAGACGCCCTCATGCGCGTCGGCAATGGCGCGGACCTGGGGCTCCAGCCGCAGCCGGGTGCAGATCGTGACCATGCGGGTCACGCCCGCCGCCCGGGCGCGGGCGACCAGCTCGGCCTGCTGGCCGTCGAAGTCGGGAAAGTCCAGGTGGCAGTGGCTGTCCACCAGCTGTGGCGGGGTCTCGGGGGCTTGGGTCATCATGTCATCCTCGGCCCGCCGCGTCGGTCCCGCCGGGGCCATGCGCCAGGGTCAGGAGCATATCCATCACCAGCGCCGCAGGGTCAAGGTTGACCGCCCGGCCCGCACGGGCCCGCGCGGACAGGTCCGCCTGCGCCGCGGCCCAGTGGCGCGCAGCACGGTCGTCGGGCGACAGGCGGGCCAGCAGCGCGCCTTCGCCCTCGGCGGCCTCGGGCAGGGGCGGCCCCATCAGCCCGGCGCGGGCGGCCCGCGACAGGAAGCAGTCGAGCAGCGTCATGGTCAGGTCGAAGGGATCGCCCTCGGCGCCCGGACGGCCTGCCGCCTCCTGCGCGAAACCGGCAGCGGCCTGGCGGTCCATCGCGGGCAAGGTGGCGAACAGCCGGACGAGATCGGCGTAGTGGTCGAGCCCGTCCTGTCCCGCCAGCCGCAGCGCCTCGCCAACCGAGCCGCCCGCCAGCGCCGCCAGCCGCGCCGGGTCGCCCGGCACGTCCAAGGGGGCAAGGGCGGCGGCCATATCCTCGGGCGACAAGGGCATCAGCCGCAGTTCGCGGCAGCGCGAGCGGATCGTCGGCAGCAGCCGGGCGGGCTGATGCGCGACCAGCAGAAGGACCGCGCCCTCGGGCGGCTCCTCCAGCATCTTCAGCACGGCATTGGCCGCGGCGATGTTCATGTCGTCGGCGGCGTCAATGATGGCGACACGGCGCCCACCTTCGGCCGCGCTCATGTGGAAGAAGGAGAGCAGCTTGCGGATGTCCTCGACCACGATCTCCGACCGCAGGCGGCCCTTGTCGTCGAGGGAGCGGCGGACCAGGTGGAGGCGCGGCTCGGACAGGGCGCGCAGGCGGCGGGCGACCGGATGATCCTCGGGGACCGACAGGTCGGGGGTGCTGGCCTCGGCCAGCAGCCAGCGTGCGATGGCCCAGGCGAGCGTCGCCTTGCCGGTGCCCCGCGGGCCGGTGATGAGCCAGCCGTGATGCAAGCGGCCCGCAGCGGCGGCCCGGGTGAAGGCGGCCACGGCGGCATCCTGCCCGACCAGCCGACGCGTTTCGCGCGGATGCGGGGCGCCGGGAACGCGGTCGGATTCGATCGGGCTTTCGGGATCGTCGCTCAAAGTGCGGCCCTGACGCGGGCGGCGACGGCCTCGGCCGGGCCGCTGCCGTCGATCAGCCGGACGCGGTCCAGGTGGGCGAGGGCCAGGGCGCGGAAGCCGTCGCGCAGGCGCTGCTGGAAGCCGAGACCCATGGCTTCGAAGCGGTCCTCGGCGGAAATGTCCTTATCGGTGCCAGTCGAAGGGCCACGCCGCCCATCTTTCTGGGCAGGGGTGACGGCTTCCCTGTGGCTCTGTGCAGCATTCCCGTTTTCCGGCGGAATGGTGTGCGAGGTCGTTGGGGCGCCAATGGCAGGGGACGCGCGCCCGGTCGCCCGTGCCAGCGCCTGAGCCGGGTCGAGGTCGATGACGAAGGTCCGGTCGGGCTCGGTGCCGATCATCAGCCGGTGCAGGTCCTCGACAGCCTCGGCCAGCTCGGCCCGGGCGACGCCCTGATACACCCGGGTCGAATCCGCGAAGCGGTCGGTCACGACCCAGGCGCCGCGATCCAGAGCGGGTCGGATCGTGCGTTCCAGGTGGTCGCGGCGCGCGGCGGTGAACAGCAGAAGCTCGGTTTCCGGGGACCAGCGATCGGCGCGGCCCTCGACCAGAAGGCGGCGGATCTGTTCCGCGCCCGGCGAGCCGCCCGGTTCGCGCGTCAGCACGACCTCACGGCCTTCCGCCCGCAGGCTTTCGGCCAACAGGCGCGCCTGGGTGGACTTGCCCGACCCGTCGATCCCCTCGAAGCTGATGAACACTCGCGTGGCCGTCTTCAGCCGCCAACGGCCGCGACGGCGCGCTGGCCGAGGCGCATCGCGGCATTCTGCAGCCGGCCGACAAAGCCGGCGCGCGTCACCCCGTTCGCGGTCACCAGCGGCAGGCGCGATTCAACCGAGCCGGGGACCGAGACGACGAGATCGCCCACGCGGTGGCCGGCGTCGAAGGGGGCCTCGAGGGGGCCGTTGAACACGGCCTCGGCGGTCACGCCCGAGGCCGCACCGGCGGGGATCAGGACGTTCACGCCCTCGGGCGTGGTCAGGGCGACGCGACGGGACTGGCCCAGCCAGACGGGGGCCCAGGCGACGGTTTCCCCTTTGGGGATCACGGTCTTCATGGTGAACTGGCGGAAGGCCCAGTTGACGATGCGCTCGGATTCCTCGGACCGCGCGCGCTCAGACGGCAGGCCGTTGACGACAAAGATCACCCGCCGCCCGTCCTGCACCGCCGATCCGACAAGGCCGTAGCCCGCTTCCTGCGTGTGCCCGGTCTTGAGCCCGTCCGCCCCGACGCCCAGACCCAGGATCGGGTTGCGGTTGCGCGTGTTGGCGGGCGCCCGGCCGTCGAAATCGAAGGTGTCGAGGGCGAAGTACTTGTAATGTTCAGGAAAATCCTCAACCAGGTGCTGCGCGAGCTTGCCGAGGTCGCTGGCCGACATGACGTGTCCCGGCGCGGGCCAGCCCGACGAGTTGACCAACTGGGTGTCCTCCAGCCCGAGCTCATGTGCCCGGGCGGTCATCTTGCGGGCAAAGGCCTCCTCGGTCCCGGCCAGCCCCTCGGCCACGACCACGCAGGCGTCGTTGCCCGACAGCACGATGATGCCCTTGATCAGCTCTTCGACCGTAGGGCGGTCGAGTTCGTCCAGGAACATCGTCGAGCCGCCCATCTGCTTGGCCTTGCTCGAAACGGGGAACGTCGTTTCAAGCGTCACCTGGCCCTGATCGAGCGCCTCGAACAGCATGTAGAGGGTCATCAGCTTGGACATGGAGGCGGGCGGCATCGGCTCATGCGCGTTCTTTTCCATGAGCACGCTGCCGGTCGCAACGTCATAAACCCAGGCGGCCCGGGCAGTCGTGTCAAAGGACTGGGCGAAGGCCGCAAGGGGGCTGAAAAGGGCGGCCACGACGGCGCCGGCAAGCACACGGGACAGAAGCGCGCGCATGAATGTTCCTTTCCGTGGTTTGGCACCAGCGTTACCCGACCCGGCCCCGACCCGCAACGTGACCCGGCCCCGGCAGCCTCGCATCAGCGGGTAAAGATTCGCTGAACGTCAGCCTTTCATCGCCGCGCGCCAGTGGCGGCGGCAGAGGGAGACATAGCTTTCGTTGCCGCCAAGCTGGATCTGGGCGCCCTCGTGAACGGGCGTGCCGTCGGGGCCGAGCCGGACGACCATGGTCGCCTTGCGCCCGCAATGGCAGATGGTGCGGACCTCGCGCAGGTCGTCGGCCAGCGCCAGCAGCGTGGCCGAGCCGGGGAACAGCTCTCCCCTGAAATCGGTACGCAGGCCATAGGCCATGACCGGCAGGTCCAGGTCGTCGGCCACGCGCGCGAGTTGCCAGACCTGGGCAGGGGTCAGGAATTGCGCCTCGTCCACGAAGACACAGGCGGTGCCCGCGCCTTCGCGCTGGATCAGTTCGAACAGGTCGGTGTCGGGGGCGAAGGCCAGCGCATCCTCGGCGATACCGATGCGGCTGCCGATCCGGCCCGGACCGGCGCGGGTGTCCAGTGCTGCGATCAGCAGCAGCGTGGTCATCCCGCGTTCGCGGTAGTTGTAGGAAGCCTGCAGGAGCAGCGTGCTCTTGCCCGCGTTCATGGTGGAATAATGGAAATAGAGCTTGGCCATGCGGGGGCGAGTGCCAAGCGGGGCTTGGGGATGCAAGGGGGCGCAGGGTTGTGACGTCGGACCGGGGGCTTCGCGCCCCCGGAACCCCCGCGGGATATTTGCACGAAGAAGAAATACGAGTGCCGCAGGAAACGTTCGATTCCCTGCGGCACGCTTTTCAAGGAAAGGCACCCGGGCATGCCGGGTGCCTGAACGGTCAGCCCTGCCGCTGCTGGGCGCGGGGCGCGCGCGAGGGGCGGCGCGGCGGGCGCTTGGTGGCGCTGGCCGGGCGGCCCTGCGGGCGGGCGGCGGGCACGGGACCCGCGGGCGGCTCGCCGCCGATCACGGGGATCGCGGCTTTCATGGCCTTCTCGATGGCCCGCAGCTCGCCCGCCTCGGCGGGGGCGCAGAAGGCCACGGCGCGGCCGTCACGACCCGCGCGGGCGGTGCGGCCGATGCGGTGGACGTAGTTTTCCGGCACGTTCGGCAGGTCGTAGTTGTAGACATGCGCGACCTCGGGGATGTCGAGCCCTCGCGCGGCCACGTCCGTCGCCACCAGCACCTGCGTCTCGCCCGCTCGGAACGAGGCAAGGGCACGCTCACGCTGGCCCTGGGACTTGTTGCCGTGGATGGCAGCGACCTTGTGGCCCCATTTCTGCAGCAGCGTGGCCAGCTTTTCCGAGCCATGCTTGGTGCGGCCGAAAACGATGGCCAGCTCGCCCGGGTGCCTGGACAGGTACTCGGCCAGCAGCGTGGCCTTGTCGCCCTGGTTCACGAAATGCACGCCCTGCTCGATCTTGTCGGCGGCCTTGCCGGGCGGGTTCACCGCGACGCGGACCGGATCGGTCAGGTAGCTTTCGGCCAGCTCCTCCATCAGCTTCGGCATGGTGGCCGAGAAGAGCATCGTCTGGCGGTCGCGCGGCAGCAGCCGGGCAATGCGGCGCAGCGCGTGGATGAAGCCGATGTCCAGCATCTGGTCGGCCTCGTCCAGCACCAGATAGCGGGTCTGGTCGAAGCGGACGGCCTTGCGCTCGATCAGGTCGATCAGGCGGCCGGGCGTCGCGATCAGCACGTCCACGCCGCGCGACAGGCGGTCCACCTGCACGTTGATCGAGGCGCCACCGACCACGCGGAAGCTGCGGATGCCGGTGCCGCGGGCGAAACCCTCGACGTTCTGGGCGATCTGGGTCGCGAGTTCGCGCGTGGGGGCCAGGATCAGCGCCTTGCAGCTGAACGGCTCGGCGCGCTCGCCCTTGACGACGAGGCGGGTCAGCATGGGCAGGCTGAAGGCCGCCGTCTTGCCGGTGCCGGTCTGCGCGAGGCCCAGCAGATCACGGCCTGCGACCAGCGCGGGGATCGCCTCGGCCTGGATCGGGGTGGGTTCGTTCAGCCCAAGCTCGGTCAGGTTGATCGCCACGCGCGGGTCGATGCCCATGCGGGTGAAGGGGGTGTCGATCTCGGGGATCGCGCGGCGGATGAAGGGTTCGGCTTCGGCGCGGGCCTTCTTGGCGCGGCCGGGACCGCGGCGAGCATCGAAGCCGGCCGAACGGGGCTTCTGGAACTCGCCGTCGCGGCGCGGCTGGCTGGTGCGGGCGCGCGGAGCGCGCGTCGTGGTGTCTTCGGTCATCTCATGTCCTTGGTCGCCGTCCCCCGTATCGGGACGCGCGAAAGGCCCCGGCAGGATGCCGGCGGCAGGCGAGGGGCGCGGGTCAGATACGAAACCCGCCGGCAACCCTGCGTGACATGGGGAACCAGTCTGAGGCGTCGGCCCTAGCAAGGACAAAGGTCCTGCGGCTGCTCACGCGGCAGCGGGTGACGACAGGGGCAACATGGGCGTTTCTGCAGCGAAGTCAAGGGAGGCCCTGCAGCCCTTTCCCGCGTGCGGCCCCTGCGGGCTTGCCCGTCCTGCAAGAACCCGCTAGGCCCGGCGGCTTTCCGCAGCAGGACGCCCGCCATGCCCTCCGACATCCTCGCCATCGACTTCGGCACCTCGAACTCTGCCGCGGCGGTGCTGGACGCGGGCCGTCCGCGCCGCATCCCGATCGAGGCCGGGGCGGACACCCTGCCAACTGCCGTCTTCTTTCCCCCGCGGGGTGGCGCCATGCGGATCGGCGAGGCCGCGGGCGAGGCGCTGATCGGCGGTGAGGAAGGCCGCTACATGCGGGCGCTGAAAAGCGCGCTCGGCACGTCGCTGCTGCATGAAACCCAGCTTGTCGGCGGCCAGCGCCGGACGCTGGCGCAGATCATCGCGGCCTTCCTGTCTGTGCTGCGCAAGCGGGCCGAAGCCGCGACCGGTCGCCGCCACACCCGCGCCCTTTCCGGTCGGCCGGTCCATTTCCATCCTGACCCCGTGCGAGATGCCCGGGCCGAGGCTGACCTGCGCGACTGCTACCTGGCCGCCGGCTTCGAGGAGGTGCACTTCCTGCCCGAACCCGAGGCTGCCGTGCTGGCCTGCCATCACCTCGGCGCGGCGGGCATGACCGGGCTGGTCGTGGACATCGGCGGGGGCACCTCGGACTTCTCGGTGTTCCGCGCCGAGGAGGGCAGGGTGCGCATCCTCGCCAACCACGGCATCCGGCTGGGCGGGACGGACTTCGACCATGTGCTGTCCATGGCCCATGCCATGCCCCTGCTAGGCCACGGGGGCGAGTTGCGCCGCGAAACCGGGCCGGGGCGGCTGCCCGTGCCCAATGCGATCTATGTCGATCTGGCGACCTGGGCCCGGATCCCGTTCCTTTACACGGCCGCGACGCGCCGCCAGGCGACGCAGCTTGTACGTCTGGCCGTCGAGCCCGAGCGGCTGGCACGGCTGGTCGAAGTGCTGGAACACGAACTGGGCCATGAACTGGCCTTCGCGGTCGAGCACGGCAAGATCGCCGCCAACAGCGGCGGCGATGCCCGGATCGGCATGGGCTTCATCGAGCCGGGGCTGTCCGCGCCCCTGTCCGCCGCCTCGCTGCAGGCGGCGCTGCAGGGCTGCCGGGACGACCTGTCCTTTGCGATCACCGAGACGCTGGCCCTCGCTCAGGTGCCTGCCGGGCAGATCGGCAGCGTGATCCTGGTCGGCGGCTCCAGTCTGATGCGGATGGTGGCCGAGGTCGCGCAGGCGCAATGCCCGGCTGCGGCCCTCCACCGCTCGGAAGCCTTCACCGCGGTCGTGGATGGCCTTGCGCTGGCCACTTAAGGGCTGGAGCGTCCCTAGCCTTGCACCGCTGGGGCGGGACCTAAGGATTCGCTTGCCGACGCGGGCCACTTGCTGGCACCCGAAGTCCTGAGAACAAGAGGCACCGTCACGGCCGCCGCCCTTACAGAACGATGATCCCCGAGTGCTTGGCCTTTTCCTCGGGCTCGACATGGATGGTGATATGGGCGGGCTCCACCTCCTTGCGAATGCAGCGCTCCAGCCGGTCGCAGATGTCATGCGCGGTCGAGACGGTCATGTCGCCCGGAACCACCAGATGGAACTCGACAAAGGTCATCGGGCCGGCGTGGCGGGTGCGCAGGTCATGAGCCTCGATCGCGCCCTCGGCGTTGGCCGAGATCAGGGTCCGGATGCGGCCCAGCAGGGCGTCGGGCACGGCGGAATCCATGAGCCCGCCGACCGAGTCCCGCATCAGCTGCCAGCCCGACCACAGGACGTTGAGCGCGACGAGCGCGGCAAGCGCGGGGTCGAGGCTGTTCCAGCCTGTCGCGGTTGCCAGAAGAACGCCCAGCAGAACGCTGACCGACGAGACGACATCCGTCAGTAGGTGACGGCCGTCCGCCACAAGGGCAGGGGACCGCAACCGGCGGCCCCGGTGGATCAGCACCCAGCACCAAGCACCGTTCACGATGCTGGCCAAGCCGTTCACCAGCAGCCCTTCGGGCGAGGCGTCCAGGGGCCTGGGGTCGCGGACGCCGTGCCAGGCCTCGTTCAGGATCAGAAGCGCGGCCACGACGATCAGCACCCCCACGATCACGGCCGAGAAATACTCGACCTTGCCGTGCCCGTAGGGGTGCGAGGCGTCTGCGGGCTTGGCGCTGGTGCGGACCGCCAGCAGCGCGACCACCGCCGTGACGACGTTCACAATGCTTTCCAGCGCGTCCGAATAAAGCGCGATCGAGCCGGTCAGCCGCCAGGCCAGGAACTTGAGGCCGAGGACCAACAGGCCCACGGCAATGCTGCCTGCGGCGATCTTCTGGACGCGATCCATCGGTCTCCTGCCCGGTTCCTGTGATTGCCCGGCACTGCCTTGGTCCTTGTGCGAACCAAACTCAACCCCGGAGCGTTGATCTTACCCTCGGTCGTGCGGACCATGGCCGATCCGCCTCGGGGTTGGCGAAGTCGCCGCTATGATCGCAGGGTGCGGCGCTTGGCGGACTGCACGGCAGCGATGGCGCGGCCGGCTTGGTATGCGCCGATCGCCAGCGAGGCCAGCGTTTGCGGCTTCCAGTTCCAGAGAGGGAACAACGCCACGCCAAGATCGCACCCCGCGCAGGTGTGGGATCAATCAGCGGCTTCGCCTCGTCCTGGTAATCCTGTTCATGGTGATAGAGGGCGAGGTTTGCACGGCTCACCGGGTTCTTTGGCGGCAGCGCAATGACGCGCCGCAACGCCCTTTTGGTCGCGCGGTTCGCGCCCCCTGTCGTCTGTTTCCGCTCCATGTAGTTCCAGAGGAACAAGAGGCGCGGTCCCGTGACGGTTGTCTCAGAGCGTGCCGCGCTGCAACTCGAAGACGCTGTCAGCGACAGCGCCGTTCTGCCTGACGACCGGCGTAGTGTTCCGGGGCTTGATGGTCTGGTCTGGTCTGCAATGCTCGTGCCCTCATCGGAGGCGATCCCGCATAACCCGTCTATCAACCCGCATGGGAGTGATATGCGTCTCTGCGCCTCGCCAAGCGCCAGCTTGATCCCGGAGGCTCTGGACGTTATGGCCCCCTGCGGGAGGCGTGGCAGAGTGGTTTAATGCACCGGTCTTGAAAACCGACGTGGGGCAGCCCACCGTGGGTTCGAATCCCACCGCCTCCGCCACTTGCCTTCGCGAAAGCGTTCTCTCAGTCTCCCCTCGGTTAGATTTTCTTGTTATTCTCTGGCGATGTGACGGGGAAGCTGTTCACCAGCCCAGCCCCGGCAGAGGCGAGATCTGTTCTCTCTTGGCACATATTCTCTAGACCTGTTGCCTGTGCAGCTTCGGTGAACAGCTTAGCAAGTGGTTGAAACTGTTTGGAAGACTCAGGAAGAATCCTGCTTCGTTCGACATCAGCGGCAGCTAGGAAGACGGAACAGAAGTCGAACTTTCGTCGAGGATCCAAGGTAGATGACGCGGCGAGCCCCTCACTCGGCCCAGTCTTGTTTGACCAACTGAACAGCCATGCTCAACCTGTCAGTTCGTCTGTAGGCCCCCTACATGCCACGCAGGACGGACAGCAAAGGGCGGAAAGCTGACCTTCGCTGCGTTCGACGAGAGTATCGGCAGCGCGCAAAAAAACGGACATGCCGTCCGGGCAGGGTGCTTCCTACCCGACCGGCCGCAGGAGCGGTTAAAAGGGGGATTCCGAGGAGCCGGAGCACCATGCCCTCGGTCTGTCGCGAGGGGGCATCGGCACCAAGATCCACCTGGTGACCGGCGGGTTCGGCCTGCCGCTCGCCTACACACTCACGCCGGGGCAGCGGCACGAGATGTCCGCCTTAAGCGAACCCTGAAAGCCGTCCGCCTCCCGGACCTGCGAGGGCGCCCCCGCACCCGTCCCAAGTATCTCGCGGGCGACAAGGCCTACAGCTACCGGCCCGTCTTCGCCTACCTGCGCCGACGCCGGATCCGGCCGGTTATCTCAGCCCGCCAGCGTGGCAGCATGGGCAAGGGCTGCCCGCGACGGTTCGATCCTGATCTCTACCGCAGGCGCAATGCGATCGAGCGCCGCGTCGGATAGCTCAAAGGCTGCCGCTCAATCGCGACCCGGCATGAGAAGCTCGCCGTCAACTTCGGCGCCATGCTGAAGCTCGCCTTCCTGCGCCAATACCTGCGGACCCTCAGGCCGTCAGGCAGGACCTAGGTCATGTTGACAAATGGCGCAGCCAGAGGCGGATCGACGTGATGTCGATGAAGCCCAGGAAGCTTTCGGCGGTCTTGTCATGAGCCGGGTGGCGATGCGGCGGGCGTTTTTTCAGCTTGTTGAAGCAGCGCTCAACGAGGTTGCGCAGCCGGTAGAGGGTGCGATCCACGGCTACCCTCAGCTTGCGGGTTTTCCGCATGGGGATCACCGGCAGCACATCGCGCGCCTCCATGGTCCTGCGAACATCATCAGAATCGTAGCCGCGATCGGCCAGCAAGGATGGAAGGCTCCGGCAGGTTGTCGGCCATGACCAGATCGAAGCCGAGATAGTCCGATGTC
>NZ_FNGE01000076.1 GCF_900102885.1 Paracoccus chinensis | reverse complement strand
AAGGAGGTCGGCGCATCGGCGATCGGCGGGACCATGAACCAGTCCGGCGCGCTGGTGATCGAGGCCCGCCGCGTCGGCCGCGACACCATGCTGTCGCAGATCGTCCAGCTCGTCGCGGAAGCACAGCGCTCGCGCGCGCCGATCCAGCGGCTCGCCGATCAGGTCTCGGGCTGGTTCGTGCCGGCCGTGATCGTCGTCGCCATCCTTGCCTTCATCGCATGGTCGATCTGGGGACCCGAGCCGCAGTTCTCCTTCGGCCTCGTTGCCGCCGTGTCCGTCCTCATCATCGCCTGCCCCTGTGCGCTGGGGCTCGCGACGCCCATGTCGATCATGGTCGGCGTCGGCCGTGGCGCCCAGGCCGGCGTCCTCATCCGGAACGCCGAGGCCTTGGAGCACATGGAGAAGATCGACACCATCATCGTCGACAAGACCGGGACGCTGACCGAAGGCCGACCCGCCGTCACCGCCATCGTTCCCGCCGCTGGTCACGCCGGGGCAGAGGTGCTGCGCTTGGCCGCGAGCGTCGAGCGGGCGAGCGAGCATCCGCTGGCACTCGCCATCGTTCGGGCCGCGGAGGAGCGCGAGATCGTGCCCGCGCCAGTCGCGGACTTCGACTCTCCCACTGGGAAGGGCGCGCTCGGCACCGTCGAAGGACGCCGCATCGCGCTCGGCAACGCGAAGTTCCTAGCCGAGCAGGGGGTCGATGTTGCGCCCTTGGCCGATGAGGCCGACAAGTTGCGCGAGGACGGGGCGACGGCGATCTTCATGGGCGTCGATGGGCGGGCGGCCGCCATCTTCGCCATCGCGGACCCGGTCAAGGCATCGACACCGGAGGCGCTGGCCGCGCTGAAGGCGCAGGGCATCCGCGTGGTCATGTTGACCGGCGACAACTGGACCACGGCGAAGGCCGTCGCGCGCCAGCTCGGCATCGACGAGGTTGAAGCAGAGGTCCTGCCGGATCAGAAAAGCGAGGTCGTGCAGCGGCACAAGGCGGCGGGGGAAGTCGTGGCAATGGCGGGGGACGGTGTGAACGATGCGCCGGCGCTCGCGGCCGCCGATGTCGGCATCGCGATGGGCACCGGCACCGACGTGGCGATGGAGAGCGCCGGGGTCACGCTGCTCAAGGGCGATCTGACCGGCATCGTGCGCGCCCGCCGGCTGTCGCAGGCGGTGATGCGCAACATCCGCCAGAACCTGTTCTTCGCCTTCATCTACAATGCGCTTGGCATCCCCGTCGCGGCCGGCGTGCTGTATCCGTTCTTCGGCATCCTGCTGTCGCCAATCATCGCGGC
>NZ_FNGE01000001.1 GCF_900102885.1 Paracoccus chinensis | reverse complement strand
CCTGTCGTCTTCCTCAGCATCACCTTGGACAACCTGTGGCGAAAGCCGCAACGCTGAGCGTTTCTTTCCCGGTCTGGTGGCCATAGCACGAGCGAAACACCCGATCCCATCCCGAACTCGGCCGTTAAGCGCCGTCGCGCCAATGGTACTGCGTCTCAAGACGTGGGAGAGTAGGTCACCGCCAGACCTGGAAAGAAACGCACATCTCTCTGAAACGATCGCACCACCCCCCGCACCCAAAAACCCGCGGGGAACCCGCTGCACAAACGCAGCACGGACGCGGGGTAGAGCAGCCCGGTAGCTCGTCAGGCTCATAACCTGAAGGCCGCAGGTTCAAATCCTGCCCCCGCAACCAGTCTTAGCGAAGATCCAGCCGCCTCATACGAGGCGGCTTTTTTGTTGTCCGCTGCCGCCAGCAGCGCCATCAGGTCGCCCTGAAGGTCGATATCGTGGCGGCGGTCCTCGCGCCGCAGGCCCGAGGTCCGCTCGATCTTGTTCCCCGGGATCTGACTTATCCGGTCAACGAACTCCTAGTAGCAGGCGGTGTGGCTTTCCAGAAAGGCATGGTCGATGATTTGGCGGTTGTTCCGCTCGTCTTGCGCGATCACGCGCTTGCAGATCCCCGCCAGCGCCGCGACATCGCCGCCCTGCTTCACCTACAGGTAAAGGTCCGAGATCGTCGTCGAGGGCGTCACCGTCATCTGAGCGGGTTTCTGCGGGCGTGCGAACTCGACCAGGCCGCGTTCGCGTATCGGGTTGAAGGTGACGATCCTGCAGCCGCGTTCCCGCGCAGATCTCAGCGTGTGCAGGAAGCGGGGCGAGTTCGATCCCGTGTTCTGCCCCATGAAGATGATCAGGTCGCAGTGGTCGAAGTCGTCTAGCACATAGGTGCCGACCGACACGCCGATGAACTTCTTCAGCCCGACGCTGGTCGTCTCGTGGCACATGTTGGAACTGTCGGGCAGGTTGTTATGCCCGTAGAGCCGCGCGAACAGCGCGTAGAGGTAGGATGCCTCAAGGCTCGCCCGGCCCGAGGTGTAGAAGACCGTCGATTTCGGATCCAGCGCCCTGAGCCGCGCTCCGATGCCTTCGAACGCCTCGTCCCAAGTCGTTTCGACATAGTGGTCGGTTGCCGCGTCATAGCGCATTGGATAGGTCAAACGGCCGGTCTTTTCCAGATCGTGGTCGGAAAGCTCGCGAAGCTCAGTCACGCTGTGCTCGGCAAAGAAATCCGGGCCGCAGCGGTCGCGGGTCAGATCCCAGATGGTCGCCTTGGCGCCGTTCTCGCAGAACTCGAAGGAATGGGGATGCGCAGGCTTGGTCCAGGCGCAGGAGGTGCACATGTGCCCGCCGGGCTTGTTCTGCCGCATCAGGGTGCGGAATGCCCTCGCGGTCGGCCTTTGGTCGGCCGAGATGCGCCCGACGCCCTTGAGCGAGCCTCAGCCGCCGGTGGCATTGGTGTAATAGGAGGTGTCCTCTCGCTGCTGGGTGGATTCGACTCCGGTGGGCTCGTCCTCGCTCATCATTTTGTCCTCTGGGCGGTGGACATGCAGGCGCCGGGTCAGACCTATCGGCAACACGAGCGCACGGTGCCAGGTTCCAGCGCCGACGACAGCCTGCATCCGGCGGCGAAGGCCGCGATGCCCCGGCGTATGCCACGTGGAACGCCCGTCTCAGCGGAACCCCTGTTCCCGGAGCCGGTCGGGAATGGATACCTGTCCCGAGGAGGAGATGATGGCGCACGTCCGGCCTGACGATCGATCCACCATCCACTCTGCCGAGCGCGCCGGTGCACGGCATCAGGTGCCCCGGGCCCATCCCGTCGCACGTTGGACCACGATCATTCTCGGTGTGGTCTTCCTGCTGGTCGGCGCGGCGCTGGTCGCCGGCGGTGTCTGGCTGATGGCGCTGGGCGGGTCATGGTACTACTTGATCGCGGGGCTGGACCTCCTTCCGGTTGGCGTGCTGCTGACGATGCAGCGCATGGCCGCACTCTGGCTTTATCTGCTGATCTATCTTGGAACTTGGATCTGGGCAGTCTGGGAGGTCGGCTGGAAGGTCTGGCCGCTCGTGCCCCGCGTGGTCGCCCCGACCGTGCTGCTGGTTCTCGTCCTCTGCACGATCCCCATCCTGCGGCGCACCGGTCGCCAACGCGGGTCCGGTACGATGCTTGGTGCCAGCGGGGCGGCAGTGGCCGCGCTTGCACTCGTTGCGGTGGGAACGCAGCAGATCGTCCAGCCCGACCGCGCGATTGCCCAAGAGGAAGTGCCCTACATCGTGCAGGCCCAGGCCGAGGAATCTGACGTCGGACCGACTGGCTAGCCAGTAATGCCCGTGGCGCAGGCACCGGCAGCCGGACAGGCGGCTGCGCCTGCTGCGGCCCCCGAGACCCGCGCGGCGATGCCTATGCTGGAGACGGGCACTGACTGGCCGGCCTATGGCGGCACGATTAATGGCACGCGCTATTTCCCCTTCGACTAGGTCGATAGGGAGAACGACCTCGCTTGAACGGGCGCGGGAATACCGCACCAGCGATATGCCCGCCCCGGACAGCGAAGGCGAATATGCGGCCGAGACGACGCCGCTGAAGATCGGCGACGACCTGCTGCTCTGCTCGGCGATGGGGGACATCATCGCGATGGACGCGGCGACTGGGCTGCAGGAGTGGCACTTCAAGGCCGGTGTTTCCGAGGACGCCATCCCCTACAGCGCCAGCTGCCGCGGCGTGGCCTATTACGCGGATCCGGCGGCCGACCGGTTCGCGCTTTGCGCCGAGCGGGTGCTGGCCGGCACGCTGGATGTGCGGCTGATTGCGGTAGATGCCCGGACAGGGAGGTCTGCACGGGCTTCGGCCAGAACGGGCAGGTCGATCTCGAGCGCGGCCTGGGCGACACGGTGCCGGGCTGGGTCGCCGTGATCTCGCTGCCCACCATCGTGCGCGGTGTTGCGGTGATGGGGCATCAGGTCAGCGCCGGTCAGGCCCGCAACGCGCCTTCGGGTGTGATCCGCGGCTATGACGCGGTCACGGGCGAGTTGTTGTAGGCCTGGGATCTCGGCAATCCCGGGCTGACCGGACTGCCGCCCAAGGGCGAGACCTACACCCGCGGCACCCCCAACATGTGGACCATCGCCGCCGGCGAGGAGGAACTCGGTCTCGTCTACCTGCCCATGGGCAACCCTGCCGTAGACTGCTGAGGCGGCGACCGATCCGAGGCGGAGAGCGAGTATTCGACCGCGCTGGTGGCCATCGACGTGACCACGAGGCGCCCGGCCTGGCACTTCCAGACGGTGCATTACAACGTATGGGACTATGATCTGGGCAGCCAGCCCGCGCTGGTGGACTTCCCGGCCGAGGGCGGCACCGTGCCTGCCGTCATCCTGTCGAGCAAGCAGGGCGACATCTTCGTGCTGGACCGCCGCACGGGCGAGCCGCTGCACGAGGTCGAGGAAGTGCCGGTGCCGCAGGGCGGAGTCGAGCCCGAGAACCTGTCGCCCACCCAGCCGGTGTCGCGCTGGCACAGCCTGCTGATGCCTGACCTGACCGAGCGGCAGATGTGGGGCATGTCGCCCATCGACCAGATGTGGTGCCGCATCCAGTTCCGCCGCGCCTATTGCGAGGGGGCCCTATAGGTCCCCAGCGCCGACCGGCCGTATATCCAGTTCCCGGGTTACAACGGCGGGCAGGATTGGGGCAGCCTGGGCCTTGATCCCGTGCGCGGGGTGCTGATCGCCAACTACAACAACACCGCGAACTACAACCGTCTGGTGCCCCGCAAGGTGGCCGAGGCGGAAGGCGTCACTGCCATCAACGATCCACAGGTCGGCGACTGGGAGCCGCGCGACAACATCGACCCGCAGGCCGGCACCCCTTGGGGCATCCAGCTCGATGCAGGCTGGCGCGTGCCGCTGACGGGGATCCTCTGCACCCAGCCTCCTTGTGGCGGCATCCGCGCCATCGACCTGGCCTCCGGCGAGACGCTGTGGGATCGGGCACTCGGCTCGGCGCGCCGCACCGGGCCCTTCGGCATTCCATCCATGCTGCCCTTCACCATCGGCACGCCCAACAACGGCGGCCCGGTGGTCACGGCCGGAGGCCTGATCTTCATTGCCGCCACGACCGACAACCTCATCCGCGCCATCAAGATGGGCGAGACGCTGTGGAAGGACGTGCTGCCCGCCAGCGGGCAATCCACCCCGATGGTCTACGAGCAGGGCGGCCCGCCATACCTGGTGATGATGGCGGGTAGCCATCACTTCATGGAAACGCCCATCGGCGACCATGTCATCGCGTGGACCCTGCCGCAGCGCGAGTGACGTAGGCCCCGGCCCGGTCGGGCGTGTCGTTAGGGAACGGCCGTCCGCTCTGCCCGTTGTCCTTCCACGGCCATCGCCAGCACGAGGTGACGACGGCGAATTGCACGAGCAGGACAGGCCGCAAGTGAAAGGATGGACCATGCACGCCATGACACCCGAGATGCAGAGTTGCATCGACGAATGCCTCGCCTGCTACCGGACCTGTCTGGGCGAGGCGATGAACCACTGCCTTGAGGCGGGCGGAGAGCATACCGAGCCCGCGCACTTCCGCACCATGATCGCCTGCGCGGAGATGTGTCGCACCAGCGCGCATCTGATGCTGACAGGCTCGGACCTGCACAGGCACAGCTGTGCTGCCTGTGCCGAGATCTGCGAGGCCTGCGCTGAAAGCTGCGAGGGCATCGAGGGCATGGAATCCTGCGCCGCGCAGTGCCGCCGCTGTGCCGAAAGCTGCCGCCGCATGGCCGCCTGAGACCCGCTTTCCGCCCTGCGCCTGAGCGGTCCGTCTGGCGCTATCCCGGCAGAACGGAAACCTGCGGAGGCGATGGCTGACCCGATCAAGAGAAAATATTCAAGCTTGCTTCCGGTGTCGCAAGTCGGCATCTGCGGTTCCCCACTGCATGGTGTGGCGGGGCGGCGTCGGGCAGATCGGGATGCGCATGGTGCAGGAATGGTGGGTGCGCGACCTGTGATCGAGGTCGTTGACGGAGCCGTCCGACGATCCCAGCGTTGGGAGTAGCCCACGGACAGGAGCCATCATGCGTATCAGGGATCTCGCTCGCCAAGTGATCGGCAACCCCATCTCGCCCGAGCCGCGGACCGGGTCCGACAGCCCGCGCCTTGACGAGGCCGAGTTCAAGCGCCGCTTCCGCAGCCAATTCCAGGACCCGGCCTTCGACGCGCTCGGCCCCGAACTCGGCCGCATCGCCGAGGCGGCTTGGGACGGCTATGCGCATGAACGGAAAAGCCCTCTGACCCGCAAGGCCGGTCCTGGCTACGCCGACCCGAACTATGACCTGGCGGTGGACTGGATCGAGGCACGCGAAGCGATCGAGGCCGCGCAGGCCCGCCACGACGATCCGGACGGCCCCCTGCGCGTCCTGCTGATCAACGGATCGGGCCGGTCGGAACATACCTGTCCCGGCGAGCTGTCGAAATCCTGGCGGCTGGCGCAGCTTGCCCGCGAGGTGCTGGAGGACGCCGCGATATCGGTCCAATTTCTCGATCTTTCGCGGCTTGCCTCGGAATACGGGCGCCATATCCATCCCTGCAAGGCCTGCTTCTCGACGGCGGCCGCGCTCTGCCACTGGCCCTGCTCGTGCTATCCAAACTATTCGCTGGGGCAGGCGCAGGACATGATGAACGAGATCTATCCCATGTGGGTCGAGGCCCATGGCGTGATGATCGTCTCGCCGGTCAACTGGTTCAGCCCGACATCGGGGCTGAAGCTGATGATGGACCGGCTGGTCTGTGCCGACGGAGGCAACCCCGACCCGACGCTGACCCACGGCAAGGACGCCAAGGCCGCCAAGCGCGAGGAGCTGAAGGGCTGGTCCTATCCGCGCCACCTCAAGGGGCGAATGTTCTCGGTCGTGGTCCACGGCGACGCCGAGGGGGCCGAGAACGTCCGCCGCTCGCTCAGCGACTGGATGCGGTCGATCCAGATGGAAAGCGCAGGCTTCGAGGCCGAGCTTGACCGCTACATCGGCTATTTCAAACCTTACGCCACCAGCCACGAGGAACTGGACCGCGACGAGGCGGTGCAGGATGAGGTCCGCAACGCCGCCCGCACCTTGTGCCAAGCCCTGCAGGCGCGGCGGGCCGGCCGGTTGCAGCCGACCGGAGAAGGGTTGGAGGAGCCGCGGGAGAAGTAGCGGACCGCCGGCGGCCAGATGGCCGGAAGGTCGGGAACGGCGACCGGTCCGAGGAAACGGCCGCAGGAGGGTCCTGCAGTTCATTCCCGCATCGGCCGCAGCCGCGACAGGCAACCTATCGCCAGCTTGCCCCGCCCCGTCGTCTTCGCCGGGCGGGGCCGCACGTTTACTGCGTCGGATCCTGCCGGGCGTATGTGCCGATTACCTCGCCTGCGGCCAGCACATGGCCCTGCATGGCTTCAAGCAACTCGACCCGCCCCGCGCCGGCCGGCAGGTCGAGCCTGGTGTCGAGCGCGAAGACCTGGAAGTGATAGTCATGCGGCGGGTCCCCCAGCGGCGGCCGCATTCCGAACCAGCCGACCGAGCCCTGATCGTTCGCGCCCTGTCTTACCCCTTCGGGTAGGGGCAGCGCTGGGGTGCCCGGGACGCCATCGCGCAGTTCGGTCACCTCGGCGGGGATGTCCCAGATCAGCCAGTGAACGAAGGGCGGCTCTTTCGGCACGTCCGGGTCCTCGACCACGATGGCATAGCTTTGCGTGCCTTCGGGGCCTTCGGCCCAGTCGAGCGGCGGCGAGATGTTCTCGTGCTCGGCGGCATGGGCGTCGGGGATCGGCTGACCCTCCGCGAAGGCCGGTGAGGTCACGTCGATCGGACCGCCCTGCGGCTGCAGGATGGCCGAGGCCAGTTCAGCCTCGCCGGGGGCGGGAGGCGTCGCCGTGTCCTGCCCTCCGACGCCGACCCGCGCGCCGTCCGCATTGGTCGGCTGCAGCGCCGCCTCGTCTGCTGCCGCGCCTTCGCCCTCATGGGCAATACGGTAGATGACGCCGTTCTTGTCATCCGACAGGTAAAGCGCGCCGTCCGGCCCCTGCGCCAGACCGGCCAGCCGCCCGAGGTGGCCCCAGCCCGAGGGGCTTTCCGCGTCCTCCATCAGGAAACCGGTGACAAAGGGTTCGAAGCCGACCGGCTTGCCGTCCTCGAAATCGATCCGCACCACCTCGTAGCCCGAGGGAGGGCGCCGGTTCCACGACCCCCGCATCGCGACATAGGCGTCGCCGCGATACTCCTCGGGGAAGGCCTCGCCGGTGTAGAAGGCCATCTGCATGGGCGCGGAATGGGGAACATACATCCCCACAGGGGCCGTGCTCTCGGCGGCCCATTCCTCCATAGTGATGCCGGCGGGGGGGTCGTCCTGCGGGTTGAAGCGGTCGTCGTCATAGACATAGGGCCAGCCGTACTTGTTGCCCTTGACGATGTGGTTCAGCTCCTCGTGCTGTTCGTTGTCGCCCAGCCAGTCGATGCCGTGATCCATGCCCCACAGCTCGCCGGTCTCGGGATGGAAGCCGAAGCCGATCGTGTTGCGCAGACCGCTGGCGAAGATGGTCGAGCTGCTGCCGTCCGGCGCGACCTGCATCATGGTCGCGTTCTTCGGGTCGGGCTCGGCGCAGGCGTTGCAGGTCGAGCCGACCGAGACATAAAGCATCCCGTCCGGCCCCACGGCCAGCGTGCGGTTCGGGTGCTGGCCGGCGGTGGGCAGGTCGTCCACGATCGGCTCGCCCAAGGGTTCCAGGGTGCCGTCCTCGCGCCGGGTTGTGCGGTAGATGTCGTTGACCGTGACGAGATAGACCGTGTCGCCGTCCACCGCGACGCCATGCAGGTCGGGACGACTGGCGACCGTCTGCTGCTGGTCCGCCCGCCCGTCGCCATCGGTGTCGCGCAGCATCAGAAGGTCGCCGACCTCACGGCGCGAGACATACAGGGTGCCGTCATCCGCGACAGCGATCATGCGCGGGTTGACGAGGTTTTCGGCGAAGACCGAGATCCCGAAGCCTTCGGGCAGGGACAGGCGGTCCAGCCGCTCGGGCGTGGGCGCAAGCTGCGCGGGTTCGAGGATGCTGCCGACGACCGTGACATCGGCCGCCTTCGGGTCCTTCAGCTGCTCCGACACCGGCGGCGGCTCGGCCGTCTGGGCCAGGGCTGCGCCCCCGGCGGCAAGGGCAAGGGCGGCGGCCGAGGTGGCCAGGCGGATCTTCGGCATCGGGAACCTCGCGGAAGGGAAGGGGATGCAGGCCCAGGATCGGGACGCCGACGAGAGCGCGTCTCGGCAACCCGCCCCGGACCTTCCCGGTTCCGCGAGGGCCGGAACGGATGCCGCAGGGAACATGCGGGTCTGACGTCAGCATCCCTGGGACAGATCGGCTGAAGGAGGGTTTCTGGCTCATCGTAACCTTCATGGAGCGAAGATGAGCAAGAAACCCGTGACGACGAAAGTCGAGGTCGATCAGGCCGTGAAAGACATCCGCCGGGCGACCTGCAAGGTCCACAGCGCTGAAGAAAAGATCCGCATTGTCCTGGCTGAGCTTTGCGGAGAGGACTGCATCGCAGAGCTGTGCCGCCGCGACAGGCAAGCAGCGGCGAGGTGAAGGATTTGCGCGCCGAGGCCTTGGCGCTCAAGGAAGTCATGGCAGAGCTGACGCTCAAAAGTCGCCTCCTCTAAAAAAAAAACGATCGGAGCTGGGGGCGACCACAAATGAGATACTCTGGCACCGAAAAGCTCGAGATCATCCGCATTGTCGGGCAGTCCAACCTGCCTGTCCGCCGGACCCTGGCCCAGATCGGGATCCCGCCGACAACCTTTTACCGGTGGTATGATCGATACGTCGAGCATGGCCCGGAGGGGCTGGACGACTGCCCGTCCCCGCCATCGAAGGTCTGGAACCGCATTCCCGACGCTGTGCGTGACCGGATTGCCGCTCTGGCCCTACAAGAGCCCGACCTGTCGCCACGGGAGCTTGCGATCCACTTCACGGATACGGAGAGGTATTTCGTGTCAGAAGCTTCCGTTTATCGGCTGCTGAAGTCCCATGACCTGATCACCAGCCCTGCCTATGTGGTCAAGGCCGCGGACGAGTTCAGGGACAAGACGGCTGCGCCGAACCAACTGTGGCAGACCGACTTCACCTGTCTCAAGGTGACTGGATGGGGCTGGTTCTACCTGTCCACCGTTCTGGACGACTTCCCGCGGCTCACATCGTGGGCTGAAGGCTTTGCACCAGCATGGCGGCGGACGATGTCAGCGCAACGCTGGATACTGCCTTGGCGGCATCCGGGTGTGGCCGGGTCACCGTGCTGCACAAGCCCGGCTGCTCAGCGACAACGGCCCCTGCTATCGCCAGCGACCTTGCCGAATACTTCGACCAACACGGCATGGATCATGTCCGCGGAGCCCCAAATCACCCGCAGACGCTGGGCAAGATCGAACACTGGCATCAGACCCTCAAGAACCGGATCCTGCTCGAGAACTCCTACCTGCAGGGTCAACTCGAGGCGGCCATCGTCGCCTTCGTCGAGCATTGCAACAACCATTGCCATCACGAGAGCCTCGGCAACCTGGCACCCGCTGGCGTCTACTTCGGGCGCGGGCCGGCAATCCCGGCAGAAAGGGAGAAGATCAAGAAACTGACCCTCCAGTCCAAAAATCACGCAGCCTGTTCCAGATCGTTCGACGACGGACACTTCTTGTTGGTGAAGATCAGCAGGCCTGCCGAAAGGAACTGCGCTGGGTCATGCCAGCAGGGAAAGGCCACTTATTTCTAGGGCAAGCCGAGTTCATCTGGCGGTGCTCGGCCGGCTCCTTTCACAAGATTGCGAAAGGAGCCGCCGCTTGCGCGACGGCTCCCTGTTGCGCCCGAACCCGCCGATCAGCGGGCCGGCCAGATTGTCGCCTCGCGGTCCCAGTTGCGGTCGCCGAGCTTCGCTACCAAGGAGTCGGGGCTGCCCGCTTCCAGCACGAAGGCGTCGGGCTCGACATTGGCCTTCTGCAGCAGGACCTGCGCCTCGGGCGTGGCCGCGATCGCCTTGAGATGGGCAAAGGCATCCGACACCCAGTCGATTGCGGCCTTGTTGCGCGCCAACTCCGCCGCACCCGCGGCCGAGGCGACGACCGCCACCCCGTCGAAGATGACCGAGGGCGCGCCGTCGAGCAGGGCGTCCGCCTCCATCTGCCTGCCGCTGGCCAGCACCGGTCCGCCCACCTTCGGGCAAACGACCATCACCGTCGCGCCCTGAGCGGTCGCGGCCGAGCGCAGCGCTTCGACGGTGTTGCCGTCCGCGCCGTCGGTGACGAGGATGCCCAGCTTGCGGCCCTTGGAGCTGTGCTTGGACTGCTTGATGATCGACAGCGCATCCGACGGCGGCACCTTCACCGCGGGCTTCGCGGCTGGCGCCGCCGGGGGCAGGTCCATCGCCAGCCCGTTCGCCACGCGCTGCGCCAGGTCCTCGTCGATGTTGCGCAGCTGCGAAAGCTGGCGGATGCGGATGTGCTTCAGCTCGCACTTGGACAGCTCGAAGATCAGCGCGCTGACGATATGCGCCTGCTCGACCGGGGTCTGCGACAGGTAGAACTGCCGCGCCTGGGTGAAGTGGTCGGCGAAGCGCTCGGGCCGCACGCGCAGCTTCTCGGTCGGCTCGTTGCCAAGCTCGGTCATGCGCGACAGGGTGCGGTAGCCGCCCCGGGCATCCGCGCGCGGACCCGAGGGCTCGCCCGCCTCGCCCAGCGAATTGGGCTCGTAGTTCGCACGGCCCTTCGGCACCTGCGTCTGCATCAGCCCGTCGCGGTTGAAGTTGTGCATCGGGCAGCGCGGCGCGTTGATCGGGATCTGGTGGAAGTTCGTCGTCCCCAGCCGCGACTTCTGGGTGTCCATGTAGCTGAACAGCCGTCCTTGCAGCAGCGGGTCGTTGGAAAAGCCGATGCCCGGCGGCACGTTCGTGGGCAGGAACGCGACCTGTTCCGTTTCCGCGAAGAAGTTGTCGGGGTTGCGGTTCAGCTGCAGGGTGCCGATGAACTGGATCGGCACGTCCTCTTCGGGGATGATCTTGGTCGCGTCCAGCACGTCATAGGGCTGTCTGGCCGCGAACTTTTCGTCGAAGACCTGGATGCCCAGATCCCATTCGGGATAGTCGCCCTTGTCGATCGATTCCCACAGGTCGCGGCGCAGGAAATCGGGGTCGGCGCCCGAGATCTTGACCGCCTCGTCCCACAGGGTGGACTGCATCCCCAGCCGCGGCTTCCAGTGGAACTTGACGAAGCTGACCTCGTCGCGGTCGTTGATCAGGTGGAAGGTGTGGACACCGAAGCCTTCCATCATGCGGAAGCTGCGGGGCAGGGCGCGGTCCGACATCAGCCACATGATCATGGCCTGGGTTTCCGGCACCAGCGACACGAAGTCCCAGAAGGTGTCATGCGCGGACGCCGCCTGCGGCATCATCCGGTCGGCCTCGGGCTTCACCGCGTGGACGATGTCGGGGAACTTGATGGCGTCCTGGATGAAGAACGGCGCCATGTTGTTGGCGACGAGGTCCCAATTGCCCTCCTCGGTATAGAACTTGGTGGCGAAGCCGCGCACGTCGCGGGGCGTGTCCTTGGACCCCTTGGACCCGGCCACGGTGGAGAACCGCACGAAGACGTCGCAGCTGTTGCCCTTTTTCCGGAACAGCGCGGCGCGGGTGAGTTCGGGAATGGCACGGGTGACGGTGAAGGTGCCATGCGCGCCCGAGCCGCGCGCATGGACGATGCGTTCCGGGATGCGCTCGTGGTCGAAATGGAAGATCTTCTCGCGCAGCACGAAGTCCTCCAGCAGCGTCGGCCCGCGCGTCCCCGCCTTGAGGCTGTTCTGGTTGTCGCTGATCGGGACGCCGTGGTTGGTGGTGATGCGGCCCTGCGGATCGGTGGTAGTGTCCTGCGGCTCGCCGCCCTGACCGGTGCCTTCCTGATAGCGCGTGTCCACGGCGTCGCTGTTGCTGTGCTTCTGCAGCGAAGCCGAGGTGGTCGGGTTCGACGACGACAACTGCGCGGCCGGTTGCGGCCTGCCTTCGGTCTTCATGGCTGGATCCTCTCTGTCGAGCTCGTTTGTGCGTCACGCGTACCGACAGGAAGGCCATGGCCAGAGGCCGTGGCTCATAGGGTCGGGGCGCGGGGTCTCAACATGGCGCGCGAACGACTCGTTCCATTTGCTATCAAGCCTGACCCGGACCTGCCGTCCTGCCTCGACGGGGGCTCAGGACCTCCCGCACCCGCACCTCGCACTTGCCGAGCAGCACGTCGCCCTGCAAGGCGCGGTTCATGGTATCGCGCTCCTGTATCCATTTGTCCGCCGGGCGCGCAGTTAGCGGGATGATGCTTCGGGGAAGGCCGGCGGCGAGACTCGAGCCGCCCTATGTTGCGGCGCGACCGCCTGCCAGTTTGGAAAGGCGCAGATCGATACCTTCCACTGTCTGGGTGCCTCCAGGCCACAGCAGGATTTCCACCGCAGTGACTGACTTGACCGGCGTTGTTGCAGAAGTCTGCTGCGGGACGTGATTCCAGGTTTTCCCCGGGGATATCAGGCCACGCGGGCGATCTCAGCTTTCCCAAGAGCCGAGAAGCGGTTCATGAGTGCGACGCGGACGTGGATTTCGGCGCCTTGGCGGTCCGGATCTCGCGAGGCGATGCGTTCACCGAACGACTTCAGGCACCGCATCTTCGCCTCGATGCTGCTTCGGACATGGTAACCGGCCAAACGTTTCCAGTTTGCGCGTCCAAAGCGTCTGTTCGCTCGCAGCGTCTCATTGCGTACGCGGGCCGCGGGGCAGTCCTCCTTCCAGAACCGCCCGTTCCTGCGGATCGGGAGTGAGGGCCTGACTGCCATCGGTCCGAAGGAAGGCCCGAACGCCGTTCCGCCCCGTGTGAGGATAGCCGCATGGCAGCGGCGGGTGTCGAAAGCGCCACCACCGGTTACAGTGCCAGTCTGCTCGTCAGAGGCGATCTGACCGAGCAGGTCGGGCAGCAGCGGGCTGTCGCCCTCGCGGCTCGACGTGAACTCGACGGCGCTGATATCGCTTGTGGCTGTGTCCATGGCCAGATGAACCTTCCGGTATCGACGCCTGCGCTGTGCGCCGTGCTTGCGGGCCAACCATTCGCCATCTTCAAGGAACTTGATGCCGGTGCTGTCTACAAGACGGATCAATGGTCCCGGGGCACGCCGGAACGGAACCTGCACCGCGAGGCTCTTCTGCCGCCGGCACAAGGTGGAATAATCCGGAACCGGCCAGTCAAGACCGGCAAGCTTCACGATGCTGGTCATCATGCCGGTCGTTTGCCGGAGCGGCAGGACGAACAGAACCTTGATCATCAGGCAGGCCTGGATCGCCGCATCGGAGAACACAATGGGACGACCAGAACTTCCATCCTGGGTCCCAAGCCAAGCCAAGCCATGTCCTTGTCCAGCCAGATCAGCAGCGAACCGCACTTCTTCAGTGCCGCCTTATCGGCGTTCCAGTTCGTTGTGCGGTAGCAGGAAGGTTCGGGCTTCGTCATGCCGTGACCTTTGACCTGTCAAAGGCACAGCGTCCTGCAGACCGTGGAGTTGAAAGACGATCACTGCCGGCGCCCTCGCAAGAAGTGAAGCACTGCGGGCATCGAAATACCTTGGCCGGGCGCTGTGGCGGTGATGGAGCGGATGTCACCGCCCGAGCCGTGTCGAAGTCAGGAGGCAGCGCGTGAAACTGCTGCGACAGTGCCTGATGGCGCGGGACTTCGGCCGCCAGGTTGCAGAACTTCAGGTCTGCCTTTTTCAACGGCCATCCGCTCTTGGCATCTCTGTCACAGAGGCCATGGTATGGATCGGTCCAAGGAAAGGGAAAGCCCGGCCCTCACCCGATTTGTGCAACATGTGTAACCGCCCCACGCGCAAGAGGGATTGTTGGAGCTGACCTTGGCGCGCTGTCGGGTGCTGACATGTGTCCCGCCTCTGCTGCGGCCCTCGTCATGCCGCGGGCCCGTATGGTGTTCGCGGGCCAGGTCCAGATCAAAGCGGCGTGCTCGGAGGCACTCTGTTGCGCACTGGTTCTCCCGATCCCGTCCAACGACCGTTGCGCCATACCGCTCCTTGCCCTCTTCCGCTCCGACGCCCTCGCGACAACGGTCGGCTTATGCCGCCGCGGCCGGAGACTGGTACACGCTTCCCCGAGCCATCAGGGCCCAGACAATCCGCGCCATCTTGTTCGCCAAGGCCACCTGCACCAGCAGCGGCGGCTTGCGACATGTGTAACCGCCAGCCAGTGCCCGGCCTTGCCTTGGCATGGACGTGACGTTTGATGATCACGCTGTTGGCGCCCATGATCAGCAATCGCCTCAGCGAGCGTTCGCCCATCTGCGTCGTCGCCCCGAGCCGCTGCTTGCCACTGATCGAGTGTTGCTGCGGCGTGAGGCCAAGCTAGGCAGCAAAGTCACGACCTCGGCGGAAGGTCTCGGGTGGCGGGGCCAGGACCGCGATGGCCGTGGCAATCCGTGGATCGATGCCCGGCACCGTCATCAACCGCCGAGCGACCTTGTTCTCCCTGGCCCGATGGGTGATCCCGGCATCGAGCCTGGCGATCTCCGCCTCAAGATGGGCGAGCGCCGCCACCAGTACCGTCAGCGTGGCGATGGCATCGGCAGGCAGCCGCTGTCCGGATCCTCGACGATCGCGATCAGCCCTGCGGCACTGGCCGCACCTTGGGGCACGATCTGCCCGAACTCGGCCAAGTGCCCGTGCAGCGCTTTGATTGCCTGCGTCCGCTGCCGGATCAGAAGCTCGCGCACACGGAAGACCATCGCGGCGCCCTGCGTCTCTTCGATCTTCACCGGCACGAAGCGCATCGTCGGGCGCAGCGCGGCTTCGAAGATGGCCTCTGCATCAGCCGCGTCATTCCTCTGGCGCTTCACAAAAGGCTTGACGTAGGCCGGCGGGATCAGCCGCACCTCATGACCCAGCTTCCCGATCTCACGGCCCCAGAAATGGGAGGCGCCGCAGGCTTCCATAGCGACGACGCAGGGGGACAGCGTACGAGGAATTCCAGCACCTGATCCCGCCGCAGCTTCCTGCGCAGCACCGCTTGTCCCGAAGCATTGTCTCCGTGGAGCTGAAAGACATTCTTCGCAAGATCGAGCCTGATCGTGGTAATCTCCGACATGACCGCCTCCCCTTTGTGGATCGTCGCAGGCCCACCCTGGCACAGCGATATCGTCGGGGGGCGCTCACATCATCAGAGCCGGTATCCTGTACCTAGGCCTCCCGGCCAAAAGGCGCAGCGTCGCGGTGATCTTCCGGGATGGATCACCGGGGCCGGAAGCCATTATGACGGGCCAGCCAAACGGAACAGGAGAGTCCGCGATGCGGATGCGCGACACCATCATCAAGCCGATGCACCCGGAGGGTTTCCGCTTCCTGGCCATCTTCGCCGTCATCACCCTGCTGCTGTTCCTGTTGTGGGAGCCGCTCGGCTGGATCGGGGTCGGGCTGACGGTCTGGTGCTACTACTTCTTCCGCGACCCCGAGCGGGTGACTCCGGCACGTCCCGGGCTGGTCGTCAGCCCTGCCGATGGCATTGTCTCGCTGATCGAGCCGGCCGTTCCGCCCGCCGAGCTGGGGATGACCGACATCCCCCTGACCCGCGTCAGCGTCTTCATGAGTGTCTTCAACTGCCACGTGAACCGCAGCCCCGTCGCGGGCGAGGTCACCGCGATCTCCTACCGGCCCGGCAAGTTCTTCAACGCCTCGCTGGACAAGGCCAGCGCGGACAATGAACGCAACAGCCTGCGCATTCGCATGGAGGACGGGCGCGATCTTGCCGTGGTGCAGATCGCGGGGCTCGTGGCGCGGCGCATCCTGTGCTTCGTCAAGCCCGGCGACCGGCTGGGAACGGGTGAGCGCTTCGGCCTGATCCGCTTCGGCTCGCGGCTGGACGTCTACCTGCCGGCAGGGGTCGAGCCGCTGGTCCGCGTGGGCCAGACCATGGTGGCGGGCGAGACCGTCCTGGCCGAACTCAACGGGGATGCAAGGGGGCCGGCATGACCGAACCGGTGACTTCGCAATCCGAATTCTCGCTGTTCCAGTTGCTGCCGAACGCGCTGACGATCCTGGCGATCTGCGCCGGGCTGACGGCCATCCGACTGGGTGTGCAGGGGGATTACGTCCTGTCCGTGCTGCTGATCATCGGCGCGGGGATCATCGACGGGATCGACGGGCGGCTCGCGCGGCTTCTGGGCAGTTCCAGCAAGATGGGCGCCGAGCTGGACTCGCTGGCCGATTTCCTGAACTTCGGGGTGGCCGCGCCGCTGACGCTGTATTTCTGGGCGCTGCAGGACATGCGGGGCTTGGGCTGGATCTCGGTCCTGGTCTTCGCGGTCTGCTGCGTGATCCGGCTGGCGCGCTTCAACGTCACCGCCAAGTCCGACGAGCCGCGCGACAGCGCCTATTTCCAGGGCGTGCCCTCGCCCGCCGGGGCGCTGCTGGTCATGCTGCCGATGTATCTGTCCTTCGCGATCGCCGACCGGGCGGTCCTGCCGGACACGGCGATCTGCCTTTACATGATCGTCGTGGGCCTGCTGTTGATCAGCCGCCTGCCGACCTGGTCCTTCAAGACCACCAAGATCTCGCGCGAGAACGTCAAGTTCTTCCTGGTGGGCGTCGCGGTGGTCGGGGCGGCGCTGTTCAGCTTCGCCTGGCTGACGCTGATCGTGCTGTGCCTGGGCTATGTGGCCATGGTGATCTGGGGGTGGATCGCGGCGCCAAGGCCCCGCCGCCGCTAGCCGTCCTCGTCCCCGACCGTTTCGGCCTCCATCCCCTGGTCGAGCATCTCCTCGGCCAGAACGGCGGCGCCTGCCGGGCCCGCGCCGAAGCGGGCGGCCACGTCGGGGGCATAGCGCGACAGGTCCGATCTCAGCCTGAGAAGCGACAGGTCCTTGGTCTTGGCCTCCAGCATGACGTCGAACTCCAGCCCCTCGGCCTCGCGCATGAAGGTCGCGAATTCGAAGGGGTTGGTGAAATCCGCGTGGCCGGTCCAGACCGGCGGCAGCAGCACCGTCTTGATGCGCGAGGTGGGCTTCACCACGCCCCTTGTCAGCGCGCCCTTGCGGGGGCTCGCGCTCTTTGCCGCCTCGCGCTCCTTGTCGGTCACCTTGCGCTTGATCTCGCGCATCTCGGTGCGCGGAGAGGAGAAATGGATCTTGGGCCGCACGCCCTCGGGCCAGGATCGCAGGACACGCTCCAGCGTGGGGCGCAGCGCCAGTCCTTCGGGGTTCAGGCACCAGTGATGCTGATAGTCGAAGATCAGCGGCACGCCGCAGCGCTCGTGGATCCACAGCACGTCGGCGGCGGAAAAGCGGATGTCGTCGTTCTCCAGCACCAGGCGGCGGCGGACATGGTCGGGGCATTGCTCGTAGCCCTTGATCCAGCGGGCGCGGCTTTCCTCGCGGTCGCCATAAACGCCGCCGACATGGGTGACGAGGACGCCTTCGGGGCCCATGCCCATGCGGTCCAGCATCTCGGCCTGCGAGGCGAGGTCCCAGATGCTTTTCGCCGTCAGCGAGGGATCGGGGCTGTTCAGCAGCACGAATTGCGACGGGTGGAAGGACAGCCGGATGTCGAGCTCACGCGCCCGCCGCCCGAGCGCCGCCAGCTCGGCATCGCTTTCGGCCACCATGTCGTGGAACTGCGGCATGTCGGGGTGCGTCGCGTAAGGCGCGAGGTCCGAGGACATGCGGTACATGTCGATGCCCATCTGCACGATATAGTCGAAGATCGCGTCCAGGTATTCCAGCGAGGTCCTGAGATGCGGGTTCTGCCGCCAGCGCCGCGTGTCGTTGCTTTTCAGGCCGGGCCTGCCCATCACCTTGACGGGAAAGCCCAGGCGCAGGGGGCGGTCACTCATGGGGCAGGGTCTCCTCGGGAAAGCCGATCCGGGCGGCGAAGTCGTTCCAGTCGGCGGGACGCAGCGCCCCGCCCGTGGCCTGGGCATGGCCGCCGCCGTATTCAGGGCCGGCGCCCGCGGGCCGGTGCCCGGCCAGGAAGCGGATGAGGTCGGTGCCTGTGGCGCTGCGGGCGGCGAAATGGACCCAGCCGGGGCGATAGCCGGTGTTAGCGGCCAGCACGATCTTGTCCTTCAGCCGCCCGCGCCAGGACTGCGCGACCAGCGGATGGATCTGGCAGGGCGAGGAAAAGCGGATCAGCGCCACATCGCCCCGCACCTTGGGCGGCACGCGCCTCGCGCCTTCCAGCGCCGCCGCGACTTCGGCCTTGGCGGCAAGCAATTGGTCAGTCTCGGGATGCCCGCCCTTCAGCAGTTCCTTGGGCGAATTGCATCTCAGCAGCAGCGCCAGGGCGGGCGCAGGGTCGGCCAGGGCGGTGCGGCGCGGGGCGTTGACCAGCGAGGCGGCATCGCGCAGCGCGGTCTTGCCATGGCGCGCCTGTGCCTCGGTCAGTTCGGGGAAATCCCCTTCGGCCATGTCGCCGACCAGCCCCAGCGCCGCGAGCCACAGCAGGTCACCGGGCGGATCGAGCGCCTGCACGCACCACCAGGCCAGCAGCGACGAGGTCGGCTCGGGCAACCGGCCGTTTCCGGTGATCACCACCGCGTCGCCGGGGGTGCCCCGGGGCACGTGGTGGTCGATCAGCACGGTCGGCGTCCCGGGCAGGATCCCGCCCTCGCCCACGCCGAGGTCGGTGACGATCAGCCCGCCGGGGCGGCGCGCCTCGAGTTCGTCCCGAAACGGGGGCGACCAGGGGTTCTCGCCCTTGCCCATGATGCGGATGTCGGCGGGCTGACCTGCATGGTCGAGCGCCCGCGACAGGATCGCCGTGGCCGACAGCCCGTCCGCGTCGAAATGGCCTAGGATCAGCGGGCGCCGATCAGGCGCGAAGCGACCCAGCGCGGCCCGGAAGGCGGCGCTTGCATCGGCGGGGGTCTGGACGGGCGGGCAGGACATGGCCCTCAACGGCGCAGGCCGCAGGTGGTTTCACGACTTCATGGGCAGGAGGGCGTTCCGGGGATCGTCTGCGGCCAAGCTCCTGCTGATGAACGGCGGGCCGCATCCCGCACTGCCCACGGTCCCACCGAGACCAGGTAAGCAATCCCTCCCTCAGTTCAGGCTTTCCAGAAACTCCTCCACCTCACGATCCGTGCGCTCCCGCAGGGCCGCGTCGAAGCTGAGGGGGGACAGTGCCGAGCGTTCGCGCTGGTCAAAGCCGTGGTCGGCGCCGGGCAGGACCTCGACCCGGATGCGCGCACCACGCCCGCGCAGGCGGTCGGCCATCTCCTCGCAGGCCGGGGCGCTGGTGATGCGGTCCTCGGCAGCCAGGATCATCAGGATCGGCGGGGCTGCGTTCCAGTCGCCCTCATCCGCGCCGTTCAGCAGCCCGCAATAGGGGTAAAGCAGGATAATGCCATCGAGCCCGCGCAGCAGCCTTGCCGGGTCCGAGGGCCAGCTCCCCAAGCCCGGCGGGGCCTGCCCGGTCAGGGCAAGGCGCAGGAACTCCATCGCCGTCCATCCGCCATGCGAGGCCCCCAGCACGACCCTGCCGCCCTGAAGCAGTGCCGGGTCGGCCAGCGCGACGGCCAGGTCGCCCGCCCGCTCGGCCCCTGGCAGCGCCTGCCCCGCGCAGACCAGCCGCCAGGCCTCGAAGCGGTCGAGCCCGCGCGGGCGGTGACTGTCCAGGATCAGCGCCCGGTATCCCTGTGCGGCCAGACGGTCGGCCCAGAAGTCCATATTGTCGTGGACGCCGTCGCAGCCCGACAGCAGCACCGCGCCGCCGGTCTCGGCCGCGCCCGGGAAAGGTGCCATAACGCTCCAGAAGGGCGCCACTTCCGCCCGGCGCAGGGCCGGGGCCTCGGTCGGGCCGACCAACCCGGCCCAGTGCCGCGCCGTGTTGGCGCCCAGCCCCGCCAGGATCAGGACCGCCAGCGCGGCGGCGATCAGCAGCGCCAGTCTCATTCGTTGTCGCATCCCTGCTGGAATCCCCTGTCGCAGCGGGCAGCCAGTCGGGCGCTGTCTTCGGCGGTCCAGCCCTCGGGGTCGGTCACGGCCACCCAGGGACCGATGTAGTCGCGGGCGTAATAGGAATGGCCGTGTCCCTCGGGGGCGCTGGTGGCCAGGATCATGTCCACGACCAGCTGGAACTGGGTCACCACGGGGGTGAAGCTGAGGTCGGGCGACACGTCGGGTGCCGGGGGCTCGCGCATCCAGGCGGGCGCGCGCCACAACGAGGCGGGCTCGTAGAAGACGATGGGATCGCTGGAATACTGCAGGAACATCAGGCGCATGTCGCCCCAGCCCTGCGGACCGCCCGCATCCTGCGTGTGGCTGGCGAAGCGGATCAGCCGTCCCTCGCCCACACGGGGGGCGACATAGGGGCTGTCGGGCCGCCGCTCGGCCATGGCCTCGTTCCAGCGGGCCGAAGGGAAGGGCGGTCCTGCCCAGAGCGCGCCGTCGATGGGGTCGTCCAGAAGCGCGAAAAGATCCGTGCCATACATCGAGGCCCAAGCCCCGAGGCTCAGCCCGTGGACATACAGGCGCGGCCGGCGGTTGCGCGGCAGGCTGCGCCAGTGGCGGTGGATCGTGCCGATCAGCGCCCGCGCCTGGTCGAGGCCCGCGCGGGTTTCCAAGAGCAGCGCCATCGGCGACTGCAGGTAGGAATACTGGACCGCCACCGTCGCGATGTCGCCGCCATGCATGTATTCGACCACATCGAAGCTGCCCGGGTCCAGCCAGCCGGTCCCCGTCGGCATGGCGACGATCATCACCTCGCGCTCGAAGGCGCCGAGGCGCAGCAGTTCGGCCAGGGCACGCTCGGCGCGGTCCTGCGCGCTGTCGGCCTCGGCCACGCCCACGTAGACCCGGATCGGGTCAAGGGCGGGCCGTCCCGCGAAGGCCGCGATGGCGCGGGCATCCGGCCCCTGGGTGACGAAGTTCCGCCCCGGCTGGCCCATTGCGCCCCAGTCGATCAGCGAGGCCGCGCTGCCGGGTACCCGGGCATCGCCGGGCGGCGGGGGCGCGGTGTCGAACAGCTCCTGCGCGGCGGTATAGGACTGGTCCAGCCCGCGGATCACGCGGTCCAGCACGCCGTCGCGGGTGATGACCGCAAGCGCCAGCGTCACCAGCAGCAGCCCCGAGACATCCGCGGTCCGCCGCGGCATGTGCCGGTAAAGCCACGCTCGCAGCCGGTCAAAGGCCCAGCGCACCAGCGCCCCCAGCAGCATCAGCACCGCGAAGACCAGCAGCGCCACCACGGCCATGTTCGGAACGTCCACGCTGTCGAGCAGCTCCATCCCCATGCGGCTGCGGATGCCGTTCTGCCAGTCCCGCGCCCGCGCCAGGCAGAAGACCAGCAGCGTGAGCGCCGGGACCCCGGCCAGCAGATGCGCGGCCGTGGCGACGTGGCCGCCGGGGGTGGGCAGGTCCAGCGCGCGCCACAGCGTCACCATCAGGCGCCCGATCATGTAGCCCAGCGCCGCCACCACTCCGCCCAGCACGCCCTGCACGAGCCATCCGCGCGGGATCAGCGAGGGCGTGAGCGAGGCGGCGAAAAGGGCCAGCCCCAGATAGAGCGGGAAATGGGACACGTCGAGAAATCGCCGCCGGTGCATTCGGTCCGCCTGTGCTTCGGTCGCCCGCAGGTTTGGCAGCTTTCCGCGCCGATGACAGCGCAAGATCACGAGACCGTGGCGGGGCGGGCCCGGGTCGCCCAAGCTTCGGCGTGGCGCCGCCGGGGGGCTATAGCGCTTTTGTATACATTGATGGGCGAGCGGCGGCACGCCTGTGCAAACCAACAAAACGCTTGCCAGCCGGAAGTCTCCGCGCCTAGCATCCTTGCAATGAATACCTTTGGAAGGGGGTGTGCATGGCTTCGGTGACGATCGACGGCGTCCGCAAGTCCTATGGCTCGCATGAGGTCCTGCACGGCGTCGACATCGGCATCGAGGAAGGCGAGTTCGTCGTCTTGGTCGGCCCCTCGGGCTGCGGCAAGTCCACGCTTCTGCGGATGCTGGCGGGGCTGGAACATATCACCGCCGGGCGCATCCTGATCGGCGGGCGGGTGGTCAACGACCTGCCGCCCAAGGACCGCGACATCGCCATGGTGTTCCAGAACTACGCGCTCTACCCCCACCTGACGGTGGCCGAGAACATGGGCTTCTCGCTGAAGCTGGCGGGCGCCTCGCGCGCGGCGATCGCGGAGAAGGTGCGCCCCGCGGCCGAGATCCTGGGGCTTGCGCATCTGCTGGACCGCTATCCCCGGATGCTGTCGGGCGGGCAGCGCCAGCGCGTGGCGATGGGCCGCGCCATCGTGCGCGACCCGCAGGTCTTCCTGTTCGACGAGCCGCTGTCGAACTTGGACGCCAAGCTGCGCGTCACCATGCGGACCGAGATCAAGAACCTGCACCAGCGCCTGCGCACGACGACCGTCTATGTCACCCACGACCAGATCGAGGCCATGACCATGGCCGACAAGATCGTCGTCATGCACGATGGCCGGGTCGAGCAGGTCGGCGCGCCGCTGGAGCTTTACGACCGTCCGGCGAACCTGTTCGTCGCGGGCTTCATCGGCAGCCCGGCCATGAGCATGATCCGCGGCACGCTCGCCCCCGACGGCAGCTTCGCGGCTGCCGACGGCACCCGGCTGCCGCTGGCCGACACGGGCCGCGCGCGCGCGGGCCAGCCCCTGGTCTACGGCGTCCGCCCCGAGGCGATGCGGCTGGGTGGGTCCGTGCCCCTGACCGTCGAGGTGACCGAGCCCACGGGGGCCGAGACCCATGTCGTCGGCCGCATGGGCGGCACCCCGATCACCGGCGTTTTCCGCGACCGCATCAGCGTGGCGCCGGGCGGGACGCTCGACATCGCCATCGACCCTGCCGCCGTCCACCTGTTCGACGCCGAGGGAGGGCAGCGCCTGACCGCCTGACATAACAACCCCGCCGCGCCGGAAGAGGAGCCTGCGCCAAGGGGACGACAGAGGAGGAGAGTGAATGACCATCGACCGCAGAACGCTGCTCAAGGGCACGGCCGCGATGGCTGCCGCCGGCGCCCTGATCGGCCCCTTCGGCGCCCGCCGCGCCGCCGCCCAAGCGGCAGCCCCAACCGGCGCCGCCATGTTCACCCCCGAGGAGGGCGCGTCCCTGCGCCTGCTGCGCTGGGTGCCCTTCGTCAAGGGCGAGGAGGACGCCTGGAACGCCAACACCCAGGCCTTCACCGAGGCCACCGGCGTGCAGGTCACCATCGACCAGGAAAGCTGGGAGGACGTGCGTCCCAAGGCCGCCGTGGCCGCCAACGTGGGCACCGGCCCCGACATGGTGATGAGCTGGTTCGACGACCCCTTCCAGTATCCCGACAAGCTGGTGGACGTGACCGACCTCTGCACCATGCTGTCGGAACGCCACGGCGGCTTCTACGAGGGGCTTGCGGCCTATGGCCAGCAGGACGGCAAGTGGATCTCGACGCCCCTTTGCGCCATCGGCAACGCGATCTGCTACCGCGACAGCCACATGAAGGCTGCAGGTTTCAATGAGTTCCCGAACGATACCGCCGGCTTCCTGAAGCTCTGCCAGGCACTGAAGGAAAAGGGCACGCCGGCGGGCTTCCCCCACGGCAAGGCGGTGGGCGACGGCAACAACTATGCCCACTGGCTTCTGTGGTCGCACGGCGGCCAGACCGTCAACGAGGCCGGCGAGGTCGTCATCAACAGCCCCGAGACGGCGGCCGCGATCGAATATGCCAAGCAGCTTTACGCGACCTTCATCCCGGGCACGGAAAGCTGGCTGGACATCAACAACAACCGCGCCTTCCTGGCCGGAGAGGTGTCGCTGACCGCCAACGGCGTCTCGCTTTATTACGCCGCGATGAAGGACCCGGCGATGGCCGAGATCGCGCAGGACATCCGCACGGTGAACCTGCCCATCGGCCCTGTCGGGCAGTCGGTCGAGCTGCACCAGACCTCGACGATCTCGATCTTCAACCACTGCAAGTTCCCGAACGCGGCCAAGGCCTACCTGGAATTCATGTTCCGGTCCGAGAACATGAACCGCTGGCTGGAGGCGGCCAGCGCCTACTGCTGCCAGTCGCTGCGCGAGTTCGAGGCGAACCCGGTCTGGACCTCGAACCCGATCCACGCGCCCTATGCCAAGGCGTCGCAGTCGCTGCGGGTGAACGGCTATGCCGGGCCGCTGGGGCCGGCATCGGCAGGGGCCATGGCCGACTATGTGCTGGTGGACATGTTCGCCGAGGCCGTGACAGGCCAGCGCTCGACCGAGGACGCCATCGCCAACGCCGAACGGCGCCTGCAGCGCTACTACCGCTGATCCCCCGGGGTCGGCGGGCCTGAACCGCCGGCCCCTTCCTTTCAGGAGGGACCATGACCGCCACGCTTGAAACACAGGCGCCCCGCAGGCGCCGCCTTGGCCGCCTGTCCGAAAGCCGCAATGGCCTGGGCTTCCTGTTCATGCTGCCCGCGGCGATCTTCCTGCTGTTCTTCCTGACCTATCCGCTGGGACTGGGGGTCTGGCTGGGCTTCACCGACACCAAGATCGGGCGGCCCGGCATCTTTGTCGGCCTGGAAAACTACCAGTGGCTCTTCGACGACCCGGTCTTCTGGCTGGCGGTGTTCAACACGATCTTCTACACGGCCTTCGCCTCGATCGCGAAATTCGCGCTGGGCCTGTGGCTCGCGCTGCTGCTGAACCGGCACCTGCCGTTCAAGAACTTCTTCCGCGCCATCATCCTGCTGCCCTGGGTCGTGCCCACGGTGCTGTCGGCCATGGCCTTCTGGTGGATCTTCGACAGCCAGTTCTCGATCATTTCCTGGACGCTGATGCAGCTGGGGATCATCAACCAGCCCATCAACTTCCTGGGCGACCCGTGGAACGCGCGCTGGTCGGTGATCGCGGCCAACATCTGGCGCGGCATCCCCTTCGTGGCGATCTCGCTGCTGGCGGGGCTGCAGACCATCCCGCAGTCGCTGAACGAGGCCGCGGCCATCGACGGCGCGACAAGCTGGCAGCGCTTCACCAAGGTCACGCTGCCGCTGCTGACGCCGATCATCGCGGTGGTGATGACCTTCTCGGTGCTGTTCACCTTCACCGACTTCCAGCTGATCTACGTCCTGACGCGCGGCGGCCCGGTGAACGCCACGCACCTGATGGCGACGCTGTCCTTCCAGCGCGCGATCCCCGGCGGCCAGCTGGGCGAGGGCGCGGCGATCGCGGTGGCGATGATCCCCTTCCTGCTGGCGGCGATCCTGTTCAGCTTCTTCGGGCTGCAGCGCCGCCGCTGGCAGCAGGGCAACGATTGAGGAGGCCGAAATGGCGCAAACCGAAGACCATGCCGTCGGCCTCGACCAGTATGAAAGCCTGGCCCGGCGCATCCTGACCGTCTGGCTGCCGCTGTTCGTCTTTGTCTTCGTGCTGCTGTTCCCGTTCTACTGGATGGCGATCACGGCGGTGAAGCCGGACAACCAGCTGACGGACTACGCCAACCACAGCCCCTTCTGGGTGGTCGGCCCGACGCTTGAGCACATGCGCTACCTGCTGTTCGAGACGACCTATCCGCGCTGGATGTGGAACACGATCATCGTGTCGGTCGCCTCGACCACGATCTCGCTGGTGGCCTCGGTCTTCGCGGCCTACGCGATCGAGCGGCTGCGCTTCAAGGGCTCGCGGATCACGGGGTTGATGATCTTCCTGGCCTATCTCGTGCCGCCCTCGATCCTGTTCATCCCCTTGGCCTTCATCGTCTTCCAGGTCGGCATCTTCGACTCGCGGCTGGCGCTGATCCTGACCTATCCGACCTTCCTGATTCCCTTCTGCACCTGGCTGCTGATGGGCTATTTCCGGTCGATCCCCTACGAGCTTGAGGAATCCGCGCTGGTGGACGGGGCGAGCCGCTGGCAGATCCTGACCAAGATCGTCCTGCCGCTGGCGGTACCGGGGTTGATCTCGGCCGGGATCTTCGCCTTCACGCTGTCCTGGAACGAGTTCATCTATGCGCTGACCTTTATCTCCAGTTCGGAAAACAAGACCGTGCCGGTGGGGGTGCTGACGGAACTGGTGCGGGGCGACATCTACGAATGGGGCGCGCTGATGAGCGGGGCGCTGCTGGGCTCGCTGCCGGTGGTCATCCTGTACTCCTTCTTCGTGGACTACTACGTCTCGTCCATGACGGGGGCGGTCAAGGAATAGCGGTGTTCCCCAAGGGGCCACTCTTGCCGTCCTGTACGCGGGCCATCGCCTCACCCTGTGGGTGATCGGGGCGCGGGGCGCATGGATCGAGGTCTAGGGGCTGGCTTCGGCGAAGTGGCGCTCGACGTTGCGCACCAGCCCGTCGAGGTGGCTTTCCATGTGCCGCCGCATCGCCCCGGCGTCCCGTGCGGCCAGTGCCGCGACCATGCCGCGATGATCAGCCAGCACGCGGTCGGCATCCGCGCGCTGCCGCGCCGACATGAAGCGGATGCGCCACAGGCGCGCGAGGTATTCGCCGTGCGTCCGGGCCAGCGCCGCATTGTGCCCCGCCGCCACGATCAGCCGGTGCATCTGCATGTCCAGGTCGAAGACCTCGACCGCATCGCCGCCCGCGTGGTTGCGCTCGACCGTCTCGCTGAGGCGGGCGATGGCGGCGATCTCGTCGCCGGTGGCGTTCCGGCAGGCAAGGTCGGCCCCGAAGAGTTCCAGCTGGCGCAGCACGGCGACCTCGTCCAGCGCCTCGTCGCGGGTGGGGTCGGCCACCAGCGGGCTGCGCAGGGGGCGCAGCGTGACCAGCCCCTCCTTTGCCAGGATGCGGACCGCCTCGCGCAGCGGCGTGCGGCTGACGCCCAGCCGCTCGGCATGGTCGCGTTCCTTGATCGGGCTGCCGGGGGGCAGGACGCCCGTCAGGATCTCGCGCCGGAGCCGCCCGGCGATGGCGGCCGGAAAGGTGGCGGGCTCGGGCGCAGGGTCAGACATCAGTTGACCGGGATCGGGGCGGGCCGGTCCGACGGCACCGCCTGAAAGTTCCGCCGCTTCAGGTCCCGCATGGCAATCCCTTTCACAGCGAGGCGGTGATGCCGCCGTCCACATAGACGACGGTGCCGTTCACGAAGGATGCCGCGTCCGAGGACAGGAAGATCGCGGCGCCGACCAGTTCCTCGACCCGGCCCCAGCGGCCCGCCGGGGTGCGGCGGCAGAGCCAGTCGCTGAAGGCCGGGTCCGCCACCAGCGCGGCGTTCAGGGGCGTGTCGAAATAGCCGGGCGCGAGACCGTTGCAGTTCAACCCGTGCCGCGCCCAGTCGGTGGCCATGCCCTTGGTCAGGTTCGCCACCGCCCCCTTGGTCGCCGTGTAGGGTGCGATGCCGGGGCGGGCCAGCGCGCTTTGCACCGAGCAGATGTTGACGATATGCCCGCGTCCCCGCGCGATCATGTGCCGCGCGCAGGCCTGCGCCACGTTGAAGACGCTGGCGACGTTGGTCTGCAAGAGGCGCTGGAAGGCGTCGGCGGGAAACTCTTCCAGCGGGGCGCGGTGCTGGATGCCCGCGTTGTTGATCAGGATGTCGATGGGGCCGGTCTCGGCCTCGAAGCGGTCCACCGCCGCGCGGGCGGCGGCGTGGTCGGTCACATCGAAGGGGAGGGTTTCAACGCGGAAGCCCTCGTCCCGCAGCGCCTCGGCCGCCGCGTTCAGCCGCGCCGGATCGCGCCCGTTCAGCACGGGCGCCGCGCCCGCCTCGGCAAGGCCGCGGGCCAGCGCAAAGCCGATCCCCTGGGACGAGCCCGTGACCAGCGCGCGCCGACCGGTCAGGTCGAAGAGCTTCAGCGACATCACCCGCGCCCGATGAAGGGCATGTTGGTCGCCATGACGGTGACGAACTGGACATTCGCGCCGTCGGGCAGCGAGGCCATGTGCAGCACCGTGTCCGCCACCACCTGCGCGTCCATCACGGGCTCGACCCGTGTCGAGCCATCCGCCTGCGGCACCCCCTTGGTCATCGCCACCGCCATGTCGGTCAGCGCATTGCCGATGTCGATCTGGCCGCAGGCGATGTTGAAGGGTCGCCCGTCGAGGCTGATCGAGCGCGTGATCCCCGTCACCGCGTGCTTCGAGGCCGTGTAGCCGATGGACCCCGGACGCGGCGCGTGCGCGGACACCGAGCCGTTGTTGATGATCCGCCCGCCCTGCGGCTTTTGTGCCCGCATCACGCGGAAGGCCGCGCGGGCGCAGATGAAGACGCCGTTGACGTTCACGTCGATCACGCGGCGGAACTCGTCCGCCGGGATCTCGTCGGGGGTCTGGGGCACCAGCCCGGTGCCCGCGTTGTTGAACAGCACGTCCACCCGGCCCCATTCGGCCACGGCCCGGTCGAAGGCCGCGTCCACCGCGTCCGCGTCGCAGACATCGCAGGGCAGGACCAGCGCCGCGCTGTCGCCCGCCGTCTCGCGCAGGCTTTCCTCGCGTCGGCCGATCAGGCCCACGCGCCAGCCGGCGTCCAGAAAGGTCCGCGCCGTGACCCGGCCGATGCCGCTGCCGGCCCCGGTGATGAGGATAGTCCTGTCCATGCCCTGTCCCTTTTTCTTGTGGAGGTGCCGCCTAGTGGTTGTCGCGCGGCAGCGACTGCGCCACGCGGCGATAGGCGGTGGCAAGCTCGATGCAGCCGCCCTGCGCCAGCTGGCCCACGGTCTTGCGATAGATTTCCTGCCAAGGGGTCTGGTTGACCAGTTCGGGCGGGGTCCAGGCGTCGCGCCGGGCCTGCCATTCGGCCTCGTCCACTAGCGCGTCCAGCCGGCGGGCGTTCAGATCCAGCCGCACCCGGTCGCCTGTCTGCAGCAGGGCAAGGCCGCCGCCCACCGCCGCCTCGGGCGTGGCGTTCAGGATCGAGGGGCTTTCGGAGGTTCCCGACTGCCGCCCGTCGCCCACCGTGGGCAGGTGGTTGATCCCGGCCTTCAGCACCGCGTCCGGCGGCTGCATGTTCACGACCTCGGCCGATCCGGGATAGCCCACGCAGCCCACGTTGCGGATGAACAGCATGCAATGTTCGTCGATCGCGAGAGCAGAGTCGTTGATGCGCTCGTGGTAATCCTCGGGGCCCTCGAAGACGATGGCGCGGGCTTCGTGGATGCCCTCGCGGCCCTCGTCCGACAGGAAGCGGTCGTGGAAGTCCTTCGAGATCACGCTGGTCTTCATCAGGGCGCTGTCGAAGAGGTTGCCCGACAGGACCAGGAAGCCCGCCTTTTCCCGCAGGGGCTGGCCCACGGGGCGGATCACCTTGTGGTCGGTGGACCGGTGCCTGGCGATATTCTCTCCCACGGGCTTGCCGGTGACGGTCATGGCGCCTTCGTGCAGAAGGCCCGCTTCCTGCAGCTCGCCCATGACGGCCGCGACGCCGCCCGCATGGAAGAAGCTTTCGCCCAGGTATTCCCCGGCAGGCTGCATGTTCACCAGCAACGGCAGGTCGAAGCCGACGGTTTCCCAGTCCTTGACGTCCAGTTCCACCCCGGCATGGCGCGCGATGGCCTGCAGATGCGGCGGCGCGTTGGTTGAGCCGCCGATGGCGGTGTTGACGCGGATCGCGTTCTCGAAGGCCTCGCGCGTCAGGATGTCCGAGGGCTTGAGGTCGTCCAGCACCATCTGCACGATCCGGCGGCCGGTCTGGTAGGCCATGCTCATCCGTTCGCGGAAGGGCGCGGGGATGGCCGAGCAGCCGGGCAGGGACATGCCCAACGCTTCCGCCATCGCGTTCATGGTCGAGGCGGTGCCCATGGTGTTGCAATGGCCCAGGCTGGGGGCCGAGGCGCAGACGCGCTCGATGAACTCGGGATAGTCGATCTTGCCTTCGGCCAGCAGGCGGCGGCTTTCCCACACGATGGTGCCGGACCCCGCGCGGCGGCCCTGCCACCAGCCGTCCAGCATCGGCCCCCCGTTCAGCGTGATCGCGGGAATGTCCACGGTGGCCGCCCCCATCAGCATCGCGGGGGTGGTCTTGTCGCAGCCGGTGGTCAGCACGACCCCGTCGATGGGATAGCCGTGCAGCACCTCGACGAGGCTCAGATAGGCGAGGTTGCGGTCCAGCGCAGCCGTGGGCCGCTTGCCGGTTTCCTGGATCGGGTGGACCGGAAATTCCATCGGGATGCCGCCCGCGTCGCGGATGCCCGCCTTGATCCGGTCCATCAGAAAGACGTGGATCTTGTTGCAGGGGGAAATGTCGCTGCCCGTCTGGGCGATGCCGATGATCGGGCGCTCGGACGTCAGCTCTTCGCGGGTGAAGGTGCTGTTCTGGTAGCGTTCCAGATACAGCGCCGTCATGCCGGGGTTGTTCGGATTGTCGAACCATTCCTGGCTGCGGAAGCGTTTGTTGGCGCGCGTGTCACCCATGAGCGTCTCCTGGCTGGTGGATCGCCCTTGCGATTTACCGGGGCATGATTCTGGTATACCATTTCGAAAAGCCCTGTAAAGCGGGCCACCCGGCACCGCATGACTCAACGAGGAGGTGACGATGCTGATCCATGACGATCCTGCCCTGCCCGATGCCATGCCGGTCCCGCCATCGCAGGGGATGAGCCGGCGCCAGTCGCTGCGCAGCATCGGCCTTGGGGCCGCGGCGGCGATGGTCGCGCCGCAGATGGTGCTGGCGCAGGCCGCCCAGACGCCCGAGCCGCCCAGCACCGTCACCACGCCGCCGCGCAGCTTTGCCCCCGACGCGGCCCCGAACGTCTATTTCTGGGACCCCGACGTGATCGCCGTGGACCCTTCGTTCAACGGGCTCGCCCAGCCCAACGCGCCGATCCGGCGGCTCTGGACCGGGGCGCTCTGGTCCGAGGGGCCGGCCTGGAACGGCGTCGGCAAGTTCCTTGTCTGGTCGGACATTCCCAACAACAGGCAGATGCGCTGGCTCGAGGATGACGGCCATGTCAGCGTCTTCCGGGCGCCCTCCAACAACTCGAACGGCAACAGCTTCGACCGGCAGGGGCGGCAGTTGTCCTGCGAACACCTGACGCGGCGGGTCGTCCGCTATGAGTTGGACGGCTCGGTCACGATCCTGGCCGATCGCTTCGAGGGCAAGCGCTTCAATTCCCCCAACGACGTGATCGAGCATCAGGACGGCAGCATCTGGTTCACCGACCCGCCCTATGGCGGCCAGCTTTACGAAGGCGCCCCCGATGCGCCCGGCGGCCGGTCGAACCCGGACGGGCTGCTGAACAACCGCCTGGGCCAGCCGCCCGAGATCGGCGAGGCCGTGCGCGAGATGGACCACGGCATCTACCGCATCGCCCAGGACGGCGCGATCACCCGCGTGGGCACCCAGGACCAGGTGGCGAACCCGAACGGGTTGTGCTTCTCGCCCGACCACACGCGGCTTTACGTCGCCAGCACCGGCGCCGGGCCGGGCGACAACGGGCAGGGCGGCACAGGCGAGATCTTCGTCTATGACGTGGCGGATGGCGTGCTGTCAAACCCGCGCGTCTTTTCCGACTGCATGGTGGACGGGGTGAAATGCGCCCCCGATGGCTTGCGCTGCGACGTGAACGGCAACCTTTGGGCCTCCAGCAACGCGGGACGGGCGGTCGGGTACAACGGCGTGACGGTCTGGTCGCCCGAGGCGCAACTGCTGGGCCGCATCCGTCTGCCCGAGGTCTGCGGCAATCTCTGCTTCGGCGGGCCCAAGCGGAACGTGCTGTTCATGGCAGCCAGCCAGTCGCTTTATGCCGTCCACACCGCCACCCAGGGCGCCGGCCCGTCCTGATCCGCTTGCCACTGCGCGCGGCTGCACTAGCATCCGCGCCGGAACACGCGAGGGAGGAAGCGGTCATGGAATTCGGATTGCCTGACGAGGGCCGCTTTGTCGGACGCGCATGGTTGCCGGGCATGGGCCCGGCGCTGGTGGAGCGGCGCGGGGACCGGCTGGTCGATGTCACCTCGGCCGAGGTGCCGACGATGCGCGACCTGCTGGAACTGGACGATCCGCTGGGCTGGCTGGACGCGCAGGCGGGCCGGGACCTTGGCTCGCTGGCGGATTTCGCGGCCACCGGCGCCTCGGGCGATGCGGCGCGGCTGCTCTCGCCCGCCGATCTTCAGGCGATCAAGGCCAGCGGCGTGACCTTCGCCGCCTCGATGGTGGAACGGGTGATCGAGGAGCAGGCTGCGGGCAATCCCGACCTTGCCGCCGGCATCCGCGCCCGCGTCGGCGAGGCCATCGGCGCCAACCTGCGCGGGATCGTGCCCGGGTCCGACCGCGCGGCCGAGGTCGCGCGCATCCTCAAGGCCGAGGGTCTGTGGTCGCAGTATCTGGAAGTCGGGATCGGTCCCGACGCGGAAATCTTCACCAAGTGCCAGCCCATGGCCTCGGTCGGCTGGGGCGCGGACGTGGGGCTGCATCCGATCAGCCGCTGGAACAACCCGGAACCCGAGATCGTGCTGGCCGTGGACAGCCAGGGCCGCATCAAGGGCGCGACGCTTGGCAACGACGTGAACCTGCGCGACGTCGAGGGTCGGTCCGCGCTGCTCTTGGGCAAGGCCAAGGACAACAACGCCTCGGCCGCCATCGGCCCCTTCATCCGGCTGTTCGATGGCAGCTACGGGCTGGACGACGTGCGCCGGGCCGAACTGACGCTGCGGGTGGAAGGGCAGGACGGCTTCGTGCTGGAAGGCGCCTCGTCCATGGCGCAGATCAGCCGCGACCCCGCGGACTTGGTGGCGCAGGCGGTCGGGCGTCATCACCAGTATCCCGACGGCTTCATGCTGTATCTCGGCACGCTCTTCGCGCCGACGCAGGACCGGGATTCAGCCGGACAGGGCTTCACCCATCACGCGGGCGACGTGGTGACCATCGCCGAGCCCGGCCTGGGCGCGCTGGTCAACACGGTCCGCCTGTCCACTGATTGCCCGCCCTGGGACTTCGGCGCGGCGGCACTGATGCGCAACCTGGCCGCGCGAAGCCTTCTCGGCGCTTGAAACCCGCTGCGCCTCTCGTAATGTATACATGAGCGAGGGGCGTGGAGGAAACGCATGAAGGTTCTGATCCTTGGCGGGGCGGGCATGGTCGGCCGCAACCTGGCGGCGCGGCTGCTGGCGGATGGTGAACTCGGCGGCAAGACCGTCGAGGCGCTGACGCTGTTCGACGTCGTGCCCGCCGAACTTCAGGGGACCGACCGCACGAATGTGCATGTCAGGGCCGGTGACATCTCGGACGCCGCCACCGTCCAGGCACTGGTGGCGGAGCGTCCCGAGGTCATCTTCCATCTTGCCGCCATCGTCTCGGGCGAGGCCGAGGCGGATTTCGACAAGGGCTACCGCATCAACCTCGACGGCACCCGCTACCTGTTCGAGGCGATCCGCGCCTTGAACGACTATTATCCGCGCATGGTGTATACATCGTCGATCGCGGTCTTCGGCGCACCTTTCCCCGAGGCGATCGGGGACGAGTTCCTGAACGCGCCCATGACCAGCTACGGCACCCAGAAGATGATCGGGGAACTGCTGCTCAACGACTATTCGCGGCGCGGCATCTTCGACGGCGTGGGCATCCGCCTGCCCACCATTGTCGTGCGCCCCGGCAAGCCCAACAAGGCGGCCTCGGGCTTCTTCTCGGGCATCATCCGAGAACCGCTGGCGGGGATCGAGGCCGTGCTGCCGGTGGATGACGACGTGCGCCACTGGGTCGCGAGCCCTGCGGCCGCCACGGGATTCCTTCTGCATGCGGCGACCATGGATACCTCGACCTTGGGCGCGCGGCGCAACCTGACCATGCCGGGGCTGTCCGTCACCGTGGGCGAGATGATCGAGGCGCTGGGCGAGGTCGCGGGCCCCGAGGCCGTGTCCCTGATCCGGCGCGAGCCCGACGCCACCATCCGGGGCATCGTTGCCGGCTGGCCGCGCAACTTCGAGCCCGCCCGCGCGCGCGAACTCGGCTTCACGGCCGACGCGAGCTTCCAGGACATCATCCGCGCCCATATCCGCGACACCGCGGCCGCCGGATGACACCGGGCGGCCCCGCCATCAGCCGCGCCGCCCGGCCGCGCCCGGTGCCCTCGCAGGCCACGGGGCTGAACGCGCGTGACCGGGCCTATCACGACCTGCGCTACCGCATCCTGACCGGGCGGCTCGCGCCCGGCACGACGCTGCTGGAAACGGAACTGGCGGCGCTTCTGGGCCTGTCGCGCACCCCCGTGCGCGAGGCTGCGATCCGTCTGGCCGAGGAAGGGCTGGTCAGCATCCGCCCCCGCCACGGCGTCACGGTCGTGGACCTGACGCTTGTGGATTTCCGCGACATCCTGGACGTGTTCTCGGCGCTCGAGGTGCGGGCGGTGGCGCTGGCCGCCTCGCGCCCGGTCGAGCCTGCCGCACGCGAGGCGCTGGTGCAGCTGGTCCAGAAGATGGAACGCGCCACCGCCGAGGGCGACATCGCCCGCTGGTCGGACCTCGACGACGATTTCCATTCCACGCTGGTGGGGCTGTGCGGCAACCCGCGCCTGCAGCGCACCATCGGCGAATACTGGGGACTGCAATATCGCGGCCGCCGCCTGATCCTGACGCACCGGCCGCTGCCGACGGCATCGGATACCGAGCACCGGGTAATCCTCGACGCCGTGCTGTCGGGCGACGTGGCCGCGGCCCATGCGGGGCATCTCGCGCATCGGGCACGCGCCGACCGGGTGCAGTTGGCCCTGCTGCACCGCGTGCTGTCCCCGGCCGAGCCGCCGGTCCTGCCCATTCTTCCGTCCGACAAGGAGCTGACATGAACCGCATCGACCTGACGGGCCGCCGCGCCGTTGTGACCGGGGGCGCCCAGGGCCTGGGCCGCGCCATCACCGAGCGGCTGGCCGCCAGCGGCGCCACCGTCGAGATCTGGGACATCCAGGATGGCCCCGCCCAGGCCGTGGCGGCCGAAATCGGCAGTGCGGTCAGCGCCCGCGTGGTCGATCTGTGCGACGACGATGCCGTGGCCCGCGCGGCCGAGGCGGCCGGGGCGGTGGACATCCTCGTCAACAACGCCGGGATCACCGGGGGCAATGCGCCCACCTGGCAACTCGACCCCGCCGTCTGGCGGCAGGTGATGGAGGTGAACCTGACCGCGCCTTTCGTGGTCTGCCGCGCGCTGGTGCCCGGCATGATCGGGCGGGGCTATGGCCGCATCGTCAACATCGCTTCGGTCGCGGGCAAGGAAGGCAACCCCAATGCCGCGCATTACTCGGCCTCCAAGGCCGGGGTGATCGCGCTGACCAAGTCGCTGGGCAAGGAGCTGGCGGAAACCGGCATCCTCGTGAATTGCGTGACCCCGGCCGCTGCGCGCACCCCCATCTTCGACCAGATGAGCCAAGAGCATATCGACTACATGCTGTCGAAGATCCCGATGAAGCGCTTCCTGGAACCGGCCGAGGCGGCGGCCATGGTCGCCTGGCTGTCGTCCGAGGACTGCGCCTTCTCGACCGGCGCGGTCTTCGACCTGTCGGGGGGACGGGCGACCTACTGAGCGTGCCCCGCTATCGCGGCGGCATGGGCTGCGCCGATCCCGGCCGCCGCCCTTGCCGTCTGCTCGGGCGTCTGGCCGGGACGGTAAAGGACACCGCCGATCCCGAAGCCCGCCGTGCCCATTCGGTAAGGTTCAAGGAATCCGCCCTGGCCACGGCATGGACCGGCGCCCTTGGTGACAAGGTTGCAGCTCAGGCCCGGCCCGCAAGCGCCCGTGCGCGGGCCAGTCCCGCCAGCACGGCGCTCTCGGCCGGGACCTGCCGCGCGGCGGCCCCCTGCGCGCCCAAGGCCCGCGCGTAAAGCCTGGCCAGCCTGCCCTCGCCCAGGATCACCACGTCGCGCCCCAGCCACCAGGCCCTGGCCGCCGCCAGTTCCGTGCCGATCAGCAGGCCCGACAGCCGCGCCCGCGCGGCGTCCGGCGGCAGTTCCGCCAGCAGCCCCTCGGCCCGCAGGGTGAACAGCCGCGCGGTCAGCCATTCGGGGCGGGACATGCCGTCCGAAACCCCGCCGTCAAAGGCGCCCTCGTCCCAGCCTTCCCCCGCCATCCCGTGCCGCAGGACGGATCCGGTGGACAGCCAGGCGAACAGCTCGCCCGTCAGGAAGCTGCGGAAGCTGACGACCTCGCCCGCCGAGACCTCGGCCCATTTGCTGTGCGTGCCCGGCAGGCAGATGACGCCGTCCCAGTCGGGGGCGGCGGCCAGCACGCCCGCGATCTGAGTTTCCTCGCCCCGCATCACGTCGGCCGAGGGGCGGGTCTGCGACAGACCCGGCACGATGGAAACGGCGATGCGCGGGTCTCGCGCGGGCGCCTGCGTCAGGGGCGGGCCCAGCGGCGTGCAGGGGACCGCGCGATAGGCGGCCTCGACCCAGCCCTGGCGCGCGCCGACCATGCCGCAGGCCACCACGGGCGTGACGCGGCCGGGGTCGAGCCAGGGCTCGACCAGCGCCAGCAGCGCGGGCTCGAAGGCATCCGGGGCCAGCCCGCCCATGCCCTGAGCGGAGTCTGCCTGCGCCAAGGGGCGCCCGTCTGCGCCCATGGCCCAGGCGCGCAGCCGGCTCGTGCCCCAGTCGACGGCGATCCAGTCGGGCCTGTCCATCTCAGATCGTGACCCCGCCATCGACCACCACCGCCTGGCCGCTCATGAAGCGGCTTTCGTCGGACAGAAGATAGACCACCATTGGCGCGAGATCGTTCACATGGGCCAGCCGCCCCATCGGCTGGCGGGCGATGAAGTCGCGCTCGGCCTGGGCAGGGTCCGCCGCCGCCGCGATCCGGCCCCGCAGCGAAGGCGTGTCCACCGTGCCGGGGCACAGCGCATTGGCCCGCAGCCCCGCCCGGACGTAATCGGCGGCGACCGACTTGGTGAAGCCGATCACCGCCGCCTTGGTCGTCCCGTAGGCGCAGCGGTTGGCGAAACCCTTCACGCTCGAGGCCATCGAGGCCATGTTGACCACCGAGGCCGCGCCTGTCGCCTCGGCCCGCCGCAGAAGCCCCGGCAGGGCCGCGCGGGTGACATGAAACATGGCGTGGATGTTCACGTCGAAGCTGGCGTGCCACTCGGCCTCGACCGTGTCGCCAAGCGCGCCGTTCACCACGATACCCGCGCAGTTGAACAGCCCGTCCAGGTCGCCCGCACCCCCGACCACCGCCCGCACGGCCCCGGCGTCGGTGACGTCCAGCGCGGCCGTCTCGATCCCCTGCGCGGCCAGATCCTCCAGCAGGCCCGCGTCGCGGTCGGTTGCCAGCACCCGCGCGCCTTCCGCTGCGCAGGCGAGCGCCGCTGCCCGGCCCATCCCCTGGCCCGCCGCCGTGATGAGAATCCGCTTGCCTTCCAGCCGTCCTGCCATGCCGTCCCCCTGTTTGCGCCGAAGGATGCACCGTTGCCCCCGGGGCGCAAGGGCGACCTTGGTTGCCTTGCGCCCCGGGGGCGTGACAAGCTGCGGCCAAGCAAGGAAAGGCCCGCTTCCATGTCCGACGACCTGCCGCTGTCTGGCCTGACCGCCGTCTGCATGGCCGCCAACGTGCCCGGCCCCGCTGCGGCCGCGCTGCTGGCCGCGCAGGGCATGGCGGTGATCAAGATCGAGCCGCCCTCGGGCGACATGACGGGCCACGTGATGCCGCAATGGTACGCCGAGCTGAACCGCGCCGCCCGGATCGAAACGGTGGACCTGCGCTCCGGGGAAGGGCAGGCGCGGTTCCGCGAGCTGCTGGAGGGCGCGGACCTGCTGATCTCCAGCCACCGCCGCTCGGCCTTGGGGCGGCTGGGGATCACCGAAGCGGCACTGGTGCAGGTCAACCCGCGCCTCGCCTGGGTCGAGATCGTCGGCGACGAGAAGGCCCCGGACGTGCCCGGCCACGACCTGACCTACCAGGCCTCGGCCGGGCTGCTGGACGGGCGGATGCCGCGCACGGTGATCGCCGACATGGCCGGGGCCGAGGCCGCCGCCCGCGCCGCCGTCACCCTGCTGCTGGCGCGCGAACGGGGACGCCCCCAGCGCCATGCCGTCATCGGGCTGCGGCAGGCCGCGGAACGCTTCGCCGCGCCGGTGCGCCACGGGATCACGGTAAACGGCGGGCTTCTGTCCGGCGCCTTGCCGGATTACACCATCTATCGCCTGCGCGATGGCCTTGTCGCCTGCGCTGCCCTGGAGCCGCATTTCTCGGCGCGACTGGCCGAGGTTGCGGGGGATGACATCCCCGGCTTCTTCGCCAGGATGTCCGCCGAGGAATGCCGCGCGCTGGCTACCGAGCGGGACCTGCCGCTGGAGCCCTTCTCGGTGTGACCGCCCTCCGCCGCGCGGGGGCTGCGCCCTCCTCGACCCCCGCGAAGCGGTGGGTCATGCGGAAGACGTCCACGGGGCAGGAATCGATGCAGGCCCCGCAGTTCAGGCAATCGCCGGAGCGGATCACCGGGCTGCCCTTTCCCTTCAGGGCAGGCGCGATCACATGCGGCTCGGGGCAGATGTTGAAGCAGGCGGCGCAGTCGGTGCAGGCCGCGCGCCGGGTCGCCGCCACGCGGGTCAGCGAGGCGCGTCCGACCACGCCGTAGAAGGCGCCCACGGGGCAGAGATGGCTGCACCAGGCGCGGCGCGCGACGAACAGGTCCAGCAGGAACACCGCCAGCACCAGTCCCCAGCCAAGACCCACGCCGGTGATCAGCCCCCGCTGCATCATGCTGACGGGGTTGACGAACTCCCACGCGATGCGGCCGGTCAGGAATGCGGCGAGCAGCGTCGCCGCCAGGATCACCACCCGCGTCCGGCGATCAAGCTTGCGGTCGCGCGTGAGCCCGGTCTTTTCCCGCAGCCAGTGGGCGCTGTCTGTCACGACATTGACCGGGCAGACCCAACTGCAATAGGCGCGGCCCCCGGCAATCAGGTAAAGCGCGACGATCAGCCCCGCCCCGACCAGCGCCGTCAGTGCCAGCCCGTGTCCCGCCGCAAGGGATTGCAGCAGGATGTAGGGGTCGGTCAGCGGCAGGACGCCCAGGACGTCGCTGGAGGCGAAGTTGCCCCGTACCAGCCAGATCCCTGCCCAAGGTCCCAGCATGAAGACGGCCATCGCCGCAATCTGGCTCGTCCGCCGCAACAGCCACCACTTGTGCGACCGCCACCAGCCCCGCGCCGCGACCGACTGCTGCCTTGCGTCGAGATCGAGCCGCCCGATCATGTGGCCCGCCCGGCGCGGTTGCGGCCCTCTCCGCCCAAGCCCAGATCACGGGGCAGGACGCGGATCGAGGCATGGCCGGTGACGCAGTGCTTCTCGCAGGTGCCGCAACCGGTGCACTTGTCGGAATGGACCACCGGCAGGACCACGGCACGGCCGTTGATCTCGCCCTTTTCCAGCGTGATCGCCTCGTTGCGGATGGGGCAGACGCGGTGGCAGATGCTGCAGTTGAGGCCCTTGTAGTTCAGGCAGGTCTCGTGCCCCACCAGCACCGCGACGCCCATGTCGGCCTGCCGGATGTCCGGGATCTCACGGTCGAGCGCGCCCGTGGGGCAGGCCCGCGCGCAGGGCACGTCCTTGCACATGAAGCAGGGGACGTCGCGCGGGGTGAAGAAGGGCGTGCCGACGGCGGCCTCGTCGCCCCATTCGGCCAGCGACAGCGTGTCATAGGGGCAGGCCTCGACGCAAAGGCCGCAGCGGACGCAGGCCGATAGGAAGTCATCTTCCGGCAGCGCCCCCGGAGGCCGCAGCGCCCGGGCGTCGGCCCGGCTGGCCATGCTGACCAGCGCCGTCAGCGACAGCCCGGCAAGGCAGGCCGCGCCGCCCACGCGGGCGACTTCGCCCAGGGCGGCGCGGCGGGTGATCCTGCGTGGTCCGGCCATCGTCACCCTCCCCGAGGTTTCGCCGGTTCAGTCCCCTTGCGCGGCCGCGCGGGCGGCCTTCTGTTCGGCCAGCAGCGGCTCGTACCGGCGGTCGGTCAGCGTTTCCAGGAAGGCGACGAGCGCATCGACCCGCGCGTCGTCCACCATCAGGCCCGATTCAAGCTCGGCCAGCGAGAGATTCGCCTCGACCTCGGGCGGGCCCCAGTCCTCGCCCGTCTCGGGGTTGATCTTCGCGTGTTTACGGCGGCTCGTGTACTTGTTGTAGAAGACGATCGCCGTCCGCAGGTCTTGGAACACCCCGTTGTGCATGTAGGGGCCGGTCACGGCCACGTTCCGCAGCGTCGGCACCTTGAAGCGGCCGTCCTGCGCGGGATCGTCGATGCCGGGATGGGCGGACAACCCGAGGTCCACGTGATCGGGGCCAAGCCCGCTTGCGTTCCGCGCGGCGGGATTCACCGGCACGCCGATGTTGTGATATTCGAAATTGGTGAAGGTCTCGTTCTCGGCCACGCCCTGCTTGCGGTTCATGTGGCAGAGCCGGCAGTTCCAAGTGATGAAAACGGTGTGGCCGAATTCCTCCTGCGCGGTGAACGTCTCCTCGCCCCGCAGCCAGCGGTCATAGCGGGAGTCGAAGGGCGCGAATTCCTCGGTCTGCTGATAGGCGGCCAGCGCCTCGGCCACGGCGTCGAAGGCGCGGGCAGGGTCGTCCAGCGTGCCGGGGCCCCAGACGGCCTCGAACTCGGCCGGGTAGCCGGGATCGGCGGAAAGGCGGGCGGCGACGGTCTGCTTGTCGGGCATCGCCATCTCGACCGGGTTCAGCATCGGCTGGCCCGCCTGCTCGCGCAGGTTCGCGGCTCGGCCATCCCAGAACTGGCCGCCCTTCCAGTCGCCGGATGCGGTCTGGTGAAACTCGGGGCTGAAGCTCGCGTAGGAAAGCGTCGGCGTGTTGCGGTCGCCGTGCGATTCGCCGTTGTCGCCAACCGAGACGGCGAGGCCCGCGCGACCCTCGCGCGGGTCGGTGAAGGCGCGGGCGGGGTCGTGGCAGGTGGCGCAGGACTGCGTGCCGTTCATCGACAGCGCGGTCTCGAAGAACAGCCGCTCGCCCAGCGCGGCGAGGCGGGCGGGGTCGGGCGCGCGTCTCTCGGGCGGCTCAGCGATGGCAGCCAGCGCCACGGCGGCCCAGCCCGCCGCGACCAGCGCGCCGAGACCGAGCGAAGCCCTCAGCATGGCGCCGGCTCCAGCGCAGGCTGCGGGGTCTCAAGCGCCCGCGCCCGGATCTCGGCAGCGAGCAGCCGGTGCGCGGCGAGGTCGGCAAGGTTCGCCATCCGCGACAGCCGCTGCCGCGCGGGCAGGTCGTCGCAGAGCGGAAGCCGCACGCCGGCCGGCCCGACCAGCCGGTCATGGAAGGGGCGCAGCGCGGCCAGCAGGCCGGGCAGGTCCAGCCCCGCCAGCGAGGCGTCGTCGGCGCCCGCGTGGACCAACATCTCGGTGGTGACGCGGAAGCCCGCGACATCGGCCCGGCCCAGCGCCGGGTGACCCTCCTGCGCCGCGTGCAGCAGGGCGAAGGCCGCCAGCAGCCGCGCGCCGGGTTCGGTCGCGGCGCGGGCCGACTGGAACAGCTCGGCCAGCGGCGCGAGGTCGTCCGGCATCGGCGCAAGGCTCGCATGGTTCAGCACCAAGGCGCTGGGCCGGAAGGGGGTGCAGCGCCAGCGGGCGTCATGGGCCATGTCGGCCACACGCCAGCCCGCGATGGCCATGCCGCGCCCCGTTTCCACCACATAGCGCAGCAGCCGCCGGGTCATCGCCGCATGGGCGCGTTCCAGCGCGGCGGCGGCCGAGGTGGCCGTCACGCGGACGATCACCTCGGCCAGCTTGCCGGCCTCGTTGCCGTGCAGCGTCAGGTGCAGGTCGCCCTCGGCCAGTTCGGTCCCCGCAGGGTCCGCGACCAGGTCCAGCTCCCATGCCTGCGTCACCGGGTTCCGCAGCAGGAAGCCGACGAGGAAAGGCCGGGGCGTCTCGTCGGCGCGCGACAGACGGATCGTCTCGGGGGCCGTGGCGGCCTTCAGCGATCCGCTGATGTCATAGGGGATCCACATCGACGCTGGCCCTCTCACCTCACTCGACGATGACCTTGGCCTTCATGAAGGGATGGGGCGTGCAGTGGTAAGCATAGGTGCCCGCCTCGTTGAAGGTGATCGAGTAGGACTGGTCCTTCTTCATCATCGCGCCGTCCATCTTGGCGTCGCCGACCACGCCCGCCTTGAAGGCGACGTTGTGGGGCATGGCCTCGGTGTTGATCCAGGTGACGGTCTGGCCCGGCTTGATGGTGACCTCGGGCGTTTCGTATTTCATCTTGGCGATGTTCACGATCACCGCGTCGGCGGGCGCCTCGGCGGCGGGGGCGGGCGTTTCGGTCAGGATCGAGATCTTGTCGGCCAGCGCCATCTGCGTGCCCAGCGCGGTCAGGGCGAGGGCGGTCAGCAGGGTGCGGGTCTTGGCGGCGAAGGTCATGATGGCTCCGTGGGGTTCAGAAGGACCGGAGGGGCAGGGGAGCCGCCCCTCCGGCACTCTCGATCAGCCGGCGCGGCCGACGATCGGAGAGATGGTGCAGTGATAGGTCATCGCGTCGTCCTCGGCCCCGAAGCACCAGATGATGTCGTTGCCGAATTCCGGGCGATAGACGGGCAGCTCGCCTTCCGTGTTGAAGCAGGGGCAGCGGCCCGAGACGTTGGCGCCGCAGCAGTCGCGATAGGCGATCAGGTAGCTCTGCCCGTCGGTCGGGTTGTAGCAGCTGGCCACCCAGGACGCGGTCGCCAGCTTGGTGCCCGGCGGGCAGCTGGTCAGCGAGCCGCCCGAACAGTCGCAGACGTTGCCGTCGATCGAGCAGTGGCGCCAGTAATCGCAGGCCTGGATGTCATGGTCCTGCGGCGTGAAGCCCTGGCGGGGGCTCGGCGCGCCCGGCTCGGGCGTGGCGGCATTGGCCCGGCTGACGCGGCCCCGGCGGTCCACCGGCAAGAGCGGCACGAGGCCGATGCCCAGCATCACGGTGCCCACCTTGCCGATGACGCTGCGCCGGCTGGTCCGGCCTGCCACGCGCCGCGACATCTTCTCGACCATGTCGTCGAACCTGAAGTTCCCCAGCATCGAAGTCTCCTCCCTTGTTCCTTGCGGGGTTGCGGATGGCGGCGGTCAGGCCGCCTTCTTCCGGCGGGCGATGTACTGCTGCAGCGAGGCGAAGCCGGTCTTGTCGGCCTCCAGCAGGCTTTCCAGATGCTCGCGCGTGTTGGTCAGGCCCTTGGCGCGGATGACGCCCTGCGGGTCCAGAAGGACGCCATAGGGGATCTTGCCGACCTGGAAGGCCATCCCCGCCTCGGCCGAGACGACATAGCGGATCTCGCCCAGGTCATGGCTGTCGAGGAAGCGGCGGTGTTCTTCCGGCGCGCCGTCCGAGATCATCACGACCGAGATCTTTTCCGCCCGTGCGATCGACTTGATGATCGGGAACAGCTTGTCGCAGACCGGGCAGGTCGGCGCGGTGAACATGAGCAGGGTCTGCCGCCCGTCCGCCGCCGGGCCGCCGATCTTGACGGCGCGGCCGGCGAAGTCCTTGAGGTCCAGTTCCGGCGCCTTGTCCCCGATGTCCGGCCCGTGGTCGGTGATCATCGCGCCCATGGGCGAGGACCGCTCGTGCAGCAGCCCGACCTGGCGCATCAGCCCCAGCATCACCACCGTGACGCCCAGGAAGGCCACCCACAGCAGGACGTTGGAAACGATCAGAAGATTGGTCATGTCAGCGTCCTTTCGACGTGGTGGTTTGCGCAGCCCGCAGGCCCCCCAGCGCCGCGGCGCTGAGGTAGAGCATCATGGCGGTCAGCCCGGCCATCAGGCCGACCAGCGCCTCGGGCAGCATCGGGCCGGGGGCGGCGGGCAAAAGCCCCGCCACCGCCAGCGCCGCCCCGGCCATCAGCGCGTTGCGCCCGACCAGGGCCCAGCCGACCTGCTGCTTGAGGCCATTGCGGAAGCAGCCGCAGTCGATCCAGGTCCGTCCGCGCAGCACGTTGACCGCGATGGCCGCCCCGAAGACCGCCAGCAGCGCGGCCGCCGCGATGGCGGCAGGCACGGCCGTCGCGCCGATCAGCAGCCCCGCCGCGACGGCGAGTTCCACCACCGGCAGCACCAGCGCGGTCACGCGGGACAACCCGTCGGGCAGGATGCGGAAGTTGCGGACGACGCCATAGAATTCCTCGGCATGGCCCAGCTTGGACAAGGCGGCCGTGGCGAAGACCAGCGCCAGGAAGACGCGGACCCCCAGCAGCAGCGCGGGATTGGCAAGAAGCTCGTGCACCATCGCCTCAGCCCATGTCCGAAAGGCTGATGACCGTCGGGCCATGGCCCAGCTGGTTCACGGAACGCAGCTCCTCGCCCGTCTCGGCGTCGTAGATGTAGAGCGTCTTCGCCCCGGTCGAGAGACCGTAGAGCAGCGGATCGTCATCCTGGCTGACCGCGACCGAGTCGATGCCATGGCCAAGTTCGTGCCGCGCGATGCGCTCGCCCGTGTCGGCGTTGATCACGACGACATGGCGGCTGGGCGTCTTGTGGGTCCATTCCGCGCGCTGATCGACCAGCATGTAGATCCGGTTCGACGGGCGGTGATAGGCCACCAGCTGCCAGCCGCCCGGCCGCCAGTTGTCGGCGCGCTCTTCCTCGGTCAGCCCCTCGATGGTGTTCAGGGCCTTCGCCTCGCCCGAGGACAGGTCGAACTGGTAGATCTTGCCCTCGTAGGTCGGCCAGACCAGCCGCCCGGACTTCTGCGAATAGGCCGGGTGGTTCACGACATATTCGTCCTCGGGGTGGAACACCTCGGAATGGGTGACCTGCGGCTCGGCGTCGCTTGCGGCGTCGAACTGCACGCGCGCCAGGCTGCCGTCGCGGCAATGCATGAAGAAGTTGTCCGCCGCAGTCGGGAAGATGTGATAACAGTCCGGCACTTCCAGCATCCGGCGGAAGGCCTTGCCTTCCAGGTCCACCACGCCGACGGCGGGCGCGGGCGAGAACTGATAGTAGAGCAGCGTCTTGTTGTCGGGGGTCAGCGCCGACATCCAGGGATAGGTGCCGACCAGGAAGCGGTGCCCCTCGGGCGGGATCGTGATGTCGGCGACGGGATTGAAGGTGACGGGGTCGAAGACCTCGACGTAATCCTCGCGCTCGCCCCGCGAGATGCGGGAATAGGTGGTGCTGACCTGGGCATAGACCGAGCCGTCGTCCGAAACGACCGGGTTCGGCAGGAAGCCGCTGTCGGTCATGCCGATCACCCGGCCTTCTTCCGTGTCGATGGCGAACTGCTGGGTCAGCGAGGCGAAGTGCGCCGAGTCGTTGACATAGACCCGGCGGCTGTTCGGCGCGGGCGCGTCCAGGATCACCGGCTCGTCATCCTCGCCGGCGGCCAGGGCGGCGGCGGCCTCGGCGGCGGCGCGCTGGCCGTGGGTCTGGCCCCCGGCCGGTGCCGCGGAGGTTGCAGACGCATCCGCGGGGGCTGCGCCGGTCGCCGCGGGGGCGGCGTCAGCCGCGGGCGTAGTGGCGGCAGGGGCCTCGGCCGCCGGCGGCTGGCCCTCGGCCGGGGTGGGCGTTTGGGCCCAGGCGGCGCTGAGGGCGAGAAGCGAGCAGGTCAGCCCCGCCCCGACGAAAGATGCGCGCAAGATCCGCGGCTTTTGGCCTGCTTCGACCATCCTGTCCTCCCATTGATGGCAGCGTGGTGCTGGCTGCGCGGGCGGGGCCGCGCAGTCCGGTGTCATGAATCCGGTGGAAATCAGGCCAGCGCGGCGACCGCGAAGGCAGCGCCCAAGGCCACGAGGATCGCCCCGTCGGCCATGGCGGCGCGTTCCTGGTTGCGGGCCAGCCAGGCCTGGATCTGGTAGTCGTTGACCGGCAGGGCGCTGGCCGCGACCGGCAGGTAGCGGCCGAGGTTGAACAGCGCGATCATCGCGATGGCCTCGGGGATGTTGCCGGTCAGGACCGCCGCCAGCGTGATCAGGTACAAAAGCGGCGTCTGCACATAGGTCATGTAGTCCAGCCCCAGCGCCAGCCCGTAAAGGCCGCCGACGACCGGCTTGGAAAACCGCACCCGCGCGTCATGGGGCACCTGCGCCCGTCGCTGCGGATAGGGCACGCGCAGGAAATCCAGCTGATGCGCGCCGTAGATCAGCCCGACCAGCGCCAGCATCACCAGCGCCGCCGTGCCGAAGCCCGCAAAGCCCAGGATCGCCCCGATGCCGCCCAGCGCGGTGCCCAGGATCAGCGCCCCCAGCGCATAGCCCGCACCATGCATGGCGAAGGTCGGCAGCCAGTCGGCCACCGCCTTCGCGCCGCGTCCCGTGGGCCGCAGCAGCGAGATCGAGGAATAGCCGCAGGGCGACCAGGTGGAGAGCACGCCCCCCGCGATGGCCGAGACGCCCAGCACTCCCCAGGCCGCCCCCCGGATGTCGGGGGCGCCGGCCAGGGCCAGGCCGCCCGCTGCGCCGGCAATGGCCGAGGCCCCCAGGATCGCCGCCCGTGCCGGGCCGGAAAACCCTTCGGCGAAGACCTGGCAGTCGGGAACGCCCGTCTGCCCTTCCACCATTTCGGGGAACCTGTCGATCGAAGCCACGCTGCACCCTCCCTCTCTCCGGCAGCGGGGGGCGTCCTCCATGCCCGTCCGCTGCCTAATTCCCGGGCAACTGTGACGTAAGGTCGCACATCGTAAACGTGTATTTACGCGGCGGGGGGCTGCGTTTCTGCAGGATTGCGGTCGTACCCCACCAACCTACTGTATTCGTTTGCATACCGGGCCCCGACCGGCGGCTCGGCAGAAGCCTGCCGGATCAGACCTTCGACTGAGGCGGCATGGATGCGAACTGGCGGGTGCACCATTCGGACACGCTCCGGGCGAGGGAATCGTCGCGCAGGTGCGGCTGCGACAGCAGCCAGACATCGCGCGTGACCTCCAGCGGCTCGATCTCGATGGCGGGGTTGCCGGCAAGCGACCGGGCCAGCCGGTCCGGCACGACGCCGATGCCGCGCCCCGAAGCCAGGAAGCGCCGCGTGAGCTCCAGGTCCGAGGTTTCCAGCCGAGACCGGACATTGCCCAGAAGCGATTGCAGCGCCTGCATCTCGGGCGTTTCCATCAGCGCCTCTGGATAGGCGGCAAGCAGGGGACTGGCGCCGGGATCGCTGGGCCGGACCAGCGCGAACTGCAGCGTGCCGATGCGGCGGACAGTGAAATCGCCCCGGCTCGGGCGCCCGAGGCGCAGGGCGAAGTCGGCCTCCCAGCGCGACATGGCGATATTGTGGTCCGAGGTGTCGATGGACAGCGCCAGTTCCGGCTCGGCCTCCAGCAGTTCCGGCAGCGCCGGGGCCAAGTAGAAATGCGCGATGGCGCCGATGGTGGACAGCCGCAGCCGGCGCTGGGCGGCATTGGGGGCGGTCAGGATCGCGTCGATCGCCTCGGTCGCCTGCTCCATCACCGCGAGGTGGCGCAGGATGCGGCGGCAGTCCTCGGTCGGCTCGCGCCGCCCGTGGCTGGCGGCGAAGAGCGTAACCCCCAGCGTCGCCTCGATTCGCGCGAGCCGCCGCGAGATCGTCGTCTCGTCCACCTCCAGCAGGGCCGCCGCGCGGGTGAACGAGCCGGTGCGGTTGATCGTCGCCACCACGCGCAGGTCGTCCCAGTTCATCGCGCCCCCCGTCTTCGCACGGCGCGTGATACCTCAGGCGTGCGCCGGGAACAGCCCGGTCGCGCGCGGTCTTGCGCCGGGCGCGCGCGGGCTGTAGATGCATGCGGTCGCCGCCCCTTCGGGGTTTTCGCGGCGATTCCTCGATTCATCACGCCGCGTGCGCCCCTTTGTCGCTGTTGGGGTGCTTCCGGCAAGGGAGATAGCGACATGAAACTGCATGAACTGCGCGACAACGAAGGCGCGAACCGCACGAAGAAGCGCGTGGCGCGCGGCCCGGGTTCGGGCAAGGGCAAGACCGCCGGCCGTGGTATCAAGGGTCAGACCTCGCGTTCGGGCGTGGCGCTGAACGGCTACGAAGGCGGCCAGATGCCGCTGTACCGCCGCCTGCCCAAGCGCGGCTTCACCAAGCCGAACCGGCTGGAATTCGCCGTGGTCAACCTGGGCCAGCTGCAGGCCATGGTCGATGCGGGCAAGCTGACCGCCGGCGCCTCGATCGACGAGGACGCGCTGATCGCGGCCGGCGCCACCAAGCGCAAGCGCGACGGCATCCGCCTGCTGGGCAAGGGCCAGCTGACCACCGCGCTGAACCTGACGCTGTCGGGCGCCTCGGGCTCGGCCGCCGCCGCCGTGCAGGCTGCCGGTGGCTCGCTGACGCTGACCCGTCCCGTGGCCGCGCAGGACGACGCCACCGCCGAGTGAGCGGCCGAATAAGCTGTTGAAGCGGTGCGGCGCGCCGCCTAGATAGCGGTGAGTTTTTCCAAAGGCGCCGCCGCACCGGAAACGGTCCGGCGGCGCTGCCAAATCCGGTCCCCCCTTTTTGCGGGTGGGCGATAGACGAGGGCAGTCATGGCGTCAGCCGCAGAACAGATGGCCGCGAACCTCAGCTGGGGACAGCTGGGCCGCGCGACCGAGCTTCGGAGCCGCATCTGGTTCACCATCGGTCTGCTGATCATCTACCGGCTCGGCACCTATATCCCGGTCCCCGGCATCGACGGCGGCGCGCTGCGCACCTTCATGGAGCAGGCGCAGGCCGGCATCGGCGGCATCCTGTCGATGTTCACGGGCGGCGCGTTGGGCCGCATGGGCGTCTTCGCCCTGGGCATCATGCCCTATATCTCGGCCTCGATCATCGTGCAGCTTCTGACGGCGATGGTTCCCTCGCTGGAACAGCTGAAGAAGGAAGGCGAGCAGGGCCGCAAGAAGATCAACCAGTACACCCGCTACGGCACGGTGGTCCTGGCGCTGTTCCAGGCCTATGGCATTGCGCTCAGCCTGGAAGCGGGCGGCATGGCCCATGATCCGGGCTGGTTCTTCCGCGCGGCCGTCATCATCACGCTGGTCGGCGGCACCATGTTCCTGATGTGGCTGGGCGAGCAGATCACCGCCCGCGGCATCGGCAACGGCATCAGCCTCATCATCTATGTCGGCATCCTGGCCGAGATCCCCGGCCATCTGGCGCAGTTCTTCGCCCAGGGGCGCTCGGGCGCGATCTCGACGCCGGTGATCCTGGGCATCATTGCCCTTGTGATCGTGGTCATGGCCTTCGTGGTCTTCATGGAACGCGCGCTGCGCAAGATCCGCATCCAGTATCCCCGCCGCCAGGTCGGCATGAAGATCTATGACGGCCAGTCGAGCCACCTGCCGCTGAAGGTGAACCCGGCGGGCGTCATCCCCGCGATCTTCGCCAGCTCGCTGCTGCTCTTGCCGGTGACGATCTCGACCTTCTCGGGCAACCAGACCGGGCCCGTGATGTCCACGATCCTGGCCTATTTCGGCCCGGGGCAGCCGCTCTATCTGCTGTTCTTCGCGGCGATGATCATCTTCTTCAGCTACTTCTACACCCAGAACGTGGCCTTCAAGTCGGATGACGTCGCCGAGAACCTCAAGAACCAGGGCGGCTTCATTCCCGGCATCCGTCCCGGCAAGCGGACCGAGGAATACCTCGACTACGTGGTCAACCGGGTGCTGGTGATCGGCTCGCTCTACCTCGCGCTGGTCTGCCTTCTGCCCGAGGTTGTGCGCGACTGGTTCTCGGTGCCCTTCTACTTCGGCGGCACCTCGGTGCTGATCATCGTCTCGGTGACGATGGACACGATCAACCAGGTCCAAAGCCACTTGCTTGCCCATCAGTATGAGGCTTTGATCGAACGGTCGCAGCTGCGCGGCAAGCGCAAGGCCGGGGAACCCAAGCCCCGTCGCCTGCCCGCCCGCCGCTGATCAGCCACGAAGGGGGGACGCGTGACGATCAACATCATCCTGCTGGGGCCGCCCGGTGCGGGCAAGGGCACCCAAGCCCGTACGCTGGTCGAGGAACGGGGCCTCGTCCAGCTGTCCACCGGCGACATGCTGCGCGAGGCGCGCAGCTCGGGCACCGAGATGGGCCGCGTCGTGGCCGACGTCATGGACCGCGGCCAGCTCGTCACCGACGAGATCGTCATCGGCCTGATCCGCGAGAAGCTGGACACGGTGGACGCCCCCGGCTTCATCTTCGACGGCTTCCCCCGCACGCTGCCCCAGGCCGACGCGCTGGAGGAGCTTCTGTCGGGCATGGGCCGCAGGATTGACGCGGTGATCGAGATGCGGGTCGATGACGAGGCGCTGGTGGACCGCATCAGCGGCCGCTACACCTGCGGCAGCTGCGGCGAGGTTTATCACGACCGGACCAAGCCCACCGCGAAGGAGGGCAGCTGCGACGTCTGCGGCTCGACCGACCTGCGCCGCCGGGCGGATGACAATGCCGAAAGCCTCAAGACGCGGCTGATGGAGTACTACAAGAAGACCTCGCCACTGGTCGGCTACTACTACGCCAAGAAGACCCTGGCGCCCGTGGACGGCATGGCCTCCATGGAGGAGGTGGGTACGCAGGTCGCGGCCATCATGGACGGCCTCGGGTCCGGCACGGCGGGCAAGGTGCGATCGGCCGGCGGTTGACGGGCCGTCCGTGATCCATTAACCGCAGTCATCTCATTCGAGAATCACCCATTCGGGGTGAAGCGATGGCCCGACGGCACGACGCCGCGGGCCATTGGTTGTGAAAAAAGCTTCCGGGATTACGGAAGCGCAACGTAAAGGAAGAACGGACTTGGCCCGTATCGCTGGCGTCAACATCCCGACCGGGAAGCGCGTTCCCATCGCGCTGCAATATATCCACGGCATCGGCCCGCTGAATGCCGAACAGATCTGCGAGGCGGTCGGCATCGACCGCGCGCGCCGCGTGAACGAGCTGTCGGACGCCGAAGTCCTGCAGATCCGCGAATATATCGACGCCAACCTGACCGTCGAAGGCGACCTGCGCCGCGAGACGCAGATGAACATCAAGCGCCTGATGGATCTCGGCTCCTACCGTGGCCTGCGCCACCGCCGCGGCCTGCCCGTGCGCGGCCAGCGTACCCACACCAACGCCCGCACCCGCAAGGGCCCGGCGAAACCCATCGCCGGCAAGAAGAAGTAAGGGAGGGCGAGACTCATGGCACGCGACAAGACGCGCATGAAGCGCAAGGAACGCAAGAACATCGCCACCGGCGTGGCGCATGTGAACTCGTCGTTCAACAACACCAAGATCCTGATCTCGGACGTGCAGGGCAACGCCATCGCCTGGTCCTCGGCCGGCACCATGGGCTTCAAGGGCTCGCGCAAGTCGACCCCCTATGCCGCCCAGATGGCCGCCGAAGATGCGGGCAAGAAGGCCCAGGAACACGGCATGCGCACCATCGAGGTCGAGGTCCAGGGCCCCGGCTCGGGCCGCGAATCGGCGCTGCGCGCCCTGGCCGCCGTCGGCTTCAACATCACCGCGATCCGCGACGTGACGCCGATCGCCCACAACGGCGTCCGCCCGCCCAAGCGCCGGCGCGTCTGACGACACCACATTGACCCGTCCCGCGCCGCATCGATCGGCGCGGGACGGCTTTCGCATTTTGCCTCGGGCGTTTCCGGCGGCTGGTCATGGGGCCGGAAACAGGAATGGAGGAAATCGCATGATCCACAAGAATTGGGCCGAGCTGATCAAGCCCGCGCAGCTCGACATCCGCGCGGGCGGCGACTCGACCCGCGTGGCCACCTTGGTCGCCGAGCCGCTGGAGCGGGGCTTCGGCCTGACCCTGGGCAACGCGCTGCGCCGCGTGCTGATGTCCTCGCTGCAGGGCGCGGCCATCACCAGCGTGCAGATCGACAACGTCCTGCACGAGTTCTCCTCTGTGCCGGGCGTGCGCGAGGACGTGACCGACATCGTGCTGAACCTCAAGGGCGTCACGCTCCGCATGGACGTGGACGGCCCCAAGCGCCTGACGCTTTCCGCCAAGGGGCCGGGCGAGGTCAGGGCCGGCCAGATCACCGAAACCGCCGGCATTACCGTGCTGAACCGCGACCATGTGATCTGCCACCTCGACGAGGGTGCCGAGCTGAACATGGAACTGACGGTTGCCATCGGCAAAGGTTATGTCGCGGCCGACAAGAACCGCCCCGAGGATGCGCCCATCGGCCTGATCCCGATCGACGCCATCTTCTCGCCGGTCAAGCGCGTCTCCTACGAGGTCACGCCCACCCGCGAGGGCCAGGTGCTGGACTATGACAAGCTGACCATGCGCGTGGAAACCGACGGTTCGCTGACGCCCGAGGACGCGGTGGCCTATGCCGCGCGCATCCTGCAGGACCAGCTGTCGGTCTTCGTGAACTTCGAGGAACCGGAATCGGCCCGCAGCGCGGACGCCGAGGACGGCCTGGAGTTCGACCCGCGCCTGCTGAAGAAGGTGGACGAACTCGAGCTGTCGGTCCGTTCGGCCAACTGCCTCAAGAACGACAACATCGTCTATATCGGCGACCTGATCCAGAAGACCGAGGCCGAGATGCTGCGGACTCCGAACTTCGGCCGCAAGTCGCTGAACGAGATCAAGGAAGTGCTGTCGGGCATGGGCCTGCACCTCGGCATGGACGTGGTCGACTGGCCGCCGGAGAACATCGAGGACTTGGCCAAGCGCTTCGACGACCAGTTCTGAGAGATCCGGGGGCGCGGGTGCGTCTGCATCGCCTGTGCATGAACCGTGCATGAACGCTGCAACGCCCGTGCCCCCGCAAGACCGGGCAATCCCGCCCCAAGGAGAGCGGCCCGCACGCATGGGCTGCCGGACAAAGCAAAAGACGTAAACGGAGAATCATCATGCGTCACGCCCGTGGCTACCGCCGCCTGAACCGCACCCACGAACACCGCAAGGCGCTGTTCGCCAACATGGCCGGCTCGCTGATCGAGCACGAGCAGATCAAGACCACCCTGCCCAAGGCCAAGGAACTGCGCCCGATCATCGAGAAGCTGATCACGCTGGCCAAACGCGGCGACCTGCACGCCCGCCGCCAGGCTGCTGCCCAGCTGAAGCAGGACCAGCATGTCGCCCGCCTGTTCGAGATCCTCGGCCCACGCTATGCCAACCGTCAGGGCGGCTATGTCCGCGTGCTGAAGGCCGGCTTCCGTTATGGCGACATGGCGCCGATGGCGATCATCGAGTTCGTTGACCGCGACACCTCGGCCAAGGGCGCCGCCGACCGCGCCCGTCTGGAAGCCGAGGCGGACGCCGACTTCCCGGCCTGAGGCCACCCCTTTACGTCACCTTGACGTTGCGTCATTGAATAACCCGCGCAGCACCGCTGCGCGGGTTATTTTGCACCACCGTTTACCGAAAACTAACCAGTCACCCGTTAGACCATAGTAGTGCGTGGCAAGTCGGGCGCCTTGCATCCATATAATCTCGGTTGACCTTGTTGGTTGCAATTTGTCTAAAAAGATATGTCATCCAGAGCTGAAATTTCCGCCACCCTGGCCCGTCTGCAGAAGCTGGCGCCCAAGGGCTATTACATCGGCCTGCACATTCGCTTCGCCGCGCCCATCATGCAGTTCCAGACCTATCCGGAAACCTGGGCGGAACGCTATTCCAGCAACGCCTATGCGCTGCGGGATCCCACGATCGCCTGGGGGTTTTCGACGACGGGCGCGGTCCGCTGGTCGGCCATGCCGATCCCCGACCCCTTCGGCATCCTGGCGGATGCCGCCAGCCACGGGCTGACCTACGGGCTGACGCTGTCCTGCGGGCCCATCAAGTCGCGCACCATCGCGAGCTTTGCCAACGGCACGCGCGAATTCAAGGATGACGAGATCGAGACGATCTCGACGATGGTACGACGGCTCCACGACATCACCGAGCCGCCGGAGAGCCTGACGAAGGCTCAGCAAGAGGCCCTTCGATGTATCGCGGAGGGCGATCGCCACGCGGCAGCGGCTGCCAAGCTCGGCATCACGGAAAGTGCGTTCAAGGCCCGTCTGATCTCGGCCCGCGAACGGCTGATGGCCAAGACAACGGCCGAGGCACTGCAACGAGCCAAGGATTACCGACTGCTATAGGAACGCTCGCCCAAGACAAACTTCAACCGCGGTCGCTCCGGGGGGCCAAATCCCTCAACCCACGGAGAAGACCATGCAGACCACCACCCTTTCCTTCAGCAATCTTCACAACCACGGCGAACTGTTTGCCAACCTGTTCCGCGCCCGCCGCCAGAGCTTCATCGTCCAGAAGAACTGGGATCTGCCGCAGGCGGATGGAATGGAATTTGATCAGTACGACACCCCTGCCAGCCGCTGGGTTGCGGTCCACGACGGTGCCGACCAGGTGCTGGGTGGCTTCCGCCTGACGCCCACCACGGCGCAGTGCGGTGTTTATTCCTACATGATCCGCGACGCGCAGCGGGGTGTCCTCGGGGGAACGATCCCGCAGGACCTACTGTATGAAGAAGCCCCCGTCGATCCGCAGGTGTGGGAATGCACCCGAGTCTTCGTCAACCATTCGACCCCCATGGCGATCCGCCGCAAGGTCCACATGGCCATGGCCGGCGCCATGACGAAGACGGCGCGCGAACTGGGCGCCACGCGGCTGATCGCCCTGACCGGCGCCACCTGGCCGCGCTGGTACGGGCGCTGCGGGCTCGATGCCGAGGCGATCGGCCGGGTCATGTTGATTGAAGGCGAAGAAAACCAGTGCGTGTCGATCAACCTTGTTCCGAAGATGCACTGATGCCCCGGCAGGGGTGGGGGATACCCACCGCGTGGCGGGCAGCGTAATCTGCCCGCCATGGCCGATCTTTTCGACAATCTCATGCCCGACAATCCCGAGCCCGGCACCGCGCCCTCGGCGCATCGGCCGCTGGCGGACCGCATCCGCCCGCGGCGGCTGGCCGATGTCATCGGCCAGGGCGAGGTGCTGGGCCCGGACGGCCCTCTGGGGGCGATGCTGGCGGCAGGCAGCCTGTCGTCGCTGATCCTCTGGGGGCCACCGGGGGTTGGCAAGACCACCATCGCGCGACTGCTGGCGGACCAGACCGACCGGGATTTCGTGCAGATCTCGGCGATCTTCTCGGGTGTCGCCGAACTGCGGAAGGTTTTCGACACCGCCCGGATGCTGCACCGCCGGGGCCGGGGAACGCTGCTGTTCGTGGACGAGATCCACCGTTTCAACAAGGCGCAGCAAGACAGCTTCCTGCCGCATATGGAGGACGGCACCATCCTTCTGGTGGGCGCCACGACCGAGAATCCCTCCTTCGAACTGAACGCCGCCCTTCTCAGCCGCGCGCAGGTGATCGTGCTGAAGCGGCTCGAGCTTTCAGACCTCGAACTGCTCGCCCAGCGGGCCGAGCGCGAGATGGGCCGGGCGCTGCCCCTGACCGGAGAGGCGCGCGAGGCGCTGCTGACCATGGCGGACGGCGATGGTCGCGCCGCGCTGAACCTGATCGAGCAGGTCATGGCCTGGAAGGTCGAGCGTCCCCTCGGTCCCGATGAGCTGTCGCGCCGCCTCATGAGGCGGGCCGCGAAATACGACAAGTCGGGCGACGAGCATTACAACCTGATCTCGGCCCTGCACAAATCCGTCCGCGGCTCGGACCCGGATGCCGCGCTCTACTGGCTTGCGCGGATGCTGGAGGGGGGAGAGGACCCGCGCTATCTCGCCCGCCGCATCACCCGCATGGCGGTCGAGGACATCGGGCTGGCCGATCCGGCGGCGCAGCGGCACTGCCTCGACGCCTGGGCGCTTTACGAACGGCTGGGCTCCCCTGAGGGGGAATTGGCGCTGGCGCAGGCGGTAATCTATCTCGCGCTCGCGCCCAAGTCGAACGCGGGCTATGCCGCCTACAAGGCCGCGCGGGCCGAAGCAAAGCGCACGGGCAGCCTGATGCCCCCCGCCCATATTCTGAACGCGCCGACCGCGCTGATGAAGAACCAGGGCTATGGCGCGGGCTATGCCTATGACCACGACGCCGAGGACGGGTTCTCGGGCCAGAACTATTTCCCCGAGGGCATGAAGCGCCCGGTCCTCTACACGCCCGTCGAGCGGGGATTCGAGCGGGAGTTGAAAAAGCGGCTCGACTGGTTCGTGAGTCAGCGCCTCAAGCGCGGCGGTTGACTTTGCGCGGGTCCGCCTACAGGTCAGCGGGATGATGACTTCGGTATTTCAGGTGGCGCTGGGCGGCGCCCTCGGCGCCTCGGCGCGCTATGGCGTGAACCTGGGCGCAGCGCGCATGTTCGGGCCTGCCTTCCCTTGGGCGACGCTGACGGTAAACCTCGCGGGCTCATTCCTCATGGGGCTGCTGGTGGCGGTCCTGGGACGGGACAGCGCCTGGGCGCCGTTCCTGCTGACGGGGCTGCTGGGAGGCTTCACCACCTTTTCCGCCTTTTCGCTGGACGCGGTGGCGCTGTGGCAGAAGGGGCAGGGGGGCATGGCCGCCCTTTATGTCGGCGCCAGCGTCATTCTTTCGCTTGCCGCGCTTGTGGCGGGGCTTTCCATGGGACGTGTGGCATGAGTGGCGTGCAGATCCTTCGCGTGGGCGAGGAAGAGGGCGAGCAGCGGCTTGATCGCTGGCTGCGGAAGCGCTTTCCCCAGCTGAACCAGATCGCCATCGAAAAGCTGTGCCGAACCGGCCAGATCCGCGTCGATGCCGGCCGGGTCAAGCCCGCAACCCGCATCGAGCCGGGACAGGAGGTGCGGGTGCCGCCGCTGCCCGACGCCGCGCCGGCCCCTGCCGCGCCGCGCCTGCGGGAAACCGATGCCGAGATGATCCAGGCCGCCGTCCTGTGGAAGGACGAGCATATCATCGCGATCAACAAGCCGCCGGGCTTGCCCAGCCAAGGCGGGTCGGGGCAGGGCGAGCGTCACGTGGACGGCCTGACGCCCGCGCTGATGTTCGGCTACAAGGAAAAGCCCAGGCTGGTGCACCGGCTGGACAAGGACACCTCGGGCGTCCTGCTGCTGGCGCGCACCGACCGGGTGGCGCGGCGCCTGTCCGAGGCCTTTCGGGCACGGACCACCCGCAAGATCTACTGGGCCGCCGTTGCGGGCGTACCCTCGCCCAAGATGGGCACGGTCCGCTTCGGGCTGGTCAAGGCGCCAGGTCATGGGCGCGGCGGCGAGGGCGAGAAGATGATCTGCGTCCACCCCGCCCGCGTGGACCAGACCGAGGGCGCCAAGCGCGCGACGACGGATTACGCTGTTCTGGACAGCCTCGGCACCCGTGTCAGCTGGGCTGCGCTTGTTCCGGTGACGGGCCGCACGCACCAGTTGCGTGCCCATATGGCGGAACTGGGCCACCCGATCATCGGCGACGGCAAGTATGGCGGCTCGGGGCAGGAAAACCTGGGCGACGGCTGGGGCGCGCAGCTTGGCGGAGAGATCAGCCGCAAGTTGCACCTGCACGCGCGCTCGATCAGCTTCGACCACCCGATCACCGGCAAGCGCATCACCCTGACCGCGCCCCTGCCGGATCACATGGCGCGGACCTGGAAGACCTTGGGCTGGTCGGAACGCGACGTGCCCGCAGACCCGTTCGAGGAAGAATGAAGCTCGTCATCTGGGACATCGACGGCACGCTGGTGGATAGCCATGCGATGATCATGGATTCGATGGCGGCCGGCATGGCCGCCGCCGGCCTGGCTCCCCTGCCGGATCGCACCGTCAGCAGCATCGTCGGCCTGTCGCTGCCGGTGGCGGTAGAAACCCTGCTGCCGGGACATGACCCGGCGACGCGTCATGTCGTGGTCGAGGGCTATCGCAGCCATTATGGCGCCGCGCGCGGCGAAGGCGAATCGCCCCTGTTTCCCGGCGCGCGGGATTGCCTCGACCGGCTGGCTGCGCGGGACGACCTGCTGATGGCGGTCGCCACGGGCAAGTCGCGGCGTGGGCTGGACGCGCTGCTCGTGGCTCATGACCTTGGGCGCTACTTCGTCGCCACCCATTGCGCCGACGGCCATCCGTCGAAGCCCGCGCCGGGGATGATCCTGTCCTGCCTGAACGACAGCGGCGCCCATGCGGATCGTGCCGTGATGATCGGCGACACCAGCTTCGACATCCTCATGGCGGGGAACGCCGGCATCGCGTCCTTCGGCGTCGCCTGGGGCCATCATCCGGCCGAGGAACTGGCGCAGGCGGGGGCGCGGGCGGTTGCCCGCGACTTTCCCGAACTTTCCGATCTGATCGAGGAGTGGGCAGCATGAGCGAATGGAAGGCCCGCCGGTTCTGGACGCAGGCCGAGGTCGCGGCCGTCGAGGGCGGCTATGAGGTCCGGCTGGACGGCCGTCCCGTCCGCACCCCGGGCAAGCTGCCCCTTGTGATGCCGACCCTTGCGCTGGCGCAGGCGGTGGCCGCCGAATGGGACGCGCAGGCCGACGCGATCGACCCCGGCGCGATGCCTCTTACGCGCGCCGCGAACTCGGCCATCGAGCGGGTTGCGCCGCAGTTCGACGCCGTCGCCGACATGCTGGCCGAATACGGCGGCACCGATCTTCTGTGCTATCGCGCCGAACACCCGGTCGAACTGGTCGTGCGCCAGGCCGAGGGGTGGAACCCTTGGCTGGACTGGGCGCGCCACGATCTGGGAGCCGCTCTGCGGGTCACGCAGGGGGTGATCCCGGTCACGCAGGAACAGGCCGCGCTGGATCGGCTGCGGGCGCGGCTGGGTGGGCTGACGCCTTGGCAGCTGACCGCGCTGCATGACCTGGTGACGCTGTCCGGCTCGCTGGTGCTGGGGCTGGCCGTGCTGGAAGGCCGGCTGGACGCCGAGGCCGCGCATCGCCTGTCGCGCATCGACGAGGAGCACCAGGCCGAGATCTGGGGCCGCGACGAGGAAGCCGACCTCGCCGCCGGGGACCGGCTGCAGGCCCTGTGCAACGCCGCGCGGCTGCTCGCGCTACTCGCCCCTGCGGACGCGGGGTCCGAAAGCGCGGCCGAGCCTGACGCTTGACGGACGCGATCCGACCGGCAGTATGAGGGTCAGGCGGGGCGCGCCGAGGTGCGGCCCAGGGCCGGGCCGGGGCGCCGACCCGCGGAACCGCGCCGGGCGCAGATCCGGCCGACAGCAGAGAGGACTTTCATGCGTTATACGGCTTTCCTGGCCACGGTGGCGGCTTCGGCGCTGACCGCGGGCGTGGCGCTTGCGGCCGAGGGGGACACCCTCGCGCAGGTCAAGCAGCGCGGCGTGCTGAACTGCGGCGTGAACACCGGCCTTGTCGGCTTTGCCGCGCCGGATGCGAACGGCAACTGGTCGGGCTTCGACATCGCCGTCTGCAAGGCGGTCGCCGCCGCCGTGCTGGGCGATCCCTCCAAGGTGAAATACGTGCCCACCACCGGGCAGACCCGCTTCACCGCGCTGACCTCGGGCGAGGTGGACCTGCTGGCCCGGAACTCGACCTGGACCTTCCAGCGCGACACCGACCTCAAGATGGATTTCGCGGGCGTCAATTACTACGACGGGCAGGGCTTCATGGTCCGCAAGGACCTGGGCGTGAGCTCGGCCACGGAACTGGACGGCGCGACCATCTGCATCCAGACCGGCACCTCGACGGAACTGAACCTCGCCGACTGGTTCAAGGCCAACAACATGACCTACCAGCCGGTCAACATCGATTCGAACGCCGAAGGCGAGCAGCAGTACATGGCGGGCGCCTGCGACGCCTACACCACCGACGCCTCGGGCCTTGCGGCGACGCGCGCGGCCTTCGCCGATCCCGACAACCACGTCATCCTGCCCGAGATCATCTCGAAGGAGCCGCTGGCCCCCGCCACCCGCCATGGCGACAACAACTGGACCGACATCGTCCGCTGGACGCTTTACGCGCTGATCTCGGCCGAGGAATACGGCGTCACCTCGGCCAACCTCGACGAGTTGTCGCGCTCTTCGACCAACCCGGACGTGCAGCGGATGCTGGGCGCGACCGACGACTACGGCGCGATGCTGGGGCTGGACAAGGAATGGGCCAAGCGCGCCATCGCCGCCTCGGGCAACTACGGCGAGATCTTCGCCGCCAACATCGGCGAGCAGACCCCCATCGGGCTGCCGCGCGGGCTGAACGCGCTGTGGACCCAGGGCGGCCTGATGTACGCGATGCCCTTCCGCTGAGAACCCTGACGCCCCGCCCCGCTGACCTGCGCGGCGGGGCGCTTCGTTCCGGCTGAACGACACGGCCCGGCCGAGGTGGACGGAAGATCCGCCCGGCCCAACTGGGAGAAACACGCTCATGGCGCCTGCACCCGGGGCAGGGCAGCCGTTCCGGCTGTCCATGCTGATCCACGACCGCCATTACCGCGCCCTGCTGATCCAGGCGCTGGTCTTCATCCTTGTCATGTCGGTCGCGTCCTGGCTGGTGAACAACACGGTTCAGAACCTCGCCCGCATGGGCAAGACCTTCGACTTCGGCTTTCTGACCAATCGCTCGGGCTATGACATCCCCTTCAGCCTGATCCCCTACGATTCGAACTCGACCCACCTGCGCGCGGCGATGGTGGGGCTTCTGAACACACTGCTGGTGTCGGCGCTGGGCTGCCTTTTCGCCACGATCCTGGGCGTTTTCGCGGGCGTGCTGCGCCTGTCGCGGAACTGGCTCGTGGCACGGCTGATGACGGTCTATGTCGAGATCTTCCGCAACGTGCCCCTGCTGCTGTGGATCCTGGTGATCCTCGCGCTGTTCACCGAGGTGATGCCCGCCCCCCGCGACTATCGCGTGGCCGAGGACGGGACCGCCGGCGCCGAGATGATCCTGTTCGGCGGCATCGCCCCCACCAACCGCTATACCGCCGTCCCCGCCATCGTGGCGGAACATGATCCCGGCCCCGTGACGGTGCTGGGGCTGCAGATCGACGCGATGGTGGTGGCCTTCGCCCTGGCGCTGCTGGCCGCTTGGATGATCCATCTCTGGCTGCGCGCCTGGGCGCAGGAACGGCAGGACAGCACCGGGCGGCGGCCGACGACCTGGTGGATCTCGGTCCTGCTGTACCTGCTGCCGATCCTGGGGCTGATGCAGCTTTTCGGCATCCATCTGGTCGCGCCGGAGCTGCGGGGCTTCAACTTCGCGGGCGGCATGAACCTCGACAACGGCTTCGTGGTGCTGCTGCTGGCGTTGTCGCTTTATACCGGCGCCTTCATCGCCGAGATCGTCCGCGCGGGCATCCTGGCCGTCAGCCGCGGCCAGACCGAGGCCGCTGCCGCCCTGGGCTTGCGCCCGCGCCCCATCATGGCGCTGGTGGTGCTGCCGCAGGCGCTGCGGGTCATCATCCCGCCGCTGATCTCGCAGTTCCTGAACCTGACCAAGAACAGTTCGCTGGCGATCGCGGTCGGCTATCCCGACCTGCGGGCGACGCTGGGCGGCACGACGCTGAACCAGACGGGGCGCGAGATGGAGTCGATGATCCTGATGATGGGCATCTACCTTGCCATCAGCCTGATCGTCTCGGCGGTCATGAACCTTTACAATTCCCGTGTCCGGCTGAAGGAGCGCTGAGATGAGCGAGGTCCATGCCGAAACCGTTCCCTTCGTCCGCGACACGATGCTGCCGTCCGCGGCCCCGCCCGCACGGCAGTCAGGCGTGGTGCTGTGGCTGCGCGAGAACCTGTTTTCGGGGCCGCTGAACATCCTGCTGACGCTGGCCGGGCTGGCCGCCGTCTGGGGGATTGTGTCGCACCTGTGGCCCTGGTTCGCCCATGCGGTCTGGAACGCCTCCAGCATCGGCGAATGCCGCCAGATCATCGCCGAGCGTCACGGCGAGGGCACGACGGGGGCCTGCTTCGCCATCATCCGCGAGCGCTGGAACCAGTTCATCTTCGGCTTCTACCCGGCCGAGCATTACTGGCGCCCGACCGCCGTCTTCGGGCTGATGATGTTCGCGGTGGCGCCGATCCTGTTTTCCGAAAGCCGCCGCCTGCGCTGGACGGTGCTGGCGGTCAGCGCGGTCACAAGCTTCGCCGCCTGCGTGGCGCTGGGTGCGCCCGATCGCGTGCTGCTGGCCGTGGGCGCAGGCTTCGTGGCGCTGGCGGCTCTGATCGAATACGCGCCGCGCCGGGCGCTGGCCTTCAGCGTCCTTTATCCCTTCCTTGCCGTCTGGATGCTGTGGGGCGGTTCGATCTGGAGCCCGATCGCCGTATTGGCAGGCTTCGCCCTGGCGCTGGTGGTCTGGCGCCTGGGCGCGCGCCTCGGCGTGGGACTGCTGGGGCTTGCCCTGGGCGTCGCGGCGGCCGTCTGGTGGTGGGCGGCGCTTGGGCCGCGCGTTGCGGCCGACCTGCAGGGGCTGATGCCGCTGGCGCTGGTGCCGGTCGAATCGCGGTCTTTCGGTGGCTTCCTTCTGGCGCTGACCATCGGCGTTTCGGGCATTGTCATGTCGCTGCCTCTGGGCATCATCCTGGCGCTCGCGCGGCAGTCGAACCTGCCTGTGGTGCGGACGCTGGCCGTCATGTTCATCGAGTTCATCCGCGGCGTGCCGCTGATCACGCTGCTTTTCGTGGCCTCGATCCTGCTGAACTACTTCCTGCCGCCGGGCACGAATTTCGACATCATCCTGCGGGTCATCATCATGGTGACGCTGTTCGCGGCCGCCTACATGGCCGAGGTGATCCGCGGCGGTCTCGCTGCCCTGCCGCGCGGACAGTACGAGGGCGCGGATTCGCTAGGGCTGACCTACTGGCAGGCGCAGCGGCTGATCATCCTGCCGCAGGCGCTGAAGATCTCGATCCCCGGCATCGTCGGCACCTTCATCGGGGTCTTCAAGGACACCACGCTGGTCACCTTCGTGGGCCTTTTCGACCCCCTCAAGCAGATGGCCGACACCATTCGCGCGACCTTCGCCTGGAAGGGCGCCTACTGGGAACCTTACGTCTTCACCGGCGCCATCTTCTTCATCCTGTGCTTCGCCATGTCCCGGTACGCGATGTACCTGGAACGGCGGCTCAAGACCGACCACCGCTGAGGGGCTGACATGACCGACCTGAACACCCAACCTCGGCCGGCCCCCGCGATGGGATCCGAGATCGCCGTCCGCATCGAGAAGCTGAACAAGTGGTACGGCAGCTTCCACGTGCTGCGCGACATCGACCTGACCGTGCGCCGGGGCGAGCGGATCGTGATCGCCGGGCCTTCGGGCTCGGGGAAATCGACGCTGATCCGCTGCATCAACCAGCTCGAGGAACACCAGTCCGGCCGCATCACCGTGGACGGGATCGAGCTGACCAACGACATCAAGAACATCGACAAGATCCGGTCCGAGGTCGGGATGGTGTTCCAGCACTTCAACCTGTTTCCGCACCTGACCGTGCTGGAGAACTGCACCCTGGCCCCGATCTGGGTCCGCAAGATTCCCCGGCGCGAGGCCGAGGAGACGGCCATGCATTTCCTGCGCGAGGTCCGCATCCCCGACCAGGCGCACAAGTATCCGGGGCAGCTGTCGGGCGGCCAGCAGCAGCGCGTGGCCATCGCCCGCTCGCTCTGCATGAAGCCCAAGATCATGCTCTTCGATGAACCCACCAGCGCGCTGGACCCCGAGATGATCAAGGAGGTCCTGGACACCATGATCGAACTGGCCGAGGGCGGCATGACGATGATCTGCGTCACGCACGAGATGGGCTTCGCCCAGGCCGTGGCGCACCGGGTGATCTTCATGGACCAGGGCCAGATCGTCGAGGAGAACACGCCACAGGAGTTCTTCAACAATCCGAAGTCCGATCGCACCAAGCTGTTCCTCAGCCAGATTCTGGGGCATTGAGGGACAAAAGAAGGGGGTGATCGGATGAGTCAGATGTATCTGCTGCTGCTTGGGGCGCTGGGGATCGCCGCGCTGGGCAGCCTCATGTCCAGCGACGACGACGACGAGGAATTCGACACGGGCGAGGACATCCCCGACCTGCCGATCATCGATGGCGAGGACGACAGCGAGGAGATCACGGGCACCGACGGGGCCGAGATCATCCGCGGCTTCGAGGGGCGCGACACGATCGACGGCGGCGCGGGCGACGACTGGATCTACGCCGGCACGGGCGAAGATTCGGTGATCGCCGACGCGGGCGACGACCGCGTCTTCCTGGGTTCGGGCGATGACGTCTATGGCGCGCCCGGCAGCGGCATCGACGAGGGCAACGACTGGATCGAGGGCGGCAGCGGCGACGACACCATCACCGTCAATGGCGGCAACCACGAGGTCTGGGGCGACGATTCCGACGATGACGAGGAAGGCGACGACCTGCTGACGGCCAATGGCGGGCAGGTGACGCTGCGCGGCGGGGAGGGCGACGACACGCTGGCCGCTCATGACGGCGGCTCGGGCGACCCCTCGGTGGTCGACATGCTTTACGGCGGCGAGGGCGACGACGAACTGACGCTGGGCGCGGGCGACACCGGGGACGGCGGCGACGGCGACGACCGCTTTGTCATGGACGCGGACCTGGAAAGCGCCGCGCGGATCGTGGACTGGAACCGCGACGACGACGAAATCGTGGTCAACTATATCGGCAGCCCCGACAACCCGCCCGAGGTGGATGTCGTCCAGTCCGGCGCGGACGCCCACCTGGTGGTGGACGGCCGGGTCGTGGCCGTGCTGCAGGACACCGATGCGGACGAGGTCGGGAACATCGATCTCGTGGCCCAGACCAGCACAACGGGCGCCGTGGTAGGATCTGTCGTGGGCGGGCCTGGCGGTTCCACGGTTGGGGGAACCGTTGGTCCCGGCGGCCCTGTAAGCGTCAGCTGATTACCAGGACCCCTTGACGAAAAGGCCCGCCGGATTGGCGGGCCTTTGGATTTTCAGATGGCCGTGCGGCGCATTTCGTCCAGGTAGATCTCGCGCAGGCGCCGCGCGACGGGACCGGGGGCGCCGGTGCCCACGGTCGCTTCGTCGATGGCCACGACCGGCATCACGAAGGCCGAGGCCGAGGTGACAAAGGCCTCGTCGGCGGCCCTGGCTTCCTCCACGGTAAAGCTGCGCTCCTCGACGGCCAGTTGCGCCTCTTGCGCCAGCCGCAGGACCGAGGCGCGGGTGATCCCGTGCAGGATGTCGCTGGACAGCTGGCGGGTGACGATGGTGCCGTCCTTGACGATATAGGCGTTGTTCGAAGTACCCTCGGTCACCAGCCCGTCCTCGACCATCCAGGCGTCGTCGCAGCCGCGGGCCTTGGCCTCCATCTTGGCCATGGACGGGTAAAGCAGCTGCACCGTCTTGATGTCCCGGCGCGCCCAGCGCAGGTCGGGCAGGGTGCAGATGCGCAGCCCGCTGTCCGCCTGCGGGTTCTCGGCCAGTCCGGGCTTGGATTGCGTGAACATCACCACCGTCGGCGGCGTGTCCTTGGGCGGATAGGCGAAGTCGCGGTCGCCGGGATTGCCGCGCGTGACCTGCAGGTAGACCAGCCCGTCGGTGATGTCGTTTTCCGCGATCAGGCGGCGGTGCGCCTCGAGCCATTCCTCGTCGGTCATCGGGTGGGTCATGCCTAGTTCGTCCAGCGAGCGCGACAGCCGCTTCATGTGGCCCTCAAAGTCCAGCAGGCGGCCGTCCAGCACGCTGACGACCTCGTAGACCCCGTCGGCCATGAGGAAGCCCCGGTCGAAGATCGAGACGGTGGCCTGGTCCTCGGGCAGGTAGCGGCCGTTGACATGGACGATGCGGGTCATGGGGTTCTCCTGGAAAGCGCGCGCCTCGGGTTTTGCGCCAAGGCGGGCGGTCGATCAATGGGCTGTCCGCCGGAAGGGGCGCGTGCAGGTGCAGAAAGCATGGTTGCAAGCACAGCAATGATCCTTCAACTTGGCGCCGCCAGACGCAACAACCTTGCCCGAGGTCCCATGTCCTTCCGCCTGCAACCCCCCGCGCCCGCCCGGTTGAACCGCTGCCAGCTCTTCGGTCCCGGCTCCCGCACCCAGCTGTTCGAGAAGATGGCGGGTTCGGCCGCCGACGTGATCAACCTTGACCTCGAGGACTCGGTCGCGCCCGACGACAAGGAGCAGGCGCGGCGGAACGTGATCCAGGCGATCGGCGACGTCGACTGGGGCAACAAGACGCTGTCCGTGCGCATCAACGGGCTGGACACGCCCTACTGGTACCGCGACGTGGTGGACCTGCTGGAACAGGCCTCGGACCGGCTGGATTCAATCATGATCCCGAAGGTCGGCAATGCCTCGGACCTTTATGCGGTCGATGCGCTGGTGACGGCCGTGGAACGTGCCAGGGGCCGCGCCAAGCCCATCGCCTTCGAGGTCATCATCGAATCTGCGGCCGGCATCAGCCATGTCGAGGAAATCGCCGCCGCCAGCCCCCGCCTGCAGGCGATGAGCCTGGGCGCGGCCGACTTCGCCGCCAGCATGGGGATGGCAACCACCGGCATCGGCGGGACGCAGGAAAACTATTACATGGCGCGCGAGGGCCAGAAATACTGGTCCGATCCTTGGCATTGGGCGCAGGCGGCCATCGTCGCGGCCTGCCGGACCCATGGCGTCCTGCCGGTGGACGGCCCCTTCGGCGATTTCAGCGACGCCGAGGGCTTCCGCGCCCAGGCGCTGCGCTCGGCCACGCTGGGCATGGTCGGCAAATGGGCGATCCATCCCAGCCAAGTCGCGCTTGCGAACGAGATCTTCTCGCCCGGCGAGAAGGCCGTGACCGAGGCGCGCGAGATCCTGGCCGCGATGGAAGAGGCTCAGCGGTCGGGCGCCGGTGCCGCGGTATACAAAGGTCGACTGGTTGACATCGCGTCGATTCGTCAGGCACAAGTGATCGTGCGGCAGGCAGAGTTGATCGCGGCAGAGGCAGCCCACTGACGCAGTGTATACCCGGACGGCGCGGCGGGGAGGCCAGCCGTTCCGGGGGAGGAGCGACAGGCCCCGTCCCTTGCGGGGCCTGTCGCTGTTTCAGGGGCTGCCCGCCACCTTTCCGGACCGCGCCGTCCCTTCAGAAATCGAAGAGATCGCCCAGGAAGGACTCGCGCCGCTTCTTCTTGCCGTGACGGTGATAGTCGTCGTCATCGTCGTGGCGGTCGCGATAATGGTCGTCGCCGCGGGACCGGTTCTCGAACTGCGGGCGGTCCTGCAGATGGGGCGCGGCGGTGGGCGGCGCGGCAGGCGCGGCAAAGGCTGCTTGGGTCGGCTGCGCGCTTGCGCCGGCGCGGTCGATGATCTTGTCCAGCTCGCCCCGGTCCAGCCAGACCCCCCGGCATTTCGGGCAATAATCGATCTCGACGCCGCTGCGGTCCGTCATCACCAGCGTCTCGCCGTCAACCGGACATTTCATGGGCCGCTCCCTTGTTGTGCCGATTGACAGGTAGGGCGCCCGGGCCGGGGTGCAAGGGCACGGGGCGTCACGCCGGCGGCAGGATCGGCGCGGCGGCGACAAGCCGCCGGGTGACGGGATGGAGCGGCTGGGACAGGATGCGGCCGGTCGGGCCTTCCTCGACAATGCGGCCCGCGTCCATCACCAGCACCCGGTCGGTGATGGCGCGGACCACCGACAGGTCGTGGCTGATGAAGAGCCAGGCGAGCCCGTGCTGGCGCCTGAGCCGTGCCAGCAGGTCCAGGACGCGCGCGCGCACCTGCACGTCGAGCGCGCTGACCGCCTCGTCCAGCAGGATCAGGCGGGGGCGGATGATCAGCGCGCGGGCGATGGCGATGCGCTGGCGCTGGCCGCCCGAGAATTCGTGGATGTGGCGCGACATGGCCTCGGTGCCGATCTCGACCTCGGCCAGCGCTTCGGCCACGCGGTCGCGCCAGTCGGCAGGGCGGCCGGTCAGGTGGAAAGGCTCGGCCACCAGCCTGTCCACCCGCCAACGCGGGTCGAAGCTGGCGAAGGGATCTTGGAAGACCGCCTGCACCTGCGCCCGCTGATCCTTCGGCATCCGGGGGCCGACGCCGGCGCCGTCCAGCCGGATCGCGCCCCCCTGCAGGGCATCCAGCCCCAGGATCGCGCGGGCGAGCGTCGATTTCCCGCAGCCCGACTCGCCCACCAGCCCGACCGACTCGCCCTCTGCAATGGTGAGGCTGACTCCGTCCACCGCCCGCAGCACCGGGCGGCGGGCGAAGGGGGCCGGGCGCGGCAGGCGGTATTCGCGCAACGCCTCTGCTACCCGCAGCAGGGGCGGGCCGGGCGCGCGCGCGGGCGAGGCGGGGGGAACATGGCGGGCGGCGGCGAAGAGAGCCCGGGTATAGGGATGGGCCTGGGCGCGGAAGACCTGCGCCGTGGGTCCCGCCTCGACGATGCGGCCCTGCTGCATGACCGCGACATGATCCGCCACGCCCGAGACCACCGCCAGGTCATGGGTGATGAGCCACAGCGCCATTCCTTCGTCCCGCACCAGCCCGCGCAGCAGGTCGAGGATCTGGGCCTGCGTCGTCACGTCCAGCGCGGTCGTGGGCTCGTCCGCGATCAGCAGGTCGGGGGCCGCGGCAATGGCCATGGCGATGGCCACGCGCTGGCGCTGGCCGCCCGACAGCTGATGCGGGTAAAGCCCCAGCGGAAAGCGCGCGGCGGGCAGGCCCACGCGGTCCAGCCTTTCGCGCGCGCGGGCCAGCGCCTGCGCCCGGCCGAGGCCGCGGTGGCGGCGCAGGCCCTCGGCCACCTGATCGCCGATGGTCATCAGCGGGTTCAGCGCCGTCATTGGTTCTTGGAAGATCATGCCCATGCGGCGGCCCCGCAGGGCGTCCATCCCGCGCTCGGGCAGGTCCAGCAGGTTGCGGCCGTCCAGGTCCACCCGGCCGCTGGCGTGTGCGCCCTCGGGCAGAAGGCCGATGGCCGCCAGCGCCGTCATGGACTTGCCCGAGCCGCTTTCGCCCACCAGCGCCGTGACCTGTCCCGGCGCCAGCGGCAGCGTGACGTCCGACACCACCCGGCGCCCCGCGATGGTGATGGACAGATCCCTCAGCGCGATCATGTCAGCCGCGCCTTGAGCCTTGGATCCAGCGCGTCACGCAGGCCGTCGCCCAGCAGGTTCAGCCCCAGCACCGTCAGCACGATCGCCAGGCCCGGCACGACCGCCACATGGGGCGCAAGCGTCACCATTGTCTGCGCCTCGGCCAGCATCCGCCCCCAGCTTGGGGTGGGGGGCTGCGCGCCCAGGCCCACATAGGACAGCCCGGCCTCGGCCAGGATACCCAAGGCGAACTGGATGGTGCCCTGCACGATCAGCAGACTCGCCACGTTGGGCAGGATGTGTTCGGTGCTGATGCGGGCCGGGCCCTTGCCCGCGATCTCGGCCGCGCGGATGTAGTCGAGCGTCCACAGCGGCAGCGCGCCCGCCCGGGTCACGCGGGCGAAGACGGGGATGTTGAAGATCCCGATGGCCAGCATGGCGTTCATGGCCGAGGGGCCCAGCGCCGCCGTGATCAGGATCGCCGTCACCAAGGCGGGGAAGGCGAAGACCAGGTCGCCCGCGCGCATGATCGCCTCGTCGAGCCATCCCCCGCGCGAAGCCGCCGCCGCCAGCCCCAGCGGCACGCCGATGCCCGCGCCGATCCCCACCGCCAGCAGCGCCACCGACAGCGAGGTCCGCGCCCCGATCATCACCATCGACAAGAGGTCGCGGCCCAGGTGGTCGGTGCCCAGGGGATGGACGCCGCCGGGCGGCAGCAGGCGGTTCGCGACATCCACCCCCGTCACGTCGAAGGGTGTCCACACGGCCGAGACCAGCGCCATCGCCAGCGCAATCCCTGCCAGCGCCGCGCCCGCGACCAGTCCCATGCGGTGGCGTCCGGGGATCATCGGCCCCTCAGCCTCGGGTCCACGGCGGCATAGGCCAGGTCCACCAGGAAGGTGACAAGGATCACGGCCGCGACCAGCACCAGCACCGCCGACTGGACGACCACGAGGTCGCGCTGGCTGATCGCCTGGAAGATCAGCCGGCCGAGGCCCGGCAGGTAGAAGACGTTCTCGATGATGATCGCGCCCGCCAGCAGGAACGAGAACTGCATCCCCAGGATCGTCAGCACCGGGATCAGGGCGTTCCGCAACGCATGGCGGCGCAAGACCTGCGCCCGGCTCAGGCCCTTGGCGCGGGCACTGCGGATATAGTCCTGGCCCAGCGTCTCGATCAGGGCCGAGCGCAGCACGCGCGCAAGGATTGCGGCCTGCGGCAGCGCCAGCGCGAAAGCGGGCAGGATGAGGGCGCGCAGGGCCGCCAAGGGATCGGACCAGCCGGGAAAGCCCCCGGCCGGAAGCCAGCGCAGCTTCACGGCGAAGACCAGGACCAGAAGCATGGCGAACCAGAAGTTCGGCAGCGCGATCCCCACTTGCGCGGCCCCCATCGCAAGGGCGTCGGCCGGGCGCCCACGCCTCGAGGCGGCCAGCATCCCCACCGGCAGCGCCACCGCGACGGCCAGCGCCAGCGCCATCAGCGCCAAGGGCAGCGACACCTGCACCCGGTCCAGGATCATGCCCGCGACCGGCGTCTTGTAGGCAAGGCTCGTGCCCATGTCGCCCGTCAGCACGCCCCCGAGCCACTGCGCGTAGCGGACGGGCCAAGGCAGGTCCAGGCCCAGCTGCTCGCGCAGCGCCGCCACTGTGTCGGGCCGCGCCCCGGTGCCCAGCACGAAGACCGCCGGATCCCCCGGCACCAGGTCCACCACCGCGAAGATCACCGCCGAGGCGCCGACCAGCGCCAAGGCCAGAAGCGCGAGCCGCCGCGCCAGCATCCTCATCCGGGGCTGCCCTTGGGGGCAGGGGCGGGGGCGCTCATGAGCCCGGCACCTCGATCTTGCCGATCAGCGGCAGGTCGTCGCCGGGGCTGACGCTGTGGCGCTCTATCATGCGGTGGACATGGGGATCGCCCTCGCCCCGGTGCAGGGCGCGCAGGGCCAGGATCACCTCGTCGTCCGAGCGGGTGCGACGCAGATTGTGGCGGACATATTCGTCCCAGGTGGCGATGTGATAGCTTTCCGACCAATGGCGAGGGTTTTCCAGGTCGCGCAGCAGCGCCCAATTGCGCGCCCCGTCGCGGCGGCGGATGGCGCGCCGCCGGGCCATCAGGCGCAGGAACTCGGGCGTGTCGCCGATGTCGATGACGTAGTCGACCATCACCATGATCGGCCCCGACCGCCCGCGCAGGTCCAGCGCAAGCTCGGGCGCGCGGAAGCGGCCGATGGGATCGAGGTCGAGCTTGCCGAACTCGGGCTGGCTGAACCAGTGCCCGATCACCGCCCCGAAGATCAGCAGCCCCGCCGCCCAGGCGAGCGCCGCGTCCAGCCCCTGAAGGTCGGCGACCATCCCCCAGAGCCAGCTTCCCGCCGCCATCCCCCCGAAGGTCGCGGTCTGGTAGAGCGCGAGCGCCCGCGCCACGACCCAGCGCGGCGTGGACAGCTGGACGGTGACGTTGAACAGCGACAGCGCCAGCACCCAGGAGGCCCCGGCGGGCAGAAGCGCCAGTCCCTGGACAAGGACGTTGTCGCTGGCTGACAGGATCAGGCAGGAGGCCGCGAAGCCCATGAAGGCGACGCGCACGACGCTTTCGTTGTTCATCCGTTCGCGGATGCGGCCGTTGGCGGCGGCGCCCATGATCGCGCCGAAGCCATAGCAGCCCAGCAGCAGGCCCAGCGTCAGCGAGCCGCCCTCGGGGTGTTCGGTCGCGATCAGGGGCAGCAGGGCCAGCACCGCGACCGCCGACAGGCCGAACAGCGCGCCGCGCGCCAGCACCCGCACCAGGTTCGGCGACAGCACGACATAGCGCAGGCCCGCGGCGATGGCGGGGGCCAGGGGCTCGGGCGGGACGTCGCGCTTGCGGAGGGGCGGCTTCCAGCGGGTCAGCGCGAAGATCAGCGGCACATAGCTGAAGGCGTTGACCGCGAAGGCCGCAGCTGCGCCATAGGCCGCCACGATCAGCCCGCCCGCCGCCGGTCCCACGGACCGCATCAGGTTGAAGCCGACCGAGTTCAGCGTGACCGCCGCCGGCAGGTCCTCGCGCGGGACGAGGTCGCCCATGCTGGCCTGCCAGGGCGGGTTGTAAAGCGCCTGCCCCATCCCGATCAGGAAGGTCAGTGCCAGCAGGCTGTAGGGGTCGAGCCAGCCATAGCCCGCCACCACCGCCAGAAGCAGCGAGACGCTGGCCATGACGCCCAGCGCGATCAGCAGCAGCCGCTTGCGCTCGAAGATGTCGGCCAGGGCGCCCGACAGCAGCGCGAACAGCATGATCGGCAGGGTGTTCGAGGCCTGCACCAGCGCCACCAGCGTCGCGCTGTCGGTCAGCTGCGTCATCATCCAGGCCGCGCCAACCGCCTGCACCAGCCCGCCGAAATTCGACACCAGCGTCGCCGCCCAAAGGGTGCGGAACGCCTTGTGGCGGAAGGGGGCAAGGGCAGAAGGGCGTGACATCCCGGCCAGACTAGCGGCCCCGGCGGGAAGGGCAATCCGGCGCGGGCTTGCCGGTGCGGGATGGCTTGACCGCCGGGGTGAAAGGGCCACTCTGCCCCTTTCCCTTGAATGCCGAGGTTCCGATGCCGCCCGTTTCCTTGCCCCGCGACGGGTTCGCCCCGCGCCGCCTTGCGCTGCGGGCCATCATGGACGGGCGCGGGGTCGATGCGGTGATCCTGTCCCGGCCCCGCAGCCTTGCCCATTACGGCGGCCTCGCGGCACCCGGGGGCGCGTTGCTGGTCGTCACCGCGCGCGAGGCGCTTCTGCTGCAGACCGGGGGATGGGAGCGGGCGGCGGCGCTGCTGCCAAAGGGCTGCGCGCTGGGCCATGAGAATGCGGCGGCCGAGGAACTGGCGATCCTGGTGCAGGCTCTCGGCCCCCGCCGGGTGCTGTGCCTTGCCGCCGAGATCGCCCGTCAGGTCGGGGGCAGGTGATCACAGGCCCCCGCCGGGCAGACGGCGGGGGCCTGGAGCGGCGGCCGGAGGGAGGAGACGGCCGCCGGGCAGCAGGGCGGGTCACCCGCGGCGGCGGCGGCCCGTGAACAGCGACACGATCAGCAGCAGGATCACCGCGCCGATGGTCGAGAAGACGATCGAGCCCAGGAAGCTCGTGCCCCGGACGGTGGCGCCGGGAACGGCAGGGGCGGCCCCCAGGTTCCAGCCGAGGCTCGGGAACAGCCAGCTTGCCAGCACGGCGCCCAGCACGCCCACGATGATGTTCATGAAGACGCCCTGTCCGTCGCCCTTGACGATCAGGCCGGCCAGCCAGCCGGCGATGGCTCCGATGATGATGGAGATGATGAAGCCCATGTTCTGTCCTTTGCAGTTGCAGCAGGCCATGTGTGACTGCCGGATGTGGTCCGAACGTCGATCTGGCAGGCCGGTTCCGGCGCTGGCACCGTTCCGGAAAGCTGCGCCATATCGGCAACAGATCACGCCGTGTTCAAAAAGTCGCGCGCGCGGCAAATTTGTCACGCCCCCCCTCTGGGCACCGTGCGAATTCTTGACGATGCCTTCGGTTCGTCGGCCTATGGGCCGATCGGACCGGCCCGCAGCCTGCCCTGCGATTCGTGCTGTCCATTCTGCCACCCTTTGAGCGGCGCACGGCTTGCCCGCGTGCTGCCCATCTTGAAGGATAAACCTCGGATGCGTCTCGCCTCTGCCGCCCTCCTGGCTTGCGCCCTGGGCCTTGCCGCCTGCGGCCCCAGCACCCCGCCTGTCGAGCAGGCGCCCCAGACCAACAACTTCGTCCCCGAGATCTACCAGGCTCGCGTTGACCAGGGCCCGAACGGCGAGGCGCTGCCGATCCCCGCGATCAAGCCCGCCTACCTGCGCGACCGCAACGTGCGCGCTCGCGTCCCCTACAACGGCCCCGATGCGCCCGGCACCGTGGTTGTCGATCCCTATGCCCGCTTCCTTTACCTGGTCGAGGACGGCGGCATGGCGACGCGCGTCGGCATCGCGGTGGGCCGCGCGGGCGTGGGCTACGCGGGCACGGCGACCATCAAGCGCAAGGCCCGGTGGCCGTCCTGGACGCCCACGTCGAACATGGTGTCGACCGAGCCCGAGCTTTACGCCCAGTTCCGCAACGGCGTGCCGGGCGGCCTCAGCAACCCCTTGGGCTCGCGCGCCTTGTACCTCTACGAGGGCAACAAGGACACGATGTACCGCATCCACGGCACGATGGATCCCTCGTCGGTCGGCAAGGCCACCTCGGCGGGCTGCATCCGGCTGTTCAACCAGGACATCATGGACCTGTATGAGCGCATCCCCAACGGCACGACCGTGAAGGTGCGGACCGAGGCGGAATCGCAAAGGCTGGAAGGCCCGCTGCTCCAGACCCCGGACGGCTACCTGGAGCCCGCGGGCGCGCCCGTGCAGACCGTGGCGGCGGCGGGCGCCCCCGTCCAGAATGTCGCCTTGGTCGAAAGCGCGGTCCCGTCCTACTGATCGGCTGACATCGCTGCAGGCGCCCGGCCCCGTGCCGGGCGTTTTTGCGTTGCAACGCTGCGATTCTTGCGCGAACTTTTGGGCAAAACAGGCGTTTGCGGGCGATCCGCCCCCCATGAAGGACGGCAAGGACGAGCATGGCGAAAGTTGCGAAACCCGATGAAGCCGGTGGTGGCGGCTCGGACGATGCCGAGACGCTGATCGCCAGGTCGCGGCAGCCTGCCCTAGGCCGGCAGGCGGACCGAGCGCTGGGCGCGCTGGCCCGCAAGATCAGGGCCTTGCGTGACGAGACGCGCGCGCAGGGCGGCGACGAGCAGGGGATCAAGGATCTGGGCGCGGCGCTTCGACGGGTGCGGGCCGAGATCGCGCGGCGTGGCGAGGCCGCGTCCGACGAGGAGGCCGGCGACCAGGAGCCGGTCCCGACCGGTGCGGCGGAAACGGCAGGGGCGGGGGGCGCCCGCGCGCCGCGCTCGCCTGGAATCCGGACAGGCCGCCCGGGCGCCCGCAAGATGCCCAAGCCGCAGCGGGCCGAACCGCAGTCGGGTGAGCCCGCAGGGGATACGGCGGCGGAGCCTGTCCGCGCACCGAAGATGAGCCGGGCCGAGGCGGGCGCCACTGCGCCCGAAGCCCCCGCCGCAGGAGCGCGCCGGGCGGGCGGCATGACCCCGCCACCCGCGAAGGTGGACGCCGGGGGTGCCCGCGAGGACAAGGCGGAGAAGAAGGCCCGCAAGGAGGCCGAAAAGGCCGAGCGCAAGCGTGTCAAGGAGGCCGAGAAGGCTGAGGAGAAGGCGACACGCAAGGCCCAGAAAGAGGCCGAGAAGGCCGGAAGGAAGGCCGGGAAGGGCCCCGGAGACAGCGCGGCCTCCTGAGCAGGGCGCTTGCCTTCAAGGGCATGACGGGCCCTTGCTCTGGCGCGGCCTCTTGCGTCGGCCGAAGGCTGGCAGCAGTCCGCTGAGAGCAGGGTCCGAGTTCATGGGAAACCCCGCGCCAAGGTTCACTTCGGCGCGGGGTTTTGCTATCGCGGACCCGTTACATGACGAGGGACTCCCCGTGCGCCGTTTCCAGATCGTCGTCCTTGCGGCACTGGCCGCGACCCCCGGCCTTGCGCAGGACGCAGGCGTGCCCCCGGCCCCTGCCGTTGTTGCAGCTGCCGACGCCCAGGCCTCTCTGAATGCGGTCGGGTCACCTTTGCAGGAACCGGCCGCTCCGGCGCCCGGCGCTCCTGCGGCGACGGCCCAGCCCGCTCAACCCGCAGCCGCGAAGGAAGCCGCTGCTCCGGCCAAGGGAACCACGCCCACCGCCGACAGCAAGGAGCGGCGCTGCACGGCGGATGGACGCAGCTGCATCACCGTGGCCTCCTATGTGGCGGATGTCTGTTCCACCATCGAGCGTGCGGCGACCGAGAACCGGCTTGATCCCAACTTCCTGGCCCGGCTGCTGTGGAAGGAAAGCCTGTTCGAGCCCGAGGCGGTGTCCCCCGCAGGCGCCCTGGGCATCGCGCAGTTCATGCCGGACACGGCGCGCATGCGGAAGCTCGACGACCCCTTCAATCCGGCCAAGGCGATCCATGCCTCGGCCGACTACCTGCGCTATCTGATCGACGGCTTCGGCAACATGGGGCTGGCGGCTGTTGCCTATAACGGCGGCGAGCGGCGGGCCGAGACCTTCAACAAGGGCGGCAATGTCCTGCCCTTCGAGACGCAGGACTATGTCGAGGCGATCACCGGCCACAACGCCTGGAAATGGCGCGACGACCCGCCCGGGCAGATCGACGTGCGGCTGGACAAGGACAAGCCCTTCGGCGAGGCCTGCGTGCAGCTGGCCGCAAACCGCAAGCTGAAGGAATTCAAGTCCCCGCAGCGCAGCTTCCCCTGGGGCGTGATCCTGGCCTCGCATCCCAGGCAGTCGGGCGCGCAGCAGCAGGTCAGCCGGCTGAACCGCCAGTTGCGGCCGATCCTGGGCGGCAAGCAGATCACCTATGTCCGCAAGACGCTGTCAGGCAGCGGCCGGCGTGTCTACACCGCGCAGGTCGGCTATTCCTCGCGCGGTGAGGCCAATGCCTTCTGCAGCCAGTTCCGCGCCATCGGCGGCCGCTGCATCGTGCTGAAGAACTGAGGCAATGGTGCGTGCTTTGCGCGCACCATTGCCACTCCCTCACTCGGTCCAGCGCACTTTGGTCAGATCGTTCGCGGGGGTGGGGGCGTTTTCCCACAGGCCCTCGATCCGGGCGTCGGCCACGCCGATCTTGGCCAGTTGGAACAGGAAGGCGGCGGGATTGTCCTCGGCCAGCATCCCTTGCGCCTCGCGCAGCAGCTCGCTGCGCTCGCCCGCGTCGGTCGAGGCGGTGAAGCGCGCGATCAGGTCGCGGAAGACGGGGTTGTCATAGCCGATGTAATAGCCGTCGCGGGCGTAGATATCGATGTCCAGCGGCTCGACATGGCTGATGATGGTCAGGTCGAAGTCGGCGCCGCGGAAGACCGTTTCCAGCCACTGCGCCCATTCCATGTTGGTGATCTGCGTCTCGATCCCGACCGCGCGCAGTTGAGCCGCCACGATCTCGCCGCCGCGTCGGGCATAAGGCGGGGGCGGCAGCGCGAGCCGCAGGCTGAGGTTCGACACGCCCGCCTCGGCCAGCAGGGCCTTGGCCTGGTCCGGGTCATGGGGCGAGCGGTCCAGCAGGTCCACGTGATCGGGATGATGGGGGGCGAAATGGCTGCCGATGGGGGTGCCGTAGCCGAACATCGCGCCGTCGATGATGGCCTGCCGGTCCACGGCCAGGGCGATGGCCTTGCGCACGCGCGGGTCGTTCAGGGGCGCATGGCGGTTGTTCATGGACAGGATCGTCTCGCCCTCGGTCGTGCCCACGATCACCTTGAAGCGGGGATCGGCCTCGAGTTGCGGCAGCGTTTCCGGCGCGGGATAGATCGGGAAGGCGTCCACGTCGCCCGCCATCATCGCGGCAAAGGCCGCCGTCGGGTCCGGGATGAAGCGGAAGGTGGCCGAGCGCAGCGCGGGCTTTTCGCCCCAGTAGCCGTCGAAGGCCTCAAGCGTGATGTGGTCGCCCTGGGTCCACGCGCCGAAGCGGAAGGGGCCGGTTCCCACAGGCGCGGTCGCAGCCTGCGCGGCCGAGGCCGGGTCCAGGATCACTGCGTCGCCCCAGGCCATCTTCCAGGGAAAGCTGCCGTCCGGGCCGTCCAGCGTGACGCGCACGAGGTCGGGCGCCACCGCCTCGACCGCCGTGATCCCGGCAAAGAGCTGCTTCTGCGCATTGGTCGAATCCTCGGCCCGCGCCCGGTCCAGCGAGAAGACCACGTCCGAGGCGTCGAAGGCAGCGCCGTCGTGGAAGGTCACGCCCTGCCGCAGCCTGAATTCATAGACCGTCCCGTTCTCGCTGGCCTGCCATTCCGAGGCGAGGCCGGGGACGATCGTGCCGTCGGGGGCGAAGCGGGTCAGCCCCTCGAAAAGGTTGGCATAGACCACCTCGTCGATGGCGGCGGCGGCGTTGGCGGTGGGGTCGAGGCCCGGCGGTTCGAGCACCATGCCCAGCCGGATCGTGTCGGTGGCGGCCAGCGCGGGCGCGGCGATCAGCGCCAGGGCGGCGGGCAGCAGGCGGTCGAGCATGGACGTTCCCCTGTGACGGAATTTGGCGCGGACACTAAGGGGCTTGCCGCCGCGCGATCAAGCGCGCTGTCGCCCCCTGGGCGGGATCATCTGCTGCAACGGTCCCGCCAGCAGCAGCCAGATCGAGCTGACGACCAGCCCCCACAGCGCCCAGCTTTGCGGATGGAAGTTCACCGCGATGGCCCAGAGGGCGAAGACCACCCAGGCCCCCATCATCGGCAGCGACAGCGCGCGCCATCGCTCGGTGCGGACGGGGTGGATGAACTTGACCGGCAGGAACATCGCCCCCGTCAGCGGGATCACCAGCGCCAAGATCACCCAGTACGAGGGCTTGAGCGCGAAGAGCACCAGCACCAGCATGTTCCAGCAGGCCGGAAAGCCCGCGAAGCTGTTGTCCTTTGTCTTCATCCGCGTGTCGGCCATGTACAGGATCGAGCCGAAGACGATGGCGATGGTGCAGACCCAGCCCGTCCAGCCCGGCAGCAGCCCCGACTTGAACAGCGCAAAGGCGGGAATGAAGATCCAGGTGATGTAGTCCACCATCAGGTCCATCGCCACGCCGTCATAGGTCGGCCAGTTCTGCTTGACCCCGTAGCGGCGCGCCAACGGCCCGTCGATGCCGTCCACCACCATCGCCACGATCAGCCAGACGAACATGGTGGACCAGTCCCCGTCCACGGCGGCCAGCAGCGCCAGCACGGCCCAGATGGCGCCCGTGGCGGTGAAGAGATGGACCCCGAGGGCCTTGAGACGCAGCATCATGCGGCTTTCTCGCACCGCCGCGCGGGCCATGCAACCGGGTCAGGCGGGGGGGATCGGCAGGGCCGAGGTCGCCTTCATCTCCTCCATCGACAGAAGCGCGGTGACGTTCTGGATGCGCACTTCCGAGATCAGCGACTGGTAGAAGCGGTCGTAGGCTCGCGCGTTCCGCACCATGACCTTCAGGATATAGTCGATGTCGCCGGCCAGCCGATGCGCCTCGATCACCTCGGGGCGGGCGCGGACGGCGGCAAGGAAGCGGGCGGCCCAGTCGGCGTCATGTTCCGTCGTGCGGATCAGCACGAAGAAGCAGGCTTCCAGCCCCAGGGCCTCGGCATCCAGCAGTGCGACCTGCGCCCGGATCACGCCCTGCTCGCGCATGCGTCGAATCCGGTTCCAGACGGGCGTGCGCGAGGCCCCCACGCGCGAGGCGATCTCCTCCAGCGGCAGGCTTGCGTCCCCTTGCAGCAGGGACAGTATCTTGCGGTCCAGTTCGTCCAGCCGGACCGGCGTCTGCCTTTCCTCAGCCATCTGGATAATTCTTCCTGTAATGGGCCAGTCAGGCCGTGAATATGTCCTTATTTCCTTGCCTCTCTGGCTTTTGGCAACATGTTTTTCCTATTTTGAAAGGGAATTCTTCAGCAGGCCGCCATTCATGTCCAAGACCTTCGTCCCCTCGCCCCGCACGCCCGCCGTGCTGACCGCCAATAATCTACTGGACGGGCTGTCCGTCTGGATGTCGGCGCGCGGCTGGACCACGGACCCTCGGGCCGCCACGCTTTACGAGGACGCGGCCACCGCTGAAACCGCGCTGCTGGCCGCGCAGGCCCAGCCCGATGTCGTGGTCGGCCCCTACCTGGTCGAATCCGGCCGCGATGCCGAGGGCCTGCCGATCCCCGTCCATTTCCGCGAGGCCTTCCGCCAGGCAGGCCCCTCGGTCGAGACCAACGCCACTTCCATCCCCGAGGCTGCCCATGCTTGACGCCACCAACGACGACGGCCGCGCCTATCTGCAGCACCGCGCCCAGCAGTTCCGCGCCCAGGTCGCGCGGCGGCTGGACGGCAGCCTGACCGAGGAAGAGTTTCGCCCCCTGCGCCTGATGAACGGCGTCTACCTGCAACTGCATGCCTACATGCTGCGGGTGGCGATCCCCTACGGCACGATTAGCCCGAACCAGATTCGGGGCCTGGCCGACATCGCCGACCGCTGGGACCGCGGCTACGGCCATTTCACCACGCGGCAGAACATCCAGTTCAACTGGGCCAAGCTGGTCGATATCCCCGACATGCTGGACGCGCTGGCCGACGTGGGCCTGCACGCCATCCAGACCTCGGGCAACACCGTCCGCAACGTGACGACCGACGCCTTCGCCGGTGCCGCCGCCGACGAGATCGAGGACCCGCGCCCCTGGGCGGAGCTGCTGCGCTTCTGGTCCACCGACCATGCCGAGTTTCAGTTCCTGCCACGCAAGTTCAAGATCGCCATCTCGGGCGGCAAGCGCGACCGCGCGGTGATCGCCGCCCATGATATCGGCCTGCGCCTGCGTCGCCAGGACGGACGCCTGGGCTTCCAGGTCTGGATCGGCGGCGGACTTGGCCGCACGCCCATGATCGGCAAGGTCGTGCGCGAGTTCCTGCCCGCCGAGGACCTGCTTCCTTACGTCGAGGGCATCCTCGCCGCCTACAACCTCAGCGGCCGCCGCGACAACAAGTACAAGGCGCGGCTGAAGATCACCGTGGCCGAGCGCGGGCTGGACGTGCTGCGCGAGGAGATCGAGGAAGAGTTCCAGCGCCGCCGCGCCGTCTTCCGCGGCCATGACGAGGAGCTGCTGGCCCGTCTGCGCGACCGCTTCGCCGCGCCCGTCTTCCGCGAGGTGGACGAGACCGGCTTCCACGCCGCCCGCGCCGCCAGCGGGGCCTTCCGGTCCTGGATCGACACCAACCTGTCGGAACACCGCGTGCCGGGTTATGCCAGCGTTACCGTGACGCTCAAGGCGCCGGGCGCGGTGCCGGGCGACTGCACGGCGGCGCAGATGCGCCTGATCGCGGAACTGGCCGAGCGTCATGCCCATGGCGACATCCGCATCGCCCATGACCAGAACATCGTCCTGCCGCATGTGCCGAAGTCGGAACTGCCCGCGCTTTACGCGGCGCTGCGCGAGGCGGGCTTGGCCACGGCCAACGCGGGGCATATCACCGACATCATCTCCTGCCCCGGCATGGACTTCTGCACGCTGGCGACCGCGCGCTCGGTCCCGATCGCGCAGGAGCTGGCGGATTACGTCCGCGCCCGCGACCTTGACGACGAGATCGGCAAGTTCGACGTCCGCATCTCGGGCTGCATCAACGCCTGCGGCCATCACCATCTGGGCCATGTCGGCATCCTCGGCCTGGACCGGGCAGGGGTCGAGAACTACCAGATCACGCTGGGTGGCGACGGCTACGAGATGCCGGCCATCGGCGAGCGCGCCGGCGCGGGCTTCCCCTATGACCAGGTCGTGCCCGCCATCGGCCGGCTGATCGACGCCTATCTCGAGGTCCGGGAATCGCCCGAGGAACGCTTCATCGATGCCCTGCGGCGGCTGGGGCCTGCGCCCTTCAAGGCGGCGCTTTACCCGGCCGAGGCGAGCCATGCTTGACGCGAACCTCGACAGCCGCGCCGCCACGCTGAACGCGCGCTATCGCAACCACGCGGCGGTGCAGGTGCTGCGCCATGCGCTGTCCGACCCCGATCTCGGCCGGGTGGCGCTGGTGTCCTCCTTCGGGGCGGAATCGGTCGTGCTGCTGCACATGCTGTCGGTGGCCTCGCCCGACACGCCGGTGCTGTTCATCGACACAGAGATGCTGTTCCCCGAAACGCTGGACTACCAGCGCGAGATCGCCGCGCGCCTGCCCCTGACCGACGTCCGCGTGATCCGCGCATCCGAGGACGAGATCGCGGCGGTGGACCCCGACGGCACGCTGCACCAGCGCGACACCGATTCCTGCTGCAACGTCCGCAAGGTCGTGCCGCTGGAACGGGCGCTGTCCGGCTTCGACGCCTGGATCACGGGTCGCAAGCGGTTCCAGGGCGGCGAGCGGAAGCAACTGGAGTTCTTCGAACCCGAGCCGCCCTTCCGGCTGCGCGTGAACCCGCTGGCGCATTGGCGGCCAGAGGACATCATCGACTACATGGACGAGAACGCGCTGCCCCGGCATCCGCTGGTGGCCAGGGGCTATCCGTCCATCGGCTGCGCGCCCTGCACCTCGCCGGTGAAACCGGGCGAGGACCCCCGCTCGGGCCGCTGGCGCGGCTCGGCCAAGACGGAATGCGGCATCCATTTCATCGGCGGCAGGATCGTGCGCGGCCCCGTCGCGCCCGAGCCCCAGCCCGAGCCGGAGGTTGCGCGGGTTGCCCCCGTTGCCCATCTGCACGTAGTGACGCCGGTCATGGAACGCCCCGCCGCAAGCAAGGACAACGAGATGACGACCGCCGACCTGACCCAAGCCTCCACTTCCGCCGTGCCTCAGGCGGATGCGCCGGTGCTGGTTCGTGACGACGGCTTCCACCCGCTGGAAGGGCAGCCCGACGTCAGCCTGCCTTCAGACACCGACCCCGACACGCTGGCGGATCACCTGAACGCCGCGATGATCGCGGTCGAGTTCCCGGCCATGACCGACGGTCGCGGCTTCACCCTGGCGCGGCTGCTGCGGGAACTGGGCTACAAGGGCCGCATCCGGGCGACCGGCAGCCTGATCGCCGATCAGTATGCCATGGCCCGCCGGGTCGGCATCGACGAGGTGCAGATCCCTGCGGCCCTTGCCCGCCGTCAGCCGGCGGACCAGTGGCTCGCCCGCGCCGACTGGCGCGAGTGGGACCACAGGTCGCGGCTGGCGGGCTAGTCCCCGGCCGCCTTTTCCCCTAGATTATTGCGGACACCCGACATGACCCTGGATATTCCCTTGGCAGACGATCCCCACGTCACCCAGCCCAAATCGACCGCGCATATCCTGCCCGACGCGCAGACCGTCACGTCGGTCCGGCACTGGACGGACGGGCTGTTCTCGTTCCGGGTCACGCGGCCCGCATCCCTGCGCTTCCGGTCGGGCGAGTTCGTGATGATCGGCCTCCTGGGCGACAACGGCAAGCCGATCCTGCGCGCCTATTCCATCGCCTCGCCCAACTGGGACGAGGAACTGGAGTTCTACTCGATCAAGGTGCCGGACGGGCCGCTGACCTCGAAGCTTCAGCACATCCGCCCTGGCGACCAGATCATCCTGCGCCCCAAGCCCGTGGGCACGCTGGTCCTTGACGCGCTGCTGCCGGGCAAGCGGCTGTGGTTCCTGGCGACGGGAACCGGCATCGCGCCCTTCGCGTCCCTGATGCGCGATCCCGAGACCTTCGAGCGCTACGAGCAGGTGATCATGATGCACACCTGCCGCACGAAGGCCGAACTGGAATACGGCCGCGAGCTGGTCGAGAACCTGCGCCACGACCCGCTGCTGAGCGAGATCCACGGCGACGACTTCACCGACCGGCTGGTCTATTATCCCACGACCACGCGCGAGGAATCGCCCTTCATGGGCCGGATCACCGACAACCTCGCCAGCGGCAAGGTCTTCGCCGATCTCGGCCTTCCGGCGATGAACCCGGCCGAGGACCGGGCCATGGTCTGCGGCAGCCTGGCCTTCAACGTGGATGTCAAGGCGGTGCTGGAAAGCTTCGGCCTGCACGAGGGCGCCAACAGCGAGCCGCGCGAGTTCGTGGTCGAAAAGGCTTTCGTCGGCGAGGGCGTCTGACCCGTCCGTGAGCCCTTGGGCGGAACTCCGGCTTTGGTGGCCCTGTTCGGTGACAGGATCCACGCAAAGCCGGAGACGACCATGAAACTCGCAGTTCTTGCCGCCTTCCTGGGAATGGCCGCGCCCGCCGCGCTTCTGGCGCAGACGGCCACCCCGCCGACCGACCCCACCGTGACCGGCACCATGCCCTCCGGCGAGGCGACCGGCGGGGCCGCGTCGCAGAACCCGGTGGTGATGCCCCATTCCGAGGCCGCGCCCGAGCCTGCGACGGCCCCCGCCGCCGCCTCGGCCACCCCTGCCGCCACACCGCAGGATTTCGTCAACCAGGCCGCCAGCAGCGGCATGTTCGAGGTCCAGTCAAGCGAGCTTGCGCTGGAGCGCGCCGGCAGCGACGAGGTCAAGGACTTCGCCCGGATGATGATCCGCGACCATGGCGAGCTGAACGAGCAGCTCAAGGCCGTGGCCGCCGCCAAGGGCCTGACCGTTCCGGCCGAGATCGCCGGCCCCCCGGCGCAGCACATGGAGGCCGTGATGGGGGCCGAGGGCGACAGCTTCGATCAGGCCTACCTCGGCCATCAGGCGCAGGCCCATGCCGAGGCCATCGCGCTGTTCGAGCCTTGGGCCGAGCAGACGGACGACACCGACATGGCCGCCCTGGCGCAGAAAGCCGTTCAGCACATCCGCACCCACCAGGAGACGCTGGAAAAGATCCGCGCCGACTGAGCGGCCCGGATCATCCAGGGCGCCGGAGCCGGTCGCCCGGCGCCCTTTCGCGTCCTTGTGCCACGTTGGGGCAGGGATTGCCCCGCGTTGACTCCGCCCCTCGGGGCACCCATGTTGCCGCCCCGAATCTGCCAAAGGTCGTGTCATGCCCGTCGTTGTCGTCGAATCCCCGGCCAAGGCCAAGACAATCAACAAGTATCTGGGCGACGACTACACCGTTCTCGCGTCCTTCGGCCATGTCCGCGACCTGCCGCCCAAGGACGGCTCGGTCGATACCGACGCCGATTTCGCCATGAAATGGGAAGTCGCGTCGGCATCGAAGAAGCACGTCAAGGCGATCAAGGACGCGCTGGCCTCGGACCCGAACCTGATCCTCGCGACCGACCCCGACCGCGAGGGCGAGGCGATCAGCTGGCACCTACGCGAGGCGCTGGCCTCGTCGCTGAAGAAGGCGCAGGTCAGCCGCGTCACCTTCAACGCGATCACCAAGAACGCCGTAACCGAGGCGATGGCGAACCCGCGCGAGATCGACCAGCCGCTGGTCGATGCCTATCTGGCGCGCCGTGCGCTGGACTATCTCGTGGGCTTCAACCTGTCGCCGGTCCTGTGGCGCAAGCTGCCGGGCGCCAAGTCGGCAGGCCGCGTCCAGTCCGTCGCCCTGCGGATCATCGTGGACCGCGAGATGGAGATCGAGGCCTTCCGCGCCCGCGAATACTGGTCCGTCCACGCCACGCTGGCGACACCCAAGGGCGACGAATACCGTGCCCAGCTTGTCACCTATGCGGGCAAGAAGCTGGAACGCTACGACCTCGCCAACGAGGAAGCCGCCAGGCTGGCCGTGAAGGCGGTCGAAAGCCGCGACCTCAAGGTGACCTCGGTCGCCTCGAAGCCCGCCAGCCGCAACCCCTGGCCGCCCTTCATGACCTCGACCCTGCAGCAGGAGGCCAGCCGCAAGCTTGGCCTTGGTGCGCGGGCCTGCATGAGCGCCGCGCAGAGGCTCTATGAAGCCGGCTACATCACCTACATGCGGACCGACGGCATCGACATGGCGCCCGAGGCGGTGATGGCTGCGCGCGACGCCATCAAGGCGCGCTTCGGGGCGGATTACGTCCCCAAGTCGCCGCGCATGTACAAGAACAAGGCCAAGAACGCGCAGGAAGCGCATGAGTGCATCCGGCCGACCGACATGATGCTGTCCCCCGACAAGCTGAACGTGGAGCCCGAGCAGAGGAAGCTCTACGACCTGATCTGGAAGCGCACGCTGGCCTCCCAGATGGAGGCCGCCCGGATGGAGCGGACCACCGTCGAGATCGGTTCCGCCGACGGCCAGGTGGGCCTGCGCGCGACAGGGCAGGTGATGCTGTTCGACGGCTTCCTGCGGGTCTACGACCAGGGCACGGATGATGACGAGGGCGAAGACAGCGCCCGCCTGCCACAGATCGCGCAGGGCGAGCCCGCCGCCAAGCGCGCCGTTGTGCCGGAGCAGCATTTCACCCAGCCGCCGCCGCGCTATACCGAGGCCACGCTGGTCAAGCGGATGGAGGAGCTCGGCATCGGTCGGCCCTCGACCTATGCCTCGATCGTCACCACGATTCAGGACCGCGAATATGTCCGCAAGGACAAGAACCGGCTGATCCCTGAGGACAAGGGCCGGCTGGTGACGGCCTTCCTGGTGAAATACTTCCCGCGCTACGTCAGTTACGACTTCACCGCCGACCTTGAAGGCGAACTCGACGACATCTCCTCGGGCGAGCGGGAATACCGCGAGGTCCTGCGCCGCTTCTGGCGCGACTTCACGGCCGCGCTGGAAGGGACCAGCGAGCTGCGGATCACCGAGGTGCTGGAGGCCATTGACGAGGCGCTGGCCCCGCATCTGTATCCCGCGCGTGCCGACGGGGGCGATCCGCGCGAATGCCCGCTGTGTGGCAAGGGGCGGCTGAACCTCAAGACCGCGCGCTCGGGCGGGGCCTTCATTGGCTGCAACAACTATCCCGAATGCCGCTACACCCGCCCGATCTCGGGCGCGGAAGGCGAGGCGGTGGGCGACACCGTGCTGGGGCTGGACCCGGAAGGCATTGAGATCAGCCTCAAGACCGGTCGCTTCGGGCCTTACGTCCAGCGCGGCGAGGCGACGGCGGAGCAGCCGAAGCCGCCGCGCGCGTCGATCCCCAAGGGCTGGGACGCGGCGTCGATGGACCTGGAAAAGGCGCTGATGCTGCTGAACCTGCCGCGCGAGATCGGCCCGCATCCCGAGGACGGCGTGATGATCGAGGCGGGGATCGGCCGCTATGGTCCCTACGTCAAGCACGGGCCGCGCTATGCGAACCTGCCCGAGGTGGACGAGGTCTTCACCATCGGCATGAACCGTGCGGTCGAGGTGCTGGCCGCGAAGCCCCAGCGCGGCCGTGCGGCCCCGGCAGCGGCCTTGGCGGAACTGGGCGAGCACCCCGAGGGCGGTCCCGTGCAGGTGCTGAACGGCCGCTTCGGGCCTTACGTGAAATGGGGCAAGGTCAACGCCACCCTGCCGCGCGACATGACGCCCGAGTCGGTGACGATGGAGCAGGCGCTTGAACTGATCGCGGCCAAGGCCTCGAAGGGCGGCAAGAAACCCGCCCCGAAGAAGGCCGCCAAGGAGCCCGCGAAGACGGCGGCCAAGAAGCCCGCTGCCAAGAAGACGGCGAAAACGGCCGAGAAGGCGCCCGCCAAGACCACGACCCGGAAGGCAGCCGCCAGGAAGGCGGCCGAGGGCTGAGGCGCGGCCTTGGCCGTCCTGCCCGCCTCGCGGCGCCCGAGGGCGGGACGGAAATGCCGCTGCGTCACGACTGTGTGCCGCTGGGTCGGGGACCCGTCGTTGACACCTGCGCCCCCCCCGTGCAGAACCCCCCGAAAGGTTTGCACGGGGGGACCATGCGCAAGATTTACGACAACGCGGATGCCGCGCTGGAAGGGTTGCTGAAGGACGGCATGTCCATCGCGGCCGGGGGCTTCGGCCTTTGCGGCATTCCCGAACTGCTGATCGCATCCATCCACAAGTCCGGCGTCAAGGACCTGACGGTTGCGTCCAACAACTGCGGCGTCGACGGCTTCGGTCTGGGCATCCTGCTGGACAGCAAGCAGATCCGGAAGATGCAGTCGTCCTATGTCGGCGAGAACGCCGAGTTCATGCGCCAGTATCTGAGCGGAGAGCTTGAGCTCGAGTTCAACCCGCAGGGCACGCTGGCCGAGCGGATGCGGGCGGGCGGCGCGGGCATCCCCGGCTTCTACACCAAGACCGGCGTCGGCACTGTCATCGCCGAAGGGAAAGAGGTCAAGAATTTCGACGGCGAGGACTACATCCTCGAGCGCGGGATCGTCACCGACCTCGCCATCGTCAAGGCCTGGAAGGCCGACGAGACGGGCAACCTCGTCTTCCGCAAGACCGCGCGCAACTTCAACGTGCCCGCCGCCACCTGCGGCCGCGTCTGCGTGGTCGAGGTCGAGGAGATCGTGCCCGCGGGCTCGATCGACCCCGACCACATCCACCTGCCGGGGATCTACGTCCACCGCATCATCCAAGGCGAGCACGAGAAGCGCATCGAGCAGCGCACCGTCCGCAAGCGCGCCGATCAGAACAATGCGCCCGCCGCGCAAGGGGAGGAAGCCTGATGGCCTGGGACCGCAACCAGATGGCGGCGCGGGCCGCGCGCGAACTCGAGGACGGCATGTATGTCAACCTCGGCATCGGCATCCCGACGCTTGTGTCGAACTACATTCCCGAGGGCGTCCACGTGACGCTGCAGTCGGAAAACGGGATGCTGGGCATGGGGCCCTTCCCCTATGAGGGCGAGGAGGACGCCGACCTCATCAACGCCGGCAAGCAGACGATCACCGAGCTGCCCCATTCCGCCTATTTCGACAGCGCCACCAGCTTCGGCATGATCCGCGGCGGCAAGATCGCCATGGCGATCCTCGGCGCGATGGAAGTGGCCGAGAACGGCGACCTCGCGAACTGGATGATCCCCGGCAAGCTGGTCAAGGGCATGGGCGGGGCGATGGACCTCGTTGCCGGCGTCAAGCGCGTGGTCGTGGTCATGGACCACACCAACAAGGCCGGCGAATCCAAGGTGCTGCGCGAATGCACCCTGCCGCTGACCGGCAAGGGCGTGGTGGACCGCATTATTACCAATCTCGGCGTCCTGGACGTTGTGCCGGGCGGGCTGAAGATCGTCGAGGTCGCCGATGGCGTGACCGAGGACGAGCTGCGCGCCGCCACCGAGGCGACGATTGTCGGCTGACCGGCATATCCGCCCCTGCAACCCTCGGCGGGCCGTCCATGCGGCCCGCTGACGACGGTGCGACGCTGACCCCCGACCGGATCGCCGCGCTGTTCACCGCGCCCGCCGGCGCCTTCCTCTGCGCCCGCTGGGGTCGGCCGGTCGCCCCGGTCGTCTTCGGGCTGGACGACGCCTCGCTTTCCGTCTTCCGCGCTGCCATCGCAGCCGTCTTCGCCCATGCCCGCCACCCCCTGGCCGAGACCGACCCCGATATGGGCGCAAACCTCATGGTCTTCGCCGTCCGCGACTGGGACGAGCTGGCGGAACTGCCTGACCTCGACCGGCTGACGGGGATGCAGGGGCTGCCCGAGAGGCTGGCAGGGCAAGGGGCCGACCAGTATCGCCTGTTCCGCTTCGACCCCGACGGCAGCATCCGCGCCGCGTTTGCGTTCCTGCGCCTCGGCGGGCCCTTGGGCCAGTGCCACCCCGCGCAGCTGGCCGAGTCCGTCGCGGTCAACGCGCTTCTGACCTGGGCGCATCCGGTGACGCCCTCGCAGCCGCTCGCCGGTCTCATCCGCGCGGCCTATGACCCCCTGCTGCCCGCCTGCGCCTGCGACCCCAGCCACGCCCTGCGCCTGGCCGCACGGCTCCAGACGCCTTCTTCTTTGTGAAAATATCCCGGGGGAGCCGTCCGCAGGACGGCGGGGGCAGAGCCCCCATCTTCCTGCCCGAGGTTCCCTTCCGCCGCCGGACGTGCTTGACCCTTGCCCCAAACCGGCAAGGGCCCCCGCGCATGACTCACCGTTTCCCGATCCGCGTCTATTACGAGGACACCGACCTCGGGCAGATCGTCTATTACGCCAACTACCTCAAATTCATCGAGCGTGGCCGCAGCGAATGGCTGCGCGCGGCGGGCGTGGACCAGCAGCGCCTGCTGGAGGACTCGCATCTGGCCTTTGTCGTCCGCCGGGTCGAGGCCGACTACCTCAGCCCGGCCCGCTTCGACGACCAGCTCGAGGTCGTGACCACGCTGGAACAGGCCACGGGGCCGCGCGTGACCGTCTCGCAGGTGGTGGAACGCGACGGAAAGGCGCTGTTTCGCGCCCGCGTCACCGTGGTCTGCGTGGATCTGCGGACCATGCGGCCGCATCGCCTGCCCGAGGCGGTCCGGGCCGCGCTGGCCGGCTGACAGCCGCCGCCGCACGGAACTGTGTTGACCTTTTGAATGGCCTTCCTCGATAGGATGATGGCAAACGCGCGGAACTGCGCAAGAACAGGCAAGTCTCGATGGAAAACCTCGCAATCGGTGCGCCGGCCGATTTCTCGCTGATCGCGCTGTTCCTGCGCGCGGGCCTCACCGTCAAGATCGTGATGGTGCTGCTGGTCCTGGCCTCGGTCTGGTCCTGGACGCTGATCATCCAGAAGCTGATGGTCCACGCCACGGCCCGCCGCGAGGCCGCAGGCTTCGAGCGGCGCTTCTGGTCGGGCGAGCCCCTGGACGACGTTTTCGACCGCATGAACGGGCGCGCGGGCGGCCCGGCCGAGCGGATCTTTTCCGCCGGCATGACCGAATGGCGTCGTTCGCAGCGCGATGACGGGGGCCTGATCGCGGGTGTCCTGCAGCGGGTGGAACGCGCCATGAACGTGGCCATCGGGCGCGAGGGCGACCGGCTGACGCGCGGCCTGCCCTTTCTGGCGACGGTGGGCTCGACCGCGCCCTTCATCGGGCTTTTCGGCACCGTATGGGGCATCAAGACCGCCTTCGAGGGCATCGCGCTGAGCCAGGACACCAGCCTCGCCGTCGTGGCCCCCGGCATCGCCGAGGCGCTGGTCGCGACCGCGCTGGGCCTTCTGGCCGCGATCCCGGCCGTGATCTTCTACAACAAGCTCGCCTCGGATGCCGAGCGCATCAGCGCCGGGCACGAGGCCTTTGCCGATGAATTCGCCACCATCCTGTCGCGCCAGGTCGAGGACGCGTGATGGCGGGCGGGGTCGCGCGGCGCAAGCTCAGCCGCCACGGGCGCCAGCGTCACGCGCCCATGGCGGAAATCAACGTCACGCCCTTTGTGGACGTGATGCTGGTGCTGCTGATCATCTTCATGGTGGCCGCCCCCCTTCTGACCGTGGGCGTGCCGCTGGAACTGCCCCGCACGGCGGCCGAGGCCGTCACGGCCGAGCCCGAAGAGCCGCTGACCATCTCGCTGCCTGCCGAAGGGCCGCTGGTCCTGATGACGACCGAGGTGCCCGCGGGCGAGCTCGTGTCCCGCCTGCGGGCGGTCGCCGCCGAACGGCAGTCGAGCCGCATCTACCTGCGCGCCGACGGGGCCGTGGCCTATGCCCGGGTGATGGAGGTCATGGGCGCGCTGAACGCGGCCGGTTTCCGCGACATCGTGCTGGTCACCGATTCGGGCGGCCCGCGGATGGATGGCTGACCCGTTTCCCCCCACCGAGGCGCGCGAGCGCCGGATCGGCGCCTGGGTTTCGGGCGTGGCGCACGCGGCCCTGATCGGCTGGGTGGCGGTCGGCGGCGCCTTGTTCCGCCCGCCGCAGGCTCCCGCGCTGCGGATGTCGCCCGTGGAAACCATGTCGGCGACCGAGTTCGAGTCGATGGCCGCCGCCGCGCGCGGCTCGGGGCCCATCGGCGCCGAGGTGGCGGTCACGCCCGCCCAGCCGCGCCCGCCCTCGGCCGAGGTGATCGCCGGCGGCCCGGTGGCCATGGCCCCGCCTGCGCCGAACGCCGACCCTCAGGCGCTGCCCGCGCCCGAGTTCGCAGGCGAGGCCGCGCCGAACCTGTCCGACCTGCAGGTGCCGCAGACCCCCGTGGCTGTCGCCACCGTCGCGCCCATGCCGCAGCAGCCCCCGCAGGCGCAAGACGAGGCACCGCCCCCGGCAGCGGTGGACCTGCCGCCCGAGTTGCCGAGGGTCGCGGCGGTCCCGCCCCTTTCCTCGCCCACGGCCGAGGCGGCGGCGCCTGCCGCGCTTCCGCCCCCGCCGGTGCTGATGACCTCGGCCGCGCCCTTCGACGTTCCTGCCGCCCGCCAACGCCGCGCCGAGCGGATCGCGGCCGCCGAAGCGGCGGAGGCCGAGGCACGCGCCCAGGCGCAGGCCGCTGAAGCGGCCCGGCAGGAAGCCGCACGGCAGGAAGCAGCCCGGCAGGCCGAGGCTGAGGCCGAGGCCCAGCGGCAGGCGCAGGAAGCGCTGGAAGCCGAGCGCCTTGCGGCCGAGCAGGCCCGCATCGCCGCCGAGGCCGCCGCGCGGCAGCAGGCCGAGCGCGCCGCAGCCGAAGCCGCTGCCGCAGAGGCTGCTCGTGCGGAAGCCGAGGCGCAGGCCGCGCTTGAGGCGGAGCGGCAGGCCGCCTTGGAAGCCGAGCGGCAGGAGCAGGAGCGGCGCGAGGCCGAGGCCCGTGAACGTGCCGAGGCCGCCGCCCGCCGGGCCGAGCAGCAGCGGCTGGCCGAGGAAGCCCAACGCGCCGAGGCCCGCCGCCTTGCCGAAGAGCGCGAGGCCGAGGAGGCGCGCCGCCGCGCCGAGGAGGAAGCCGCTGCCGCCGAGGCCGCCGAGGCGCTCGCCCGCGCCGAGGAGGAGGCCGCCCGCGCCCGTGCCGAGGCGCAAGCCCGCGAGGAGGCCGAGGCCGCGCGGCAGGCCCCCGAGGACGCCGACCCGTTGATGGCCGCGCTGAACGAGGCGCTGGATCTGCCCGGTGCCGTCGAGGAAGGCGGCGGCGGCCGCGCCGCTCTGGGCCCGCCCCTGTCGCAGGGGGAAAAGGACGGGCTCAGGTTGCAGATCGAGGCCTGCTGGAACATCGGCTCGCTGTCGCGCGAGGCGCAGCGGACGGCGGTTTCGGTGCAGTTCTCGATGTCCGCCGACGGGATGCCCGAGACCGACAGCGTGCGGATGATCGGCTTCGACGGTGGCTCGGACGCGGCCGCCGCGCAGGCCTTCGAGGCCGCACGCCGCGCGATCCTGCGCTGCGCCCTGCAGGGCGGCGGCTTCAACCTGCCGGCCGAGAAATACGGCCGCTGGCGTGACACGATCATCGACTTCCGCCCCCAGGGCGGCCCCTCGATCCGGTGAAGATGGCCCGCATTTCCATCGCATCCCAAACAGGTTAGGCTTCACGCACCATGCCGTTTTCCGTCTCTCTCGCCCGCCTTTCGCTTGCCCTTGCCGCCGCCGTGGTCCTGGCCGGACCCGTCGCCGCGCAGGATGCGGCCGCGCCCCTGGCCCTGCCTGCCGCCGAGGACGAGGGCCCGCTGCGGATCGAGATCACGGGCGGTCAGGTCGAGGCGATGCCCATCGCCATCGCCCCCTTCTTCGACGAAGGGGGCGCGGCCGAGATGGCCGCCCGCATCCAGCAGGTCGTGACCGCCGACCTGACCGGCACGGACCTGTTCCGCGAGATCCCGGCCTCGGCCCATGTGGCGCGTCCTTCGGGCTTCGACGATCCGGTGGCCTACCCCGACTGGCGCGCGATCAATGCCGAGGCGCTGATCCTGGGTTCGGTCGCGGTTCGCGACGGGCAGGTGACGGCCCGGTTCCGGCTGTTCGACGTCTTCTCCGGCCAGCCGCTGGGCGACGGGATGCAGTTCGACGCCCCCGAGGCCGGGTGGCGCCGCGTGGCCCACAAGCTGGCCGACCAGGTCTATGCGCGCATCACGGGCGAGGGTCCCTATTTCGACAGTCGCGTGACCTTTGTATCGGAAACCGGGCCCAAGGACGCGCGTCTCAAGCGCATCGGCATCATGGACTACGACGGCGCGAACCCCCTGTGGGTGACGGACGACAGCGCGCTGGTTGTCTCGCCCCGCTTCTCGCCGGACGGAAGCCAGCTGCTTTACACCAGCTTCGGCAACGGGATGCCGCAGGTCATGCTGATGGACGTGGCGACCGTCCAGTCCCGGCCGCTGAAGCAGGAGGCGGGCACCATGAGCTTTGCCCCCCGCTTTTCGCCCGACAGCCGCTGGATCGTCTATTCGCGCGAAAAAGGCGGCAACACGGACATCTGGCAGATGGACGTGGCGACCGGCGCGGAACGCCCGCTGACGGAAACGGCGGCCATCGAGACCTCGCCCAGCTATTCGCCCGATGGACGGCAGATCGTCTTCGAAAGCGACCAGTCGGGCACGCAGCAGATCTATGTCATGCCCGCCGACGGCTCGGCCGAGCCCGCCCGGATCAGCTTCGGCGAGGGCAGCTACGGCACCCCCGCCTGGTCGCCCACGGGCGACCTGATCGCCTTCACCAAGCGCAACGGCGACAAGTTCCACATCGGCGTGATGCGGCCCGACGGGACCGAGGAAAAGCTGCTGACGGAATCCTTCCTTGACGAGGGTCCGACCTGGGCCCCCAATGGCCGCGTCGTCATGTTCACGCGCCAGACGCCGGGCGGCGACGGCACCCCGCGCCTGCATTCGGTGGACGTGACCGGCCGGAACATGCGTCCCCTCTCGATCGAGGGTGCCGCCTCCGACCCCGACTGGGGACCGCTTTTGCCATGAGGAGCTTGCCCCCGATGACCGGCCTTCGCATCGCCGTTGCCGCCCTTGTCCTTGCCGGACTTGGCGCCTGCACCCAGGCCCCGCCGCCGGCGGTGGTCACGGACCCCTATGCGGGCAGCCGCTATACCGGCACGCTGCCCGGCGGCAGCCTGCCCGGTGTCACGGCCGAGGATTTCCGCCGCACCGCCGGCGACACCGTGCTGTTCCCCGAAAACGACGCGGCGCTGGACGGCACCGCCCGGGCGACGTTGGTGCGCCAGGCCGAGTGGCTCAAGCGGAACGGCAGCTTCTCCTCGGTCGTCGAGGGCCATTCGGACGAACAGGGAACGCGGGAATACAACCTTGCCCTGGGTGCGCGCCGGGCCAGCGCAGTTCAGGAATACCTGATCTCGCAAGGGGTCGAGGCAGGGCGCATCCGCACCAGCTCCTTCGGCAAGGAACGGCCGATCGAGGTCTGCTCGGACCCGGCCTGCCAGGCGCAGAACCGCCGCGCGGTGACGGTGGTCGCGCCGGGGGCGGGCGTCTGATGCTGCGCGCATTGGTCCTTGGCGCGGCTCTTGCGCTGGCGGCGCCCGCGCTGGCGCAGGAGGCCGTGCCCCCGTCGGCTGCCGCGGCCTCGGGCCGGACCCTGGCCGACCTGCGCGCCGACCTGCGCGCCGTGGGGACCGAACTGCGCGCGCTGCGTGCCGAGCTGAACGCCTCGGGTGCCGAGGGCTTCCGCGCGGCAGGCGGCGACAGCGCCATTGACCGCATGAACGCGATGGAGCGCGAGATCACCCGCCTGACCGGCGAGACCGAGCGGCTGAAGCACCGCATCGACGGCGTCGTGCGCGACGGCACCAACCGCATCGGCGACATCGAGTTCCGCCTGTGCGAGATGGAGGAAGGCTGCGACCTGGGCGCGCTGACCACGCCCACTCTGGGCGAGGCGGATGCGGGCGGGGGGATGCTGCAGCCCTCGCTGGGCGGTCCGGCGCCGGTGGCTCCCGACGCGCCGCTGACCGTTCAGGAGGAAGCCGACCTGGGTCAGGCGCGCGAGGCGATGCAGGCGGGCGACTTCACCCGCGCGGCCGAGCTCTTCGGCCGCTTCGCCGAAACCCATGCCGGCAGCCCCGCCGCGGCCGAGGCGCTGTTCCTCAAGGGCGCGGCCTTGGACAGCGCGAACGATCCCAAGGGCGCCGCCGCCGCCTGGCTGCAGGCCTTTGCCGCCGAGCCGACCGGCCCCCGGGCGCCCGACACGCTGCTGGGCCTGTCGCGGGTCTCGGCAGCGGGGCGCCCGCCCTCGGAGGGCTGCGTCTATCTTGCCGAGCTGACCGCGCGCTTCCCCGGCACACCCCAAGCCGAGGAAGCCGGGCGGCGCATGGTTTCGGCAGGCTGCGAGGCGGCGCAGGGGGCGAATGGCGGCTGAGCCGCAGTCCGTCGTTTCCACTGAGCTTGACCGGCTCGCGGGCGGACTGCCCGCGCTGGGCATCGCCGTCTCGGGCGGCAGCGACTCGGTCGCGCTGCTGCACTTGGCCCATGAATGGGCACGTGCCCATGGGGTGCGGATCGAGGCCGCCACCGTGGACCATCGCCTGCGGCCCGAAGCCGCCGCCGAGGCGGCGTGGGTCGGGCGCATGGCCGAGGGGCTGGGTCTGCCCCATGCCGTCCTGACTTGGCAGCACGAGGGTGTCACGGGCAATGTCATGGATGCCGCCCGCCGGGCGCGGATGCACCTGCTGGCCGGCTGGGCCAAGGTGCAGGGCCTTCCGGCGGTGGCGCTGGGGCACACGCAGGACGATCAGGCCGAAACCCTGCTGATGCGGCTGGGGCGCGGCGCGGGGCTGGACGGGTTGTCGGGGATGGCTCCTTCGCGTCAGCAGTACGGGATGCTCTGGCTGCGGCCGATGCTGGGGCTGCGTCGGAAGGCCCTGCAGGACTGGCTGACAGGGCGCGGCATCGCATGGGTGGACGACCCTTCGAACGAGGACCGGGCTTACGAGCGTGTCCGCATCCGTCAGGCAATCGCCGCCCTGAACCTGCCGGTCGAGGGTCTGGCCCGCTCGGCCGAGAACCTGGCCGAGGCCCGCGCGGCCCTCTCCGAAGCCGCCGTGGCTGCCGCTAGGGGCGCGCAGGCGGATCGCGGGATGCTGCGCCTGCCCCGGCATGTCATGGAAGCAAGCCCCGAGATCAGGCGGCGTCTGGTCGTGGCGGCGCTGCGCTGGGTCACGGGCGCCGACTATCCGCCGCGCGGCGCGGATGTCGCGCGGTTGATCGCGCTGCTGGCGGCAGGCGGGCAGGGCACGTTGGATGGTGTGATCGCCCGGACCCGCGGCGAGATGGTCGAGTTCATCCGCGAACCAGCCGCCGCCGCCCGAAGTGGCACCGGGCCGGGGCCTCAGGATATTCGGGTCAGGGGAAATGCACCCGAAGTCCTCTGGGACCGGCGCTGGCGCCTGGCGGGACTGCCCGACGATGCCGTGGTGACCGCCGCCCGAGAGGCCGCGCTGGCGGGGCGCGACTGGCGCGCGGCAGGTCTGCCGCGCATGGCGCTGGCATCCTCGCCCGCCGTGATCCTTGGCGAAAGGGTCATCCTGCCGCTGCTCGATCCCTCGCCTGTCGGCGCCCTGCCGCTGCGCGGACTTGACGACTTCCTCGCAATCTTGCGAGCGCATTGATACAGGGGACTCCAGCCCCTATTTTCACGGGGAAAGACTTCCATCCCTCGGAGGACAACGCCCTTGGGCAACGCGCGCAACATCGCCTTCTGGGTGGTCCTGTTCCTGATGATCCTGGCCCTGTTCAACGCCTTCGGCGGCAACAGCGCGCAGATGAACAGCACCCAGATCGCTTATTCCGACTTCATTCAGAGGGTCGAGAACGACCAGGTCACGGCGGCCACCATCGATGGCGAGACCGTTATCGTGACCGGCACCGACGGCCGCCGCTATTCGACCGTCCGCCCCGTGGGCGAGGACCTGGCCGACCGGCTGATCGACAACGGCGTCGAGGTGAAGGTCGAGCGCCAGCAGCAGTCGGGCTTCATGTCCCTGCTGGGCGTCTGGCTGCCCTTCATCCTGCTGATCGGCGTGTGGATCTTCATGATGAACCGGATGCAGGGCGGGGGCAAAGGCGGGGCCATGGGCTTCGGCAAGTCCAAGGCCAAGCTGCTGACCGAAAAGCACGGCCGCGTCACCTTTGACGACGTGGCGGGCATCGACGAGGCCAAGGAGGAGCTTGAGGAGATTGTCGAGTTCCTGCGCAACCCGCAGAAGTTCTCGCGCCTCGGCGGCAAGATCCCGAAAGGCGCGCTGCTGGTCGGCCCGCCGGGCACCGGTAAGACCCTGCTCGCGCGTGCCATCGCGGGCGAGGCGGGCGTGCCCTTCTTCACCATCTCGGGCTCGGACTTTGTCGAGATGTTCGTGGGCGTGGGTGCGTCCCGCGTGCGCGACATGTTCGAGCAGGCCAAGAAATCCGCCCCCTGCATTGTCTTCATCGACGAGATCGACGCGGTGGGCCGCGCCCGGGGCGTTGGCATCGGCGGCGGCAACGACGAGCGCGAGCAGACGCTGAACCAGCTTCTGGTGGAAATGGACGGCTTCGAGGCGAACGAGGGGATCATCATCATCGCCGCCACGAACCGCAAGGACGTGCTGGACCCGGCCCTGCTGCGCCCCGGCCGCTTCGATCGCCAGATCCACGTGCCGAACCCCGACATCAAGGGCCGCGAGAAGATCCTGAACGTTCATGCCCGCAAGGTGCCGCAAGGCCCCGACGTGGACCTGCGAATCATCGCGCGCGGCACCCCCGGCTTCTCGGGCGCTGACCTGATGAACCTCGTGAACGAGGCCGCGCTGATGGCCGCGCGCATCGGCCGCCGCTTCGTCACGATGGAGGATTTCGAGAACGCCAAGGACAAGGTGATGCTGGGCGTGGAACGCCGCAGCATGGTCCTGACGCCCGAGCAGAAGGAAAAGACCGCCTATCACGAGGCCGGTCACGCCGTCGTCGGGCTGTCGCTGCCAAAGTGCGATCCCGTATACAAGGCCACCATCATCCCGCGCGGCGGCGCCCTGGGCATGGTGGTCAGCCTGCCCGAGATGGACCGGCTGAACTACCACAAGGACGAGGCCAAGCAGAAGATCGCCATGACCATGGCCGGCAAGGCCGCCGAGATCATCAAGTATGGCGAGGAAGGCGTGTCCAACGGCCCGGCCGGCGACATCCAGCAGGCCTCGGCCTTGGCCCGCGCGATGGTGATGCGCTGGGGCATGTCCGACAAGGTCGGCGCCGTGGACTATGCCGAGGCGCATGAGGGCTATCAGGGCAACACCGGCGGCTTCTCGGTGTCCACCAAGACCAAGGAACTGATCGAGCAGGAAGTCCGCGACCTGATCGAGGAAGGCTACCAGGCCGCCCGCCGCATCCTGCTGGAAAAGGAGCAGGAGTTCGAGCGCCTCGCCAAGGGCCTGCTGGAGTACGAGACCCTGACCGGCGAGGAAATCGGCAAGGTCATCCGCGGCGAGCAGCTGGGTGGCGATGACGACACGCCCAGCTCGGCCATCCCGGCGGTGCCGGCCGTGCCGCGCATTCCCCCGGCCAGCAGTGGCCCGGCGCCCGTGCCCACGGCCTGAGCCCGTCACGCACCCGACCCCGGCCCTTCGGCCGGGGTTCTTCGTTTCAGGGCTTGATGCCGACGAAGAAGTCGCGCTTCAGCCCGTTCCAGCCAGCGCCATAAGTCACGATATCGGCAAAGCCGCCGTGTTCGCGCATCTGCGCCAGGCACCATTCGCGGTCGATGCGAAGCCCCAGGCGGTCGCGGTAATGCGCTTCCTCGGTATAGCCCATCTCGAAGAAGAACAGCTTGCGCGTCTTGGCCATCAGCGCCCGCAGCGAGCGGTGGACCGCCTCGGCGTCATGCTTGTCGAAGAGCCACTGGTAGACGCTGAAGGTCGAGGCGACGTCGTGCTCCGCCATCACCTCGGGCACCCAGGTCAGCGCGTTCTGCACCTGCAGGTCCAGGTGCCGGTTGTAGATGTAGCTGTCGGCCACCCGGCCCATCTCGATGTCGTTCGGCGCGACGTCGATGCCCATGGCCCGCAGGCCGAGGTCCGACATGCGCTTGCAGAAGAAGCCGCTGTTGCAGCCGACGTCGATGTAGCTTTTCTGCCCCGCGTCCGTCAGGTCGACGTGCTTGCCGACGAACTCGGCCATGATGCCGGCGCGGGTGGCGCTGTCGGCGCGGATCGGCTCAAGGCCGGCGAATTCGGGGAAGTCGCTGTCGATCGGCTGGTAGATCTGGACCGAGCCGGCTCCGGGGGCGCTGGCGATCAGGCGCTCGCGCAGGTGGGTGCGGGCCTGCGCCTGCAGTTGCCCCGCGCAGCGCGGGCAGACGGAGATGGTCCCGTCCCCTCCCGGCAGCCGGATCGTGGTGGTGGCCTCGCCGTCCGCCATCAGGTCGCAGATCTTGCGGATCCGGGTGACGGTGGCCCCGGCCGCGCGCAGGCGCTCGAGCTGCTGGCTGGAGGGTGTCGAGACGATGACCCGGTGCCCGGCTTCGGACAGGGAAATCCAGTCCTCGGCGAAATCCTGGCCGAAGCGTTGCGCCTCGTCGAAGACGAAGGTCGAGGGGGCGGTCGTCCGGGCACCGATGAAGGCCCGGATCTCGGGGGCATGGCCCTTGAAGTCCACGCGCACCTTGCGCCCACTGCGGGCATTGATCATGTCGAATTTCTCAAGCGCGGGCCGCACCGTGCCGCCGTCCAGCGTGGCGATCAGGAAGGATCTCTGCTTGCGCTCGCGCAGGTCGTTGATGATGCGGATGACCTCGGAGGTCTTTCCCGCCCCCGCGGCCCCGGTCAGCACTGTCAGCGTCATGGTTCTGTCATCCGGCTGAGGTTGATCGTCAGGAAGGTGACGCATTTCCGTCATGATGCAAGGGCCGCGCTTGCCGGCCTTGCACCGCCCCCGCGCAGAGGGCATGAGGCGGCGCATGACCGATGACCTGATGCATCTGAGCGACATGACCGCCCTGCGGTCCGCCATCGACGCGCTTGACCTGGAACTTGCGCGCCTTCTCGCCCGGCGCTCGCGCATGATCGACCGCGCGGCCCAGATCAAGGCCGGGGCTGGCCTGCCTGCCCGCATCGACGAACGCGTCGAGGAGGTCGCCGCCAAGGCCCGCCGGAACGCCGAGGCGACGGGCTACGATCCCGACCTGGCCGAGGCCCTGTGGCGCCTGATGATGGAGCATTTCATTGCTCAGGAAGCCCGACAGCTGGGGGAAGCCGATGAGCGCTGACCTGATCGACGGCAAGGCCTTCGCCGCCGCCCTGCGCGGCCGCATCGCCACGGCGGTCGCCGCCATGAAGGCCGATCACAGCGTCACGCCGGGCCTGGCCGTGGTGCTGGTGGGCGAGGACCCGGCCTCGTCGGTCTATGTCCGCAGCAAGGGCAAGGCCACCGTCGAGGTCGGCATGGAAAGCTTCGAGCACCGCCTGCCCCCCGAAACGTCGCAGGACGACCTGCTGGCGCTGGTCGCGCGACTGAACGGCGATGCGAAGGTGAACGGCATCCTCGTGCAGCTTCCTCTGCCGAAGCATATGGACGAGGCGGCGGTCATCAATGCCATCGCGCCGGAAAAGGACGTGGACGGCTTCACGGTGCTGAACGCCGGGCGGCTCGCCACGGGGCAGAAGGCCATGGTGCCCTGCACGCCGCTGGGCTGCCTGATGCTGCTGCGGGACCGGCTGGGCTCGCTCGCGGGCAAGGATGCGCTGGTGATCGGGCGGTCGAACATCGTCGGCAAGCCCATGGCGCAGCTTCTGCTGGCCGACAGCGCGACCGTGACCGTGGCCCATTCACGCACCGAGGACCTGCCCGACCTTTGCCGCCGCGCCGACATCGTCGTGGCCGCCGTGGGCCGGGCGCGCTTCGTGCAGGGCGACTGGATCAAGCCGGGCGCGACCGTGATCGACGTGGGCATCAACCGCACCGAGGACGGGCTGGTCGGCGACGTGGACTTCGAGTCCGTCCGCCAGGTCGCAGGTGCCATCACCCCGGTTCCCGGCGGCGTCGGTCCCATGACCATCGCCTGCCTGCTGGCCAATACCCTGACCGCCACGGCACGGGTGAACGGCCTGCCGGAACCCGAGGGCCTGACGCCCTGACCGAGGGCGGCGGCCTTACTGGCCGCCGTATTTCTTTCCGCTGCGGGCGATCAGCCAGTCCATTGCCGCCATCAGAAGGCCCGAGACCACGAAGACGACGTGGATGATGACCAGCCAGCGCAGCTCGCGGTCGCCAAGGGGCGTGATGTTCGGGCGTCCCAGTTCCATGAAGCGCTTGAGCAGGTCGATGGCCGAGATCGCCACGATCGAGGCGATGAGCTTCATCTTCAGCCCCGAGAAATCGACCGTGCCCATCCAGCCCGGACGCTCGGCTTCGTCACCCACGTCGAGGCGCGAGACGAAGTTCTCGTAGCCCGAGAAGATCACGATCAGCAGCAGGTTTGCCGCCAGCGTCAGGTCGATCAGCGACAGCGCCGCCAGGATCGCGGTTTCCGCCGACATCGTCAGCGCCTGCGGGACGTAGTAGAAGGTCTGGCGCAGGAACACCGCCAGCATCATCCCCAGCACGGCGACCAGCCCCAGATACATCGGCGCCATCAGCCAGCGCGAGGCGAAGATCAGCCGCTCGAACGCCTTTTCCATGGGTGTCCCTTTCCCGGTTTTCGCGGGCAGATACGAGTGGGCCCGGCCCGAGGCAAGCCCGCGCCGGGCTTTTCGGCTGGGGCGATCTGGTCTACACCACGCGCAACCCAAAGGTCAGGAGGCCACCGCGCCATGAGATTCTTCGTCGATACCGCCGACATCGCCGCCATCCGCGAATTGCACGAACTGGGCATGGTGGACGGGGTCACGACCAACCCCTCGCTGATCCTGAAATCGGGCCGCGACATCGCCGAGGTCACCCGCGAGATCTGCGAGATGGTTCCCGGCCCGGTCAGCGCCGAGGTCGTGGCCTCGGACGCCGAAGGCATGATCCGCGAGGGCAAGCACCTGGCTGAGATCGCGCCCAACGTCACCGTCAAGGTGCCGCTGACCTGGGACGGGCTTAAGGCCTGCAAGGCGCTGACGGACGAGGGCCACATGGTCAACGTCACGCTCTGCTTCACGCCCGCGCAGGCGATCCTGGCGGCCAAGGCGGGGGCGACCTTCATCAGCCCCTTCATCGGCCGCCTGGACGACATCGGCCTGGACGGGATGGAGCTGATCGCCGACATCCGCCGCATCTACGACAACTACGGCTACGAGACGAACCTGCTCGCCGCCTCGATCCGGTCGGTGAACCACATCATCGAATGCGCCCGCATCGGCGCGGACGTGATCACGGCACCGCCCGCCGTCATCAAGGCGATGGCGAACCACATCCTGACGGACAAGGGGCTGGACCAGTTCAACGCCGACTGGGCCAAGACCGGCCAGAAGATCGGGCTGTGACCGAGGCCCTGGACAGGACGCCCGAGGCCGCGCTGGACCCCGGCACGCGCGACCGGCTGCTGGCCGAGCCGGCGCTGATCCTGGGCGACCGCGAGCTGATGCGGGCGCTGGTGGCCGCGCGCGAGGCGGAACTGGGCGAGAATGTCATCGACATCCGCGGCCGCGCCATGCAGGCGCTGGAGCATCGGCTCGATCGGCTGGAATCTGCGCATGAAAGCGTGATCTCGGCGGCCTATGAAAATCAGGCGGGCACGCAGACGATCCACCGCGCGGTGCTGTCGCTGCTCGAGCCGATGGATTTCCCGGGTTTCTTGGAAACGCTGGAAACGGACGTGGCCCCGATCCTGCGGGTCGAGACGCTGAAGCTGGTGATGGAATCGCCCGAGGACGCGGCGCCCTCGGACACGGGGCCGCTGGTGGTGCTGCCGGCGGGCAGCATCGGCCGGCTGATCGCGGCGGGCCGCAAGGCCCCGCGCGGCGACGACATCGTGCTGCGCCGCGCCAGCCCCGAGACGCTGGCCGTCCACGGCACCGAGGTCCGGTCCGAGGCGCTGCTGCCGCTGGACCTCGGCCCCGGGCGCAGGCCCGCGCTGCTGGTCATGGGCTCGCGCGATGTGGGGCGGTTCTCGCCCGCGCAGGGCACGGACCTTTTGCGCTTCTTCGCGCAGGTCTTCCGGCTGGTCCTGATCGGCTGGCTTCGGGGATGAGCGGGCAGGGTCCGGTGCCGCCCCTGGCGCTGGCCCCGGCCATGTCGGACGCGCTGGCCCGCTGGCTGGACAGCGAACGCGGAACGCGCGGCCGGTCCGAACATACGATCACTGCCTATCAGGGTGACCTGCTGGCCTTCCTGTCCTTCCTGGGCGGCTATCACGGAACGCCTGCGCTGCCCGGAGCACTGGCCGCGCTGACCCAGTCCGACCTGCGCGCCTTTGCCGCCGCCGAACGGGCGCGGGGCCTGTCGGCCCGCAGCCTCGCCCGCCGCCTGTCCGCGATCCGCAGCTTCCTGCGCTGGATCAGCGACCGCGAGGGTTTCGACGCCAGCCGCGCCCTGTCCGCCCGCAGCCCCCGTTATCGCCGGAGCCTGCCGCGCCCGATCCCGGTGGAGCAGGCCCGCGCCGTCCTCGATCTCGCGGGCGAGCGGCATCCGACGCCTTGGATCGCCGCCCGCGACATGGCGGTGCTGACGCTGCTTTACGGTCTGGGCCTGCGCATCGGCGAGGCTCTCGCGCTGAACGGACGCGACTGGCCGATGGAAGATTCGCTCGTGATCCGTGGCAAGGGCGGGCGCGAGCGGATGGTGCCCGTCCTGCCCGCCGCGCGGCAGGCGGTCGCGGCCTACCTGCGGATCTGCCCCTTTCCGCTGACCCCGGACGGGCCGCTGTTCTTCACGGTCAAGGGCAAGCGGCTTTATGCAGGCGCCATCGAGGGCGCCATGGCCTCGCTTCGCCAGTCGCTGGGCCTGCCGGAAACCGCGACGCCCCATGCGCTGCGCCACAGCTTCGCCACGCATCTGCTGGCCGCCGGGGGCGACCTGCGCACGATCCAGCAGCTTCTGGGGCACGCGAGCCTGTCCACGACGCAGGTTTATACCGGCGTGGACGACGCGCATCTGCTGGCCGTCCACCGCGCCGCGCATCCGCGGCGCTGAGGGCCTTCACTCGCGGCCCGGGGCATCGTCCGGGACGGTGACGATGGGGCTCGTCTCGGCGCCCTTGCCCCAGGTCGCCCATTCGGCGCCCGAAGGGGGCTGCGGCAGTTCCTCGGGCTTCCAGGACAGATGCATGTGCGCCTTGCCGATATACAGCCCGGTGATCGGCGCGGTCAGAAACAGGAACAGGCCGATCAGCAGCTCGTGCCAGCTGAGATGGTCATGGTGGACCCAGAAGAAGGCCATCGAGGCGATCAGGACCGAGCCCACCCCCAGCGTCGCCGCCTTGGTCGGCCCGTGCAGGCGCGTCATCATGTCGGGCAGCCGCACCAGGCCCCAGGCGCCGACGAGCCCGAAGACCCCGCCCGCCACCAGGAGCGCCGCGATCAGGATGTCCGCCAGCGCCATCATTCGATGATGTCCCCGCGCAGGACGAACTTGGCGAAGGCGACGGTGGACACGAAGCCCACCATGGCGAAGAGCATCGTCGCCTCGAAGTAGAAGCCCGAGCCGCGCTGGATGCCGAACAGCGTGATCAGCGCGATCATGTTGATGGTCATGGTGTCCAGCGCCAGCACCCGGTCGCTGAAGCCCGGGGCCCGGACGACGCGGTAAAGGCACAGAAGCTGCGCCAGCGCGAAGCAGCCGAAGGCGAACCACAGGGCGGCGTCCAGGATGCTCATCGGAAGATCTCCTTCAGGCGGGCCTCGTAGCGGGTCTTGATCTCGTCCACCGTGGCGGCCGGGTCGGGGCAGTGCAGCGCGTGGACCAGCAGGGCGGACCCGTCCTCGGCCAGGTCGCAGCTGACGGTGCCGGGGGTCAGGGTGATGGTGCCCATCAGGGCGGCGACAGCCTCGGGCGCGGTCAGTTCCAGCGGGACGACCAGCCAGCAGGGACGCAGATCGGCCTTGGGCATGAACAGCACGATACGGGCCACGTCGATGTTGGCCTTGACGATGTCATGAATGACGATGCCCAGGTAACCAAGGATGCGCAGGGGGCTGCGCAGGCGGGCGCGGCCGGGCCAGTAGGGCTCGGTCACGATCGGGATCACCAGCCCCAGCGCCAGGGCGAAGACCAGCGATCCCCAGGCGAAGCGGTTGACCAGCAGCAGCCAGATCAGCGCGACGGCCAGTGACAGGGCAGGGTGGGGCAGAAGGCGGCGGATCATTTCACGCCCTCCTGGTTGCGCAGCACGGCCTCGATATAGGGCTCGGGGTCGATCAACTGGCGCGCGGTCGCGTCGGCATAGCGCATCACCGGCCCGGCAAAGGCGGTCAGCAGCACCATCCCCGCGACCAGCGCCGCTGTGGCGGTCAGCGCAAGCGGCGCCGAAACCGGCGTGGCGTCATGGGGGGGCTCGTCCGGCTCGGCCTGCGGGGGAGGGGCGTCCTGCGCGGCATGGGCCTTCCAGAAGACCAGCGAGCCGGCCCGCGTCAGCCCGGCGATGGCCAGCAGCGAGGTGATCAGGATGATCGCCCAGATCACCGCCACCCCTTCGGCGTCGCGCACCGACTGCAAGACCGCGAGCTTGCCCAGGAAGCCCGACAGGGGCGGCAGCCCCGCGATGCCGATGGCCGCCGCGAAGAACAGCGCCGCCACGATCCCCGCCTGCGCGATGGGGGGCGCGACCCGCAGCCACTGGCTGCCGCCCTGCCTGCGCGTGGCGATCAGGTCCACGGCCAGGAACAGCGCGGCGGTGGCCAGCGTCGAGTGGACCAGGTACCAGATCCCCGCCGTCAGCCCCGGCAGGCGGAATTGCGCGACCGCGATCATCAGCGTGCCGACCGAGCCCAGCGCGGCAAAGGCCGCCATCCGCCCGAGGTGGCGCGAGCCCAGAACGCCCAACTGTCCCACGATCAGCGTGACAAGGGCTGCAGGCAGCAGGATATCGGCGGCGAAACGCTCGATCACGCTGTCGGCGGGGAAGACCAGCGTGAAGAAGCGGATGATCCCGTAGATGCCGACCTTGGTCATGATGGCAAACAGCGCGGCCACCGGCCCGGGTGCGCGCGCATAGGTCGAGGGCAGCCAGAAATGCAGCGGAACCAGCGCGGCCTTGATCGCGAAGACCAGCATCAGCAGCACCGCGCCTACCCGCAGGATCGCCGTGTCGCTTGCGGGCATCTGCGCCACGCGCAGCGCGAGGTCCGCCATGTTCAGCGTGCCGGTCGCGGAATAGATCGTCCCCAGAGCGGCCAGGAACAGCGACGACCCGGCGAGGTTGTAGATGACATACTGCACGCCCGCGCGCAGCCGCAGCTCTCCGCCCGAATGGATCATCAGCCCGTAGCTGGCGATCAGCAGGATCTCGAAGAAGACGAACAGGTTGAAGGCGTCGCCGGTCAGGAAGGCGCCGTTGATCCCCATCAGCTGGAACTGCCACAGCGCGTGGAAGTGCCAGCCCCGGCGGTCCCAGCCGGACCCTATGGCGTAAAGCTGGACGGCCAGCCCGACCAGCGCGGCCAGAACCAGCATCAGCGCGGCCAGCCGGTCTAGCATCAGCACGATGCCGAAGGGGGCGGCCCAGTTGCCCAATCGATAGACCTGCACCTCGCCGCCCAGCGCCTGGACCATCAGCCAGACGGCCAGCGCAAGCTGCGCGGCGGTGGCGGCGGTGCTGAACACCCGCTGCAGCAGCAGGTCGCGCCGCATTCCCAGAACGATCAGCGGACCCACGAAGGCGGGCAGGACCACCGGGACGACAAGCCAGTGGTTCATGCGCGCGGCCCCCTGCGGTCGCGGCGGGGCAGGTCGATGCGGTCGTCGCCGCCTTCGACGAATGCCCCCAGCGCCATCATCACCACCAGGGCCGTCATCCCGAAGGAGATCACGATGGCCGTCAGCACCAGCGCCTGCGGCAGGGGATCGGTATAGCCCTGCGCCGCCTCGCTCAGGATCGGCGGGCGGTCGATCACCAGCCGCCCGGTGGCGAACAGGAACAGGTTGGTCGCATAGCTCAGCATCGTCATGCCGAGGACAACGGCGAAGCTGCGCTTGCGCAGCGTCAGGTAGACTCCGGCGGCAGTCAGGCAGCCGATGGCCGAGGCCAGCAGGAACTCCATCTCAGCGCCTCCCTTTCTGCGGGGTGTCGGAAGGGGCGGTTTCCTGCCCGGCCGCGCGGGCGATGCGCGACAGCGAGTTCAGCGCCAGCATCACCGCGCCCACCACGGCCAGGAAGACGCCGGTGTCGAAGCCCATGGCGGTGGCCCATTCGACCGGATCGACGCCCCACAGGTGGACATAGCCATAGGCCGAGGTCAGGAAGGGCATGCCCGCGAACCAGGCGCCCGCGCCGGTGATGCCCGCCGCCAGCACGCCCAGTCCGATCAGCGCGTGATAGGGAATGTTCTGCCGGGCCATGGCCCAGGCATAGCCCGAGGCCATGTACTGCATGACAAGCGCCACCGACACGACAAGGCCTGCGATGAAGCCGCCGCCCGGCGCGTTGTGCCCGCGCAGGAAGATGTAAAGGCCCACGACCAGCGACAGGGGCATCAGCACCCGCGTCGCCACCACCAGCATCAGCGGGTGGCGGTCGCCCGCGCGGCGCATCTCGCTGATCCAGCCCCGCAGCCGGGCCGAGGCGCGGCCTCCCAGCAGCGCCTGGGTCATGGCGAAGATCGCAAGGCCCGCGATGCCCAGCACGGTGATTTCGCCATAGGTGTCGAAGCCGCGGAAATCGACAAGGATCACGTTGACGACGTTGTCGCCCCCGCCCAGCTTGTAGCTGTTCTCGACCATGTAGCCCGAGATCGAGGGGAAGGCGAAGTCGCGCCGCAGGATGGCATAGGCGAGGATGCCGACGCCCAGTCCCGCCAGCGCCGCGACAAAGGCGTCCGCGCCGCGCTTGACGTTGCTGGTGTCCAGCACGGTGCGCTTGGGCAGGAAGTTCAGCGCCAGCAGCATCAGGATGACCGTGACGACCTCGACCGTGATCTGGGTCAGGGCCAGGTCGGGGGCCGAGAAATAGACAAAGGTGCAGGACACGATCAGCCCGACGATGCCGACCAGAACCAGCGCCAGGATGCGGCGGCGGTGCAGGGCGACCATGGTGCCGGTCGCCACCAGCATCAGCACCCAGCCCATCAGGGCGACGGGGGTGACCGGCAGCATGGGCCTCAGGTCCGGGCGGGCGAGGCCCGTGTGCCAGGCCGCGAAGCCGCAGATGACGCAGGACAGCATCAGCAGCGCCAGCGCCCGCGACATGGACCCGTTGGTGAAGCTGTCGGTGAAGCCGCGCGAGATGCGGGCGACGGCGCGCTCGACCGCGTCGAAGACCCGCTTGGCGTCGGGGCGGGGCAGGCGGTGACGCAGCCTGTCCGCCCGGTGCCAGCGCCGCAGCAGCAGGACGCCGCCCCCGATGGCCAGCGCCGACATCGCCAGCGCCGGGGTGATGCCGTGCCACAGCGTGAAATGGGGGTGCTGCGGGGTCTGCGTGACGGCGCTGCCCGCAGCGGCGACCAGCCAGCCCAGCGTCGCGTTCGGGAACAGCCCCGTGACCACGACCAGCCCCACCAGCAGCGCCGGTCCTGCCCAGAGGCCGGGGCCTGGGTCATGGGGCGCGTGCGGATAGTCGTCGCGCGCCGGTCCCAGGAAGACATGCGCCACCAGCCGCAGCGAATAGGCGACCGAGGCCAGTGCGGCCAGGGTCGCCAGCGCGCCGATGGCCCAGCTCATGCCCTGACCGGCCTGGGCCGCGGCCTGTTCCAGCATCATCTCCTTGGACAGGAAGCCGTTGAAGGGCGGGATGCCCGCCATCGACAGCGAGGCGACCAGGATCAGGCTGAAGGTCAGCGGCATCAGGGACCTGAGGCCCCCAAGCTGGCGGATCGACCGGGTATGCGTCCCGTGGTCGATGATGCCCGCGCCCATGAACAGCGCCGCCTTGAAGCTGGCATGGGCCGTGATGTGGAACATGGCGGCGGTGGCGGCGGCCTCGGTGCCGAAGCCCAGCAGCATGGTGATCAGCCCCAGGTGGCTGACCGTGGAATAGGCCAGCAGTCCCTTGAGGTCGTCCTGAAACAGCGCGATCACCGCGCCGACCAGCATGGTGACAAGACCAGCGGTGGCGACGATCCCGAACCATTCGGGCGTGCCCGACAGCGCGGGCCACAGCCGCGCCATCAGGAAGATCCCCGCCTTCACCATCGTGGCCGAATGCAGGTAGGCGCTGACCGGAGTTGGCGCGGCCATCGCCCGCGGCAGCCAGAAATGGAAAGGGAACTGCGCCGACTTGGTGAAGGCCCCCAGCAGGATCAGAAGCAGCGCCGGCAGGTAAAGGTCCGAGCCCTGGATCGCCTCGCGCTGGGCGATGATCTCGGACAGGCGGTACGATCCCGCGACCTGCCCCAGCATCAGGCAGCCCGCGATCATGGCAAGTCCGCCCAGCGCGGTCACGGTCAGCGCCATGCGCGCGCCCTGCCTCCCCTCGGGCAGGTGCTTCCAGAAGCCGATCAGCAGAAAGGACGACAGCGACGTCAGTTCCCAGAAGACCAGCATCATGAGGATGTTGTCCGACAGCACGATGCCCGTCATCGCGCCCTGGAACAGCATCAGGTAGGTGAAGAAGGGACCCGCCGCGTCCTGTTCGGACAGGTAGAACCTTGCGTAGAGGATGATCAGCAGCCCGATCCCCAGGATCAGGATGCCGAAGAGCAGCCCCAGCCCGTCCAGCATGAAATCCGCGTTCAGCCCGATCTGGGGCATCCAAGGCAGGCGCGTCGTGACGACCTCGCCCGCCAGCACGGTCGGGATGTGCAGAAGCAATCCCAGAAGCGCGACGGCAGTGATGGCCGCGCAGGCGATGGCGGCGGGACTGCGGCCCGAGCGGACCATGAGGCCGGGCAGCAGGGCACCCAGGAACGGAAGGACGGCGATCAGGGCTGGGGACATGGGCTCCTCAGATTTGAGAGGGTGTCCCAAGTGGGCCGCCGGGTGTCAAGCGATTGACGAAACCGGCTTTGCGATGTTCGCGCTTCGTGCTAGCCCTTGGGAAAACAGGGCCGAAGGGGCGGGCATGAAGGTTCTGGGCATCGACCCCGGTCTTGTGAACATGGGCTGGGGGATCATTGTCGCGGATGGCTCGCGCCTGCGGCACGTGGCGAACGGGATCATCCGGTCCGACAGCGACAGCCTTGCCGCGCGGCTGTGTGACCTGCACCGGGGGCTGGTGGCGGTGATCGCCGCGCATGCGCCCGATGCGGCGGCGGTGGAGCAGACCTTCGTCAACAAGGACGCGGTCGGCACGCTGAAGCTGGGGCAGGCGCGCGGGGTCGCACTGCTGGCGCCCGCGCAGGCGGGGATCGCCGTCGGGGAATACGCGCCCAACGCCGTGAAGAAGGCGATTGTCGGCGTGGGCCACGCCCAGAAGCAGCAGGTCGAGCACATGGTCCGCTTCCAGTTGCCGGGGGTGGAGCTTGCCGGTCCGGATGCGGCGGATGCGCTGGCCATCGCCATCTGCCACGCGCGCCACCTGCAGAGCCGCAGCCTGCGCATCAAGGTCGTCGCATGATCGGACGCATTGCCGGGCTGATCCTGCACCGCGCAGCCGACCACGTCCTGATCGACGTCCGCGGCGTCGGCTACATCGTCCATGTGAGCGAGCGCACGGCCGCGAGCCTGCCCCCTGTGGGTCAGGCCGCCGCGCTTTATACCGACCTTCTGGTGCGCGAGGATCTTCTGCAGCTTTTCGGCTTTCCGACGCTGCTGGAAAAGGAATGGCACCGGCTGCTGACCTCGGTGCAGGGGATCGGGGCCAAGGCTTCTTTGGCAATTCTGGGCACCTTGGGGCCCGAGGGCCTGGGCCGCGCCATCGCGCTGGGCGACTGGGCGGCCGTGCGCCGCGCGCCGGGCGTGGGGCCGAAGCTCGCGCAGCGTGTGGTGCTGGAACTGAAGGACAAGGCGCCGGGGATCATCGCCATGGGCGGCGCGCTGACGGTGGACGCGGGTGCGGTGCTGGATGCGGACGAGCCGGGCATCGAGCCCGGCACGCCCGCTGCCGCCCCGAAGCCTGTGCCTGTCAGGGGTGCCGGTTCTGCGGCGGCTTCGGCCGATGCGCTCTCGGCGCTGACGAACCTGGGTTATGGCCCGTCCGAGGCGGCGATGGCGGTGGCCGAGGCTTCTACCAGGGAACCTGACGCCGGCACGGCCGCGTTGATCCGCGCGGCGCTCAAGTCTCTGGCGCCCAAGGAATAAGAGGGTTCGGGCGATGCACGGGAACATGCGCACCTTTATCCTCATGGCGGCGATGACGGCGCTGCTGATGGGGATGGGCTGGCTGATCGGCGGGCAGGGCGGCGCGGTGCTTGCACTGGTCGTCGCGGGCGTGGGTAACCTTTGGGCCTGGTGGAACAGCGACAAGGCGGTGCTGCGCCAGCATGGCGCGATGCCGGTGACCGAGGCCGAGGCCCCTGATCTCGTGCGGATGGTGCGGCAGCTTGCCGACCGCGCGGGCCTGCCGATGCCCAGAGTCTACGTGCTGGCGACCGAGCAGCCCAATGCCTTCGCCACCGGGCGCAACCCCGAGAACTCGGCCGTGGCGGTGACGCAGGGGCTGCTGCGCATCCTGACGCGCGACGAACTGGCGGGCGTGATCGCGCATGAGCTGGCCCATATCAGGCATCGCGACACGCTGGTCATGACCGTAACCGCTGCCATGGCGGGGGCCATCGCGATGCTGGGCAACCTCATGCTGTTCACGGGCGACCGGGGCCGCCCGGGAGGGGCGCTGGGCGGCATCCTTGCCATGATCCTCGCGCCGCTGGCCGCGATGCTGGTGCAGATGGCGATCTCGCGGTCGCGGGAATATGTGTCGGACCGCTCGGGGGCAGAAATCTGCGGCAACCCGATGGCGCTGGCCTCGGCGCTGGCGAAGATCGCCAATGCGGCGGGGCGCACGGTCAACATCCCGGCCGAACGCAACCCGGCCTCGGCGTCCATGTTCATCATCAACCCGCTGGGAGCGCTGCGGATGGATCAGCTGTTCTCGACCCATCCCTCGACGCAGGAGCGGATCGACCTGCTGGCGCGGATGCAGGTGGCGCCCGCCGCCCCGTCCTTCGCCCGTAGCTCCGTCCCGCCGGTGCGCCGCGGATGACGCCCGACCCGACCCTGCGCGGTGAGCGGATGGAGGGCGAGGCTGAGGACCGCGCCCTGCGCCCCCAGAAGTTGGAAGAGTTTATCGGCCAGGCCGAGGCGCGCGCCAACCTGCGCGTGTTCATCGACAGCGCCCGGATGCGGGGACAGGCGATGGACCACACGCTGTTCCACGGGCCTCCGGGGCTGGGGAAAACAACGCTCGCGCAGATCATGGCGCGGGAACTGGGCGTGAACTTCAAGATGACCTCGGGGCCGGTGCTGGCGCGGGCAGGGGACCTTGCTGCGATCCTGACGAACCTCGAGGCGCGTGACGTCCTCTTCATTGACGAGATCCACCGGATGAACCCGGCGGTCGAGGAAGTCCTTTACCCGGCGATGGAGGATTTCGAACTGGACCTCGTGATCGGCGAGGGGCCCGCCGCCCGCACCGTCCGCATCGAGCTTCAGCCCTTCACGCTGGTGGGCGCGACGACCCGTCTCGGCCTGCTGACGACGCCGCTGCGCGACCGCTTCGGCATCCCGACGCGGCTGCAGTTCTATACGGTCGATGAGCTTGACCTGATCGTCGCCCGCGGCGCCCGGCTGATGGGGATCAAGGCCGAGCCCGACGGCACGCAGGAGATCGCCCGCCGTGCGCGCGGCACCCCCCGGATCGCGGGGCGGCTTCTGCGCCGGGTCGTGGACTTCGCGCTGGTGGAAGGCGACGGGCGGCTGACGCGCGAGCTGGCCGACATGGCGCTGACGCGGCTGGGGGTGGACGACCTCGGGCTGGACTCGGCCGACCGGCGATACCTGACGCTCATGGCCGAGCATTACGGCGGCGGGCCGGTCGGGGTGGAAACGCTGTCCGCCGCGCTGTCGGAAAGCCGCGACGCCATCGAGGAGGTGATCGAGCCTTATCTGCTGCAACAGGGCTTGATCCTGCGCACGCCGCGTGGCCGGATGCTGGGGCATTTGGGATGGCGGCATCTGGGGATGGACATGCCCAAGGCCGCGCAGGCAGGATTGTTCGATGATTGACGTGGAAAGCCGACTGCGGGGCAGCTTTGCCCGGCAGACGATGATGCAGACGCTGGGGGCGGAACTGGAAGAGGCCGCCGAGGGCCGCACCCGCATCGCCGCCCCCATCGCGGATCATGTGCTGCAGCAGCAGGGCTTCGCCCATGCCGCGCTGGCCTTCGCCATCGGCGATTCCGCAGCGGGCTACGCGGCGCTGTCGGTCATGCCCGAGGGGGCCGAGGTCGTCACCGTCGAGATGAAGATCAACCTACTGTCGCCCGCCGTGGGTGACCGCCTCGTGGCTGAGGGAAGGGTGATCCGCCCCGGCCGCCGCATCGTCGCCGTGGCTTCGGACGTCTTTGCCGAGGGCGACAAGGGTCGCAAGCACGTCGCCACCCTGCTGGGCACGATGGTTCCGGTCGAGCCATGAGCGACTGGCCCCTGATCCTGCGCTACGCCGTGACGGCGATCGTCTTCGCCCTGACGATCTGGGCCTTCAGCACAGGTCACATGCTGCTGGCTGTGATCGGCGTCGCCGCCTGTGCCTTCGTGTTCAAGCGGCTCTTCCTGTCGGACATCTGATGCCCCGGGGCCTCGCCCCTGACAGGACGCGGCGACATGATTAGGTAGGGGGACGTCCCGCCCGCCATCCGCAGGAATCCATGACCACGCATTTCCCCCAGGGCGCCCGCATCGGGGTGCTGACGACCGAGCCGGTGGGGCTGCTCGACTACCTCTCGCCCGAGGGGGGCGTCTTGCTGGGGCAACTGGTCGTCGTGCCGCTGGGGCCTCGCCGGGTGCTGGGCGTGGTCTGGGGCAAGGGGACGGGTGACTTCGACGCGGCCAAGCTGCGGCCCGTGGCCCGGCTGGTGGACGCGGCACCCTTCGGGGAAGGGATGCTGGAGTTCATCCAGCGCGCCGCCGACTATACCCTGACGCCCCTGCCGGTGATGCTGCGGATGACGCTGCGCGCGCCGGACTTGGACCAGCCGCCCGCCGCCCGCCGCGTTGTCCATCGCGTGGGGCCTGCGCCCGAGCGGATGACGAATGCGCGGGCCGCCGTCCTGCGGGTGATCGACGAACATGGCGGCGCAGGCTTCGCGCCCTCGGAACTGGCGCAGCTAGCGGGTGTTGGCACGTCGGTGGTCAAGGGGCTGGTCGGCACCGGCACGCTGGTCGAGACCGAGGCCCCGAAGGACACGCCCTATCCCCGGCTGGACCCCTCGCTGCCGGGCAAGCCTCTGGCCCCGGACCAGGCAGAGGCGGCCGAGACGCTGCGGACGGGCCTGCGCGGCGGTGGCTATGCGACGACGCTGCTGCGGGGTGTCACCGGCTCGGGCAAGACCGAGGTCTATCTGGAAGCCGTGGCCGAGACCCTGCGCATGGGCCGGCAGGCGCTGGTCCTGCTGCCCGAGATCGCGCTGTCGGCCGAGTTTCTCGACCGGGTCGAGGCCCGTTTCGGCGCCCGCCCGGGCGAGTGGCACTCGGGCATCACCCGTACCGAACGCCGGCGCCTGTGGCACATGGCGGGCAGGGGAGAGGTCGGGCTGGTCGTCGGGGCCCGCTCGGCCCTGTTCCTGCCCTTCCGCGACCTCGGCCTGATCGTCGTCGATGAGGAACACGACAGTTCCTACAAGCAGGACGAGACGGTCCATTACAGCGCCCGCGACATGGCCGTCTTGCGCGCCAGCATCGAGGGGGCGCAGGTGGTGCTGGCCTCGGCCACGCCGTCAGTCGAGACCTGGGTGAACGCGGCCACGGGCAAGTATCGCCGCGTGGACCTGCGCGCCCGCTATGGCGAGGCGGAACTGCCCGAAATGGCCGCCATCGACCTGCGCAAGGAGGACCTGCCCTCGGGGCGCTGGATCTCGCCCACCCTCGGCCGGGCGGTCGAGGAGCGGCTGGAGCGGGGGGAGCAGTCGCTCTTGTTCCTCAACCGCCGGGGCTATGCGCCGGTGACGACCTGCCGCGCCTGCGGCCACCAGATCGGCTGTGACGACTGCGACGCGCGGATGGTCGAGCACCGCTTCCAGCGGCGGCTGATCTGCCACCAGTGCGGCGCGACCAAGCCCATCCCCGTCGCCTGTCCGGCCTGCGAGGTCGAGGGCAAGCTGGCCGCCATAGGCCCCGGCGTCGAGCGGCTGGCCGAGGAGGTGGCAGAGCGTTTCCCGGAAAAACGCGCGGTGGTGCTGTCCTCGGACCTCTACACCTCGGCCCGCGCGCTGAAGGAGACGATCGCGAACATCGCGGCAGGCGAGGCCGACATCATCATCGGCACCCAGATCGTCGCCAAGGGGCACAACTTCCCCCTGTTGACGCTGGTGGGGGTGATCGACGCGGACCTCGGGCTGCAGGGAGCGGACCTGCGGGCGGCGGAACGGTCCTTCCAGCTGATGCGGCAGGTCGCGGGCCGCGCGGGCCGGCAGGCGGGCGACCGGCCGGGCGTGGCGCTGCTGCAGACCCACCAGCCCGAGCATCCGGTGATCCGCGCGATCCTGTCGGGCGACGACGAGGCCTTCTGGAACGCCGAGGCCGAATCCCGCCACGCCGCCCGGATGCCGCCCTTTGCCCGACTAGCCGGCATCATCCTGTCCCACCCCGACCAGCCGGTGGTCGAGGCCTATGCGCAGGAACTCGCCCGCCGCGCCGCGCCGCTGTCCGAGATCGGGGCCGAGTTGTTCGGACCCGCCCCCGCCCCCATCGCGCGGGTCCGGGCGCGCTATCGGGTGCGGATGCTGGTCCGCGCGCCCCGCCAGGCGCCGCTGCAATCGGCCATCGCCGCCTGGCTGGCACTGGCGCCCAAGGCACCGACAAACCTGCGGCTGGCGGTGGACATCGATCCGCAGAGCTTCCTATAAGGGCAGCCTCCAGATCGGGCCATCCGGGATCGAAGGAAGCCAACTGCGAAGATCTTCGCACAACTATTCCGCATGAGCCCCGGTCCGAGGCAGCCCGCGCTACGCCCCGCTTTCCGCCAGCACCGACTCGAGCACCGCGGCGAGTCGCCCCGCCCATTGTTCCTGCCCCTCGGCATCGCGGATCAGGTCGTTCCGGACCTCGACCAGCACGTTGGGCCGGCCATGTGACAGCGCGTGGGTGTCGATGGAATCGCCCTCCAGATGGCCGCTGTAGGGTTCGTTGTCGCCGGTGATCCACCCTTGCGCGCGGCAGGCGCGGACCATCGCAGGACCCAATCGCTCGTCGCGGTGCGAGTAGAGGATGCCCACCAGCCAAGGACGCGGCGGGCGGCCCTTGAGCTGCGGGGTAAAGCTGTGGACCGCGCAGATCGCACGCGCCGGGTGGGCCGCGGCCAATCGTGCGAGTTCGCGGTGATAGGGGCGGTAGAGCCGGTCGAGCCGGCGTTCCCGCTCGGCCGCGTCCGCGCGGCGGTTCGCCGGGATCACCGTGCCGTCGTAAAGCCGCATCAGCAGCGTCGGGTCGTCCTCGCCCCGGTTCGGGTCGATCACGAGGCGCGAGAAGTCCGACCGGATCATGGGCGCGTTCAGCCTGCGGGCCAGCGCGGATGCCAGCCCAGCCGCACCGACGTCCCAAGCGATGTGGCGCGCCATGTCCTGCGCCGCGATGCCCAGATCGGCGCCGTTGACCCAGGGCGGCACGCGGTTCGTGGCGTGGTCGCAGGTGACGAGCCAGCGCGAGGGGCGGTCTTCTCCCTCGATGGTGAAGGGCGGGGCGTCGATCGGATTGCTGTCATGCGCGTTCATGATGGGGGCGGTATACGTCCCGCGACATGGCCGCGCCAGTTGCCCGTGCGGCCGCCGACAGGTAGACGATAGCGCAAACATGATCGGGAGGGACCGGCAGATGAGACGACACCGCAACGTGAAGATCGTGGCGACTCTGGGGCCGTCGTCCAGTGACCTGGCCACGATCCGCGCGCTGTTCCAGGCGGGCGCAGACGTCTTCCGCCTGAACATGAGCCATGGCGACCATGCCGAGCAGAAGGCTCGCTATGACGCGATCCGCGCGGTCGAGGCGGAACTCGGCCGTCCCATCGCCGTGCTGGCCGACCTGCAGGGACCCAAGCTGCGGGTGGGCACCTTCGCCAACGGCCCGCATGAGCTGAAGGAAGGCGACCGCTTCCGCTTCGACCTCGACCCCGCGCCGGGCGACGGGCGGCGGGTGCAACTGCCGCATCCCGAGATCTTCGCCGCGCTCAAGGTCGGCTCTCGTCTGCTCGTGAACGACGGCAAGATCCGGCTGCGCGTGGAAAGCTGCGGGCCGGACTTCGCGGAATGCGTCGTGACGGCGGGGGACATGATTTCCAACCGCAAGGGCGTCAACGTCCCCGACGCGGTGCTGCCGCTGAAGGCCTTGTCGGACAAGGACCGCGCGGATCTGGAATTCGCCTGCGGGCTGGGCGTGGACTGGCTGGCGCTGTCCTTCGTCCAGCGACCCGAGGACGTGACCGAGGCGCGCGAGCTGTCCCGCGGTCGCGTGGCGATCCTGTCCAAGATCGAGAAGCCCGCGGCGGTCGAATGCTTTGCCGACATCCTGAAGGTCTCGGACGGGATCATGGTCGCACGGGGCGACCTCGGCGTGGAACTGCCGGTCCATTCGGTGCCGCCGATCCAGAAGCGGCTGGTCCGGGCCTGCCGTCAGGCGGCCAAGCCCGTCATCGTGGCGACCCAGATGCTGGAATCCATGATCGAAAGCCCCATGCCCACCCGGGCCGAGGTCAGCGACGTCGCCACCGCCATCTACGAGGGGGCCGATGCCGTCATGCTGTCGGCCGAATCGGCGGCGGGGCGCTATCCGGTCGAGGCGGTCGCGACGATGGACAACGTCGCCCGCTCGGTCGAGAGCGACCCGACCTACCGGATCATCATCGACGGCTCGCGCGGGACGGACAACCGCACCAGCGTGGCCGATTCCATGGCCGTGGCCGCGCGCGAGATCGCCGAAACGACCGACATCGCCGCCATCTGCGCCTATACCCAGTCCTCGACCACCGTGCGGCTGGTCGCCCGCGAACGCCCCAAGGTGCCGATCATCGCCATGAGCTCCGAGCCTGCCGTGCTGCGGCGCATGGCGCTGGTCTGGGGAGCGCATTGCGTGGGCACGCCCGCGCTGGAGCGCTTCAAGCAGGCGGTGCTGAACGCCGTGAACGCCGCGCAGGAGTTCGACTTCGCGGATCGCACCCAGAAGGTCATCGTGATCGCGGGCGTGCCCTTCAACACCGCGGGGTCCACGAACATTCTTCGCGTTGCATCCTGCGACGAGCTGTTGCTATCCAGCACCGACCCCGAGTGACGGGGCGGTCCGCCTTCTGCACGAGTTCGATCCCATGTCCGACGTCCTTATCCTGCTGGGCACCGCGCTGATGGCGGTGTCGGTCATCCTGGCGATCGTCTCGCTGGCCCGGATCGAGCCGCCGCGCGGCGCGGCCATCGCCTTTGTTCTCGGCGTGGCGGCGCTGTTCCTGGGCGCCTGGATGGACCCGACGCCTTTCCGGGTGCAGGACCTGGGCGAGGCCTGGCAGCGCCTTATAGCGGGTCAGGTCCGGCTGTAGGCCGCAACTTCCGCTTGCCATCCCGCCCGCGCGCCGGTATCAGGCGCGCTTCCACACGTCCCGCGCGGCCGGCCGGTTGGCATTGCCGAGTCGCGCGTTCACTCTGACAAGGAGAAGAAAATGCCGAAGATGAAGACCAAGGCCGCGGCAAAGAAGCGGTTCTCGATGACGGCAAGCGGCAAGGTCAAGGCAGGCCCGGCGGGCAAGCGCCACGGCATGATCAAGCGCTCGACGAAATTCATCCGGGACGTGACGGGGACCATGATCCTGTCCGACCAGGACGCGAAGATCGTCAAGAAATACATGCCCTACGACCGCTGAGAAGGATCTGAACCATGTCCCGCGTTAAATCCGGCAAGGTCACCCACGCCCGCCACAAGAAGGTCCTTGACGCCGCCAAGGGCTATTACGGCAACCGTTCGCGCAACTTCCGCACCGCCACCCAGGCCGTGGACAAGGCGCTGCAGTACGCGACCCGCGACCGCAAGGTCCGCAAGCGGAACTTCCGCGCGCTGTGGATCGCCCGCATCAACGCCGCCGTCCGCGCGGTGGATGCCGAGATGACCTATTCGCGCTTCATCGCCGCCCTGTCGAAGGCGGGGATCGAGGTGGACCGCAAGGTCTTGGCCGACCTGGCCGTGCACGAGCCCGAGGCCTTCAACGCCATCGTGGCCCAGGCGAAGGCCGCCGCCGGCACCCCGGCCACCGTCGCCGCCTGATCCATCGGACAGGATGGAATGCAGGAACCCGCGCCTCGGCGCGGGTTCTTTCGTTTTAGGCCTCAGCGCCAGATGTCGTTGTCCACGCCGCGATCCGCCAGCTGGGGATGGGCGGACAGGTGGAACTCGGGCCGGCGGCCCATGCGGCGCTGGGTGACATAGTCGCGCGTCAGCTGCGCCACGATCCCCGACAGCGCCACAATGGCGATCAGGTTGATCGTCGCCATCAGCCCCATCGAGGCATCCGCAAAGTTGAAGACCGTGGTGACCGCCTGCTGCGCGCCCCAGATCACCATGCCCAGCACGGCCAGTCGCAGCACGAAGATGCCTTGGTCGCCGAAGCCCAGGTAGACCAGCGCGTTCTCGGCATAGGCATAGTTGCCGATGATCGAGGTGAAGGCGAAGAACAGGATCGCCAGCCCAACGAAATAGATGCCCGTCTGTCCGAAATGCTCGCCCAGCGCGGCCTGCGTCAGCGCGACTCCGGTCAGTTCGGCCGAGGGCACCGCGCCCGACAGCAGGATCATCACCGCCGTCGCCGTGCAGACGAGGATGGTGTCGATGAAGACGCCCAGCGACTGCACGAAGCCCTGCGCCGCCGGGTGATGCGGGTCGGGCGTCGCCACCGCCGCGATGTTCGGAGCCGAACCCATCCCCGCCTCGTTGGAAAAGAGCCCTCGCTTGACCCCGTTCAGCATGGCCGCCGCCATGCCGCCCGCGACGCCGCCCACGGCAGGCTCCAGCCCCAGCGCCTGGCGGAAGATATGCGCCAGGACGCCCGGCACCTCGGCGATGTTCGTGGCGAAGATCCAGGCGGCGGCCAGCAGATAGGCCCCGGCCATGAAGGGCACGATCAGTTCGGCCACCTTCGCGATCTGGGGAATGCCGCCGAAGATGATGATTGCGGTGAAGAAGGCCAGCGACACGCCGGTGACCCAGCGCGGCACGCCGAAGGTTTCCCAGGCCTCGGCGATGGAATTGGCCTGCACCGCCTCGAACACCAGCCCGAAGGAGATCAGCAGCGCCACCGCGAAGAGCATGGCGAGCCAGCGCAGCCGCAGCCCGTTGGCGATGTAGAAGGCGGGCCCGCCGCGATACATCCCGTGGGGCCCGTGAACCTTGTAAAGCTGCGCCAGCGCCGATTCCGCATAGGCCGTGGCCATGCCGACCAGCGCCACGATCCACATCCAGAAGACCGCGCCGGGGCCGCCCAGCGTGATCGCCACCGCCACGCCCGCGATGTTGCCGGTGCCGACGCGGCTGGCCAGGCTGACCGACAGCGCCTGGAAGGGCGAGATCCCGTCCCGGTCCTTCTCGGTCCGGCCGAAGGTGCAGCGCAGCATCTCGCCGAAATGGACGAACTGGATGAAGCGCAGGCGCAGGGTGAAATAGATGCCGACGGCGATCAGCCCGTAGATCAGCACGTAATTCCACAGAACGCCGTTGATTGCGTCGATGATGGGGTCGAGCATGGGTCTCTCCGTCCCAAGGGTGCCATCACGCAGGCGTGACAGCTTGCGCGCGCCGCTGCAACTAGGCTGGGGGGCGGGGATTGGAAAAGCCATGGACCGCCTGCCGCCCCGCGTTGCCCTTGCCCCGCGCCCGCGAGGAGTCCTCGGCTGGGCGGTGGCCGCGCAGCGCAACGTGCTGGAGCTGATCCCCGAGGCCGCCCTGCGTGAGCCGATCATCTCGGGGCGCGCGGGCCTTCGCTGGCACATGGTCATGGACCCCGGCGCCCTGCGTCGCGTGCTGAAGGATCGGGTCGAGGATTATCCCAAGTCCGTCGTCACCAAGCTGCTGCTGGAACCCGCCATTGGCAACAGCATGTTCATCGCCGAAGGCGCGCAGTGGCGCTGGCAGCGGCTGGCCGCCGCCCCCGCCTTCGCCGCCCGCCATGTCGAGGCGCTGGCCCCGGTGATGACCGCCGCCGCCGAGGCTTCCGCCGCGCGCATCGCCCAAGCCCCCCAGCCCTTCGACGCCCATGCCGAGATGGTCGCCGCGACCTTCGACATCATCAGCGACGTGACCTTTTCCGGCGGCGAGAGCATCGACCGCGATGTCGTCTACCGCGCGTTCAACGGCTACATCGCCTCGGTCGCCCAAGTGTCGCTGCTGGACGTGCTGGGACTGCCCCGCTGGGTGCCGCGTCCGGGGCGCATCTTCTCGGGGCGGGTGCTGAGGGAAACGCGGGCGCTCGCCGATCACGCCATTGCCGAACGCGCCCGCCGTGGTGCCCGCCTGCCGCCCGACCTGCTGGATCTGCTGCGGGCGGGCGTGGACCCGGAAACGGGACGCTCCATGAACCCGTCGGAACTGCGGGACAACCTGCTGACCTTTCTCGTCGCGGGGCACGAGACGACGGCGCTGACCCTGTCTTGGGCGCTGTACCTCTGCGCCTTCGACCCCGCCGTGCAGGCCTGCGCCGCGGCCGAGGCGCAGGCGGCAGGCCCGCGCATCACCGCCGCCGAACTGCCGCGCCTTTCCTACGTCCAGCAGGTCGTGCAGGAATCGCTGCGGCTTTATCCGCCCGCCGCCTTCTTCTCGCGCACCGCGCGCAGCGCCGACACCCTCTGCGGACGGCGGATCGAGCCGGGCGACACCGTCATCCTGCCGATCTACGCGCTGCACCGGCACCGCCTGCTGTGGGACAACCCCGACGCCTTCGACCCCGACCGCTTCGCCCCCGGTGTCCAGCGCGACCGCTTCGCCTTTCTGCCCTTCGGCGGCGGCCCCCGCATCTGCATCGGCGCCAGCTTCGCCCTGCAGGAGGCCGCGATCATCCTGGCCACGCTGCTCGCCCGCTTCGACTTCGCGCTGGTTCCCGGCCGCGACCCTTACCCCCGGATGATCCTCACGCTGCGCCCCGAGGGCGGCGTCTGGCTGCGCGCCACGCCGCGCTAGAAACCGCGCGTCCCCCGTGCTAACCCCGCCCCGCAATTCCCGCGAGGCCCCCGATGACCGATCCCGACAGCTTGCGTTCCACCTGGCTTGGCCGCGTCGCCGAGGCTGAAGGCGTCACGGCGCTGGAGGAGGTCCGCCTGGCGGCCCTTGGCAAGAAGGGCGAGATCGCGCTGAAGATGCGCGAACTGGGGAAGATGACCCCCGAGGAGCGCCAGACCACGGGCGCCGCCCTGAACCGCGTCAAGGACGAGATCGACGCCGCCCTGCGCGCCCGCAAGCTGGCGCTGGAAGACGCGGCGCTGGAGGCAAAGCTCGCGGGCGAATGGCTGGACGTCACGCTGCCCGGCCGCCCGCGCCCGCAGGGCACCATCCACCCCGTGTCCCAGGTCATGGACGAGGTCACCGCGATCTTCGCCGACATGGGCTTTTCGGTGGCCGAGGGGCCGCAGGTCGAATCCGACTGGTACAACTTCGACGCCCTGAACATCCCGCCCGAACACCCCGCGCGGCAGGAGCACGACACCTTCTTCATGGCCCGCGCGGAAGGCGACACCCGCCCGCCCCATGTCCTGCGCACCCATACCTCGCCCGTCCAGATCCGCGCGATGGAGGCGATGGGCGCGCCCCTGCGGATCATCTGCCCCGGCCGCGTCTATCGCATGGACATGGACCAGACCCACACGCCCATGTTCCACCAGGTCGAGGGGCTGGCGATCGGCCGCGACATCTCGATGGCCAACCTGAAATGGACGCTGGAAGAATTCTGCCGCGCCTTCTTCGAGGTCGACGAGGTCGAGTTGCGCTTCCGCGCCTCGCATTTCCCCTTCACCGAGCCCTCGGCCGAGGTGGACATCCGCTGCGACTGGTCCGGCGGCCAGTTGAAGATCGGGCAGGGGGAAAGCTGGCTGGAAATCCTGGGTTCCGGCATGGTCCATCCCAAGGTGCTGCAGGCCGGGGGGATCGACCCCGCCGAGTGGCAGGGCTTCGCCTTCGGCATGGGCATCGACCGGATCGCGATGCTGAAATACGGGATTCCTGATTTGCGGGCGTTCTTTGAGAGCGACCTGCGCTGGCTGCGGCACTATGGGTTCGCGGCGGGGGATGTGCCGAGTGTGAGTGGGGGGCTGTCGCGGTGAGTGCATTTGTGCCGAAAGAAATGGAGCAAGGAATTAATTAAATGGCAGTGTGGCCCATATTTGAAGATCGACATAATGTTATCACTGTAGATATTGCCAAAGCACGATACAAGTTGAGCGATGAGGGCTTCCAAATGGGTCTCTCGTCAGGTCGCCTTGCGGAGGAGGTTCAGAGTGTAGTTGGCGCAATGAGGTCATACGAACCCCGCCGACTTGTGGCCGCTGAGACAGAGAACTTCCAGTTCGTTGCACCTGCTGCACTACCCGGGAGCAACGAACAGCCATTATTTGAGTATTTGGGAGTTTATTTCTCGGGTATTCATTTCATACCCGGTTCCCGTGAGGCTCGCTTTGATATAATGCTCGCTTTTAATATCGCGTTAACTGTGGCAGGGGGATACAATGATCTGAGGGAAGCAGTTCCGCAGTTTGTCAGGGATGTTCAATCAGCAGTTGATTTCTTGGAGCAGCAGCTTGCCCCTCGCCCACTTCCACCGAAGTGGGATGGTTTCAAGATCTACGATGTGCGACGTCCTGAGACCGTTGAGAACGCCGTTGTAAGCGCCATGCTAAAAGGCGGTTCAGAAGGCATCGAACTCTGATGAAACTCACCCTCTCCTGGCTCCGTGACCATCTCGACACCACGGCGAGCCTGACCGAGATCACCGACGCGCTGACCGACCTCGGGCTCGAGGTCGAGGAGGTAGTCGATCCCGCCTCGAAGCTTTCCGCCTTCACCATCGCCCGGATCGAGGAGGCCCATCCGCATCCCGACGCCGACCGGCTGCGGGTGCTGCGGGTGGCGACGAACGAGGGCGAGAAGCAGGTCGTCTGCGGCGCGCCTAATGCGCGGGCGGGGCTGGTCGGCGTGCTGGCCAAGCCCGGCGACTATGTGCCGGGCATCGACACCACCCTCGGCATCGGCAAGATCCGCGGGATCGAGAGCCACGGCATGATGGCCTCGGAACGCGAGCTCGAGCTTTCCGACGAGCACAACGGCATCATCGAGCTGCCCTCGGGGCAGGTCGGGCAGCGCTTCATCGACTGGCTGGCCGAGAACGCGCCCGAAAAGATCGACCCGATGATCCACATCAAGATCACCCCGAACCGCCCCGATGCGCTGGGCGTGCGGGGGATCGCCCGCGACCTCGCCGCGCGGGGCTTGGGCACGCTGAAGCCGCTGGAGGTGCAGGCCGTCGCGGGCAGCTTCGACAGCCCCCTCGGCGTGACCATCGAGGCGGACGTGCTGGACCGCGCCCCGCATTTCGCGGGTCGGCTGATCCGGGGCGTGACGAACGGCCCCTCGCCGGACTGGCTGCAAAGCCGCCTGCGCGCCATCGGGCTGCGGCCGATTTCGGCGCTGGTGGACATCACCAACCTCTTCACCTTCGACCTGAACCGCCCGCTGCATGTCTTCGACGCGGGGAAAGTGCAGGGCGACCTGACCGTGCGCGGCGCGCGCGAAGGGGAAAGCCTGCTTGCGCTCGACGGCAAGACCTATGCCCTGCGCGCGGGCGACCTGGTGATCGCGGATGACCACGGCCCCGAAAGCCTGGCCGGGATCATGGGCGGCGAGGCCTCGGGCGTGACCGAGGAGACCGTCGATGTCTTCCTCGAAAGCGCCTACTGGCAGCCCATCGGCATCGCCGCGACGGGCCGGGCGCTGAAGATCAACTCGGACGCCCGCTACCGCTTCGAACGCGGCGTGGACCCGGCCTTCACCCGTGACGGGCTGGAACTGGCGACGCGGCTGATCCTCGACCTCTGCGGCGGCGAGCCGAGCCACGTGGTCGAGGCGGGCGCCGCCCCCGACCACGCCCGCGCCTACAAGCTGGACCCCGCGCGGACGCAAAGCCTCGTCGGCCTCGAGATCCCCGAATCCGAGCAGCGCGCCACGCTGGAGGCTCTGGGCTTCCGGCTCGAGGGCGACATGGCCCAGGTGCCGAGCTGGCGTCCCGACGTGCAGGGCGAGGCCGATCTGGTCGAGGAAATCGCCCGCATCGCCAGCCTCTCGCGCCTGCAGGGCCAGCCCCTGCCGCGCCCCCGCGCGGGCGTGCCGCAGCCGGTGCTGACGCCGCTGCAGCGCCGCGAATCCGCCGCCCGGCGAATGGCGGCGGCGTTGGGCTACAACGAATGCGTGACCTACAGCTTCATCGACCAGCCCTCGGCCGCGCTGTTCGGCGGCGGGTCCGAGGCGGTGCGGATCGAGAACCCGATCTCGTCCGAGATGACCCACCTGCGCCCCGACCTGCTGCCCGGCCTGCTGGCCGCGGCGGCCCGCAACCAGGCGCGGGGCTTCATGGACCTGTCGCTTTTCGAGGTCGGCCCCGTCTTCGCCGGCGGCGAGCCGGGCGAGCAGGCGGTGCAGCTGTCGGGCCTGCTGGTCGGCGCCAGCGCCGCCCGCGACCCGCATGGCTCGCGCCGCGCGGTGGACATCTATGACGCCAAGGCCGACGCCGAAGCGATCCTGTCCGCCATCGGCGCCCCCGCCCGTGCCCAGATCGACCGCAAGCTGGACGGCTGGTGGCATCCCGGCCGCGCCGGCAACATCGCGCTGGGGCCGAAGCGGCTGGCCAGTTTCGGCGAGGTTCACCCCCGCATCCTCAAGGCGCTGGACGTCAAGGGGCCGGCGGTGGCCTTCACCGTTCACCTCGCCAACGTGCCGCTGCCGAAGGTGAAGACGCCCACGCGGCCTGCGCTGGACATCAGCGACCTGCAGGCGGTGGAACGCGACTTTGCCTTCGTCGTGGACAACCGCGTCGAGGCTCTGACGCTGGTCAACGCGGCGCAGGGCGCCGACAAGGCGCTGGTCGAGCGCGTCACCGTCTTCGACGAGTTCAAGGGCGAGCGGGCCGAGGCGCAGATGGGTGCCGGGAAGAAGTCCATCGCCCTGACCGTCCGCCTGCAGCCCAGGGGCAAGACCCTGACGGACGCGGAAATCGAGGCGGTCGCGGAGAAGATCGTCGAGAAGGTCGGCAAGGCGACCGGAGGAACCCTGCGCGGCTGAGGGTCGTTCGCGCCTTGGTAGATGATTAACCAAGATCGCAATCACAGGTTGGCGGGCCGGGTCATTCCTGCCTAGGCTGGGTCCGCCACGACCGGAAGGATTCAGCCCATGCAGGTTCTGACCGCCCAGCAGTTCGCGCAACGCCTGATGACCAGCAATTACGGGGAAGGGGCCATCCGCACCATGCGGCCGGGCTCGGACGGCACCATCACCGTCAACATCACCGCCCTGACCGCGCAGGAACAGGGCCTCGCCCGCAACGCGCTGGCCGAGATCGCCCGGATGACCGGCCTGAACTTCCGCGAAACGACGGGCTCGGCCAAGATCACCTACAGCCACGAGGGCTCGGGGGCCAACACGCGCACGACCTATTCCGGGACCACCATCAACAACGCGACCGTGCGGATCGCGGCCGACCGGGTCGAGCCGGGCGACAGTTACGGCAGCTTCGCCTTCCGCACCTATGTGCACGAAACCCTGCATGCTCTCGGGCTGGGCCACCCGCAGGATTATGACCGGGTCGAGGAGTTCAGCCAGTCCGCCATCGCCAACGACAGCTGGCAGATGAGCATCATGTCCTATTTCGATCAGAACGAGAACACCTGGGTCACCGCGACCAAGGCCTATCACCTGACCCCGATGCTGGCCGACTATCTGGCGCTGCGGCAGATGTATGGCGCCTCGAACATGCACATGGGCAACACGACCTATGGCGTGAACTCGAACGCAGGCGGCTCGCTGGACGCGGCGGCGCGTCTGGGGGCGCAGGCGACGTTCCTGATCGCCGACCACGGCGGGCGGGACGCGGTGAACTTCTCGGGCACAAGCGCGGCGCAGCGGATCGACCTGATGCCGGGCGCCTTTTCCAACGTGATGGGTGCGGTGGGCAACATGCAGATCGCCCCCGACACGATGATCGAGGATGCGACCGGCGGCGGCGGCGCAGACACGATCGTCGGCAACGGCGCGGCCAACCGGCTGACGGGCAACGCGGGCGCGGACCAGCTTTATGGCCGTGGCGGAGCGGACGTGCTGAACGGCGGCGACGGCAATGACCGGCTGTGGGGCGAGGATGGCGACGACCAGCTGATTGGGGGGGCGGGCAACGACTCGCTTTACGGCGGTGCGGGCAACGACCGGCTGACGGATTCGGGCGGCGCGAACCTCTTGGATGGCGCCGCCGGGAATGATGCGCTGATCGGTGGCGGGGGCGCCGACCGGCTGCTGGGGGCCGCGGGCTCCGACACGATTTCGGGCAACGGCGGCAACGACCAGATCGACGGCGGCGATGGCGGCGACCGCCTGTTCGGGCAGGACGGCGCCGACCGGATCCAGGGCGGCGCGGGGCACGACATCCTGATCGGCGGCGCGGGCGATGACACCCTGCTGGGCGGGGCCGGCAACGACGACTTGGCGGCAGAGGGCGGCCGCGACGTGCTGGACGGGGGGGCAGGAAGCGATCTTCTGCGCGGGGGCGCGGGGGTGGACCGCTTCGTCTTCAACGACGGGCTGGACACGATCCGCAACTTCGACGAGGCGCAGGACGTCATCGACCTGCGCAGCTTCGCGGGGCTGGACACATGGGCTGACGTGCGCGGCCAGCTGGTCCAGGCCGGCAATCATGTCGAGTTCCGGCAGGGCGGCGATGTGCTGCGGATCGAATGGACAAGGCTTGCCGAACTGGGGTCGGACGACTTCCTGTGGTGACGCCTGCCTGCCGGGGAATTGCGGTAGCTGACGCTAAGGACTGAGAGGGGCCCCGTCTGCCGTGATCTCCTGCCCAGTGCCGGGCCGTGAACCATAGGGTCCGGCGGCGAGGCTCTTTGCACGCGGAATCATCTGGCTTGCCGGACCTTGGGTTCGGCAGTGCCTCGTCTTGGGTGCAGGGAAAGGCGGCTGAAAGGCGCACCGTCTTGGTCTTGGCCGGATGCCGCCGCCTCGGTGCGGGTCCATTGGCGCGCAAGGTGTCAGGGCCTCATCCCTTCGGTTGAGGCTTTCCCGGGAAACCTGCAAAGCGGCGGATTCTCTTTGACCGGCAGGTGTTTGCCTATACAAAAGGGGCAATTTCCGCTGGCGGATGAACCATGACGGATTCGCACCACGACGACTTCGGCTTCGACGGTGGGGCGTCGGGCCGCGCCGAGGCTGATCTTCAGCGCAGCAGCGATCGCTATCGCGCGGCGCTGAAGGCGGGGGCGCTGGTGCTGTGGCGGGCGGATCTGGCGGGGCGCGTCCGGGCCGTCCTCGGCTGGGAAGCCCTGACCGGCCAGCCCGACCACCTGGCCTTGGGCCGGGCCAGCCTGGGTCGCTTCCACCCCGAGGATCGCGCCCGGCTGGATTTCCGCGGCTTGGAGCATTGCGACAGCCTGCAGGTGGAATGCCGTGTCCGGGACGCCCAGGGCCACTGGCGCTGGGTGCGGGCCCGCGGCGTGCTGATCCCTAAATCCGATGGTCACCCGGCCGAGTGGGTCGGCACGCTGGAAGACATGCACGAGGAGCGGCTGGCGCTGGAACGCGCGCGCTATCTGGCGGAACGGGACGCGCTGACGGGCCTGGGCAGTCGGCGCACCCTGTACGAGCATCTTCACCGCCTGCGCGGCAAGGACGCGACCGCAACCGTGGTGCTGATCGACGTGGACCGCTTCAAGGCGATCAACGACCTCCATGGTCACCAGATCGGCGACCGCTTCCTGGTGCGGCTTGCCCAGGCGCTGGTTGCCTGCGCACCCGCCCATGCCGTCTGCGCGCGCATGGGCGGGGACGAGTTCTGCGCGGTGGTCGCGGACGCGGTCGAGGCGCGGGCGCTCTGCGCGCGGCTCAAGACGGCCTGTGCGGCAGGGATGACGATCGGCCCCGTCTTCTGCGTGCCGGATTTCAGTGCGGGAATCGCCGATGCGGACTGGACCGCGCGCAATCCCGTCTCGACCGTGCTGCGGCAGGCGGATCTGGCGCTGTATTCCGCCAAGGCGCAGCCCGGTTCGGCCCTGCAGTTCACCCCCGCGATGCAGGACGAGGCCGATGCGCGCGAGACGCTGCTGCACGCCCTCGGCAGCGCCTGCCGCAACGACGAATTCTTCCTGGAATACCAGCCCATCATCTCGCTGGACAGCGACAGCCCCATTGCCTTCGAGGCCCTGTTGCGCTGGCAGCATCCCACCCACGGCCGCATCGAGCCCTCGGTCTTCGTTCCACTGGCCGAGCAGAACGGCATGATCGGCGAGATGGGGCGCTGGGTCCTGAACCGCGCCTGTGCCGACCTGCTGCGGGCGCCCGCAGACCTCCGGCTGGCAATCAACGTCTCGGCCCGGCAACTGGCCGAGCCGGGCTTTGCCGAGGCGGCGGCCGCGATCGTGCACGCGTACGGGCTGGACCCGGCACGGCTGACGCTGGAACTGACGGAAAGCGTCGCGGTCAGCACCGTCGCGCCCGGATCCGAGGTCGAGGCGCTGCGGCGGCACGGCTTCCGGCTGGTGCTGGACGACTTCGGGACGGAATACGCGGCCCTGTCGCATGTCAGCTCGGGCCTGTTCGACGGGATTAAGCTGTCGCGCGACTTCATCGCCGACTGCTGCACCGCCGACCGGGCCTGGATGGTGCTGCGCCATGTCGTCAACCTGTGCGACGACCTGGGACTGACCGTGGTAGCCGAGGGGATCGAGACGGACGAGGAACTCGAGTGTCTGCGCGCGGCCGGGGTGCGGCTGGTGCAGGGCTATTACTACGACCGCCCGCGCCGGTTGTCCGAACTGTGCCCGGCCCCGGCCGCGGTGGCCTGAACGCCGCCCGGCAGGGACGGCGTCCGGGTTACGGGATCAGACGGCTTCGTCGATCCAGGCCTTCAGCGAGGCCTTGGGCGCGGCGCCCATGCGGTTCGACACGACCTCGCCGTCCTTGAACATGAACAGCGCCGGGATGCCGCGCACCCCCAGCGTCGCCGGGGTGTCGGGGTTCTCGTCCACGTTGACCTTCACGATCTTCACGCGGCCGGCGTATTCGTCCGACAGTTCTTCCAGCGCCGGGCCGATCTGGCGGCAGGGGCCGCACCATTCGGCCCAGAAATCCACGACAACGGGGACATCGGACTGACGGACGACGCTGTCGAAATCGGCGTCGGTGGCTTTGGAGGTGGCCATGGGAAAGCTCCTTGCGGGGATCTGGGGGTCAGGGCAGAGCTATGGGCCCGCCCCGGCGGGGTCAAGGGCGCGCATGGCGGCCTCCCACGCGGCATCCAGCAGCGAGTCGGGCAGGGTCATGGCAGACCGCGCGCGGGTCCAGAGGATCGCGCAGTCCACCGCGCGGCCCGGATAGATGCCGCGCAGGGCGTGGCGATAGGCGGCCATCTGGCGCAGATAGCCCTCGGGGACCTCCTCGGGCCGGTCGGGCACGGCGGCGTTCGACTTGTAGTCGATGGCGGTGACACGGTCGGGCGTGACGACCAGCCGGTCGATGGTGCCCGAAAGCCGGCGCCCGTTCGGCAGGGGCGCCGACAGCGCCACCTCGCGCAGAACCGTGGCGCCCGCGGGCGACAGAAGGGACGCCAGTTCCTCGGCCTCGAGCAGCGCCGACAGTTCTTCCAGCAGAACCGCCAGTTCAGGTTCGGTGGGCAGGCCTCCTTCGGAGCCCGCCAGCAGGTCGCGGGCGCGGGTTGCGCGCTCTTCGGGAGAAACGCCCGGCAGATGCTCCAGCAGCAGATGCAGCCGGGTGCCCGCCAGCAGCGCGGCCTCGCGGTCGCCCGCGCTGCCGGTGGCAAGGTCCGAGGACAGCACCTTGTCGCCCCCCAGCGCGGTCGCGGCCACGGGACCGGGCGCGCGGGGCATCGCGGGGGCCTGTTCGCGCAGCCAGTCGGGCAAGAAGGTTTCATGCAGCGCGGGCGGGGCCTCGGCCGCCGCCTCGGCGGGCCAGTCGCCGAAGGACAGGCGGCGGATGCCGCAGTCGCCCCAGTCGCAGGGCAGGTCGGCCTGCATCATCCCCTCGGCGCGGGCAAAGCCCTCGGCCACCATCGCATGCCAGCTTTCGCAGCCTTCGCCCGTCTCGCCCGCCGCCGCCACGATCAGCCAGCTTTCCGCGCGGGTGAGGCCCACATAGAGAAGCCGCCGCCGTTCCTCTTCCTGCCGCTGCTGGTCGCGAGCGATCCATTCCTGTACCTGCGGCGTCTGCCAGGGCTTGGCCGGGCGCCAATGCGCGGGCGGGCCGCTGTCGGGCAGGATCGTGGGTGCCCCGCGTCCTGCGCCCTTGCGCCTGGCGCAGTCGGGCAGGATCACCACGGGGCTTTCCAGACCCTTGGCGCCATGCACCGTCATCACGCGGATCAGCCCGCCGCCTTCCTGCGCCGCGCCGGGCTGGCGCTTCACCTGCGCCTCGTCGTCGGCCAGCCACACCAGGAAGCCCGTCAGCGAGGGCGTTTCCGTCGTCTCGTAGGTCAGCGCCTGCGACAGAAGCTCGTCGATGCCGTCCTCGGCCTCGGGGCCCAAGCGCCCGATCAGCCGGGCGCGACCGCCGTGACGCACCAGCAGGCGCGAGATGAGGTCATAGGGCCGCAGGAAATCCGCGTGCCCCTGCAAGTCAGCCAGCAGGGCGCGGGCCTGTTCGTGGGGCGACTTGCGCAGGGCCTCGATCAGCAGGCCGGGACGCGGGGCGGCCAAGCGGTAAAGCTCGTCCTCGGTCAGCCCGAACAGGGGCGAGCGCAGAGCGGCGGCCAGCGACAGGTCGTCCTCGGGCGTGGCCAGCACGGACAGGACGGCGCGGATGTCGCGCACCGCAAGCTCACCCCCCAGCCTCAGGCGGTCGGCGCCCGCCACGGGCAGCCCGGCCTGCTTCAGCGCGCGGATGATGTCGTGGAAGATCGCGGAGCGGCGTTGGACGAGGATCAGGATGTCGCCCGGCCGCAGCGGCCGGACCTGCCCGTTCCGCAAGGTGATGGGCGTGTCGATCATGTCGCGGGCGGCTTTCGCCACCGCATCGGCCAGCACGCGAGGGGCGGCATTGGCGGCCACCGTGTCCACCGGCGCATGCCAGGGCATGGGCTCGGGCTTCTCGGGGTCGGGCACGGGGGGCCAGAGATCCACCCGGCCGGGCATCCCCTCGTGGAAGGCGATATGCGCCGGGGTGTCGCCCAGCCCCTGGGCGGCCTCGCCCTGGAACACGGCGTCCGTCAGCCGCAGGATCGCGGGCGACGAGCGGAAGGAATGCCGCAGCGCCGCGTCCTGCATGGGCTGGCCCGCGGCCTCGAAGGCGCGCGAGAACTCGGACCGCCGCGCCTCGAAGACGGCGATGTCGGCGCCCTGGAAGGAATAGATCGACTGCTTGGGGTCGCCCACGACGAACAGGGTGCGCGGACGGTCGGCGGCGCCGGCCCCGGCCGTGAACTCGTCCGTCAGCCGCTGGATCACCTGCCATTGCAGCGGCGAGGTGTCCTGCGCCTCGTCCACGAGGATGTGGTCGATCCCCCCGTCCAGCCGGAACAGCACCCATTGTGCCATGGTCGGATGGTCCAGAAGCTTCGCCGTCCGCTGGATCAGGTCGTCGAAGTCGAGCCAGCCGCCCCCCGTCTTGGCCGCCGCATAGCGCCGGCAGAAGGCATGGCCGAAGCGCTGCAGGGCCAGCGTGCGCTGGGCGTGAGCCAGGGCCAACCGCATGGGCCGCGCGGCCTCGACGCGGGACATCATCTCCTCGAGCCGGTCCATCAGCGCTGTGCAGGAGCCCTGCCGCAGTGCCTGGGTCGGAAAGGCGCCGAGCTTGGCCGAAAAGGGCGCCTTGGCCTTCTCGCCGGTCAGAAGCACCTGTTCGAGGATTGCAAGCTCGTCCACGCCCGCGCGGTCCCAGGCGCCCTTGCACAGCTTCTCGGCCGCGGTGGCGTCGGTCTTGCCGCCCGCCCTCAACAGCGGGATCAGCGCGGGGATCAGCGTCGCCTCGTCCCCGTCGAAGCATTGCGCCAGAAGGGTGGCGTCGTCGAAGCCCTCGGGCAGCCCGCAATCGCCCCAGAGCGTCCGGGTGCAGGGCGGCTGGTCATAGTCGCGCAGGCCGCCCAGGAAGCCGTCCAGCCCGCTGTCGGATTGCAGCGCCAGCAGGTCGGCCATTTCGGGGGCGCCGTCGCGCGCCATGGCCTCGATGATCTCGGCGCGCAGGTTGGCGGCGCTGCGCTCATCGAGCTCCGCAAAGCCGTGGGGCACCCCGGCCTCCAGCGGAAAGCGCCGCAGGACGCCTGCGCAGAAGCTGTGGATGGTCTGGACCTTCAACCCGCCCGGCGTCTCGATGGCCTGCGCAAACAGCCGCCGGGCCGCGTTCAGGTCCGCCCCCGCGCCCACGCCCATGCGGGCCAGCCGCTGGGTCAGCGCCGCGTCGTCCAGCATCGCCCATTCGCCCAGACGCTTGAGCAGGCGGTTCTGCATCTCGGTCGCGGCGGCCTTGGTATAGGTCAGGCAAAGGATGCGTTCCGGCCGCGTCCCCGCCAGAAGCAGCCGCGCCACCCGGTCGGTCAGCACGCTTGTCTTGCCCGAGCCCGCATTGGCCGTCAGCCAGGTCGAGCGGTCGGGGTCCGCCGCGACATGCTGCGCGCGGGTCGCGGGGTCCGGTCCGAGCGTCTTCACCGAAAGATCATTCATGCCCCACCCTGATCGCTTGCGGCGGATCGGCCTCGGACCATTCGCCATAGCGGGCGAGGTGGTCGTAGTCCGAGCCGAAGCCCGTGCGCTCCATTGCGCGGCGGGCGGTGAAGCCGTGCTCGCCCCGCAGATAGGCCGAGATCAGGGCCACGAACTGGTCCCAGGTTTCCGCCATCTCCGCGTCCCAGCCGCGCGGCGTGGTCTCGCCCTCGCCGCCAAGGCGGATGTAGCGCAGGTCCGCCACCTTCATAGGCTGCCCGAAGACGCCGCGTTCGGCCATGGCCGCCTCCAGCGGAAGCTGCTTGTCGAAGCTCAGGATCTGCGGGCGGCTGGGGGGCGTGCCGGACTTGTAGTCGTAGATCACGGCGGTGCCGTCGGCCAGCCGATCGATGCGGTCGGGCCGGGCGGTCAGGGTGAACTCCATCCCCGCGACCTTGATCTGGTAGCGCGTCTCGACTGCCAGGGGCGTGCCCAACTGCAGCCGCTCGTGCTCGTCGCGCACCAGCTGCCGGGCGATGCCCGCGATCCGGGCCTGCCAGAACAGCCGGACCGAGGGCCAGGGCACCTGGGCCAGCACGCGGTCGGCCGCCTCCATCAGCCGTGCCATCAGCGCCTCGGGCGGCAGATCGGGCGCGGGCGGCGGCGACAGGAAGGTCTGGATGATGGCGTGCAGGACGTTGCCGCGCTCGGCGGCGTCCGGTTCGGGGCGCAGCGGGTCCAGCGGGCGCAGGCGCAGGACATGGCGGGCGTAGATCGCGTACGGATCGCGGATCAGCTGCGACACGGCGGTCACGGACAGCTCGCGCAGCGCGGGCGCGGGCGGGCGCGGCGAGGGGCGGGGCGACGGGGGCGCCATGTCCGCGGGGCCGGGTGCGGCCAGCGCCGCCGCGCAGTCCAGCCAGTGCCGCCCCCGCGCACGCATCGCGGCCAGCGCGGCGGGCCCGTTCTGCGACCCCAGCCCGTTCATCAGGTTCACCAGCCGGTTCAGCCAGCGCGAGGGGATCGTCTCGGCTTCGTCGCTGCGATGGGCGCGGGACAGGACGACCTTTGGAGCGGCGGCGGCGATCTGGAAGTCGTGGGCGGCCAGCCCGATGCGCCGCTCGGGCAGGGACAGCCCCGCCTGCCGCCGCATGGGACGGCTGAGCCAGGGGTCGGGGTCCAAGGGCTGCGGCCAGCCGCCCTCGTTCAGCCCGCCCAGGATCACGAGGCCTTGCGCCTCGGTCCGGGCCTCGCGCGGGCCGCGGATGCGGACCAGCGGATGCGCCTCGACATCCGCGCGCACGGCCTGGGCCTGCAACTGGTCCGACAGCAGCCGGGCGAAGTCGCGCGCCGACATCATGGGCCCCCGCGCGGCGTGCAGCGCGATGTGGTCCATGACCGCCCGCAGCTTTTCGCCGGGCCGTTCCGCGTAAAGCGCCGAGGCTTCGACCGAGCCATCGGGCCCGGCAGCCCACAGTTCGGCCAGTTGCCGGTGCCGCGCGGCGCGTTCGGCCAAGGGCAGGGGGCCTGCGTGGGCAATCAGGGGCAGGGTCGCGTCCAGCAGCGCGGCAATGCCCTCGGCCCAGGCGACGCGGGCCTCGTCGCGCTTGCCGCGCCGGGGCTGCTCGCCCCATTTGCGCAGTGCCGCGCCGTCGGGGAAGGCGGGGCCGTTGCGGCGCAGGTGCAGTTCCAACTCGCGCGTGCGCAGCAGGTGGGCGCGGCGGGCCCAGCGGCCCCGGCCCGTCGCCGTCAGCGGGTGCTTGAGCAGGATCAGCGCCGTATCGATCCCCAAGGGGCGGCCGGGCAGTTCCGCGATGTGGCGGGCGAAGCGGCCGGCAGCGGTCAGGGGCAGCGGCACGCCTGCACTGTCGTCGGGGATGATCCCCCAGCGGTCCAGCGCGGCGGCGACCCGGCGCGTCAGCCCCCGTTCGGCCGAGATCAGCGTGACCTCCTCGCCCCGGTGGACGGCGTCGCGGATCAGGACGGCCAGCGCGCCCGCCTCGTCGGCGGGGCTGTCGGCCTCGATCAGCGTCATGCCCGCAGCGGCCACGCCGAGATCGCCCAGCGAAGGCCCCTCGGCCACCCACTGGTCGGTCACCGGCGCAGGACGAAGGGCGAGGCTGAGAAGCCGGTTCCGCCCTGGATCCGGGGGTGCTGCATCGGTCCAGGGGCGCGGCGCCCCGCAGGAGGCAGCCAGTGGGGCCAGGCGCGCCTGCGGGTGATCCTCGTTCCCCTCGCGCAGCATGGCGGCGACGGCTTCGGGCAGGGCGGGGTCATAGCCGGGCAGGATCACCGCCCCTTGGGGCAGCCGAGCCACGGCCTCCATGTACAGCCGCGTGGCCCCGTGCGAGCCGCTGGAGCCTGCGACGATCACCGGTCCCGGGGGCAGGTTGCGCCCTTCAGCCCAATCGGCGGCCAGCCGTTCGGCCGCCGCGCGCGCCTGGGCCTCGCGGTCGACGGGGCCGCCGTCCAGGTGAAAGCGCGCGGCGATACGCAGGAAGGCCAGGGCGCGCTGCCAGTGGGCGGCGTGATCCTCGGCGTCGATGCCGTCCAGCGCCTCGGCACCCAAGCCCTCGGCCTGCATCTCGGCCATGAGTTCGGCCAGCGAGCGGGTCATGGCGGCGACCGACTGGCCGGTGTCGTCGCTGGCCATCGCGCGGGCGACCAGATGCGCCAGTTCCAACTGCCGCGCCAAAGGGGAGGCGGGGGGCGGGAAGCCGCATTCGCTGCCGATCTCGGCCAGCAGCCGCAGGCGCGGCAGCAGCAGCGGCCCCGCCTCGTGGAAGGCGGCCTCGATCGCCCGCAGCGTGTGGCTGGAGTTGCCGTAGATCGTGACGCCCGCCAGCGCCTCGGGTGGAAGATGGCTCATGCGGTCCAGAAGTCCGCGCACGACCTCGCCCGCGAAATCGACGCCGGGGGGCAGCGCGTAAAGGCCCTGCATCTCGGTCATGCGGCCTCTCTCAGCATCGCCTCGGCCAGCGGGATGCAGTCGGGGCGGCCCACGTCGCACCAGCCGCCCGGATGGACCAGGCCATAGGCGCGGCCCTGCGCGATCATGCGGTCCCAGAGGAGATTCAGCGAGAACATCTCGGCGTCGACCTCGGCCAGTCCTTCGGTGCGGATGATCTGGCAGCCGGTATAGACGAAGGGCCCGCCGCGCGCGATGCGACCCTTTGCGTCCAGCGCGAAGTCGCCCCCGCCAATGCGGCCCTGCGCGCGCTTGACCGGGACCAGCATCAGCAGCGCGTCCATCCGGCCGTCCCAGGCCGCTCGCAGCGCGGCGACGGGGTTCGGCCCCGTCCAGACGACGTCGGGGTTCATCGTCAGCACCGGACTCGGACCCAGCAGCGGCAGGGCCTTCCGCAGCCCGCCGCCGGTTTCCAGCAGCGCGCCGCTTTCGTCCGAGACGACCACGTCGCTGCCCGCAAGGTGATCGACGATCTGCTGCCCGAGGTGATGGGTGTTCACCACGATCCGCCGCGCCCCGCCCGCGCGGGCGAGCGCCAGCGCATGATCGATCAGCGGGTGGCCCGCCACGCGGATCAGCGGTTTCGGCGTCACGTCCGTCAGGGGCGCCATGCGCGTTCCCTTGCCGGCCGCGAACAGCATCAGGCTGTCGGGGGCGGTCATTGCACAGACCCGCAACGGGCGCGGATTGCCGCGATGATCTCGGGCGTGGGCGGGGGCACGTCCTTCAGCGCGGCGGCCAGTGGCGCCAGCGCCGGATGGGACAGGTTGCGGGTGATCGCGCCCCAGACGCGCGGCATCATGTCCAGATAGCGCGACTTGCCGTCGCGCAGGCAGAGCCGCGTGAAGATGCCCATGATCCGCAGGTTCCGCTGCGCGCCCATCAGCGCATAGGCGGCGCGGAACGCGGCATAATCCAACCCGGTCGCGGTCAGGTAGCGGGTGATTGCACCTTCCTCGATCTCGGGCAGGACGTCGCGCCGGGCATCCTGCAGGACCGAGGCCAGTTCATAGGCCGGATGCGTGGCCACCGCGTCCTGGAAGTCCAGAAGGCCCAACGGGGCCTCGCCCCGCCAGACGAGGTTCTCGGCGTGGAAGTCGCGCAAGGACACGACCGGCAGCGCGTCGGCGCAAAGCTCGGCATGAAGGGCGGCGATGGTCTGCGGCACCCTTGCGCCCGCCCCGGGGACACCTGCGGCAGCGGCATAGTCTGCGAACAGCGCCACCTGTTCCGCCAGCGCGGGGCCGTCGAGCGCAGGGACGAACTCCGGCGGGCGGTGGGCGTGCAGGTCCACGATCAGGTCCGTGACGCGGTCGTAGATCGCGGGCGCGTCATCGGGCGCACGGTCCAGCACGTGGGCCACGAGATCGTCGCCCAGGTCCTCGGCAATCAGAAGGCCCTGCGCCTGGTCCTCGGCAAGGATGGCGGGGGCGTGGAAGCCGCGCTGGCGCAGCCAGTCGGTCATGGCCGCATAGCGGGAGATCGCGCCGGTGGGATCGTCCATCAGGACGGCGCTGCCCTGATCGCCCTGCAGCCGGAAATAGCGCCGGGCCGAGGCGTCCCCGGCCAGCGGCTCGACCCGCGCATCGGCCCAAGGCGTGCCGCGCAGGAATTGCGCCACCTGAAGCAGCCGCTCGACACCCCGCCAGCGGGCGGGATCGCCCGACAGGACGATCTGGCGACGGTCCTCTCCCGCAGGCGTCAACGCCACCGTCAGCGCGCCGGGCAGGGGCGCGCCCAGGCGGTCGGGCCATTCGATCAGGGTGACCGCCTGCTCCATCGCCTCGTCCAGGCCCAGTTCCACCAGTTCCGAGGGATCGGTCAGGCGGTAAAGGTCGGCGTGCCAGATCTCGGCCCCCGCCGCGTCCCGGTAGGTCTGGACCAGGGTGAAGGTGGGGCTGGGCACGTCCTCGGCCGCATCGCCCTGGCGCGACCGGATCAGGGCGCGGGCGAAATGGGTCTTGCCCGCGCCGACGGGGCCTTCCAGCAGCAGCGTGTCGCCGGGATGCAGGACGGCGCTCAGCACGCGCGCCAGGGTCGCGGTCAGCGTTTCATCGGCGTCGCCAATGGCGGCGAGGGCGGGAAGGGGCGTGGTCATGCCCGCGAAACTATCGCCCCTGCGCGGCCGGGGAAAGATGCCGGGCGGGGCCGCCCAGCGCCGCGCCAAGAACAGCGGCGGCCTCGGCCAGTTGCGGACCCAGCGCGGCCAGCGCCGCGTCGTCCAGCCGGGTCGAGGGGCCCGCCAGCCCCAACGCCGCCACCGGGTCGCCCGCACCCCCGAAAACAGGGGCAGCGATGCCATTCTGGCCCACGGCGGATTCGCCCCGCTCGGTTAGCCAGCCGCCGTGGCGCAGGGTGGCAAGATCGGCGGTCAGTTCCCCCTGGTCGGTGATCGAACGTCCCGTCAGCGCGGGCAGGGGCGCGCGGCCCAGAAGCGCCCGGACCTGCGCCAGGGGCAGATGCGCGATCAGCGCCTTGCCGGGGGCGGTCGCGTGATAGGGCAGGCGGGTGCCGGGGGGCAGCACGGCGCGCAGGCTGGATGTGCCCGGCACCTCGGCCACGACCAGCGCCGAATCGCCATCCGCGACGGCCAGCACCGCCGTCTCGCCGCTGGCCTCGGCCAGTTGCGCCAGCACCGGGCGGGCGCGCTCGGCCAGGCCCCCGCGGCGCAGGAAGGCCGCGCCCAGGCGGAAGGCGCCGGGGCCCACGCCCCACAGCTGCGTGGCTGGATCGACCTCGGCCAGCCGCCGCGCGGCAAGCGCCCCCAGCAGGCGGTGCACCGTCGAGGGGGCGAGCCCCAGCCTGCGGCCCAGTTCGGAAAGCGACAGGCCGTCGCCCTCGGCCAATGTGTCCAGCAGCATCAGCGCCCGGTCCACGGCAGGGGAGCCCGCCGCCGGACCCTCGCGCGCGGGGCGGCCAGAGGAGGTGGCGGGGCCTTTCTGCGGGCGGGTGTCGTTCATGGCGCGCGCCAAGCTGACGCAATTGGCGGCAGTCCGCAATCCGCATCGCGGAAAATACGGGGAAAGGCTTTGCGGCACCGGCACGCTGCTGCAGTCTGATGGGAAGAACCGGGCCTGAGAACGTCGCCCGGGGGGGAGGATACATGACCGATCTCACTCATCGACGCGCAGACGTGCATCCGGTGGACGAGGTGCTGCCCGCGCCGCGCCTGTTCACGCTGGGCCTGCAGCACGTGCTGGTGATGTATGCCGGCGCCATTGCCGTGCCGCTGATCGTGGGCCGCGCCCTGCAACTGCCGCCCGAGGAGGTGGCCTTCCTGATCTCGGCCGACCTCTTCGTCTGCGGCATCGCCTCGATCATCCAGTCGCTGGGCATGGGGGCGTGGCTGGGCGTCCGGATGCCGGTGATGATGGGCGTGACCTTTGCCGCCGTCGGACCGATGGTCGCCATCGCCCAGTCCATGCCGGGGCAGGAGGGGGCGCGCGCGCTCTTCGGCGCAGTGATCGGGGCGGGGGTGATCTCGATCTTCCTTGCGCCCGCTGTCAGCCGGATGCTGCGCTTCTTCCCGCCGGTCGTGACCGGCACGGTGATCCTGACCATCGGGGTCAGCCTGATGCCCATCGGCATCAACTGGATCTTCGGCCTGCAGGCCGGGCCCACCGCGCCCACGCTGGTCGATCCGGCGATGCAGGCCTGGCTGGACGCGCAGGTCGCGGCGGGGGGCGTGCCCGAGGGGCTGAAGCTCGCGCCGACCGTGCCGAACCCGCTTTACGCCGCGCCCGGCAACATCCTGATCGCCGTTCTCGTGCTGGCCACGATCCTGCTGATCGCCCGCTTCGGCCGCGGCTTCGTGGCCAATATCGCCGTGCTGGTCGGCATTCTGGTCGGCGGCATCATCGCCGCCGCGCTGGGACTGATGCATTTCGAGAAGGTCGCGGCCGCCGCCTGGTTCGCGCCGATCAAGCCCTTCCACTTCGGCACGCCGACCTTCGATCCCGTGATGATCCTGACCATGACCATGGTCATGCTGGTGGTGATGATCGAATCGACGGGGATGTTCCTTGCGCTGGGCGACATCGTGGACCAGCGCATCGACCAGCCGAGGCTGGCGGCGGGCCTGCGGGCGGATGGCGTGGGCACGCTGCTGGGCGGGATATTCAACACCTTCCCCTATACCTCGTTCAGCCAGAACGTGGGGCTTGTCGGCGTGACGGGCGTACGGTCGCGCCATGTCTGCGTGGCGGGCGGCATCATCATGATCGTGCTGGGGCTGATCCCCAAGATGGGCGCGCTGGTCGAGGCGCTGCCGACGGTCGTGCTGGGCGGCGCGGGGCTGGTGATGTTCGGCATGGTCGCGGCCACGGGCATCCGTGTGCTGTCGCGGGTCGATTTCGCCGCGAACCGGCACAACCTGTTCGTGGTGGCAGTGTCGCTGGGCATGGGGATGATCCCGATGATCGCGGGCAACTTCGACCAGTGGCTGCCCGCCTCCACCAAGGTTCTGACCCATTCGGGCATCCTGCTGGCGGCCGTCTCGGCGGTGGGGCTGAACTGGTTCTTCAACGGCGCGCGCCAGCTTGACCGGACCGAACTGTCCCGCGCCGCGGCCCAGGCCGACGCGCACTGATCGGGGAGGGCTTCGGCCCCCCTTTACCGTTCCAGCAGGGCCTGGCGCGCTTCGGCATATTCGCGCGCCAGCCGCTCCACCAGCGCGGCGGCGGGCACGACCTCGCGCACTGCGCCGATCCCCTGGCCCGAGCCCCAGATCTGGCTCCAGGCCTTGGCCTTGCCGGCAGACTTGCCGAAGTCCATGCCCTCGCCGTGGCTGGCATCCAGCGCGTCCGGGTCCATGCCCGCACCACGGATGGAAGGCTTGAGGTAGTTGCCGGCGATGCCGGTGAAGACGGGGGTGTAGACGATGTCCTCGGCACCGCTTTCCACGATCATTCGCTTGTAGTCGGGAACGGCGTTCGCTTCCTCGGTCGCGATGAAGGGGCTGCCGACATACGCGAGGTCCGCCCCCATCGCCTGCGCGGCCAGCACCGCCCGGCCCGTGGCGATGGCGCCCGAGAGCAGCAGCGGGCCGTCGAAGAACGCGCGGATTTCCTGGATCAGCGCAAAGGGGCTTTGCGGCCCCGCATGTCCGCCCGCGCCGGCCGCGACCGCGATCAGCCCGTCGGCGCCCTTTTCCAGCGCCTTCCGCGCAAAGGTCGCGTTGATGACGTCGTGCAGCGCGATGCCGCCGCAGTCATGGGCGGCGGCGTTCACCTCGGGGCGGGCGCCGAGGCTGGTGATCCAGATCGGCACGCGGTGGCGGTGGCAGATCTCGATGTCGCGTTCGAGGCGCGCATTCGAGCGGTGGACGATCTGGTTCACCGCGAAAGGCGCGGCGGGGTTGTCGGGATTGGCCTGATTGTGGCGATCCAGTTCCTCCTGGATGCGGGTCAGCCAGGCATCCAGCAGCGGCGGCTCGCCGTCCCTCTCGCGCGCGTTCAGGGCGGGGAACGAGCCCACGATCCCGGCCTTGCACTGCGCGATGACCAGTTCGGGGCCCGAGACGATGAACATGGGCGCGGCGACCACCGGGACGCGCAGGTTCGACAGGATCGGCGGCAGCATGGTTCCCCCCTTCATGGCCAGACGCGGGTCATGATGCGGGGCAGGGCGGGGGCCGCAACCCCCGCCGCTGCGTCAGTAGGGAAGCGGGTGGGCGCGGTGGAAGGCGTCGATCGCCTTCATCGCCTCGGCGTCCAGCCGGACGTCCAGCCCGGCCAGTAGGTGGTCGAGCTGCGTCATCCGCGTGGCCCCGACGATCGGGACCGAGGGGAAGGGCCGCTGCCGCACGAAGGCGATGGCCGCGTGGATCGGGTCGAGCCCGAGCCCGCGCGCCATGTCGCCCCAGGCGTCGGCGGCAGCGATGCCGCGCGCGGTCATCCGCCCGCCGAGCCGGCCGTCCTCGCCCCGCGGCATCCCGGTCGCCGCGCGGCTGTCCGGCGGGAGCGTGCCGCCCGCGTATTTCCCGGTCAGCAGTCCGGCGGCCAGCGGCGAATAGGCCAGCAGCGTCACGTTTTCCTTGTGACCCACCTCGGCCAGGTCGGTGTCGTAAAGCCGGCAGAGCGGCCCGTATTCGTTCTGGACCGACACCACGCGCGGCCCGCCCGTGCGGTCTGCCGCCGCAAGCCAAGCCATCGTGCCCCAGGCCGTTTCATTCGACAGGCCGAACTCGCGCACCTTGCCCGCGGCGACCACCCCGCGCAGGGCTTCGAGGATGCCGTCCATGTGATCCTGCACCCGGGCCTTGGAGGCGCGGCTGGGGTCGAAGGTCCAGTTCTGGCGGAAGGCGTAGCTGCCGCGCTTGGGCCAGTGAAGCTGGTAAAGTTCGATGTGGTCGGTCCCCAGCCGCCGCAGCGAATCGTCCACGGCCTGGGCGATGTTGCCGGGCTCGAACCCCTTGCCGCCGCGGGTATGGCCGCCGTTCGGGCCGCTGGCCTTGGTGGCGATCTGCAGCCGCTCGCGTCCCCCGCGCGAGGCGAGCCATTCGCCGATGATCTCCTCGGTGCGGCCATAGGTCTCGGCGGCGGCGGGGTTCACCGGATACATCTCGGCCGTGTCCCAGAAGGTGATCCCGGCGCCGATCGCCCGGTCCATCTGGGCCAGCGCCTCGTCCTTCGGGGTGTCCTTGCCGAAGGTCATGGTGCCCAGGCAGATGTCGCTGACGGTCAGCCCGCCCAGCTTGCGTGTGTCGATCATGAAGGGTCCTGTCGCGGATGCGCGGGCAACCTGACAGCGGCGCCTGGCGCGTGCAACCCGGTCAACCGCCCGCCGCCGGGAAGCTCGCGTCGAAGACGCGGCCGTCGGTGTCCTCGGCATGGGCCGCGACCGGCTGGCCGTTCGGCTTGTAGCCCAGGCGGAAGACGGGGTTCTCGGAAATCGAGATGCCGCCCTCCATGGTCATCAGCGTCTCGTCGCCCTGCTTCAGCTCGACGGTCTGGACGAACTCGGCGGGGATGTTCAGCAGCGTCACCTGGTCTCGCTGGAGGCCCGAGAAATTGGGGTGCCGGATCATCAGCGTCCCCATCGCGCGGTCGCCCTGGGGCTCGGCGCGGAAGCGCATCTCGCCCATCCCCTCGCGCGCCTTGGCGCCGCCGCCGGCAGGCGCCGCGCAGCCGCCCGAGGCCTTGACGAAGCGCCCCGCCATGACCTGCCGCCCGTCCTCCAGCGTGGCGATGGCGCGGACGTCGGAATAGGCGTCCACCCGCACCCTGACCTCGAAATCCAAGGGCGCGGTGGCGGGGCCGAAGGTGAACTCCCCGGCGACCGGGGCGGGGTTCTGGTCGATGACCAGCGCCAGCTTGGTGATGCGCGGGGCACCGGGGGCCTGGGTCACGCGGATCGGAACCAGCGCCGGGTTTTCCGCCCGCACCGGTGCGTCAAGGTCGAAGACAGCTGGGTCGATGGGAGGCTCGGTATCGCTGCCGATCACGCCCGAGCGCATGTCCTCCCAGGCAGGCGAGGGTTGCAGGGGGTTGTCGGCCGCCAGCGCGGGACCGGCCGCAAGCGACAGTGCAAGGGCGGCAAGCCGGATGGGGGTGGCAAGGAAAGGGGACATGGCGAATCTCCCTTGCGCCGATGGGATCGGCGCGGATGCGCGGCAATGGTGACAAGGCAGGGGCCGATGCGGCGACCCCGACGAAGGTCGTAGAAGCCGGCCTGCCTGCTGCACGCCGCGCCGTCGGACGCCATCCTTCGCGCAGGAGGCCCGTCCATGCATGTCCTGATCCTGACCGCCTGCCTTGCCGCCGACCCCTCGCTCTGCGCGGACCGGCTGCTGCCCATGGTGGAGTCCCCGGATGCCGCCGCCTGCGAAGCCCGCGCCGCGCAGGCAGCCGCCGCCTGGCTGGCCGCTCACCCTGACCTGTCGGGCCGGGACTGGCGCTGCGCCCCGCTGTCCGAGGCCCCTGCGCTGGATCTGACCGAGGTCGCAGCCGGCGTCCATGTCCATCGCGGCGCCGACGCGCAGCTTTCCCCCGAAAACCGCGGCTGGATCGCCAATCTCGGCGTGGTGCTGGGCCAGGACCGCGTGGCCGTCATAGACCCCGGCGGATCGCGCGAACAGGGCGAGGCGCTTTACACTGCCATCCGCCGCCTGACCGACCTGCCGATCGGCCCCGTGGTCCTGACCCACATGCACCCCGACCACCTCGCGGGCGCCGAGGTTTTCGCAGAGGCCGGCGCCGAGATCATCGCCGACGCCCGGCTGCCCGAGGCGCTGGAACTGCGCCGCGACACCTGGGCCGAAAGCATCCCTGCCCAGATCGGCGCAGCGGCATGGGCGGGCACGGTCCTGATCGGGCCGACCCGCACCATCGAAGGTCCCGAGACGCTGGACCTCGGCGGCCGCAGCCTGGACCTGACACCCGCGCCCGCTGCCCATACCGACACCGACCTGACCGTCCGTGACAGCGTCACCGGCGCGCTGTTCACGGGCGACCTCGTGTTCCGGGGGCTGACGCCGGTGGTGGACGGCTCGCTGAAGGGCTGGCTCGACTGGCTGGCCGGAGCCCATGACGGCGACCCGGTGATCCCGGGGCACGGACCCGTGGCGGGATCGTTCAAGGAGGCCGGCGCCGCGCAGGGCAGCTATCTGGCGGCGCTGCGCGACGCCGTGCGACAGGCGCTGGACGCGGGACTGGGGCTGTCCGAGGCTGTTCCCGCCGTGGGGCAGGCCATGGCGCCGCTCGCGCCCGGCTGGGCCGATTTCGAGGCGACGACTGCCCGCAATGCCGCCGCCGCCTATGCCGAGCTGGAGTGGGAGTGAGCCCTCCGGTCCCTTGCGCGCGAACCAAACGCGCTTCTGCCGCGTTCGGGGCCACAGCCGCAGGGAGCGGATGATGGCGACAGGCAATATCGTCGATCCGCAGGAGGCCGCCGTCAGCGCGGGCCTGGTCTATGTCAGCGACACCGAGCCGGGCATCACCCGCCGCCGCGCCGGCAAGGGCTTCAGCTACCGCGATGCCCAGGGCAGGACGGTGAAGGACCAGGAGACGCTGGACCGCATCCGGTCGCTGGCGATCCCGCCCGCCTATACCGACGTCTGGATCTGCGCCGACCCGGACGGCCATATCCAGGCCACGGGCCGCGATGCGCGGGGTCGCAAGCAGTATCGCTATCACCCCCGCTTCCGCGAGGTCCGCGACAGCACCAAGTACGAGCGGATGCTGGACTTCGCCGCAGCTCTTCCGGCCCTGCGCGCGCGGGTGGATGAGGACATGGGCCGCCGGGGGATGCCGCGCGAGAAGGTGCTGGCGACGGTCGTGCATCTGCTGGAAACGACGATGATCCGGGTCGGCAACGCCGATTACGTCAAGCAGAACAAGTCGCACGGCCTGACCACGCTGAACGACCGGCATGTCAAGGTGGACGGCGCCCAGGTCCGATTCCGCTTCAAGGGGAAAAGCGGCAAGGAATGGAACCTCGGCATCCGCGACCGCCGGGTGGCGCGGATCGTCAAGGCCAGCCAGGACCTACCGGGCCAGCACCTGTTCCAGTATCTCGACGACGAGGGCGAGCGGCGCACGGTCACCTCGGGCGACGTGAACGCCTACCTGCGCGAGATTTCCGGCACCGACATCACCGCCAAGGACTTCCGCACCTGGACCGGCACGGTGCTGGCGGCGCTGGCGCTGGCGGAATACGAAAAGGCCGACAGCGCGGCCGCCGCCAAGCGCAACGTCCGCGAGGCGATCGAGCAGGTCTCGGCCCGCCTCGGCAACACCCCCACGATCTGCCGCAAGTGCTATGTCCACCCGCAGGTAATCGACAGCTACCTGTCCGACGATCTGGCGCTGGAAATCAGCGAGGAGATCGAGGACGAACTGGAGGAACCGGCCCTGCGCCCCGAGGAACGGCAGGTGCTGGATTTCCTGAAGCAGAGGCTTGCCGCATGAACCGCATCACCGCCACCCAAGCCGCGCTGGACCTGCTGGCCGAGATCGAGGCCACGCATGGCCCCGTGATGTTCCACCTGTCGGGCGGCTGCTGCGACGGGACCGCGCCCATGGTCTACGCGCAGGGCGACTTCCGCATCGGAGCCAACGATGTGCAGCTTGGGACGGTGGGCACCGCGCCCTTCTGGACCGGAAGCCTTCAGGCCGAGGCCTGGGCCGACACCGACCTGGCTGTCGACGCGGTGCCGGGGCGCGGGTCGGGCTTCAGCCTCGACAACGCCATGGACCGCCATTTCGTCCTGCGCCCGCCCACTTGCGCCGCCTGAGCGAACGGGCCACATCGCGGGGCAAGCGAAAGGGGGCGACATGGCGCACAAGGTGTTCATCGACGGCGAGGCCGGGACCACGGGGCTGCAGATCCGCGAGCGTCTGGCCCCCCGCACCGATATCGAGCTGGTGCAGGTGGACCCCGCCCGCCGCAAGGACGCGGGCGCCCGGCGCGAGGCGCTGGCCGCAGCCGACATCGCCATTCTCTGCCTGCCTGACGCCGCCGCAAAGGAAGCCGTGGCTCTGGCCGAGGGGCTGGACGTGCGCTTCATCGACGCTTCGACCGCGCATCGGGTGGCCGACGGCTGGGCCTTCGGCTTCCCCGAACTGGCCCCCGGCGCGCGCGAGGCCATCGCGGGTGCCGCCCGCGTCTCGAATCCCGGCTGCTATTCCACCGGTGCCATCGCGCTCGCCGCGCCGCTGGTCGCGGCGGGGCTGGTGGCCCCGGACGAGATCGCCTCGATCAACGCCGTCTCGGGCTATACCGGCGGCGGCAAGGAACTGATCGCCGAGATGGAGGCCGAGGGCGCGCCCGACCACTTCGTCTATGCGCTGGCCCAGGGCCACAAGCACCTGCCAGAGATCATCAAGCACTCGAAGCTGACGCGCCGCCCGGTCTTCGCGCCCTCCGTGGGCCAGTTCGCCCAGGGCATGGTCGTGCAGATCCCCTTGCAGCTTGAGGCCCGCAAGCTGGCCGACCTACGCGACGCGCTGGCCCGCCACTATGAGGAGTCGCGCTTCGTCAAGGTGATCGACCCCGTCGCCCGCGTGGTCCCGACCGTGCTGAACGACACCAATGAGATGCACCTCTCCGTCCATGGCAGCGACGAGAACGGCTGCGCAATGCTGGTCGCCGTGCTGGACAACCTCGGCAAGGGCGCCTCGGGTGCGGCGGTGCAGAACCTCAACCTGATGATCGGGGCGGACGAGGCGGCAGGACTCTAGTTCCCGCCGCGGCCGGTCCGCGATCCAGCGACGGAAAGGGGACCGGCCATGAGCAGGACAGTCGAGGATCCGGCGTGATGCTGGCTGAGCCTCCGAGAGACTGAGCGGACCGGGACACTGCATCCTTGAAAGCTCGGTCACGCGCCGGCCTGTCGTACGGGATGCGAGCCAAGATCATGGCTCGCGGCTGACCTTCGGCCAGCGCCCCGGGGGACGAGGCCGTGAAGGCGGTTCCAGCTGTCAGTCGTCGAGTCCGAAGGCGGGATGATAGCGAACCCGGCCACAGGCAGGCTCGGCGAAGGGCAGTGCCAGAACATACTCGGCCGGGATGCCGGGAACCACGATCCGCGGATCGGCAGCGAAGCCGAAGCGCCCGTAATATGCCGGATCTCCGACCAGCACCGCGCCTTGCGCCCCCTCGGCCCGCAAGCGCGCCAGCGCCGCCTTCATCAGCGCCGAGCCGATGCCCTGCGACTGCCGGTCGGGCCTGACCGCGACCGGACCAATGCCGGACCAGCCGGGCGCCTCTCCGACGTGGACGGGCGAGGCGGCGAGATGGCCTGCGATGCCGTCATCATCCTCGGCCACCAGAGACAGGGTCAGGGCACCCGCTGCGCGCAGATCGTCCACGATCTGCGCCTCGGTCCCGCTGGAATGGGCCGCGTTCCGGAAGGCCTCTGTGATCAGGCTGCGGATCGCCTCTGCATCCTCGAGCGTCTCGTCACGAAGGGTCAGGCCCGGATCGGGCACGGCTGCTCAGTCCGCCTTGATCTGGCGCGCCTCGCCGACCAGCATGATCGGGATGCCCGCGCGGATCGGAAAGGCCAGCCCCGCCCGGCGCGAGATCAGCTCCTGCCGGGCCGCGTCATAATCCAGCGCACCATGCGTGACCGGGCAGACCAGCGCTTCCAGCATGTGCCGGTCGAAGGCGGGGGCGGGGGCTTGGGTCGTCAATGCAGCATCTCCTCGTCGTCGCCGCCGCCATGCAGGGCGTATTCCAGCAGTCCGTCCAGCATCTCGCGCCGGGCGGGCAGGTCCACGGCCTCCAGCAGCGCCTGCTTTTCCTCGACGCCCAGCGGCAGCAGCATGGACAGGCTGTTCACCAGCAGCTCGTCGTCGGCTTCCTCGGCGGCGTTCCAGTCGGTCGACAACTCGCGCTCGGCCATGTAGCGGCGCAGCCGCTCGATGAAGGCAGGGCGGTCGAACTCCTGGTCGGGTGGAACCGAGGGGGCGCGGTCGGCCCGGAAGGGTGTCCAGTCCACCCGGCCGCGCAGATAGGGGGTGAAGCCCTCGATCACCTCCTCCAGCCGGAAGCGCGAGATCGCCCGAAGCGAGATCATCAGCCGCCCGTCGTCCATTTCCGAGAACATCGTGACACGGCCGGCCGTGCCCACGGCAGCCAGGCCATCACCGACGGGCTGGATCATGCCGATCAGCCGGTGTCCGGATTTCAGCGCATCCTCCAGCATCTGCAGGTAGCGCGGCTCGAAGATGTGCAGCGGCAGGCGCGTGCGCGGCAGCAGCACCGCGCCCGGCAGGGGGAACAGCGGAATGGTGTCCGGCAGGGCGCCCCGCGGAGTCACGCGAAGATCAGCGACGACAGCCGCCGGCGCCCCTTCTGCACCAGCGGATCGGTCGGCTTGAGCGAATCGAAGATCGTCAGCAGCTGCGTCTTGGCCGCGCCCTCGTTCCAGTCGCGGTCGCGGCGGAAGGATTCGAGCAGCTGGTCGATCGCCTCCTCGACCCGGCCGGCCGCGTGCAGGGCAGTGGCATAGTCGAAGCGCGCCTGGTGGTCGGCGGGATCGGCGCTGACCCGCGATTCCAGGTCTGCCAGTGGCCCGGCCTTCTCGGCCTGCCGCGCCAGCGCCAGTTGGGCGCGGGCAGCCTCGACCGGGGCGGCATTGGCGGCGGCAGGGGGCACCTGCTCCAGCGCTTCCTCGGCGGATGCGACATCGCCTGCGGCCAGATGCGCACGGATCAGCCCGCCCCAGCCTTCGGCGTTCTCGGGCTCTTCGCCCAGAATCGCGGCGAAGGTTTCGGCCGCGTCCAGCGCCGCGCCCTCGGCCAGCATCGCCTCGGCGGCTTCAAGCGCCGCGCCGAGGCCGCCGTCATCGCCGCCCAGCGCCACCAGCTTTTCAACGAAAGCCTTGATCTGGCTTTGCGGGATCGCGCCCTGGAAAGCATCGACCGGGCGGCCCTGGAAAAAGGCATAGACGGTCGGGATCGACTGCACGCGCAACTGGCCCGCGATCATCTGGTTCTCGTCCACGTTGACCTTGGCCATGCGGACGCGGCCCTTGTGGCGGGCGACCTCGGCTTCCAGTTGCGGGCCCAGCGTCTTGCAGGGGCCGCACCAGGGCGCCCAGAAATCGACGATCACCGGCACCTGCATGGACGCGTCCACGACCTCGGCCATGAAATCCGCCTCGGTCACGTTCTTGATGAAATCGGCGGTGTTCGGCGCTGTCTCGCCCGAGCCTTGCAGCAGCATCGTCCTGATCCCCGGCTGTTTCCTTGCTTGGCCGCAATATGGGCGCTGCAGCGGGGGACCGGAAGGGGCCTTGCTTACACCCTCAGGTCGAAGCAGGCGAAGACGGGAACGTGGTCGCTGGGCTGCTCCCATCCCCGCACGGGGCGCAGGATGCGGCTGGCGTGGCCCGCCGGGGCGATGTCGGACGTTGCCCAGATATGGTCCAGCCTGCGGCCCTTGTCGGCGGCATCCCAGTCGCGGGCGCGATAGCTCCACCAGGAATAAAGCTTGCCCTCGGGGATGTCCTTGCGGGTCACGTCCACCCAGGCGCCGGCGTCCTGCGCCTCGGACAGGTGGTCGATCTCGATGGGCGTATGGCTGACGATCTTCTGCATGGCCTTGTGGGACCAGACGTCGTCCTCCAAAGGCGCGATGTTGAGATCGCCCACGAGGATGGACCGCTCGGGCTTCTCGGCATGGAAGCTGTCGCGCATGTCGGTCAGGTAGTCGAGCTTCTGGCCAAATTTGACGTTGACCTCGCGGTCGGGGGTGTCGCCGCCCGCGGGCACGTAGACGTTATGGATGGTGACGCCGTTTTCCAGCCGCGCCGCGACGTGGCGGGCGTGGCCAAGCCCCGCGTGGTCGCGGTCGCCCGCGTCCGTGATCGGCAGCCGCGACAGGATCGCGACGCCGTTGTAGCCCCGCTGCCCGCGCGCCACGATCCAGCGATAGCCGAGTTCGTGGAACAGCTCGAAGGGCATCTTCTCGACCGGCGACTTGCATTCCTGCAGGCAGAGGATGTCCGGGGCTTCCTCGCCCAAGAGACGGGTGACGAGACCGGCCCGCAGGCGGACCGAGTTGATGTTCCAGGTGGCAATGGTGAACATGGGGGCGACTTAACCCGCAGCGCGGAAAAGGGGAAGCCGATGAACCAGCTGGTGGACGGGGTCTGGACCAAGGGCAGCATCGGGGCCAGCAAGAAGGACGGCGCCTACAAGCGCCAGAACGCGGGCTTCCGCAACTGGATCACGCCCGACGGCGCGGCCGGACCCTCGGGGCAGGGCGGGTTCGCGGCGGAAAGCGGGCGCTATCATCTTTACGTCTCCTACGCCTGCCCCTGGGCGCATCGGACGCTGATCTTCCGCGAGTTGAAGGGGCTGGCGCCGCATATCGACGTTTCGATGGTCCACCCCGTCATGGGCGACGAGGGCTGGACCTTCGCGACCGATTTCGACGGGGCAACAGGCGATCCGCTCTTCGGCGCGGACTACCTGCGCGAGATCTACCTGCGCGCCGATCCGAAGATGACGGGCAAGGTCACGGTGCCGGTCCTGTGGGACAAGCAGCAGGGCACCATCGTCTCGAACGAGTCGAGCGAGATCATCCGCATGTTCGACAGTGCCTTCGATGCGCTGACCGGGAACGACACGCATTACTGGCCCGAGGAGTTGCGTGACGCCATCGAGGCCGTGAACGACCGCGTTTACCCGAACTTCAACAACGGGGTCTATCGCGCGGGCTTCGCCGCCCGGCAGGAGGCCTATGACGAGGCGGTCGGTCCCGTCTTTGAAACGATGGAATGGGCGGACGACATCCTGTCCCGCAACCGCTATCTGACCGGCGAGCGGCTGACCGAGGCCGACTGGCGGATGTTCACCAGCGCCGTGCGCTTCGACACGGTCTATCACACGCATTTCAAGTGCAACCGCCAGTGGCTGCGCGACTATCCGAGCCTCTGGGCCTGGACGCGCGAGCTTTACCAGATCCCCGGCATCGCCCCCACCGTGCGGCAGGACCACATCACCCACCACTATTACCGCAGCCACCCCGACCTGAACCCGCACGGGCTGATCCCGATCAACCCGGTCATCGACTGGGACGAGCCGCATGGCCGCGGCTGAGTGCCCAGAAAAAAACCCCGGCAAGAATGCCGGGGCCAGTGAGACAGGGAGGGAGGAATGTGGCCGCGTCCCCGACCACTGGGCTTCGTCCTGTTCAACCCGCGGCTGCGCGGCGGGTTCCCGGCGTCGCTTGAAATAATTTACGCGACCAGGCGGTAGCCGCCGCTTTCCGTCACCAGCAGCCGCGCGTTCGAGGGATCGGGCTCGATCTTCTGGCGCAGGCGGTAGATGTGGGTTTCCAGCGTGTGGGTGGTCACGCCCGCGTTGTAGCCCCAGACCTCGTGCAGCAGCACGTCGCGCGGCACCACCCCGTCCTGCGCGCGATACAGGAACTTGAGGATGTTGGTTTCCTTCTCGGTCAGGCGGATCTTCCGGTCCTTGCCGTCGATCAGCATCTTCATCGAGGGCTTGAAGGTATAGGGGCCAAGCTGGAAGATCGCGTCCTCGGACTGCTCGTGCGTGCGAAGCTGCGCACGCAGGCGGGCCAGCAGGACCGGGAACTTGAAGGGCTTGGTGATGTAGTCGTTGGCCCCGGAGTCGAGGCCCAGGATCGTGTCGGCGTCCGTGTCATGGCCGGTCAGCATGACGATCGGGCATTTCACGCCCTGCTTGCGCATCCGCTTGCACAGTTCGCGCCCGTCGGTGTCGGGCAGGCCCACGTCCAGCACCACCAGGTCGAAGATGGCGCCCTTTGTCTTCTCGACCGCCTCGGCCCCGCTGCCGGCCTCGAAGACGTCGAAATCCTCGGTGGCGACCAGTTGCTCGGCCAGGGCCTCGCGCAGGTCTTCCTCGTCGTCGACAAGCAGGATCTTCTTCAGTCCGGCCATGGATGCCTCCTTCGGTTGACGTTTGCGCGAAGATGGCCCTGCGGGCGCCCACGTCCAGTGGGTTGCAATGTTTCTCACAAGCAGTTGTGGCCGAGCGCCCTTATGTTACGGAATGTTTCAGGATTTATGGCCCCATGACCCTGCTGCCCACCCTGACCGAGACGATCAGCCGCGCCCGCACCGACCTACGGGTGGGCCTGCCGGTCGTGATCGACGGCCATCTGGCGGCGGCGGTGGAAACGCTGGCGCCCGCCCGGCTGGCGGCGCTGCGCAGCTTTGGCAAGCCCGTGCTGGCGCTGACCGACCGCCGCGCCGAGACGCTGAAGGCCCGGGCCTATGACGGCGATCTCGCCCGCGTCGAGGTTCCTGGGGATGCCGGTCTTGCCTGGCTGCGGGCGGTGGCGGATCCCTCGGACGACCTGCGGGTGCCGATGAAGGGGCCGCTGTTCACCCGGCGCGAAGGCGACCCGGCCGCCCATCGCGCGGCGCTGGCGCTGGCGAAATCGGCCGAGCTTCTGCCCGCGGTGCTGATGGTGCCCGTGGCAGAGCCGCCCCCGGGCCTGACGATCCTGCCCGCCGGCCCCGTGCTGGCGCAACTTGCCACTGAGACGGCACTGGCCCCCGTCGCCGCAGCGCGCCTGCCCATCGCGGCGGCCGAGCACACGCGCCTGCACATCCTGCGCGCCGAGGACGGCGGGTCCGAGCATTACGCGGTCGAGATCGGCGACCCGCCCCGCAACGCCCCCGTGCTGGCGCGGCTGCATTCGGCCTGCTTCACCGGCGACGTGCTGGGCAGCCTCAAGTGCGACTGCGGGCCGCAGTTGCACGCGGCACTGGCGGCCATGGGGGCGGAGGGCGCGGGCGTGCTCCTGTATCTCAACCAGGAAGGCCGGGGCATCGGGCTGGCCAACAAGATGCGCGCCTATGACCTGCAAAGCCAAGGCTTTGACACGGTGCAGGCCAACCACCGGCTGGGCTTCGAGGATGACGAGCGCGACTTCCGCCTGGGCGCGGCGATGCTGCGGCGGTTGGGCTTTTCGTCGGTGCGGCTGATGACGAACAACCCGCGCAAGGTGGCGATGATGGAGAGCCACGGCATCGAGGTGGTCGAGCGCGTGCCCCTGCAGGTTGGTCGCAACCGCTGGAACGACGCCTACCTGACCGTCAAGCGCGACAAGTCGGGGCACCTGCTGTGATCGGGCGCTTCAAGGACATGGTGCTGACCCCAGCGGGACTGCGCTTCGCGGGTCGCCTGATTCCCTGCAGCCTCGGCCGGGGCGGCGTCTTGGCCGCCAAGCGCGAGGGCGACGGCGCCACCCCTGCCGGCATCCACCGGATCGTCGGGCTGCTTTATCGGCCTGACCGCATCGCGCGGCCCGCGCCCTGGGCGGAAGCGATCGGACCCCGCGACCTCTGGTGCGACGAAAGCGGCCATCCGGCCTATAACCACTGGGTGCAGGCGCCCTTCGCCGCCAGCCATGAACGGCTGCGGCGGGCCGATCCGCTGTACGACTTGGTGGTGGTCACCGACTGGAACTGGCCCGAGGCGAGGGCGGGGCAGGGCTCGGCCATCTTCCTGCACCAGTGGCGGCGTCCGCGCTATCCGACGGCGGGCTGCATCGCCTTCGCCCGCCGCGACCTGATCCGCCTTGCCGCCGAGGCCGCGCCGGGGACCAGGCTGGTCGTGCCGGCAACGCTGTCCGGCCGCCTTGGCCGCCACGGGGCCGTCGCGCAGGCGGCATGAGGCTTTCCGCCGCCCGATCCGCGCTTATGCTGTCCCCATGACAGAGCCGATCCCGACCTTTCCCCGTCCGTCCGTTCCGCGCGCCTTCATGGGCGTCATCCTGGCCTGCGTGGTGGTCCAGCTGCTGATGCTGGTGCCTGCCTGGGACGAATGGGGGATGCTGCACGGCGCCCTGTGGCCGCAGCTGTTCCAGAATGTCCGGCCGATGTTTCCCGGCCAGCAGGTGACGATGTTCCTGACCTACGGCTTCCTGCATGGGGGGCTGCTGCACTTGGGGATGAACATGCTGGCGCTTTACGTGCTGGCCCGCTCGCTGTCGCTGGCGATGTCCGGGGTGGCCATGGTGGCGCTGTATGTCGTGGCACAGGTCGCGGCAGGGGCGGTGCAACTGTGGCTCTCCGACAGCCCCCTGCCGGTGGTGGGGGCCTCGGGCGCGATCTTCGGACTTGCGGGGGCCGAGATTGCCATCGCCGCCCGCATCCAGCTGGGCAAGGGCGGCAGCCTGCGCCCGCTCATGGGCCCGGTGCTGCAGTTCGTCCTGCTGAACGTCCTGCTGACGCTGGCCGTGCCGAACATTGCCTGGCAGGCCCACTTGGGCGGGGCCGTGGCCGGGCTTGTCATGGGCCTGCTTTACCGGCCACGCCGGCGCTGACTCAGGCCTGCGGCGGAGGTTCGTCGCAGGAGGCTGCGGGCGAATCCCTGCCTTGCGAGAGGGCGTCTGTCCCCGACGCTTCCTCGGCGGGCGCTTGTGACTCGGCGCCGGACTGCGGAACAATCTCTTCGCCCGGCGTTTCCCCCGAGGGTTCCTGCGGCGAAGCCCCGGGTTCCGGCTCGGCCTCGGGCGCGCCGCTCAGACGCCGCATCGCGGGGCGCAGAACCTCGGCCGGGATGTGGACCAGGGCCGCAGCTTCAAGTTCCGGCTCGCGCGACAGGTGCTCGGCCAGCAGCCGGTGCGCGAGCCCGTAGCCCGCCCATTTGCGGATGTTGCCGCGGCCTTCGAACCACAGCCCGCGGTCGAGGTCGCGCCAGGCCCATTCCGTCATGGCCCGCTTCGCCAGTCCCGAGGGTGGCGTGGTCGCGTCCCATGGGTCCGGGGGACTGCCTAGAACGCGGGTGACAAAATGCCCAGCCAGCCCCTCGCTGACCAGCACCTCGCCCAGCGAGCGGCCATAGCCCGGCCCGTCCCAGCGGGCGACGTGGTGCAGCTCGCGCAGCATCCGGCGGACCGTCAGCTCATGGGCGAAGCGGGCAGGCGACAGTGTCAGTTCGACCACGCCCGGCGCAGGCGCGGCGCCGATTACGCCCCAGTCGGACCCGCCGTCGCCCGCCCGCACCACCACGTCAAAGTCAGGCAGGTCCAGGTGGTCCGAGACCCGCGCCACCGACTCGGCAATGGCCGCGCGGACCTCGGGCATGATGCCGGTCAGCGCGTGGCGGGCGTTCAGGAAATGGACCTGCCAGTAGGGCATGGCGCGCCGGCTCCCGCGGTCAGACCTCGGGCACCAGGACCTCGCGCTTGCCGACGTGGTTCGCCGGGCTCACGACGCCCTGCTCCTCCATCTGCTCGACCAGCCGCGCGGCCTTGTTGTATCCGATGGCGAGCTTGCGCTGGATGTAGCTGGTGGAACACTTGCGGTCCTTGGCCACGATCGCCACCGCCTGGTCATAGAGCGCATCGTCCGAGCCGTCCGAGGCCAGGATCGCATCGATCTCGGCGTCGCGCTCGTCCTCGGGGCTTTCGACCACGTTGGACACATATTGCGGCGGCCCGAAGGACTTGAGGTGGTTGACGACCTCCTCGACCTCCTCGTCCGAGACGAAGGGCCCGTGGACGCGGGTGATGCGCGAGCCCCCGGCCATGTAGAGCATGTCGCCCATGCCCAGAAGCTGCTCGGCCCCCTGTTCCCCAAGGATAGTGCGCGAATCGATCTTGGACGTCACCTGGAAGCTGATCCGGGTCGGGAAGTTCGCCTTGATCGTGCCGGTGATGACATCGACCGAGGGGCGCTGCGTCGCCATGACGATATGGATGCCGGAAGCCCGCGCCATCTGGGCAAGGCGCTGGATGCAGGCCTCGATCTCCTTGCCCGCCACCATCATCAGGTCGGCCATTTCGTCCACGATGACGACGATATAGGGGAAGGTCTCGGGCTGGAATTCCTCGGTCTCGAAGACGGGCTCGCCGGTTTCCTCGTCGAAGCCGGTCTGCATGGTGCGGCGGAACAACTCGCCCTTGGACAGCGCCTCGCGGACGCGGCTGTTATAGCCCTCGATGTTGCGGACGCCCATCTTGGACATCTTGCGGTAGCGCTCCTCCATCTCGGAGACGACCCACTTGAGGGCCACCACGGCCTTCTTTGGGTCGGTCACGACGGGGGAGAGCAGATGCGGGATGCCGTCATAGACCGACAGTTCCAGCATCTTGGGGTCGATCATGATGAGCCGGCATTCCTCGGGCGTCAGCTTGTAGAGAAGCGACAGGATCATCGTGTTGATGGCGACGGATTTCCCCGAGCCGGTGGTCCCCGCGATCAGCAGATGCGGCATCTTGGCGAGATTCGCCACGACGGGCTCGCCGCCGATGTCCTTGCCCAGCGCCAGCGGCAGCGGCACCGAACTGTCGCCGAAGGCGCTGGCGGACAGGATCTCGCGCAGCACGACCTTTTCGCGGCGCTGGTTCGGAAGCTCGATCCCGATCACGGTGCGGCCGGGCACGGTCGAGACACGGGCCGACAGCGCCGACATGGATCGGGCGATGTCATCGGCCAAGCCGATCACCCGGCTCGCCTTCAGGCCCGGCGCGGGTTCGAGTTCGTAGAGCGTGACCACCGGGCCGGGATGCACGGCGGTGATCTGGCCCTTGACGCCATAGTCGTCCAGCACGGCCTCCAGCATCCGGGCGTTCTCGGCCAGCGCCTCGGGGCTCGCCGTGTGGCGCTCGACCGTGCCGGGGGCGGCCAGCAGCGACAGGGGCGGACGTTCATAGGCGACGGCGGCGCTGTCATAGGACAGGCCCGGCTGCGCCTCGGCCATCGCCTGGCGCGAGGGCGCAAGCTGCCGTGCGGGCGGCATCACCACGCGCGAGGTGTCCGTGGGCGGCGCCGGGGACACCGGCGGGACCGATTGCGCGCGCCCCGTCAGCCGGGCAGTGACGGCGGAAAGGACCGAGCGGCCGTCAGGCTCGGGCGTGGCCTCGGGTTCGTGATGGTGGCGGATCGCCTCGGTGATCCGCTCGCGCACGACCTGTGCGTCGGGGGCGGGCGCCGCCTCGTCATACTGGGGAGCGGGTTCGACCAGTTCGGGCGGCAGCGCCGCGTCCTCGGCCGGGGGCAGGGGGGCAGGGCGGCGCAGGCGCGAGAACATGACCGGCGAGGGGGCCTGCGCCTCGGGCTCGGCTTCGGAAGGGGCCTCCTCTCCGGCCATGCGGCGGCGGCGCGCCTCGGCCCGGCGGCGGACCTCGCGCGCGGCGGCGACCGAGGCCGAGGCCCCGTGTCCCACCGCCGTCATGCCCAGGTCATAGGCGGTGGCCAGCCCCGTGGCGAGGAAGCGGCCGATCCCCATCAGTTCGCGCCGGTCAAAGCCCAGCACGAAAGCCGCCATCGCCACCGCCCCAGCGGCGGTCAGCAGCGCCAGGATCTTCAGGCCCACGGCGGCACTGAAGGGCAGGATGCCGATCATTCCCCCCATCAGCATGTCGCCCAGGTGCCCGCCAAGGCCGAAGCTCTGCGTCCAGCCGGGTGGCGGCACCATGGACGAGGCGTGCAGCGAGGCCACGACCATGGCGATGGGCGTGAAGACGCCGCGCAAAAGCCGGTCCTCGCCCCGGTGCAGCATCAGCCGGAGGCCCCAGACGATGCCCGAAATGGCCAGCATCCAGCTGCCGTGCCCCACGATCATGAACAGCGCCGAGGCGATATAGGCCCCGACCCGCCCCAGCAGGTTCTGCGCGGGCTGGTCGGTCGCGGTGCCCACGCCCGGATCGTCGGGATTGAAGGAAAACAGCATGGTGGCGACCAGCACGCCCGCGACGATCAGGCCCGCGCCGACCAGTTCCTTGACCCGTCGTTCCAGCGCCACCTGCGTGGTCTGGTCGAACAGCGGATCGCGGTGTTTCGCCTGCCAGCTGGCCATGCCCCGTTTACCCTTTCCCATACAGCGTGTCGCGGATGCGGGTCAGCGCATCCTCGGTTTCCCCGGCCGGGCCCACCAGCGCCACGCGGACGTAGCCCTTGCCCGGATTGCCGGCATCGGTGTCGCGCGACAGATAGGCCCCCGGCAGCACCTGCACCCCCGCCTCGGCCCACAGCCTGCGGGCGGCGGCTTCGCCGTCTTCCACGGGCAGCCACAGAAAGAAGCCTCCCTCGGGCGGCACGTAGCCGGGCACATTGCCGAAGACCCGGTCGGCGATGGCGTATTTTTCCTGATACAGCGCGCGGTTCGCCATGACGTGATCCTCGTCGGCCCAGGCGACCTCGCTGACGCGCTGGTGGGGCAGGGGGACCGGCGCGCCGGAATAGCTGCGCAGCGTCCGCAGCCGCGCGATATGTTCCACCGCGCCCGCGACGAAGCCCGAACGCAGGCCGGGCAGGTTCGACCGCTTCGACAGCGAGTTGAACATCACCACCCGGTGGCCCAGACCCATGCCCATGGCGACGGCCAGCGCGCCGGGCGGGGGGGCGCTGCGCCAGATCTCGGAATAGCATTCGTCGGCGAAGATCAGGAAATCATGCCGCTCGGCCAACTCGACCAGCCGTTCCAGGTAGTCGCGGCCCGCGACCGCGCCCTGCGGGTTCGCGGGCGAGCAGAGATAGCAGATCGCGGCGGCGTCCAGCGTGGCCGGGTCCAGCGCCGCGAAGTCGGGCAGGTGGCCGGTCGTCCCGGTCGCGTTGACGAAGACGGGCTCGGCGCCCACCGCGGCGGCGGCCACGGCATAGACCTGGTAGAAGGGATTCGGCACGAGGATTCGCGGCGTCGTGCCGTTTTTGCGTTCGGGGCAGAGGGCGAGGGCCGCGTTGAACAGCCCCTCGCGCGTGCCGTTTAGGCCGGTGATTCCCTCGGGGGGCACCTCGATGGCGTGGCGAGTCTTCAGCCAGCCCGAGATCGCCGCCAGCAGCTCCGGCGTGCCCTCGTTCGGCGGGTATTTCCCCAGTTCGCCCACGGTCCGCGACAGGATCGGGGCGACGAAATCGGGGATGCCGTGGCGCGGCTCGCCGATCGTCATCACGATCGGGTCGGGGCCGGGAGCCACGTCGGACAAAAGCTTCCGCAGGCGCGGAAACGCATAGTCCGGCAGGTTCGAAAACCGCTGGGGGGATGTCATGCTGCCTCGCTCTCACGGGATCTGCCGTCCCGTTTGGCGCCAGACTATCGGCAAAGGGCCGATGCGTCCAGACAAAGGCCGGACGGGGTCAGTCCCGCAGGGCGGCCTCGACCGCCTGCGCCACGCGCAGCAGGGCAAGATCACCTCCCGCCGCGCCCATCAGCATCAGCCCGCAGGCAGGCCGCGCGGTAGGCAGGCTGATGGAGGGCAGGCCCATGGAATTGCCGATGCGGGTGTTGCGCAGCGCCAGCAGGTTCTCGGCCGCGAAGAAGATGGCGTCCTCTTCCAGCCGGGCAATCTCGGGCGGCAGGATCGGCGCGGTGGGCAGGATCACCGCGTCATAAGGGGCCACGGTGGCGGCCCAGTCCCGGCGCAGGTGGATCAGCCGTTCCCATCCCGCGACGTAATCGGCGGCGCTGACCTCGCGTCCGCCCCGGAAGCGTTCGAGGATCGGCAGGTACATCACCTCTGGCGCGGCCTCGATCTGGTCGCGCCAGAGGCCATAGGCCTCGGGGGCGAACAGGGTTGGCGACAGCGCCGCGGCATCGGTGACGCAGGAAGGCGCCGCGCGGGTGATCGAGACACCGGCGGCGGCAAGGCGCTCCACTGCCTCCTCGAAGGCGGCGACGGGTTCCTCGCGGGCGCCCTCAAACGGCAGGCCGTCCAGCACCATCAGCCGCAGGCCGCGCGGCTCGGCCTCGCGCAGGTCCGGGGCGGGAATGCCCTGAATCATCGCGAAGACCTCGGCGCAGTCCTCGACCGTCCGGGCCAAGGGCCCCACGACGTCGAAGCGACGGCAGAGCGGCAGGGTGCCGGTCATGTCCACCGCGCCGGGGCTGGGCTTGAAGCCGACGATGCCGTTCCAGGCCGCGGGCAGGCGGATCGAGCCGCCCGTGTCCGACCCGATGGCCGCCGCCGAGAGCCCCATCGCCACCGCCACGGCCGAGCCGCCCGAGGAGCCGCCCGCGACAAGGCTCGCGTCATAGGCGTTGGGCACCGTGGCGACGGTGGGGTTCAGCCCGAGGCCCGAGAAGGCCAGTTCCGTCATGTGGGTCTTGCCGAGGCACACCGCGCCCTGCAGCGTCGCCGTTGCCAGCACCGCCGCATCCTGGGCGGGAACGCGACCTTCCAGCAGCATGGAGCCGGCCTCGGTCGCCACGCCCGCGCTGTCGATGTTGTCCTTCCAGGCCAGCGCCACGCCGTCCAGCAGGCTGCGCCGCAGGCCCGCCTTGGCGCGGTCATGGGCGGCAATGGCCTCGGCCCGCGCACGTTCGGGCGTGGTGCGGGCGAAGATGCGCGGGCTGAGCGGTGCGCGCGCGATGGCGTCCAGATAGCCCTCGGCCAGATCAACGGGACTGACCAGCCCGGCCATGATCGCGCGCCCCTGTTCCGTCGCCGATGCCTTGAGCCAGTCCATGCGGTGTTCCCTGAAAGTGTCGGCCACACGCTAGCGGCGCCGGGCCGGGGCGGCAATGCCGGACCGGGGCGCTGCCCCATCGTCGTATCCGACGATCCCGGGATATTCGTGCGAAGAAGATGGAGCCCGGTGCCATGCGCCGCATGGACCGTGGTCGGAGCCCGGGATAGGGTAGGTGACATGGCTGTGGATCACGACATCATCATCGCGGGCGGAGGCCTGAACGGGCCTGCGCTGGCGCTTGCCCTGGCCCAGGTGGGGCTATCCGTCGCCGTCATCGACGCGCGTCCTGCCCGCGACCGGGCCGGGGAGGGCTTCGACGGGCGCGCCTATGCGCTGGCGCTGGCCTCGCGGCGGCTGCTGACGGCGCTGGGGCTTTGGGGCGGGCTGGCCGACAAGGCGCAGCCGATCCTGCGGGTCGAGGCCGCGCAGGGCCAGCCGGGCGAAGGGGCAGGGCCTTTCCACCTGATCTTCGATTCGGCCGAGATCGAGGAAGGCCCGGTCGGCCACATGCTCGAGGACCGCTTCCTTTACGCGGCCCTGGTCGAGGCGATGGAAGGGCGCGTGACCCATTTGCCCGGCCGGCAGGTCACGGGGCAGCAGGAGCGCCCCGGCCATGTCGCCGTCACGCTGGACGACGGACGCGAATTGACCGGGCGGCTGCTGGTCGGCGCGGACGGACGCGGCTCGGGCGTGGCGGCGCGCGCGGGGATCACCCGGCGCGGGCATGGCTACGGCCAGACGGCACTGGTCTGTGCGGTCGATCATGAGCGGCCCCACGGTGGCACTGCCTGGCAGTATTTCATGCCGACCGGGCCGCTGGCGATCCTGCCCCTGCCGGGTAACCGCAGCTCCATCGTCTGGTCCGAAACGGACGAGAATGCCCGCGCCATCGCCGCCCTGCCGGACGACGAGTTCCTCGACGTCCTGCGCCCGCGCTTCGGCGACTATCTGGGCGAGATCCGGCTGGCCGGGCCCCGATTCTCCTATCCGCTGAGCCTGAGCCTGGCCGAATCCTACGTCGCGCCGCGCATCGCGCTGGTGGGGGATGCCGCGCATGGGGTCCATCCGATCGCGGGGCAGGGGCTGAACCTCGGGTTGCGGGATGTCGCGGCGCTGGCCGAGGTCGTGGTCGAGGCCGCCCGGCGCGGCGAGGATATCGGCGCCCCCGACGTGCTGGAGCGTTACCAGAGGTGGCGGCGATTCGACGCGACGGCCCTGGGGCTGGGGATGGACACGGTGAACCGGCTGTTTTCCAACGACCTGCCGGTCCTGCGGCAGGCGCGCGGGCTGGGCATGGGCCTTGTCACGGCCATCGCGCCCCTGCGCCGCGCCTTCATGCGGCAGGCGGCGGGGCTGTCGGTCGCGCCGATGCCCCGGCTGCTGACGGGTCGCCCGCTCTAGACCGGAACCCTCACTTGCGCGCGAGCGTTCGGGGCGGTGCCGTCCCTGTTTCGTGACGTGCAAGTCCTTGGAAAGGCGGTATTCACTTCGCTCATGAACCTTCGCTCTCTCGCTCTTGCGCCCGCCTTCGCCCTTGTCTTCGCGCTGCCCGCGGCGGCCGAGAAGATCTCGCTCAATGAAATCTCGCGCTATCTCAATGGCCTCAAGACCGTGGTGGCCGACTTCACCCAGGTGAACGCCGACGGATCGGTCACGCCGGGCCGCGTCTTCATCCACCGCCCCGGCCGGGTGCGCTTCGAGTACAAGGGCGACAGCACGCTGGTGCTGGCCTCGGGCGGACAGGTCGCGGTCTTCGACAGGAAGTCGAACACCGGCGCCCAGCAGTATCCCCTGTCGCGCACGCCACTGAACATCATCCTGGCCGACAACGTGAACCTGGGCCGCAACGGCTCGGTCATCGGGCATAGCGAGCGCAAGAACACCACGGTCGTGACCGCGCAGGACCCCCAGCATCCGGAATACGGCAACATCCAGATGGTCTTCACGGCCAACCCGACCGAGCTGCGCCAGTGGATCGTGACCGATGACACCGGCAAGAAGACGACGGTGATCCTGGGCGAGATGCAGAAAGGCGTGCAGATCCCGCCCTCGCGCTTTTCGATCACCTCCGAGGTCGAGCGCCGGCGCTGAGGCGCCGGGCTCCGGTGGCCGGGCTCAGGCCCGGCCGCAAGCCGAAAGCTGCGCCTGGTACATGACCGCGCGCTGCTGCACCTGGCCCGCGACGCCCAGCAGCCAGGTCTTGGACAGGTGGCTGCCCCGGGCATAGCCCGAGCGCCCCTCGTGATAGGCGAGATACTGGTTCGCGGCGTCCGCCTTGGACACGCCCAGACTTCGCGCCGTCCCGTCCATGTACCAGCCCATGAAGTCGGTGGCGTCGCGGATGTCGTCGCGGCGCGCGCGGCGCTTGCCGGTGGATTTCAGGTATTCCTCCCACGTGCCGTCCAGCGCCTGCGAATAGCCGTAGGCCGAGCTTTGCCGCCCGATGGGGATGATCCCCAGCGCATACTGGTGCGGCGTCCGGGCATCGCCGATGAATTTCGATTCCTGGTGGATCGAGGCCATCTGCACCGCGACCGGCACCCCCCAGCGGCGTTCCGCCGCCTTCATGGCGCGCAGGTAGGCTGGGCGCTGGGCCACGATCGAGCAGGCGTTGTCCAGATCGCGCGGCGCCTTGAAGTTCCCGCCGCCGCCCCCGCAGGACGCGACCAGCATGACGATGGCCAGCTTCAGATAGGTGTTCATTGCCTGTGCCCTCGGGTTCTTTTCTTTTGCGGGGCATCTTAGGGCCTCGCGCCGCCCTGTAAAATCGCCTTTGCGTCAGAAGGGGCAACGCTGCGCTGCCGCATCCTGCCGGGTTTCCCTTGTATCCCGTGGGATGCAGTCGCTAATCTCGGACGACAATATTTTCCGAGGGGGAGACTCAGAATGGCAGACAGCGACATCGTGATCCTGTCGGGCGTGCGGACCGCGATCGGCGGTTTCGGTGGCAGCCTGGCAAGCGTTCCGCCGATCGAGCTTGCGACCACCGTCGCGAAAGAGGCAATGGCCCGGGCGGGCGTCACGCCCGACCAGATCGGCAACGTGGCCTATGGCCATGTCATCAACACCGAGCCGCGCGACATGTACCTGTCGCGGGTGGCGATGCTGAACGCGGGCATCCCGGAAACCACTCCGGCGATGAACGTGAACCGGCTCTGCGGTTCGGGCGCGCAGGCCATCGCCTCGGCCGCGCAGTCGCTGATGCTGGGGGATGCGGACTTCGCGCTGGCGGGCGGCGCCGAAAGCATGAGCCGCGGGCCCTTCATCATCCCGTCCATGCGCCACGGCGCCAAGATGGGCGACCAGCAGGCGCTGGACATGATGGTGGGGGCGCTGACCGACCCGATGGGCACGGGCCACATGGGCGTGACGGCGGAAAACGTCGCGGCCGAGCACCAGATCAGCCGTGACGAGCAGGACGCCTTTGCGCTGGAAAGCCAGAAGCGCGCCGCCGAGGCCATCGCCGAGGGCCGCTTCAAGGACCAGATCGTCCCCATCCAGATCAAGACCCGCAAGGGCGTGATCAGCTTCGACACCGACGAGCATCCCAAGCAGACCTCGGCCGAGGCGCTGGCGGGCCTGCGCCCCGCCTTCAAGAAGGACGGCGGCAGCGTCACCGCCGGGAACGCCAGCGGCATCAACGACGGCGCGGCCGCCATCGTCCTGGCGCGCGCGGAAGCGGCCGAACGCGCGGGCCTCAAGCCGCGCGCGAAGCTGCTGGGCTATGCCCATGCGGGCGTGCGCCCCGAGGTCATGGGCATCGGCCCGATCCCGGCCGTCCAGAAGCTGATGGAAAAGATCGGCCTGACCGTGGACGACTTCGACGTGATCGAGTCGAACGAGGCCTTCGCGGCTCAGGCGCTGGCGGTGAACAAGGGGCTCGGGCTCGATGCGTCCAAGGTGAACCCGAACGGCGGCGCCATCGCGCTGGGCCACCCGATCGGTGCGACCGGCGCGATCCTGACGGTCAAGGCGCTCTATGAGCTTGAGCGCACGGGCGGCAAGTACGGGCTGATCACCATGTGCATCGGCGGTGGCCAAGGCATCGCGCTGGCGATCGAGCGGATCTGACGCCTTTCGACCAAAAGGAACCCCGGCCGTGGAAACGCGGCCGGGGTTTTTTCATGGGCGCCTGACAGGCGCCCGGAAAACCGAACGGGCCGCCCCCTGAGGACGGCCCGCGAGATCAGGAAGATGGTCCGGTTAGGGATGGATGATCCGTCCCAGACTGGGGTTCTGCACCCTTGGGGCTGCCCTCAGGCGCTGGTCCCCCCTGCTGTCCCGGCACCTCTCTCCAACATCACTCTCGACACTGGACCACCTCCTTTCAATGTTGCTCGTAGGGTTGAGGTTGGCACAGGCGGGCAACAAGTCAATAGCCGCGGACCGGCGCAGACAAGATTTTGCGGACCAGCACCCGGAATGGCACAAGAGCCAGCACGGCAAGGGTCATCTTGCACATCCAGTCGGCAATTCCCAAAGACACCCACAGCGGCGCCAGCGGGCCCGCGCCCAGCAGCGGCACGGCCTCGTTCGACCAGCCGGTGTTGGCGTCGGCGGGCAGGAAGACGGCAAAGGCGATGGTGAAGAACAGCACCGTGTCCAGCACCGCCCCCACGACCGAGGACAGGAAGGGCGCCTGCCACCAGTCACGGTGGCGCAGCCGGTCGAACAGCCACACGTCCAGCAGTTGCGCCAGCAGGAAGGCCGCGCCCGAGGCCACGGTGATCCTGAGCGTGGTTCCGCCTCCGGTCGCCGCGACTAGCGAGCAGATGACGCCGATCACGAAGCCTGCCACCACCACGCGCCGCGCGGCGGCAAGGCCGTGGATGCGGTTGGTGATGTCGGTGACGAGGAAAGCCACCGGATAGGTCAGCGCCCCCCAGGTGAGCCAGTCGCCCAGGCGGAACTGCACAAGGATGTTCGAGGCGAGCACAGTCGCGGCCATCGCCAGGATGGCGGGAAGGATCGGGCGCATGGATGGTTTCCGTTTTACAAGGTGGCGGAAGAACTCGGCCCCGCAAGGGCGGAACGAGGGGCGCCTACGCCTTTGCCTCGGGGCAAGTCAAGCAGGATGGGCGTCAAAGTGGGGGCTTCGCCCCCGCGCGACGCGCTCCCCCAGGATACTTAAGCGAAGAAGAACAAGGGGAGGCTTCACCGCACCCGGTATTCGACCAGTTCGGTGCGCTGGACGAACAGGAAATTGTCGTCCGAGATCATGGTGATGCGGATGCCCTGGCCGTCGGCCCAGACGGCGATGCCTTCGAGGTTGTCGAACTGCATCAGGCTGGTGGTCAGGATATGCTCGGGCGGGCCGATCTTGTCGTCCTCCATCGCATAGCGGCGCACGCGGCTGGCGAAGCCGCGCAGGCCCCGGAAGTCCCGTTCAAGGACGTAAAGCTTGCCGTCCGGCCCCACGTCGGCCCCGACCGGGGCCCAGACCTCGTCGCGAGGCAGATGGAAGGCGGTGGACCAGGCGCCGTCGCGGAAGCGCCAGACCGGCGTCAGGGGCTCGGATGACTCCCACCGTTCCGGCATGGTCAGAAGGTCGCCCTCGGGCGTGATCGCCAGCGCCTCGAGCCCCGCGTTGCGGACCAGCGCCTTGAAGGCGGACGCGGGGGGGATGCGCTCGGCCGGGTCGTCGGGGTCGTCGAAGCGGGCGATCCGGTCCAGCCCCTCGAAGCTGACGAACATCCGCCCCTCGGCGTCGATCGCCAGTCCCTCGGCATCGCCCAGGTAGCCGGGCTTCAGCTTGGTTCCGGTGCTGTCCTGCAGGCGTGCCCGGCCCGCGGTGGACAGCGCGCGGATGCGGCCCTGGTTGTCACGCTCGATGCTGCCCCAGCGGACCGTGCCCCGGTCCGACAGCGCCGTGTAGCTGCGCCCGTCCGCCGACATCTCGATCCCCGAGAACCCGCCGAAATCCTCATCGGTCCCGGTCCACACATGGGTGCCCAGGTAATCCACGATCAGGGCGGCCGCATGGGCGGGCGCCGACAGCCCCCATGCCAGCGCCGCCGCGATCAGCGCGCGACGAGGGTCTGGCATGTCCGGGGAAGCTCGCTCAGCCGGTAGGTGCGGGGGTGGCGATAGTCGGGATCGGCGGGGGCAGGCGGCGGCGGGTCGATGCGGTTGCGGATCCACCGGGCGGCTTCCTCGCAGCCGTCGCCGGGGGGCGGGGGCGCCTGGTTCTCGCAGCCCTGGTTGGGGCAGGCGAGGCGGACGTGGAAGTGGTAGTCATGCGCGTTGATGGGGCGGATCTTGCGCAGATAGGCGCGGTTGCCGCGTTCGGCCTGGCACATCGCGACCTTGGCCACGGGATCGACGAAGATGCGCGCCACGCGCGGGTCGGACGCGGCGGCGCGGATGATGGCGTGGTGGCTGGCCGACCAGAGCGGGCTGGGCCGGATGCCGTTCTTCGCCACCACCGACTGCGAGGACAGGTTTTCCCGCTGCGAGGGCGTCAGCCGCAGGGACGAGGGCGGCAGCATCCAGATGTCGGCGTCCAGCCCGATCTGGTGGCTCGCGTGACCCGAGGTCATGGGTCCGCCCATCGGCTGGCTCATGTCGCCGATGTAAAGCCCGGCCCAGCCGTAGCGCGTCGCCTGCTGCGACAGCCCGACAAGGAAATCGACCAGTTGCGGATGGCCCCAGTTGCGGTTCCGGGACAGCCGCATGGCCTGCCAGGTCGGGCCCGTCTCGGGCAGCTGGATGTTGCCGGTGGCGCAGCCGCGGGAATAGCCGCCGAAGGCGCCCGAGGGGCCTCCGTTCGATTGCCGGAAGGCGCCGAAGACGTCCTTGGCCAGCGGGTCGGCGGCCGCGGCGGGCAGGGCCAGCGCCGAAAGAGCCAGCGCGGCCAGCATGGACTTGAACTTGCGGATCACTGCTCGGGTTCTCCCTCTGGTTTTACCCAGCTTAGCAGGGCAAGCGACAGAAGGAACATCACGATCAGGGGCGAGATGCCCAGCCGCTGGTTGCCTGTGGCCGTGGTGACAACGGCGATCAGCGTCGGCGCAAGAAAGGCCGTGGCCTTGCCCGACAGCGCGTAAAGGCCGAAGGCGCCCGTTGCGCGCTCGGCCGAGGTATGGCGGACCATCATGGTGCGGCTTGCCGCCTGCACCACGCCGCCCGCGCCGCCAATGGCGACCCCGCAGGCGAAGAACAGCGCGTCGGGCAGGCGCGAGCCGGGGGGAAGCTTGACGCCGAAGATGCTGGTCCGGTCCATTCCGACGACCAGAAGGCAGACCGCGATCAGCACCAGCGTGCAGGCGGCGATCACGGGGCGCGGCCCCCAGCGCCGGTCCGCGCGGCCGCCGATCCAGCAGATGACGGCGGCGGAAACGGCGCTGGTGACGCCGAAGATGCCCGACAGGATCACCGGCCAGCCCAGTACCGTGCCCGCATAGACGCCCCCGAAGCCGTAAAGAGCATTCAGCGCATCGCGCGAGAACATTGACGACAGCAGCCAGGCCGCCAGCGAGCGCCGGTGTCGCAGGCTGCGCAGCAGCGCGCCGAGGTCGCGCATCGCCCTGCCCAGTTGCAGCGGCCGGGCCACGCCGCGCGGCTCTCGCACCCAGACGAAGAACGGGATCATGAAGATCAGGTACCACAGCGCCGTGAAGGGTCCGACAAAGCGCGTGCCCTCGCGCGCCGCGCCGTCCAGCCCCAGGGCGGGCGGGTTCCCCAGCAGCGTCAGCCCAGTGACGGCGCTTTCGGCGAACAGCCCCAGCATCAGCGCCAGCGACAGGACGCCCCCCACATAGCCGAAGGCGAAGCCCGAGCCCGAGATGCGGCCGATCTCCTCCCGCCCGGCCAGCGTCGGCATCAAGGCGTTGGTGAAGATCGTGGCGAACTCCATCCCGATCAGGCCGAGGCCGAAGCAGGTCAGCGCCAGCACCAGCCCCTTCCCGTCGGGCGCGAGAAGCCACAGCCCCGCCGCGCCCGCGACATAGAAGGCAGAGAAGAGCCGGATCCACGGCATCCGCCGCCCCGTGGTGTCCGCGACCGCGCCGAGGATCGGCGCCAGAGCCGCGATGACCATGCCCGAGGCGGCCAGCCCCCAGCCCCACAGGGCCTGCGCCCGCGCGCCCGCTTGCGCCGGGTCCGTGCCTTCAAGGACGAAGCGGGTGCTCGCCACCTCGGCGAAGTAGATCGAGAAGATGAAGGTCAGCAGAAGGGTGGCATAGGGCTGGCTGGCGAAGTCGAAGAACCACCAGCCCCAGATGCGTTTGCGGTCCATCGCGCCCCTCATGCCCATGCGGGCGCATAAGGCGCAAAGTCGCTCAGGCTGGCAAGTCGTCCGTGCGGCTGGACATTGGCGGCAGGACGGGCGGCCAAGGGCGCCGGGCGTCGGCCTCGATCCAGGCCGTGACCCAGTCGGGCAGGGGCGGGCTGGGATCGGAATAACCCAAGGCGGCCATGAACTCGGCCGGGGACACCAGCCCCTTGCGGGCGCTGCCGCCGACGATGGCCACCCGCAGCAGCATGTGGTTCAGGCAGTCGCCCTTGGCCCACATCGACTGCTCCATGTAGACGAAGCGGTCGTCCCAGCCGATCGTGCGGGACACCTGCGTGACGCGCTGGAAGGCCTTGATGCGGCGGCGGTAACGCACGGTGTTGCCCGCGACGGTGAAGCCCCAGCCGTTCTTCTTCAGCGTGTCGGTGATGCCCAGCCGGATCGCCATGGGAATCCGGCCCAGGTCATAGATCGTCAGCGTCCGGCCGTTGTTCAGCTCCCACCACGGGTCGAGGTCGAGCGGAGAGATGCGGTGCGTCGAGACATGGGGCTCCAGAGGGCCCAGCCGGGGGGCGCGGCGGGCCGAGGCGACCTCGCCCAGGAAGCGCAGGATGGGATACATGGGCCGGCTCCTTTTCCGCCCCTGCGCTAAGGGGACGGGCGGCGCGCGTCAATCACGACGGCGCGGCATTGCGCGCGGGCGCTTGCGCGGACGTGCGGGCTCGCCTACCTCGGGCCGAGATGCGGAAAAGGGCGGACCACGGATGACGACATTGTTTCAGGCGCTGATGCTGATCCTGGATGTGCTGTGGTTCATCATGATCGCGCATATCATCATGTCCTGGCTGATCAACTTCGACGTGCTGAACCTGCGCCAGCCGCTGGTGCGGCAGGTCTGGGACGGGCTGTCGCGCCTGCTGGAACCGCTGTATCGCCCGATCCGGAACATCCTGCCCGATCTCGGCGGGCTGGACCTTGCGCCGCTGGTGGTCTTCATCGGCATCATCATCCTGCAGCGGGCGCTGGTGAACAACGCCGGGTTCTTCTTGGGCTACTGATGCCGGGGGACTTGCTGCGGCAGGTCTGGGGCTTCGACGGATTCCGCCCCGGCCAGCAGGAGATCGTCGAGGCCGTGGCCGAAGGCCGCGACGTGCTGGCGATCATGCCCACGGGCGGCGGCAAGTCGCTGTGCTACCAGCTGCCCGCGCTGATGCGCGACGGCGTGACGGTGGTCATCTCGCCCCTGATTGCCCTGATGCGGGACCAGGTGCGGTCCCTGCGCGAGGCAGGGGTGGCCGCGGGCGCGCTGACCTCGGGCAATACCGAGGAGGAAAGCGACGAGGTGTTCCGGGCGCTGTCCGAGGGCAGCCTCAAGCTGCTCTACATGGCGCCGGAACGGCTGGCCTCGGGCGCGACGGTGCCGATGCTCAAGCGCGCGGGCGTCACCGCCATCGCGGTGGACGAGGCGCATTGCGTCAGCCAGTGGGGCCACGACTTCCGCCCCGATTACCTGCGCGTGGGCGACCTGCGTCGCGCGCTGGGCGTGCCGCTGGCCGCCTTCACCGCCACGGCCGACGCCGAGACGCGGGAGGAGATCGTTGCGCGCCTGTTCGACGGCCGCGCGCCGCTGACCTTCCTGCGCGGCTTCGACCGGCCGAACATCCATCTCGCCTTCCAGCCCAAGGACAGCCCGCGCCGCCAGATCATGGATTTCGCCGCCGCCCGGCGCGGGCAGTCGGGCATCATCTACTGCGCCACCCGCGCCAAGACGGAAACGCTGGAAGCCGCGCTGAACGCCGCCGGCATTCCCGCCGTCGCCTATCACGGGGGCATGGAGGCCGAGACGCGCCGCGAGGTCGAGGCTCGCTTCCAGCGTGAGGACGGGCTGGTCGTGGTCGCCACCGTTGCCTTCGGCATGGGCATCGACAAGCCCGACATCCGCTGGGTGGCCCATGCCGACCTGCCGAAGTCGATCGAGTCCTATTACCAGGAAATCGGCCGCGCCGGCCGCGACGGGGCGCCCGCCGAGACCCTGACGCTTTACGGCCCCGACGATATCCGCCTGCGCCGGACGCAGGTTGACGAGGGGCTCGCGCCCCCCGAGCGGAAGGAGGCCGACCACGGCCGCCTGAACGCCCTTCTGGGCCTCGCCGAGGCGACGGGATGCCGCCGCCAGCACCTGCTGGCCTATTTCGGCGAAACGGCCGAGCCCTGCGGCAACTGCGACCTCTGCGATACGCCGCCCGAGGTCTTCGACGCGACCCAGCCGGTGCGGATGGCGCTGTCGGCGATCCTGCGGACGGGCGAATGGTTCGGGCAGGGGCACATCATCGACGTGCTGACGGGCAATGCGACCGACAAGATCACCCAGCGCGGCCATGACCAGCTGCCGACCTTCGGCGTGGGCAAGGCCACATCCAAGGCCGAATGGCAGGCGATCCTGCGCCAGATGCTGGGCCATGACCTGATCCGCCCCGACCCGGAACGCCACGGGGGCCTGCGCATCACCGCCGCCGCCCATCCGGTCCTGCGGGGCGAAACGCCCGTCACCCTGCGCCGCGACCTGATCCGCCGCGCCAAGCCTGCCACCGTCGTCCGCACGCAGGTCGAGGAGGAAGACGCACCCCTTCTGTCGGCGCTCAAGGCCAAGCGCCGCGCGCTGGCCGAGGCGCAGCGGGTGCCCGCCTATGTCATCTTCCCCGACCGCACCCTGATCGAGATGGCGCAGGTCCGCCCGCAAACGCTGGACGACATGGCCCGCATCGGCGGCGTCGGCGCGAAGAAGCTGGAAAGCTACGGCGCGGCCTTCCTGTCCGTCATCGCGGGCGAGGTGCCGGAGATGCATCCGGCTCGCCGGGCGCTTGCGGGGCGCGCTTCGGCCGCGCTTTACGACCGCCTTGCCGAGACGGCGCAGCGGCTCGCATGTGGCGAGGACGGCACGGAAAAGCCCTTGTCGCTGACGGCCAGCCAGTTGCGCCGCATCGCCGAGGACCGGCCCCGCGACCTGTCGCGCTATCTCGACCCCGCGCGGCTCGACCGCTTCGGCGCGGCCTTCGCGCAGGAGATCGCCGAGGGCTGAGGCTCAGTCCGCTCTGCCCTCGGGCTTCTTCACCCGGAACACCACGCAATAGAGCGCCGGCACGAACAGCAGCGTGATCAGCGTGCCCGCAATGATGCCGCCCATCATCGCGAAGGCCATCGGTCCCCAGAACACCTGCCTCGAGATCGGGATCAGCGCGAGGCTCGCCGCCGCGGCCGTCAGCAGGATCGGCCGGGCGCGGCTGTCCGAGGCCTCGAACACCGCCTGCCACTGGCTGCGGCCCTGGACCAGCAGCGCCTGGATTTCATGAACCAGGATGATCGAGTTGCGGATCAGGATGCCGATCAGCGCAAGGATGCCCAAGATCGCCACGAAGCCCATCGGCACGCGGAAAGGCACCAGCGTCGCCACCACGCCGATCAGGCCCAGGGGCGCGGCGGCGAAGACGATCAGTGACAGGCGGAAGCTCTGCGTCTGGATCATCACCAGCGTCGCCATGATCAGCAGCATCAGCGGCACCACCGCCGCGATCGGCTGCTGGCTTTCGGCCGAGCTTTCCACCGTGCCGCCGATGGCGATGGCGACCGTGGGCGGCAGGCCGGCCGCATAATCCGCCACGCGCGGCGCCAGCGCCGCCACCAGCGTCGCAGGCTGGTCGTCGGTGGCAACCGCCGCCTTGACCGTCACCGTGGGCCGGCCGTCGCGCTGCATGATGACCGGCTGCTCGGTGTCATAGCTCAGCCGTGCCAGCGCGGCGAGCGGGATGGGCGTGCCCGTGGGCCGGGAAAGCTCCAAGTTCTGGATCGATTCCAGCGACTGCCGGTCGGCCTCCTGGCCGCGCGCCACCACGTCGATCAGGAAGATCCCGTCGCGCAGCTGCGTGACGATCTTGCCCGAGAACAGCGCCGACAGCGCGTTCGAGATGTCCGCGCTGGACAGGCCAAGCTGGCGGGCGCGGTCCTGGTCCACCTCGACGCGGACCACGCGGGCGGGCTCGTTCCAGTCCAGGGTGATGTCGCGCAGGCGCGGCTCTTGGGCCAGAAGGGCGGCGAGACTGCGTGCGGCGTCCCGCGCCTCGGCCGGGTCGTCGGCGCTGACGCGGTATTGCACGGGCTTGCCCACGGGCGGGCCGATCTCGAGGTTCTTCAGGTAGATGTCGGTGCCGATCATCTCGGCCGCGGCGAAGGCGGCGAGCTTTTCCTTCAGCGCGTCGCGGGCCTCGATATCGGGTGTCTGGACCACGATCTGCCCCATGAAGGGCCCTGGCGTCGGCACGTCCATCGCCAGCACGAAGCGGGGGGCGCCCCGGCCCACGTAGCTGGTCCAGAACAGCGCCTCGGGCTGGTCCGCGAGAAAGGCGTCCAGCCGCGCGACCGAGGCGTCGGTGCGCGCGATCGAGGCGTTGTGGCGTTCCGTGATGTCGATCATCACCTCGGGCCGGTCCGAGGTCGGGAAGAACTGCTGCTCGACAAAGCGCATCCCCCAGACCGAGCCCGCGAACAGCGCGAAGGTCAGCGCCACGGTCGTCCAGCGGAACCGCATGGCCGCCCTCAGCATGGCATGGAAGGCCCGCCGCAGGGGACCCGCGCGGCCGGCGTGATGACTGAGCGTGCGGGGCAGGAAGGTCACGCCCAGGAGCGGCGCGAACAGCACCGCCACGATCCAGCTGACCAGCAGCGACACGGCGATCACGACGAACAGCGAGAAGGTGAACTCGCCCGCCGCCGAGCTGTTCAGCCCGATGGGGATGAAACCCGCGACCGTGACCAGCGTCCCAGTCAGCATCGGAAAGGCGATCGAGGTCCAGGCGTAGCTGGCGGCCTCGGTCAGGCTTTCGCCCAGTTCCAGCCGCGAGATCATCGTCTCGATGGCGATCATCGCGTCATCGACCAAGAGCCCCAGCGCGATGATCAGCGCCCCCAGCGAGATCCGCTGCAGCGTGATCCCCCAGATGTCGAGGATGACGAAGGTGATCGCCAGCACCAGCGGGATCGTCAGCGCCACGACGAAGCCCGCCCGCAGCCCGAGGCTGATGAAGCTGACAAGAAGCACGATTGCAACGGCCTCGGCCAGCGCCTGCACGAAATGGCCCACCGCCTCGGCGACGACATGGGGCTGGTCTGCGAACTTGTGCATCTCGATGCCGATGGGCAGGTCGCGCGCGATCTTCTCCATCAGGACATCAAGCTCGGCCCCGAAGGTCTGGATGTTCTCGCCCTGGCGCATGGCGATCCGCAGGGCGACGGCCTCTTTTCCATTGTAGCGGAAGATGCTGGCGGGCGGGTCGGCATAGCCGCGGCGCACCGTGGCCACCTCACCCAGGTTGAAGAAGCGGTCGCCGATCCGCAGGTTGACGGCGGCAATGGCCGCGGCGGTGTCGAACTGGCCGCCCACGCGCACCAGCACCTGTTCGTCGCCGGCCTGCACGATGCCCGACTGGGCGATGGCGTTCTGCGCGGCCAGGCTTTGCAGGACCTGGGCTTCGTTCAGCCCGAAGGCCGCCAGCCGGGCCGAGGAGAACTCGATGTAGATCTGTTCCTCGCGCACGCCTATCAGCCCGGTCTTGCCCGAGGCCGGCAGCGCCTGGACCTGCTTGCGGATGTCCTCGACCCGGTCGCGCAGTTCGCGCGAGGTGAAGCCGTCCGCCGTGAAGGCGTAGATGTTGCCGTAAACGTCGCCGAAGCTGTCATTGAACTGAAGGCCCGCGAATTCCTGAGGGAACTCGGGGCGCAGGTCCGTCAGCATGTGGCGGACGCGCTGCCAGGCACGCCGCACGTCCTGTCCGCGCACGCTGTCCAGCAGCTCGACATAGACCACCGCCTGCCCCGGCATCGTGACCGAGCGGGTCATCTTCAGCTCGTCCAGTTCCTCCAGCTTGGTCTCGATCCGGTCGGTGACCTGTTCCAGCATCTCGTCGGTGGTGGCGCCGGGCATGGCGGCGCTGACCACCATGACCTTGACCGTGAAGCTGGGGTCTTCCTCGCGCCCGAGGTTGCGGTAGGCCATGACGCCCGCGACCATCGACACGATCAGCAGGAACCACACCAGAGAGCGGTGCTTCAGGGCCCAGTCCGACAGGTTGAAGCGGCGCTGGCGGATCATGGCGCGACCCTGCGGCCGACGGGCTGCCCATCTGTCAGGGAGTGCACGCCCCGGATGACGATCTCGGCGCCGGGGGCCAATCCCTGGATGACCTCGATGCGGTCGCCGACGCGCACGCCCGGTGCCACGGGATTGAGCGCCACATGGGCGGTTTCCCCCTGGCGCTCGACGACCCAGACAGCGGGACCCTCAGGCGAGTTCAGAAGGGCGGTCGCGGGAATGGTCAGGGCCACGGCCGGCCCCGCAAGGCGGCTGGCCCGGACCAGGCTGCCCAGCCGCAGCCCGCTGCCCTTCGGCAGGGCAATATGGACGCGCCGCGTGCGGGTCTGCGGATCGGCCACGGGAGAGATGCGGCCCACGCGCCCGCGGATCGGCTGCGCGTCGCCGTGCTCGCGCGTGATGAGGAACTCGGTCCCCGGAACGACGCCGAACAGCTCTGCCTCGGTCAGGTCCACCCGCGCCTCAAGCTCGTCCTCGGAGGACAGCGTCAGGACCGGATCGCCCGCTGCCACGACCGCGCCGGGGGCGGCGCGGATGGCGCTGACCACGCCGCTGATGGGCGCCCTCATCACCGCGTAACCTTCCGCATCGCGTGCGCTTTTCAGCCGGGCGCGGGCCTGTTCCACCGCCGAGCGCGCGCCCGACAAGGCCCGTTCGGCCTGTTCCAGCTGCGCGATCGAGGCCACGTTTCGCTCTGCCAGCGACCGCGCCCGGTCAGCGGCGTTCCGGGCTGTGGTCAGGTTCACCTCGGCCGAGGCCAGCGCCGCCTTGGCCGCGCGGGTCGAGGCGGCCAGACCCTCGGGGTCGAGCCGCGCCAGCAGGTCGCCGGCCTTCACGCGGTCGCCGATGTCCACCGGACGCTCGATCATCCGCCCCAGCGTCTGGAAGGCCATCTGCACCTCGGTTGCCGCCGCGATGACGCCGGGAATGCTGCGCACCGCGGCGATGGTCGTGCCGGCCTCCAGGATCTCGGACACGACGGGGCGCGCCGGGGCAGGCGGCGCCTGCGGCTCGCCGCCTCCGAAGGGCAGGGTGAAGGCCCATGCTGGCGCACCCGCCAGCAGGCAAAGGATCAGGGTCGCCGCCAGCCGCATCGTCAGCTCCCCTTCCCGGGCACGACGCGGCGGCCGGGAAACATCAGGTGCGAGCCCTCGCCCACGACCGAATCGCCGGGCGACACGCCCGACCGCAGCACCACGCGGCCGGTGGCGAAGCGCTCGATCTCCACGGGGGCAAGGGCAACGGTGCCGTCGGGGGCCACGCGCCAGACCGCCGGGGACGGGCCCGACGCGCTCAGCGCCGACCAGGGCACCTCGATGCCGGTTCCGGCAGGCATGTGCAGCGTGCCCTGCACCGCCGCCCCCAGCAGGCTGGCGTCGAAGGGCCCGTCGACCGCCGCGCGCACCGTGACCGAGCCGGTGGCCGGATCGACTAAGGGCGCGATCTCGGTGACGCGGGCGGTCAGTTCGGCCCCCGGCCGGTCCAGCGGCACCAGCGAGATGCGCGCATCCGCCGCGCCGTCAAGCTGCGGCGTGTCGGGCACCTGGAACACCGCCTCGAGCCGTGTCAGCGCCGCCAGCCTCAGGATCGGCTGGGCGGCGCCGACGACCTGGCCCGGCTCGGCCCAGCGCGCGGTCACCACCGCCGCCTGCGGCGCTCGGATCACGGCATCAAGCACGGCGCGTCGCGCCTGCCGGAGGCTGGTGCGGGCGCTTTCCAGCTGGCCCCTTGCCGCGGCCAGCGCCTGCTCGGCGGCATCGGCGGCCGCGCGCGTGCCCACGCCGCGCTCCAGCAGCTCGGCCGTGCGGGCGGCGGCCTGGGCGGCCTGCTGCTCGGCGGCCTGGGCGGCTTCGACCCCGGCCAGCGCCTGCACCAGCGCCTGCTGCTGCTGGACATCGTCGCTGCGCGCCAGCGCATAGCCTCCCCTGACACTGTCGCCCGCCTGCACGAGGATGCTGGTAATCCTGCCGCCGGCCGGAAAGGACAGGTCGATGCTGTCCTGGGCGGCGATGGTGCCGGTCAGCTTGATGTCGAAGGTGAGCGGCCGTTCCTCGACCGGCACGATCTCGACGGCAATGGCGTCGACAGCCCAAGCGGTTCCAGCCCCCAGGATGATGGTGCAAAGGGCCAGAAGCGAGCGAAGGGTCAAGCGGCGATTTCTGGGCGGCATGGGGGCCTTATGGTTCCAGCCCGGTCGCACGGGAAGCCACAGCCGCCATGTCAGGTTACCGCCGCGCGGCGGTGATGCTCGGGCCGGTCCCAGAGACCTTGGCGCAGGACCCCGGCCAGTACCTCGACCGCGCGGGCCACGTCCTCCATGTCGTTGTAAAGCGGCGCAAAGCCGAAGCGCAGCACGTCGGGGGCGCGGAAGTCGCCGACCACCCCTTGCGCGATCAGCGCCTGCATGACCGCATAGGCCTGCGGGTGGCGGAAGCCCACCTGGCTGCCGCGCTGGGCCGGGTCGCGTGGAGAATGCAGAACCAGTTCGGGGCAGGCGGCCTCGACGCCCGCGATGAAGGCCTCGCTGAGTTCGATCGACCGGGCGCGCAGCGCGGCCATGTCCACGCCCTCCCAGACGTCGAGCGCGGCGTCCAGTGCTGCCAGTGCGATGACCGGAGGGGTGCCGACCCGCATCCGCTCGATGCCTTGTGCGGGGGCGTAGCCCTGCTCGAAGGCGAAGGGCTGGGCGTGGCCCATCCAGCCCTGCAGGCAAGGTCGGGCGGCGTCGGCATGGTCGGGATGGACCCAGATGAAGGCCGGGGCACCCGGCCCGCCATTGAGATACTTGTAGGTGCAGCCCACCGCGAAATCCGCGCCCGCGCCCAGCAGGTCCACGTCCACCGCTCCCGCCGAATGGGCGAGGTCCCAGACGGTCAGCGCCCCCGCCTCATGCGCGGCGGCCGTCAGGGCGGCCATGTCGTGGCGGCGGCCGGTGCGGTAATCGACCTCGGTCAGCATCAGCACGGCAAGGTCGCGGGTGATGTGGGCCGCCACCTCTTCGGGCGCGACGACGCGCAACTCGGCCCCGACCGTCTCGGCCAGCCCCTGCGCGACATAGAGGTCGGACGGGAAGTTGCCGCTGTCCGACAGGATCACCCGCCGGCCCGGCCGCATCCGCAGCGCGGCCGAGACCGCCTGGAAGACCTTGATCGACAGCGTGTCGCCCATGACGACCTGTCCCTCGCCTGCGCCGATCAGCCGTGCGATCCGGTCGCCCACCTTGCGCGGCTGCACGTACCAGCCCGCCCGGTTCCAGCCGGTGATGAGCATCTCCGACCACTGGTCCCGCATCATTGCCGCCACCCGGTCAACGGCATGGCGGGGCATCGGTCCCAGCGAGTTGCCGTCAAGGTAGGTGATGCCTTCGGGTAGGTGGAAGGCGTCGCGCGTGGCGGCGAAGTCGGTCATGAGGCTCCCCTTTGACGCAAGCTAGCAGCGCAACCGGCGGCTGCAAGATGGGGTATCGCTATCATTTTCGCGATAATGCATGGGCTTGCGACCCGATGCCGTAAGCGTCGATCCGCAAGGTTGGGCCACAGTCTCGGAAGCCGTCGGCCAGCGGAACGAAGGCGCGGCAGGAACGCCTGTTTCGACTATTCGTCCGCCCTTCAGTTCAGCGGAACGGGGCTGGGTGCGAAGGGGGGGGCATCCGTGCGATGCGCCACGCTGCCAAGGGAAAAAAGGCCGCGCTCCCTTCCCTATCCAGGTTTTCGCTTGCGCTTCGGGCATTCGCGCCTGATCCGGCCCAGCCCTCTGCTTTCGTTCCGGGCGTTCGGGACTGGAAACGGTCCACCAGACTGTTTGCGGACGTCATGCGGGCCCTCCGCTTGCGCGCCGGGCGTTCGCCGGGGGAAAGGTCCACTGGACCTTTCCCTGATCCGGCTCACCCCTCGATCCGGCCGAAGTCGGCAATCAGGCGGCCCGCCTCGCGGATGCGGGACAGAAGGTTCAGGCGGTTGCGGCGGACCACCTGGTTGTCGGTGTTGACCTGCACCGCCTCGAAGAAGGCGTCGATGGGGGCGCGGAGGGCCGCGATGGCCGACATGGCGGCGGGGAAGTCCTCGGCCCGCATGGCGGCGGCGATCTTCGGCTCGGCGGCGTCCAGCGCGGCAAACAGCGCGCGTTCCTCGTCGGTTTCCGCGAATTTCGGGTCCGCGCCGAAGGAATATTCGACGCCGTCCTTTTCTTCGGCCTGCGCCAGGATGTTGGCCGCGCGCTTGAGCCCCTGCAGCAGGTTCGGGCCGTCTCCGGTCCCCAGCATCCCGTTCAGAGCAGTCGCCCGGCGCACGACCAGCGTGAGGTCGTCCGACCCCAGCATCGCCAGCACCGCGTCGATCACGTCATGGCGGATGCCCTGGTCGCGGAGATGGACCTTGAGGCGGTCGTGAAGGAAGGCGAGGAGGTCAGCGGCGAGCAACTCTAATACTTCGCGCTTTGTCGGGAAGCGGCCAGCCGGCTTGTCATCCACAAGCTTCACGAAATCATCGTGTCCGGTTTCGAACATTTCGAGCATTTGGCTGCGGGCGCGGCCAAACGTGTCCGGAAACTGATTACCTAATACCATTGCGCTGTTGAAATCGGTTATGACAGTCGAGCCATCAGGTTGGCCCGTCATCAAAGCCGCGCCATTGTGCATTGCATAAACGAATGAAGCGCCGTCGATATCTTTGCTGACTAGATATTCGAGCGAGAGCCGGACGCTGTTATCAACGATAAGCCGGATCATCCCGAGCGCTGCACGCCGGAGCGCAAAGGGATCTTTTGAGCCAGTGGGCTTCTCTTTTGCGGCAAAGAAGTGACCAAGGATATTATACTTGTCGGCCAGCGCCACGGCGACCGAGACGGGCGCGCTGGGCACCTCGTCCGACGGCCCCAGGGGCGAATAGTGGTCGCGGGCGGCATCCGCCACCGCATCCGGCAGCCCGGCGGCCTGCGCGTAATAGCGGCCCATCGTGCCCTGCAACTCGGGGAACTCGCCGACCATGGCCGAGCGCAGGTCCAGCTTGGCGACCTTGGCCGCCTGCTCGGCCTGATCGGGGTCCGCGCCCACGGCGGGGGCGATCTCGCGGGCGAGCGCGGCGATGCGTTCCACCCGGTCGGCCTGCGATCCCAGCTTGGCGTGGAAGGTCACGGCCTTCAGGCCCTCGGCCCAGGCCTGCATCCCCGCGCGAGCCTCGCGCAGGTCGTTCTCCCAGAAGAAGGCGGCGTCGGACAGGCGGGCGGCCAGGACGCGCTGGTTGCCGGCCAGGATCGTCGCGCCGTGGTCGGGCGTCTCGATGTTGGCGACGGTGACATAGCCCTCGATCCGGCCCGTCTTCGGGTTACGGGCGGACAGGAATTTCTGGTGCTCCTTCATCGAGGTCTGCAGAACCTCGGGCGGCAGGTCGAGGAAGCGCTGCTCGATCACGCCCATCAGCGGCACCGGCCATTCGACCAGCCCGGCGAGTTCGGTCATCAGGCCCTCGTCGGACACGATCTCCCACCCGCGCGCGAAGGCGAGGTTCGCGGCCTCCTGCCGGATCGCGGCCTCGCGCTCGGCGGGGTCGAGCATGACCTTCGCGCGGCGCAGCTTGGCGGCGTAGTCGTCGAAGCCCGTCACGCGGAAGGCGTCGGGGGCCATGAAGCGGTGGCCGCGCGTGGTGTCGCCGGCCGCGATGCCGTCCACGGTCAGCGGCACGACCTGTGCGCCACCCTCGTCCGACAGGATCGCGATGATCGAATGCAGCGGGCGGACCCAGCGCAGCGAGCCCGAGCCCCAGCGCATCGACTTGGGCCAGGGGAAGTCGCGGATCGTGGCCTCAAGAACCTCGGCCACAATGTCCGCGGCCTTGCGGCCGGGCTTCTCGATGACGGCGAAGAAGACCTCGCCCTTTTTCTCGGCGCGGCGTTCCAGCTGGTCCAGCGTCAGGCCGGTCGAGCGCAGGAAGCCCTCGATGGCCTTTTCCGGCGCGTCCGTCCTCGGCCCCTTGCGCTCCTCGCGCACGGGCTTGGATTCCGCTGTCAGCCCCTCGACCGCCAGCGCGAGGCGGCGGGGCGTGGAGAAGGCGCCGGCCGAGGCATAGGTCAGGCCCGCGTCCACCAGCCCGTCGGTGATGAGCCGCTTGAGGTCCTCGCGTGCGCGGGGCTGCATCCGGGCGGGGATTTCCTCGGAAAACAGCTCGATCAGCAGGTCCATCAGTCCATCACTCCGCGTGCGGGGGTCTTGTCGTTCAACTGGTGCCAGCCGAAGGCACGGCCGTCGGGATAAACGGCGATGATACGGTCCACGTCGGGGTGGACTTCCGCTTGGCCGAGGATCGCGCGGGCATTCCCGGCCTCGAGATCGGCGGTCAGGGCCTTGGCAGAATAGCACTGGAACCAGTTCGGTCCGTTCAGGGGCGTGGCGGCCGGGAAGGGGGCCGCGTCCGCGACCTCGGCCGGGTCCAGCGTGAAGCAGGAGCGCCAGCGGATCGGCGAGGAGTCCGCGTCGATGCCCTTGAACTCCGAGACGGCGACGGGCCGGGTCGAGCCGTCCGGCAGGGTCACCATCATCTGCGAGGCGCCGGTGATCTCGTCCACGTCCTCGTAGAAGCCGTAGACCTGCAGGTACCAGACGGCGACGCCCGCGAGCACTGCCACCAGCACCAGCATGGATGCCATGATCTTGCCCGAGGTCACGCCGCATCCCCCGCGTTGGCGCCGGTCGCGGCCTCGGTCGTCACGAACAGGTCGGCGCAGCGTTTCGCCAGCGCCCGGACGCGGCCGATATAGGCCTGCCGTTCCGTGACCGAGATCACGCCGCGCGCATCGAGCAGGTTGAAGATGTGGCTTGCCTTGATCGCCTGGTCATAGGCCGGGTGCGCCATCGGGATATGCCGCCCGGCGCTGTCCTCTGCTGCCGCGTCGAGGATGCGGGCGCATTCGGCCTCGGCGTCCTTGAAGTGCTGGAACAGCATCTCGGTGTCGGCAACCTCGAAGTTCCAGCGGGAATATTCGCGCTCGGTCTGGCGGAAGACGTCGCCGTAGGTCAGCGGGATCGGCGCATCGGGCGCGTTGAAGGGCATGTCCATGACATGCTCGACCCCCAGCACATACATGGCCAGCCGTTCGAGGCCATAGGTCAGTTCGCCCGACACGGGGCGGCAGTCATGCCCGCCGACCTGCTGGAAATAGGTGAACTGGCTGACCTCCATGCCGTCGCACCAGACTTCCCATCCGAGGCCCCAAGCGCCGAGGGTGGGGGATTCCCAGTCGTCCTCGACGAAGCGGACGTCGTGGACCAGCGGGTCGAGACCGATCGCCTTGAGCGAGCCAAGGTAAAGCTCCTGCAGGTTCGGCGGCGAGGGTTTGATGATGACCTGGTACTGATAATAATGCTGCAGCCGGTTCGGGTTCTCGCCATAGCGCCCGTCGGTCGGGCGGCGCGAGGGCTGGACATAGGCCGCGGCCCAGGGGCGGGTGCCCAGGGATCGCAACGTGGTCGCCGGGTGGAAGGTGCCGGCGCCCACCTCCATGTCGTAGGGCTGCAGGATGGCGCAGCCGGTGGCCGCCCAATAGCTCTGCAGGCGCAGGATCACGTCCTGGAAACAGCGTGGCCGGTCGGCCTGTTCGGGGCTGGTCATCCCGGCGTCCTTTCGCATAACTGACGCGAATGCAGGCCGCTCATAGGGTGCGGTCCGGGCCGGGTCAATCGGCCCAGGGGCAAGGGATGTGACCGATGCGGGGCTTGGCCTTTCTGATCTGCGCGATGCTGCCGGGGGCGGTGCTGGCCGAGCCGGTGGTGCTGCGGGTCGAGGCGCAGCGCGCGGCGGCGGCCGAGGCGATGATCGCCCGCTGGGCCGGGCGCTACCCCGAGGTGATGCGCTTCCCGCTGCCCGGCGGCTGGACCGGCATCGGCCTGGGACCGATGGAGCGCGAGGAGGCCGAGGCCGAGCTTGCCCGCCTCAGCGCGGCGGGCGAGATCCCCGGCGACAGCTTCATCGTGCCGGTGCCCGAGGGCGCGCAGCCGGTTGCGGCCGCCGTGGCGGGGGCTGCCGGCGCTCCGCCCGATGGGGCGGGTCCGGCGGCAGGGGCCTCGACCTTCGCGCCGCAGGGCGCGGGTACGGGGGGCGCATCCGCAAGCGCTGCGCCTGACACGGCCGCCGCCGAACCCGTCATTGCGCCCCCGCCCGGCGACTACCTGCGCCTGCAGCGCTTCGACACGCGCGAGGCGGCGGATGCGGCGCTGGCGACCTGGCGCGAGGATTTCCCCGAGGCCGGGCTGTTCCAGCAGCCGGACGGCGGCCTCGCCATCGCGCTGGGTCCCATGCCCGCCGAGGTGGCTGAGGCCTGGCTCGGCGCCTTCCGGCGGGCCGAGCGGGTGGGCCGCTTCGCCGCCGTCCTGCCGCCCGACGACCTGGGCGAGCCGCTGGAGCCTGCCGGCGCCATCGAACTGCCCCAAGCGGGTTCCGGCGCCGAGATGCCGCCGCTGGAGGACGTCCAGCGCGCCCTGCGCTGGGCTGGCCATTACAACGGCGAGATCGACGGCAAGGACGGCCCGCAGACCCGCGCCGCCATCGCGGCCGAGGTCTTGTCCCTGCGCGCCTCGCCCGATGCGGCCGAAACCATGCGCGCCCTGATCCAGCGCCGCGAGGCGTGGCGGGCAGAGATGAACCTGACGCAACTGGACGACCCGCAGTCGGGCCTGTCGCTGATGGTGCCGATGGACCGGCTGCAGTTCGACCGCAACGAACAGGGGCTGTCGATCTACGGGCCCAAGGACGACTCGGGCTCGGCGCTGATCCTTTACGGCGCGCCCGGCGGGCAGCAGGAGATGCTGGACTTCACCGGCCTTGTCACCGCGCTGGGCTGGGTGCCCTCGCCCGAGCGGCAGGTGGCGCAGGGCCGCGCCTCGCTGATCGGGCGCAACGACACCCATATCGGCCAGGCCGAGGCGCGGGTCGTCGATGGACGCGTGCAGGGCGTGGTGCTGATCTGGCCGGTGATGGACGCTGCCGACCAGCCCCATGTCGCGGCGGAAATCCTCGACAGCCTGCGGGCGACCCCGGCGCCGGAACCTGCCCCGCAGGCGGAAGGCCCCGCCGGAACCGATCCCGCCTGACTACTGCCGCCAGAAGCGCGGCAGCAGCACGACCAGAACGGTGATCAGTTCCAGCCGGCCGAGGTACATCCCCAGGATCATCAGCCACTTCGAGGTCTCGGGGAAGGCCGCGACGCCACCGTTCGCCGTCACCTCGGGGCCCCAGATCGGGCCCACGTTGGCGATGGCGGTCCAGGCAGCGGTCAGGGCGGTGCGGGAATGCAGTCCGCTCAGCGCCAGCGCCACGATCAGCACGCCGAAGGTCAGCACGAACAGCGTGAAGAAGGCCATGACCGAGTTCACCACCTCGGCGTCCAGCCTGCGCCCCTGCAGCCGCAAGGGCCGCACGCGATGGGGCGAGTGCATCTGCACCAACTGGCCGCGCAGGGCCTCGAACAGCACCTGATAACGGAAGACCTTGATGGAGCACACTGTCGAGCCCGTGCAGCCCCCGATCAGCCCCGCCAGCACCAGCAGCACGAAGGGCAGGTGACCCCATTGCGTCACGTCGGCCGAGGCGAAGCCCGTGCCCGAAATGATGGTGACGACGTTGAAGATCACCTCGCGCAGCAAGTCGAAGGAGGGCGCGACCTCGCGCCAGGCCGCTTCATAGGCCATGATCAGCCCGCAGATGGCGGCTATGATGCCCAGGTAGGTGCGGATCTGGCTGTCGCGCCAGATCGGGCCGGGGTCGCCATGCGCCAGTTGCAGCATCCGCACGAAGGGAAGCGAGGCCAGAATGGTGAAAAAGGACGCCGCGTATTCGATGGGGCCGATGAAGGGGACGAAGCTCGCGTCATAGCGCCCGAATCCGCCGGTGGAGCAGGTCGTCAGCGCGTGCATCACCGCGTCGAAGCCGCCCATCCCCAGCGCGGCATAGGCCAGGGCGCAGGCGATGGTGATGCCGAGGTAAAGCTGCGCCATCTCGGCCGCGATCTGGCCCGCCCGCGGCATGACCTTGCCCATGGTGTCGAATCCCTCGGACTTGAAGAACTGCATGCCGCCGACCCGCATGATGGGCAGGAACACCATGGCGACCACGACGATGCCCAGGCCCCCCGCCCATTGCAGGATGCCGCGCCACAGATGCGTGCCCAGCGGCAGGCCGTCGAGTTTCCGGAAGGCCGTGGCCCCTGTCGTGGTCATGCCCGACATCGATTCGAACATCGCGTCGGTCCAGCTTGCCCCCGGCGCGCCTAGCACGAAGGGAATCGCCCCCAGCACCGGCAGCACCATCCAGAGGCCCGTGGTCAGAAGAAAGGCCTGCTCGATCTGCAGCCGCCCGCCGCCGCCCCGCGTTGCCAGCATGGTCATCAGGCCCAGGACGACCGTCCCGCAGGCCGAGGCCAAGAAGGCGCGCCAGTTCGGGTCGCCCATGCTCCAGTCGACGGCGGCCGGCAGCAGCATCAGCCCGCCCATGGCGACGGAAAGCTTTGAGATCGCTTGGGCGACGGGGCGGATGTCGATCATCCCGCCTGACTGCCCCCGCGCCTTGCGCCGGTCAAGCGCGGCCCGCTTGCGCGGCGGGTCCTGCTTGGGTAAAGCTGCCCGTCATGCGGGTGTAGCTCAATGGTAGAGCAGCAGCCTTCCAAGCTGAATACGTGGGTTCGATTCCCATCACCCGCTCCAATCCCCTTTCTTGTCGGCAGGCGCCGTGAAGCGCAGGCCCTCTAGGCGGAAGGACGCTTCCGCAGGCGCTGCCGGATCGACAGGCCGAGAAGGCCCGGGAAAACCAGGCAGACCGCTGCGGACAGAAGCGACCTTTCGTTGACCAGCCCATAGAAGATCCCGACCCCGGCGCTGGCCAGCACCACCGCGACCAAGCCCGCCAGGCCGGGCGAGAGGCGGCGGCAGATTCCCTGCGCCAGCAGGAAGCAGAGGGCGGCGTTCCCGGCCAGCCACAGGCGGCTGAGCCCGCCCAGCGGCATCTTGAAGGGCGCGGGCAGCCAGACCTGCCCGAAGCCCACCGAGGGCGACAGCGCATCGCAGATCAGGTGGACGTACAGCCCGATCAGCGCCCCGGCCGTGGGCATCAGCCCGATCCTGCGGCGGAAAAGGAAGGGGATGAGTGCGGGCAGCGCCGAATGCGTCAGGATCGAGCGGTGGTGCAGCAGCGACAGAAGCATCAGGTCCACGTCCGGCACGGCCAGGAACAGGCAGGCGATGGCGGCAAGGACGGCTGTGCGCCAGATCAAGGGGACACCTGCAGGTCGCGGTTTGCGTGAAGCGAAGGGCAACTCGCCCGGGACAACCGCGCGCGCAAGGCGGATGTTCCTGATTCCGGCCTGCCTGCCACGCAGGCCTGCGCCTTTTCCCGTGCCGCGCCCCGGAACGGGCGGGCCGCTGCGGGGTTGACCGGGCGACCGCCCCCGTGCGACCGCAAGAGCGGCCACCGCCGAAACGCCGATCCGCCGAAAGATCATGCCATGTCCCGTCCCGCCGCGCAGCGCCTGTCCTTCTTCCTTCTGATGGGGGTGACGCTTTACGCCTCGCTCTTCGGCGCGGGCTGAGGGCGGGATCATGGCGAAACGGTTCGGCGGCAAGTATTCCCCCAACGCGGGCCGGGCGGACAATGCCCCGCCCGCGCGTCCCGCGCCGGGCGAGGTGCGCCACCCGCATGAAGGGCGGACCAAGTGGATCACCTTCATGGCCTCGCCCTTCCTGCTGACGGCCTTCTTCCAGGGCGATCCGGTTGTGATGGCCACAAGCCTTGCCGGCTTCGGCATCACCGCAGGCGCGATGTGGATGACGCGCGAAGGCCTGCAGGCCGAGGCCGCCTATGACGCGCGCCGCGTGGCGCGCCGCCCGGCGATCCCGCGCAAGCTGTTCGGCGGCGTGCTGACGGGCCTCGGACTGGCCGTGGGCTCGGCCGAGCCGGGCGCGCTGGGGGGCGCGCTGGCCATCGGCTTCACCGGCTCGATCCTGCACTGGCTGACCTTTGGCCCGGACCCGATGAGCGACAAGGGGATGGAGGGCGTGGACAGCTTCCAGCAGGACCGCGCGTCCCGCATGGTCGAGGAGGCGGAAAAGCATCTGGCCGGCATCACCGACGCGATCAAGCGGGTGGACGACCGGCGGCTGGAAGCGCGGGTGGGGATGTTCGCCGCGACCGCGCGGCACCTGTTTGACGGGGTGGAACAGAACCCCGGCGCGCTGGCCGCGGCCCGCCGCTACCTGGGCGTCTACCTGATCGGCGCCCGTGACGCGACGGTCAAGTTCGTCGATCTTTACGCCCGCACCCGCGATGAAGGCGCCCGGGCGCAATACGAGGCCTTGCTGGGTGATCTGGAAGCCGGTTTCCAAGCCGTGACCCAGCGGCTGCACCAGGGCGGGCGCACCGACATGGACATCGAGATCCAGGTCCTGCGCGACCGCCTGGCTCGCGAGGGTGTCCGCCCGCCCGAGGGCGCCCTGCTGGAGGATCGCAGCGAGCAGACCGCGGACGAGCTGTTCCGCATCCCCGAGAACCTTCGCCGCCGCTAGTCCCATGCCGCGCTTCGCGCTGAAGATCGAATATGACGGCGGACCCTTCGCCGGCTGGCAGGCGCAGGCCGAGCTGCCCTCGGTCCAGGGCGCGGTCGAGCGCGCGCTGGCCGCGCTCGACCCCGGCTTTCGCGCGGGCGCCCGGATCGCGGCGGCGGGGCGGACGGATGCGGGTGTTCATGCGACGGGGCAGGTGGCCCATGCCGACCTAGAACGCGACTGGGACCCTTTCCGGCTGTCCGAGGCGCTGAACTGGCACCTCAAGCCCGCTCCGGTCGCGATCCTTGCCGCCGCACGTGTGGACGATGACTTCCATGCCCGCTTCTCGGCCCAAGGACGGCGCTACCTGTTCCGCCTGCTGTCCCGCCGGGCGCCTGCGACCCATGACCGGGGCCGCGTGTGGCAGGTCGTTCATCCTTTGAACGTTCAGGCGATGCGGGACGGCGCGGCGCATCTGGTCGGGCGGCATGACTTCACAACCTTCCGCTCGACCATGTGCCAGGCGGCCAGTCCGGTGAAGACGCTGGACTGCATCGCCATCGAGGAGATCGCGGTCCCGCATGGCGCGGAATACCGCTTTCACCTTTCCGCGCGGTCCTTCCTGCACAACCAGGTCCGGTCCATCGTGGGCACGCTGGAGCGGGTGGGCGCCGGCGCCTGGGCGCCTGACCGGGTGCGCAAGGCGCTTGAGGCGCGCGACCGCGCGGCCTGCGGGCCGGTCTGCCCGCCGCAGGGGTTGTATCTGGTCGGGGCGGACTACCCGGCGGACCCGTTCAGCGGCGCCGCTTCCAGCCGGGGATGATCACCGTCATCACGGTATTGAGGATGATCCACAGGTCCAGGGCCAGCGTCCGGCGCTGCTGGTAGATCAGGTCCAGCCGCAGCTTCGTGGGCAGGCAGCGCCGGTAATAGGCGGCCTCGGTCGCCTCGGGCGAATGGCAGCGCGCCATGATCCGGTCCTCATGCCCGTGATAGATCAGCGTGGCGAGGCCCGTGACGCCCGGCCGCGTCCGCAGCACCTGGGCATAGCGGCGAGGGAAGCGCTCGACATATTCGCGCAGGGGTGGGCGGGGGCCGACGAAGCTCATGTCGCCCTTGAGGATGTTGAACAGCTGCGGCAGCTCGTCGATGCGCGTGCGGCGCAGGATGCAGCCGAGCCGCGTGATCCGCCAGGCCTTGTGGGCGCCGGTCGCGCCCGCGTCTTCCTTGACGGCGGTCATGGTGCGGAACTTGATCAGCCGGAACGCCCGGTCGGACGCCCGCATCCGTTCCGAGACGTAGAAGATCGGCCGCCCCTCGGCCACCAGCAAGAGGCCGGCCACCACCAGCATGACAAGTGACAGCGGCACCAGCAGCAGCAGCGCCAGGGTCACGTCGAACAGCCGCTTGCCGAGGGTCATCCCCACGGCAGGCGCACGGCCCGCACGCCGTGACGCGATCAGCCCCGCGTCGCGCGCCAGGGGGGCGGCGAAGGAGGCAAGACCGATCTGTTCGCTGTTCCAGTCGTGTTGGACCGTCACTCGCCCTGCCACCTTTGGTTGGTCATGCTGGGGACACTGCCCGCGGTTAGCATAGTGGGGGTTCAATGCAAGTGCAGCAAACCCCTTTCCTTCGGGGGTTGAGAAGCTGATGCAGTTTTGCGACTCTGACCGGCAGGAATTGGCCGATGGCACCGAAGGGGCGGGACGATGCGCAAGTTTCTGGTCGTGCTGGACGACAGCAAGGAGTGCCTGAACGCCATCCGCTATGCCGCCCTGAGGGCTGCCAACACCGGCGGCGCGGTGCAGGTGCTGGCTGTCATCCCAGCCAGCGAGATCCAGCACGGCTTCGGTGTGGCCGAGGTCATGCGCGCCGAGGCGCGCGAGCGGATCGAGCAGCAGTTCGAGGTTTTCGCCAAGTGGATGCGCGACCGCCCCGGCGTCGAGCCCGAGCTGGTCGTGCGCGAGGGCGATCCGGGGGGCGAGCTGATCGCCCAGATCAGCGGCGACCCCGAGATCGCCATCGTCGTGCTGGCCGCGGCCTCGGACAGCGGCGGCCCCGGTCCCCTCGTCACGCGGCTGATGCGCGAGATGACCACGCTGCCCTGTCCGCTGACCATCGTGCCCGGCGACATCTCGCGCGAGCGGCTGGAGCAGATCACCTGACAGGTGCCGAAGGACCGCCAGCCTTGACTTGGGGGCCGCCGCGACCATATCGGACCTGACCGAGGAGCACCCGATGTTCATTCAGACCGAGACCACCCCGAACCCCGCCACGTTGAAGTTCCTGCCCGGCGAGACCGTGCTGGGCAGCGGCACCGCCGACTTCCCGACGCCCGAGGGCGCGGTGGCCAGCCCGCTTGCGCGCCGCATCTTCGCGGTGCCCGGCGTCACGGCCGTGTTCCTAGGGTCGGATTTCGTGACCGTGACCAAGTCCGACGCGGCGATCTGGGACCAGATCAAGCCGTCGATCCTGGGTGCGATCATGGACCACTACCAGTCCGGCGACGCCGTGATGCCGGGGGCCGCCGCAACCCAGGCCAGCGCGCATGCCGCCCATGACGGCCCCGACGCCGAGATCGTGGGCCAGATCAAGGAATTGCTGGACACCCGCGTCCGCCCGGCCGTGGCCCAGGACGGCGGCGACATCACCTTCCACGGCTTCGACCGGGGCGTAGTCTACCTGCACATGCAGGGCGCCTGCGCGGGCTGTCCGTCCTCGACCCTGACGCTGAAGATGGGGATCGAGAACCTGCTGCGCCACTACATCCCCGAGGTGGTCGAGGTGCGCCCCGTTGCCTGACCCTCTCTGGGTGCTTGGCTTTGATACGTCGGCCGCGCATTGCGCGGCCGCTGTCGTTTGCGGCGACCGCGTCCTGGCCGAACGCGCCGAGCCCATGACCAAGGGCCAGGCCGAGCGGCTGTTTCCCCTGCTGGAAGAACTGCTGGCCGAGGCGGGCCTGGTGTGGTCCGACCTCGACGCGATCGGCGTGGGTGTGGGCCCCGGCAACTTCACCGGCGTGCGCATCTCGGTCGCCGCCGCGCGCGGGCTGGCGCTGTCGCTGGGCATTCCGGCGATCGGCGTCAGCGCGACCGAGGCGGCCGCCTGCGGCGCACCCCGCCCCTGCCGGGCCGTGGTCCCGCTGCGCGGGAACGAGGTCGTGTGGGAGGACTTCGGTTCCCGGGACAGCGCGGGCCTGCAGGACGGGTTCACGGCACGCGAGGACGTCAAGGCTGACTGGCCCCATGCTGCGCCTTCTCAGGACGGAAACCACGCGAGTCAGGCCCGTGCCTCCGGTCCCCGGCTGGGCATGATCGACGATCTTCCACCGGGTCCGCCCGACTGCGCCCCTCTCCATCCCGTCGCGGTCGCCATCGCGCGGATTGCCCATGAGCGTAGGACTGAGGGTCTTGCAGGGACGGCGGACAAGGGCGCCCCCCTCAGCAGAACCCGCAACGCCGCGCCTCCGGGCTTGCGCCCCGCGCCCCTTTACCTGCGTCCGGCCGATGCCGCGCCGCCTCGCGACCCGGCACCCGTGATCCTGCGATGAGCGGCGGTTCCGCGACGGGGCCCAAGCAACTCGCCGCGTTGCACGGCCGGTGCTTCGTGACGCCGCGTCCCTGGACCGCAACCGAGTTCGAAGGGCTGCTGTCTGCGCCCGGCTGCGTCCTGCTGACGGCAGCTGACGGCTTTCTCCTTGGCCGGATTGCGGGGGGTGAGGCCGAGCTTCTGACCCTTGCCGTTGCCCCCGAGGCGCGCCGCGCGGGCCAGGGCCGGGCTCTGGTCGGCCGATTCCTTGAGCAATGCCAAGCCCAGGGCGCCGAGGCCGCCTTTCTGGAGGTTGCCTCGGATAACGCCGCCGCCCTTGCACTTTACCGCCGGACGGGGTGGGAGGCAGTCGGCCGCCGCCCCCGATACTATGCCCCCGGAATCGATGCCGTGGTGATGCGGCACGGGCTGGGCCGGGCCGCGTGACGGTCCATTCCGGACCGCCTTGGAAGGTGGAACGCGCCTGATCAGCCATCCGAGCTGCAGCGCGGCGAGGCAGCGCTGGTGCCTTGCCTTCGATCCTCCTGGTGCCCCTGCGGGACCTCACTGCTTGCAAGGTCCATCATCTGGCACAGGCGCCGGTTCCTGCGCATGCCGGCCCGCAGGCTCTCCTGTCACCAGCGCCTGCGCTCTGCCTCTGTTTTCTCCTGCTCCAAGACCTGCCGCTGCACCTGCAGCAGCGCTTCCGCCCGCCCGAAGGTCAGAAGGGCGGCACGATGGGCCGCGTCGAGGCCCGGTTTCATCCGCGCCAGCGCCGCCTCGCTGCGCTGCGCCTCTCCGGCGCGATAGGCGACCAGCGCGGTGGTCAGCCGCCACTGGCCCAGCGCATCGGAAACCGGAGTGGCGATTGCCTCGGCCAGTTCGGCCCGGATACCCTCGACCTGCCGCTGCATGGCGTCGGCATGGGCGCGATAGGCCGAATAGCGCCGCAGGTCCGCATCGGCCTTCAGCCGCGCGATCCGCGCCAGCTTGCCGAGCTGATCGGCCTTGCGGCTCATCTTCCGGTTCCCGCGACAGGCGAACGGACGCGCGCAACCGTGCCCGCCCTTTGATCGACGCGCAAAGGCGCGAGGCAGGCCAGATGTCCTCTCCAGCGCGTCTGGCCAACCCAACGGGCGTACCGGCTGAACGTCTTCCGGCGCGCACGCTCCCAACTCCCGAAAGCAGTGCCGCACCCGCCGCAAGCAGGTTCCATCCTCCGGGCTTGCCTCTCCCAACCGGTATTAGGAGCAGGGCAGAGTTCCCCCTTGCCCATCATCGCGCCGCCCCTTCGAGAGCGCCGTCATAGCCGCGCCGCGCCTTGGCGCGCATCGCCTCCGCAAAGCGGATGGCGGCGGCGACGGGACCGAACTCGGTCCGCGGGATCTCGTCGCCGATCCTGACGGTTGCGTGCAGGGCACGGGCGCAGGGCGGGTCGGACCAGATCGGCACCCTGTGGTCGCGGGCGCGCTGGCGGATGCGGGCCGCGACCTCGTCCACGCCCTTGGCGAGGCACACCGGCGCCCGGCCGCTGCCCCGCTTCCATTCCAGCGCGACCGCGTAATGCGTCGGATTCACGATCACCACGTCGGCGCGTTCCACATCCGCCAGCATTGAGCCCAAGGCCAGATCGACCGCCTTCTGCCGCCGCGCGGCCTTGAGATGGGGATCGCCCTCGCTGTCCTTGTGCTCGTCCTCGACCTCTTTCCGGGTCATGCGGTTGCGGCGGCGGTGATCGAGATGCTTCCACAGCAGATCGATCACCGCGAAAACCGCTGCCACGGCCAGCGCCAGCAGCAGCACCTGCCGGATCAAAAGGGGCAGCGCCTCGATCCAGGCCGTGGCGCCCATGTTCGCTGCCTGCGCGATGCTGCGGCCCAAGGTGGAAAACAGCAGCACGCCCCCCAGCGTGACGCCGCAGAGCTTGGCGAGCGAGATCGCAAAGCTCACCAGCCCGGTCTTGCCGAACTTCTGGCCCGCATTCCTGAACGGGTCGATCCGCTTGAGATCGGGGGCGAGGCGCGACGGCGTGAAGACAAGCCCGCGCTGCGCCAGCAGCCCCGCCACCACCAGTGCGGCCGGAACCAGTGCGGCGCCCAGCACGGCTGCTCCCGACAGAAGGCCCAAGGACCGTGCCGCGGCCTCGGCGCCATCGGGCAGGGGCTCGGCACCCATCAGCCGCTCGGCCATGCCGAGCCAAGCCGGCACCACCGCCGCCATGCCCATGATAAAGGCACCGAAGATCCCTAGGTAGGCCAGCGCCGTCGTGGCCTCGGTCGAGCGCGGGATGTCGCCCTGCTCGCGGGCCTTCCGCAGCTTCTGCTCGCTCGGCTCGTGCTGGCGGTCGTCCTTGTCCTCGCCGCCGCTCATCGCAGCCCCGGCAGGTCGACGGACAGGACGGCATCGGCCCAGATCGCCAGCAGCGCCGGCGTCAGCAGGGCCAGCGCCACCAGTGCGAGCCCGATCGCGGCGGGTGCGGCCACGAAGACGACGGGCATGGCGGGCATGACCCGAGAGACCACGCCCGAGAGCATCTGGAACAGAAGCCCGCCCAGCACGAAGGGCGAGGCGATCAGCAGCGCCAGGGTGAAGCCATGGACGACCAGGGTCAGGAAGGCGGGCCACACCTGCGCGATCTGAGGCCAGAGCCCCGCGGGCTTCAGCACGAAGCTGTCGGTCAGAAGCTGGCAGACCAGCACCGGCAGCCCCAGCGCCATCAGCAGCGCCATGCCTGCCATGTGCATGAGGTTGCCGATGGGATGGGGCGGCATGTCCTCGGAAATCCCCAGCATCGCCGACATCGAGGCGCTTTGCGTCAGCGCCGTCGAGGCCACGTCGAGCGCCATGGCGACCACCCGCACCATGAGGCCGAGCGCCAGCCCCGCCACGATCTCGGCCGCGACCAGGGCCACGAGTTGCAGCGGCGCGGGCAGGGGCCCGGGTCGGGCAGCGCCCGCGTAAAGGGGCGTCAGCGCCATGGCAGCGGCCACGCGGATGCGAACGGGGATCATCCGCTCGCCCAGGCCCGGCATCGCCAGCAGGCAGGCCTGGATGCGCGCGTAAACCAGCAGCAGCGGCATCAGCCAGGGAAGAAGACCCGGGTCCAGCGTCATGGCTCGACCGAGCCCACCAGCCGGACGCGGGCCTGCGGGTCGACCTCCTCGAGGCCGAGCACCGGCCAGGAGAGACCCGCGCCCGCCGCCACCGCGCGGACCAACCGGCGGCGGTGGTCGGGGACGACCAGCGCTGGCTGGGCCCCGGGCGGCAGGCCGGCGGCGGCGAGGCGCAGCTTCTCGGTCAGGCGCTGCATCAGCGGCGGGGTCACGGCACCAGCGGCGCGGCCCGGCTCGGATTCGGCGCGCAGGAACTCGGCCTCCCACCCCGGATGCAGTTGCAGGACGTCCAGTTGCCCGTCGGGGTCCGTCAGCGCCTCGGTGATCTGGCCGCGCAGGCGCCGACGGACGAACTCGGCGGCAATCTCGGGGTCGGGCGAGCGGCTTTCATGGATGCCTTCCACGATCAGCGCGAGGTTTCGGATCGAGATGCGGTCCTCAAGCAGCAGGCGCAGCACGGACAAAAGCTGCTCGGGCGCGACCTTGTCGGGAATCAGGCTGTCGAAGACGCGCTGGTATCCCTGCGCCCGCGTTTCGTCCGACAACGCGCGCAGTTCCTGCATCAGCCGCTGCATCGAGCCAAGGGTCAGCAGCGCGGGCATCTGTGACTTGACGGTTTCCATGAGGTGGGTGGACAGGACCTCCATCGGCGTCACGACGCTGGCGCCGGCAATGGCGGCCTCGTCCTGGTGCGAGGGGGCGATCCAGCGGGCGGGGCTGTCGTAGACGGGCTCGCGTGTCCGTTCGCCCGGGATGTCGGCCAGGATGTCTTCGGAGCCGAGCGCAAGGATCTGGTGCGGGTTCAGCCGTCCGCGCGCGCGCACCACGCCGTGGACACGGATGACATAGTCGCCGCCGCCCATGCCGATCGCGTCGGTGATCCGCACCTCGGGCAGGATGATGCCGTAGCTGCGGGCGATGTGGATGCGCAGGTTGTTGATCCGCCCGCCGAGGCCCCGCGCCGGGTCGAGCGCGGCGGCGATGAGGTCCGCGCCGATTTCCACGCAGATCTCGTCGGTATCCAGCACGTCGCCGATGCGAGGGCGCGCCTCCTGCGCGGGCAGGGCGGCGGCCTTGCTGTCCTCGGGTGTCGGGGCCGGGCGGGTAGCGTTGCGCCAAGCGAACCAGCCGGCGACGGCGGCGATCCCCAAGAACATCAGCGTGGGCATCCCCGGCACGAAGCCCAGTACGGCCATCGCGCCCGCGGCCAGCGCCGGGGCGTGCCAGTTCTCCGCCAGTTGCTGGGACAGCAGGTCTGCCGTCGACTCGGTCGATCCGCCGCGCGACAGCAGCAGCGCCGCCGCCATCGAGGTGATGAGCGCGGGGACCTGCGTGACCAGCCCGTCGCCGATGGTCAGTTGCGAGTAGGTGGACAGCGCCTCACCCGCCGGCATCCCGTGGGAAATCAGGCCCACGCCCAAGCCCACGAAGAAGTTGACGGCGGTGATCAGCAGCCCTGCGATGGCGTCGCCCTTGACGAACTTGGACGCGCCGTCGAGCGATCCGTAGAAACTGATCTCGCGCTGATCCTGAAGACGGCGGCGCTTGGCCTCGTCATGGGTGATCGCACCCGAGTTCAGGTCGCCGTCGATGGCGAGCTGCTTGCCCGGCAGCGAATCGAGCGCGAAGCGCGCCGAGACCTCGGCCATCCGCCCCGAGCCCTTGGTGATCACCATGAAGTTCACGATCGAGATGACGGCAAAGACCGTGATTCCGACCATCAGCGAGCCGCCCGCGACGAATTGCGCGAAGCCGTTGATGACCTCGCCCGCAGCAACCGGGCCGGTATGCCCCTCGGTCAGGATCAGGCGCGTCGAGGAGACGTTCAGCGACAGCCGGATCACCAGCGACAGCAGCAGCATCACCGGAAAGGCCTGGAAGTCGGTGGGCTTGTGGACGACGCTGGCCATGACGAGGATCAGCACCGACGTGGCGATCGACAGCGCGATCCCGGCATCCAGCAGCGCGGCCGGGATCGGGATCACCATCGACATCACCACCAGCACCAGCACGCCTGTGATGGCAAGCGGCTTGGCCGAGGCCCCGAGCCCCTCGGCGGGCGCCACCGCGGTCATTTTCCACCCTCGGTCTCGGCGGGGCCTGCGGGCGAGATCACCCAGTCCACCGGCATCACCACGTCCGCCAGAAAGCCCGCGCGGCGCAAATAGACGATCACCAGCAGCCGCTGGTCGGGGGGCAGGGCCTGCAGCCGGACGGGAAAGTCGGGGGCAAGCTCCTCTCCGGCCAGCAGGCGCGCGGTCGCGTCATCGACAAAGGCGGCCGCGGCGGGGCTGAGCGCCTGGGCGGCGGCAAGGGCAAGAGCCGCCAGCATCATGCGGCCTTCTTCATCTCGCGCAGCGCGCTTTCGACCTCGGTGAAGCTCGGGCGCAGGTGCTCGGGCGCGGCTTGGCGGCCCACCTCGACGCAGAGGTTCGTCGCGTGCTGGTGCAGCCCCGCGATCAGCACCGATTTGATGACCTCGTAGAAGGCGAGGTCCTGCTTCATCACCGCTGCCAGCCGCTGCGACAAGGGCGCGACCAGTCCATAGGCGAGGAAGACGCCCAGGAAGGTGCCGACCAGCGCGCCGCCGATCATGCCGCCCAGCACCTCGGGCGGCTGGTCGATCGCCCCCATGGTCTTGATGACGCCCAGCACGGCCGCGACGATCCCCAGCGCGGGCAGGGCGTCGGCCATGTTCTGCAGCGCGTGCGGGACATGCATCGCCTCTTCCTTCATCAGGGCGATGCGGCGGGCGAGCATGTCCTCGACCTGGTAGGGGTCGTCGTAGTTGAGGCTGGCCGAGCGCATCGTGTCGGTGATCAGCGTCACCGCGTTCTCATCTGCTAGAATCGCGGGATAGGCCTGAAAGATTGCGGACCCCTGCGGATTCTCGACATGCTCTTCCAGCGCCACGGGGTTCGAGCGCGCGATCTTGAGCAGCTGGAACAGCAGGCACAGCATCTGCGTGTTGTCGGCCTCGTGCCAGCGCGGCCCCTTGAAGGCGCGCAGGATGCCCGGAACCGTGTGCTTCAGGGTCGCGCCGTCGTTCGACAGCAGGTACGACCCCACCGCCGCGCCGCCGATCATCATCATCTCGAAGGGCAGCGAATGGGTGATCACCGCCATCTTGCCGCCGGCGAGGATATAGCCGCCGAAGACCATGGCGAAGGTCAGGACGATGCCGATGATGCCGAACATGGGCTCAGTCTCCGGTCAGGCGGCGCGCGCCCATGTGAGCGGTCAGGACCGCGGCCTGGCCCGGGTCGATCTGGGCGATGATGCGCGCGCCCGCGTCGGGCTGGACGCGCGTCAGGATCTCGGCCGCGAAATCGGGCGGCAGGGCCGCGATGATCGTCGCGGCCTCGGCAGGCTTCATCGCGTCATAGACGGCGATCAGCCGCTCGATCCCCTCGCTGCGGCCCGCGTCCTGGCCCGCGCGGGTTTCTCCCAGCGCAGCTTTGGCCTTTTTCAGGGACAGGAGCCGCGCTGTGATCTGCGCTTCGGCGGCGGCGATCTCGCCCTTGCGGCGCTCGAGATCGGCCAGCGCGCGGTCCACGGCGATGCCCCGCAGCCGCAGCGTTTCGGCCAGGGCCACGGCCTCGGGAATGTCGGTGCAGCCGTCGAGCAGCTCGGCCGGAGCGGCCTCGGCTGTCAGCGAGCGCGCGAGCCGGTCCCCCTGCGCGATGGCCAGTCCCGCGACAAGGGCGATGGCGCTGCCCATCCAGAAGATGCGGTCAGGCATGGCCGGCCTCCTTGACCCGCCGGCGGCGCAGCGGACGGGCGGGCGCCGCCTGGGGCAGGAACTGCTGCTGCAGCGCCCAATAGGCGCGTTCGGACTTGGCCTTCTCGATCTCGCGCGCAAGGCCGTCGCTGGCGGTCGTGGCGCCCGCCTGAGCGGCAGCCAACGCCGCCTCCAGCCGCGCGATCTCGGCCGCCATGACGGCAATCGCGCCCCCCAAGCCGGTTTCCAGGTCGTTCAGCTTGCGCAGGCGCCGCGCGAGGACATGGCAGAAGCCGGCCACGGCCAGTCCCGCGACCACCAGCGCGACTTGCAGGATGAGGGAAAGGGTCATTGGATACGGAACTCGGTGATGAGAAGGTCGCGAAGAGCCGAGTCGCCCAGGACGAAGCGGGTGCGGGTCGCAAGCTCGCCGCGCAGGATTTCCAGGATGCCGCGGCGGCTGAAGGCGGCTGCGTCGATCTGCGACAGGAAGCCGTTGTAGCTGTCGGTGATGCGCGGCATCAGCAGCCGCGCCTGAGCAAGCGCCTCGGGCGCGACCTCGAGCGTGACGGCCAGCGCCAGCGTCTGCGTCCGCTCGCCCGGCAGTGTCAGCACGATGCGCGGCACGTCGAGGAAGGTCGCGGCAGGGGGCGCCTGCACCTCGGCCGGGGCGGGTTCGGTAGGGCGCAGCATTGCCATCGGCGACCAGAGCCCCGTGGCCGTTGTGCCTGCCCCCGTTGCCAGCGCCAGGACCGGCAGCAGCACCGGACGCAGCCGTTTCAGCAATGGCCGGGGGGGCGATGCGTCAAGCGGTTCGCTGATGTCCGTCATCTGATTCTCCGTCCTGATGGGACCGGAGTAGCAGCAGGGGGCTAACCAATTCTTAATCGGCCCCGTGCCATCACCGTTCCTGTCGATTCGAGAACGATTCGAGAGGGCGGAATGCAGAAGCTTGCCGAGTACTGGAACGACCGCAGTGCCAGCCAGAAGCGGCTGATCGGGGCGGCGTTCCTGCTGACCTTCGTGGCCGTTGCGGGCTTTGCCTGGCTGGCCAGCCGCACGCCCATGGCGCTGCTCTATTCCGGCCTCGATTCGGCCCGGGCCGGCGAGGTGATGGCCGAGCTCGACAAGACCGGCATCCCTTCGGAAATCCGTGGCGACGCTATCTGGGTCGCCGAGGCAGAACGAGACCGGCTGCGGATGACGCTGGCGGGCATGGGTCTGCCCTCACAGGGCGGCGCGGGCTACGAGATCTTGGACGGGATGTCGGGCTTCGGCACGACCTCGCAGATGTTCGACGCGGCCTATTGGCGGGCGAAGGAAGGCGAGCTTGCCCGCACCATCCTGACGGTTCCGGGTGTCAAGGCGGCGCGCGTGCATGTCGCGCCTCCTTCCACGCGGGGCTATCGGCGTGACGCGGGCGGGGCGGCCTCGGTCACGGTCACGATGAGCGGGGGCACGCTGGACGCCCGGCAGGCGCAGTCGCTGCAGTTCCTGGTCTCCTCGGCGGTGCCCGGGCTCGATCCCGAGCGGGTCAAGGTGATCGACAGCGCCCGCGGCATCGTCTCAACCGGCGAGGAAACCGTCGCCGCCGACCGCGCGGCCGAGATGAAGCGCAACGTCGAGCGCATCCTCGAGCCCCATGTCGGCCCCGGCAATGCAATCGTGGAACTGAACCTCGACCTGGTGACCGAAACCGAGCAGCTGTCCGAGCAGACCTTCGACCCGAACGGCCGCGCGCTGGTCTCGCAGGAAAACGAGGAAACCACCGACCAGTCCACCAACGGCGAGCAGGCGGCGGTCACGGCCTCGTCGAACCTGCCCGAGGGGACGGGCGCACAGGGCGAGCAGAGCCGGACATCCAGTTCGGAAACGCGGCAGCGGCAGAATTATGAGGTGAGCCGACTGACGCGCGAGGTCCTGCGCCAGCCCGGTGCCACGCGGCGGCTGACGGTGGCGGTGCTGGTGAACGGCACGGCCGAAAAGGCCCCCGACGGCACCGAAACCCTGGTGCCCCGCAGCGAGCCGGAACTGGAGGCGCTGCGCGAGCTTGTCGCCTCGGCCGTGGGCTTCGACGAGGCGCGGGGCGATGTCATCACCGTCAAGTCGCTGCCCTTCTCGGCGCTTGGCACCGAGGGCAGCTCGGCCGAACCCGGCGGGCTGCTGGCGCAGTTGCCGCTGAACGACCTGGCCCGGCTGGCGCTGATCGGGTTCTTCGCGCTGACCGTGGCGATGGTCGTGATGCGTCCCATCCTGCGCGCACGCTCGGGCAGCGCCGAGCCCGCGCTGCTGGACAACTCGGGCGCAGGCGCGGGCGAGATCCTTGCGCCTGCCCTTGCGCCGCCCGGGGCTGCCTCCGGGGCGGAACTGCCGAGCCTGTCGGCTGCGGCGCCCGAGTTCGAGGTGACGCCGCCCGCCGCGCTGGCCGATCCCGTGGCCCGCCTGCGCGAGCTGATGCGCGAGCGTCAGGAGGAAAGCATGCGCATCCTGTCGGGCTGGATCGGCCAGAAGGAGGAAGCCTGATGGGCGCGCTGCTTCAGCTGGAACGCTTCGACACTGGTGCCGAGAAGGCGTCACCGCCGCCTGTCTTCGCCCAGTCCGACCTGGAGGCCGCCTTTGCCGAAGGTCTTTCACAGGGTCGGCGAGAGGCGGAGGCCCTGCAGCTCGACCAGCTTTGCGCCGCCCTGAGCGGACTGTCCGAGCGACTCGAGGCCGAAGGCGCCGCCCGCCTTGCTGCAGGAGAGGGGCAGGTCCAGGCACTTGCGCCTTTGGTCGGGGCGCTTCTGGACGGGATCATGCCGGTCGTGGCGCGGGCGCGGCTGGAAGCGGCGCTTCTGGCCGAGTTGCGGCAGGTTGCGGCCTCGGTCGCGCCGCTGACCGTGAAGATCCGATGCGGGCCGGACATGGCGCCTTTCACGGCCGCCTGCCTCGCCATGACCGGCATCGAGGCGATCGGGATCGATCCCTCGGGACCCGAGGGGTGCATCGAGGCCGAGATGCTGGGCGGCACCGCGACCTGGGAGGTTGCGCGCGTAACCGAGCAGTTGCGCGGCCTTGTCCTCGAGATGATAGAGGTGGAATGACATGGACCTGGAACAGGGCCTGATCCCGACCGAGCAGATCCAGGTCGAGATCGCGATCCGCATCGGCCGCACGCGGATGTCAGTGGCGGACCTCGCGCGCCTTCAGGCCGAGGACGTGCTGCCGCTGGACCAGGATGCCGCGGACGGGGTCGAAATCTGCATCGGCGACAAAGTCGTGGCCCGCGGCGAGCTTGTCGAACATGGCGAGGGCCGCCTGGCCGTGCGCATCCTCGGCCCGGCCGCCGCATGACTGCGAAGGGCGGTGGCGGCGACGGGCGCGGCAGGGGGGCGCCAATTCCTGCAATGATCGCGCCAAGCGGCCCTGGCCGGGCGACGACCGAAATGGGTTCGGCAGCGTCAAGGCAGAGCAGGGCCTGTGGGATATGCTGCCCGCTTGGTTGGGTTGCGCTGGCTGTCCTTGCAGCGTTGCCGGACAGCACGGCAGCGCAGGATCTTTCGGGTCTTGCCACCCAGGCTGCGGGCGGGGTCAGCCAGAATGCCGTGATCCTCGTGGTGGGGCTGACGCTGCTGTCGCTCGCGCCCGGGCTCGCGGTCATGGTGACCTGCTTTCCCTTTGTCGTGACGGTGCTGTCGATCATGCGGCAGGCGATCGGGCTGCAGCAGTCGCCGCCGAACATGCTGATCGTCAGCCTTGCCCTGTTCCTCAGCTGGTACGTGATGGACCCGGTGCTGCGGGATGCCTGGGAGGTCGCGGGCGCGCCGCTGACGCGGGGCGAGATCGCACTGGACACGGCCTTCGATCGCGGAATCGAGCCCTTCCGCCGCTTCATGGCCGAGCGTACCGACCTTGACACGATGGCCGCCCTGGCCGAGGTGGCGCCGCGCCCCGAGGTGTCGCAGCCCGGCCCTTTCGCACCAGAAACGGCTCAGGGTGACATGCCGGATCCCGAGACAGCCCCCTTGTCGCTATTGGTGCCCGCCTTCATGCTGACCGAGATCGAGCGCGCCTTCGCCATCGGCTTTCTTGTCTCGCTGCCCTTCCTGATCATCGACCTGGTGGTTTCCGCGATCCTGATGTCGATGGGGATGATGATGGTGCCGCCCACCGTGGTCGCGCTGCCCTTCAAGCTGGCCTTCTTCGTGGCGGTCGATGGCTGGGGACTGATCGCTGCGGCCTTGGTGCGGGGCTACCAGGGTGGTGGATGAGCGCAGGCTTCGAGCTCTGATAGACCTAAGGTGGTACTAATGCGGCAATGCCCGCCGTGACGCGGTCCAAGGTAAATGCGACCTCGGGAAGCTTATCATGCAGGTGAGATCATGCGCTTGGCCTGACCTTGGCCATGTCGGGATCAAGCAGGTCCCGCAGCATCCCGAAAACGCATGGCTACGCCCCAACGGTCCGCGACAGTGCTGACGCCGGGAATGGACAAGGGGAGCGGCGGCGCGTCACACGGCCTGCCAAGTCTATGCCGATGACCGGTGTCGCTGATCGCGGCTGCAGGCTTCGAACAACAGGCATGAGGCGAGCCCCTCGGGGCAGCGCTCGTTGCGAGGAGCCATCAGCGCTTCAGCCAAGGTCAAGCTGCAGGTTTCTGCCGACCTTTGCCAGGGGGCCACGAAGGCGGATTGATGCGTTTGCCATTGATGGACGAGTCTATTTTCATCAGCACCAAGCCGTCAGGAAGGCAAAGTTCCTCGGATTTAGATGGAGCGGAAAGGCCGGAGTCCCGACCTCGCCAGACGGACGCCGAGACCCGGCGCGCTGCGCGCCAGCTGGGCCGAAGTTCAGGAGTGCATCGCGCAGGAAGGCACCAGTACTCCTGAGGAGGCCTGGCGCTCTGCTTCAAGGTGCCTGCCGCTCAGGCCGCCAGGCCGCGCGCGCCCATGTCGAGGAACTTCTGCCGCCGGGCGCGGATCAGGTCGGCGGGCTTGCGGCCCTGCAACTCGCCCAGAAGACGCGCGATCTCGTCGCCGACCGAGCGGATCGTCTCGTCGCGTTCGCGCTGGGCGCCACCGGTGGGCTCGGGGATGATCGCGTCGATCACGCCCAGCTTTTTCAGGTCCTGCGCGGTCAGCTTCAGCGCCTCGGCCGCCTCGCGCATCTTGTCGGCGTCCTTCCACAGGATCGAGGCGCAGCCCTCGGGCGAGATCACCGAATAGATCGAATGTTCCAGCATCGCCACGCGGTCGGCCGTGGCGAAGGCCACCGCGCCGCCCGACCCGCCCTCGCCGATGATGACCGAGACAAGGGGCACGCCGATCTGCAGGCATTTCTCGGTCGATCGCGCGATGGCTTCAGACTGGCCACGCTCCTCGGCGCCCTTGCCGGGATAGGCGCCGGGCGTGTCCACCAGGGTCACCACCGGCAGGCGGAAGCGGTCGGCCATGTCCATCAACCGGATCGCCTTGCGATAGCCTTCGGGGCGGGCCATGCCGAAGTTGCGGTGGATGCGCGAGCGGGTGTCGTTGCCCTTCTCGTGCCCGATCACCACCACCGCCTGGTCGCGGAAGCGGGCAAGGCCTCCCATGACCGCGTGGTCGTCGCCGAAGGCGCGGTCGCCCGCGAGCGGCGTCCATTCGGTGAACAGCGTCTCGACATAGTCCTTGCAGTGCGGCCGGTCGGGGTGGCGCGCGACCAGCGCCTTCCGCCACGGATCGAGGTTGCGGTAAAGGTCGCGCAGCATGTCCTGCGCCTTGCGGTCCAGCGCCGCGGCCTCTTTCTCGAGATCAACGCCCTCGCCCCGGCGGGCGAGCGCGCGCAGCTCCTCGGCCTTGCCTTCCAGGTCGGACAGCGGCTTTTCGAACTCGAGATAGGTCATGGGCGGGCGCCTTTCGCTGATCGCCGCCTATATGCGGGGCAAGGCGGCGGATTGCAACGAAGGCCGCGCGGCAGGGACCGCGCGCAGGGCCGCTTGCCAAGGGGCGTCCGGGGGCGCAGTCTCGCGCCAGAAAGGCACGAGGTTGCCATGCCCGCCATCCTTCTACGCCTTCACCCTCCCCGCCCCGACTTTCCCGATGGCGCGACCGCCGCCGAAGAGCAGGCGATGACGCACCATGCGGCCTGGTGGCAGGCGATGGCCGACGAGGGCTACGCGATTGCGGTCGGCCCCGTGCTGGACCCCGAGGGGGTCTGGGGCCTGGCCCTTGTCTGGGCCGACAGCGAGGCCGACGCGCTGCGGCTGGTCAAGGGCGACCCGGTGCTGACCGCGGGCCTCGGCTTCCGCTATACGGCGGTGCAGATGGGCGGGCTGATCCTGCCGGGATCCTGACCTACCAGCGGTTCAGTGCCGCCTCGTCCTCGTCCTTCGCGGCGACCCAGCCGCGCGGGCCTTGCGCGCCGATCTCGCGCTTCCAGAAGGGCGCGCGGGATTTCAGCCAGTCCATCAGGAAATCGGCGGCATCAAAGGCCGCGCGGCGGTGGCGGGCGGCGGTGGCGACTATCATGATCGGCTCGCCGACCGCGATGCGGCCATGACGGTGGACAACGAGCACGTCGGACAGGCCGAAGCGCTCGGCGGCCGCCTGCGCGTGTTCGGACAGGGCGCGCTCGGTCATGCCGGGGTAATGCTCGATCTCCAGCGCCGTCAGGCCGTCGTCTCCGCGCACGAGGCCGGTGAAGGTCACGACCGCGCCCGCGCCCGCGCCGAAGCCCTGCGTCAGGGCGGCGGCGTCGAAGGGCTCCGGCTGGACAAGGACACGCATCAGCCGCCCGTCATCGGCGGAAAGAAGGCGACCTCGCGGGCATTGCCCAAGGGCGCGTCCAGATCCGTGAGTGCCTGGTCCACGGCCACGCGCACCGCGCCCAGGTCCGACAGCGCCGCCGCGTGGCGGTCGGTGCGGGCGACCAGTTCCGCCACCAGCTCACGCACGGTCGCGGCCGAGGTTTCCACGCGCTCGCGGGGGGCGCCGATGCGCTCGCGCAGCCAGGCGAAGTAAAGGATATCCAGCGTCATCGCACATCCCTCAGCCAGGGCCGGGCCTTCTGGAAATAATCCCAGCCGGTGATCGCGGTCAGGATCGCCGCGATCCACATCAGGACCAGCCCCAGATGCGTGGCGAGGTCCGACCAGTCGCCGCGCCAGACGCGGCCTTCGCCCACCAGCGGCGGCAGGCCCTTTTCGTAATAGTCGATGCCCGTGCCCAGGAACATGACGGCAATGGCGATCATCTGGGCGGTGGTCTTCCACTTGGCAAGCTTGGTGACCTTCAGCCGCCCGGCATCCGAGCCCAGGAACTCGCGCAGGCCCGCCACGAAGACCTCGCGGAACAGGATCACGGTCGCGGGCAGGATCAGCCAGGGGTTCATGCCGGAATAGCCGGTGATCACGACCAGCGCGATCACCACCATCGCCTTGTCCGCGATCGGATCCATCGCCGCGCCGAAACGGCTTTCCTGCTGCCAGCTGCGTGCCAGATGGCCGTCGATCCAGTCTGTCACCGCTGCCAGAACGAACAGCGCCAGCGCCGCGAAATCGGCGAAGGGACGGCTGATGAACAGAAACATCAGCGGCACCCCGGGGGCGGCGACCAGGCGCAGAAGCGTCAGCAGGTTGGGCAGGTTCCATCTCATGCCCCGCAGGCTAGTGTCTCGGGCGCGCGGGCGAAAGGGGCGGCAGGCGCGATGCACGGAGCTTTCATCCGCTGACGGCGGACCGGCGCCCGATCGGGCGTCAGTCGTTGCCGAACAGACCCTTGAGGCCCCGCGTCAGCAGGTTGCCGACCTTGGGACGCGGCGCCTGGATGAAGGGCAGGGGGCGGCAGACCTCCATTGCGGCGATGCCGACCCGGGCAGTCAGCGCGCCGTTCACGACTCCCTCGCCGAAGCGGCGGCTGACCTTGGCGAGGATGCCGCCGCCCGCGACGGTGTGGATCAGGTCGTCGCCCGCCGCGACCGCGCCCGTGGCGATCAGGTGGGTGATGACGGTGCGGGCCAGCCGCCAGCCGCCCACCGCACCCGCGCGGCCGCCGTAGATCTCGGCCATGCGGCGGATCATCCGCAGGTTCGCGGCCAGCGCCGTCAGCACGTCGGCCAGCGCCAGCGGGATCAGGGCGGTCGCGGCGGCGACGGTGCGGGCCGCGCCCTCGATCTCGCGCCGCGCCTGCTGGTCGAGGGGGGCGAGCAACTCGGCCTCGGCCACCGCCAGGACCACGCGGGCATCGAAGCTGTCGCCCCGGCGCTGGGCGAGGTTCTGGCGCGCGCGCGCCATCTCGGGGCGGCGGGCGTAAAGCGCGTCGAGCCGGTCCACCGCCGCGTTCGCGCGCTTCAGGTCGCCCGAGGACAGGGCAAGCCCCGATTCGCGGTGGATTGCGTCGATGCGCCCCAGCCGCGCCCAGGCGGCGTATTCGCGCACCGCCAGCGCCAGGGTGGCCAGCGTGAAGGCCGCAAACAGCCCGATCCCGATCCAGCCCAGCACCGGCGAGCGCGCCATGAGGCTGTCGAAGAATCGCAGCGCCGCCATGGACAGCAGAAAGGTCAGCAGAGCCGCGAGGCTGTTCAGGAAGAACCGCGTCACCTTCGAGGGGCCGCGCCCCACGATCCGCGTCACCATCTCCATCGTGCGCGGGCGGGGCAGGGGAGAGGCCAGCCCATCGTCGATGGGCGGCGCGTCGGCGGGCGAGGGACCGGGGGGCGCATCCAGCAGGCGCGGCGCGCGGGCGTCCCGGCGCGGAGGGGGCGTGTCGGTCCGTTCGACGCGGGGCGGGACCGGACCAGGCACCACGCGGTCCTGCGGGTCCGGGCGGGTCTCCTGCGGCCGCGACGTGGCATCCTCGGGCCCGGAAGCCGTGCGAGCTGCCTCGGGTTCTGCCGCGCTTTCGGGCGCAGCGGGTCCGTATTCGATCAGCACCGGCCCGCGGCGGGGCGGAGGAGTGTCAGCCATCACGACCCTCGTTGAGCAGGACCGATATCTGATCGTCTTGCATGGAAAGGTTTTCCATTTGCATTTTCCCTCGGCTCCTCACAACCGGTCCCCGATCAGGAACTCGGCGGCGCGGTCCAACCGGATATGGGGCGGGCCGTCGCCGGGGCGAAGGGTGTTCGGGGCAGGGGCGAAGTTCATCACGGCATAATCTGCATCGAGCCAGCGGGTCGCGCCTTCCGCTGCCGGGCGCAGCAGGTCGGCGGGGTTGTCGGGCAGCTCGCCGGGGTAGAAGGCCGCCTGCCGTCCGTCCATCAGCGTGCCGCGCACGGCGGGCAGATCCAGCCCCTCCTGCCGGATGATCTCCTCGGTCGTGGTGCGCAGGGCGGCAAGGGCCAGCGCCTCGGTGCGCGCGCCCTGGAAGTCGGCGCGGTCGCGGGCCTCGCGCAGCATGGCGGTCAGGATGTTCGTCAGCCGCGCGTGCTGCAGATGGTGCAAGTGGTCGGCCTTGGTCGCGGCGAACAGGATGCGTTCCACCCGCCGCGTGCCCAGAAGCTGGGAAAGCCAGCCCACCCGGCCGGGGCGGAAGGCCGACAGGATGTCGGCCATGGCGCGGCGCATGTCCTCGACCGCGCGGGGACCGGCATGGATGGCGCCGAGGACATCCACCAGCACCACCTGCCGGTCGATGCGGGCGAAGTGGTCGCGGAAGAAGGGCCGGACCACGCGCGACTTGTAGGCGTCGAAGCGGCGCCGGAATTCCTTGTACAGGGGTGAGCCCGCCATTGTCTCGGGCAGCGGAGAGAAGGTCAGCGCGGGCGAGCCCTCCATCTCCCCCGGCAGCAGGAACCGTCCCGGCGTGGTGTCCGAAAAGCCCGCGTCCCGCGCTGCCGCCAGATGCGCCGTGTAGGAGGCCGTCATGCGCTGGGCCAGAGGCTCGGCAAAGCGCGCCTGCGCGTCGATGCCGCCGAGGCCCGAAAGATAGGCCTCCGCGCCGGGGCGGCCCTCCATCCGCTCCAGCGTCTCGGCGGACCATTGCGCAAAGCTGCGGTCCATCAGGCGCAGGTCCAGAAGCCACTCGCCGGGGTAGTCCACGATGTCGAGGTGGATGTTCTGCACGCCCCTCAGTCCCGACAGAAGCCCGCGCGGCTGGACCCGCAAGGACAGGCGCAGCTCGCTGACATGGCGGGTGCCCTCGGGCCAGTGGGGGTCGGGGCCGGTCAGGGCGGCAAGGTGACGTTCGAACTCGAAGCGGGGCACGGTGTCGTCGGGCTGGGGCTGCAGCCAGGCCGCGCGGATGGTGCCGTCGGCCGCCGCCCGCAGGCCCGGCATCCGCCCCCTGTCCAGCAGGTTCGCCACCAGCGAGGTGATGAACACCGTCTTGCCCGCCCGGCTGAGACCCGTGACGCCCAGGCGGATGACCGGATCGGCCAGCCCAAGCCCGCGCATCAGACTGCCAGTGGTGTCGGACAAGGCCATGCGGTCCCCCGTGAAATCAACGGCATGAATGAACGGCCTGTCACATAGGCGGTCCCGGCCCCAACGGCCAGCGGGGCCGTCGGGTTCAGTGTCCGGCGCAGGCTTGACGCCGCGGCCCCTGCGTCAGGCGGCCCGGGCGGGCTCCATCTCCTCGGCGCGCTCCGCCACGGCCGCCAGCAGCCCGGCGGTGCGTTCGAGCCGTTCGCGCGGGTCCTCGATCGCCTCGCGCAGGACGAGGCAGTCCTCCTTGCCATCGAGCCCCAGCGCCTCGGCGTCGGGTGTAGCCCCCTCGCGCGGGTAAAGGACGATGCCCGCGGGACCGGCGACCACGCGGGCGATGCCCGCCGCATGGGCGGCCTCGCGCAGGCGGACGATCTGCAGCAGCACCCGCGCCTCGGCCGGGATCTCGCCGAAGCGGTCTTCGAGTTCCGCTTCCAGCAGGTCGACGGCTTCCGAGGAATCCATGCGGGCCAGACGCATGTAGATTTCCAGCCGCGTGTCCGGGTCGGCGATCCAGCTTTCGGGCAGCTTCCCCTGCAGGCCAAGCTGAAGGTCGGGGATCCAGCGCTCGCCTGCGCCGCCCCGCGCCGACAGGGCGTCGGCCAGCAGCCGCTGGTAAAGCTCGATCCCGATCAGCTTCATGTGGCCGGCCTGCTCCTCGCCCAGCAGGTCGCCCGCCCCGCGCAGGTCGAGGTCGCGGGCGCTGATCTCGAAGCCCGCGCCCAGGCGGTTCAGCGTCTCCAGCGTCTGCAGACGCTTCAGCGTCAGCTCGGGGATCGTTTTTCCGGCTTCCGTGAACATCAGCATGTGGGCGCGCTGGTTGCCCCGGCCTACGCGGCCCCGCAACTGGTGCAGCTGCGACAGGCCGAAGCGGTCGGCCTTGCAGACGACCATGGTGTTGGCCTGCGGCACGTCCAGCCCCGCCTCGATGATGTTGGTGGCCAGCAGCACGTCGCCCTCGCCGCGGGCGAATCGGATCATGGACTCGTCGATCTCGGCGGCGGGCAGCTTGCCATGGGCCTGCAGGATCTCGAAGCCGGGCAGAAGCTCGCGCAACTGCTCGGCCATCGGCTCCATGTCCTCGATCCGGGGGACGACGACGAAGCTCTGCCCGCGCCGGGCGCGCTCGCGCAGCAGGGCCGCGCGCAGGGTGCCTGCGTCGAAGGGCGCGACCGAGGTGCGGATGGGCTGGCGGCGCGCGGGGGGCGTGGCGATGACCGACAGCTGCTGCAGGCCTACCAGCGCCGATTGCAGGGTGCGCGGGATGGGGGTCGCGGTCAGCGTCAGGACATGGCCTGCGGACAGCTCGCGCAGCTTCCCCTTGTCGGCGGTGCCGAAGCGCTGCTCCTCGTCGATGATGACAAGGCCGAGGTCCTTGTAGCTGACCCCCTTGCCCGCGACCGCGCCCGTGCCGATCACGACGTCGATCGAGCCGTCAGCCAGTCCTTCCTTTACCGCCTTCTTCTCGGCGGCAGTGGACAGGCGGTGCAGTGCGCCGACCGTCTTGCCCAAGGCGGCGAAGCGGCGCTGGAAAGTTTCGACATGCTGGCGCGCCAGAACCGTCGTGGGGGCGGCGACCGCCACCTGACGGCCCTCCAGCACGGCGATGGCGGCCGCGCGCAGGGCGACCTCGGTCTTGCCGTAGCCCACGTCGCCGATCACCAGCCGGTCCATCGGCTTCCCCGAGGCAAGGTCGTCGCGCACCGCCTCGATGGCGCGGGCCTGGTCGGGCGTTTCGGTGAAGGCGAAGCCCGCGGCGAAGCGTTCGTAATCCGCAGGATCGCCCTCCAGCACCGGGGCCTCCTGCCCCCTGCGCGCCTCGGCCAGTTCCGAAAGGGCTTGGGCGGTTTCCGCAACCGCCGCCTCGACCTCGTCCTTGCGCTTGCGCCAACTCGAGCCGTCCAGGCGGTCGAGCGTGACCGCCTCGGGCTCGGCCCCATAGCGCCAGATGCGGTGCGCCTGCAGGACGGGGACCAGCCGCACGCCGTCCGCCGCATAGGTCAGGCGGATCGCCTCGCCCGGGTCGCCCTCGCCCAGGTCGGGCAAGGGCTCGATGCCCGCCACGACGCCGATGCCGTGGTCCTCGTGGACCACCACGTCGCCGATACGGATGCCCACCTGGTCCAGAAGCGTCTGGCCCGAGGCCACGGCATCCTCGCGCAGGGCGCGGCTGCCCAGCAGGTCGGCGGCGGCAACGGCCAGAACGCAGTCGCGCCGGAAGCCCCGCTCGGCCGGCATGGGCAGGGACAGGAGGCTGCCGGGCTCGGCCCCCGCGACCTCCTCCCAAGAGCCGGCGGCGCGGATCGTGCGTTCCAGCAGACGTGCCGCGCGGCGGGACAGGAAGCGCAGGTCGCGCTCGCTGCCCAGAAGGACCAGCCGCTCGCCTGCCTCCAGCACGGCACGGGCAGTGCGGGTGAAGGCGCGTTCGGGCGCGCGGCTTTCGACGAAGCGCGGCGGCGGGTCGCCGGCGCGCGCCAGCTCCAGGGTCTCGCGGTCCTTGATCGAGGCCGCCCAAGCCTCTTCCGGCAGCACGCGCCGGATCGCAGCGGCGCTGCCGATCTCGGCGGCCAGCTTCAGGACATTGCGGCGACGCTTGTCGGCGGCGGGGGACAGAACCAGCCGCGCGCCGGGCAGGTGGTCGGGCAGGGCGCAGCGCGTCTCGCCCAGCGCAGGCTCGGTCACGGCGGCGATGGTGCAGGACTGGACCTCGGAGAGCGTGCGCTGGTCGAGGATGTCGTAAAGGCTGATCCAGGCGATCCGGCCCTCCGCCACCTCGATCCGCACGGGGTCCTCGGACTGTGCGGGGAAGACGTCCAGCACCTGCCCGCGCAGGGCGACCTCGCCCGGCTCGTCCACCCGGTCGTCCTCGGCATAGCCCAGCGCCACGATGGAATCGCGCAGGGCAGGCAGGTTGATCTCGGTGCCCACCGTCACCGACAGCAGCTCGGCCGGGACCTCGGACGGCGCGGGCCAGGCCAGTGCCAGCGCGTCGGCCGTGGTGACCAGGGCGACGGGTCCGTCCTCGCGCCCGCGCAGGCGCGAGATCCCGGCGTTCCGCAGGCCGATGTTGGCGGGCGAGGCGGGCGAGCTGTCCCCCGGCAGCGCGTCGCTTTCGGGCAGAAGGATCACCTGTGCCCCCGGCGCAGCCACGGCCAGCGCACGGGCGACGGCCATGGCCTCGGTTTCCGATTCGGCGGCGAAGATGATGTCGCCCTGCGGTAGCTGCTCGGCGAGGGCCGCGGCGGTTTCGGCATTTCCAAGGCGGCCGGCGGGCCGGGCCTTCTCGGGAGATGGGGGCATGATGGCTTTCGGCAAAGGAACGGGTCCGGAGGCAATCAGGTCCGTGTCCGGCCCTTCCTGCGTCAGCTTCAACTACATTCGCGCGCGCCGGTTCCGGCGCGGACGGCAGGTTTGCAGCCGCGCGCGTTTTCGGCCACGACAAGGGCGATGACCGACGCCCGATCCCCCGACGCCCTTCCCATCGACGATGCAATCCCCGAGTTGCGGGCGGCCTTGGCCGAACAGGGCCGTGCGGTGCTGGTGGCCCCGCCCGGCGCGGGCAAGACGACGCGGGTGCCGCTGGCGCTGCTCGACCTGATCCCCGGCCGCATCGTCATGCTGGAGCCGCGCCGCCTGGCCGCCCGGGCCGCGGCCGAGCGGATGGCCTCGACGCTGGGCGAACCCTTGGGCGCGACCGTCGGCTACCGCATCCGGGGCGAGGCGGTGCCGGGGGCGCGGATCGAGGTCGTGACGGAAGGGATCCTGACGCGCATGATCCAGTCCGACCCCGACCTGCCCGGCACCGGCTGCGTGATCTTCGACGAGTTCCACGAGCGCAGCCTGAACGCCGACCTCGGGCTCGCGCTGGTGTGGGAAAGCCGCGCGGCGCTGCGGCCCGATTTGGCGGTGCTGGTGATGTCGGCCACGCTGGACGCGGAACCGGTCGCGGCGCTGCTGGACGACGCGCCCGTGGTGCGCTCGCGGGGCCGGGCCTTTCCGGTGGAAACGCGCTGGCTCGAACGGCCCTTGCCTGCGGGCGCAAGGCTGGTCCCCGAGGCCGCCCGGCTGATCGCTGAGGCCGAGTCTGAGACACGCGAGACCGGCGGCACGATCCTGGCCTTCCTGCCGGGCGAGGGCGAGATCCGCCGCGTGGCCGCGATGCTGGACGGTCCCGCCGAGGTGATGCCGCTTTACGGCGCGATGGAGCTGTCGGCGCAGCGTGCCGCCCTGGCCCCGCCCGGTGAGCGAAGGCGGATCGTGCTGGCGACTTCGATCGCGGAAACCTCGCTGACGATCCCGGGCGTGCGGGTGGTGGTGGACGCAGGGAGGGCGCGGCGGGCGCGGTTCGACCCCGGCTCCGGCATGACGCGGCTGGTGACGGAGCGCGTCAGCCGCGCCGAAGCCGAGCAGCGGCGTGGCCGCGCGGGCCGGATCGCGCCGGGCATCTGCTATCGCATGTGGGCGCGGGCCGAGGAGGGGAGCCTGCCCGCTTTCGCCCCGCCCGAGATCGCCACCGCCGATCTGGCGGGGCTTGCCCTGGAACTGGCGGCCTGGGGTTCCGAGGAGGGGCTGGCCTTCCTGACCCCACCCCCCACTGCCGCGCTGGCCGAGGCGCGGGCGCTTCTGGAAGCCTTGGGCGCGCTGAAGGACGGCCGGATCACCCCGCATGGCCGGGCGCTGGCCGCGCTGCCGTTGCATCCGCGCCTCGGGCACATGCTGCTGAGGGCCGGGCGCGAGGCGGCGGACCTTGCCGCGCTGATGGCCGAGCGCGACCCGATCCGGGGGGCGCCCGCCGACCTGTCGCTGCGGCTTCAGGCCATCCGCGATCCCCGCGCCTATGCCGAGCGCCACCCCTGGCCCGCCGACCGCGGCACGGTGGAACGCATCCGTGCGGAAGGACGCCGCCTGCGCCGCCTCGCGCCCGACGCGCCCCCGATGAGCCTGGGTGAGATGGCGGCGCTGGCCTACCCTGACCGCATCGGTCTGCGCCGCAAGGGGGATGCGCCGCGCTATGTCCTGTCCGGCGGCAAGGGCGCGGTGCTGGCCGAAGGTGATCCTTTGGGCGGGCAGCGGCTGATCGTGGCGACCGACCTCGACGGCGATGCGCGCGAGGCGCGGGTGCGGATGGCGGCTGCGCTGGACGAGGCGGACCTGCGGGCGCTCTACGCCGAACGGATCGAGGTGGTTGAGGTGGTCGAGTGGTCCCGCCGCGACGGCCGGGTGCTTGCGCGGCGGCAGGAGCGGCTGGAGGCGCTGGTTCTGTCCGATCGGGCACTGGACGATCCCGACCCCGAGGCGGTGGCGCTTGCGGCGTGGGAGGGCCTGCGCGACCTCGGCCTGCCTTGGTCGCCTGCTGCCCGGCGACTGCGGGCGAGGATCGCGCTGGTGGAAGGGATGCCGGATGTGTCCGACGCGGCGCTGCTGGCAGATCCTGGCTGGCTGCTGCCTTGGCTGGGAAAGGCCCGCACGAGCGCCGACCTGCGGTCGCTGGACCTGACCGAGCCGTTGAAGGCGCTAATCGGCTGGGACGGCCAGCGGTGGCTGGACGAGGCGGCGCCCGCAGCTTTTGTCTCGCCGCTCGGCCGCCGCATTCCCATCGACTACGATGCCGAGACGCCCACCATCGAGGCCAGGCTGCAGGAGCTGTTCGGCGTCACCCGCCACCCCACGGCGGGCAGCCGCCCCCTGCGCATCCAGATGCTGTCGCCGGGTGGCAAGCCCATCGCGTTGACGACCGACCTGCCGGGTTTCTGGGCCGGGGGCTATGCCGATGTGCGCAAGGACATGCGCGGGCGCTATCCGCGCCATCCCTGGCCCGAGGACCCCACGAGCGCCGATCCGACACTGCGGGCCAAGCCGCGCGGGACGTGAGAAGTGGGGGCTCTGCCCCCGCCCTGCGGGCTCCCCCGGGATATTTGGACAAAGAAGAAAGACGCCGAGGCGCGCTCAGGGCCTGATCTCGACCTCGGTGCCGATGGGCGTATGGGCGAAAAGCTCGCGGATTTCGGGGTTGGTGACGGCGATGCAGCCGGCGGTCCAGTCGCCTCTGACCTTGAAACCCTCATCGACCTGGTTGGGCTGGCCGTGGATCATGATGTCGCCCCCGGGATCGACGCCTTCTGCGCTCGCTCGGGCGCGGTCCTCGGGGCGCGGGTAGTCGAGGCCCAGCGACAGGGTGAAGCTGCTGCGGTCGTTCAGCCGGTCCACGGTGAAGATGCCCTCGGGGGTCTTGCCGTCGCCCTGCTGCACCTTGTCGCCCTCCGGCGCGAAGCCCAGAGCGATGGACATCACGCGCGGGTTGCCGTCGCGCTGGAAGATGGTCATCCGGCGGGCGGATTTCTCGACCAGGATGCGCTCGACCGGGCTTGTGATTGCCGGTGCAGGCTGGGGGATGCGGATCTCGGGCAGGCGCGGCGGCCGCGGGATCGGGATGTTCGTGGCCGGAGGCGGCACCGGCAAGGGCAGGGTGGGTGGCAGCGGCAGCGGCAGCGGCAGGGGGATGCCGCCGGTCCAGGCGAACCACCCGGCCAGCGCCACCGCCCCCAGCGCGGCCATGCGCAGCGGCCTCATTGCAGGTCGGCGAAGGCCTCGCGCAGACGGGACGCGGCCTCGGCCACCCGCGCGCGGGGCGTGGCGAGATTGAAGCGCATGTGACCCGCGCCGCCCAGGCCGAAGCTTTCGCCGTGGTTGGCCGCAATCTGGGCGCCCTGCTCGATGCGGCGGTGGATTTCTGCCGGCTCCATCCCCGTGCCGGTGAAATCGACCCAAGCGAGATAGGTCGCCTGCAGGGGCATGGACCGCGCGCCGGGGATGGCGTTGACGGCCTCGTCGAAGATGCGGGCGTTGCCGGCGATGTAATCGACCAGCGCATCCACCCAGGCAGCGCCCTCGGGCGAATAGGCCGCCGTCACCATCGGCAGGCCGAAAAGGCCGGGCGAGATGCCCAGCGCCATCATCCGCGCCTTGTACCGGTCGCGCAGGGTATCATCGGCAATGATCGCGTTGCCCAAGTGCGCGCCCGCGATGTTGAAGGTCTTGGTGGCGGCCGTCAGCGTCACCAGCCGGTCCGCGATCTCGGGCGCGGCCAGTGCCGTGACAGTGTGGCGGGGACCTCCGGGCAGGACGAGGTCGTGATGGATCTCGTCCGAGACGAGGATCAGGTCGCGGGCGCGGCAGAAACCGGCGATCTCGCGCAATTCTTCGGCCCTCCAGACCCGGCCGCCGGGGTTGTGGGGGGAGCAGAGGATCAGCATCCGTTCTCGGCCCGTCAGGCGGCTTTCCCAGCCGTTCCAGTCCAGCGCATACTGGGCGTCACAGACCGCCAGCGGCAGTTCCGTCACGGTGCGGCCTGCGGCTTTGATGACGCGGGCGAAGGCGTGGTAGACGGGCGTCATCAGCGCCACCGCGTCGCCCGGCGCGGTGAAGGCGTCCACCGCCAGCGCCGTGCCGTTGACGAGTCCGTGGACCGAGAGGATGTGATCACGCTCGACCTGCCACCCGTGCCGGGTCTGCATCCACCAGCGGATCGCGTCGAGATAGGGTTCGTTCACGCCCGGATAGCCGTAGACGCCATGGGCGACCGTCGCCTCCAGCGCGCGGCGGACGCCTGCGGGCGCGGCGAAGTCCATGTCGGCGACCCACATCGGCAGGGCGTCGGGCGCGTCCAGCCCGAAGACCCCGGCCATGTCGTCCCACTTGTTGCACATCGTGCCCCGGCGCTCGATGGCGTGGTCGAAGTCGGGGGCGGCGAAGCGGTCGGGTCTGTTCATCGGAGGTCTCCTGTCACGCGCCCCGACCATAGCGGCTTGTTGCGCGGCGGAAAGGCTTGTCCTATGTGCGAGGGCCATGACGCGCCCCATCCTTTTGTTCCCCGATCCCCGGCTGAAGAAGCTCTGCGACCCCGTGGGCCGGATCACGCCCGAGATCGAGGCTCTGGCCGACGAGATGCTGGCCACCATGTATGCCGCGCCGGGCGTGGGCCTGGCCGCGCCGCAGGTGGGCGTGCTGCAACGCCTCTTTGTCATGGACTGCACCAAGGACCCCGACGCGCCCCGCGCGCCGCTGGTCATGGTGGACCCCGAGATCGTGGGCACGTCCGAGGCGCTGAACACCTATGAGGAGGGCTGCCTGTCCTTCCCCGAGCAATATGCCGAGGTCACGCGCCCGGCCGAGGTGCGGATGCGCTGGACGGGCCTCGATGGCAAGGTGCACGAGCGCGACTTCGACGGGCTCTGGGCCACCTGCGCGCAGCATGAGCTGGACCACCTGAACGGGAAGCTCTTCATCGATCATATCGGGCCGATGAAGCGGCAGATGATTTCGCGCCGCATGACCAAGATGAAGCGCGAGATGGCGCGGGCCTGAATGGCGGTCCGGCCCTTCATCCCCTATGCCGACCGGCGGCTGCACACGCCCGCAGCAGCCGTCGAGGCGGTCACGGACGAGATCCGCGCGATCTGGGACGACATGATCGACACGATGGAGGCGATGCCCGGCGTGGGCCTGGCCGCGCCGCAGATTGGCGTGATGCTGCGGCTGGCGGTCGTGGATGCCTCGGACCAGCGGGGGCAGGCGGTGCGGATGGCGAACCCCGAGGTGCTGCACGCCTCGGTGAAGATGCGGTCGCACGAGGAGGCCTCACCCAACCTGCCGGGCGTCTCGGCAGTGATCGAGCGGCCGCGGGCGGTGACGGTGCGGTTCCTCAACGCGGCGGGCGAGGTCGAGGAGCGGGACTTCGTGGGCCTGTGGGCGACGAGCGTGCAGCACCAGATCGACCATCTGGACGGGCGGGTCTACGTGGACCGCCTGTCACCCCTGAAGCGGCGGATGCTGGTGGCCAAAGCGGCGAAGCTGGCGCGCAGGTGAGACGCGCCGGACCGGGGCTCTGCCCCATCGTCGTATACGACAATTCCGGGATATTTTCACGAAGAGGAAAAGAGGGGAGCGGGTGATGCGCGTCGTGTTCATGGGGACACCCGAATTCTCGGTTCCTGCGCTTCAGGCGATTGCCGCACGGCACGAGGTCGTCTGCGTCTATTCGCAGCCGCCGAGGGCTGCGGGACGGGGGCAGAAACCCCGGCCCTCGCCGGTGCAGGCAGCGGCGGAGGCGATGGGCATTCCGGTGCGGACCCCCGTGCGGCTGAAGGGGGCCGAGGAGCAGGCGGAGTTCGCGGCCCTTGGCGCTGATGTGGCGGTGGTGGTGGCCTATGGGCTGATCCTCCCGCAGCCGGTGCTGGATGCGCCGCGGCTCGGGTGCCTCAACATCCACGCCTCGCTGCTGCCGCGCTGGCGTGGGGCGGCGCCGATCCATCGGGCGGTGATGGCGGGGGATGCCGAGACCGGCGTCGCCATCATGCAGATGGAGGCGGGGCTGGATACCGGGCCGGTGCTGGCCGAAGCGCGCACCCTGATCGGAGACGAGGACACCACGGCCGACCTGCACGATAGGCTGGCGGGGATGGGTGCCGACCTCATCCTGAAGGTGCTGGACCGGTTGCCGCTGCCCGCCGTGCCGCAGGCGGCCGAGGGCGTGACCTATGCCGCCAAGATCGACAAGGCCGAGGCGCGGATCGACTGGACCCGGCCCGCCGCCGAGGTGGACCGGCTGATCCGGGGGCTGTCGCCCTTTCCCGGCGCCTGGTGCATGGCCGGGGGCGAGCGTCTGAAGCTGCTGCGCTCGCGGCTGGCCGAGGGGCAGGGCGCGCCGGGCGAGGTGCTGGGCGGGCTGGTCGTCGCCTGCGGCGAGGGCGCGGTCGAGATCACCGAGGTCCAGCGCGAGGGCAAGCGCCCCCTGCCCACCGCCGAGGCGCTGCGGGGAATGGCGCTGCCCGCGAGGCTGGACTGACCGGCACGGTCCGGGCGAGCAGTCAGGCGCGGCCTTCCCGCGCCGCCTGATTGAGAGTAACGGGCAGGGCATGAGCCTGCGCCCGCACCTGACCGCCACATTCCTTCTCGGCCTGCCGCTGGTCGGCACCCATGTCAGCCGGATGCTGATCGGGGTGACGGACACGATCCTGATCGGCCGCTACGGCGTCGACGAGCTGGCGGCGCTGGTGCTGGCGACCTCGTATTTCTTCATCCTGACCATGCTCGGGTCCGGCTATGCGCTGGGCGTCATGGGGGTGATCGCCAATGCCCGCGCGCGGGATGACGCGGCCGAGCTGCGGCGGGCGACGCGCATGGCGCTGTGGCTGTCGGTCCTGCACTCCCTGCTGATCGTGCCGCTTCTGTGGTGGTCGGGACCGATCCTGTCGGCCTTGGGGCAGGAACCCCGGGTCGCCGCGCTGGGGCAGGAATGGCTGCGGGTGATGATCCCGGCGATGCCCGCCGTGCTGGCGGGGATGGTGCTGAACAGCTATCTCGCGGCGCTGGGGCGGCCCAACCTGGCGCTTGTCATCAACGTGGTCGGACTGCCGGTCAACGCCCTGTTCAACTGGCTGCTGATCTTCGGCCACTGGGGCCTGCCGGAGCTGGGCGTGCGCGGCTCCGGCATCGCCAGCCTCGCGGTGAACTGGCTGCAGCTTGCGGCACTTGCCGCCTGCGCCGCCTGGGCGCCCGAGGGGCGGCAGTACCGCCTGTTCCAGCGGCTCTGGCGGCCTGACTGGGCGGCCTTCCGGTCAGTCTTCGCGCTAGGGCTGCCGATCGGGCTGACCCTGGTGGCGGAAACGGGGATGTTCACCGGCGCCAATGTCCTGATGGGCTGGTTCGGGGCCGAGCCGCTGGCCGCCCATGGCATTGCCCTGCAGATCGCGGGGCTGACCTTCATGGTCCACCTGGGGATCTCCAACGCCGCCACGATCCGCGTGGGGACGGCGCATGGAACCGGCGACGCGCAAGGGATGCGGCTGGCCGCCATCGCGGCGATCCTGCTGTCGGCAGGCTTCGCCCTGATCCCGATGGCGGCCTTCCTTGCCATCCCCGAGACGCTGACCGGGCTTTACCTCAACCCCGCCGATCCGAAGGCGCCGGTGATCGTCGCGCTGGCGGCCTCGCTGATGCTTTACGCCGGGCTGTTCCAGCTGGCGGACGCGATGCAGGCCATCGCGCTGGGGCTGCTGCGGGGCGTGCAGGACACCCGCGTGCCGATGGTGCTGGCGGTGGTCAGCTATTGGCTGATCGGCCTGCCCGCGGGCTGGCTGCTGGCTTTCCCGCTGGGCATGGGGCCGCAAGGCCTGTGGCTGGGGCTGCTTCTCGGGCTGACGGCGGCGGCCGGGCTGCTGATGTCGCGCTTCTGGCGCTGGGCGGGCGCGCAGGGCGCCGCTCTGGCCCGCGCGCCGCAAGCCCGCTAGACTGGCCCGCGCCCTTCCTGCGAGGTTCCCATGCGTCCCGTCTTTGTCCAGTTCCGCTGCACCCCCGGCAAGACCTATGAGGTCGCCGATGCCATCTACGACCGCGAGGTCGTGAGCGAGCTTTACTCGACCTCGGGCGAATACGACCTGCTGGCCAAGGTGTATGTCCCCGAGGACCAGGACGTGGGCCATTACCTGTCCGAACGGCTGTTCGACATCCCCGGCATCAACCGCACGCTGACCACGATGACCTTCCGCGCCTTCTGAGGGCGTCAGGCGATCACCCGGGCGATGACGGCGGCCAACGCCCCCGCGGCGGGCAGCGTCACCACCCAGGCGGCCAGCGTCCGCAGCACGGCCGAGCGGCGCACCAGCCGGCGGCGATGCAGTTCCTCGGGTGGCAGGGGCTTGCGGGGCCGGGTCCGGCGGAAGCGCCGCTCTTCCCATTCGCGGTAGAAGCCGACGCCGAAGACGCCGCCCACGGCGACATGGGTGGTGGACACCGGCATCCCCAGCCGCGTCGCCACCAGCACCGTCAGCGAGGTCGCCAGCAGCACGCAGAGCGCGCGGGCGGTGTTCAGCCGGGTGATCCGGCTGCCGACCATGTGCACGATCCGCCGCCCGAACAGCAGGGCGCCCACCGCGATCCCCGCGCCCCCCAGCGCCAGCAGGCGCAGCGAGGCAGGCCCCGCCTCGGGCCACATCGCGGCCGCGCGCACCAGCACCGCCAGGGGCGCCACGATGTTGGCCACGTCGTTCGAGCCGTGGCCGAAGCCCATCAGGATCGCCCCCAGCACCAGTGGCGGCCCCAGCAGGCGGTCGAGCATCTGGCGGCTCGGATGACCCGCCGCGAGTTCTCCGGCCATGCGGATGCGGGCGGCAAGGACGGCGCCCGCGCCGATGGCCAGCGTCGCCACAATGACCAGCGCAGGCCGCGCGCCGCCCAGTGTCAGCGCGTTGACCGCCAGCACTGCCGCGATGACTCCCACAAGCCAGGGCAGCCAGCGCACGGCCGCCTCTGTCCGGTCAGGCGCGCGATGGATCAGGTGCCGCAGCACCGCCAAGAGCGCCGCCCCCACCAGCGCCGCCGCGATGGGCGAGGCGACCCAGACCGTCGCGATCCGTGCGAGCCCGCCCCAGTAGAGCGCGCCGGGGCCGAAGACCGCGAGCCCCGCGCCCGCGATGCCGCCCACGACCGCATGGGTCGTGCTGACAGGCGCGCCTGCCCAGGTGGCCAGCGCGATCCAGCTGGCGGCGGCCAGCATCGCGGCCAGCATGACCGTGGCGGGGGCGGTGCCCTGCAGCATCAGTTCGGCCGGCAGGATGCCGGTGGTCAGCGTCTCGGTGACGCGCCCGCCCGCCAGCATCGCGCCCGCGACCTCGGCCAGCGCGACAAGGAGAAGGCCCGTCTTCATCGAGACCGCCCCCGCGCCCACAGCAGGCCCGAGCGCGTTCGCCACGTCGTTGGCGCCGATCGTCAGTGCCAGGAAGGCCGCCACCAGCAGGCCCGCGATCATCATGCCGGGCGCGGCGGTCCCGCCTGTCACGACCGCGCCGACAAGCGCAACGAGTGCGGCAAAGGTCAGGGCGAGCCCCAGCCGCGACACCGCGCGCAAGGAATGGACCCCGGCGCTTTCGGCATTGGCCACGCGGTCGAGGTCCTTGTCGAGGGTGCGGAAGCTGCTCATCCCCCGGTTAGGCGCGCGCGGGGCGGAGTGCGGGCGCAGGGACGCGCGCAAGTCCCTTCAACAGGGCGGCAAGTTCGGGCTCGGCCACCAGCGCGGCCGCCTGGGCGGGGGGAAACCAGCGGCGGCTGCGCTGGGCCTGTTCGGGCCACTGGTCGGCCAGGGTTTCGACCGGGACCACGAAGACCCGCACCTCGACCGGGATGGCGAAGCCCTCGTCCTGGGCCTTGTCGTAAAGATAGCCGCCCAGTTCCTGAGCCGCTGGAGCGCGCACCCCCGCTTCTTCCCACGCTTCCTGCAGGGCGGCCTGGGCCAGGGTGCGGCCGGGCATGGGCCAGCCCTTTGGGATGATCCAGCGCCCCGTGCCGCGGCTGGTGATCATCAGCACGTCGCCCGTCGCAGCATCGCGGCAGACCGCCCCCACCTGCAGGCGGGGACGGCGCGCGCCGAGAAGCCGGGCCAGGCGCTGGCGCAGCCCGATCATCCGTCGTCCGCCGTGCTCACCGAGCCGCGCAGGGCCTTGACCGTGCCGCGCTGCGCCTTGGCGGCCAGCCTGCGGCGCTGGCTGCCCAGCGTGGGGCGTGTGGCGATGCGGGGGCGGGGGGCGGCAAGAGCCGAGCGGATCAGCTCGGCCAGCCGCTCGCGCGCGATCTCGCGGTTGCGGGCCTGGCTGCGGGTGTCCTGGACTTGGATCACGATGGCGCCGTCCGAGGTCCAGCGCCGACCCGCGAGCCGCCGCAGCCGCGCCTTGACGGGCGCGGGCAGGTGGGGCGAACGCTCGGCCTCGAAGCGCAGCTCGACGGCGGTCGAGACCTTGTTGACGTTCTGTCCTCCCGGTCCCTGGGCACGCGTGAACTGCTCGGACAGTTCCCAGTCCGCAAGGGCAATGGTGTCGTTGATCCGCAGCATGGAGAAAAGATGCAAATCCCTGTGACGGTTGGAAAGAGGTCGAAGGATAACTTATCTTGAATGCTTGCGTTCCTGCCCGGAAATCCTGCGGCCGCCGGGCAGGATGGCAGTCGCTTCGGCAGGGCGCTGCGTGCTGTAGCCATGCAAGGGGGTGCGGGATGACCCTGCGGCGAATGAGGTCTCGGGGATGTGCCTCGCTGCGGCGCTTCATTCCGGCGGTTCGGTGACCGCGGCGCCTGGCTTGCCTTCCTTGACGGCCCGCGCCAGCACCGCGACCGAGACCGGTCCCGCGCCCCCCTCGGCCAGAGCCCGTGCCGCCGCCGCCAGCGTCGCCCCCGAGGCCATCACGTCATCGACCAGCAGCACCGGTCGCCCTTCGAGCCGCGCCCGCACGCGGTCGGCCACCCGGATCGCGCCCTCGACATTGGCGAAGCGGTCACCCACCGACCCGTGGTCCTGCATGGGCGTGTGCCGCACCCGCCTCAGGCCTGCGGCTTCAAGCCGCAGGCCGTGGATGCGTGCCACGGCCGCGCCCAGCAGCGCCGCCTGGTTGTATTTCCGCGCCAGCATCCGACGGGGATGCAGCGGCACCGGCACCACCACCATGCCCGGCGCGACCAGCGGTGCCGCGGCCGCCGCGAGCCAACGGCCCAACGCGGGGGCAAGGTCCGGCCGGTCCCCGTGCTTCAGTGCCAGGACCAGCCGCCGCCCGCTGCCCGCATAGACCACCGCTGCCCGGCCCCGCGTCCAGGGACGCGGGCGGGCGAGGCAGTCGTCGCAGCGCAGCCCCGCCTCGTTTCCGCCGTCGCCGGGCAGGGGAATGCCGCAGGTGTCGCACAGGCAGGCCCCGATGAACTCGGCCTCGCGCCAGCAGGCGGGGCAGAGCGCCCCGTCCTCGGCCACGCCCGCCCCGCAATCGAGGCATTGCGGCGGGAACAGAATCGTGCGCCCCGCTTTCATCACCGCACCGAAGGCCCTAAGTTGCAGTCCCATGTCCGCCCCTGCCCCCTCCTCCAGCGCCCCGCCGCGCCTGACCGACCGCCCTGCGCTGCAACGCAACCGCGCCCGCGCCGCCCGGACGGGGCGCGAGGACTGGCTGCACGCGCTGGTGCTGGACGAGATCCAGGATAGGCTTTCCGAGATTAACAGAAGGTTTACCGCGCCCGCCGTCGTGACCGGCCATCCCGCGTTCTGGTCCGCCGCGATGCCCGGCGCCCGGGTGGTGCCGGACGAGGCCGTGCTGGACCTTGAGCAGGGCGCGCACGACCTCGTGATCCACGTGCTGGCGCTGCACTGGGCCGACGATCCGGTGGGACAGATCATCCAGTCGGCCCGCGCGCTGGTGCCGGACGGGCTGTTCATGGCCGTCCTGCCGGGCGGCGAGACGCTCGCCCCCCTGCGCGCCGCGCTGGCGCAGGCCGAGGTCGAGGTCACGGGGGGCCTTTCGCCGCGCGTCGTGCCCCTGGGCGAGATCCGCGACCTCGGCGCGCTGCTGGCCCGCGCGGGGCTGGCGCTGCCGGTGGCCGACCAGATCAGCCAGAAGGTCAGCTACCGCGACTTCTTCCACCTGGCCCGCGACCTGCGCGCGATGGGCGAGGGCAATGCGCTCGACCGCCGCCTGCGGCACCCGACGCGCCGCGACGTGCTGCTGCGCGCGGCGCAGATCCTTTCCGACACCGCCCCCGATCCCCAGGACCCCGGCCGCATCCGGCTCGAGCTTGAGTTGATGTTCCTGACCGGATGGGCCCCCGCCGAGAACCAGCCGAAACCCCTGCGCCCCGGATCCGCCAGGAAAAGCCTGGCCGAGGCGCTGAGCCAGAGGACCCAATGAACCAGCACGCTCGCCCGCAAGACCTGAGCCAGCCGCGCCACGCCCCCAAGGATCATCCGGCGCTGCCGCAGCCCAAGATCGGCATCCTTGTGGCCAACCTCGGCACGCCCGACGGCCACGACTACTGGTCGATGCGCCGCTATCTCAGCGAGTTCCTGTCGGACAAGCGGGTGATCGACTATCCGGCGTGGAAATGGCAGCCGCTCTTGCAGGGGATCATCCTGACCAAGCGGCCCTTCACCTCGGGCAGGAACTACCGCTCGATCTGGAACAACGAGGCGAACGAAAGCCCGCTGATGACGATCACCAAGGCCAAGGTCGCCAAGCTGCGCCAGACCTGCGCCGAACGGTGGGGCGACCGGGTGATCGTCGATTTCTGCATGCGCTACGGCAATCCCTCGACCCAGTCGGCCGTGGAACGTATGGTCAAGGCGGGCTGCGACCGGATCGTCTTCCTGCCGATGTATCCGCAATATGCGGGCGCCACCTGGGCCACGGCGAACGACCAGTTCTTCCGCGCGCTGATGACGCAGAAATGGCAACCCTCGGCCCGCGTCTGCCCGCCCTATTTCGACCGCCCCGACTATATCGAGGCGCTGGCTCAGTCGGTCGAACGCACGCTGGGGGGCCGCCGCCCGCAGAAGCTGGTGGCCTCGTATCACGGGATGCCCAGGCGCTATCTGATGGAAGGCGACCCCTACCACTGCCAGTGCCAGAAGACTTCGCGCCTGCTGCGCGAGCGGCTGGGCTGGCCCGAGGACGCGATCGACACCACCTTCCAGTCGGTCTTCGGGACCGAGGAATGGTTGCGGCCCTATACGGTCGAGCATGTGGCGGAACTGGCGAAGCACGGCATCACCGACATCGCGGTGATCTCGCCCGCCTTCAGCGCCGACTGCATCGAGACGCTGGAGGAGATCAACGGCGAGATCCGCGAGGCCTTCGAGCACGCGGGCGGCAAGGGCTTCACCTACATCCCCTGCCTGAACGACGACGACGCCCATATCGCCGTCCTGACCGGGGTGATCGCCGAGAACATGGCCGGCTGGGCCTGACCTTGGGTTGGCGCGCGCGCCTGCCTATATTGGCGGGCGACGCCGCGCCGCGACCCTTGGCGCGCAGATTTCCGAAAGGCCCCCATGACCAACATCAACCAGATCGCCTGGGACGATACCGTTCTGCCCTTCCAGCTTGACCGTTCGGGGGTGCGCGGACGCGTGGCCCGCCTGGACGGCGTGCTCGAACATATCCTGTCGCGCCACGACTATCCTGCCCCCGTGGCGGCGCTCGTGGCCGAGGTCGCGCTTCTGACTGCGCTGATCGGGCCCACGATCAAGCTGCGCTGGAAGCTGTCGATCCAGGTGCGCGGCAATGGCGCCGTCCGCACCATCGCGGCGGACTATTACGCGCCCGCCTCGGACGGCGGCCCTGCCCGCATCCGCGCCTGGGCCAGCTTCGACACCGACCGGCTGGACGACCGCACGCCGTTCGAGCAGATCGGCGAGGGCTATTTCGCCATCCTGATCGACCAGGGCGCGGGCAACCTGCCCTACCAGGGGATCACGCCTCTGGCGAGCGGGTCGCTGTCAGCCTGCGCGGGCACCTATTTTGCCCAGTCCGAACAGATCCCGACCAGCTTCACCCTGTCCTACGGGCAAAGCCGGATGGCCGGTGACGCCGAACGCTGGCGCGCGGGCGGCGTCATGCTGCAGACCCTGCCGGCGCAGCCGATGGACGCGGGCAAGGGCGGCTCGGGCGAGCATGGGCTGATCGAGGCCGCCGACATCCTGCAGGGCGCGCAGTCCGAGGACTGGAACCGCGCCAACCACCTGCTGTCCACGGTCGAGTCGATGGAACTGATCGGCCCCTCGGTCGCGCCCACCGACCTGCTGGTGCGCCTGTTCCACGAGGAAACGCCGCGCGTCTTCGATCCCCAGCGGGTCGAGTTCGGCTGCTCCTGCTCGGCCGACCGGGTGCGCGGGACGCTGTCTATCTATTCGGCCAAGGACATCCGCCACATGACCACGGACGAGGGCACGGTCACCGCCGACTGCCAGTTCTGCGGCGCGCATTACGAGTTCGACCCGGCCTCGCTGGGCTTCGAGGCGACCGTGGACGCCGACGGCAACGCCCTGTCCGGCGCGGAGGAGCGCGGCTGATGCTGCAGGCGGCCGAGGTCCGGGGAAGGCTCAAGCGGGCGCTCGATGTGCCCGCCGGGGCCACCTCGGACTTCGACCGGAACGGGGCCATCCCGGCGGACCTTCCGGCGCGGCCGGCGGGGGTGCTGGCCGCCTTCCACGAGGACGGGCGGCTGCTGCTGACCAAGCGCGCGAGCGGCTTGCGCCACCATCCGGGCCAGATCGCCCTGCCCGGCGGCAAGGTCGATCCGGATGATACCGACGAGACTGCCGCTGCCCTGCGTGAGGCGCGCGAGGAGGTAGGGCTGGACCCCACGCAGGTCGAGGTGCTGGGCGTTCTGCCGCCGCACCGTACGGTCACCGGCTTTGCCATGACACCGGTGCTGGCGATGATCCGGGGGTCCTTCACGCCGGTCCCGGAGGCGGGCGAGGTCGAGGAGGCCTTCACCGTGCCCTTCGCTCACATTGCCGATCCCGGGAACTATCGTCTTGAGCGGCGGCTCTGGCGTGGGGGCTGGCGATCCTATCACGTGGCGCCCTTCGGTCCCTATTACATCTGGGGCGCGACGGCGCGGGTGCTGCTGGCGCTTGCGAAAAGGCTTTCCGCATGAGGATGCCCGAGGCGATCATGGGCGACTCCGCCCTGCGCCGGGTGCTGGCGGCGCTGTCGCCGCACCGGGCCCTGGTCGTGGGCGGCGCGGTCCGCAACGCTTTGCTGGGCCAGCCGGTCGAGGACATCGACATCGCGACTGACGCGCTGCCCGAGCGGGTGGTGGACCTCGCGCGGGCAGCAGGGCTGAAGCCGGTGCCCACGGGCATCGAGCACGGCACGATCACCGTGGTCGCGGACGGGCGCGGCTTCGAGGTCACGACCTTCCGCCGCGACGTGGAAACGGATGGCCGCCGCGCTGTCGTAGATTTCTCGGACCGGATCGAGGACGACGCCGCGCGGCGCGACTTCACCATGAACGCCCTTTATGCCGAGCCTTCGGGCGAGGTGCTGGACCCCGTGGGGGGCTTGCCCGACCTTTCCGCCCGGCGCCTGCGCTTCGTGGGCGACCCCGACGAGCGCATCACCGAGGATTATCTGCGCATCCTGCGCTTCTTCCGTTTCCATGCCCATTACGGCCGCCCCGGCGCGGCGGACGCCAAGGCGCTGGCCGCCTGTGCCCGCCATGCCGGTGGGCTGGCGCACATCTCGCGCGAGCGGATCGGGGCCGAGATGCGGAAGCTCCTGTCGGCGGATAATCCCGTGGAGGCGGTGCAGCTGATGGAGGACGCTGGCGTTCTGGCGCAGGTGCTGCAGGGGGCAAGGGCTGGGGGTCTGGCTGCGCTTTGCGCGGTGGCGCCGGATGGAGATGCCGGACCGGGGCGCTGCCCCGGACCCCGGGATATTTTAACAAAGAAGAAAGACTGGGAGCTTCGGCTTGCCTCGCTTGGGGCGGACGACCCGGCAGGCGCCTTGCGGCTGTCCCGGGCGGAGGCGCGGGTGCAGGAGGAACTGCACTCGGGTCTGACGCTGGGCGAGGCGGCCTATCGGCTGGGGGCCGGGCGAGCGGGGCAGCTGGCCCTGCTGCGGGCCTCGCGCGGCGAGGCGCTGCGGGCGGACTGGCGCGAGCAGATCGACTTCGCGGCGCGACAGGTGCTGCCGATTTCCGCCGCCGACCTGTCGCACCGGCTGTCGGGACCGGCGCTGGGGCGGGGCCTCAAGGCGGCCGAAGCGGCGTGGATCGAAAGCGACTTTCTGATGCCCGCGCCCGCGCTGGTGGACATCGCCCTGCTGACAGGAGAAGCGCCATGATGCTGCACCAGACTTTCGAGCGGCTGATCGACGCCTTCCGCCCCGCCGACGGGCCGCCGCCCCGCACGCTGCTGGCCTTCTTCCGCTGGGCGCTGTCAGGGGCCTGGGGTGGCTTGGGGGTCGCGGCCTTCACCTCGGCGCTGTCTGGGGCGGCCGAGGTCGCCTCGGCCACGCTGCTGGGTTGGGTCGTGGATGCGGTGGCGCAGTCGGGCGGGCGGGTGCTGGTCGATCAGGGGTTGCTGATCGCCGCCTTTGTCGCCTTTTTCCTGATTGCCCGACCGGTCATCATGGGCCTGTCGGCGGCGTCGTCGAACGTCATCATCGGCCCGAACATCCTGCCTCTGGTGCTGTCGCGCCTGCACCGCTGGACGATGGGGCACGCGGTCACCTTCTTCGACAATGACTTCGCCGGACGCATCGCGCAGAAGCAGATGCAGACCGCCCGCGCCATCACCGACGTCGCCAGCGAGATGGTCAACACCGGCACCTTCGCGCTTTCGGCGGTGCTGGGCTCGGCGCTGTTCCTGGTGACGATCGACGCCTGGGCCGCGGTGGCGCTGGTCGTCTGGCTGGTCGTCTATCTGGCGCTGATCCGCTTCTTCCTGCCCCGCGTGCGGGCCCAGTCCAAGGGACGGGCCAGTGCGCGGGCCATGATCACGGGGCAGGTCGTTGACACGATCACCAACATCAAGACCGTCAAGCTGTTCGCCAGTGCCGAATACGAGGACCAGGCGGCGCTGGGCGCGATGGAGACCTTCCGCGACCGCGCCATCGACTTCGGCCGGCTGAACACCTGGTTCCGGCTGTCCCTGACGCTGGTCGCAGGCATCCTGCCGGTGGTGCTGGTCGGCGGCGCGGTGATGATGTGGCAACGCGGCGCGGCGACGCCGGGCGACGTGGCGGCGGCAGGCGCCATCGCCATGCGGCTGGCGCAGATGACCGGCTGGGTCAGCATGTCGCTGATGGGCATCTGGGGGTCCATCGGCGAGGTCGAGGACGGGATGCAGACCCTGTCCCCACCGCACACGCTGGTCGATGCGCCGGATGCGGTGGAACTTAGGCGGCTGCGGGGCGAGGTCGTCTTCGACAGCGTCAGCTTCTCCTACGGCCGGGGCGACGGCGGGATCGACGATCTGACGTTGCGGATCGCGCCCGGAGAGCGGATCGGGATCGTCGGTGCCTCGGGCGCGGGCAAGTCCACGCTGGTTTCGCTGCTGCTGCGGCTGCATGACGTGGAAAAGGGCGCGGTGCGCGTGGACGGCTTCGACGTGCGCGGGGTCACGCAGGAATCCCTGCGCCGCAATATCGGGATGGTCACGCAGGAGACGGCGATGTTCAACCGCTCGGCCCGCGACAACATCCTTTACGGCCGCCCCGGCGCGTCCGAGGAGGAGATGATCGCCGCCGCCAAGGCCGCCGAGGCGCATGACTTCATCCTCGGCTTGCAGGATTCCACGGGCCGCAAGGGTTACGACGCGCATCTGGGCGAGCGGGGCGTGAAGCTGTCCGGGGGACAGCGGCAGCGGATCGCGCTGGCCCGCGCATTCGTCAAGGACGCCCCGATTCTGGTGCTGGACGAAGCCACCAGCGCGCTTGACAGCGAGGTCGAGGCGCAGGTGCAGGACTCGCTGCACCGGATCATGCAGGGCAAGACGGTGCTCGCCATCGCCCATCGCCTGTCCACCATTGCCGAGATGGACCGCATCGTCGTCATGGACGCGGGCCGGATCGTCGAGCAGGGCAGCCATGCCGAGTTGCTGGCCAGGGGCGGCCTTTACGCCCGCTACTGGAACCGGCAGTCGGGCGGTTTCCTGGGGACCGAGCCCGAGGACGCGCAGGCCGCCGAATGACCTGGACTGTCGAGCGATTGGGCCGGCGCGGCGACGGCGTCGCGGTGCGGGGGGAGGAGCGTGCGCTCGCACCCCTGACGCTGCCGGGCGAGCAGATCGAGGGCGAGGCCGAGGATGGCCGGATCGCCAGGCCGCGGATCGTCACGCCCTCGGCGGACCGGGTGCGGGCGCCATGCCCCCACTACAAGCAATGCGGCGGCTGTTCGCTGATGCACGCGAGCGACGGTTTCGTCGCGGGCTGGAAGGCGCAGGTGGTGCGGACGGCGCTGGCCGCGCAGGGGATCGAGGTCGAGGTGGGGGAAGTCCATATCTCTCCGTCGCGCTCGCGCCGCCGGGCGGTGCTGTCGGGGCGGCGGACCAAGGCCGGGGCGCTGGTGGGCTTCCACCAGCGGGCCTCGGACGTGATCGTGGACGTGGCCGAATGCCTCGTGGTCCGGCCCGCGATCCTGGCCGCCCTGCCCGATCTTCGGCAGCTGGTGAGCCTGGGCGGCTCGCGGGCGGCCGAACTGTCACTGGTCGTCACCGAGACGCCCGCCGGGCTGGATCTCGCCGTGCGCGGGGGCAAGCCGATGACGCCCGCGCTGCTGGGCGAACTCGCGGTGCTGGCCGGGACAGCGGGCTGGGCGCGACTCGATTGGGATGGCGAGCCGCTGGTGATCCGCCCTCCCGCAGTGCCTTTCGGCCGCGCACGGGTCGTGCCGCCGCCCGGCGGGTTCCTGCAGGCGACGGTGGAAGGCGAGGCGGCGCTGCTGGACTTCGTCCGCCGCACGGTGGGCGGGGCAGGGCGGATCGCCGATCTCTTTGCCGGCGCCGGGACCTTCACGCTGCCCCTGGCGGAAACGGCCGAGGTCCACGCGGTCGAGGGGCTGGCCACGCCCTTGGCCGCGCTGCAGGCGGGCTGGCGCGCGGCGCCGGGGCTGAGGAAGGTCACGACCGAGGTCCGCGACCTCGCGCGCAGGCCCCTGCTGCCCGATGAGCTGGCGCGCTTCGACGCGGTGGTGATCGACCCGCCGCGCACCGGGGCCCCCGCGCAGGCGGCGGCGCTGGCGCAGTCGTCTGTGCCAGTCGTGGCATGGGTGAGCTGCGATCCCGTGACCTTCGCGCGGGACGCGCGTGTGATGCTGGAGGGAGGCTATGCGCTAGGCCGGATCGAGGTCGTGGACCAGTTCCGCTGGTCGCCCCATGTCGAACTGACTGCGGCTTTCACGCACTAGGGCCGCTGGAACTGCTTAAGATTGTCGAGAGACAGAGTTGGCGGAAAACCGCCGGTTGTGGTAACGCTCGATCAATAAGACGCAAATAAGCGATTCTGGGGCAGTGATGATCTCGACCATCCGCAATCTTCTTGCGCTGACCGCGCTTGTCTTGCTGGCAGCCTGTGGCAGCAGCCAGCCCAAGAGCAAGTTCCGCACCTACAACGGCCCGCCTGTCACGCAGGTCGTGGTGGAAAAGGGCGACCGGCAGATGTTCCTGCTGAGCGGCCGCACGGTGCTGAAGGCCTATGACATCGGCCTGGGCTTCCAGCCGATCGGCCACAAGCTTTACGAAGGCGACGGCCGCACGCCGGAAGGCATCTACTTCATCGACCGGCAGAACCCGAACAGCCAGTATCACCTGTCGCTGGGGATCTCCTATCCCGATCCGACCGACAAGGCGCGGGCGATGATGCTGGGCCAGCAGCCGGGCGGCGACATCATGATCCATGGCCGCGGACCCTACGGCAACAAGCAGAAGAACCGCGACTGGACCGCAGGCTGCATCGCCGTCAACGATGAGGAGATCGAGGAGATCTTCGCGATGGTCCGTCCCGGCGTGCCGGTCGTGATCTATCCCTGACGGGCAGGTGCCGGTGCCGGCCCCGGCTCAAAGGCCCTTGCCAGCGCGCCACCTGCGCTGCTACCAAAGTCGTGGATGACGGGAGACGCTGGCGCAGGCCAGGGCCGAAGGAGCAACCGCCCCGGTAAACTCTCAGGCAGAAAGACCGCGTCCACATAAAACTCTGAAGAGTGGCTTGCCTCTCGGGGCGGCCCGCCGAAGGATAACGATCTCAGGCGCCCATTGCGGGCAGGGACAGAGGGGGCATCGACACGCGGCCGCTGGCCGCCAGGGGAGATGCCATGACCGAACTGCGCCGCACGCCGCTTTACGACCTGCATATCGAACTCGGCGCCCGGATGGTGCCCTTTGCCGGATGGGAGATGCCGGTCCAGTATCCCATGGGCGTGCTGGGCGAGCATCTGCACACCCGGAAGGCCGCCGGGCTGTTCGACGTCAGCCACATGGGGCAGGTGATCCTGCGCGGCGAGGACGCGGCGCAGGCGCTTGAGCGCCTGGTGCCCGCCGACATCGTGGGGCTTGCCCGGGGGCGGCAGCGCTACGGGCTGTTCACCAACGACGAGGGCGGCATCCTTGACGACCTGATGGTGGCCAACAAGGGCGACCACCTGCTGCTGGTCGTGAACGCCGCCTGCGCGGAACAGGACATCGCTCACATGACCGCGACCGGGCTGGCGCCCGAAGTCGTGACCGACCGTGCGTTGCTGGCTTTGCAGGGGCCGGGGGCCGAGGCCGCGCTGGCGGCTCTGGTGCCGGATGCCGCCAACCTGCGCTTCATGGATGCCGTCGATCTGACCTGGGAAGGCGACAGGCTGTGGGTCAGCCGCTCGGGCTATACCGGCGAGGACGGCTTCGAGATCAGCATCCACGAGAGCCGTGCCCCTGATTTCGCCCGCGCCCTGCTGGCGCAGGAGGGCGTCGCGCCCATCGGTCTCGGCGCCCGCGACTCGCTGCGGCTGGAAGCCGGGCTGCCGCTTTACGGCCACGACATGGATACCGGGGTCACGCCCGCGCAGGCCGGTCTCGGCTGGTCGATCCCCAAGGTCCGCCGCGCGGGCGGCGAGCGCGAAGGCGGATTCCCAGGCGCCGGGGCGATCCTGCCCGAACTCGGCAAGTCCTCGCGCGCCCGCCGCGGGCTGCGCCCCGAGGGCCGCGCCCCGATCCGCGAAGGCACGCCGGTCTTTGCCGAGGCCGAGGGCGGCGAGCCGGTCGGCCGCGTGACCTCGGGCGGCTTCGGCCCCTCGGTCGGGGCGCCGGTCGCCATGGCCAGCCTGCCCGCCGAGATCCCCGAAGGCGCGACCGTCTATGCCGAACTGCGCGGCAAGCGCCTGCCGGCCGTGATCGCCCCCATGCCATTCGTCAAACCCACCTACAAACGTTGAGGCGCCCCATGCTGAAATACACCTCCGACCACGAATGGCTGCGCGCCGAGGGCGACGAGATCGTCGTGGGCATCACCCCCCATGCCAGCGAGCAGCTGGGCGACGTGGTCTTCATCGAGCTGCCCGAAACCGGGCGCGAGGTCGCGGCGGGCGAGGAGATCGTGGTGATCGAATCGGTCAAGGCCGCCTCGGACATCGTGGCGCCCGTCGCGGGCACGATCACCGCCGTCAACGAGGCGCTGGCCGATGCGCCGGGCGACGTGAACTCGGACGCGATGTCGGCCTGGTTCTTCCGCATCAAGCCCGCTGACGGCGTGTCGCTGGACGGCTTCATGGACGAGTCGGCCTATCAGGAACTGATCGGCTGAGATTTCGCCGCCGGTCCGGGGCTCTGCCGGACCACGGGATATTTGAGCGAAGAAGAACGAGGCGCGGGCGGCGAACGGCCGCGCCACCGATGCAGGTAATCCGGCCCGGTGTGGCCATTTGCACATGAGCGATCCCATGACCCGCTGGAACCCGACCTCCTACAACCCCGACGATTTCGGCAACCGCCGCCATATCGGTCCTTCCCCTTCCGAGATGGAGGAGATGCTGAAGGTCGTGGGCGCGGGCAGCCTTGACCAGCTGATCGAGCAGACCGTGCCCGGGTCGATCCGTCAGGACACCCGGCTGGACTGGCCGGCTCTGTCCGAGCGCGAGATGCTGTCGCTGATGCGCGAGGTCGCGGGCGAGAACCGCGTCATGACCAGCCTGATCGGGCAGGGCTATTACGGCACGGTCACGCCGCCCGCGATCCAGCGCAACATCTTCGAGAACCCGGCCTGGTATACGGCCTACACGCCCTATCAGCCCGAGATCGCGCAGGGGCGGCTCGAGGCGCTGCTGAACTATCAGACCATGGTGGCGGACCTGACCGGGCTGCCGGTCGCCAACGCCTCGCTGCTGGACGAGGCGACGGCGGCGGCCGAGGCCATGGCCATGGCGCAGCGGGTGGCGAAGTCGAAGGCCAAGGCGTTCTTTGTCAGCGACAACCTGCATCCGCAGACCATCAGCGTGATCGAGACGCGGGCCGAGCCGCTGGGGATCGAGATCCTGCGCGGCAAGCCCGAGGACTGCGATCCGTCGAAGGTCTTCGGCGCGATCTTCCAGTATCCCGGCACCTTCGGCCATATCCGTGACCTGAGTGCCGACTGCGAGGCGCTGGGCAAGGCGGGCGCCGTCGCCATCGTCGCCACCGACCTGCTGGCGCTGTGCCTGCTGAAGGAGCCGGGGGCGATGGGCGCCGACATCTGCGTGGGCTCGGCCCAGCGCTTCGGCGTCCCCATGGGCTATGGCGGCCCGCATGCCGCCTTCATGTCCTGCCGCGACGAGATGAAGCGCGCCATGCCCGGCCGCATCGTGGGCGTTTCCATCGACGCGGCGGGCCGCCCGGCCTATCGGCTGGCGCTGCAAACGCGCGAGCAGCATATCCGCCGCGAGAAGGCGACCAGCAACGTCTGCACGGCGCAGGCGCTGCTGGCGGTCATGGCGTCCTTCTATGCCGTCTTCCACGGGCCTGTGGGCCTGCGCGCCATCGCCCAGCGGGTGCATCTGAACGCGGTGACGCTGGCCAATGCCCTGCGCGCCGCCGGAGCCGAGGTCGAGACGGACGCCTTCTTCGACACCTTCACCGTGCGCGTGGGCGTGGGACAGGCGGGCATCCTCGCCGCCGCCGAGCAGCGCGGGATCAACCTGCGCCGCGTCGGCCGCGACCGCGTCGGCATCAGCGTGGACGAGACCACGGACGAGGGCGTGATCGCGCGGGTGCTGGACGCTTTCGGGATCACCGATCCGGCCGAACCCGCCACCGAGCCCGCGATCCCTCAGGATCTGCTGCGCGAAAGCGACTACCTGACCCATCAGGTCTTCCACATGAACCGGGCCGAATCCGAGATGATGCGCTACATGCGCCGGTTGTCGGACCGCGACCTGGCGCTGGACCGGGCGATGATCCCGCTGGGGTCCTGCACCATGAAGCTGAACGCCGCGGCCGAGATGATGCCGCTGACCTGGCCCGAGTTCGCCATGCTGCATCCCTTTGCGCCGCAGGCGCAGGCGGCGGGCTATCACCGGGTCTTCAAGGACCTGTCCGACAAGCTGTGCACGATCACGGGCTATGACGCCTTCTCGCTGCAGCCCAACAGCGGCGCGCAGGGGGAATATGCGGGGCTTCTGACCATCGCCGCCTATCACAAGGCGAATGGCGAGGACCGCGACATCTGCCTGATCCCGACCAGCGCGCATGGCACCAACCCGGCATCCGCCCAGATGTGCGGGATGAAGGTCGTGGTGGTGAAGTCGGCGCCGAACGGCGACATCGACCTCGAAGACTTCGCCGACAAGGCCGCGAAGGCCGGGGACAGGCTGGCGGCGGTGATGATCACCTATCCGTCCACGCATGGCGTCTTCGAGGACACCGTGCGCGAGGTCTGCCGCATCACGCACGAACACGGCGGCCAGGTCTACATCGACGGCGCCAACATGAACGCGCTGGTGGGGCTGGTGAAGCCCGGCGAGATCGGCGGCGACGTGAGCCACCTGAACCTGCACAAGACCTTTGCCATCCCGCATGGCGGCGGCGGCCCAGGCATGGGCCCGATCGGCGTCAAGGCGCACCTGGCCCCCTATCTGCCCGCCGACCCGCGCGAGGGGGCAGGGGCGGTCTCGGCCGCGCCCTGGGGGTCGGCCTCGATCCTGCTGATCTCCTGGGCCTACATCCGCATGATGGGCGGCGAGGGGCTGACGCAGGCGACCCGCGTGGCGATCCTGAACGCGAACTACATCGCCTCGCGGCTGGCCGGGGCCTATCCGATCCTGTTCATGGGCAACCGTGGCCGGGTCGCGCATGAATGCATCATCGACACCCGTGTCTTCGCCGAACATGGCGTGACCGTGGATGACATCGCCAAGCGCCTGATCGACAACGGCTTCCACGCGCCGACGATGAGCTGGCCCGTGGCGGGCACGCTGATGGTGGAACCGACCGAGTCCGAGACCAAGGCCGAGATCGACCGCTTCATCACCGCCATGCTGGCGATCCGGGATGAGATCACCGAAGTCGCCGAGGGCCGCATCGACGCCGAGGCAAGTCCCCTGCGCCACGCCCCTCATACGGTCGAGGATCTCGTCGCAGAATGGGATCGCCCCTATTCGCGCGAGCAGGGCTGCTTCCCGCCCGGGGCCTTCCGGGTGGACAAGTACTGGCCCCCGGTCGGGCGGGTGGACAACGCCTATGGGGACCGCAACCTGATCTGCACCTGCCCGCCGCTGGAGGCCTACGCCGAAGCGGCGGAGTGATCCGTTCCTGCCATCCAGCCTTGAAAGCCGCGCCCCTCGCGCGGCTTTCTGCTTTGAAGGCAGGACGCCCGGCTGACGCGCCGCCATGATGCAGGAACCTCATCCCGGTGGCGGCGTTGGCCCACAGTCATGAACCGAAAGGAATTTTCCATGAAGGGCATCATCGCCTGGCTTCTCGGCGTTCCCGTCATCGTCATCATCCTGTTCTATCTCATCGGCATCTTCTGAGCGGCCATGTCGCTCAAGCTGACATGCCTGCACTGCGGTCAGGTCAACCGCGTCCCGCAGGACCGATTGTCGGCGGGACCAAAATGCGGCACCTGCGGGGCGGCTCTGCTGCCCGGCAAGCCCGTAGCGCTAGATTTCGCCACGCTTGAAAAGGCGGCCCGGACGGATGATCTGCCGCTGCTGGTCGATTTCTGGGCACCCTGGTGCGGCCCCTGTCGGATGATGGCACCCGAGTTCGAGAAAACCGCCACGATGCTGCAGGGCACGGCCCGGCTGGCCAAGATCGACACGCAAAGCCATCCCGACGCGACCGTGCGCTTCAACATCCAGGGAATCCCCGCCTTCATCCTGTTCCGGGACGGCCGCGAGAGGGCGCGCCTGGCCGGCGCTCGGCCCGCCGCGCAACTGGCCGACTGGACCCGCGGCCATATCACGACGAGCTGAAGAAGGCTGCTTGACAACCCTTCGCCGACCGGCCAAATACCGCGCCTGTGGGGCCGTAGCTCAGTTGGTAGAGCGCATCGTTCGCAATGATGAGGCCAGGGGTTCGATTCCCCTCGGCTCCACCAGTTTCCTGAAATCTCAGCTGCTTGCCCGGCCCTTGGCCGCGCGCTGCGCCTTTGCTTTCAGCCAGACATGGGCGCTCAGCCACAGGGCACCGATCGTCCACAGGTCCACGGCCAGCCGTGCCAAGGTCGTTTGGGGCAAGCTGACCATCATCGCATCACCCAGGACCGACAGCAGCACGCAGGCGACAAAGGCCACCAGCCCGCCTTTGCCGATGGTGGCCAGCGCGCGCCCGGGCCCGGTCGCGGCCATCCAGGCGAACAGACCCGCCAGCGGCACGGCGACCAGCCAGCTTGCCGCCAGGATCGCCACGTAGCGCACCCAGTCGAGTGACCATTTGTCCACGATGCCGACCGCGTGCCACATGATGTCAGCCAGTCGCTTGCCCTCGGGACCCATGCGCCACAGGGTCACCATGCCCAGTGAATAAAGGGTCACTGCGACGGCCAGCAGCGTGATCCAGGCGCCGTGCCGGCGCAGCACCGGCATGAAGCGGTGGCGGAAGGCTCCCATGGCCACGCCGCTGTGGAACAGAAGCTGCCAGCCGAAGGGGTTGAACAGCAGTCCGCCCTCGACCCGCTGGTTCGGCAGGGCGGCGTTCAGCGGAACCGCCACCAGCCACAGCGCGACCGAGCCCGCGAAGAAGGCCACCGGCCAGCGCAGCATCAGGGGCACCAGCACGGGCGCGAGCGCGAGCAGGATGACGTAAAGCGCCAGCACGTCCAGCAGGTTCGGCTGCATCCACATCAGCGCCAGCGTGGCGACATAGCCCACGGGCACGTCGATGATCCAGCGCGCGTATTCGTTCCAGATCGCGCTGTGGGCGAAGCCCAGTTCCAGCAGCCCGCGTGACAGCAGGGCCAGCATGATGCCGCCCAGGACCAGCGCCAGCCAGACCTGCCCCGCGCGCCTCGCAAAGCGCCACTGCGCGGCCAGGCGGCCTTCCGAACGCTCGACCTTCATCCAGACCAGACCGACAAGGAAGCCCGACAGCAGCACGAACAGTTCGGCCGAGTCGTAGATGGCGAAGTTGGTCAGCGTTGCCTGCCTCAGCACCCCGTGCGGCATGTGATTGAGCATGATGCAGACCAGCGCGTAACCGCGCAGCATGTCCAGCGAAACGATCCGGCTCATCTTGGCAGCGCGGCCCAGCGTTCAAGCAGCCGCGGATCGGACAGCAGGGCGGCCCGCTCGGCCCGGTCGAGGAAACCCAGCGCCTGCGGCTGTGAGGCGGCAGCGCTGATCTTGGCCTCGGCCGCGATGGCGGGCAGGCGCTCGGCCACGGGCAGGTCGGGCAGGGGTGGCAGCAGGGCGACATGGCGCGCCCGCGCCTGCGGGTCCCGTCCCAGGGCCGGGGTGGTGCCCTCGACATGGCGCAGCCGGCGTGCATGGGCCATGCTGGAGACGACGATGGCGGGAGGCACACGTTCTTCGGGCGTGACCAGCAGGCCCGCCATGCGCGCCCAGCGGCCGAAGACGGGCGAGGCGGTCCAGCGCGAGATCGCCGGCGCGAGGATCAGCCCCGCGAGGATGGGCGACAGCCACAGCGCGTGGCTGGGGGACAGCATCGTGACCACCACCAGCGTGACCACGCCCGAGACGACATGGATCGCGTGGCGGCGCAGCACGAGGCCCCAAGGCGGCATCGAGCCCTTGCGGACCTGGCTTTCCCAGCCCGAATTGCGACCGCGCAGGATCTCGAGGATCTGGCGGGTCTGGATCAGCATCTGAACGGGGGCGATCAGCGCCGACAGCACGATCTCGAACAGGGCGCTCAGCAGGATGCGGGGCCGACCGCCCACGTCCGAGGCCAGCGGCCGCCGCCAAGCCCGTCCCAGCGCCACGAACTTGGGCAGCAGCAGCAGCGTCATGGCGGCGACGAACAGCCAGGTCATGCGCGCCGCGTCGAAGGTCGGCCAGTCGGGGAACAGCTGGTAGCTGTTGGGGAAATACTCGGGCCGCGACAGGATCACGTTGGCGGTCAGCGCAAGGCCGACAAGGATCATGGCCAGCCAGACCGGGCTCATCAGGAAGCCGAGGACGCCGATCACGAAATGAACCCGGCTGATGGCGGTGAAGCCGCGCGCCCCGATCAGGCGCAGGTGCTGCAGGTTGCCCTGCGCCCAGCGGCGCTCGCGCACGGCCATGTCCAGCAGCGTCGGCGGGCAGCCCTCGTAGCTGGCGCGCAGGTCCCAGTCGAGCCGGACCTTCCAGCCGGCGCGTCGCAGCAGCGCGGCCTCCACGAAGTCATGCGACAGGATCGTGCCGCCGAAGGGGGGCGAGCCGGGCAGTTCCGGCAGGCCGCAGCATTCGGCGAAGGCCCTGACGCGGATCATCGCGTTGTGGCCCCAGAAATTGCCGTTGTCGCCCGACCAGGCGGCGACCCCGCGCCCGATGGGCGGGCCATAGACCCGGCCCGCGAACTGGATCACGCGGGCGAACAGGGTCTGGCCGCCGACCAGCATCGGCAGGGTCTGGATCAGGGCGATCGCGGGATCGGCGCTCATCCGCGCGCTCATCTGGCGCACGACATCGCCGCTGACGACGCTGTCGGCGTCCAGCACCACCATCTGGTCGTAGCGCCCGCCCCAGCGGCGCACGAACTCGGCAATGTTGCCCGCCTTGCGTCCGGTGTTGTCGGTGCGCCTGCGATACCAGACGGGCAGGGGGCAATGGTCGCGCAGGGCGGCGACGGCCAGCGTCTCGGCCGCGAAGAACTCGGGGTCGCGGCTGTCGGACAGGACGAAGATCTCGGCGCGGTCGGACAGGCCCGCCTCGGCCAGCTGGTCGGCCAGGGCGCCCAGCATCCCCATGCTGTCGGCGGGGTCCTCGTGATAGATGGGCATCACGATGGCGACACGGGCGGTCCCCGGATCGGCGGGCGTCACGGGCGGGCGGGCGACCAGCCCCGCGATCAGCGAACAGAAGCTGAAGCCGACCCAGCCGAAGGTCAGGGTGAAGAAGGCCAGCAGCGCCCATTGCAGCGGCTGGATGCCGTCACTGAAGACGATCAGCATCTGCCAGAAGCCGATGGCCGTGATCAGCGCCGCGCCGCCGAAGGCGATCAGCCGCGCTGCCAGCACGCTGGCCGTGGCAGGCTCGCGCGCGGGACCCGGAGGAGGGGCTGCGCGGAAGTCCTGCGCAGGCATGGGCAGGGGCGCTTCCGGCGGGACCGGAGGCATGTGGCCCAGCCAGCGCGATCCTGCGACCGGAGGCATGGGCGCGGGGCGGTGGATCATCCCGGCCGGGGCGTCCCGGTCGGTCAGCAGGGGTGGATCGGTCCGTTCCAACCGATCATTCCCTTGTCCAGCGGTACAGCCAGGTCTCGCTCAGCGGGCTGCCATCCGGGGTTTCCAGCCGGGCGGTGATCTCGGCCAGGTCGACGCGTTCGGGCCGGAACTCGAAGGCAAGGCGCAGCAGCCCTTCGCCCGGCAGGCGCACGACATAGGGATGCTCGACATTGCCGGCCGAGGCGCTGACCACGGCGACGGGGTCGGGCTGGTCCTGGAACAGGTCCAGGTCGAAATCGATGAAATAGCTGCGCGCCCCTTGCGCGTTCACCGACCGCCCCGAGCGGGTCTGGCGCACCCGCGCGACCGGGAAGCCGTCGCCCGGCGCCATGCCGAAGCGCTGTTCATAGGCGAAATCATGGCGCACGCCCGCGACCAGCGGCTCGGCTGGCTTCCAGAAGGACACGATGTTGTCGTGGAACTCGGACTGGACGGGGATTTCGACCAGCACCACGGACCCGTCGCCCCAGCCCGGCGCAGGCTTGATCCAGCCCGAGGGGCGCAGCTCATAGCGGGCCTCGGCGTCCTGGTAGACGTCGAAGTCGCGCCCGCGCTGCATCAGGCCGAAGCCGCGCGGATTGCGGTCGGCGAAGGCCGAGATCTGCAGGGTCGCCGGGTTGTTCAGCGCCCGCCACAAGCGCAGCCCGCCGCCCGTCACCATTTCCAGCCCGTCGCTGTCATGGACGGCCGGGCGATAGTCGTCGAAACTGCCGCGGTCGCCGGGACCGAACCAGAACATCGAGGTCAGCGGCGCAAGCCCCACGTCCGCCAGGTCGCGGCGCGGGATCAGCGCCGCGCGGGTCGCCACCACCGTGTCGTCGCCGGGCGTCAGAATGAACTCGAAGGCGCCCGCGACCGAGGGGCTGTCCAGAAGCGCATGAACCGTGACGCTCTGCCCGGTCTGGTCGGGGGTGTGGATCCAGAACTCGCGGAAGGCAGGAAACTCCTCGCCCTCGCGGCTGCCGGTGCCGATGGCGAGGCCGCGGGCGGACAGGCCGTAGCGGCTGCCGCGGCCGAGGACGCGGAAGTAGCTCGCCCCCTGGAAGACGGCCATCTCGTCCAGGAAGCCGGGGTGGTTCATCACCGTCCGCAGGCGGAAGCCCGACCAGCCCATGTTGCCGGGCGGCATCTGGGCGGCGTCGGGCGGGAAGGAGTTCTCGTGATAATCGAAGACCGAGGGATCGAAGGGGAAGGGGCGCACGACCCCCGCCTCGACCAGGTTGATCCGCACAGGCTGGGTGAACAGCATCCCCGGCGGCAGGAGATCCAGCCCGAAGCCGGGAATGGCGGCCCAAGGGTCGGCCTCGCGCCGGAAGCGGATTCCGCGATAGGCGTCATAGCCCAGGTCGCGGAAGGGCGGGTCCAGCGTCGAGGGCGGTTCGACATAGGGTGCGCGCGCAAGGTCGGCGGCGATCCGCGCCACTTCCTCGAAGCTGAACAGGACGGGCTCGGCCTCGGCCGGGGCCGTGATGTCCTGCGCCCGCCCGGTTTGGGGAGGCAGCATGGCGCCAGCCAGCGCGGCAGTCATCGTGCCGATGAAGAAGCGACGTTCCAAGCGTGTCTCGATCCGATGGTGCGGTTTGCCAAGGACATTAGAGAATGCCCCTGCTTGCCGCAAGATTCCAGAATGTTGGCAGGGATCGACGCCCCGGAACCATGGCCGGGGCGCCGCCTCAGTAATCGCGCTCGTAGAAAACGCCCAGCGTGCTTTCGCCGTCGCTGGCGACCGAGCCGCGCGCCGTGATCGCGTCGTTCACGTCCAGGTTGAGGTTGATCCGGGACTTGCCGTCGGCATCCACTGAAACGTCGCTGTAAAGGTTGCGCGACAGGTAGCGCCCGGCGCGGACCGAGATGTTGCCCTCGTCGTCCGTCGTCAGGTCCAGGTCGTCCAGCCCGGCGGCGTTGCGCAGGTTGCCGACCAGCCCCTCGCCACCCCGTCCCGCCAGCACGGCCACGGCATTGGCCAGCTGCGCCGCCTGCAGGGGCGAGATGGTTTCAAGGCCGCGCCCGAACAGCAGTTGCGACAGCACCTCTTCCTCGGGCAGCTCGGGATCGGACTGGAAGGTGATCTCGGGGTCGCGCAGGTCGCCGTCGATGACGATGCGGGTGGTGATCCCGTCGGCTTGCGTTTGCGCAACCAGACGCAGAACGGGCACGAGGCTGCCCTGCATCTCGATCAGCCCCTCGGTCATGTCGAAGCGGCGGCCCAGCAGATCCACGCGTCCCCGGATCAGCTGCAGCGAGCCGATGGGGACGACGTTGCGGGCAGTGCCGGTCAGGCGGATCTGCCCGCCCAGTTCCGCGTCCACGCCGCGCCCCCGCACGAAGACCTGGTTCGGCGCGTTGATCGTCAGGTCCAGACGCGCGGGATTCGCGGGCGGCGTGGCGGGGGGCGCCACCATGCCCGCGATGCGGCTGTCGGCGCTGGGAAAGGGCAGCAGCCCCGCCTTGGCGCGGGTGGCCCGGACTGGAGGGCGGTCGTTCAGGTGCACGATGTCGGGGATCGCCCGGCCGCCCAAGCCCGTGTTGGGGATGCGGAACTCGACCGGCCCCAGGGTCAGCGCGCCCGTGACCAGCGGCCCGTCGGCCGGGTTGCCCGAGATCGAAACCGTGCCGTCCGCCACCGCCTCGTACAGGTTGGGGTCGCGCAGGACGACCTGGTTCAGCCGCGCCTGAAGGTCCAGTTGCGTGCCGTTGCGCAGGTCCACCGGGCCGGTGACGGTCAGGGTGCCGCCGTCCGCGATGGCCCCCGTCGCATTGACGGTGATCAGCCCGCCCGCGATGTCGGCTGTGGCCGACAGATTCTCGACCGACAGGCCGATATTGGGGTCCGCAAGCCGCGCATTGGGCAGGCTGACCCGGCCCGACAGGTTCTCGAGCGCGGGGCGCCCGTTCAGCGCAAGGTCGAAGTCCACCGACCCGGCGATCGAGCGCGTGCGCAGCAGCGGGTTCACCAGCGCGGCGTCGCTGACCCCCGAGACGCGGATGTCGGCGTTCGAGAAATCCGCGGCCAGGCTGCCCGCCACGGTGGCGCGGGTGCCGCCCGGCGCGGTCGCGGCCAGGTCCAGCGCGTAGCTGCCGCCCGTCTGCCGGACGCTGCCGGTCACGGTCGCCGGCCCCGTCAGGCCCGGCACCAGCAGGCCCGTGTTCGCCAGCCCCGCATCCACGTTCAGCGCCGTGGCCGAGCCATCCGCGCTGATCCGCAACTGCGGGTTGCTCGCGTTCAGCCGCTCGATGGCGATCGGGCCCTGGCGGGGCAGGGTGGCGGCCGCATCGAAGCGGGTGGCGCCCGACAGCAGCCGGTCCACCTGCTCGTTGCCGATCCGCAGCCCGCTGGCGGTCCCTTCGGCAGTGACTCGGCGGCCTTGGGGCGTGTCGGTCAGGCGCGCGCTTGCGGTCAGTCCGCCACCGATGCCGCGGCCGAGGAAGGCGAGGCTGTCGGCGCGCAGTTGCGCTGTCACGTCGGTCTGCCCCGCGCCCAGGGTGCCCTGCGCCGTGGCGTTCAGGCGCGGGTTGTCCACCACCGCCTCGTCGATCGTCAGCACGCCCTCGCGCTCGGTCCCGCGCAAGGTCAGGCGGGTTTCCCCAGCCAGCGCGGCGTCGGCCTGCGCCTGCCCCAATGACAGGTCATTCGCCGTTCCGTCCACCACCAGCCGCCGGGTGCCGGTGCCGTCATCGGCAAAGCTGCCCCGGGCCGCGAAGGACCCGCGCCAGCCCAGTCCCAGCGCCGACAGGTCACGCAGGTCCACCTGCCCGCTGACATCCGTGCTGCCGTTCCCGATAACGCCCGAGATGTCGGCCCGCGCGCTGGGATTGTCGAGGATCGCCTGCTCGATGGTGAAAAGCTGGCCCTGCTGGCTGCCGCGCAGGGTCAGCCGCGTTTCGCCCGCCAGCATCCCGTCCACGTTACGCTGGCCCAGCGACAGGTCCTGCCCCGTGCCATCCACCACCAGCCGCCGGACGCCGCTGCCGTCATCCTGAAGGCTGCCGCTCACCTGCACCGCGCCGCGCCAGCCGCGTCCGAAGGCGGCCAGCGAGCGGATGTCGAGGTTCCCGCTGAGGTCGGTGACGTTCTCGCCCACTGTGCCCGCGACAGTGGCCTGCATCTGCTGGTTCGTCAGGCGCAGGTCGTTGATGGTCAGGCTGTCCGGGGTCTGCTCGGCGGACAGACGGAACTCGGTCGTGCCGGTCAGCGCGCCGTCCACGTCCTGCTGGCCCAGCCGCAGGTCCTCGCCGGTGCCGCTGACCTCGAAGACGCGCGCGCCGTCGCGGCCGCTGACGCGGGCCGTCGCCTGGACGGCGCCCGACATCTCGGGGCGCAGAGCGGTCAGGCTGGGGATGTTCAGGTCGAGGGTGGCGTCCAGGACTTCGCCGAAGCTGCCGCTGCCTTCCGCCGCGATCTGCGGGTTCGTCAGGCGGAAGCTGTCGATGACGAAGCTGCCCTCGCGTTCCTGCGCGACGGCCAGAAGCTCGGTCCGGCCCTGCAGCACCGGATCCAGTTGTTCGAAACCCAGCACGAGGTCCGTGGCCATCCCCTCGACGCTGACGCGACGCGCGCCGGGGGCGCCGGTCACCGTCGCCTCGGCCTCAAGCGCGCCGGCCATCGCAGCGTCGGCGTCGGTCAGGCTGGCCAGCCGCATCGTCGCGCGCAGGTCGGTCGCGGTTGAACTGATGAGCCCCTGCGCCCGCGCGGTCAGCCGCTGTCCGTCGACCGTCAGGTCACGGATCTCGATCCCCGTCTCGTCGCGGCGCGCGCTGGCGGTGATCGCGGCCTCGCCAGCCAGCAGACGATCCAGTTGTTCCTGGTTCAGGGTGATGTCGGTGCCGTTCAGCTCGACCTCGGCGTCGAAGCCGCGGGTCAGAACGGTGTAAAGCCCACTCACGCGCCCCGAGGCCTGTCCCGTCAGGGGCCGCCCGGCCAGCGCGGACAGGTGCGACACGTCCTCGTAGGCCGCGTCCAGCGCCCCCGAGACGGTGATCCCCGAGCGCAGCCCGTCGATCAGGATGTCGCCACTGAGGCCGTAGTCGCGCCCCGACAGGCTGAAGCCCGCAAGTTCCAGCGCGTTGCCGGGGGTGAAGTCGAAGCCGGTCTCGCCTGTGATCTCGGCCCCGAGCGCGGCCTGCAGCCCGGCATCGGCCAGCGAAAGTCCCTGGGTGCCGAAGCCGATGCGGCCCAGCACGGCCTGCAACTTTCCGTTTTCCAGCCGGACCGAGCCGCCACCCTCCAGCGTCAGCGCGCCGATGCGGTTGGCCCCGCGGGTCACGTCGCCCAGGCGCCCGTTCAGGGTCCAGGCATCGCTTTGCGCGGCGTCATAGCTGATCTGCAGGTTGCCCGACTGCACGTCGATGGGCTCGCCCCGCAGGGGCAGGCGGGCGGGCAGGGTGGTCGCGCCCGCATCCTCGCCCAGCGACATCAGCAGCACCACGGATTGCGGCGCGCCCTGTTCGTTGGTCGTGACCGAGCCGGTCAGGTTCAGAGATTCCGTGTCAATCAGCAGGACCGGCAGCGACAGCCGCCCGTTCTCGCCGCGCCAGCCCTCGACCAGCACCTGCGATTGCGGGCCGAAGAAGGGCGCGTTCTCGGGTGGCAGAAGGCTTGCGACGTCCCCGCCCAGTTCCAGCCGGAAGGCGGTGCCGGGGGTGTTGTCCGACCCGGCCTCGGTGCGGGCCGAGACGCGGCCAGTCACGCGATCCTGCCCGTTCGTCGCCAGCCGGACCTCGGCCATGAAGTCGCGCAGCGGCCCCTCGCCCCGGATCTCGGCCTGCACGGCCGGACGGTTGTAAAGGCCCACGAGGTTGGCGAACAGCCCGCCCTCGGCTTCATCGAGCTTCACGTCCAGTCGCAGGACGGTGGTGGCGTTGGAAAAGCCCGCGTCCACGGCGAAGGTGCCGCGCTTGCCGTCCACGCGGTTGATGGCCAGCCGCGCCGCGCCCTCGCCGCCTGCAAGGTTCATCGCGCCGTCGAGCGATACCACGGCCGCCTCGCCGATGACGGGCTGACCCAGGTCGACCCGGCCCGCCGCGATGCGGGCGATGTTGATGCCCACGGGCAGGGTGGGCAGGGCGAATTCGCGCACCTCGGGGGTGCGGGGGTCACCCTCGCCCTGGGGCAGGCGGGGGATGATGATTTCCTCCGCGGACAGTTCCTGGATGTCGATGCGCCGGGCGAAAAGGGCCGAGCGGTTCCACTGGATCGCGCCGTTGCGCAGCGTGATCCAGACGCCCTGGTCATCGGCGATGGTCAGTTCGGTGAATGTCGCGCGGGAGGACAGCGCCCCTTGGAAGCCCCGGATCTCGACCTGCCGGCCGGCGCTGGACAGGTTGCGTTCCAGGAAGCGGGTGATGAAGCCCTGGTCGTCCTCGACCTCGGCGGAAATCTCGGCGGCCTCGGCGGCAATGCCGCCTTCCGCTTCGGCGGCAGCCTCGGAGGCGGGCGGGGCCGGGGGTTCCTGCGCGGTGATCGGCGTCACGGGCAGCAGAAGGACGAAGGCCAAGGCGGCCAGAAGCTGTTTCATCAGAAGGCCTGCCCCAGTCCAAGGTAAAGCTGCACGCCCTCGCCGGTGTCGCCGCCTACGGGGCCCGCGACGTCCAGCCGCAAGGGGCCGATGGGGGTGTTGTAGCGCACGCCGAGACCCGCGCCCGCGTGCCAGTCGGTCTGCCCCTCGAAGGAGCTGTCGGCCCAGACCCGGCCCGCGTCGGCAAAGGCCACGACGCCGATGCGGGGACGGACCTGCACCCGCGCCTCGGCAGTCAGGTTCGCCACGCTCATGCCGCCGGTCTTGACCGTGACGCCGTCGGGCCCCTCGATCACCCGCACGCCGAGGGATTCGTAGGGCTGGCCCCGGACCGAGCCGCCGCCGCCCGAATAGAACAGGAACTCGCGCGGGGTTTCGGCGATGTCCGACCCCCAGATCGACCCGGCCCGCGCCCGCGCGGCCAGGGTGAAGCGGTTGTCCGTGCCGAAGCTGCGGTAGGCGCGGCCCTCGCCCACCAGCCGCAGGCCGGACCCGGCCTCGTTCAGCCCGTAGAAGGGCGTGCCCGTTGCGGTCAGCCAATAGCCGCGCTTGGCGTCCGTGGGCTCGTCGCGACGGTCCCAGGTGACCGAGGTCGGCAGGGCCAGGATCTCGAAATCGGTGATCCCCGTGTCGTCGCGCACGCGCGAGCGGCGGTATTCCAGCGTCGTCTGGCCGGTCAGCCGCTCGCTGGGCAGCCAGGTCAGACCGAAGCCGAGGACCCCGAGGTCGAGGTCATAGTCCTCCTCGCGCAGCCGCTCGGCCCGCGCCTCGACCGAGGCGGTGATGTCGGGCGTGATCGTCGCGGGGCGGTCGATCCGCACGCCCAGGCGGTAGTCGCGCCCCGAGGTGCCCGAGCCGATGTCCTTGGCCTCGGCGTCCACGCGCAGCCGTTCGCCCCCGCCCAGCAGGTTGCGGTGCATCCAGTAGCCCGAGATCAGCGCCCCGTCGGTGCTGCTGATCTCGAAACCCCCGCCGATCCGGCGCAGGCGCTGTTCCAGCACGGTCAGGTTGACGTCCAGCGTGTTGCCGGGGCCCAGCGTCTCGGCCTCTTCCAACGTGATCGAGGAAAAGACCCCGGTGCGACGCAGGCGGCGGCGGACCTCCTCCAGCGTCTCGGGGTCGAAGCGCTCGCCCTCGGGGAAGCCCGCGATCTTGTAAAGCCGGCGGGTGCTGAGCCGCTGGTTCCCGGTCGCGCGCAACTGGCCGAAGCGCACCTGCGGCCCGGGGGACAGGGCAATGCGGCTTTCGACGCGGTGGATCTCGTGGTCGGCGATGATCTCGGTCGCGGCGACCTCGGCCTTGGCATGGCCCTGGTCGCGCCATCCGGTGACCCCGGCCCGGGCGGCCGTCCGCATGTCGGAAGTGCGGGCGATCTCGCCCACCCGGTAATCCTCGGGCAGTTCGGTGCCGCGCGCGACGGGCGCGATCTCGGCGCGCGAATAGCGGAAGGCCTGGCCCGGATCGACGGTCACGACCACCTGGCGCACGATCTCCGGCGCATCCAGCGGCGCGATCCCCGCCGCCTCGACCCCGTCCAGCCGGATCTCGACGATCGAATCGTAAAAGCCTTCGTCGTAAAGCAGTCCCAGCAGGCGCGAGTAATCCGCGCGCGCCGCCGCCAGCACGTCCTGGGCGGTATAGCGTCCCTCGACCAGCGCGCCGGTGATGCGCGAGGTGTTGCGCAGCCGCCGTTCCAGGTCCTCGTCCCCGGTCGTGACGCGGAATTGCAGGTCGACGGGCGAGTTCGCGACCGGGTCGCCGCGCGAGAACAGCCCCGAGAAGGGCGAGGAGGCCGACGACCCCGAGCCGCTGCCGCTTTGCCCCGCGGCCGTGCCGGCCAGCATGCAGCCCGCCGCGGTGGCCGCTGCCGCCATCCTCCACCAGTTCGTCATCTGCCCTGCCCGCCGCCTGATGTCTTGTTTTGACCCGAGTGTCGCAGGACGGGACCGCGATTGCTACCCTCTGCCACAAGGCAGGCGGATTTTTCGAGACAGGATTGTGATGGAAAAACAACCCCCAGCACAAGCCTTCACGGGTTTGTCAAGAGTCCATCTGGAAGGGATCAGGAACTGCGCCCGGATTGTGGTGTTTTGGTCACGAGCCAGATGAAACCGCTTGACGATGTTTGAGGAAAGGCGCTTCTTATGCGTTTCCATCGAGTTGCCCTTGCTGCCCTCGCCGCGACCCTTTCCGTGGGCGCCGCCCAATCCGCCGTCGTCCCCTCGCCCGTGCTGAACGCGCCCGTCCGGGGATGGACCGCCGTCGCAGGCATGTCCGGCCCCGAAGTCGTCGAGCTGGTGCGCAGCCTGCCTGCCCAGACGACCGAAGCCAGCGGCAACCTGCCCTGGTGCGATGCCGCGCCCGTTGTCAGCACCGCGCTGAAATCCGAATTCGACGAGAACCTGGTGGCCCGCCGCGCCGACGGGACGCAGCTCTGGGGCTCGGACATGATGGGCACCTGGACAGTGCTTCTGGAACGCGGCGACACCCATTGCGTGATCGCCTCGGGCATCGGCTACCAGGATGGGGTCGATCCCGGCGCCTTCTACGCCAAGGTCGGCCTGGGTTGAGCGGGAAAAACGCTGCGTTTCACCCAAGCTGCGTTGCCTTCGAGGGCGGTCTGTGACAAGGCCGCCCTGTTCCATTTCCCCGTGAGGCCCTCGATGAATCAGGTAGCTCCCCAAGACTATCTCGTGCGCGACATCGGTCTGGCCGATTTCGGCCGGAAGGAGCTGGACATCGCGCAGACCGAGATGCCGGGCCTCATGGCCCTGCGCGAGGAATTCGGCGCGGCCAGGCCGCTTACCGGCGCGCGCATTGCGGGCAGCCTGCACATGACGGTGCAGACGGCCGTGCTGATCGAGACGCTGGTCGCGCTGGGCGCCGAGGTGCGCTGGGCGTCCTGCAACATCTATTCCACCCAGGACCACGCCGCCGCGGCCATCGCCGCCGCCGGCATCCCCGTCTTCGCCGTCAAGGGCGAGACGCTGGAGGAATACTGGGCCTATACCGACCGCATCTTCCAGTTCCCGGAAGGCGCGAACATGATCCTCGACGACGGCGGCGACGCCACGATGTACATCCTGCTGGGTGCGCGGGTCGAGGCGGGCGAGACCGACCTGATCGCCGTGCCCCAGTCCGAGGAAGAAGAGGCGCTGTTCGCCCAGATCCGCAAGCGGCTCGCGCAGTCGCCGGGCTGGTTCGCCCGCCAGCGCGACGCCATCCGCGGCGTGTCCGAGGAAACCACGACGGGCGTCCATCGCCTGTATGACCTGCACAAGCAGGGCCGCCTGCCGTTCCCGGCGATCAACGTGAACGACAGCGTCACCAAGTCCAAGTTCGACAACAAGTACGGCTGCAAGGAATCGCTCGTGGACGGCATCCGCCGCGCGACCGACGTGATGATGGCGGGCAAGGTCGCCGTGGTCTGCGGCTATGGCGACGTGGGCAAGGGCTCGGCCGCCAGCCTGCGCGGCGCGGGCGCGCGCGTGAAGGTCACGGAAGTGGATCCGATCTGCGCGCTGCAGGCCGCGATGGACGGCTTCGAGGTCGTGCTGCTGGAAGACGTGGTGTCCACTGCCGACATCTTCGTCACCACCACCGGCAACAAGGACGTGATCCGCATCGAGCACATGCGCGAGATGAAGGACATGGCCATTGTCGGCAACATCGGCCATTTCGACAACGAGATCCAGGTCGCGGCCCTTCGCAACCACAAGTGGACCAACGTCAAGGACCAGGTGGACCTGATCGAGATGCCCTCGGGCAACCGCATCATTCTGCTGTCCCAGGGCCGCCTGCTGAACCTCGGCAACGCCACGGGCCACCCGTCCTTTGTCATGTCGGCCAGCTTCACCAACCAGGTGCTGGCGCAGATCGAACTGTGGACCAAGGGCGACGAATACCAGCCCGGCGTCTACATCCTGCCCAAGGCGCTGGATGAAAAGGTCGCGCGGCTGCACCTGGACAAGATCGGGGTCAAGCTGACCCAGTTGCGTCCCGACCAGGCCGACTACATCGGCGTTCCGGTCGAGGGGCCCTTCAAGTCGGAGCATTACCGCTACTGATGCGGCTTCTCTGGGGTGCGATCGGGATTCTGGCTGTCGTCCTGGCCTTCGCCGGGACGGTGCTGCCGATCATGCCCACCGTGCCCTTCCTGATCGTGGCGGCCTTCGCCTTCAACCGCTCGTCGCCGCGGTTCCACGACATGCTGATGACGCATCCGGTGTTCGGCCCCCAGATCCGGGACTGGCAGGAACACCGGGCCATTGACCCCCGCGTCAAGGTCATCGTCTGCGTCAGCATGGCGGTCGGGCTTTGCGTCAGCTGGTTCATCCTGCCCCATCCCTATTGGGCGGTGCAGGTGGCGGTCCTGTCGGCGGTGGCGGTCTTCATCGTGACGCGCGCGAACCCGCCGACGCATCCCTGAGCCTTCAGCCGCGGATCATCCGCTTGACCCCCGCCACATGGGCGGGCGCCGCGCCCAGCGCGTCGGCGGCCAGTTCCCCGGCCGTCTCGATCAGTGCATCAGACGGCACGATCCGGTCGAGAAGGCCCCATCCCAGCGCCGTTTCGGCCCCGATCTTCTGGCCCGCCATCAGGATCATCGCCGCCCGCGACCGCCCCGCCAGCGCCCCCAGCCGGGCAGGGTCCGAAGGCTGGGGCAGGAAGCCCAGCTTCATCACCGGATAGAAGATCCGCGCCTCGGGCACCGCGATGCGCAGGTCGCAGGCCAGCACCATCCCCAGCGCCCCGCCCGCCGCCGTCCCGTTCAGCGCGGCGATGGTCAGCGCCGGGGCCTCGGCGATCGCGCCCGAAAGCTCTTCCCACAAGGGTGAGGTCGCAAGGCCCGCCCGCGCGGCCTCCAGGTCGGCGCCGGCGGAAAAGACGCGCCCCCGGCCGGTCAGCACGATGGCCCGCGCGCCGCCGTCCACGGCCGAGCGCACGGCCGCGATCAGCTGTTCGATCATCCCGGGGGTCAGGGCATTGGCCTTGTCGGGCCGGTTCAACGCGATCGTGAAGAACCCCTCGCGGGAAGAATTCGTTTCGATCAAGACTGTCTCCTGTGACGCGGCGCGTGGATGTGCGACGATGCGCCGTCTATCGTCGCATCGCCGTAATTCTTCAAAGGAATCGATTCATGTTCTTGCGGACGACCACCTCTGTCCTTGCCGTCGTCGCTTGCGCCGCCCCCGCGCTGGCCGAGGTGACGCCCTCGGAAGTCTGGCAGAACTGGGTCGAGTATTACAAGGCGAACGGCTACACCGTCACCGAAGGCGCGCGCGACGAGGCGGGCGAGACGCTGACCCTGCGGGACGTGGTGGTGGGCTACGCCCAGCCCGACGAGGGTACGAGGGTCGAGTTCCGCACCCCCGAGATCACCATGACCGCCACCGGCGACGGACGCGTGCGCACCACGCTGGCCGAAACCTCGCCCGTGACTGCGACCTTCCGCGACTCCGAGGGCGGGCAGGTCACGCTGAACGGTTCGCTGGTCGCCCGCGACACCGAGATCGTGTCGGGCGGGACCGCGGCGGACATGACCCATGAGAGCCGCTCGGGCGAGCTGACGCTGGCGCTGCAGACGGTCCAGACGGCCGAGGGAACGCGCGAGGTTCCCGCCTCGGTCAAGCTGGTGAATGCCACCAGCCGCCAGCAGATCACCGACGCCGAGATGATGCGCTTCGACGCGACCATGTCCGCCGACCGGATGGAGATTGCGGCAGACTATGCCGATCCCGAGGGCACCGAGGCCCCGGGCCGCATCAAGGTGAATGGTTCACTCGAGAACCTGCAGGCCACCAGCGCGGGCAGCCTGCCCAAGGATGTGGACATCACCCAGGCCATGCATACGGCCCTGCGGGCGGGCATGGACGTGACGGCGGCGCTGTCGGCGGGGCAGGGGCGGCTGGATCTCGACTTCGCGGGAACGGACGACCAGGGCCAGCAGGACACGGCCAAGGCGAACACCACGCTGCAGGGGCTGGACGTCACGGTCGCCGTGGGTCCCGAAGGGCTGAAATACCAGGGCGGGCTCGATTCGACCTCGACCGAGATGACGGTCAGCGACCTGCCCGCGCCGGTCGGCTACACCGTGACCGAGGCCAGCTTCGACATGCAGTTCCCGGTGATGCAGGCCACCGAGGCCCAGCCCTTCAAGTTCGCCTATTCCATTGGCGGGCTGACGCTGGCCGACAGCGTCTGGAACATGTTCGACAGCGCCCGCGTGCTGCCGCGCGACCCGGCAAGCCTGGACATCGATCTTACCGGGCTGGTCCGCGTGACCATGGACCTGTTCGATCCCGCGCTGATGGAGGCTGCGGAAGAGGCCGAGGCCGCGGGCGAGGCGCACGCGCATGACGATGCCCCCGCTGCCGAGGGCGATTCGGCGGCTCCTGTCACCGCGCCCTCGGCCGGAACTGACGCGGCGCCCGCCGAGGACAGCGCCGAGCTTCCCGCCGAGACCCCCAACCCCTTCGAGCCGGTGCAGCTGTCGATCAACAAGCTGGCCCTTGCGGCGGCGGGCGCCAGCCTGGATGCCTCGGGCGAGTTGTCCGTGCCCGAGGGCGGCAACCCCGAGCAGCCGGTGGGCCAGGTGCAGGCGCGGTTCGAGGGCGTGAACGGCCTGCTCGACCGGCTTGTGCAGATGGGCGCCATCTCGCAGGACGAGGTCGCGGGCTACCGGATGATGCTGGCGCTCTTTGCCCGTCCCGCCCCCGAGGGCGGCGACGCGCTGGTCGGCCAGTTCGAGTTCCGCGAAGGCGGGCAGATCTTTGCCAACGGCCAGCAGGTGAAGTAACACCACGTGACGGCGAATACCGGGGGCCGGGCGATGTCCGGCCCCCTTTTGCGCATCCACGGAAAGGCCTTGCCCATGACCCGACCCGCGCCCGAAGATCTCGCGCCCCTGACCGAGGCCCTGCTGGCCGCCGCCCGTGCCGCGGGCGCGACCGAGGCCGACGCGGTGGCGGTCGCGGGCGAGTCCCTTTCGGTCGAGGTGCGGGGCCGCGCGCTGGAACATGCCGAGCGCGCCGATGGGGTCGAGATCGGCCTGCGCGTCATCGTGAACGGGCGGCAGGCCTGTGTCTCGGCCAGCGACCGGTCCGACCGCACGATCCGCGAGATGGCCGAGCGTGCCGTCGCCATGGCGCGCGAGGCGCCCGTGGACGACAACGTGGGTCTGGCCGATCCCGCGCAGCTTGCCCGCGATCCGGACACGGCGGCGCTGGAACTGGACGATGGCGCCCCCGCGCCCGAGCCCGAGGCGCTGCTGGATCTGGCCCTGCGGGCCGAGGCGGCGGCGCTGGAGGTCGAGGGCATCAGCATGGTCGAATCCGCCAGCGCCTCGGTCATGCACCGCCGAAGCTGGATCGCCGGCACCAACGGCTTTTCGGGCGGCTACAGGCGCAGCAGCCACGGCCTGTCCACCGTTGCCATCACCGGTGAGGGCCTGGGGATGGAACGCGACTGGGCCGGGGAAAGCCGCGTCTGGGCCGAGGACCTGCCCTCGCCCGAGGAGATCGGCCGCCGCGCGGGCGAGCGCACGGTGGCGCGGCGGGGGGCGAGGAAGCCCCCGACCGGCGCCTTCCCGATCCTTTACGACGAGCGGGTCGCCGCGACCCTGATCTCGCACCTGCTGTCGGCCGTGAACGGCAGCGCGGTGGCGCGCGGGTCTAGCTGGTTGCGCAACGACCTGGGCCAGCCGGTCCTGCCGGGGGGCTTCGACCTGACCGAGAACCCGCGCCTGCCGCGCCACGGCGCCTCGCGCCCCTTCGACGGCGAGGGGCTGCCGACCGCGTCCCGCATGATCGTGGAAGGCGGCGTGCTGCAGGGCTGGACGCTGGATCTGGCGACCGCGCGCAAGCTGGGGATGGCCTCGACGGCGAATGCGGTGCGGGGCACCTCCTCGCCGCCCTCGCCGGGGGTGACGAACGTGGCGCTGACGGCGGGGACGGCTTCGCCCGCCGACCTGGTCCGCGACATGGGGCGGGGGCTGGTCGTGACCTCGATGCTGGGCGCCTCGATCAACGCGACCACGGGGGATTATTCGCGCGGCGCGGCAGGCTTCTGGGTCGAGAACGGAGAGATCGCTTATCCCGTCAACGAATGCACCATCGCCGGCAACCTGCGCGAGATGCTGATGCGGATCACGGCGGCCAGCGACCTGCCCGACTGGCGCAGCCTGCGCGTTCCGAGCCTTCTGGTCGAAGGAATGACCGTTGCCGGAAGCTGACCTCGACCTCATCGTCCGGGCCGCCGAAGAGGCGGGGCAGATCGCGCTGGCCCATTGGCGCGGCACCTTCCGCCACTGGGAAAAGGACGAAGGCGCGGGGCCGGTGTCCGAGGCCGACCTGGCCGTCAATGCCGCGCTGGAACAGGCGCTGCGCGCGGCCCGTCCCGATTACGGCTGGCTCAGCGAGGAAAGCCCCGAGGACCCCCGCCGCGCGACGGCCGCCCGCGTCTTCGTCATTGACCCGATCGACGGCACCCGCGCCTTCATCGCGGGCGAGGACGGATTTGCCGTGGCCGTGGCCGTGGTGGAAGACGGCCAGCCCGTCGCCGGGGTCGTCCACCAGCCCGCGCGCGGCGTGACCTATGCGGCCGCAGCCGGGCAGCCCGCCACGCGCAACGGCCAGCTGATCCGCCCCCGCAAGGCGCGGCTGGAGGGCGCCGAGGTGCTGACCACCAAGGCCGCGCTGGACCCCGCCTTCTGGCGCGGGCGCCGGGTACCCCGGATCAGGCGCAGCTTCCGGCCGTCGCTGGCCTGGCGGCTGTGTCTTGTTGCCGAAGGGCGGTTCGACGCCACCCTGTCGATGCGGCCCGTCTGGGAATGGGACGTCGCGGCGGCAAGCCTCATTGCCGTGCAGGCGGGATGCACCGTCACGGACCGGCGCGGGCGGGCCTTGGTCTTCAACCGGATGCCGCCCTTGGGCGACGGGCTGATCGTCGCCCCGCCGGGATTGCACCACGAACTGATCGCGGCGCTGGACGTTGAGCCGCCAGAACCCGCGCAGGCAGGACCGGGAAGGGCCGCAGGATGAACCGTTTGCCGCCCGAGTCGCTTGACCGCCTGGCCGATGCCATCAGCTTTCATCCCGATACCGAGCCCGGCCGCCTGTTCCGACAGGCGCTGGGACGCTTCGCCACGGGGGTCACCGTTGTCACCGTCGCGGGGCCGAAGTGCCCCGTCGGGATGACGGTCAACAGCTTCACCAGCGTGTCCTTGGACCCGGCGCTGGTGCTGTGGTGCCCGGCACGGTCCTCGTCGCGCCACGACATCTTCGCGGAGGCCAAGGCCTGGTCGATCCACGTGTTGGGGGCCGAGCAACTGGACATCTGCCTGCGCTTCACGCGCGGCGGCCCGCAGTTCGAGGGGCTGGACCTCGGCGTGACCGCGCTTGGCACGCCGCTGATCCCCGGGGTCGCGGCGCGCTTCGACTGCCATGCCCATGCGGTTCATGAGGGCGGGGACCACAGCGTTCTGGTGGGCCGCGTGGCTCAGGTCACCGTCGGCGGCCCGGACGACCATCCGCTGGTCTTCGCAGCCGGCCGCTTCGGCGCCTTCGAGCCGGGCGAGGGCTGAGCCTCAGCCCAGCGGCTCGATGCTGACCTCGGGCAGGGGTTCCAGTGGCGCCAGCGGTTCCAGCGGCGTCGAAAAGATCGGATCAAGCTGCGGCGCCGTGGTGCGGATCGTACCGCCTGGTCCGCCCAGCGTGGCGATCTGCGCCGCAAGCTGAGCGATGGCCGCGTTCTGCGCGGCGGCGATGGCGGGCGGAGAGGCCTCGATCTTGCGTGCGCCGCCCCGCGACAGGCTGCTGGCCGAGCCTTGCGTTACCGGCAGCGGCACGGCGATGTCGAAGCTGCGCGCGTGGTTGGTCCCGCCCGCGCTGTCCTGCGAGACGTAATAGCGCCCGCTGAGCCGGTAGATTCCGTCCAGCTGCGCGAGCGCCTTTTCCACCCGCACCTCGACCCGTCGCCGGGGCGGCTCGGCCAGGGGCCAGGGCTCGGCGATGACGGTCGCGCCCGACATGTCGGAAATCGCCCGCGCCAGGGTCAGGGTGAAGGCGCGTTCGGGGTTGTCGGCCCACAGGTTGCGCGGGTTCGACCGCACCGCGCCGTCGCCTGTCTGCCAGGCGACCTCGCCCGAGGCCGCGTATTCGGGCAGCGACACGTCCCGCAGTTCCGCCGTGCCGAGGTTGTTGGCGACGCGGGCCTGCGGCGTCGGCGGATCGATCAGGTAGCGTCCCGTCTTCTCGGGATTGGAGCAGCCCGCCAGCGCCGCGAGGACCAGAAGGGGGAAGGCAAGGCGCATGGTCTATCGTCCCAGGATGAAGGCGCGGGGATTGCGCTCGATGGTGGAGGCGAGGCTGCCGAAGGCTTCGGCCGCGCGGCGCAGGCTGCGCATGGTATTGATGGTCTCGGTGTTGAAGGCCCCGCGGTCGCCGTAAGCGGCGATCACGGACTCGGCGCGCGCGGCCAGCGCCTGGAAGCGCTGCGACAGGCCCGGCAGGGTGGTGGCCGCCTGCGCCACCTGGTCCATTGCCCGGCGCGCCGATTGCAGGGCTGCGTTCAGGTTGCCGGCCGCGCCCCCTTCGCGCAGGTCGTTCAGCAACCCCGAGGCCGCCTGCAGCGTGTCCGACAGGTTGCGCGGAAGCTGCTCGGCATCCTCGGTCCCCAGCATGGCGCGCAGGTCCTCGATCAGCCCGCGGGCCGAGGCGCTGACCCCGGCAAAGTCGAACTCGTCCACCGAGGCCGCGGCCTCGTCCACCTGGAGGACCATCTCGGGCACGTCGGCGGCGGCGTCGCGCACCGCCGTCGCGGCGGCAGAGGCTTCGTCCATGAACTGGCCCACGCGCGGCCCGAGGTTCTGCCCGCGCAGGTCCGAGGCGATGGCGCCCACGTCGCCTGCCGCCGAACCCAGGCTGTCCACGGCATTTCCCAGCCGGTCGGGCAGGCTGCGCGCGGCTTCCGTTCCCAGAACGCCCCGGATGTCGGCCAGCGCCTGGGTGATCTGGTCGCCGATGCCGTCGAAATCCACGTCTCGAATCGAGGTCGTGGCGGTTTCCACGTTCTCGGCGATGCGCGGCAGGCGGTCGGCCACGCCGTTCAGCTTGCCCGCGATCTCGTTGGCGGCAGCGGTCGCGCCCGCGACGTTTTCCACCACGCCCGAGGCGCGCAGGTCCTGCGTGGCCGTGCGCAGTTCCGTCATGGTCACGTTCGCCTCGTCAATGGTGCGGCGCAGCGATTCCGGGATCGCCCGGGTGTCCTGCGAACTGGCGATGGCCGTGACGCTGTTCATCATGTCGGTGGCGGATTTCAGCAGCTCCTCGAGCTTGAGGTTGCCGATCCGCGCCATGAAGCCCTGCGCCGTGGTCGAGATGTCCGACAGGTCCGGCGGGGCTGAGGGGATGACGGGATAGGGCTGGGCATCCGCGACGATCCGCGCGGGCGCCGCGCCGGGCAGGTCCACCAGTTCCACCATCAGCGAGGTGCCGAAGAATCCGGCGCCGGTGATGCGCGCGCGCAGGCCTTCCTCGACGCTGCGGGACAGGAAGGCCAGGGCCTCGTCGGGTCCGGCGTCCTCGGGCTGCCCCATGCGCTGGGGCGAGACCGCCAGCGTGATGTCCTGCAGCACCTGGCCCGGCTGGCCCTCGGGCCCGGGCACGACGCGCACCGACAGGCCCGTGACCCGGCCCACGGTCAGGCCCTGGAACTGGACCTCGGCGCCCTCGGTCAGCCCGCGCACGGCCTCGCTCATCAGCATGGTCAGGCGCAGCTCGTCCTGCGGCGAGGCCGCGAAGAGGCTATTCTGCGCCGTCTGCCGGTCGGGCTGAAGCTGGAACACATGACCCGGCTGCACGGGCTGGCCGCCCGAGGAAAGCGTGGCGAACTCGGCGCCCCCCTGCAGCAGCGACGAGACCGAGGCCACGTCCAGCGAGATGCCATTGGTGCCCAGCGAGACCGAGAAGCCCGAAGTGTCCCAGAAGACGGTGGTCGTGGTCAGCTGCTGGTCGTGCGGCGCTTCAATGAAGACGTCGGCCACCACCGACTCGGCCCCTTCGGCCAGGCGCAGGTTCTGCATCCGCCCGACCGTGAGCCCGCGATAGAAGATCGGTGCGCCCTCGGTCATCCCCGAGGCATCGTTGGCGGTCAGCGTGACCCATGTGCCCCGTTCGTTACTGCGCGTCAGGGGCGCGCGCTCGAGCCCCTCGTGCACCACCAGGTCGGCGCCGCCGGACTCGTTGTCCCACCAGCCCTCGATGAAGGCGCCGGTCAGCACCGTGTCGAGGCGCGAGATGCCCTGGGCCGAGACCTCGGGGCGGACGATCCAGAACTCGGCGTCGTCGTCGATGAACTGGGCGATGTCCTTGTCCACCCGCATGTCCACGATCACCCGCTGCAGGTCGTGGGTGAAGCGCACGGCCTCGACCCGGCCCACGGGGATCTCGCGGAAGCGCAGTTCGGTTTCGCCCGGGGTGATGCCGGTCGCATCGTTGAAGGCGACCGAGACCAGCGTGCCACGCCCGGCATAGGCGTTCCAGGCCAGCGCCATCGTCACCAGCAGCGCGATGATCGGCACGGCCCAGATGACGGACACGCCCGCGCGGGCGGCCCGGGCGGCGGTGCGGCGGACGGGGCTGGCAGGACGCAGGGGGGCGGCGTCCGCGCGGGACGTGTCGTCGGTCGGAGGCGTGTCGGTCATTCGGCTGTTCTGTCCCTGCGCGTGCGAAGCGGCAATCCGCGCCAGATCAGCCGCGGGTCGAAGCTAAGCGCCGAAAGCATGGTGAAGGCAACCGACAGCGCAAAGCTGACGGCGGCGGGGCCGGGGTGGATCGAGGCGACGAAGCCCAGCTGCACCAGCGCCGACAGGATCGCCACCACGAAGACGTCGATCATCGACCAGCGGCCGATGAACTCGACAGCCTCCAGCGCGCGCAGGCGGGTGTGGGCGGCCTCGACGCTGGCGGGCTTGCCCGCCACGCGCGCCAGCCAGGCGATGACGACGAACTTGCCGATGGGCACCACGATCGAGGCCACGAAGACGATCGCGGCGATGCCGTAGTTGCCGTAATGCATCAGGTCCACCACGCCGCCCAGGATGGTGGCCTCGGTGTTCCCGGCCAGCCCCAGGAAGGACTGCGTCCGCAGCATCGGCCACAGGTTCGCGGGGATGTAGAAGATTAGCCCGGCCAGCCACCAGGCCCAGACCGCCTGCAGGCTGCGCCGGTCGGGCGGGGCCAGCCGCGCGCCGCAGCGGCCGCAGACATCCGTGTGCCTGGGCCAGACGCGCCCGCAGCCGCGACAGCCGACCAGCCCCGCGCGATGGGCGGTCAGGACCGGGGCGTGATCGGACAGCCCGTCGGGACCGCTCATCCGGCGCGGTCCGGTGCAGAGGGGGCGCGTTCGACGATCCGGCGCTCGCGGGCGGCGGCGTCAGTATCGGGCACGACCTCGCGCCCGTCGGTGAAGGCGCCGCGGTCCTCCAGCGTGTCCCAGATCGTCGCGGCGCAGGTGAAGACGTCGCTGGCCGCGCCCACGATGATCAGCGCGCAGAAGGCCCAGAAGGCGGGCCCGAGGCTGACCGTCGCCAGTCCCGCGACCTTGACCAGCGCGACCGAGGTGCCGATCACGAAGATTTCCGCCATCGACCAGGGCCGCAGCAGTTCCGACAGCCGGAAGGCCTCGCCCGCATGGCGCGCGGGCCGTCCCTGGCCGCGCATCGGCAGCAGCACATAGACCAGCAGCGCGGCGCGCAGCGCTGGCAAGCCCACGATGAAGGCCAGCATGGCCACCGTCAGTGGCATCAGCCAGCCCTGCGAGAAGGCCATCGCCACCCCGAAGAGCGAGGTCGCATTTCCCAGACCCATCCGCGAGATCTCGAGGAAGGGAAAGAACACTGCCGCCACCATCAGCACCAGCGAGGTAAAGGACAGCGCCACGATCTGGGTGAAGGCGCCCTCGCGCGGGCGGGCCAGCACATGGCCGCAGCGGATGCAGGCCGCCTTTTCGCCGTCAAGCAGCTCGGTTTCCACATGCAGCGCGTCGCAGCGCGGACAGGCGATCAGCCCCGCGCCGGTCCGCATGTCATACTGCCCCGCCTCGATCATGGGCCCAAGATAAGCCGGGCGCGCCGCCGCGCAAGCGCGCCGCTGCGCTTGCTCCGGCTGGCGGCCCTGCTAGCATCACCCGCCACGAGGGGGAGAGGGGTTGCCAGGATGCACGATGTCGTCATTGCAGGGGCGGGCAGCGCCGGCTGCGTGCTGGCCGCCCGCCTGTCCGAGGACCCGCGCCTGCGCGTCCTGCTGATCGAGGCGGGCGACAGCGACCGCTATCCCTGGATCCACATCCCGATCGGCTATCTTTACTGCATCGGCAACCCGCGCACCGACTGGATGTACAAGACCGCGCCCGACCCGGGGCTGCACGGGCGGCAGTTGATCTATCCGCGGGGGCGGGTGCTGGGCGGCTGCAGTTCCATCAACGGGATGCTGTATCTGCGCGGGCAGGCCGCCGATTACGACGGCTGGCGGCAGATGGGCTGCACCGGCTGGGGCTGGGACGACGTGCAGCCCCTGTTCCTCAAGTCCGAGGATTACTTCGCCGGCGCGTCCGAGCATCACGGCGAGGGCGGCCCGTGGCGGATCGAGCGGCAGCGGCTGCGCTGGGACATCCTGGACGACTGGGCGAAGGCCGCGAACGAAGTCGGCATTCCTGCCACCGACGATTTCAACACCGGCGACAACGAGGGCGTGGGCTATTTCAAGGTCAGCCAGAAGTCGGGCTTCCGCGTCTCGGCCGCCCGCGCCTTCCTGCGCCCGGCGATGCGGCGGCCGAACCTGACGGTGCTGACCGGCCGCCACGTCCGCCGCGTGGTCTTCGAGGGCACCCGCGCCGTGGGGCTCGAGCTTTACGCCGACGGCCGGTCCGAGATCGTGCGCGGCGGCCAGATCGTGCTGAGCGCGGGCGCGATCAACACGCCGCAGATCCTGCAGCTCTCCGGCATAGGCCCCGGTGCCCTGCTGCAGGAAATGGGGATTCCCGTCCTGCGCGAGGCCCCGGTCGGCGAGAACCTTCAGGACCACCTGCAACTGCGCTGCAGCTGGAAGGTGTCCGAGGCGCGGACGCTGAACCAGCTCGCCCGCCGCTGGTGGGGCAAGGGGATGATCGGCGCGGAATACGTCCTGCGCCGAACCGGCCCGATGAGCATGGCCCCCAGCCAGCTTGGCGCCTTCGCCCGATCCTCGCCCGACGTGGCGACGCCCGACCTGGAATGGCACGTGCAGCCGCTGAGCCTCGAGGCCTTCGGCCAGCCCCTGCACGATTTCGCCGCCATCACCGCCAGCGTCTGCCACCTGCGGCCAGAAAGCCGGGGTCATGTGCGGATCGGTTCGCCCGACCCGATGCGGCCGCCGGTGATCTCGCCGCATTACCTGTCCACGCCCGGCGACCGCCTGACGGCTGCCCGCGCGATCCGCCTGACGCGGCGCATCATGGCGCAGGCGCCGCTGGCGAAATACCGCCCCGAGGAGTTCAAGCCCGGCCCCGACTACCAGAGCGACGAGGAACTGGCCCATGCGGCCGGGGTGGTCGGCTCGACCATCTTCCATCCCGTGGGCACCGCGCGCATGGGCGCGGACGAGGGCGCGGTGGTGGACCCGCGCCTGCGCGTGCGCGGAGTCGAGGGGCTGCGGGTCGTGGATGCCTCGGTCATGCCCGTGATCACCTCCGGCAACACCAATGCGCCGACGATCATGATCGCGGAAAAGGCGGCCGTGATGATGGCCGAGGAAATGCGCGGCATTTGATCCGTTAACGCCCGGGCAAGTCCCGTCCTGCTAAGGCTCTCCCCAGGGAAACGGGGGTGCCGATGCCGGCTGACAGGACTGCTTCGCCGATCATCATCAAGCGCGTGCAGGGCGGGGGCGAAGCCGGCCACCATGGCGGCGCATGGAAGGTCGCCTATGCGGATTTCGTGACCGCGATGATGGCCTTCTTCCTGCTGATGTGGCTGCTGAACGCCACCACCGAAAAGCAGCGGCAGGGCCTGGCCGAGTATTTCGACCCCACGATCGCGCACTCGCGGTCGGGCGGGGCGGCGGGAGTGGACGGGGGAAGGTCGCTCGACCCTCCGGCGGACCAGTCCGTTTCCGCCCCGGCCGGCGAGGCCGAGATGCAGGAGCTTGCCCGCGCCCTGCAGGATGCGCTGACGGCACGCGGCGGCGAATCGATGCAGCGGGTGAACCTGTTGCGCCATGTCGTCACCCGCATGACCGACGAGGGGCTGGTGATCGAACTGGGCGACGTCGTGAACGAGCCCCTGTTCGAGGGCGAGACGGCCGAGCCCACCCCGGCCCTGCGCAAACTGACGGCGATCCTTGCCTCGGTCCTGGGCCGGGCCAGGAATCAGGTGGCGATCACGGGCCATGTCCGCGCCTTTCCCCGGATGATGATCGACAATCCGGTCTGGCCCCTGTCCGACCAGCGCGCCCATGCGGTGCGCGAACTGCTGGTGCAGGGCCGCCTGGACGAAGGCCGGATCCAGCGCGTCACGGCCTTCGGCGACAAGAAGCCCCGCAACGCTAATGCCATGGACCCGGCCAACAACCGGATCGAGGTGATCCTGCTCAGATGACCGGCTTCGGCGGCCCGCGTTAGCGGGAAATTAAACCCTTGCCTGCATCCTGCGCTTCAACGGCGACTCACAACCAAGGTGATCCGAATGTCGATTTCCTCGTCCCTCAATGCCGGAATCGCCGGCCTCGCCGCGAACGCGACGCGGCTGGCCGGCATTTCGGACAACATCGCGAACTCTGGCACCTATGGCTACAAGCGGGTGAACACGGAATTCGAAAGCCTGGTGATCAGCCAGGCGCGCGGCGCGGGGCTTTACTCGGCGGGCGGCGTGCGGGGGATGAGCACGCGGCTGATCGATGAAAAGGGCGCGCTGGTCACCTCCTCCAACGCGCTGGACATCGCCACGACGGGACGGGGGATGCTGCCGGTCATGCCCTCGGTCCTTCTGGACGTGGGCATGGGGGACCGGCCCATGATGATGACCTCGACCGGTTCTTTCCGCCCCGACGCAGAAGGTGTGCTCAGGACCGATTCGGGGCTGGTGCTGATGGGCTGGCCCGCGAATGCGGACGGGACGATCCCGGTGCAGACGCGCGATGCGGTGGGCGGGCTGCGGCCGGTGGTGCTGAACACCAACCAGACTTCGGCGGACCCGACCACGCGCATGTCGCTGGGCATCAACCTGCCGGCCGGGGCCACGCGGCCGGGCGCAATCCCGACGCCGCAATCGGCCACGATCGAGTATTTCGGCAATCTCGGCACCTCCGAGAACCTGCTTGTCACCTTCACGCCCACCCCCGCCACCGGCGCGCTGCCCTCCAACGGCTGGACAATGGAGATCCGGGACGCCGCGATGGATCCCGCGTCCAACCTGATCGGCAGCTACGCCCTGGTCTTCAACGACCAACCCCCGAGCAGCGGCACCCTGTCTTCGGTGACGACGCTCACGGGCCCGGCCTATGATCCGGCGACGGGTGAGCTTCCGCTGCAGGTCCAGGGCGGACCGATGACGATCGGCATCGGGCGACTGGGGGACCGCAACGGGCTGACCCAGTTCGCGGCCGACTTCGCGCCGACCAACATCACCAAGAACGGCTCGCCCGTCGGCAACCTGGCGACGGTCGAGATCGACGAGCAGGGGATGCTGCGGGCGACCTATGACACGGGCTTCATCCGTACCCTTTACCAGATCCCGCTGGTCGATGTCCCGAACCTGAACGGGCTGACCGCCCTGAACAACCAGACCTACCAGGTCTCGACCACCTCGGGGTCGTTCTTCCTGTGGGACGCGGGCGACGGGCCGACGGGGGCGATCGCGGGCTATGCGCGCGAGGGATCGACCACCGACGTCGCCTCGGAGCTGACCGACCTGATCCAGACCCAGCGCGCCTATTCCTCGAACGCCAAGGTCATCCAGACGGTGGACGAGATGCTGCAGGAAACCACCAACATCAAGCGCTGAGGGGCCGTGCCATGCCGCGGGTTGACCGAAGATGAGCCTGTCGAACGCCCTGTCGAACGCCCTGTCGGGCCTGGGGGCCGCCGCGCGCGGAACCGAGGTCGTGGCCTCGAACCTCGCCAACGCGGCAACGCCCGGCTTTGCCCGGCGCGAGCTGCAGCTGACCTCGCGTCCCGTCATCGCCGGCGGGGGCGGTGTCCAGGTCGAGGGCGTGGCCCGCGTCCTGCGCAACTCGGTCGTGGCGCAGGGCCGCTTGGCGGAAGCCGAGGCGGCGCGGGCCGGAACGCTGGCGGCGTTCCACAAGACCCTGTCCGACGCCGTCGGCGTTCCGGGAGAGGCGGGGGCATTGGCCACGGCGCTGTCGGACTTCGACAGCGCGCTGGTGGCCGCCGGGGCGCGGCCGGAAAGCGAAACGGGCCTCGCGCGCGTCGTCTCGGCCGCCCGCACGCTTGCGGGAACCTGCAACGCCTTGGGTGCCCGGGTGCAGGAGGCGCGGGGCAACGCCGACCGCGCCATCGCCGCCGACGTCGACCGGCTGAACACGGGACTTGCGCGCGTCGCGGACCTCAACCGGCAGATCGCCGTCCAGATGGCCAGCGGCGGTGACGCCAATGCCCTCTGGACGAGCGCCAGCGGATCGTGGACGGTCTGTCCGAGATCGTTCCGATCAAGGAACTGCCCCGCGAGAATGGCAAGGTCGCGCTGTTCACGGCCACCGGCGGCACGCTTCTGGACGGCACGGCGCCGGCGCGCTTCGAGTTCTCGCCCGTCCCGGTCATGACCGCCGAGGCGGTGGGCGCGCCCGCCCTCGGCCTTCTGAGGTTGAACGGTGAGGAGATCCCGCCCGCCCAGATGGGCCGCTTCGCCGGGGGGCGGCTGGCCGCCAACTTCCAGATCCGCGACCTCGACGGGCCCGGCGCGCAGGCAAGCCTCGACGCGGCGGCCCGGGACATTCACGACCGCTTCGCCGCTGGCCCCGACCCCACGCTTCCCCCTGGCGCACCGGGGCTGTTCACCGACCCGGGCGGGGCGGCGACCGCCGTTCCCGGCCTGGCGCAGCGCCTGACCGTCAACGCCGCCGCTGATCCCGCGGCAGGGGGCGCCTTGTGGCGGGTGCGCGACGGCCTTCAGGCATCCGCGCCGGGGCCGGTCGGCAACGCGGACCTGCTGCTTGGAATGCACGAGGCGCTTGGTGCCCTGCGGCCCTCCTCGCTGGCGGGCATGAGCCCCGTGCCCCGGTCGGCCGCGACCCTGGCCGCCGACCTGAGTTCCTGGGCCGCGTCGGGGCGGATCGAGGCCGAGCGCGTGCTGGGCGGTGCGACCGCGCAATCCGCGACCTTCGAGGCGATGCGCCAGCAGGACGGCGTGGACAGCGACCGCGAGATGGAGACTCTGCTGGCGCTGGAACGGGCCTATGCCTCGAACGCGAAGGTGCTGCAGGCCGTCGACGAGATGCTCCAGACAATGCTGAGGCTGACATGAGCAATCCTGTTTCCGGGGGCGACCTGGCGCGCGCCACGATCCTTCGCCAGTCAAGCGGACAGCTCAAGTCGCAGCTGGCCACGCTGACGCAAGAGGCCGCCACCGGCCTCAAGGCCGATGTCCCCGCCGCGACGAACGGCCAGATGGGGCGGCTGGCGCAGGTGCAGGCACGCCTTTCCGCGCTGGCGGCCCATGGCCGGAACGCGGCTCTTGCGCAGGTCGAACTGGGCGGGCTGCAGGCCGCGATGGGAGAACTCGAGGGGATTGCCGTTGACATGGGGCCCGGTCTGCAGACGGCGGCCACCATGGGCGACGACACCAGCCTTGCCGTCCGGGCCGGGGAAGCGCGGCAGGATTTCGGGACGGCCGTGCGCCTGCTCAATGTCGATGTGGGCGGCCGCTACCTGCTGTCGGGGACGGCCGTGGACAGGCCGCCCCTCTCCGATCCCGAGGATATCCTTGCCGCCGCGAAAGCCCAGGTGGCTGGGCTGACCGCGCCCGCCGACATCACCTTGGCGCTTGCGGCCTGGTTCGAGGCCCCGGCGGGCGCGGGCGGGTTCGCGGACAGCCAGTTCCACGGCAATGCCGCCGCGCGCGAGGTCGCGGTCTCGCCCGACAAGGCGGTGCGGCAGGATCTGAGCGCGCTCGATCCATCCTTTCGCGGGCTTCTGAAGGGCTTGGCGATGGCGGCGCTGGCAGACGATCCCGACCTCGGCCTGACGCGGGACGGCAAGGCCGCGCTGCTGGCCGAAGCCGGCCGGCAGGTGAGCGGCGCCGGGACCACGCTGACGATGCGGCGCGCCGAGGTCGGCCTGCTGGAGGAAACGGTCGAGCGCGCCTCGAGCCGGAACGCGGCCGAGACCACGGCGATGTCGCTGGCGCGGTCCGACATCCTGGCCGCCGATCCCTATGAGACCGCCACGGCCCTGACCCAGGCCGAGGCCAGCCTGCAGAACCTTTACGCCCTGACGGCACGGCTGTCGCGCCTTTCGCTGACGGATTACCTCTGATGGCGGCATTCACACGGATTCTCGCGCTTGTCCTGCTGCTGCCCTGCCTTGCCTGGGCGGCCCCGGTCCGGATCAAGGACCTGGCCACCGTGGACGGGGTCCGGGGCAACGACCTTCTGGGCTACGGACTGGTGATCGGCCTGAACGGTACCGGCGACAGCCTGCGCAACACGCCCTACACCGAGGAGATGCTGGGCAGCCTGCTGGAACGCCTTGGGGTGAACGTCACAGGCGAGAGCTTCCGGCCCAAGAACGTGGCGGCCGTCATGGTGACCGGCACGCTGCCGCCCTTCGCCCATGCGGGCGGGCAGATCGACGTCACGGTCTCGGCCATCGGCGACGCGAAGAGCCTGCTCGGGGGCACGTTGATCATGACGCCGCTGAATGCCGCCGATGGCGAGGTCTACGCGGTGGCGCAAGGGTCGATCATCGCGGGCGGCGTCTCGGCCGAGGGCGAGGCCGCCTCGGTCGTCCAGGGGGTGCCGACCTCGGGGCACATCCCCTCGGGCGCGCGGGTCGAGCGCGAGGTCGATTTCGACTTCAGCCAGATGTCGAGCTTCCGCCTGGCGCTGCGCTCGGCCGACTTCACCACCGCCGCGCGGATCGAGAAGGCGATCAACGACGACTTGGGGGACGGGGTGGCGACGCTGCTGGACGCGACGACGATCTCGATCGACTCCACCAGCCTCGGCACGGTGAACCCGGCGCGGCTGGTGGGCCGCATCGAGAACATCTCGGTCGAGCCGGAAAGCCGCGCCCGCGTCGTGGTCGATCACCGCTCGGGCACCATCGTGATGGGCGAGGAGGTGCGGATTTCCCGCGTCGCGGTCTCGCAGGGGAACCTGACGCTGCGGGTGCGCGAGACGCCCATGGTGTCGCAACCCAATCCCTTCTCGCCCGGCGAGACGGTTGTCGTGCCGCGCACCGACGCCGAGATCACGCAGGAGCCGGGAATCGGCTTTGCCGAGGTCAGCGGAGAGTCCTCGCTGTCCGACGTGGTCGCGGGGCTGAACGCGCTGGGGGTCCGCCCGCGCGAGCTGATCGACATCCTCAAGGCCGTCCATGCCGCGGGCGCGCTGCACGCCGAGTTCATCGTGAACTGAGGGAAGGCGGGGCCGATGCCTGCCGCGCCTTCCATGCAGGGCGGGATTGCCCCTTATGTGGCCATCTGGCCTTCGGGAATGCCCCTGTTTGCCCTTGCGGTGAGGACGTCTTGCCCCAAGGTTAACGGTTAACGGGGCCTCGACCTTGGTCCCTGAGGCCGGGAGCCGGGACCCGCCGACCTTAGGTGCCGGCAGATTCCCCGATGAGACCGGGCAGGGCGACAAGCCGGCCTTCTCCGATCTCCTGCCCGTCCAGGGTGATGCGGGTCCGGCCGTCCTCCCGGGTCACGGCGATCTCGTGCGTCGCGCCGTTGCCGGACAGGCGGGCCGTGAAGCCGGGCCAGTCGTCGGGCAGGCTGGGGTCGATCTCGATCCCGCCCGGGCGGCGGCGGATGCCCAGCAGCCCCTCAACGGCCGCGCGGTACATCCAGCCGGCCGAGCCCGTGTACCAGGTCCAGCCGCCGCGCCCCATCTTGTCGCGCGCGGCATAGACATCGGCGGCGACCACATAGGGCTCGACCCGGTAGACCTCGGCCGAGCGGGCGTCCAGCGCGTGGTTGACGGGGTTCAGCGCGCTCAGCAGCCGGTGGGCGCGGGTGCCGTCGCCGTGGCGCGCCAGCGCATAGACCATCCAGGCGGCGGCATGGGTGTACTGGCCGCCGTTCTCGCGCACGCCCGGCGGATAGGACTTGATGTAGCCCGGCTCGGCCGGCGTGTTCTGGAAGGGAGGCGTGAACAGCCGCAGCAACTGGCCATCGCGGTCGAACAGCTGCGCCAGCGCCGCGTCCACGCCCTCGCGCGCACGGTCGGCCCGGCCCGCGCCCGAGATCATGGCCCAGCTTTGCGCGATGCTGTCGATGCGGCATTCGGGGCTGCCCGCCGATCCCAGCGGCGTTCCGTCGTCGAAATAGCCGCGCCGGTACCAGGCGCCGTCCCAGCCCGCCTTGTCCAGCGCCTGCGCCACGCGATCGGCATGGGCTTCCCATGCGTCGGCGCGGGCATGGTCGCCCCGCGCCCGGGCAAGGGGCGCGAAGGCCGCGATGGTGTCGCACAGGAACCAGCCCAGCCAGACGCTTTCGCCGCGCCCTTCCTCGCCCACGCGGTTCATGCCGTCGTTCCAGTCGCCGCCGAGGATCAGGGGCAACCCGCGCTCGCCCGTGCGCGCCATCGCCAGGTCCAGCGCCCGGGCGCAATGCTCATAGACCGGGGCCTGCTCCTCGGACGGCTGGGGCTCGAAGAAGCGGTCGTGCTCGCCCGGCTCCAGCGCGGGGCCGGTGAGGAAGGGCACGGCCTCGTCCAGGATCGCGGCGTCGCCCGTGGAGGCGACGTAAAGCGCGGTGATGTGGCCAAGCCAGACCACGTCGTCCGAGATCATCGTCCGCACGCCCATGCCCGTGCGCGGCAGCCACCAGTGCTGGACGTCCCCTTCGGGGAACTGGCGCGAGGCCGCGTTCAGGATCTGGCGGCGGCAGAGGCCCGGGTCCTGCAGGATCAGGGCGCTGGTGTCCTGCAACTGGTCGCGGAAGCCGAAGGCGCCCGAGGCTTGGTAGAAGGCGGTGCGCGCGCGGATGCGGCAGGCCAGCGCCTGATAGGGCAGCCAGATGTTCACCATCAGGTTCAGCGCCGGGTCGGGCGTCTGCACCTGAAGGCGGCCCAGCACCTCGTCCCAGCCCGCGCGGGCCGAGGCCAGCGCGCGGTCGGCCGCGTCGGGCGCGGTTGCGGCGGCGATCACGCCCGCGATCTCGGGCTCGGGCGCATTGGCCAGGACCAGCGTGGCGCTGGCCGTCTCGCCCGGCTGCAGCACCATCGGCCAGCGGATGGCGAGGCAAGGGTCGCCCGCCGCCTCGGCCTGCGGCCAGGCGGCCAGCGCCGCCGGCTGCGACAGCTGCCCCAGGCGGCCGAGGAAGGCCTGCCGATCGCCGCAATGCGCGTCCACGGCGCGGTCGCAGGCCAGCGCGGTGATGCGGCCTGCGTGCTCGGTGGAGAACGGGTTGCGGGCCAGCGCGGCGTTCATCGCGGGCTCGAAGCGGGTCTGGACCATGGGCGCGCTGCGGCTGCGGTCGGTGCCCAGCACCAGCTCCGCATAGGCGATCCCTTGCAGGCTCAGCACCCGCGCGGTGCGGTTCGTGACCGTCAGCCGCGTCACGCGTGCCGGGGCGTCCTCGGCCAGCGTCATGGTGGCCTCGAGCCGCACCCAGCCGTAATCGGCGGTGAAGCGCGAGTAGCCAAGGCCATGGGCGATCTCGTGGACCGCGTCGGGGTCCTCGGACAGTCCCAGGAACGGGGTCGCAGTGCGGCCGGTGGCGGGATCGTGGATCAGCAGCGCCTCGCCCGGGCGGTTCGTCACCGGGTCGTTCGACCAGGGCGTGATCTGGTAGTCGCGCGAGTTCACCGCCCAGGTGTAGGGCGCGCCCTCGGCCGAGACGTGGAAGCCGAAGTTCTCGCGCGCGACGACGTTGATCCAGGGATGCGGCGTCTGGCGGTCGCGGGTGATCCGCAGGACGTATTCGCGCCCGTCCGGGGCGAAGCCCCCGTAGCCGTTCCAGAACAGCAGGGGCGAGCGCGAGGGCGCGGCCGGGCGGGGATCGCGCAGGGCCGGGACAGGGCGGCGCGCCTCGCGCCGGGCAGGGACAGGCGCGGGGGCAGGGCCCGCGTCGCGCAGCCGGTCGATCTGCTCCGCCAGCCGCCCGTTGCGGGTGTGCAGCATGATCCGCGCGGCCGAGACCAGCGTGTCGAAGCTGGCCTTGCTGATCTGGTCGCGCCGGACGGCGTGGACGTGGCGCGGCGCGTCGGGCCCGGCCGCCTGGCGCGCGGTGTCCACCACCGTCTGGATCGCGTGCTGGAGGTCCTGCACATAGCTCGAGGCGCGCTCGTTCAGGATCACCACGTCATGGGCGACGCCCCGGGTGCGCAGGAACTCGTGCATCCGCAGCGCCTCGCGGATGATGGGCAGGTCGGCCTCGTCGTCGATGCGCAGAAGAAGGATCGGGTCGTCGCCCGAGATACCCATGGGCCACAGGTCGGACTGTGGGCCCAGTTCGGTGCGGCGCTTGGGCGTCGCGGCCAGGCGCAGGTCGGGCCAGACCAGCAGCGCGGCATAAGCCCGGAACAGCTTGGCCTGGTCGAGCGTGACGTTCAGGTGGCGCAATTGGACCTGCGAATAGGTCCAGGCCAGCCGCAGCTCGTGTTCGAAGACCGAAGCGCGGGCGTAATGTGCCGCCATGCGGTCGCGGTCCTCGGCCGTGTCCGCGATCAGCGTCCAGAAGGTCAGCGAGACGGACTTGCCCGCGGGCACCCGCACCCGGCGGCGGATGGCGAAGATCGGGTCCAGCGTGTGCCCCTGCGTCCCCGTCAGCGTGGCGCCGCGCTCGAAGGCGGCGGGGTTGCGGATCGAACGCCCGCGCCCGACGAAGGCGCGGCGGTCGGTTTCCGCATCGGCCCCCGGCGTGATCGCGCCCTCGGGGCCCGCGACCAGATGGGCCAGATAGACGGGGCGGCCCCTGGGGTCGCGCGGCCGCCGCTCGGCCACGATCAGGGCGCCGCCCTCGCGGATCTCGGTCTGGACGAACATCTTGGAAAAGGCCGGATGCGCGCGGTCGGACGCCGGGTTGTCCAGCACGATCTCGCCATAGGAGGTGATCTCGATCGTCTTGTCGGACCCCGAGCGGTTGCGCAGCGTCAGGCGGCGGCCGTCGGCGTGGCCCTCGGTCGCGGCGATGACCTCGAGCCGGCTTTCGATGGCGTTGGCGGTCTTGAGGAACTCGGCCTTGTGGTCGGCGAAGACCACGCTTGACCGTTCGTCGGGCCCCGAGCAGGGGGAATGGGTGGCCGACCACCATTCGCCCGACTGCATGTCGCGCAGGAAGACGAAGATGCCGCCGTCGTCCAGCGTCGGGTCCGGCGTCCAGCGGTTCAGCGCCGTGCCGCCCAGCATCGACCGCCCCGCCCCCGTCGAGGATAGCAGCGTCGAGAAGGGTCCGTTCGACAGAAGCGCCACCTCGCGCTCGGCACGGCCGGGTTCGTCCACGGCGGTCAGGGTGTCGCCGTTGCCGGCCAGCGCGCCCCGGCCCAGCACGTTCGCGGGCGGGCGCCGGGTCACGGGCGTGATGTCGCGGGGCGATTTTTCCTGCAGCAGCAGTTCGGATGCCCGCACCACGGGGTCGGCATGGAAGCGTTCGCGGTGGATGCCGTCCATCACCGTGTTGGCGATGGCCATGATCGACATGCCGTGGTGATGGGCCATGACGTTCCTGACCACCGAATGGGTCTTGCCTTCGCGCAGGCGCGAGGGGGCGAAGTCCACGGCGTCATAGAAGCCGTAAGCCCCCTCGGCCCCCAGGTCCCGCAGCCGCGCAAGGTTGAGCGCCGCGTCATGGGGCCGGATCTGCGCGGCCAGGATCGAGGCATAGGGCGCCACGACATAGTCGCCATAGGCCCGCTTCAGCGCCAGCACCGGCACCCCGAAGGCGTAGTACTGGTAGTTCATCTGCCGGTCGCGGGCATTGAACGCGCTTTCGGAAATGCCCCAGGGCAGCCCGTGCGAGCGGCCCCAGTCCATCTGGACCTGCACCGCCATCATGTTGGAATGGTTCAGGATGCCGCCCTGCCGTTCCTTCAGCAGCAGGGGCGGCATCAGGTATTCGAACATGCAGCCCGACCAGGACAGCAGCGCCCCCTGGTGGCCAACGGTGGCGAAGGGGCGGCCCAGGCGCGCCCAGTGTTCCTTGCGGATGTCGCCCTTGGCAATGGCCAGGAAGCTCGTCAGGCGCGCCTCGGAGGCCAGCAGGTCATAGGAGCTTTCGTCCAGCTGGTCGTCGAGCGGCCGGTAGCCGATCGACAGCAGAAGCTTGTCGGCCTGGACGAACAGGCTGAAGTCCATCCCGAAGGCCAGCATCCGCGCGCGCTCGGCCAGCAGGCGGGTGCGCAGCATGAACAGCTCGATGGCCTCGCGCCCCTCGGGGGCGGGGGTCATCACGTCGCGGGTGTCCCGTTCCAGAAGCCGCGCCCAGGCCAGCGCCTCGGCGGCCCCGCCCTGCGTCGCCGCGTCCAGCTCGGCCGCGAGCCGCGCGATCTCGGCCGCGCGGGTGATCAGTTGCGACGCGGCCAGCGGGTCCGACACCGGCCGCCCGCCCATCTGGTCCAGGACGCCCCGTATCCCCGCGATGGACCCGTCCATCGCCCGGCGCAGGTCGCGCAGGCTGCGCCGGTCCTCGCCCAGCGCCTCAAGCTCCAGCTGCAGGTTGGCCAGCGCGTCGCCCAGGCCCGCCGTGCGGCGGCGGCGGACCGAGGGCGCATCCTCGGCCCAGGCCCGCAGACCCGCCGACAGCGCGATCAGCAGCCCTGCCAGGTTGCCGCTGTCCACGGCCGAGACATAGGGCGCGGGCAGCACGGCCAGGTTGCGGGTGTCGTACCAGTTGAAGAAATGGCCCCGGAAGCGGGCCATCCGCTCCATCGAGGAGATCGTGGCGTCGATCCGCGTCAGGGCCGTGTCCAGCCCGATCCAGCCGAAGTCATGGGCCGACATCACCGACATCAGGTAAAGCCCGATGTTGGTGGGCGAGGTCCGTTCGGCCAGCTTGGGTTCCGGGTCGGCCTGCCAGTTGTCGGGGGGCAGGTGGTTCGTCTCGGGGCCGACAAAGGTTTCGAAATAGCGCCAGGTGCGGCGGGCGATGCGGCGCAGCTCGGCCTCGTCCCCGGGCGACAGAAGCAGCCGGTCCTCGGTTTCCAGGGGCCGCGAGGCGCGGTCCATGATCCAGGGCGCGGCGATCCAGACGCCGCCGAAGATCAGCGCCAGGGGCAGCGCGGTGGGGTTCAGGGCGGCGGTGGCGAGGATGCCCAGCACCCCGATGACGGGCGAGGCGATCATGCGCCGGTATTCGGCCCGGACGCCCGCGCCCGCCGAGCGGCCCGCGTCGCGCGCCGTGGTCCATTCCAGCAGGTGCCGACGGCTGACGAACATCCGCCACAGCGACCGCCCGACCGCGTCCAGCGAGGCCGCCGCCCGGTGCGCCGCCGTCGCCAGCCGCAGGCCCAGCTGGGTGACGTAGGTCAGAAGGTCGCGGCCCATGTGGCGCAGGTGGTAATCCCAGGACACGCCATAGCCGGGACGGAACACGCGCATGTCGATCTGCAGGATGGGCACCAGCGCCACCAGCAGGATCAGCGCCCCCTGCCACAGGATGGCATGGCCGTCGTCCAGCACCAGCCAGCCGAAGCCCGAGGCCGCGACCCAGGCGGGCGTGACCAGCGAGCGGCGCAGGTTGTCCACCATCTTGAACCGCGCGAGCCCCGACAATCCGTTGCGGGGATCCACGATCATCGGCAGCAACTGCCAGTCGCCGCGCGTCCAGCGGTGCTGGCGGCTGGCCTCGGTCGCGTAGCGGATGGGGAAGTCCTCGACCACCTCGACATCCGTGACCAGCGCCGCGCGGGCGAGGCTGCCTTCCAGCAGGTCGTGGGACAGGATCGTGTTTTCCTTGAGCCGCCCTTCCAGCGCGCGCTCGAAGGCATCGACGTCATAGATGCCCTTGCCGGTGAAGCTGCCCTCGCCCGCGAGATCCTGGTACAGGTCCGAGACGGTGAAGACATAGGGGTCGAGCCCCCGGTTGGCCGAGAAGATGCGCTGGAAGACCGAGGCCTCGGCCCCCGTGGTCAGCGAGGGCGTCACGCGCGGCTGCATGATGCCGTGGCCGCGGACCACCACGCCGTCCTCGCGGTGGACGGGACGGTTCACGGGATGCATCATCTTGCCGGCCAGCGCGCTGACGGTGTCGCGCGGCAGGCGGGTGTCGCTGTCCAGCGTCACCACGTAGCGGATGCCCTCGGGGGGCGTCGGCCCGGTGGGCAGGAAGCTGGTGCCCTCGCGCCCGCGCAGAAGCTGGTTCAGTTCCGTCAGCTTGCCGCGCTTGCGTTCCCACCCCATCCAGGCGCCTTCGGACGGGTTCCACTGCCGCCGGCGGTGCAGAAGGAAGAAGCGCCGGACGCCGCCATGGTCATAGCGTTCCGCCAGCGCGTCGATGCGGGCGCGGGCATGGGCCAGCAGGCGCTGGTCCTCGGGCAGGGTCTCGCGGGGGGCGTCCTTCCAGTCCGACAGCAGCGCGAAGAAGACGTCGCCCAGGGGGTTGGCGAGGTAATGCGATTCCAGCATCTCGGCCAGTTCGTCGATCGCGTCGACCGAGGTGATCATGCCGGGGATGACGACCAGCGTGCGCGCCTCGGCGGGCACCCCGTCGCGGAAGTCATAGGCGGGCAGCCGCCGCGGCGGGACGATGCGCGCGGCCAGGAAGGCGATGGCATGCATGGCCGTGTCCGAGGCGGGCAGCACCGCCAGCGCCAGCAGCAGCGCCGCCTGCCAGCCCTGCAGCCGGTCGGGCAGGGCATGGCCGAGCGAGGCCACCAGCATGGCGGTCAGGGCGACCAGCGGCAGGGCCAGCACCCACCAGCCGGCGCCGCGCGCCAGGGGCGCCAGCCGCTCGAAGAAGCGGGGGCGATAGCCCGCATCCGCGCGGAAGGACGGGCGGTCGTCGCCGACCAGAAGATGGCCCACCGCGACGCGGGCGGCCGGGGGCTCGCCGCGCTGGGTGGCCTCGGCCCGGGCGCGGTCAATGGCGCGCTGGGCGACCTCGGTCTCGGTCAGGTCCGAGCGGCGGGCGATGCGCTCGATCTCGGTGCGGTAATCCGCGCGCGTGGCCTGGTTGAGACGGTCGAACTCGGTTGCGCCGGCCAGCAGGGCATCGACATGGCTGACGCCCTCGAACCAGTCGAGCCAGTCGATCTCGCCCATGCGGCGCAGGCTGCGGATGATGTTGCCGACGGTCACGTTGCCGCTGGACTGGCGCGCGTATTCGGCCTGGACGGCCCGCTCGGCGCCCTGCGCCTGGCCCAGGCGCCGTTCCAGCGCCGTCAGCGCGGCCTGCGCGTCCGGGCCGCCGTCGCGCAGGCGATACAGAAGCTGGGCGGCCACGGTGTCGTTGGTGACCAGCGCGCCGTGGCGTTCGATCACGGCGGCGGCGCGGCTGCCCTGCGCCTCGGCCAGTTCGTCGGCCAGGGCGTTGGCGAAGGCGCGGCGTTCGCGCGCCAGCACCACGCGGTCGGACAGGCGGCGCAGGTTTTCCACCAGCACATAGCGCAGGAAGGTGGGCACGGCCCAGAGTTCGGCGATGGCCAGCGTCGTGACGGACTGGTAGCCGCGCAGGAACTGGGTCAGCGCCTCGGCGGTGATTTCCGAATTGGTCAGCGCCACGAAATACCAGGCGATCACCAGGGCGCGCGGGGCCGTGCCGCCGCCCGACAGCGCCGCGGAGGGCAGGCGGTTCAGGAAGGCCGGGTTCAGCGCCTGCCGCAACTGGCGCAGGTTCTCCTCGACCATGTGGTGGTTGTCGATCAGCCATTCGGCGGCGGGGGTGATCGTGTCGCCCCGCTCCTCGGCCGCGACCGTGTCGAGGTAGTTGCGCCGGATCGCGGCCTGGTTGTCGATCAGCCGCGCGATGGGACGCGCGGGCGCGTCCGCCAGCTCGGGCCGCAGGGTCGAGGCCAGTTCCGCCCCCGCGTCCTGCAGCGAGCGGCCCGTCCAGATGTCCAGCCGGATCGGCAGGGGGATGTCGCCCCAGGCGCGCGGCAGGTCGCGCCGCCCGCGCCCGTTCGCCCGCGCGCCCCGGTCCCGCAGGCGCAGGGCCTGTTCAAGGCTGGTGGCGCCGCTGCGGCGGCGGCCGCGCGCGATCCGGGGGCTGTCCTTCGTCATGTCCTGTCCCGATTGGTTATGCCCGCAAGGGTGGTGCGGCACCGGGGAAAGCGCAATCCCCGCGGCCGGGTTCCCGGCCCCGCGCCCCTCCGCGGCCCCCTGTCGCGCCCGCCGCAACTGCGCTATGGCACCTGCGTCAGCCCGAATGCCGCAAGGACTTGCACCCGATGACCGCGCTTTCCGACACCGACCTTTCCGCGACCCTCGACATCCGCACCGTGCCCGCCCGGCCCTTCGAGGGGCAGAAGCCCGGCACCTCGGGCCTGCGCAAGAAGACCCGCGTCTTCATGCAGCCGGGCTACCTGGAAAACTTCACCCAGTCGCTGTTCGACGCGATCGGCGGAATCGCGGGCAAGGTGCTGGTGCTGGGGGGAGATGGGCGCTTCTTCAACGACCGCGCGATCCAGGTCATCATGCGCATGGCCGCAGCCAATGGCGCGGCGCGGGTGATCGTGGGGCAGGGGGGGATCCTTTCCACCCCCGCCGCCTCGAACCTGATCCGCATCCGCCGCGCTGATGGCGGGATCGTCCTGTCGGCCAGCCACAACCCCGGCGGGGAGGATGAGGACTTCGGCATGAAGTTCAACGGACCGAATGGCGGTCCCGCGCCTGAAAGCGTCACCGACGCGATTTTCGCGCGGACGGGCGAGATCGCGGAATACCGCACGCTCGACACGCCCGACGTTGATCTCTCGGCTTTGGGTGAGCGTCAGCTGGGCGGAATGGCGGTCGAGGTGATCGACCCCGTGGCCGACTATTCCGCGCTGATGGAGCGGCTGTTCGACTTCGGTGCGATCCGGTCGCTCTTCGCCTCGGGCTTTTCCATGCGCTTCGACGCCATGCACGCGGTCACGGGGCCTTACGCGCGCGAGATCATCGAGCGCCGCCTGGGCGCCGAGCCGGGAACCGTTGTCAATGCCGTGCCGCTGCCCGATTTCGGCGGCGGCCATCCCGACCCGAACCCGGTCTGGGCGAAGGATCTTGTCGATCTGATGATGGGACCGGATGCCCCGGACTTCGCCGCCGCCTCGGATGGGGACGGGGACCGCAACATGATCCTGGGCCGTGGAGTCTACGTCACGCCTTCGGACAGCCTCGCGGTGCTGGCTGCAAACGCGCATCTCGCGCCTGCCTATGCGAAGGGCATCAGCGGGATCGCACGGTCGATGCCGACCAGCCGCGCCGCAGACCGGGTGGCCGAGGCCCTAGGCATCGAGATGCACGAGACGCCGACCGGCTGGAAGTTCTTCGGCAACCTGCTGGACGCCGGCCGCGTCACCATCTGCGGCGAGGAAAGCGCGGGTACCGGCTCGGATCACGTCCGCGAGAAGGACGGGCTCTGGGCGGTGCTGCTGTGGCTGAACATCCTGGCCGTGCGGCGGCAGTCGGTGGCCGAGATCATGAGGGCGCATTGGGCCGAATACGGGCGCAACTACTACAGCCGCCACGATTACGAGGCGGTGGCCTCGGATCGCGCCAATGCCTTGGTGGACCGGCTGCGGGGACTGCTGGCCGCGCTGCCGGGTCAGAGCGTCGGGGGGCTGCGGGTGCAGGCGGCGGACGATTTCGCCTATCTCGATCCGGTGGACGGCTCGACCTCGGCCCGTCAGGGCATCCGCGTGATGTTCGAGGATGGCAGCCGCGTCGTGCTGCGCCTGTCGGGAACGGGGACCGAGGGCGCGACCCTGCGCGTCTATCTGGAACGCTATGCCGGCGCGGATCAGCCGCATGACCTTGACCCGGAAACGGCGCTGGCCCCCGTGATCGCGGCGGCCGAGGAGCTGGCGCTGATCCGCGAGCATACCGGCCGCGACCGGCCCGACGTCACCACCTGAGCACGGGGGCGATCCTCAGAGGTCGAGGATCGCCTTGATCACCCTCGCCTCGGGCCGCGACCATTCGCCGAACAGCCCCACCCCGTCGGCCAGTTGCCCGCGGTGAGTATTCAGCGCCCGTGTCGGGATGCGGCCGGCCTGCATCTGGCGGACGACCTCGGCGAAGTCGTCGGGTTGCGCATTGCGGCTGGCCAGCAGCGTGGCCTCGCGCTTGTGGAACTCGGGGTCCGAGAAGGAGATGCGGTCGCGCACCACCGACAGCAGGACATAGCGCGCGCCGTGGGCGAGGAAGCCGAAGCCGCGCTCGATGGGCGGCGCGGCGCCGGTGGCGTCCACGGCCACGTCGAACCAGTCGGACCCGGTGAGGCTGCGGGCGTTGTCCTCGGCATCCGCATCGGCCAGCAGGACAGCGTCCGCGCCCAACCGGTCGCGGGCAAAGGCAAGGCGATCCTCGCGGGTGTCCATCACCGTCACCTCGGCGCCGCGCGCCTTGGCAAACAGCAGCGCGGCCATGCCGATGGGCCCGGCCCCGGTCACAAGCACGCGGTCGCGGGCGGTGACGGCGCCGCGCCTGATGCCGTGGGCGCCGATGGCGAGAAACTCGATCATCGCGGCATCCGCCAGGGGGATGTTGCCGGTCGGGATCACGTTGGGCTCGGGAACCGAGACCAGCTCGGCCATGCCGCCGTCGCAATGGACGCCAAGGACGCGGATGTTGCAGCAGGCGTTGGTCAGCCCGATCCGGCAGGCCTGACAGGTGCCGCAGGACAGGTAGGGGACAATGTAGACCGGATCGCCCGGCTTCAGCACGCTGCCGGGCGGGGCTTCCTCGACGGTGCCCGACAGTTCGTGCCCCATGACGCGGGGGTATTCGAGGAAGGGATGCTTGCCGCCGAAGATGTGGAAGTCCGTGCCGCAGATGCCGACATGGCGGATGCGGACCAGAACCTCGCCCTCCGCGCGCACGGGTTCGGGCCGTTCGGCAAGGCTCAGGCGGCCGGGTTCGTCGCAGACAAGGGCCTTCATCGCGTGGCTCCGGCAGGCCGGGCGCACGCGAGGTCGGCGCGGATCGCGTCATCGACCTGAGCGTGCCATTCGGCATTGGTGGCGAGGATTGCGGGAAACAGCCCCTCCAGCGCCAGGAAGGGGGCCGTGGGCTGGTCGCCGGTCATGGCTTCGGCGGTCGCCATCATTTCGTTCCAGCGCGGGTCATCTGCGCACCCCGCCTCATTCGGCGAAGCTCAGCTGGACCTTGCAGGCGAGGCTGCGGTCCGAGGCAAGGTCAAAGGCCTCGGCCGCACGTTCCAGCGGCAGGGAGTGGCTGATGATCGGGCGCACGTCGATGGCCCGACTGCCGATAAGGCGTACGGCCTCGGCAAACTCGGGGTGGAAGCGCTGAGAGCCGCGCCAGGTGATTTCCTTTCCGACCAGCGCGTTCAGCGGGATCGTGACATCCCCGGTCACGCCGACCTGCACCAGCGTGCCGCGCGGGCGCAGCGCGGCGAATGCGTTGCGCAGCGCGGGTCCGGCGGCCGAGCAGTCGAAGGCGACGTCGATCTGGCCCTTGTCCCTTGTCAGCGGCGCCAGCGCGTCCGCGTCGGTTGCCACGTTGATCGCTTGGCTGGCGCCCATCGCGCGCGCACGCTCCAGCGCCGCGTCGGTCAGGTCGGTGACGGTGATGTCGGTTGCGCCCGCATGGCGCGCGGCGGCCAGCACCAGAAGCCCGATGGGACCCGCGCCGGTGATCAGGACGCGCTTGCCAGCGAGCCCACCCGCCTGTGCCACGGCATGAAGGCAGACGGCCAGCGGCTCGGCGCAGGCGGCCTCGGCCGGAGTGGTCGTGTCGGGAAAGGCGTGGACCTGCGCGGCAGGGACCACCATCAGGTCGCGGAACATCCCCTGTTCATGCGGCAGGCGCATGGCGCTGCCCATGAAGCGCATGGACAGGCAGTGGATCGGCTGGTCCGCGCGGCAGTATTCGCACTCGCCGCAGGGCTGCGAGGGGCTGACGGCGACCAGCGTGCCGGGCGCGGGACCCTCGACGCCTTCCCCCAGAGCCGCGACCCGGCCCGAGGCCTCGTGCCCCGAGATGATCGGCTCGCGCACCCGCACGGGGCCGAAGCCGCCGTCGTGATAATAATGCAGATCCGACCCGCAGATCCCGCCCGCGGCCATGCGCAGCAGGACCTCGCCCGGCCCGGGGGTGGGGACCTCGTCCTCCTCGACCCGCAGGTCGTGGGCGGCATACAGGCGGGCGACGCGGCTGCGCATGGGGTTCCCTTTCATCGGATCAGGCCGAGTTGCGTCGGCAGCCACAGGGTGATCGCCGGGATGAAGGTGATCAGCAGCAGCGCCACGAACAGCGGGATCATCCAAGGCAGGATCGCCAGTGCCGTCCGTTCCACCGACATCTTGGCGATGCGCGACAGCACGAACAGCACCATCCCCACCGGCGGCGTCAGCAGCCCGATCATCAGGTTCAGCGTGAGGATCAGTCCCAGATGCACCGGGTCGATGCCATAGCGCGCGGCCACCGGCATCAGGATCGGCACCAGGATCGAGATCGCGGCGATCGTGTCCAGGAACGCCCCCACGATCAGCAGCAGGATGTTGACCACGATCAGGAAGGTCCACCAGTTGTCCGTCAGCGAGAACATGAAGTCGGAAAACAGCTGCGCTGCCTGGCTGACCGTCAGGAGCCAGGCGAAGATCGAGGCGGCGGTGACGATGAACAGCACCGAGGCGGTCGTCTCGATCGTGTCAAAGGATGCCTTGGCCAGCGTGCGGAAGGTCATGGTGCGATAGCGCACGAGCCCAAGGAACAGCGACCACAGGACGGCGGCGACGGCGGCCTCGGTCGGCGTGAACCAGCCCATGGTCATGCCGCCGATCAGCAGCACCGGCGCCATCAGCGCCATGACGGCGTGCCAGTCGAAGTACCAGTCCAGCGCGATCAGCGCGCCCAGCGCCAGAAAGACGGCCACGTTGACCGACAGTCCAGCCTGGATCAGCAGCCAGACCGACAGCGGGAAGCACATCACGATCACCACCTCGAGGAAGGCGCCCAGCAGTTCGCGCCCGTCGAAGGGCGTGTCCGAGCCCCAGCCATAGCGGCGGGCGAAGATCCAGACCGTCAGCATCATCAGCGAGGTCATCACGACACCCGGGATGATGCCGGCCATGAACAGCGCCCCGATCGAGGCGTTGGCCATCATCCCGTAGATCACGAAGGGCAGGGACGGCGGGAAGATCGGCCCCAGCGTGGCCGAGGCGGCGGTGACGCCGACGGCGGCCTCGACCGGGTAGCCGTGGTCCTTCATCGCCTTGATCTCGATGGTGCCGATGCCGGCGGCGTCGGCCAGCGCAGTCCCCGACATCCCCGAGAAGACAACCGAGCCGATGATGTTGACCTGCGCGAGGCCCCCCTTCATCCAGCCGACCAGCGACAGGGCGAAGTGATAGATGCGGCCGGTCACGCCCGCGATGTTCATCAGGTTGCCCGCCAGGATGAAGAAGGGCACGGCGATCAGCGGGAAGCTTTCGACGCCCGCGATCATCCGCTGGGCCGCGATGATGTCGGGGGCGACGTCGTAGATGCCGAGGTAGAGCAGCGAGGCCGCCGCCATCGCCACCGCGACGGGCGCGCCGATGACCATCAGCAGCAGAAAGGAACCGATCAGCAGCAGCATGGGTCAGACTCCGGTGGGGCCAAGGTCTTCGGCCTGCTCGCGCACGGTGCGGCGGCTGCGAAGGTCGCGGGCAAAGTTCTGCAATGCGCGCAGCGTCATCAGGACGAAGCCCGCGAGGACGGAATAGAAGACAAGGCCGCGCGGCAGGTCGACCGTCACCATCCGCTCGGAGCCGACGATCCCGACATAGCGCCACAAAAGCCAGGACATGTAGGCGAAGAAGACGATCGAGATCAGGTCCACGATCACCTGCAGCACGCGGCCCACAGGGCGGCTGAGGAAGCGGTAAAGCAGGTCCACCGCGATGTGGCGTCCCAGCCGCACGCACATGGCCGCGCCCACGAAGACGATGACGACCAGCAGGTTGGCCGCGATCTCCTCGGTCCAGGCAAGGCTGTTGTTCAGCGCGTAGCGGGTGAAGAACTGCAGGAAGACGCAGAGCGCCATGCCCCAGAACAGCGCCAGCACCAGCCAGTCCTCGACGGCGTAGATGGACAGGTCCACCTCATGGGCCTCGTCGTCCTCGAAGGCATGCGCCATCTGTTCCACGCTGATCGGCGTGGCGGGGTCATGGGTCATCGGCCGCAACCTTGGATGGGGGGAAGGGGAGGCCGGCGCCCCCGGGGCACCGGCAGGGAGCTTGGGCTTACTGCAGGGCGCGGATCGCGTCGTAGTCGGCCTGTTCGTAGCCGAAGTCGGACAGCGGCACCTTGTCCAGCACGGCGCGCTCGAAGTCGGCGCGGTCGGGCTCGGTCACGGTCAGCCCGCGCGAGCGGAAGTCCTCGACCAGGGCCGCCTCGCGTTCCTCGACGATGCGGGTGCCCCGCTCGGCGGCTTCCAGCATGACCTCGGTGAAGATCTGCTTGTCCTCGTCCGAAAGCTGCGACCAGACGTTCTTGGACACGATGGTGTTCAGCGCATCGACGATGTGGCCCGTCAGCGAGATATGCGACTGCACCTCGTAGAACTTCTTGGCGTCGATGGCGGTCAGCGGGTTTTCCTGCGCCTCGACTGTGCCGTTCTGCAGCGCCAGGTAGACCTCGGCAAAGGCAATGGGCGTGGTATTGGCGCCGCAGGCGCGGGGCATGGCCAAGTAGGCGGGCACGTCCGGCACGCGCATCTTCAGGCCCTGCATGTCGGCGCAGGCCTTGATGTCCTTGTTCGCCGTCGTGTGCCGCGTGCCGTAATAGGTCATGGCGGTGATGTGGTTGCCGGTGGCTTCCTCGTAGCCCTGCGCCAGCTGCTTGAAGACGTCGCTTTTCGCGTAAGCCAGCAGGTGCGAGGGGTCGCGGAAGATGTAGGGATAATAGCTGATCCCGATCCGCGGATAGTCGCGGGCCGCGTAGCTTGCCCCCGAGATGATGATGTCCACCGTCCCGAGCTTGAGCCCCTGGTTGATGTCCGTTTCCTTGCCCAGCTGCGAGGCGGGAAAGACGTCGATCTTGTAGCGCCCCTCGGTGCGCTTGGCGATTTCCTCGGCGGCCCAGACGGATTCGGTGTGGAACGGCTCGGACGCCTCGTAGACATGGGCCCATTTCAGCGTGGTCTGCGCCTGCGCGGCCACCGTGCCGGCCATGATGAAGGCGGCCGTACCCAGCCACCCGCGGATCGTGAACGTCATGCTTTTCCTCCCGTTTGCATGCGGTCGTCATTGGCCCCGGCCGCGGGCGGCGGGGGCAAGGCGGTCATGCGGCGTCGGCCGCGAAGGCGCCGCAGAAGCGGCGCTGGGATTCGGTCAGGTGATGGCGCATCGCCTCGCGCGCGGCGCCCGTGTCCCCGGCCGCGATGGCGTCACGGATCGCGCCATGTTCCGCCAGCGCCAGCCTCCAGGTGCCCGGTCCCTCGAAATGGGCGGCCAGGCGGCTGAAGAAGGGCGACAGCCGCAGCCGGTAGATGTCGGCCGTCATGTCGGCCAGCAGGCCGTTGCCCGTCCCCATCGCCACCGCGATGTGGAACGCCCCGTCCAGATCCAGCGAGCGCGCGGGATCGCCCGTCGCCTCGGCCATCCGGGACAGGATTCGGTCCATCGCCGCAACGGCCTTGGGGTCGCAGCGGCGTGCGGCTTCCTCGGCGATGGCGCTTTCGACGATGGCGCGGGCCTGCAACACCTCGAAGGGGCTTTCGCCCTCGATCGCCCCGGCCCGAGGGCAGGCGCCGACATAGATGCCCGAGCCCATGCGGATCTCGAGCCGCCCCTCGACTTCAAGCGCGATCAGCGCCTCGCGCAGCGAGGGGCGCGAGACGCCGAAGCGTTCCGCCAGATCGCGCTCGGCCGGCAGGCGGTCGCCGGGCGCAAGCCCGTTGTCGGCCACCAGGTCCAGGATCTGGTCGGCGATCACCCGATAAGGCCGGCGCGGCTTGTCGCCCTGCAAGGCTGCTTCTCCCCTTCCCTGCTCCCGGGCCGCGCTCCTCTCGCGGTAATCCGGGCAAGTGGTCAGACCACTTCTGTCATTAGCCGCAGCGGCGCTGGATCGGTCAAGGGATTTCTTTGCCTCTATCCTCGGGTCGCCGCAGGCAGGGGCAGGTCGAAGCGCGCGGCGATCTCGGCAAAGGCGGTTTCGGTCGCGGGGTCGATGGCCACGCCCTCCTGCCGCCGCTCGGCCGCGACGCGCCACTCGCGGTCGCCCGGCGCCATGACGCGGCTGCCCGTGACGGGGCGCGAACTGCGCAGCTTGTCCAGGTAGCGGCGCATCCCCGTGTCGAAACTACCGCGGTCCAGAAAGGCGTCAGGGTTCAGCGCGAGCACGAAGGCGCCCAGATGGCGCGGCGTGCTGAAATCCGGCCCCTCCATCGAGGCGATGTCGAAGCTGAGCTTCATGCCCGTCAGCACCGCGCTGAGGATCTCGGCCACGCCTGCCAGCGCCGCGCCCTTGAAGCCGAACTCGCCTCCCAGCGGCGCCAGCATCTCGGCCTGCATGGCGTCGCGCGTGTCATGCCCGCCCGTATCCGAGGCCACGCCCTGCGGCAGTTCGATCCCCAAGCTGCGATACAGCAGCACGCGGTTGTAGGGGATGGCGCTGGTCGCCATGTCCAGCAGCCACGGTTCTTCGCCCGCAACCGGCACGCCCACGGCGATGGGGTTCGTGCCGTGGATACGCGCGGCCCCGTCGTGCAGCCGCACGAGGCTGTCCGAATTGCAGAAGGCCATGCCGATGAAGCCCTGCCGCGCCGCCGCCAGCGCATAGGCGCCCGCCGGCCCGAAATGCGAGCTGTTGCGCACCGCGACCGCGCCGAGGCCGAACTGCCGGGCCAGTTCGACCGCCCGGTCCATGCCGTGGAAGGCCCCGACCGCGCCCTGGGCATGGTCGGCGTCGATCACCTCGACCGCGCCGAAGCCGCCGGTCTTGCGCACCTGCGGATTGCGGTTCAGCCGCCCGCCTTCCAGCGCGCGCAGGTAATGCGGCAGCAGGCGGACGCCGTGGCTGTCCACCCCCAGTTCGGTCGCGTGCATCATGCCGCGGGTCGCCGCGTCGGCCGTCTGCTCATCCGCGCCGACCGCCCGGAAGGCCTCCCGGCAGAAGCGGTCCAGTTCGGCCAGGGGCAGCTGCGGTCGCGGCGTTTCGGCGGTCATGGGAAGGTCCTTGCCAGTTTTCTGCATACACTGTTCACCACGTCACGCTCGCTGGCAATGGCCGAGGCGTGCTATTCCACCAAAGGCCCCCTTGGGCGCAGGATGACGGAGAGTGCCTTGCCCGGAGCATCGCCCAGTCCCACGCATCTGTGGCAGGCCGCTGCCGAGGCCTTGGCCGACGAGATCGCGCGCGGCGTCCTGCCGCCGGGCACGCGGCTCAGCCCCACGGCGGTCGCGCGCCGCTTCGGCATCAGCCGCACGCCCGCGCGCCGTGCATTGGACCGGCTGCGCAAGGCCGGGCTGATCGAAGGCGAGGCTGTGGCCCTGGTGGAAGGCGCGCCTCACGCTCCCCGGACCCCGGCGCCCCGGCAACTGACCGTTCCTGCAGGATGGGAGCGGCTTTACCCCGAGATCGAGCTTGCCATCATGTCCCGCACGCCCTTAGGCGGCTGGCGGGTGAACGAGGCTGAACTGGCCCGCCACCACGGCGTCAGCCGCACCGTCGCGCGCGAGGTGGTGGCCCGGCTGCACCAGCGCGGCATCCTGCGCAAGGACGGCTCGGGCCGCTGGGTCGCGCCGGGGCTGACGCCCGACTACACCGACGAGCTTTACGAACTGCGCTGGGTGCTCGAGCCCGTGGCGCTGGAAAAGGCCGCGCCGCGCCTGCCGCCGGGCTATCTCGCCGGGCTGAGGGACGACCTGCAGGCCGCGATGGCCGAAAGCGCGCTGCGCGATAGCGCCGTGCTGGACCGGCTGGAACAGCAGTTGCATGTCGATCTGCTGTCCCATTGCGCCAATGCCGCGCTGATGCAGGCGATGAACCTCGCGCAGTCGCTTCTGGTCGCGCACCACGTCCTTTACCGCTGGACGCTGGACCTGTTCGGGACCGAGCCCTTCTTGGCCGAGCATCTCGAGGTCGTCTCAAGGCTGGAAGCGGGCAATGTCGCAGGGGCCAGGGACTCGCTGGTCGCGCATCTGCGGATTTCGCGCAGACGGGCCATGCTGCGGGTCGAGGCGGTCCGCGACCTGATCCAGCCCGAGCCCTTGCCCTACCTGGTGCGGCTGGAACCCGCCTGAGGCAGTCGCACGGGAGGGGGCAGGGCTTCACGAAGCCGTCATCTGTCGCCATATGTTCATTCGACAGCGGCCTGCCGCCGGAGTAATCGGCGCGCGACGCAGATGGACAGAAGGAAATGGATCATGCGGATCGCGGTTCTCGGCGGTGACGGTTTCGTGGGCTGGCCCACCTCGCTGCACCTGTCCAACCTGGGCCACGAGGTCCATATCGTCGACAACCTGTCGCGCCGCTGGATCGACACGGAACTGGGCGTGCAGTCGCTGACGCCGATGGACTCGATCCAGGAACGCTGCCGCATCTGGAAGCAGGAAAGCGGCAACACGATCCACTTTCACCTGCTGAACCTCGCCAAGGAATACGAGCGGCTGAAGCAGTGGCTTGCGGACCACAAGCCCGACGCCGTGATCCATTTCGCCGAGCAGCGCGCCGCGCCCTATTCGATGAAGACCGACCGCCACAAGGTCTACACGGTCGACAACAACGTCAATGCCACGCACAACCTGCTGGCGGCGCTGGTTGAAACCGGCATCGACGCGCATCTGGTCCATCTCGGGACCATGGGTGTCTACGGCTATTCCTCGGTCGGGGCGCCGATCCCGGAAGGCTATCTCGACGTCGAGATCGACACGCCCGCGGGCAGGAAGGGGATGGAGATCCTGTACCCCACCCGCCCGGGCTCGGTCTATCACATGACCAAGAGCCTCGATCAGATCCTGTTCCAGTTCTACGCCCAGAACGACGGGCTGCGGATCACCGATCTGCATCAGGGGATCGTCTGGGGCACCCACACCGACCAGACGCGGCGGCACGAGCAGCTGATCAACCGCTTCGACTATGACGGCGACTACGGCACGGTGCTGAACCGCTTCCTGATCCAGGCGGCGATCGGCTATCCGCTGACGGTCCACGGCACGGGCGGCCAGACCCGCGCCTTCATCCACATCCAGGACTGCGTGCGCTGCATTGAACTCGCGCTGTCGGACGCGCCCAAGACGGGCGAGCGGGTGAAGATCTTCAACCAGATGACCGAGACGCACCGCGTCCGCGACCTCGCCCAACTGGTCGCGCGCATGACCGGAGCCGAGGTGCGGATGCTGCCGAACCCGCGCAAGGAGGCCGACGAGAACGACCTGATCGTGAAGAACGACCAGTTCCTGTCGCTGGGCCTGAACCCGATCACCCTGCAGGAGGGGCTGCTGGCCGAAGTCGTGGACGTGGCGAAGAAATACGCCCACCGCATCGACCGCTCGCGCGTGCCCGCCGTCAGCGCCTGGACCAAGGACATCGCCAAGCGCGTCGATCATGACCCCGAGGGCAAGAAGCTCAAGGCCGTCTGATGCATGGACTGACGCCGGACCGCTCCGCCCGGTCCGACCGCGCCTTCGTCACGCTCGTGACGAACGCCGACTATGCGCTGGGTGCAAAGGCGCTGGTGCGGTCCATCGTGCTCTCCGGCACGCAGGCCGACATCTGCGTCCTGCACACCGACGTAGCCGAGGCGGAGCTTGCGCCGCTGTCGGCCCTGGGCGCCCGGCTAGTTCGCTGCGAGCTGCTGCCGACGAGCCCCGAGTTCAACGCCACCCATGCAAAGGACGCGCTGCACGGCCGCGCGGCCTTCACCAAGGGCAAAAAGCCGCCCTTCCACACTCCGCTCGACAACTTCGCCAAGCTGCGGCTGTGGCAACTGGATTACGAGCGCGTCGTCTTCATCGACGCGGACGCGCTGGTCCTGCAGAACGTGGACAAGCTGTTCGACTATCCGCAGTTCTGCGCCGCGCCGAATGTCTATGAAAGCCTAGCCGACTTCCACCGCATGAACTCGGGCGTCTTCACGGCGCGGCCCGATTCGACGACTTTCGGGGACATGCTGGCGAAGCTGGACGTGCCGGGCGTCTTCTGGCGGCGGACCGACCAGACCTTCCTTGAAAGCTACTTCCCCGACTGGCACGGCCTGCCGGTGTTCTTCAACATGCTGCAATACGTCTGGTTCGCCATGCCCGAACTGTGGCGCTGGCAGGACGTGAAGATCCTGCATTTCCAGTACGAGAAACCGTGGCAGGACCACGCCAAGGCCGATCGTGTCCGTCCGCTGATCGACCTGTGGCGGGCTTACGCAGGCGACGGCCCGGTGCCCGACCCGCGCAGCCTGCCTGACCCGGCATGAGGATCGCCCTGAGCGGCGCGAGCGGGCTGGTCGGGCGCTTCCTCCTCCGCGCCTTCCGGGCCGAGGGCCATCAGGTCGAGACGCTGCCCGGCTGGCGCTTGGACCAGTCCGCGCCGCTGGAGGGCTGCGCGGCGCTGGTCCACGCCGCCTTCGCCCATGTGCCGGGCAAGTATCGCTGCGGCGAGGGCGACGATCCCGAGCGTTTCGTGGCGTTGAACCGCGACGGCTCGCTGCGGCTGTTTGAGGACGCCAAGGCGGCGGGGGCGGGGCAGGTGGTCTTCCTGTCGTCGCGCGCCGTCTATGACGCGCTGCCTGCGGGAACGCCGCTGCCGGACGGCACTCCGGCCGCGCCTGCAAGCCTTTACGGCCGGGTGAAGGCCGAGGCCGAGGCGGGGCTTGCCGCGCTCAGCGGCGAGGGCTTCGCCACGGCCAGCATCCGCGCGACCGGCATCTATGGCCCGGGCGAGGGCCACAAGTGGAGCGGCCTCTTCGCCGATTACCTTGCCGGCCGTCCCATTGCACCGCGCGTTGCCACGGAACTGCACGGCGATGATCTCGCTGCCGCGATCCTGCTGATCCTGCGGAACGGGGCGCGAGGTGCCTTCAACGCCTCGGACCTCCTGCTCGACCGCCATGACCTTTTGGCCGAGGTTCAGCGGTTGACCGGCTGCCCGCATCCCCCGCCGCCGGGCGCCGAGAACGCGGTGTCCGTGATGAGTTGCGAGCGTCTGGCCGCGCTCGGCTGGCAACCCGGAGGCTGGGACGCGTTGCGGGCCAGCCTGCCCGCGATGCTCTCCCCGACCATTCCCGACCGTCCCTGAGGGATCAACCGGTGCCGCTCTCGGGTGCCACACCGCCCAGCAGCACCGTCAGTTCCTCGGCTGCCTGCGCCACCAGTGTTCCCAGGGGCGCGATCCGGTCGTCCGTCAGGCGCCCTGCCGCGCCCGAGATCGAGATGGCGCAGGCGGCCTCTCCCTGTGGCGACCAGACCACGGCGGCAAGGCAGCGCATGCCAAGGTTGAACTCCTCGTCGTCCAGCGCCCAGCCGCGCGCGCGGGTGCGGGTGATGTCGGCCAGCGCCGCGTCCCGTGTCCGCAGGCTTTTCGAGGTCAGCGGCGGCAGGCCCGCGCGGTCGGCCAGCGCCAGCACATCCTCGTCACGCCAGGTGGCCAGGATCGCCTTGCCCATGGCCGAGGAGAATACCGGCACCCGCCGCCCCGGCGGCGACAGCGCGCGGCGGATTTCCCGGCTTTCGACCTGGCTGACCGTGACCAGGTGATCGTCGTCCAGGATGCCGAGGTTCGCCGTCTCGCGCGTGGCGTCCCGCAATCGCCGCAGCAGCGGCAGGGCAGGGGCCACGAAGCTGAGCCTGCGCCCATAGGCCATGCCGACCGAAAAGGCGTCGCGCCCGACGTGCCAGGCGGACGAGGCGGGCTCGAACTGCGCGAAGCCCTGCTGCTCCATCGTCGTCAGCAGGCGGTGCGCGGTGGACACCGGCAGCCCCGCAGCCCGCGCAAGATCGCTGAGCCGGCTGCCGTCGCCTTGCGCCAGCAACCGCAGCAGCGTCAGCGCGCGGCTGACCGACTGAACCCCATTCTCCGCCATAAGTCTTCCTCCGTTTCCCGCATCATGGGAAAGAACGCCGGCGTTGTCACCTTCCTGCCCGGGGACTGCTATCCATCCTGCTGCATTGATGGAGGGTTGAAGATGACCGATCACGTTGAGCGCGCCGGTTTGCAGGTGGCAGCCCCCTTGGCCGAGTTGGTCGAAAAGGAACTGCTGACGGGCGGCGTCACGCCCCAAGCCTTGTGGGACGGCTATGCCGCGCTGCTGCGCGAGCTTGCCCCCGAGAACCGCGCCCTGCTGAAGCGCCGCGACGAACTGCAGGCGCAGATCGACGACTGGCACCGCGCGCGCCGCGGCCAGCCGCATGACGCCGAGGCCTATCGCGCCTTCCTGCGCGAGATCGGCTACCTGGTGGACGAGCCCGCGCCCTTCACGATCGGCACGTCCAACGTGGACCCGGAACTGGCGCAGGTCGCGGGCCCGCAGCTTGTGGTCCCGATCAGCAACGCCCGCTTCGCGCTGAACGCGGCGAACGCGCGCTGGGGCTCGCTGTATGACGCGCTTTACGGCACCGACGCGCTGCCGGGGAAGGCTGCTCCGGGCGGCTATGATGCCGGGCGCGGCGCGCAGGTGATCGCCTGGGCGCGCAAGCACCTCGATTCCGTGGCGCCGCTGGACGGCGCCTCCTGGGCCGACGTGACCGGGATGAAGGCCGAAGGGGGCCGCCTGGTCCTGACCACGGGCGCGGGCGAGACCGGCCTTGCCGATGCGGCGCAATTCGCGGGCACCAGCGGCGAGGACGTGTTCCTGCGCGTGAACGGCCTGCTGATCCGCTTGAAGGTGGACCGCAGCACGGTGATCGGGCGCGACGACAAGGCGGGCATCTCGGACGTCATCCTGGAAAGCGCCCTGACGGCGATCCAGGACTTCGAGGACTCGGTCGCCGCTGTCGATGCCGAGGACAAGGTCGCCAACTACCGCAACTGGCTGGGCCTGATGCGCGGCGACCTGACCGACACCTTCGAGAAGGGCGGGCGGCAGATGACGCGCCGCCTGGCCGAGGACGTGGCCTACACCGACCCGCAGGGGAACGAAGTCACCCATCCCGGCCGCGCCGTGCTGCTGGTCCGCAACGTCGGCCACCTGATGACCACCGACGCCGTGATGCTGGACGGGCAGGAAACGCCCGAGGGCATCATGGACGCCTTGATGACCGTCGCCGGCGCCATGCATGACCTGCAGGCCAGGCGGAACTCGCGCACCGGCTCGATTTATGTGGTGAAGCCCAAGATGCACGGCCCCGACGAGGTCGCCTTTGCCGAGCGGCTTTATGCCGGCGTCGAGCGCATCCTCGGCCTGCCCGCGAACACCGTGAAGCTGGGCGTGATGGACGAGGAGCGCCGGACCTCGGCCAACCTTTCGGCCTGCCTTGCGCAGGTGAAAGACCGGGTCGTGTTCATCAACACGGGCTTCCTCGACCGCACGGGTGACGAGATCCACACCTCGATGGAAGCCGGGCCGGTGGTGCCGAAAGGCCGCATGAAGGACCAGCCGTGGCTTGCCGCCTATGAGGCCGGGAACGTGGACACCGGCCTTGCGCTGGAACTCGCGGGCAAGGGCCAGATCGGCAAGGGCATGTGGGCCAAGCCCGATGACATGGCCGACATGCTGAAGGCCAAGATCGCCCATCCGCAGGCGGGCGCGAACACCGCCTGGGTGCCTTCGCCCACGGCTGCCACGCTGCACGCGACGCATTACCACCAGGTCTCGGTGCATGACGTGCAGGAGCAACTGCGCTCGCGCGAGAAGCCTTCGCTCGACGCGCTGCTGACGCCGCCGCTGCTGGGGGGCGCGAACCTCTCGCCCGACGAGGTCGCCTACGAGATCGACAACTCCTGCCAGTCGATCCTGGGCTATGTCGTGCGCTGGGTGGACCAGGGGATCGGCTGCTCGAAGGTGCCCGACTACGAGGACGTGGCGCTGATGGAGGACCGGGCGACGCTGCGGATCTCGGCCCAGCATCTGGCGAACTGGCTGAAGCACGGGATCATCACCGAACGCCAAGTGCAGGATTCGCTGGCGCGCATGGCCGAGAAGGTGGACCGCCAGAACGCGGGCGACCCGCTGTACCAGCCGATGGCCCCCGCGCTGGACGGCCCTGCCTTCAACGCGGCGCGCGACCTGATCCTGAAGGGGGCCGAGCAGCCCTCGGGCTATACCGAGCCGCTGCTGCACGCCGCGCGCCGGGCGGCCAAGGCCCAGGCCTAAAGCAGCCACTCGATCGGCAGCCTGCCGATCAGCCACAACAGCGCGCGCTGGGCGAAGTTGGTGCCCGGCTCGCGGCGGTGGACGATCTCGGCGTCGTCCACCGCAGGCTCGTGCCAGACCAGCCGCCCGCCTTCGTCCCGGCGCGGGCCGTAGCTGACCAGCGGCAGCACCTCGTCCAGTCCCCGGCTGACCTCGGAGGCGAGGCGGGGGCTGTCGATCATCACCCCCATCTCGGTGTTGAAGATGATCGAGCGGGGATCGAAGTTGAACGAGCCGATGAAGATCCGCTCGTGATCCACGCAGACTGTCTTGGAATGCAGGCTCGCGCGGGTCGAGGTGCCGGGGGTGCGCGGCTCGGGCGGCATGCCGCGGTTGGCGCGCAGCTCGTACAGCCGCACGCCGGTGTCGATCAGCCGGGGGCGGTATTTCACATAGGCCGAATGGACGACCAGCACGTCCGTCGCCTCCTGCGAGTTCGTGAGGATGCGCACCTGCCGCCCTTCGGCGACCAGCCGCGCCAGACGCTGGGTGAAGCGCTTGCCGGGCACGAAATAGGCCGAGATGATGTCCACCGAATCCTCGGGACTGGCGATCATCCGCATCAGCCGCGCGAACATCAGGTCGCGGTTGCGGTGCCGGCCGAGACCCTTGGCGGGATCGTCGCTGATCAGCGTGACCGGCGCCCAGTCCAGCGCCAGCCGCCCCTGCACCATGTCCTGCACCAGGGGGCGCGTGACCACGGTCTGCCGGTAGGCCAGCGCCCGGTCGTTCGCCAGCAGCACGTCCAGGTCGCTGCGGGCGCTGGTTTCGCCCGGGGCGGGCAGGATCAGCTCGGCCGGATAGGCCGAGCCGCTGGCCCAGTAGCGGTCGAAGTCCTCGCCCGCGTCCACCGCCACCCGGCCCATCGCCAGCACGTCGGTGTCGAGGTAATGCGGCCCCTCGCCATAGGCGAAGTAGATGTCGCCGATGTTGCGCCCGCCGAGGATCGCTGCCGCGCCATCCGCGACCATCAGCTTGTTGTGCATCCGCCGGTTCAGGCGGCGGAAGTCGAAAAGATAGCCCAGCAGCTTGGGCCGGCGCAGGATGAAGGGATTGAACAGCCGCACCTCGACATTCGGATGCGCGTTCAGCGCGGCCAGATCGGCGTCCAGCCCCGAGATGCCGTTGTCGTCCAGAAGCAGCCGGACGCGCACGCCGCGTTCCGCCGCCTGGCGCAGTTCGTCCAGCAGGACGAGGCCGGTCATGTCGCGCTGCCAGATGTAATACTGGACATCCAGCGCCACCTCGGCCTCGCGGATCAGCGAGATGCGCGCGCCGAAGGCGTCCAGCCCGTCATGCAGCGCCACGACCCCGCTGACGCTGGACCGCGCACCCCCATGCGCCAGGACCGCGCGGCCGATCGTGGTGGCGTCGGACAGGTGCACGGCCTCGCTGACCGTGCGGTTCTTCAGCGAGGGCGGGCGGTAATACAGCCGCAGGATCGCCAGGACGAGCGCCGGGACGATGACGAAAAGGGCCGCAAGCTCCATGGGGATGATCCGCGCCGCGGCGCCCTGTCCTGTCGATTCTCCCGGTCAGGCCAGCGCGCGGGCGATCTCGTCGGCGCTGGCGGCGGTCAGCGTCTTGGCGACTTCCTTCACCACCTTCTGCTCCAGCATCTTGTGATAGTTCTTCCGCATGACACCCAGCGTGTTGGGGTCGGCGATGATCACCAGTTCCTGCACCTTGTTCTGCAGGACCATGAGGTTCAGACGCTCGGTCAGCTGCTTGGCGAAGGTCGCCTCGTCCTCGTCGCGGGGGGGCGTGTCGTCGGGTTGCCGGCCCTGGCTTTCGTCCTGCAGGTTGGTCGGGCCGATCCGCTCGACCTCCTCCAGCTCGATCCTGAACTTGGCGGTGTTGCGGAACAGTACGGCCTTTTTCCCGTCGGCAACGACGACCAGCGCATCACGAGACAGCATGTTCTTGTCCTTTCGGGTTTATTCCCGACCAGAACGCCCCCCTGTCACGCCGGTTCCTGCCGCAGGTTGCCGCAGAAGCCGCGGATACGGGCAATGGCATCCGACAGCTGCTCGTCCGAGGCGGCATAGCTGATACGGAAATGCGGCGAGAGGCCGAAGGCCTCGCCAAAGACCACGGCGACGCCGGTCGCGTTCAGCAGTTCCATCGCGAAGGTGCGGTCGTCGGCGATCACCGTGCCCTCGGGCGTGCGGCTGCCGATGAGGCGCGCGATCGAGGGATAGACGTAGAAGGCCCCTTGCGGGGTGGGGCAGTCGATTCCCTCGCACTGGTTCAGCCCCGAGACGACCAGGTCGCGGCGCCGCTGGAAGGCCGCGCGGCTTTCCGTGATGTAGTCCTGCGGCCCGGTCAGCGCGGCCAGTGCCGCATATTGGCTGATCGAGCAGGGGTTCGAGGTCGATTGCCCCTGCACGTTCGCCATTGCCTTGATCAGTTCCACCGGGCCCGCGCCATAGCCGATCCGCCAGCCGGTCATCGCATAGGCCTTGCTGACCCCGTTCATGGTCAGCGCGCGGTTGATCAGGCGCGGCTCGATCTGCGCCGGGGTGACGAAGCGGAAGTCGTCATAGACGAGATGTTCGTAGATGTCGTCGGCCAGCACCCAGACCTGCGGGTGCCGCAGCAGCACGTCCGTCAGGGCGCGCATGTGGTCCTCACCATAACCCGCGCCGGTGGGATTCGAAGGCGAGTTCAGGATCACCCATTTCGTCTTCGGCGTGATCGCCGCCTCAAGCTGCTCGGGCGTGATGCGGTAGCCGTTTTCCAGGCTGCCGGTGACGATCACGGGCGTGCCCCCGCCCAGCGCCACCATGTCGGGATAGCTGACCCAGTAGGGCGCGGTGATGATCACCTCGTCACCGGGGTTCAGCGTCGCCATCAGTGCATTGTACAGGATCTGCTTGCCGCCCGTGCCGACGGTGATCTGCCCGGGCGCATAGTCCAGCCCGTTCTCGCGCCGGAACTTGTCGGCGACGGCGCGCTTTAGTTCCGGGATGCCGTCCACGGCGGTGTAGCGGGTGTGGCCCGCGTCGATGGCGGCCTTGCCCGCTTCGCGGATATGGGCGGGCGTGTCGAAGTCCGGCTCTCCGGCCGAGAGGCTGATGATGTCGCGGCCTTCCGCCGCCAGCTCGCGCGCCAGGTTCGTCATGGCGATGGTGGGCGAGGGTTTGACGCGGGACAGGGTCTGCGACAGAAAGCTCATCGGCGCGCTCCGGAACCATGGGGGACGGGGCGGTGATAGGCGCGGGGCGGCACCGCCGCAAGCGCAGGAGGAATGCGAATGGATGATCACGAGGCCCGGCTGAAGCGGATCGTCATGCGCAGCTGGCGGCGCGGCACGCGCGAGATGGACCTGATCCTCGGTCCCTTCGCGGAAGCCGAGTTGGCCGCGATGGATGCCGACAGCCTCGACGCCTATGAGCGGCTGCTCGAGGAAAACGACCAGGACCTCTACCCCTGGATCACGGCCCGGCTAAAAGGCGGCACGGCGGGGCCGCAGGTCCATGCGCCCATGCTGGACCGCATCGCGGCCCATGCGCAGGGCCGGCTGAGGGAAATCCGCGGCGCTTAACCGAATCTTGGGACGTCGGTGTCAGGGTGGCGGGAAAGACGCCAAACGGATGCCTGCCATGACCCGACTTGCCGTGCTGCGCCCCTCCGCGACGCCTGTGCCTCCTGCCGACGACCTGCCCGAGGTGCTGGAGCCCTATCTCGAAAGCCTGCAGATCCTCGACCGGCTGCACCGGCTGATGCTGGACCTGATCAAGGACGAGTTCGAGCGCCTTCGGCACGAGGACCTGACGCCGGTGCAGGCGCTGCTGCTGTTCAACCTCGGCAATGCCGAGGTTTCGGCGGGTGAGCTGCGGTCGCGCGGGATGTATCAGGGCTCGAACGTCAGCTACAATCTCAAGAAGCTGGTGCAGATGGGCTATGTCCACCACCAGCGCTCGGAAATGGACCGCCGCTCGGTCCGCGTCCGCCTGACCCCGCGCGGCGAGGAGGTGCGCGAGATCATCGGGCAGATGTTCCTGCGCCACGCGGCGGGGCTGCAGGCCTCGGGCGTGCTGGACGACCCGCCGCTTCCGCAGGTGAACCTGCAATGGCGGCGGGTCGAGCGTTTCTGGGCCGATCAGATCCGCTACATCTACTGACGCCTACCAGTGGCCGGTGTTGCCCATGCTGGCCCAGGGCTCCTGCGGCGGCAGGGAACCGCCCTTCTGCAGCAGCTCGATCGAGACGTTGTCGGGGCTGCGGACAAAGGCCATGTGGCCGTCGCGCGGCGGCCGGTTGATCGTCACGCCATTGTCCATCAGGTGCTGGCAGGTGGCGTAGATGTCGTCCACCTCATAGGCGAGATGCCCGAAGTGACGGCTGTCCGAGGGCAGGCCCTCGTCGCCGTCCCAGTTGTACGTCAGCTCGACCGGCGTTTCCGGCTGGCCGGGCGGGGCCATGAAGACCAGCGTGAAGCGGCCCTGCTCGCTTTCCACCCGCCGGGTCTCCTCGAGCCCCAGCAGGCGATAGAAACCCATGCTGGTGTCCAGATCCTTCACGCGGACCATGGTGTGCAGATAACGCATCGTGCTTCTCCCGTTTGGTGCGGCGGCAATGGTGGCACGCGGCGGTGCGGATCGCTAGAGACGGGGGAAAGAGAAGCCGAGAGGACGCCATGCCCCTGACCCCCGAGCAGCAAGCCGAGATCGACGAGGCCCGCGCCACCCCGCGCCAGACGCTGCGCGCGGTTAGCGAGGGGATGGAGCGGCACCTTTACGTAGCCCACCCCGTGCTGGACCACGGGCTTCTGCGCGTCATCGACTACATGGGCGACGATTCCGCCATCGTGCAGGCGGCGCGCGTCAGCTACGGCCGCGGCACCAAGGCCGTGTCGAACGACGAGGGGCTGATCCGCTACCTCATGCGGCACTGGCACTCGACCCCCTTCGAGATGTGCGAGGTCAAGTTCCACGTCAAGCTGCCGGTCTTTGTCGCACGTCAGTGGATCCGCCACCGCACCGCGAACGTGAACGAATACTCCGCCCGCTACTCGATCCTCGACCGCGAGTTCTACATCCCCGCGCCGGAACAGCTGGCTGCCCAGTCCACGGTGAACAACCAGGGCCGGGGCGCGGTGCTGTCGGGGGAGGAGGCGCAGCGCGTCCTGGACATCCTGCGCGACGACGCGATGCGGTCCTATGACCATTACGAGGGGATGCTGAGCCAGGAGGGCCAGCAGGGCCTTGCCCGCGAGCTTGCGCGGATGAACCTGCCCGCGAACATCTACACCCAGTGGTACTGGAAAACCGACCTGCACAACCTGTTCCACTTCCTGCGCCTGCGCGCTGACGCCCACGCGCAATACGAGATCCGCGTCTATGCCGAGGCGATGTGCCGCATCGTGGCCGACTGGGTGCCGCTGGCCTACGCGGCCTTCGAAGACTACCGGCTGGGCGGGGTGTCCTTGTCCGGCAAGGCCGTGGAGGTGCTGAAGCGGCGGCTGGCCGGCGAGACGGTCACGCAGGAGACCAGCGGCATGAGCAAGGGCGAGTGGCGGGAGTTCGAGGGGGTGTGGAGGTGACAGCTTGGCGAAAAGGCGTAGAGCCCTGCGAACTTTTGAAGCGCCTTTCGAAGAGCCGAACTGTGAATCCAGACGGATCGGCATCCACCCAGAGAATTGGATCATTTGAAGAGTGGCAAGCTCTTCTAGAGACGTATCTTGTCGACAAGAGTGTCGGCATTGCGGTCAAGAAAGAGGCTATTGCGAAGGCGAACCACAAGGCGCAAGATCATTCTCCAAATGAATTCCTTCACTTATACAAGGAAGAGCGCGCAAAAATTTTGCGTCTAAAAAGCTCGTATATTGTTGCCTTTCCTGTGTGGGGTCGCACTAGTCTGCTTGATGGTATTACGGCTTACGAGGAAAACGGTACTTGCATTGTGCAAGGTTTGAATCAGGGGGTAGAAGAAAAGATTCTTAAAGAAAGATCTGAGCAGAGGGAGGAAGGTAGTGATCTGTTTCGGACAATTTATTTTGGATGTGAGTGATATGAGATTTGCTACATCCAGAGTGCAGCGCACAATGAAGATGATGCGTTTGAGAGAGCTCACACTTTCCTGAGGAAAGTACTTGCTGCAATTTCCCACGTTGATGGACATGTTCAGTGGGCTATCGGAGGGTTGCGATATCCAATAGCTTCACCGTTGATAGCGCCGCAAATAACAGTCCATACAATGGATGGACAACTAGCTGCTAAGAAATTCTGGCATACTGAATGGAGCCCAAAGGCTAGGCTGGCAACTCAGCCCAATGCTGATCGCTGCAGCAAGGTAGCCGAAGCGGTTCGGAAATTGCTATCAGCGGCAAAAAGTTCAAAATGGCCGAAGCGTTGCGAAACTGCGCTGTTGCTCTACTATGATGCCTTTAGTGAGCATCAAGTCTCAAACACAGTTTTGGGTGCTTGGCGGCTGCTGGAGTTTGTTGCGGGCGAGCCTAGTGACAAATCAGATGTTCTCATTGATCGAGCATCTTACTTGATGGAAGATGCATTTGAAATGCAGTACTTGGGTGTTCATGTACGTGAACGGCGCAACGCTCTGACGCATGGGAGAGAGGTCATTGGAGAGGCTGACGACTGCCTTGCCCAGCAGTGCCAGCAGCTAGTCAATCCGATATTTCGTCATTTCATAATAAATCCATTCGGGTTTGAGAGGGTGGAAGAATTCTGGGAATTTCTTGATATGCCTACGTCAGTTGAAGGTATCATGAGGAAAGAGCGTATACATGCTGCCGCACAGAAATTCCGAGGGAGTGCAATTTAGTAGCAAGCGTGGGATGGTCCTCTGCACGCACCATCCCGCCGCCGAACGGTGCGTGTAAAGCACGCACCCTACGCAGCCGCCGTCCCCTGCACCGCCCCCATCCACGCCCTGACCACCTGCACGCTCTCCCCCTCGTCCAGCCAGGGGATATGCCCGCGTCCCGGCACCTTGCCGTAGATCATGTCGGGGCGGCGGCGCTGCATTTCCTCGACCGCATCCTCGCCCAGCAGGTCCGAGCCCTCGCCGTGGATCAGCGCGATGGGCAGCCCTTCGAGCGCATCGAACAGGGGCCAGGCGGTGGCGTCGGGGTTCTTGAAGGCGGCGAGGAAGGCCTCGCGCAGGGACGGGTCGTAGGTCAGGTTCACGCCATCCTCGGCCTGGCGGTAGAGGCGGGCAGCCTCTTCAACCCAGCGGCCCTCAGGGACCTCGCCGAAGCCGCGCAGCGTGCGGGGCAGGCGCTCGGCCACCTCGGCCAGCGTCCGGGCGGTCGGGGGGCGGCCGACATAGTCCATGATCGCCTCCAGCCCCTCGCGCCGCAACTGGGGACCCACGTCGTTCAGGCAGACGCCCAGCAGGCGCTCCCTGGCGACGGCCGCCAGGTACATGGCGATCAGCCCCCCGCGCGAGGTGCCGACGACGGCCGCTTTCTGAACCCCGAGGTGGTCCAGCAGCGCCAGCGCATCCGCGCTTTCCTGCGGGACGGTGTAGGTGGCGGCGCCCGTCCAGTCGGACTGCCCGCGTCCGCGATAGTCCATGCGGATCATCCGGCAGTCGGCCAGCGTCGGCGCGAGATAGTCGAAGTCGTCCATGCTGCGCGTCAGCCCCGCGAGGCACAGGACCGGTAGCCCCTCGCCTTCGTCCCGATAGGCGATCCGCGCGCCGTCCGCGGCGGTGAAATGCTGCACGTCCATGTCCCGTCCCCCTGCTTTGGCGGGCATCCTGACGTGCCTGCCGGGCGGGAGCAACAGCGGGTTGACCCGCGCGACCGCCGGGGGCACATCCGCCGGATGCAGGGGACGGGGTTCAGCGGCGCGGCGGCAGCTTTGCAAAGGGGGGCAGGGGCATGATCTTTGCCGTTGTCGGCCCCTCTGGCGCGGGCAAGGACACGCTGATCGCGGGCGCCCTGCGGCGTCGGCCCGACCTGCGGCTGGCCCGCCGCGTCATCACCCGCCCGACCGAGGCCGGGGGCGAGGATTTCGAGGGCATCACGCCGGCGGAATTCGCCGCCCGCAAGGTGCGGGGCGAGTTCGCGCTGGACTGGGAGGCGCATGGCCTGCGCTACGGCATCCCCCATGACCAGTTGCGGGGTGGCGACGTGATCTTCAACGGCAGCCGCGCGGCACTACCTGCCGCGCAGGCGCTGTTCCCTGACCTGCGGGTGATCCTTGTGACCGCCTCGGCACCGGTGCTGGCCGCGCGCCTTGCCGCCCGGGGCCGCGAAAGCGAGGCCGACATCCGCGAGCGGCTGGAGCGCGCCTCCTTCGACCTGCCGCCCGGCACCCGCGCCACGGTGGTCATGAACGACGGCACGGTGGAGGACGGCGTGGCGGGCCTGCTGGCCGCGCTTCAGCCGGACAGGGCAGCGCGGTGAAGCAGGTGGAAGCGGCCCTCGGTGTCCTCGCCAAAGAGGCAGAGGTCCTCGACGACGAAAGGGCGCGGCAGGACGGGGGACAGGTGATCCTGCAGGGCCGCCATCACCGGCGCACGCTGGTCGCCGGGCAGCTTGTCGGTCAGGGTCAGGTGGAACTGGAACTCCTCCATGACGAAGGGATAGCCCCAGCGGTCGAGCAACTCGCGCTGGCGGGACGACAGCTGCTCGGGCTTGCGGCGGGCGATCTCGGCGTCGGTCGGGGGCGCGCGCAGGGAATTGGTGCCCTCGACCACGGCCGCGGCAAGGGCCTGCAGCGCCTCGTCGCAGCCTTCAGGGATCAGCGCAAGGAAGCCATGCAGGTCCACCATTCGCAGCCCGTCGCAGGTCACGGAGGCAAGCCGGGCCGCCAGCGCCTCGACCGCCGCCACAGCATCGTCGGGGCTGACGCCTTCGCCCAAACGGAAGGGCGCACGGATCGTGCCGTGGAAGCCGTATTTCCGCGGATCGCGCGTCAGATCCGCCACGGGGCAGGGCATGCCGGGCAGATCGGGCTGCGCCACTTCGCGTCCCGCTTCGGGGTCCCAGCCCAGCCAGGCGGCTGTGCGGGACGCAAACTCTCCTTGGCGCGGCGCGTAATAGACGGCAAAGCGTTTCATTCCTACCTCCGGACATGCTGACCCCGAACGGCCCGCATGGCGGGGGTGTTCCGCATGCGCAAGACAGGACTGCCCGATGACCGACACGATCCTCGCCAATGCCACCCTGGTCCTGCCGACCGAGACCCTGCGGGGACGGGTGCGGCTGTCCGGGGGCCGGATCGCCGAGATCGCCGAAGGCGCGGGCGTCCCCCAGGGCGCCATCGACTGCGAGGGCGACCTGGTCATGCCGGGTCTGGTCGAGCTGCACACCGACAACCTTGAACGCCACATCCAGCCGCGCCCCAAGGTCGACTGGCCGCACCAGGCGGCGATCATCGCCCATGATGCGGAACTCGCCAGTGTCGGGATCACCACGGTCTTTGACGCGCTGCGCGTGGGCTCGGTCGTCTCGAACGAGGACGCGAACTACGGCGAATACGCCCGGGCGCTGGCCGACGAGATCCTGGAACTGCGCGGTCAGGGGGCGCTGCGGATCAGCCATCTCCTGCACCTGCGGGCCGAGATCTGCTCCGAGACGCTGGTCGAGGAGATGGCCAAGTTCGGTCCCGGCGACAGTGTCGGCATCGTCAGCCTGATGGACCACACGCCGGGCGAGCGGCAGTTCCGCGACGTAAGCAAGCTGCGCGAATTCGCGCTGGCCCGCTACGGGCTGACGGACGAGGTCTTCCGCCAGCATGTCGCCGAACAGCGCGCCCTGCGCGACCGCGTCGGCGATCTGCACGAGGCGACCGCCGTGGCCGAGGCCCGCCGCTATAGCGCGGTGCTGGCCAGCCACGATGACACCACGACGGGGCAGGTGGCCGTCAGCGCACGTCACGGCGTCCATTTTGCCGAGTTCCCGACCACCGTCGAGGCAGCGCAGTCCTGCCGCGCCCACGGCATCCGCGTGATGATGGGGGCGCCGAACCTGATCCGTGGCGGATCGCACAGCGGCAACGTGGCGGCCGAGGAACTGGCGCGGGCGGACCTGCTGGACATCCTGTCCTCGGACTACGTCCCCTCCTCGCTGCTGTCGGGTGCGCTGATGCTGGGCGACCTGTGGGGCGACATGGCGCGCGGGATCGCCTGTGTCACCGCCGCGCCGGCCGCGGCGACGGGGCTGGACGACCGTGGGCGCCTGAGCCTCGGTGCCCGGGCCGACGTGATCCGCGTGGCACGCATCGGCCAGGCCGCCGCCGTGCGGGGGGTCTGGGTCGAGGGGCGGCGGGTCTGATCCGCGCCGCGCGCCCCCGCGCTCAGATGTTTTCGGGCTGCGGCATTCCCAGGACGTGATAGCCGCCGTCCACGGTCACGACCTCTCCGGTCGTGCAGGCGCCCCAGTCCGAGGCGAGCCACACCGCCGTCCCGCCAATCGCCTCAAGCGTGGCGTTGGCGCGCAGGGGGGCGTTCGCCTCGGTATGGCGATAGGTCTTGCGGGCGCCGCCGATGGCCGCGCCGGCCAGCGTCTTCATCGGGCCGGGGCTGATCGCGTTCACGCGGATGCCCTGCGGCCCGAGGTCGTTCGCCAGATAGCGCACCGCCGATTCCAGCGCCGCCTTGGCCACACCCATCACGTTGTAGAAGGGCGTCACCCGGTTCGACCCGCCATAGGTCAGGGTCAGGATCGTGCCGCCCTCGGTCATCAGCGGCAGCGAGCGGCGGGCGACCTCGATCAGCGAATAGCAGGAGATGTCCAGCGACTGCTTGAAGTTCGCCCGGCTCGTGTCCACGAAGCGGCCGGTCAGCTCGTCCTTGTTGGAAAAGGCGATGGCGTGGACCAGGATGTCCAGCCGCCCCCAGCGTTCGCCCAACGCGGCAAAGGCGGCGTCGAGCGAGTCGTCATTCGTCACATCCACATCCAGCAGGAGGTCCGACCCAACTGACTCCGCCAGCGGCTGGACCCGCTTGCCGAAGGCCTCGCCCTGGTAGGTGAAGGCCAGTTCCGCCCCCTGCGCGGCCAGCGCCTTTGCGATGCCCCAGGCGATCGAGCGGTCATTGGCGACCCCCATCACAAGGCCGCGTTTCCCCTCGAGCAATCCCGGCATGGACAAAGATCCTTGTTATGAATGTCAGTTGCGGAACCTGGACATCACCAGCGTCGCATTGGTGCCGCCGAAGCCGAAGCTGTTGGACAGCACGCTGTCGAAATCGACGTTGTCGATGCGGCTGGTGGCAATCTCTTCCGGCCGGATCTCGGGGTCGAGTTCCGTGACGTTGGCCGAGGCGGCGATGAAGCCGTGCTGCATCATGAGCAGCGAATAGATCGCCTCGTGCACGCCTGTCGCGCCGAGGCTGTGCCCGGTCAGCGACTTGGTCGAGGACACGGGCGGCACCGCACCCTCGCCGAAGACGCGGCGGAGGGCCTTGATCTCGGTGACGTCGCCCGCCGGGGTCGAGGTGCCATGCGCGTTCACATAGCTGATCTTGCGGCCTTCCGGCAGCGTGCCGAGCGCAAGCTTCATCGACCGCTCGCCGCCCTCGCCCGAGGGGGCGACCATGTCGTAGCCGTCCGAGGTCGCGCCGTAGCCCGTCACCTCGGCATAGATCCTGGCGCCGCGCGCCTTTGCATGCTCAAGCTCTTCCAGCACGACCACGCCGCCGCCGCCGCCGATCACGAAGCCGTCGCGGGTCGCGTCGAAGGGGCGCGAGGCGGTCGCGGGCGCGTCGTTGTATTTCGAGGACATCGCGCCCATCGCGTCGAACAGGCAGGAGAGCGTCCAGTCCAGTTCCTCGCCGCCACCGGCGAAGACGATGTCCTGCTTGCCCATCTGGATCAGCTCGGTCCCGTTGCCGATGCAATGGGCCGAGGTCGAGCAGGCCGAGGTGATCGAGTAGTTCACGCCCTTGATGGAAAAGGGCGTCGCCAGCGTCGCCGAGTTCGTGGACGACATGCAGCGCGTGACCATGAAGGGCCCCATGCGCTTGGGCGCGCCCTTTTCAACGACGATCTGGTGGGCGTTGAAGAAGTTGGACGTCGACGGCCCGCCCGAGCCCATCACAAGGCCCGTGCGCGGGTTCGACACGTCGCCGGGCTCCAGCCCCGAGTCCGCAACGGCCTGCTGCATGGCGATGAAATTCCAGGCTGCGCCCTCGCCCATGAAGCGCAGGTCGCGCTTGTCCACATGGGCGGCGATGTCGATGGTCGGGCGCCCCTCGACCTGGCTGCGGAAGCCGCGCTCGGCGTATTCGGGCGAAAAGACGATGCCGGAACGGCCCGTGCGCAGGCTTTCGGTGACCTCGGCGGCGTTGTTGCCGATGGGCGAGACGATCCCCAGCCCGGTGATGACGACTCGGCGCATGATGCAGCCCTTCTTGTTCAGCTCTCGGAAAGAGCGACCTTCATGTCCTTGACCTGGTAGATGACCTCGCCATCGGCTTCCACGATGCCGTCGGCCACGCCCATGGTCAGCCGGCGGGTCTGCACGGCCTTGGTGAAATCGACCTTGTAGGTCAGAAGCTTGCGGTCAGGCCGGACCATGCCGGTCAGCTTGACCTCGCCCACGCCCAGCGCATAGCCGCGCCCGGTCCAGCCGCGCCAGCCCAGGTTGAAGCCCGTCAGCTGCCACAGCCCGTCAAGGCCGAGGCAGCCCGGCATGATGGGATTGCCGGGGAAATGGCAGGCGAAGAACCACAGGTCGGGGGTGATGTCGAACTCGGCCACCACATGGCCCTTGCCATGCGCGCCCCGGTCCTCGCTGATGTCGGTGATGCGGTCCATCATCAGCATCGGCGGCTCGGGAAGCTGGGCATTGCCGGGGCCGAACAACTCGCCCCGCGCGCAGGCCAGAAGGTCGCCCTTGTCGAAGCGGGTCTGTTCCATCGCCATGCGGTTTGGTCCTGTCTGTCCACGCCGGCCCGTGCCGGCTTTTCCCGCGTCTATCATCCGGGCGGCAAACCGCGCAAGCAGGCGAGGGCGCCTCTGCCCGGCCCGCGAAATATTGCGCGCAACCCGGCGGAAGGTGGTGGAGGGCCCAAGATTTCATCGTATTTCCGCACAAAAATTGTGCAAGGCAGTTGTAGCCTGCCCGAGTCTGGGATTATGCCGCGCGCCGGAGACCCACAGTGGCGGGACGGACATGGTACGCATCGACGACAAGCTTCAACACATCCTCACCACGGTGAAGGAGCGCAACGCGGGCGAGCCCGAGTTCCACCAGGCCGTGATCGAGGTCATGGAAAGCCTTGGCCGCGTCGTCGCCAAGCACCCTGAATACCTGGAAGAAGGCCTGATCGAGCGCATCTGCGAGCCCGAGCGCCAGATCATCTTCCGCGTGCCGTGGATCGACGACCAGAACCGGGTCCAGATCAACCGCGGCTTCCGGGTCCAGTTCAACTCGGCGCTCGGCCCCTACAAGGGCGGTATCCGCTTCCACCCCTCGGTGAACGTCGGCATCATCAAGTTCCTGGGCTTCGAGCAGACCTTCAAGAACGCCCTGACCACCATGCCCATCGGCGGCGGCAAGGGCGGCTCGGACTTCGATCCCAAGGGCCGCAGCGACCGCGAGATCATGCGCTTCTGCCAGTCCTTCATGACGGAACTGCACCGGCACCTGGGCGAATACACCGACGTTCCGGCCGGTGACATCGGCGTGGGCGGGCGCGAGATCGGCTACATGTTCGGCCAGTACAAGCGCCTGACCAACCGCTACGAGGCGGGCGTTCTGACCGGCAAGGGCCTGTCCTACGGCGGCTCGCGCGCGCGCCCCGAGGCCACAGGCTACGGCGCGGTGTTCTTCGTGCGCTCGATGCTCAAGGCCGTGGGCGAGGATTTCGAGGGCCGCACGGCGGTCGTCTCGGGCTCGGGCAACGTGGCGACCTTTGCCATCGAGAAGCTGCAGGAATACGGCGCCAAGGTCGTCGCCTGCTCGGATTCCGGCGGCTATGTCGTGGACGAGGACGGGCTGGACCTCGAACTCGTGCGCGAGATCAAGGAAAAGCGCCGCGGCCGCATCTCGGAATATGCCCGCATCAAGGGCACCGGCACCTATTTCATCGAGGCCGGGAAGGGCGCGATCTGGGATGTTCCCTGCGAGATCGCACTGCCCTGCGCGACGCAGAACGAACTGACCGGCCGTCATGCCAAGACGCTGATCCAGAACGGCGTCCGCGTCGTGGCCGAGGGCGCCAACATGCCCTGCACCCCCGACGCGGTGGAAGCCTTCCGCCGGGGCGACGTGCTGTACGCCCCCGGCAAGGCCGCGAACGCGGGCGGGGTCGCCACCTCGGCGCTGGAGATGCAGCAGAACGCCTCGCGCGACAGCTGGACCTTCGAGGAAACGGTCGAGCGCCTGGACGGCATCATGACCGACATCCACGACGTCTGCGCCGAAACCGCCGAGGAATACGGCGCGCCGGGCGACTACGTGCTGGGCGCCAACATCGCGGGCTTCGTCCGCGTGGCCGAGGCGATGCGCGCGCTGGGCGTCATCTGACGCAGGCCGGGGCGCGGGTTGCGCGCCCCCGGCTTCAGGAATGCGAAGGGGGCCTTGCGGCCCCCTTTTTCCTTCGCGGTCCTTGGCCCCGCGTCAGAACCACTGCCCCGGCTCCATCAGCCCGCGCTCCATCAGCTGGTGCGAGGACCAGCGGAAGGGTTCCGAGTTGCGCCAGGTGAAGCCCCGGATCTGTTCGCGCGAGCCGGGGTTGCGCACCAGGGCCTTCGCCACCCGGAAGGACGCCACAGCCGCCGTCAGGTTGTTGTGCCAGGGGCAGGAATAGGTGTTGTATTCCTCGATCGACAGCCGGTGGTCGGGCAGCAGCCGCAGGCCCTTTTCGGTGCGGAACAGCGCGATGCGGTCGATGCGGCGGCGGTCGGGGGGCAGGTGCTCCTCGAAGCGCCAGCGCAGGCCCCCGAAGAAATCCAGCTGCCGCTCGCGGGTGCCGCCGCTGCGGTCGGAACGGCCCAGGGCGTAATAGCCCGTCCCGTCGAACATGGCCTCGTCCATGCTGACGGCATCGGGATGGCGCGCCAGGTCCGGGGCATAAAGGTCGATCACATAGGTCAGCATCCCCCGCCGTCGCTCCTCGGCGTGGAAGGCCAGCATCTCGCCCACGCCGCGGCTTTCCGAGAAGGGATAGAACAGGAACTCGGCGTTGTAGCCGTAGTAAAGCCAGGTATCGGCAGGGGCCGCTTCGATCACGGCATTGACCGCGCGGACATGGGCCCCCGAGGCGCGCGCGTCGAACAGCAGGTTCAGCACCCGGCCCTTGGGATCGTCGGGCAGGTCGGCAGGGGACAGCGGCTCGGGCGACAGGGCGAGGATCTTCTTGAAGCCCGCCTCGATGTGATGGGACAGGGTCGCGGCGACCTCGACCATGTCCTCGACCAGGATGATGGCGATCGGACCGCGGCGCAGGTGGTCGCCGGGACTTGCCAGGAAGGCGTCCAGCGGAACGGGGCGGAAAGGCGCGGCCGGCTGGCCCTCGGCGGCTGCGGGCAGCGGGGGCGCGGCCGGGCGCGAGGGTTCGTTCAGGCCCTGGGGGTCGGCCGGGTCGGGCCGGACAAGAGGGCTGGCCTCGTTCACCGCAGCACCGCCCGCACCTGTTCCAGCGCCGAGCGCAGCATGGCCGGGCTGCTCGAGGCCGCCGTCACGATGGTCTTCAGCGACTGCTTCTGCGCGGCCTCGAGGTTGCTCGAATCGATCAGGGCGGCGACCTCCCCCGCGTTGAAGCCCTCAGGGGTCAGCAGCCGGTCGATCTCGGCGGCGGTGCGCGCGGCGGTGGTGGCGGTTCCGGCGGCAGTCCCCGCGTCGCGCGCGGCGGACCCTGCGGCCTCGGTCGCGGCAGCGGCGTCCGTGGCGTCGCCCGCCCGGGCTTCGGCCTGCGCCTGCGCTGCGGCATCCGCCGCCTCGGCGGCTGCCTGGATGGCGGCTTCAGCGGCTTCCTGCGCTGCGCGCGCGGCCTCGTCCAGCGGCACGGTGGCCGTGCCCTCTGCCGCCTGCGTCGCGGTCGCTGCGGCATCCGCGGCCATGTCCGCGGCGTCGGCGGCGGCATCGGCGGCGCTGCCTGCAGCCGATGCGGCGCTGTCGCCCGCCTCTGCGGCCGGATCGGCCGGCGGGGGGGCAGGGGCGGTCGCGACCGGCTCGGCCGGCTGGCGCGACTGCCATTGCCAGGCGAAGACACCGGCCAGCAGGATGACCAGAACGAGAATCACAGCCCCAAGGCGCGTCATCAGCGAAACCCCATGATCCATCGCCCGCCCGTGCCGCCGCATCCGCCGCCGCCACAGGGGACAATCCTTCTATCGCACAGCGCGACGCGCCGGAAAACCCGCGCGGGCTGCCCCAGGTGCCCGCCTTGCCTGTTGAATCGCGGGGCGCGCTTGATTATCTCGTGATCGATTCTTTCAACCATGCAAGGACTACGCCCATAGCCCGCAGACCGCACAACGCTCCGCCCACCCGCGACACCGGCCCCCGCACGAACGATCGGATCAGGGTTCCGGAAATCCGCCTGATCGGCGCCGACGGGGAAAACATCGGGGTGGTTACTCCTGCCCGGGGCATCGCCCTCGCCCAGGAAGCCGGATTGGATCTGGTCGAGATCTCGCCCAACGCCGTGCCGCCGGTCTGCAAGATCATGGACCTCGGCAAGTTCAAGTATGAACAGCAGAAGCGCGAGGCCGAGGCCCGCAAGAAGCAGAAGACGATCGAGATCAAGGAAATCAAGTTCCGTCCGGGAACCGATGACCACGACTACGACGTCAAGATGCGGTCGGTGATGCGCTTCCTGGAAGACGGCGACAAGGTGAAGATCACCCTGCGCTTCCGCGGCCGCGAGATGGCCCACCAGAACCTGGGGATGGAGCTTCTGAACCGCGTCCGCGACGACGTGGGCGAGGCGGGCAAGGTCGAATCGATGCCCAAGCTGGAAGGCCGGCAGATGGTGATGATGATCGCGCCCCGCTGAGGCGCCGGTCATATGGATGAACGGCCCGCCCTTCGGGGCGGGCCTTTTTCTTGGGCGGAGTTCGGACATGGATCGGGTCGGCTGCATCGTTGTGGGCGCGGGCGTCGTGGGACTGGCCGTGGCCCGCGCCCTGGCCCTGCAGGGGATCGAGGTGGTGATCGCCGAGAAGGCCGAAGCCATCGGCACCGAGACGAGTTCCCGCAATTCCGAGGTGATCCACGCAGGCATCTATTACGCCCCCGGCAGCCTCAAGGCGCGGCTCTGCACGGCGGGCCGGGCGATGCTTTACGACTATGCCGCCCGGCGCGGCGTGCCCCACCGGCGCTGCGGCAAGCTGATCGTGGCGACCTCGCCCGAGCAACTGGCGGTGCTGGAGACCATCGCGGGCCACGCGGCGGCGAATGGCGTGACACTGACCATGCTGACCGGGGCGCAGGCGATGGAGCTTGAACCTGCACTCTCCTGCCACGGTGCGCTTCTGTCGCCGGAAACGGGCATCGTGGACAGCCATGCGCTGATGGAGGCGCTGCTGGCGGATGCGGAAGCCGCGGGCGCCTCTCTGGCCCTTGGCACGCAGGTTTTCGCCATAGAACCCACCGCCGACGGCTTCGTCGTGGACACCGAAACGGATGGCGAGCGCTTCCGGCTGGCTGCCGACATGGTGGTGAACGCCGCCGGGCTCTGGGCCTCGCAGGTGGCGCAGGCGGTGCAGGGGCTGGACCCCGCCCATGTGCCCGTTACCCGCTATGCGCGCGGCAGCTATTACGCCGCGCCGGGCAGGCCCGCCTTCTCGCGCCTGATCTACCCGGTGCCGGAACCGGGCGGACTGGGCGTCCACCTGACACTGGACCTTGGCGGTTCGATGCGTTTCGGCCCGGATGTCGAGTGGATCGACAGCATCGACTATCGCGTGAACCCCAATCGGCAGGCGCATTTCGAATCCGAGATCCGCCGCTACTGGCCTGAATTGCCCGAGGGGGCGCTGGCGCCCACCTATTGCGGCATCCGCCCCAAGATCAGCGGCCCCGGAGAGCCTGCCGCTGATTTCCGCATCGACGGGCCGGAAGCGCATGGCCTCCCCGGCCTCGTCAACCTGTTCGGCATCGAAAGCCCGGGCCTGACCTCATCTCTGGCGATTGCCGAGGAGGTCGCAGCCCGGCTGGGTCAGATCCCCGCCTCGGCCGCAACCTGAGCCGCCGATTTGCGGCCACGCTCGGTGGCCGATTTCAGCTGCCCGCAGGCGGCCATGATGTCCTCGCCCCGCGGCGTGCGGATGGGCGAGGCATAGCCCGCCTTGTAGATGATGTCGGCGAAGGCCTCGATCCGCTCCCAGGACGATCGCTTGTAGGGGGCGCCGGGCCATTCGTTGAAGGGGATCAGGTTGATCTTGGCCGGGATGCCCCGGATCAGCCGGATCAGGCGGCGCGCGTCCTCGTCCGTGTCGTTCACGCCGTCCAGCATCACGTATTCGAAGGTGATCCGTTCGCTGTTCGACAGGCGGGGGTATTCGCGCAGGGCGCCCAGCAGCTCGTCGATGTTCCAGCGCTTGTTGATCGGCACCAGCCTGTCGCGCACCTCGTTGGTGGTGGCATGAAAGCTGACCGCAAGCTGGCAGCCGATCTCCTCGGCGGTGCGGGCGATTTCCGGCACGACGCCCGAGGTGGACAGCGTGATGCGGCGGCGCGAGAGGCTCAGCCCCTCGTTGTCCATCACGACCTTCATTGCGTCGCGCACGTTGTCGAAGTTGTAAAGCGGCTCGCCCATGCCCATCAGCACGAGGTTCGACACAAGCCGCGTCTCGTCCTTGGGCGCGCCGGGCTCGGGCCATTCGCCCAGGTCGTCGCGCACGACCATCAGCTGGCCCACGATCTCGCCCGCCGTGAGGTTGCGGACCAGCTTCTGCGTGCCGGTGTGGCAGAAGGTGCAGGTCAGGGTGCAGCCGACCTGGCTGGAGACGCAGAGCGTCCCCCGGCCTTCCTCGGGAATGTAGACCGTTTCGACCTCGTGCCCGCCCGCGATCCGCAGAAGGTATTTGCGGGTGCCGTCGTCGCTGACCTGGCGCGTCACGACCTCGGGCAGGGCGATCTCGAAGCGATCCGCCAGGAAGGCGCGGTAATCCTTGGCGAGGTTGGTCATCTGCGCGAAGTCGCGCAGGCCCCAGTGATAGACCCACTGCCAGATCTGGCCCACGCGCATCCGTGCCTGCCGCTCGGGCGTGCCGGCGGCGATCAGGGCGTCGCGCAGCTGTTCGCGCGTCAGGCCGACGATGTTCGTGCGGGCGCCGGCGTCCAGCTTGCGCGGGATCGTCCGCACATCCTGCACGATCGGCGCAGCCGGGGCGGGCGGCGTCTCAAGGGTCGGGGCGGCGTGCGTCGTCATCGGCGGAAATCCAGCGGCGGGAAAAAGGAAGGGGGCCGCACCCAGATGGGGCGGCCCCGGCGTTGGCGCAAGGGACGGAACGCCGCAGCCGCGATCAGCGGCAGGCGTCGCGCGCCGCGTTGGTCATGGCGGTGATGCCCGACAGCGAGAAGGTGTCGGTCGTCCGGGTGCCGCGGGTCGAGCGGCCCTTCACGACGGCTTCCGAACCCGCGCGCAGGGCGCTGATCAGCTTCGAGTCCTCGTCGGGCGAGCCGGTCCAGGCGTTCTCGCCTTCCGTGAACAGCTTGAAGGTCTGGCTGCCGACGGTCACGTCCACGGTGGAATCGGGGGCGAAGGGATAGCCGCCCTGGAACGACACCTCGCCGTTCTGGCCGGGGCGATAGGCGATGTACAGCCGGATGTCGCTGCGCGTCACCTCGCGCGGGTTGCCCTCGGCGTCGGTGTTGCGGATGGACTTGGGCGGGGACACGGCCCAGCATTCCTTGGGGTCGTCGCCCCCGAAGGCAGTCCAGTCGCCCTGGCTGCCCAGAACCTTCGGCTCGGCGGCGAACGCGGGGGCGGCAAGGGCCGTCAGCGCCGCGGCCACCAGGCCGAGGTGGAAGATGGATTTCGTCATGCTCGTGCCCTCTTGCTGCCCCGGTTGGGCCGGGTTGTCACAAATCGGTGGTCTTGCGACCTGATGGCGACTAATAACCGCAAACCATCGGCCCGCAAAACCCCTGCGGGCAGGAAATCGCGCATTTGTCAAAGGGCTGGATGATGGCGGCGGCCGACCTGATCGAATTGTGGCGGGGCGGTCTGCCCGAAAGCATCCACCAGGGCCACGCCGTGGTCTGGGACCGGGGCGGCATGGTCGCCGCCTGGGGCGATCCGCAGGCAGTGATCTTCCCCCGGTCGTCCTGCAAGATGATCCAGGCCCTGCCGCTGCTGGAAAGCGGGGCTGCCGACGCAGCCCGGCTGGGAACGGAACAACTGGCGCTGTCCTGCGCCTCGCACAGCGGTGCGCGCATCCACGTGGACCGCGTGGGCGCCTGGCTGGGCGCCCTGGGTTTGGGCGAGTCCGACCTGCGCTGCGGAACGCATCTGCCATGGGACGCGGCGGAAAGCCGGCGGCTCACCTGCTCGGACGAGGCGCCCTGCCAGATCCACAACAACTGCTCGGGCAAGCACGCGGGCTTCCTGACCTGGAACCGGCACCATGGGGCCGACCCCGACTATCACCTGCCCGATCATCCCCTGCAGCAGGCGATCCGCGCAGCGACCGAGGAAGTCACGGGCGAGCCGGTCGCGGGCATGGGCATCGACGGCTGCTCGGCCCCGAACTTCGCCACCTCGGTCGCGGGTCTGGCCCGCGCCATGTCGGCCTTCGCCTGCGGCGGAGAGGACGCGCGTGGCCAGGGCATGCAGCGGCTGGTGCAGGCGATGATGCTGCACCCGGAACTGGTCGCAGGCGAGGGGCGGGCCTGCACGGACCTGATGCGCGCCATGAAGGGCCGCGTCGCTGTCAAGACGGGAGCCGAGGCGGTCTTCATCGCCATCGCGCCCGAGCGCGGCATGGGCATCGCGCTGAAGATCGCGGACGGCGCCACCCGCGCCTCCGAGGCCGCGATCACGGCGCTTCTGGTCCATTACGGCTTTCTCGAGGCGAACCATCCGGTCGTCGGCAAGTACCTCACCGACCCGTTGCGGAACTGGCGCGGGATCGAGGTGGCCGAGCGGCGGCTGGCGGAAGGCTTCCTGAAGATCTGAGGGCCCGGCCTCAGATCATCTGCCACAGGAGCCGCAGCGCCAGCACGGTCGAGCTGACCACCAGCAGCGGCTTGATGACCCGCGCGCCGACCCGCATCGCCAGCCGCGAACCCAGCGCCGCGCCCAGCACCTGGCCCGCGCCCATGGCAAGCCCCACGATCCACAGCGGATGGCCGGTCAGCGCAAAGACGGTCAGCCCGCCGATGTTCGAGGCGAAGTTCAGCAGCTTCGTATGCGCCGTGGCCTTCAGGATGCCGAAGCCTGCCAGCGTCACGAAGGCCAGCATGTAGAAGGCCCCGGCCCCCGGTCCGATCAGCCCGTCGTAGAACCCGATGAACGGCACCGCCGTCAGGGCGAACAGCGCCGGCCGCAGCCGCGCCGCGCGGTCCAGATCGTTCAGACCGGGCTTGAAGGCAAAGAACAGCGCGATGCCGATCAGCAGGATGGGCAGGGCAACGCGCAGCACATCGGTCGGCAGGGCCGTGACCAGGCCCGCGCCCGCGCCGCCCGCCGCAAAGGCCAGGGCCCCCGTCGGCAACTGGCGGCGCAGATCGACAAGCCCGCTGCGCCCATAGCTGAAGGCGGCCGTCGCCGCGCCGAAGCTGCCCTGCACCTTGTTGGTCGCCAGCGCCTGATCCGGCGACAGGCCCGCCAGCATCAGCGCCGGCACGGTGATCAGCCCGCCGCCGCCCGCAATGGCATCGACGAACCCGGCCGCAGCGGCCGCCGCCACCAGGGCCGCGATCAGCGAAGGCTCCATTTCCGGTTCAGTTCAACCCGTATTGCAGCGGATAGCGGCCGTTCTGGAACTCGCCGAAGCGGATGCCCAGGTCGGGATGCTCCAGCGGCTCGCCCGAGGCGTCGGGCACGAGGTTCTGTTCCGACACATAGGCGACGTAATAGGTTGCCTCGGTCTCGGCATAAAGGTGATAGTAGGGCTGGTCCTTGGACGGACGGCAATCCTCGGGGATGGACTGGTACCATTCCTCGGTGTTCGAAAATTGCGGGTCCACGTCGAACACTACCCCGCGAAACGGGTGTTCGCGGTGGCGAACCACCTGGCCGATGTTGTATTTCGCCGTGCGCATCGGGTCTTCCGGCTATGGGTATCCGGAACAAGTCTTAACGCGTTGAGGCGTCCGAGTAAATCGGCGGGCGGTCACGGATGCATCAAATGTCCCAGAAACCTCACAAAACCTCACGTAGCATTCCGCATCCGAGAGGGTGAGGGCCGCAGCGGGCGTGGTGGTCCGTCCCCGAGCACCCAGACGCCCTGCGCGTCCAGTCGGATTGCGGTCAGGGGGCCATCGTGGCCTGCGCCGCTGTCGATATTGACGCGGTTGCCGTAATGGGTCGGCTGCCGGATCGGGGTGTGGCCGTGGACCACCAGCACCCCGTGGTCGCGGCGGTCGTCATGAAAGGGCTTCCTGATCCACAGCAGGTCATCCTCGATCTGCGCGCAGAGGTCCACGCCGGGGCGCAGGCCCGCATGGACGAACAGGGCCAGCGGGCTCAGATACCAGGCGGGCAGGCCCAGCAGCCAGCGCGCGTGATCCTGGGGCACCTTCGCCACCGCCTCGGCATGGACCTCCTCCAGCGGACGGCGGGCGGCATCGGGAATGCCCCAGGAGGCCAGCGCCGCCCCGGCCCCGACATCGCGGGCGATCCAGTCCTTGCGCTCGGCCGCGCGGGGGTCGATCCAGCGCGGATCTCGCAGGAAGTTGGGCAGTGCGCGGTCGTGGTTGCCCTTGAGGACGATCCAGTTCCGGCCGCGCGCCTGGCCCTCCATCAGCAGTTCCACCACCCCGCGCGAGTCCGGACCGCGGTCGATCAGGTCCCCGACATGGACGATCCGCGCTTCCTCGCCGCCGTCACGCAGGATGCGCGCGTGCGCCTCGCGCAGCCGCTCCAGCTGGCCGTGGATATCGCCGATGGCATAGATGCGCATGCTGCCCCCTTGAGGTTCCCCGGCCAACGGACCGGCCGGGGAGGGAGTTCCGTCACACCTCGAAGCGCAGCGGGCGGACCTGGATGAACTTGCCGGTCGCCAGCAGTGCCTGGCGCACGTCGTCGCGCAGGGGCTCGTCCAGATAGGTGATGGCGATGGCATCGCCCCCGTTCGCGGCACGGCCAAGGGTGAAGTTCGCCATGTTGACGCCCAGTCCCCCCAGCGTCATCCCCAGCGTCCCGATCACGCCCGGCACGTCCTTGTTGCGGGTATACATCATGTGCTCGCCGATCTCGGCGTCCACGTTGATGCCACGGATCTGGATGAAGCGCGGCTTGCTGTCGCTGAAGACGGTGCCCGCGATCGACCGCTCGCGGTCGCCCGAGACCATCGTGACCTTGATGTAGCCGTCATAGACGCCCGACTTGTCCTGCGTCGTGGTGGCGATGTGAACGCCCCGCTCCTTCGCCATGACAGGGGCCGAGACCATGTTCACGTCTGGGTTCGCGGCCTTCATCACGCCCGCGATCACCGCCGCGTTCAGCGCGTTCAGGCTCATCCCCGAGGCCACGCCGTCATAAAGGATGTTGACCGCCGTGATCGGCTCGTCCGTCATCTGGCCGACAAAGGCGCCGAGGTGACCGGCCAGCTTGATCCACGGCCCCATGACCGCTGCTTCCTCGGCTGTGACCGAGGGCATGTTCAGCGCGTTCTGCACCGCGCCGGTCAGCAGGTAATCGGCCATCTGCTCGGCCACCTGCAGGGCCACGTTCTCCTGCGCCTCGGTGGTCGAGGCCCCGAGGTGCGGCGTCACCACGACGTTCGGCAGCCCGAACAGCGGGCTTTCCGTGGCGGGCTCGGTGGCGAAGACATCCAGCGCCGCACCCGCGACATGGCCCGACTTCAGCATTTCCGCCAGCGCCGCCTCGTCGATCAGCCCGCCGCGGGCGGCGTTGACGATGCGCACGCCTTTCTTGGTCTTCGCGAGGTTTTCCGCCGACAGGATGTTGCGGGTCTTTTCCGTCAGCGGCACGTGCAGGGTGATGAAATCGGCCTTCGCCAGCAGTTCGTCCAGCTCGACCTTGGCCGCGCCCAGCTCGGTTGCGCGCTCTTCCGACAGGAAGGGGTCATAGGCCAGCACCTTCATGTGCAGGCCCCGGGCGCGGTCGATCACGATGCCGCCGATGTTGCCCGCGCCGATCACGCCCAGCGTCTTGTTGAACAGTTCCACCCCCATGAAGCGGTTCTTTTCCCACTTGCCGGCGTGGGTCGAGACGCTCGCCTCTGGCAGTTGCCGCGCGACCGCGAACATCAGAGCGATGGCGTGCTCGGCGGTGGTGACGCTGTTGCCGAAGGGCGTGTTCATCACGATCACGCCCTTCTTCGAGGCGGCCGGGATCTCCACGTTGTCCACGCCGATGCCGGCGCGGCCAATGACCTTCAGCTTCGTGGCCTTCTCCAGCAGCTTCTCGGTGACCTTGGTGGCCGACCGGATCGCCAGCCCGTCATAATCGCCGATGATCTCGGCCAGCTTCTCCTTGTCCTTGCCGACCTCGGGCAGATAGTCAACCTCGACCCCGCGGTCGCGGAAGATCTGAACGGCGGTTTCGGAAAGCTTGTCGGAAACCAGAACCTTGGGTGCCATGTGGGTTCGTCCCATGTGAGATGTGGGGAAATGGTGCGTGCCGAGCACGCACCCTACGGGAAGGGGGTAGGGTGCGTGGTTTCCACGCACCGCCTGGCGTCAGTCCTGCGCGGACAGTTCCGCCTGGAACGCCCATTCGATCCAGGGCATCAGCGCCCGGACGTCCGCCGTCTCGACGGTCGAGCCGCACCAGATCCGCAGCCCCGCCGGCGCGTCGCGATAGGCGCCAAGGTCCAGCCCCACGCCTTCCTTCTCGAGCCGCTTGGCCACGGCCTTGGCGAAGCCCGCGGCATCCTTGATCGCGGGATCGGTGAAGCGCAGGCAGACCGAGGTGGTCGAGGCCGTTGCCGGGTCCTCGGCCAGGTTCGCGATCCAGTCGCGCCCGTCCACGAAATCGGCCACCGCCTTGGCGTTGGCATCCGCCCGCGCGATCAGGCCCTTCAGACCGCCCACGGACTTGGCCCAGTTCAGCGCAACGATGTAGTCCTCGACGCACAGCATCGAGGGCGTGTTGATCGTCTCGCCCTTGAAGATGCCCTCGATCAGCTTGCCGCCCTTGGTCAGGCGGAAGATCTTGGGCAGCGGGCGGTCGGGGGCATAGCTTTCCAGCCGCTCGACGGCGCGCGGCGACAGGATCAGGACGCCATGCGCGCCTTCCCCGCCCAGCACCTTCTGCCAGGAGAAGGTCACCACATCCAGCTTGTCCCAGGGCAGGTCCATGGCGAAGGCCGCGCTGGTCGCGTCGCAGATGGTCAGCCCTTGCCGATCCGCCGGGATCGCGTCCCCGTTCGGCACCCGCACGCCCGAGGTCGTGCCATTCCAGGTGAAGACGACATCCTTGTCGAAATCGACCTCTGCGAAGTCCACGATCTGGCCGTAGTCCGCCTTGCGGACGGTCGCATCCAGCTTCAGCTGCTTGACCGCATCCGTGACCCAGCCTTCGCCGAAGCTTTCCCAAGCCAGCATCTCGACGGGGCGCGCGCCCAGCATGGTCCACATCGCCATCTCGACCGCGCCGGTGTCGGAACCGGGAACGATGCCGATGCGGTAGTCGGCCGGAACCTCAAGCACCTCGCGCGTCAGGTCGATCGCCTGCGCCAGCTTGTTCTTGCCGACGGCTGCGCGATGCGAGCGGCCCAAGGGCGCGTCGCTCAGCAGGTCGAGATTGTAGCCGGGGATCTTGGCACATGGGCCAGACGAAAAGCGCGGATTGGCCGGCCGCGCGGCCGGGGTCGTGGTATCGAGCATGGTTAGCCTTCCAGCTAAAAAGCCCCTCGTTGGGGAGGGGTGTCCCACTCACGGACATACGCCCGGCATCTCCCTTCACGCAAGGCCCGTGACGCTGGCGGATCGTGAAATTTCTCCGTAATGCGAGGGCCGACAGCGGAAAGGCCTTCATGTATACCGTCAGCATCCTCGCCTCGCCCACGCGCGCCGATCTCGACGACGACATCATCACCACGCTGCAGCGCCGATGGGGCGGTGGCCGGGCGATCTGGCTCGACCGGGGCACGGCGGCCGAGTTCGCCATCGAATCGCCGCCCGCCGATTTCGACGAGGTCTGGGCACAGCTTGACGGGCGCGGCCTCGATCTTGCGGTGCAGCCCACGGCGGGGCGGCGCAAGGCGGTGCTGCTGGCGGACATGGATTCGACCATGATCGGGCAGGAATGCATCGACGAACTGGCCGACATGGCGGGGGTCGGCCCGCGCGTGGCCGCGATCACGGCACGCGCCATGAACGGAGAACTGGACTTCCACGAGGCGCTGATCGCCCGCGTGGCGCTGCTGGAAGGCCTGCCCGAGACGGTGATCGCGCAGGTGCTGGAAACCCGCATCACCCTCGCGGCCGGAGGGCCCACACTGGTCGCCACGATGAATGCCAACGGTGCCTGGACGGCGCTGGTCTCGGGCGGCTTCACGGATTTCACCGGGCCGGTTGCCGACCGCCTCGGCTTTGACGAACAGCGCGCCAACGTGCTGCTGTCGGACGAAGGGGGAAGGCTCAGCGGCCGGGTCGCCCTGCCGATCCTCGGGCGCGAGGCCAAGGTCGAGGCGCTGCACGAGATCACTGCCGTCCGCGGCCTGACGCCAGCGGACGCGATCGCGGTCGGAGACGGGGCCAACGATCTGGGGATGCTGCAGCTGGCCGGGACGGGCGTTGCGCTGCATGCCAAGCCGGTCGTTGCCGCGCAGGCTCCCATCCGCATCAACCACGGCGACCTGACGGCGCTGCTGTACCTGCAGGGCTACGGCCGGGACGAGTTCGTGGCCGCGCAGGGCGCCTGAGCGCAACCCGACGATCCCGCAAGAGGGCGATGTCAGCCGCTACAGGTAGGCGCCCGCGCTAGGGTGCCAGTGCTGCGACGGTCTCCGCGGCCGGTCGCGCCACGGCGCGGGCGCAGCCAGTGCCGGCCCAATGCGCGCCGTAGCTCGTAACGCCATGCGCCCGTGCGGCCGCATCCAGCGCCTTTCCTGCCGCATAGGTGACAGGATAGCCCGGTGCCTCCTCGTCCGGGATGGCGGTGAAGTCATTGGCGCAGCAGCGTGCCGGGCGGCCCGAGATCGCCTTGGTCATCCACGTCTCGCCCCGGCCCAGCGCCTGCCGATGGGCGGGCGAGGTCGCGGCCTCGAGGGCCAGAAGGAAGGCCGTGCCGCATTGAACCGCGACCGCTCCCGCATCAATCGCGCGGCGGCTGTCGGTGCGGTCCATGATCTCGCCTGCCGCTACGACCGGCAGTCCCAGGGGTGCGATGCGCCGGACAAGATCCAGCGTTTCCAATCGTTCGTCCGGGCCAGCCGGGTCGAATATCCCCCTGTGACCTCCGGCCTGCCAGCCCTGCGCGACGATCAGGTCAAGGCCCGCATCGCGGATGCGCCGGGCCTCGGACTCGCTGGTGGCGGTTGCGCCCAAGAGGCACCCCCCTTCGCGCAGGGCGGCGATCTGGTCGGGGCGCGGCAGGCCGAAGTGGAAGGTGACAAGCGCCGGAGGGGCGGCAAGGACGGCGGCCAACAGTTCGTCGCTTTCCAGGACGCTCGGGTAGCGCGGGGTCAGGGATCTCGGCGGCTCTGCCCGGACCTTGGTGAAATGAGGTGTGAGCCGGTCCAGCCATCGCGCCTCGGCTTTAGGGTCGCGGGGCTGCGGCTGGTGGCAGAACAGGTTCACGCCAAAGGGGCGGCCGGTCAGGCGGCGCGTTTCGGCGATGGCTTCGGCCGCCTCGACCCCCGTCATCGCGGCGAGGCCGAGGCTGCCCAGACCACTCGCGGTGCTGACCGCCGCCGCCAAGGCAGGGGTCGAGACGCCCGCCATCGGCGCTTGGATCACCGGGACCTGCATTCCCAGCCTTGTCAGGATCTTCATGTCTCCCTCCCTCTGCCGCTGGCCGCATCATGCGGGTGCGGGCCGAGGTGTCCAGCCGGCACAGGCTGCCGCCGGGATTGTCCGATGTCGGGCAACCCGCGCGGAAGATGCCGGGACTACAGCAGTCCCGAACTGCGGAAGCTGAGCTCGCGGCTTTTCCCGATGATCAGGTGGTCGTGGACGGTGATCCCCATCGTTCCTGCCGCCGCCACGATCTGGCGAGTCATGTCGATGTCGGCGGCGCTGGGGGTCGGGTCGCCCGAGGGATGGTTGTGGACCAGGATCATGGCGCTGGCGTTCAGGTCCAGCGCGCGGCGCACGATCTCTCGCGGATAGACCGGGACGTGGTCCACCGTGCCCCGCGCCTGTTCGTCGTCGGCAATCAGCACGTTCTTGCGGTCAAGGTAAAGGACGCGGAACTGCTCGACCGCGCCATGGGCCATGGTCGTGTGACAGTAGTCCAGCAGCGCGTCCCAGCTGGTCAGGACGGGGCGGTTGATCACCCTGGACCGGGCGAGCCGCTGGGCCGCCGCCTCAACGATCTTCAACTCGGTCACGACCGCCGGGCCGACGCCTTCCACCTGCGCCAGCTGCGTCGGGTCGGCCGACAGCACGCGGTTGAAGTCGCCGAAGCGGTCCAGAAGCCGGCGCGCAATGGGCTTCATGTCCTGGCGCGGCACGGCGCGGAACAGGATCAGCTCCAGCAGCTCATAATCCGGCATCGCGCCCGCGCCACCCTGCATGAAGCGGTCGCGCAGGCGGGCGCGGTGGTCGGCGATATAGCTGGGCAGCCGCGTGGTCTTCCCCGGAGGCGCAGCCTGCGGCGGGACGGGAGTGCAGTCATCCTCGGCCGGGACAAATCCGAACAGCGAGGGCGAGGCTTCCTGAAAGGCACGATTCGCGGTCATGCCTTCAGCCTGCCCCAGAGCAGTTAACACGCGGTTAATGCGCGTACTGCCGCGTCAGGCCCCCAAACCTTCCCAGAAGTTCTTGATCTTGGAAAAGAAGCTTGCCGTCTGGGGGTGGTTGTCGGCCGCGATCGCCTCGAACTCGCGCAGCAGCTCCTTTTGCCGGGTGGTCAGGTTCACCGGGGTTTCCACGACCAGCTCGATCACCATGTCGCCGGGATCGCCGTTCAGCCCCGCGCCATGGCGCAGGGGCGGCATCCCCTTGCCGCGCAGGCGCATCTGCCGGCCCGTCTGACTGCCGGCCGGAACCTTGACGCGCGAACGGCCGCCGTCGATCGTCGGCACCTCGACTTCACCCCCCAAGGCGGCGGTCGCCATGCCCACCGGCACTTGGCAGGCAAGCGTCCGGCCGTCGCGGATGAAGATCGGGTGCTCGCGCACCTCGACGAAGATGTACAGATCGCCAGCCGGCCCGCCGCGCACGCCCGCTTCGCCCTCGCCGGCCAAGCGGATGCGGGTGCCGGATTCGACGCCCGCCGGGATCACGACCGACAGGCTGCGGTCCTGCGCCACGCGGCCCGCGCCCGCGCAGGACTTGCAGGGGTTCTTCACGATCTGGCCGTTGCCGCTGCAGGTCGGGCAGGTGCGTTCGACGGTGAAGAAGCCCTGGCTTGCGCGGACCTTGCCCATGCCCGAGCAGGTGGGGCAGGGCGTGGGTTCCGCCGCGCCCTCTGCGCCCGTGCCGTTGCACGAGGAACAGGCGACGGCGCCGGGAACCGTGATGGTCTTCTCGATCCCGCGATAGGCTTCCTCCAGCGACACGCGCAGGTCATAGCGCAGGTCCTGCCCGCGCGTGGCGCGGGGCCGCCCGCCCGCGCGCGCGCCCACGAACTCGCCGAAGAGATCCTCGAAGACATCTGCGAAGGCCGCGCCGAAATCGCCCTGCGGCGCGCGTCCGCCCCCGAATCCGCCGCCGTCGAAGGCCGCATGGCCGAAGCGGTCATAGGCCGCCTTGCGCTGCGGATCCTTGAGGCAATCGTAAGCCTCGTTGACTTCCTTGAACTCGGATTCGGAAACCTTGCAGTCGGGATTGAGATCGGGATGCAGCGACTTGGCCTTGTTGCGGTAGGCCCGCTTGATCTCGTCGGCCGATGCCCCGCGAGTGATGCCCAGAATCTCGTAATAGTCGCGCTTTGCCATGATCGTCCGTACGCCCCTGGGCCGTGGCGAGCGCCGGCCCTTCACGAAAAGACCGGCCCGCGGGGTGGCGCGGGCCGGTCGCTTGCTTCACCGCGCTTACTTGCGCTTGTCTTCGCCGAGATCCTCGAAGTCGGCGTCAACAATGTCGTCGTCGATATCGCGCGGCGCGTCGGCGTCCCGGCCCTGGCCCTCGTCCGAGGACTGGCTGGCCTTGTAGATGGCCTCGCCCAGCTTCATCGAGGCGTCCATCAGGTTCTGGATGCCGCCCTTGATCTTGCCCGCGTCCTCGGACTTGAGCGCGTCTTCCAGCGCGCCCACGGCCAGTTCGATCGCCTCGACGGTCGAGCTGTCCACCTTGTCGCCATGCTCGTCCAGCGACTTCCGGGTGGAGTGCAGCAGGCTTTCGGCCTGGTTCTTCGTCTCGACCAGCTCGCGGCGGGACTTGTCGGCCTCGGCGTTCGCCTCGGCGTCCTTGACCATCTTCTCGATGTCGGCATCGGACAGGCCACCCGAAGCCTGGATCGTGATGTTCTGCGACTTGCCGGTGCCCTTGTCCTTGGCGCTGACCGACACGATGCCGTTGGCGTCGATGTCGAAGGTCACCTCGATCTGCGGCATCCCGCGGGGCGCCGGGGGAATGTCCTCGAGGTTGAACTGGCCCAGCAGCTTGTTGTCCGCGGCCATCTCGCGTTCGCCCTGGAAGACCCGGATCGTCACCGCGTTCTGGTTGTCCTCGGCGGTCGAGAAGGTCTGCGACTTCTTGGTCGGGATCGTGGTGTTGCGGTCGATCAGGCGGGTGAAGACACCGCCCAGCGTCTCGATGCCCAGCGACAGCGGCGTCACGTCCAGCAGCACGACGTCCTTGACGTCACCCTGCAGAACGCCCGCCTGGATGGCCGCGCCCAGCGCCACGACTTCGTCGGGGTTCACGCCCTTGTGGGGCTCTTTCCCGAAGAACGAGGTCACTTCCTCGATGACCTTGGGCATGCGGGTCATGCCGCCGACCAGAACGACCTCATCAATGTCGCCCTTGGAAAGGCCCGCATCCTTCAGGGCGGCCTGGCAGGGCTTCAGCGTGGCCTTGATCAGGTCGCCGACCAGGCTTTCCAGCTTGGCGCGGGTCAGCTTGACGACCATGTGCAGCGGCGTGCCCGAGTTCTTGTCCATCGAGATGAACGGCTGGTTGATCTCGGTCTGGCTCGAGGACGACAGCTCGATCTTGGCCTTCTCGGCGGCTTCCTTCAGGCGCTGCAGCGCCATCTTGTCCTTGGTCAGGTCGACGCCGTGTTCCTTTTTGAACTCGTCGGCCAGGTAGTTGACGATCCGCATGTCGAAGTCCTCGCCGCCGAGGAACGTGTCCCCGTTGGTCGATTTCACCTCGAAGAGGCCGTCGTCGATTTCCAGGATGGTGATGTCGAAGGTGCCGCCGCCGAGGTCATAGACCGCGATCGTCTTGCTGTCCTTCTTGTCGAGGCCATAGGCCAGCGCAGCCGCGGTCGGCTCGTTGATGATGCGCAGGACTTCCAGGCCCGCGATCTTGCCCGCGTCCTTGGTCGCCTGGCGCTGGGCGTCGTTGAAATAGGCCGGCACGGTAATGACCGCCTGCTCGACCTTCTCGCCCAGGTAGGACTCGGCGGTTTCCTTCATCTTCTGAAGGATCATCGCGCTGATCTGCGAAGGGGAATACTTGTCGCCCCGGACCTGCACCCAGGCATCGCCGTTGCCGCCGTCCACGATCTTGTAGGGGACGAGGTTCTTGTCCTTCTCGACTTCCGCATCGCCCACGCGACGACCGATCAGGCGCTTGACGGCAAAGATGGTGTTTTCCGGGTTGGTGACGGCCTGGCGCTTGGCCGGCTGGCCGACGAGCCGTTCGCTTTCGGTGAAGGCAACGATCGAGGGAGTCGTGCGCGCGCCCTCGGCGTTCTCGATGACGCGGGGCTGGCTGCCATCCATGATGGCGACGCAGCTGTTGGTGGTCCCGAGGTCGATCCCGATGACTTTGGCCATACGTAAAACCTTTCTTGCGGCGATGGTGCGGGAAGCGGGTCCGTACGCGGCCCCCGCGTCCCTATCCCGTGGTTGAATTCTGCCCCCGGGCCTGGGCCCTGGGTGGTTCGATGGCTATATAAGACGGCGATCAAGGCGTGCAAGCGCCGCCGCCCGAGGATTTTCACGACGATTAGCCAGAGTTTGCGGCCCCTTGGGGCAGCGGGTACCGCTGGCCCATCGCCTCGGTCGGCGCGGGCGACGAAGGGTTGCTCGGCAGCGGCACCCTTTGGCAGGGCGGGGCGACCGGGCGCCCGCGGCTTGACACGGACGACCTGGGGTGATGGGCGGGCGCGGCCGAGGCACCATGCCATCGACCGCATCCGGCCCGGCCGCTCGACGTCGACGATGCCGGGCGCGTCAACCTGACGCTGCGGGTGACTCCCCGATCTAGCGCGCCGCGTTCCAGCTGAGCGAAATGGCGTTGCGGGTCACGAACTCGGCCATCAGCCCGATCATCAGCATCGTCAGCGTGAAATAGAAGGGATAGGCCAGGTTCGAGTTATGGGGCGTGTAGTTGATGAACACGAAGCCCCGGTTCTGGTCGATCAGGTGGAACAGCGGGTTCCAGTCGAACATGTTCAGCAGATAGGTCGGCATCATGTTGGCCACGAACATCTTGCCGGATGCGATCATGTTCACCCGCCGGATGATGCGCGACAGCATCGGCCCGATCTCGGGCAGCCAGGTGGTGATGGACAGCAGCAGCAGCCCGACCGTTCCCCCCGTGAACCAGGCGAAGATCAGCATCCCCAGCGAGGCCTTCCAGTTCTCGATCTGGATGGGTTGCCACAGCGTGTGATAAAGCCCGAGCAGCACCAGGGCCGTCAGCATGTTATTGTAAAGCGCGGCAAGCGCCGCCCCGCACATGGAGATGGCGGTGTTCATCGGCCCGTGCTTCAGCATGGCGCTGGTGGCCTTGCCGGCCGACGAGACCTGGCCGAGGCACTGGTTGAAGGCCATGAACAGGAAGATCCCGCTCATGATGAACAGCATGAAGTCGCCCCGCAGCGGCGCCGAGCGGACCCCGAGGATGACATACATCAGGAAGAAGGCCCCGATCATGACCGAGGCCTGCAGCATCGTCAGCACCAGCCCCACGACCGCGTTCCGGTGGGTCTTGCGCAGGTTCTGGACCGTCTGGTGATAGATCAGCGCCGCCGTGGTGAAGACGGCCCCGCCCATGCTGCGGGTTCTGCGCTGCGTGAACATGGGAAAGCCCCCCTTGGCCTGCGCGGTCGCTCGCCGGACCCGGATGCGGGTCGCTTGCTCATCGTCCGAGAGCCGATCATAAGTCGCCCGAAGGCATCGTTCAATGTGCAAGCCCGCCGATCCCGGCGTCCGACGAGGAAACATCCATGCAATTCGACCGATTGACGTTCGAGATGCGCCGCCTTGCGCTGGCCGCGGGCGCCCGGATCATGGAAATCTACGAAGGCCCCGATTTCGAGGTCCGGTCCAAGACGGACGCCTCGCCCGTGACCGAGGCCGACGAGGCCGCCGACGCGCTGATCGCCGAAGGGCTGCGCGCGGCCTTCCCCGACATCCCGCTGGTGACCGAGGAACAGGCCGACACCCACGGCCAGAGGCTGTCGAGCTTCCTGATCGTCGATCCCCTGGACGGCACCAAGGAGTTCGTGCAGCGCCGCGGCGATTTCACCGTCAACATCGCCTATGTGCAGGACGGCGTGCCGGTGCGCGGCGTGGTCTACGCCCCCGCCAAGGGGCGGCTGTTCTATACGGCGGCCGACGGCGGCTCGGTCGAGGAGACCGGCCCCTTCGGGCCCCAGCCGGGTGCGATCCGGCCGATCGGCGTCAACGCCACCCCCGACAACCGGGCGCTGATGGTGGTGGCCTCGAAATCCCACCGCGACCAGGCGACCGACGACTACATCGCCCAATACGGCGTGCGCGACATGACCTCGGCGGGCTCCTCGCTCAAGTTCTGCCTTGTGGCGACGGGCGAGGCCGACCTTTACCCGCGCCTCGGCCGCACGATGGAATGGGACACGGCGGCGGGCGACGCGGTGCTGCGCGGGGCAGGGGGAGAGGTCGTGCGCTTCGACGACCACACGCCGCTCACCTACGGCAAGCCGGGCTTCGAGAACCCCTTCTTCATCGCCTATGCGCCGGGCGTGCTGCTGCACCCGAAGGGCTGAGCCGTGTCCGTCGTCATCGTCATTCCCGCCCGCTTCGCCTCGACCCGCTATCCCGGCAAGCCGCTGGTCGAGTTGCGGGGGGCGGACGGCGAGGCCAGGACCCTGATCCGCCGCAGCTGGGAGGCCGCGATGGTCGTCCGGGGCGCCGCCCGCGTGATCGTCGCCACCGACGACAGCCGCATCGCCGATCATGCCGCGGGCTTCGGGGCCGAGGTCGCCATGACCTCCTCCGCCTGCCGCAACGGGACGGAACGCTGCGCCGAGGTGCTGGTGGGTCTGCCCGAGACGCCCGAAATGATCGTGAACCTTCAGGGCGACGCGCCGCTGACGCCGGCCTGGTTCGTCGAGGACCTGGTCGCGGGCCTGCGCGCCGCGCCCGAGGCGCAGGTGGCGACGCCAGTGCTGAACTGCTCGGGCGCGATGCGCGCCGATCTTCTGGCCGACCGCGCGGCGGGTCGGGTCGGCGGCACCACCGCCGTCTTCGGGGTGGACGGCCGGGCGCTTTATTTCTCGAAGGAGGTCATCCCCTTCGTACCCCACGAGGTTGCGCCCGACGCGGCAAGCCCGGTGTTCCACCACGTCGGCGTCTATGCCTATCGCCCAGCGACGCTGGCGGCCTATGCCGGCTGGCCCGAGGGGCGGCTGGAGCGGCTGGAAGGGCTCGAGCAGTTGCGTTTCCTGGAGAACGGCGGCTCGGTGCTTTGCGTCGAGGTGCAGGCGCAGGGCCGCGAGTTCTGGGAACTGAACAACCCCGAGGATGTTCCCCGGATCGAGGAAATGATGCAGCGCATGGGCATGGCCTGACGCGTTCCAGCCCTGTGCTGTCCTTTTAGGCAAAAATCCGCGGCATTCGCCGCAGTTCCGTGGATTTTGCCCGCAAGCTATCTTGCCGCAGTGCGGCAGCCATAGGATAAGTCCAATAAACCCGGTTCGCAGACGGAGCGCAGGATGAATCGCAAGGTTACAAAGGCCATTTTCCCCGTCGCGGGCCTGGGCACACGCTTCCTTCCGGCGACCAAGTCGATCCCGAAGGAAATCATGACCCTCGTGGACCGCCCCCTGATCCAGTACGCGATCGACGAGGCGCGGGCCGCGGGTATCAAGGAATTCATCTTCGTCACCTCGCGCGGCAAGGGCGCGCTCGAGGATTATTTCGACCATGCGCACGAGCTGGAAAACACGCTGCGCAAGGCCGGCAAGGACGATCTGCTGGAATTGCTGCGCCAGACCAACATGGAATCCGGCGCGATCGCCTATATCCGCCAGCACAAGGCCATGGGCCTGGGCCATGCCGTCTGGTGCGCCCGCCGCCTGATCCATGACGAGCCCTTCGCGGTCGTGCTGACCGACGACGTGGTCATGGGCGAACCGCCCTGCCTGCAGCAGATGATCGAGGCCCATGCCGAAACCGGCGGCAGCATGGTCGCGACCATGGAAGTGCCGCTGGAAAAGACGAAATCCTACGGTGTGCTCGACGTGGCCGAGGACATGGGCGCCATCGTCCGTGCCAAGGGCATGGTCGAGAAGCCCAAGGAGAACCCGCCCTCGAACCTCGCCGTGATCGGCCGCTACATCCTGGCGCCGACGGTGATGGAGAACCTCAACAAGCTCAAGCAGGGCGCGGGCGGCGAGATCCAGCTGACCGACGCCATTGCCGACGAGATCGAGGAAGGCCGCGACGTCTATGGCCTGCGCTTCCGCGGCCAGCGCTACGACTGCGGGTCCAAGGCGGGCTTCCTGCAGGCGACGGTGGCCTTCGGCCTGGCGCGCGACGAGCTCAAGGACGAGTTCGCGGAATATCTGCACGACGTCATGGCGATGCGGAAAGCCGCGGAATAAGAATGGCCGACACGGTTCTGGTGACGGGCGGCGCGGGCTATATCGGCTCGCACGCCTGCAAGGCGCTGGCGGCGGCGGGCTATGTGCCCGTGACCTATGACAACCTTTGCACCGGCTGGCGCGAGGCGGTGAAGTTCGGCCCCTTCGAACAGGGCGACCTGATGGACCGCGCCCGGCTGGACGAGGTCTTCGCCATCCACAAGCCCGTCGCCGTGATGCATTTCGCCGCCCTCAGCCAGGTGGGCGAGGCGATGCGCGAGCCGGGCAAGTACTGGCGCGGCAATGTCTGCGCCTCGCTGAACCTGATCGAGGCGACGGTGGCGGCAGGTGTCCGCGACTTCGTCTTCAGCTCGACCTGTGCCACCTACGGCGACCAGGACGGCGTGGTGCTGGACGAATCCAGCCCCCAGGCGCCGCTGAACTCCTATGGCGCCTCCAAGCGCGCGATCGAGGACATGCTGCGCGACTTCGGCGATGCGCATGGGCTGCGGTCTGTCATCTTCCGTTACTTCAATGTCGCGGGCGCCGACCCCGAGGCACAGGTGGGCGAGTTCCACCAGCCCGAGACGCATCTGATCCCGCTGATCCTGGACGCCATCGACGGCAAGCGCGACGCGCTGACGATCCACGGCACCGATTACCCGACCCCCGACGGGACCTGCATCCGCGACTATGTCCACGTGATGGACCTGGTGGATGCTCATGTGCTGGGCCTGAACTGGCTGCGGACGGCGGGCGAACTGCCGCAGGGCGGGACCGAGGTCTTCTGCCTCGGCACCGGCAACGGGTTCTCGGTCCGCGAGGTCCTGGACCATTCGCGCCATGTCACCAACCGCGCCGTGCCGATGGTCGAGGGGCCGCGGCGTGGTGGCGACGCGGTGAAGCTGGTCTCGGGCAGTGAAAAGGCGGGCCGGGTACTGGGCTGGCAGCCGCACCGCTCCACCCTGCCGTCCATGATCTCGGACGCCTGGCGCTGGCACCAGACCGGGCATTACGCCGGCTGACGGTGGCGGACCCCGCGCCCGTCCCGACTCTGCGACAGCGCCTGACGCTTGACTGGAAACGCCGCCGCCTGCTGTGGCGGGCCTTCCGCAGTCGCCATGACCTGACGCTTGTGACCAAGGGGGGGCCGACGCTCGGGCAAGGTGCGGTGCTGGCGTTTGCCGTGGTGCGCAACGAAGAGGAACGCCTGCCGCACTGGCTGGACCATCACCGCCGACTGGGCGTGGGTCGCTTCCTGATCGTGGACAACGGCAGCGACGACGGCAGCGCCGAGATGCTGGCCAGCCAGCCCGATGTGACGCTGTGGACGACGCGTGCCAGCTATCGCGGCTCGCGCTTCGGCCGCGACTGGACGAACTGGCTGCTGAACCGTCATGGCGCCGGGCACTGGTGCCTGACGCTGGACGCCGACGAGCTGTTCCTCTTTCCCCATCACGACCGCGCCACGCTGCGGGATCTGATCGCCGAACTCGACCGCCGCCGCGTGACCGCCCTGGGCGCGCTGATGGTCGAGCTTTATCCCAAGGGGCCGCTCTGCCCGCCCGAGCCGATGGAGGATCAGGCGGCGCTTGCCCGGCTGGAGTGGTTCGACGCGGACAACTACCGCACGGCGATCCAGCCGCCGCTGCGGAACCGCTGGGTTCAAGGCGGCGTGCGCGACCGCGTCTTCTTCCGGGACAACCCGCGCCGCGCGCCCACGCTGAACAAGCTGCCGCTGGTCCGCTGGCGACGGGGCTTCGCTTACGTGAACTCGACCCATTCGGCCCTGCCCGCGCGGCTGAACGATGCCTGGGACGGCCCCGGCGACCCCCGCCTGTCTGGGGCGCTGCTGCACACCAAGTTCCTGCCCTCGATTGTCGAGAAGTCGCGGATCGAACGCGAGCGGCGCCAGCATTTTCACGATCCCTCGGCCTTCCAGGACTATTACGCCGCCCTGATCGACAACCCCGATCTCTGGGCTCCGCAGGCGTGGCGGCTTGCGGGCTGGGAAAGCCTTGTCGAGGCGGGATTGATGTCCGCGGGCGGCTGGAACGGACCAAGCTAGCATGTCGATGCTGAAAGGTGTAACAAAGCATCGCGTGACGCGATCATCTGCCTGGCCTATGCTGGTCTGCAGGTTGCCTTGGCTTTTTTTCTTGCCGACTCTGCGTCACGGCCCTGTGTTTCGCGTGACTTTCAAGGGCGTTTGGTGTGCGCAAGTTCAAACAGCGTCTGGTGACGATGTTCCGACTGAGGGCACGTCGCCAGTATCTTCTTGCCCGGGCGATTCGCCGCGGGCGCCATCTCGATTCGGTCAGGGACCGCACGGCGCAGATCGCTCCGGGCGATATCCTGGCCTTTGTCACGCTGCGGAATGAACGGGTTCGGCTGCCCTATTTCCTGGACTATTATCGCCGGATCGGGGTCGGGCATTTCCTGATCGTGGACAACGGCAGCAATGACGGCAGCCGCGAATACCTGGCGGAGCAGCCCGACCTGTCGCTTTGGAGCACGACGGCCAGCTACAAGGGCTCGCGCTTCGGGATGGACTGGATCAACGCGCTGCTGCGCCGGCATGGCGACGGCCACTGGTGCTTGACCGTCGATCCCGACGAATTCCTGGTCTATCCCCATATCAACACCCGCCCGCTCGGGGCCCTGACGGACTGGCTGGCGTCGTCCGGCATGCGGTCCTTTTCGGCGATGCTGCTGGACATGTATCCCAAGGGGCCCGTCACGGCGCAGCCCTATGCGGAAGGACAGGATCCGTTCGAGATCGCCTCGTGGTTCGATCCGGCCAACTATTCGATCCGCAAGAACGCGCTTTACCGCAACCTCTGGATCCAGGGCGGCCCGCGCGCCCGCGCCCTGTTCGCTGAGGACGCCGAGAATGCGCCGGCGCTGAACAAGATCCCGCTGGTCAGATGGAAGCGCAGCTATGTCTATGTCAGCTCGACCCACATGCTGCTGCCGCGCTCTCTGAACGTCGTCTATGACGAGGACGGGGGAGAGATGGCCTCGGGTGCGCTGCTGCATGCCAAGTTCCTGTCCACCTTCGCCGACAAGTCCGCCGAGGAACTGGACCGCCGCCAGCATTACGCCAACAGCCGCGAATACCACGCCTACCAGCAGGGTCTTCAGCAACGGGCCGATTTCTGGTGCGAGCAGTCGCGCGATTACCGCGACTGGCGCCAGCTCGAGGACCTGGGCCTGATCTCGAGGGGCAACTGGGCATGAACGCGGCGCCGATCCCCTTCATCCGCGGCGGCAAGGAAGGCGCAGGCGTCCGGCTGGGCGTCATCATGCTGTGCCACGAGAACCTCGGCCTGGCCGCGCGGATGGCCCGCATCTGGTCGGATGGCGGCGCGCGCGTCATCATGCATGTCGATGCCAAGGCCCCCGAGGCGGCCGTGGAGGCGCTGAAGGACGCGCTCGAGGGGACGGGCACCATCTACGCCCCGCGCCGGTCCTGCACCTGGGGCACCTTCAGCCTGGTGGCGGCCACGCTGGACGCGGCGGCGCAGCTGCTGCAGGCGCATCCCGACGTCACCCATGTCTTTCTCGCCTCGGGGGCCTGCCTGCCCCTGCGCCCGGTGGACGAACTGCGGCGCTTCCTCGCCAACTATCCCGAGGCCGATTTCATCGAAAGCGTCAGCGTGCGCGACGTGGGCTGGACCGTGGGCGGCTTGAACGAGGAACGCTTCACGCTGCATTTCCCCTTTTCCTTCCGCCGCCACCGCAAGCTCTTCGACCGCTATGTGCGGCTGCAGCGCCGGCTGGGTGTGGCACGTCCCATCCCTCAGGGCGTCACGCCGCATATCGGCTCGCAATGGTGGTGCCTGACGCGCGGGACACTGGAAGCGGTCCTGAACGATCCCCGCCGGGCCGAGTTCGACCGTTATTTCCGCCACGTCTGGATTCCCGACGAAAGCTATTTCCAGACCCTGGTCCGCCGCCATTCGGTGCATGTCGAAAGCCGGTCGCTGACGCTGGCCAAGTTCGACGCCCAGGGCAAGCCCTACGTCTTCTACGACGATCACCTAGCGCTGCTGGGAACCTCGCGCATCTTCGTCGCGCGCAAGATCTGGCCCGGCGCCTCGGCGCTTTACGACGCCTTCCCCCGGCGCACCGAGCCTGCGGACGCCGACGAGGAGCCCGACACCGAGCGGATCGAGGCGCTGCTGGACCGGGCGGCGGCGCGTCGCAGGCTGGGGCGGCCGGGGCTTTACATGCAAAGCCGCTTTCCCCGGAAGGACGCCGAGAACGGCAAGACGGCCCAGCCCTATGCCGTCCTTTACGGCGTGGGCGACCTGTTCCTGGGCCTGCGCGAGGCTGCGGCCCAAGCCACGGGCCGGACGATCCACGGCCATGTCTTCGGCCGGCAGGAGGTCGAGTTCGCGGATGGCGGCCTCATCGGACCGGGGGCACTATCGGCCCATGTGGGGCTGCGCAACCTCGACCCGCAGGGGTTCCTCGCCTCGCTGATCCGGTCCTCGGATCCGATGCCCGCGTTCCTGTATTCGCCGCGGGACCGTCAATATCTCAACTGGTTCATGGCGACCGATCCGAACGCGCAGCTTCTGGTCGTCACGGGCGCCTGGATCCTGCCGCTGATCCATTCCGGCATGCCTTTCGACGACGTGCGGCGCATCGCGGCCAAGCTGCAGCGGGCCGAGGTCCGGTTCCTCGACACCCTCGATTCGGTCTGGGTCAAGGCGCGGGTGCGCCGCTGGACCCTGGCCGAGGCGCTGGCCCAGCCCGACGAGGTCTGGTCGGAAATCTGCATGACCCTGCTGCCGGAAGGGGGCGCCGCCAGCCTTCCCGCGCCGCCCCTGCAGGACATCACCGGCGTCCTGCGGCTGGTCCGGGCGCTGCGGAACGCGGGCCTGAGACCGCGCAAGATGGGTGACCCGCGCGTGCTGCGGGCGCTGGCCGCGCCACTCCCCGTTCCCGAGGCGGCGGACAGCCCGGCAGAGGCTGGGGCGCCGCCGCGGGAAATCGCGCTTCCGCGGCAGCGGACGGGCTGAGGGCCGCTGGTTGACGCCGCCCGCGCAACCGCCAAGGTTGCGCGCGGCCGCCTTGGGCCACGACATGCAGGACCAGCCGATGACAGCCTTTCGCAGCTTCGTGATCTTTGCCGGGATGCGCACCGGCTCGAACCTGCTGGAAGCGACGCTGAACGGGGTCAGGCGCGTCACCTGCTTCGGCGAGGCCTTCAACCCCTACATGATGGGCTGGCCCGACAAGGACGAGTTGCGGGGCGTCACCATGGCCGAGCGCGAGGCCGATCCCCACCGCCTGCTGCGCGCACTGTTCGACAAGCCCGACCACCTTGCCGGCTTCCGCTATTTCCACGACCATGACCCGCGTGTCTTCGACGCGATCATGGACGATCCCGCCTGCGCCAAGATCGTTCTGACGCGGAACCCGATCGACAGCTGGGTTTCGACGCAACTGGCCTATGCCACCAACCAGTGGAAGCTGAACGCGACCGAGACCCCGATCCCGGCGGCGGTCGAGTTCGACGCGCCCAGCTTCCGCGAAAGTCTGGGCGCTACGCAGGCCTTCCTTGACCGCATTCACCATGGGTTGCAGCAGCGCGGCCAGACGGCCTTCTGGCTGAACTACGACGACCTGCGCGACGCGGACGTGATGACGGGCCTTCTGCACTGGCTCGGCCGCACCGACCTGGACCGCGTCGAACCCGCGCAGGACCAGGTGCCCCAGAACCCGCGCGAGATGGCCGAGAAGGTCACGAACTTCACCGCCATGCAGGCCGAGCTGGTCGCCACTGACCCCTTCCAGTTGCACCGCATCCCCGGCTTCGAGCCGAAGCGCGGGCCCGCCGTGCCCTCGTTCCTGACGGCCGAGGCGGGGCGGGGACTGCTGTTCATGCCGGTGCGCGGCGGACCTTCTGACCGGATCGAAGCCTGGCTGTCCGCCCTGGGTCCGGTCGAGGGCGACCTGACCCAGAACGCCCTGCGCCAGTGGAAGCGCGCCCATCCCGGCCACCGCGCCTTCACCGTGCTGCGCCATCCGCTGCCCCGCGCCTGGGAGGCGTTCCACGTCCTGCTGGCTGCCCGCAACCCCGACCTGCGGCGCGTGTTGCGCGAGGTCCACCGCATCGACCTACCCGCCGACGAAGACCTGCACGCCCTGACCGAGACGGACAAGCTGCCGCTCTTCGCCGGGTTCCTCGATTTCCTTCGCCGCAACCTCAATGGCCAGACCGGGCTTGCCACGCATCCCGGCTGGGCCTCGCAGTCCGAGGTGCTGGCGGGGTTCAACCGGATCGCGGCCCCCGACCTTGTCGCGCGCGAGAACCGCATGGCCGAAGACCTGGGCTTTCTCGCCCGCGCGGCCGGGCTCGACCGCGACGGCCCCGAGCCCGAGCCGCTGCCCGCGGCGCTGGACGACCCCGCGCTGCGCAAGGCCGCCAAGGCCGCTTACCTGCGCGACTACGTGGCGTTCGGTTTTCCCGACCGGCCCTAGCGCGGGGTTGCGGCCCGCTGCCCGCGGCGGATGCCCAGGTGCCGCTCGCGCAGGATGATGGCCACGCCCGCCGCGATGATGACCGCCGCGCCCGCCAGCATCCGGGGCGATGTGGGCTCGCCGAAGACGAACCAGCCGACGGCGATCGCCATCAGCATCGAGGCATAATCGAAGGGCGCCACCAGCGAGGCGTCGGCGAAGCGATAGGAGGATGTCAGCATGATCTGCGCCACGCCGCCGATCAGCCCCGCGCCGACCAGCAGCGCGGCCGTCCCGGCCCCGGGGACCACCCAGCCGAAGGGCAGCGTGACCAGCGACAGCACCGTGGCCGTGACCGAGAACCAGAAGACCACGGCCGAGGTCCGCTCGGTCGCCACCATCCGGCTGATGAAGATCTGCGCCAGCGCGCCGAAGGCCGCGCCGGTCAGCGTCAGCATCGCGCCCAGCGTCTGCGCGGCCGAAACGCCGTTCATGCCGACCGACAGCCGCTGCGACAGCACGATCAGCACGCCCGCGAAGCCAAGGCCCACCATGCTCAGCCGGAAGACGCCGACGCGCTCGTTCAGGAACATCGCGGCGAAGATCACCGTCATCAGCGGCATCGCATAGTTCAGCGCGGTCGCCTCGGGGAAGGGCAGCAGCCCCAGACCGGCGAAGCCGCAGCCCATCGAGATCGTGCCGACGATCCCGCGATAGGCATGGCTCATCGGATTGGCGGTCCGCAGCCCGGTCGCAAGCTCCCGCCGCAGCAGCAGCCAGACCAGGATCACGGGAATGGCGAACAACGAGCGGAAGAACACCTGCTCGCCCGGCGGCACCTCCTCGGCAGTGGCCTTGAGGATGGCGCCCATGCAGGTGAACAGAAAGACGCTGCCCAGCTTCAGCAGGATGCCGGTGGTGGGGTTTCTCACGCCAGACGCCTCACCGCCCAGCGCGCCGCATCCGCGACCGCCGGATCGGGGTCATCCACCAGCCCCTGCGCCACCGGACGCAGCCGGGCCTGCCCGCTGTTGCCGATGGCGTAAAGCGCGTTCCGCACCATCCGGTCGCGCCCGATCCGCTTGATCGGGCTGCCCGAGAAGCGTGCCCGGAAACCCGCGTCGTCCAAGGACGCCAGTTCCTCCAGCGCAGGCGCGCGATGCGGCCCGTGATAGCGCATCTCCTGCGCCTGAACGGCGAACTTGTTCCAGGGACAGGCGGCGAGGCAATCGTCGCAGCCATAGATGCGGTTGCCCAGCATCGGCCGCAGTTCGGGGTCCACCGGACCCTTGTGCTCGATGGTCAGGTAGGAAATGCAGCGCCGCGCATCCAGCTGGAAGGGTGCGGGGAAGGCGCCCGTTGGGCAGGCGTCCAGGCAGGCGCGGCAGGACCCGCAATGCTCGGCCTCAGGGGCGTCGGGCGGCAGGGCCAAGGTGGTGAAGATCGCGCCCAGGAAGAACCAGTTTCCCAGGTCGCGGCTCAGCAGGTTCGTGTGCTTGCCTTGCCAGCCGAGGCCCGCCGCCTGCGCCAGCGGCTTTTCCATCACGGGCGCCGTGTCCACGAAGACCTTGATCTCGCCGCCCCAGCGCTCGATCATCCAGCGGCCCAGCCGCTTCAACCGCGCCTTGACGATGTCGTGGTAATCCTTGCCCTGCGCATAGACGCTGACCGCGCCCCGGTCCGGCCGCGCCAGGTCCTCGCGCGGATCATGGGGGGGCGTATAGGCCTCGGCCAGCATGATGACGGACCGCGCCTCGGGCCACAGCGCGTCCGGCGCGCCGCGCCAGTTCATGCGCTCGGCCATCCAGCCCATCTGCCCGTGCCGGCCCTTGGCGACATAGGCGGCCAGCCGTCCGGCCGCCTGCGGGATCGCGTCGGGCGTCGTCACCCGCGCCGCCGAAAACCCCTCGGCCAATGCGCGCGCGACCAGTTCGTTCTTCTTCGCCCAAATATCCTGGGGGGAGCCGGCCCCGCCGGCGGGGGGCAACGCCCCCCTGTCTTCAGAAATCAAGCTGGGCATAATGCGGCGCCGGTGCGAAGCCGGGCACCTGGTCGACCAGCAGGTTGCGGAAGGCGGGGCGCGACTTGATCGTCGCATACCAGTCCCGCAGCGCCGCCGAACGGTCCCAGTCCACGTCCGAGATGTAGTCGAGGCAGGACAGATGCGCCGCCGCCGTGAAGTCCGCCAGCGTCAGCATGTTCCCCGCCAGCCATTTGCGATGTTCCAGCAGGTGCCCGAGGTAGTCCATGTGGTCCTTGACGGCCCGCAGCCCCGACTTGACCAACCGCGAATCCGGGTAGCCCGCGTTCATCACCTTTTTCCAGACCCGTTCGGACAGAATGGGCCGCGTCACCTCGGTGTTGAACTTGTCGTCGAACCAGGCGCAGAGGCGGCGCACCTCGTGCCGCTCGGTCGGGGTCAGCGGCATCAGCGGCGGGTTCGGATAGGCCTCGTCCAGATATTCCACGATCGCCTGGCTTTCCGCCCAGAGCCGCCCGTCCAGCCGCAGCACCGGGATCTTGCCGGCCGGGTTGCGGCGCAGGATCTCGGACCCCGGCTCCCACCAACGCTCCTCGACCAGTTCGACGTCGATGCGCTTTTCGGCCAGCACCAGCCGCACCTTGCGGCAGAAGGGCGACAGGGCAACGTGGTAAAGACGCGGGGTCGAATGCGTGTTCATGAGGGGAAATTTCGGCATTCCGAGGAAGGGGACCAAGGGGTGATACGCCTCCGGGGCCGGTTGTTCAACCGCAGGGCCTCACCGTCACCCGTCCTGGAAGCAGGCCGCCCGCCCGTCGCGCTGGATCGTGGCCGCCCCGTCGGCGATGGCGCGCGCCCGGGCCGAGCGGGTCTGCGCCGCCCGCGTCTTGGGTGCGGGCAGGACCGCCGCCAGCGCCGCCGCCTGCCGCGCGCTCAGCTTGTCGGGCGTGGTGCCGAAGTGATGGGCGGCGGCTGCGTGGATGCCGAAGACGCCGGGGCCGAACTCGGCCACGTTCAGATAGACCTCCAGGATGCGCCGCTTGCTCCACAGCGCCTCGATCATGGGGGTGTAGGCCGTTTCCAGTGCCTTGCGCACCCAGCTGCGCCCCTGCCACAGATAGACGTTCTTGGCCGTCTGCTGGGTCAGGGTCGAGGCGCCGCGGCTTTCCCCCCGCGCGATGACGCGCCGGATCTCGGCCATGTCGAAGCCCCAGTGGCGGCAGAAATTGGCGTCCTCGGCTGCGACGACGGACCGCAGCATCACAGGGGCGATGTCGGCGGCCCGGGTCCACTTGCGGGGGGTGCTGACGCCCTCCGAGACGATGGTCCAGGTGGTGGGCGGATTGAGGATCCAGCCGAACAGGATCACCGCCGCCAGCATCAGGGCCAGAAAGCGCCGGGCCAGCCAGCGCAGGGGTTTCAGCATCCGCCACAGCCGCGCGCGCCTGGACCCTGTGCGTGACGGCAGGGCCGGAAGGGCATCGGCAAGGGCATCCGGGCGGGACATGGCCCGTCGTGTCACGCCCGGCGCGCCTGCGTCAAGGAAACGCTGGCCTCAGGGGCGCCCGGGCACGCCTGGCGGATGCGCTGCCGTCGCGTCCGGAACCGGGGCATCCCCGACCTGCGGCATCCGCCCGCTGCTTCCGGCCAGCGCATCGCGCAGTCGCGCCTCGTCTGCATTCGACAGCGAGGTCTGGATGACCCGCGCGCGCCCCTCGTATTTTTCAAGTCGCGGCATCAGCTTGTCGAGGTTGAAGTCGCGGGCCAGGATGAACACCGCGCCGCTGCCGACCGGCACGGTCTTGCCGATCTGGCGGATGAAGTCGTCGTTGATGCCGTAATCGGTGGCGTTCCCCGCCAGGGCGCCCGAGGCCGCCCCGATCGCCGCCCCCGCCAGCGGGTTCAGGAACAGCAACCCGATCAGCCCGCCCCAGAAGGTGCCCGTCAGCGCGCCCGCGCCGGTCAGGTTCAGCCCCTGGTGCAACTGGTACTCGCCCTCGGTCGGGCGGGTGACCACCACGGCATCCTCGAGCCGCAGCAGATATTCCTTCTGTGCCGCGCCAAGCTCCTGCCGCAGGGCAAAGGCGTCAGCTTCGGCATCGAAGCCGATGACGATCAGTTGGGACATGGCCGGACCTTTCGCGTTCGGGGGCGGCCCGACAACGTCCGAAGTCCCGCGCGGGTTCACGCAGCCCCGAAACGCAAAGCCCCCGCAGCGGGTGCTGCGGGGGCCTTGCGACGTTGGTGCCCAGAAGAGGACTCGAACCTCCACGCCTTGCGGCACACGGACCTGAACCGTGCGCGTCTACCAATTCCGCCACCTGGGCCGGTGTCGTGAGGCGGGGATGTAGAGGGAGCCGCGGGGACTGTCAACGGCCCTTTCGAAGAAAAATCATCCGCCTCTGCCAAGGCGCGTTCCGGCCCTGCGCTTGATGCGGCGGGGCCGGTTCGCTATTGCGGAAAGGGGCGCCGCTGCAGCGTCCGACGGCTGGAGGCGAGGCATGGCAAGGCTGGTCACGATCTATGGCGGCTCGGGATTCGTCGGGCGGCAGATCGCGCGGATCATGGCGGCCGAGGGCTGGCGCGTCCGCGTGGCAGTCCGCCGTCCGCATCTGGCGGGCGCCGTGCGGATGTATGGCGACGTGGGCCAGGTCCAGCCGGTTTCCTGCAACGTGCGCGACGAGCTGTCTGTGCGGGCCGCGATGATGGACGCGGATGCGGTCATCAACTGCGTCGGCATCTTGGTCGGCCAGAAGAAGAACACCTTCGAGGCCATCCACCACGAGGCCGCGGGCCGCATCGCCCGCATCTCGGCCGAGCTGGGGGTCGGGCGGCTGGTCCACCTGTCGGCCATCGGCGCCGATCCCGATTCGGACAGCCAGTATGCCCGGACCAAGGGCCTGGGCGAGCAGGCGATCCTGCAGCACCGCCCCGACGCGGTGATCCTGCGTCCGTCCGTGATCTTCGGGCCGGACGACCATTTCTTAAACAAGCTCGGCGGCATGATGCGGCTGGGGCCGGTCGTGCCGCTACCTGGCGCCAATGCCGAGCTGCAGCCCGTCTTCGTCGATGATGTTGCCCGCGTCGCGATGATGGGCGCGACGGGCGAGGCCGAGCCCGGCATCTATGAACTTGGCGGCCCGGACGTCATGACCATGCGAGAGATCGCGCGGCTGGTGGCCCAGGTCGCCCATCGCCGCCGGTGGATCCTGGGGCTGCCCGGCTTCATGGCCAGCCTGCTGGGCGTGTCCTTTGACGCGCTTCAGACGCTCAGCGGCGGGCTGCTGGTCAACCGCGTGATGACCCGCGACCAGGCGCGGCTGCTGCGGCATCCGAATCGGGTGGGGCAGGGGGTCAGGACCTTCGCCGACCTCGGCATCCAGCCCGCGGCGGCGGCGGCCGTGGTGCCGCAATACCTGTGGCGCTTCCGGCCCTCGGGACAATACACCGCCATCAAGGAATCGGCGAAGAACCTGCGCGCCGACTGATGCAGCAGGACACCATTGTCGCGGCGTTCCTCGGGCTGCTCGAGGGACTGACCGAGTTCATCCCCGTTTCCTCGACCGGGCACCTGCTGCTGGCGGGGCATTTCCTCGGCTTCGACAGCCCCGGCCGCGCCTTCGAGGTGCTGATCCAACTGGGCGCGATCCTGGCCATCCTCGGCATCTATGCCGGGCGGCTGTGGCGCATCTTTTCCAGTGCGCCGCATGATCCCAAGGCCCGCCGCTTCATCGGGGCGGTGCTGCTGGCCTTCCTGCCGGCGGCGGCGGTGGGCGTGCTGGCGCATGACATCATCAAGACCGTGCTGTTCGAGACGCCCGCGCTGATCGCCGTCATGCTGATCCTGGGCGGGATCGTCCTGCTGTTCGTGGACCGGATCGCGACCCGCCCCCGCTATGCCGAGGTCGAGGACCTGCCCCTGCGCGTGGCTGCCGGGATTGGGGCGATCCAGTGCCTTGCCATGGTGCCGGGCGTCTCGCGCTCGGGCGCGACCATCGTGGGCGCGCTGCTGATGGGCGCCAGCAAGCGGGCTGCGGCCGAATTCAGCTTTTTCCTGTCCATGCCGACCATGGTCGGCGCCTTCACCTATGACCTCTACAAGACCGGCGCGGTGTTGGACGCGGCGGCCTGGATGAATGTCGCGGTGGGTTTCACCTGCGCCTTCGTGGCGGCGGTCTTCGTGGTGAAGTGGCTGCTGAACTATGTCTCGCGCCGCGGCTACGGGCTGTTCGCCTGGTGGCGGATCATTGTGGGAATCGTGGCGCTGCTAGGGCTTAGCTTGGTTGGGTAAATATAGCTGACCTAAATATACGTGAAAAATCTTCTGATTTATCAAGCGCTGCGGGATAAAATCACATATAGGTCAGCTATGCTGACTTTTTGGCTGGCAAGCCCTGTTTTACAGCGGTTCTCGATTGATTCGAGGGACGCAGCGCATGGCCACGCAGACGATGCTGAAATTCGTGACCGTCGATCGGGAGATGCCCGAGAAGCGTGCAGCGGACGAACGCAACACCGACTTCCACGAAATCTACCGCGAGTTCGCGGACGCCAAGGCCAAGGAGCAGGCGAGTCGCTGTTCGCAATGCGGCGTCCCCTATTGCCAGTCGCACTGCCCCCTTCATAACAACATTCCCGACTGGTTGCGCCTGACCGCCGAGGGGCGTTTGCACGAGGCCTACCTCCGCTCTCAGGAAACCAGCGCGCTGCCCGAGATCTGCGGCCGAATCTGCCCGCAGGACCGGCTGTGCGAAGGCAACTGCGTCATCGAGCAGTCGGGCCACGGCACCGTGACCATCGGCGCCATCGAGAAATACATCAACGACACCGCCTGGGAGCAGGGTTGGGTCGAGCCGATCCGCCCCGTGGCCGAGCGCCCCGAAAGCGTGGGCATCATCGGCGCGGGGCCCGCGGGGCTGTCAGCGGCGGAACGCCTGCGGCGGCAGGGTTTCCAGGTCACGATCTACGACCGCCACGACCGCGCGGGCGGGCTGATGATCTACGGCATCCCCGGCTTCAAGCTGGAAAAGCCCGTGGTCGAGCGCCGCACCCGCTGGCTGGAAGACGCAGGCGTCGAGTTCGTCCTGAACGCCGACGTGGGCCGCACGATCAGCTTCGACGCGATCCGCGGCAAGCATGATGCGGTGCTGATCGCAACAGGCGTCTACAAGACCCGCGACCTTGATATCGACAACGCGCCCGAACGCGGCGTGGTCGCGGCGCTGGACTACCTGACCGCCTCGAACCGCATCGATCTGGGCGACGAGGTGCCGGACTTCGCGGACGGAGAGCTGAATGCCGAAGGCAAGCGCGTCGTCGTCATCGGCGGCGGCGACACGGCGATGGACTGCGTGCGCACCGCGATCCGGCAGGGCGCGACCAGCGTGAAATGCCTTTACCGCCGCGACCGGACCAACATGCCGGGAAGCCAGCGCGAGGTGCAGAACGCCGAGGAAGAGGGCGTCGAGTTCGTCTGGCTGTCTGCCCCCTCGGCCTTCGCGGGCCATGCCACGGGCGTCGCCGCGGCCGAAACCGAGGCGCTGGTGGACAATGCGGGCGGCGACGTGGACGGCGACGGGATCGGCGACAACCCGAAGCTGTCGCCGGTGCACGTGGTCACGGAAACCGACATTTCGACCGGCCCGGTGGGCGTCGCGGGCCTGCGCGTGACGCGGATGCGGCTGGGCGCGCCGGATGTCACCGGCCGCCAGTCGCCCGAAGCCATCGAGGGCGCCGATTACGACGAACCCGCCGACCTCGTCATCAAGGCGCTGGGCTTCGAGCCCGAGGACATCCCGCGCCTTTGGGGCGTCGAGGGGCTGGAGGTCACGCGCTGGGGCACGATCCGCGCCGACTACCGCACCCATCGCACCAGCCTGCCCGGCGTCTGGGCCGTGGGCGACATCGTGCGGGGCGCTTCGCTGGTGGTCTGGGCGATCCGCGACGGGCGCGAGGCGGCCGAGTCCATTGCCGCCGAACTGGCCGTCGAAGCCAGCATCGCGGCGGAGTGAGACCGATGCACAAGCCATGCACATGGCATGCACAGGCGATGCATACCGCGGGCGCAGCAGGAAATGCTGCGGCGCGGCGCGTGGGTCAGGGTCTTTGCCTTGTTCTGGCACTTGGCACGGTGCCCGCCGTGGCTGCGGAATGGAGGCCGCCGCAGGGCTGCCGGCTTGAGATGACGGTCCAGCAGCGGTCCTGCACCGTGGCCCAGCATTACCGCTGCGCGGCGGATGCGCCGGGCGACCAGTGGGTCGCCTATTTCACGCAGGACGGCCTTGTCAGCCAGTCGCGGATCGACGCCGAGACGCGCTGGATGGAAAGCACCGACCTTGTCAGCGGGATCACCGACCGGCTGGACGAGGATGCCCGCGACCATGCGAGCCTGTCCACGCTGCTGAAGACCGGCAGCGACGATTTCGACTTCTGGACGCAGTCCGATACCGGCGAGCGGTTGCGCCACATCGGCCGCGACGACCTGACCGGCACGGTCGAGATCGACGGCGAGACACTGGACACCACCCGCTTCACCCTGCGGACCTTTGCCGAAACGGGCGAGCTGCTGATCGAGCGCAGCGGCACGCAATTCGTCAGCCGCAGCCTCGGGCGCTTCTTCGGAGGCATCGAGACCTCGACCGACTGGACGGGCGAGACGCAGGAAACCGACGATTCGCCCATGCGCTTCATCCGCCCCGGCGAGCCGGGCTTCGGCTCCACGACGCCCGACCATGATTGCAACATGCAGATGGTCGGCCTGACCCTCCGCACCCCCGCCTGATCCCCATTCCCTCCGACGCCCCTCGCGTCGCGCCGCCAAGGAGCCCGACCATGACCCAGGACTGGCAAGCCCAGGAAGAAGCCCGCCGCGCCTGGATGGCGGAAAACTCGCTTTACCGCGACGAGGACGAGCATTCCTCCTGCGGGGTGGGGCTGGTGGTGTCCATCGATGGCACCGCCAGTCGCAAGGTCGTGGAAAACGGCATCGACGCGCTGAAGGCGGTCTGGCACCGGGGCGCGGTGGATGCCGACGGCAAGACCGGCGACGGCGCGGGCATCCATGTCCAGATCCCGGTCCCCTTCTTCCACGACCAGGTCCGCAGCACCGGGCATGAACCCGACGCGTCCAAGATGATCGCCGTGGGGCAGGTCTTTTTGCCGCGCACGGATTTCGGCGCGCAGGAACGCTGCCGGACCATCGTGGAAACCGAGGTTCTGCGCATGGGCCATTACATCTACGGCTGGCGGCACGTCCCCGTGAACACGGCGGTTCTGGGCGAAAAGGCCAATGCGACGCGTCCCGAGATCGAGCAGATCCTGATCCGCTGCGAGAAGGACATCGACGAGGAAGCCTTCGAGCGCGAGCTTTACATCATCCGCCGCCGGATCGAGCGCGCGGCCGTCGCGGCCCAGGTCGCGGGGATGTACATCTGCACGCTCAGCTGCCGGTCGATCATCTACAAGGGGATGATGCTGGCCGAGCAGGTCGCCGTCTTCTACCCCGACCTGCAGGACGAGCGGTTCGAATCCGCCTTCGCCATCTATCACCAGCGCTATTCCACCAACACCTTCCCGCAGTGGTGGCTGGCGCAGCCCTTCCGGATGCTGGCCCATAACGGCGAGATCAACACGCTGAAGGGCAACCTCAACTGGCTGAAAAGCCACGAGATCCGCATGGCCTCGAGCACCTTCGGGGACATGGCCGAGGACATCAAGCCGATCGTGCCGGGGGGATCGTCGGACTCGGCGGCGCTGGACGCGGTCTTCGAGGTGATGGTGCGGTCGGGCCGGTCCGCGCCCATGGTCAAGACCATCATGGTGCCCGAGGCCTGGTCCAAGGCCACGACCGACCTGCCGAAAGCCTGGTCGGACATGTATGCCTATTGCAACTCCATCATGGAGCCTTGGGACGGCCCCGCCGCGCTGGCCATGACCGACGGGCGCTGGGTCTGCGGGGGACTGGACCGCAACGGTCTGCGGCCGATGCGCTATGTCGTGACGGGCGACAACCTGCTGATCGCGGGGTCCGAGGTCGGCATGGTGCCGGTGGACGAGGCCAGCGTGCGCGAAAAGGGCGCGCTGGGGCCGGGGCAGATGATCGCCGTCGATATCGTCGAGGGGCGGCTTTATCACGATGTCGAGCTGAAGGATAAGCTGGCCGCCAGCCAGCCCTTCGGCGACTGGGTGGAAAAGGTTGTCCAGCCCGGCACGATGCTGGAAAACCTGCCCGAGCCCGTGACCTACACCGGCGAGGAACTGCGCCGCCGCCAGATCGCCGCGGGTTACACCGTCGAGGAGATCGAGGCCGTGCTGGCGCCCATGGCCGAGGACGGCAAGGAGGCGCTGGCATCCATGGGCGACGACACGCCGCCCGCGGTGCTGTCGGCGCAGTATCGGCCGCTGAGCCATTTCTTCCGGCAGAACTTCAGCCAGGTGACGAACCCGCCCATCGACTCGCTGCGCGAGACGCGGGTGATGAGCCTCAAGACGCGCTTCGGCAACCTGAAGAACGTGCTGGACGAAAGCTCCAAGCACACCGAGATCACGCTGCTGGAAACGCCCTTCCTTGCGAATGGCGAGCTGGCCGAGGTCATCGCCATGTTCGGCGAGGCGGTCACCACCATCGACTGCACCTTCGACGACGGCGCGGGGCCGCAGGCCATGGGCGAGGCGCTGGCGCGCATCCGTGGCGAGGCCGAGGATGCCGTCCGATCGGGCGCGGGACAGCTTGTGCTGACGGACGAGCACCAGGGGCCGGACCGGATCGGCCTGCCGATGATCCTCGCGACCAGCGCGGTGCATTCCTGGCTGACGCGCAAGGGGCTGCGGACCTTCTGCTCGCTGAACGTGCGCTCGGCCGAGTGCATCGACCCGCATTACTTCGCCGTGCTGATCGGCTGCGGCGCGACCACGGTGAACCCGTATCTGGCGCAGGACACCATCGCCGAGCGGATCGAGCGCGGACTGATCAAGGGCGACCTGATCGAGGTCATGCGCAACTATCGCGACGCCATCGACGCGGGCCTTCTGAAGATCATGGCGAAGATGGGGATCTCGGTCCTGTCCTCCTATCGCGGCGGGCTGAACTTCGAGGCCGTCGGGCTGTCGCGTGCGATGGTGGCGGAATACTTCCCCGGGATGCAGAGCCGGATTTCCGGCATCGGCCTGCACGGGCTTCAGGCCAAGCTGGAGGACATCCACCACAAGGGCTGGCACACGCCTTCGGCCGACCTGCTGCCGGTCGGCGGCTTCTACAAGGCGCGTCGCTCGGGCGAGAAGCATGCCTGGGAAGCCAGCACCATGCGGCTGCTGCAACTGGCCTGCGAGAAGGCTTCCTATGAAATCTGGAAGCAGTTCTCGGGCGCGATGCGGGCGAACCCGCCGATCCATATCCGCGACCTGCTGGACATCAGGCCGCTGGGCAAGCCGGTGCCGATCGAGGAGGTCGAGTCGATCACCTCGATCCGCAAGCGCTTCGTCACGCCGGGGATGAGCCTGGGGGCGCTGAGCCCCGAGGCGCACATGACGCTGAACATCGCCATGAACCGGATCGGGGCCAAGTCAGACTCGGGCGAGGGCGGCGAGGACCCGGCGCATTCGCATCCGCTGCCGAACGGCGACAATCCCTGCGCCAAGATCAAGCAGGTCGCCTCGGGGCGCTTCGGCGTCACCGCCGAATATCTGAACGCCTGCGAGGAGCTTGAGATCAAGGTCGCCCAGGGGGCCAAGCCCGGCGAGGGCGGGCAGTTGCCGGGCATGAAGGTGACCGAGCTGATCGCGCGGCTGCGGCATTCGACCAAGGGCGTGACGCTGATCTCGCCCCCGCCGCACCACGACATCTACTCGATCGAGGATCTCGCGCAGCTGATCTATGACCTGAAGCAGATCAACCCGCGCGCCAAGATCACGGTCAAGCTGGTCGCAGGCGGCGGCGTCGGCACCATCGCGGCGGGGGTGGCCAAGGCCAAGGCCGACATCATCCTGATCTCGGGCCACAACGGCGGCACCGGGGCATCCCCCGCAACGTCCATCAAGTTCGCGGGGCTTCCGTGGGAGATGGGCCTGACCGAGGCGCACCAGGTGCTGGCCATGAACCGGCTCCGCGACCGGGTGACGCTGCGGACCGACGGCGGTCTGCGGACGGGCCGCGACGTGGTGATGGCGGCGATGATGGGTGCCGAGGAATACGGCATCGGCACCGCCGCGCTGATCGCCATGGGCTGCATCATGGTGCGGCAATGCCAGTCGAACACCTGCCCGGTCGGTGTCTGCACGCAGGACGAGCGCCTGCGGGCGATGTTCACCGGCAGCGCGGACAAGGTCGTGAACCTGATCACCTTCTACGCGCAGGAGGTGCGCGAGATCCTCGCGTCCATCGGCGCGCGGTCCCTGGACGAGGTGATCGGGCGGGCGGACCTGCTGACGCAGGTGTCGCGCGGCTCGGCCTTCCTCGATGACCTCGACCTGAACCCGCTGCTGATCACCGTCGATGGGTCCGAGAAGATCGTCTATGACCGCTCGAAGCCCCGGAATGCGGTGATGGACACGCTGGATGCGGAAATCCAGCGCGACGCCGCCCGCTTCTTCGAGGACGGCGAGAAGATGCAGCTGTCCTATGCGGTGCGGAACACCCAGCGGACGGTCGGCACGCGGACCTCGTCGCTGATCGTGCAGCGCTACGGGATGCGCAACAAGCTGCAGCCCGACCATCTGACGGTGCGCTTGACGGGTTCCGCCGGGCAGTCGCTCGGGGCCTTCGCGGCGCCGGGGCTGAAGATCGAGGTCTCGGGCGATGCCAACGACTATGTGGGCAAGGGCCTGTCGGGGGGCATCATCGTGGTCAAGCCCGCCATGGGCTCGCCGCTGGAGGCCGCCGACAACGTCATCATCGGCAACACCGTGCTGTATGGCGCGACCGACGGCTGGCTGTTCGCGGCCGGGCGGGCAGGGGAGCGCTTCGCGGTGCGGAACTCGGGCGCCAAGGTGGTGATCGAGGGCTGCGGCACCAACGGTTGCGAATACATGACCGGCGGCGTGGCGGTGATCCTCGGGTCCATCGGCGCGAACTTCGGCGCGGGCATGACGGGGGGCATGGCCTACCTGTACGATCCCGAGGGCGTGGCGCATCGCTATGTCAATGCCGAGACGCTGGTGACCTGCCCGGTCACGGTCGCCCATTGGGAGGCCGAGCTGCGCGGGCTGATCGAGCGCCACGCCGCCGAGACCGGCAGCCGCCGCGCCCGGGACATCCTGGCCGACTGGGAACGCGAGCGGGCGAACTTCCTGCAGCTCTGCCCGCGCGAGATGCTGCCGCACCTGAAGCACCCGCTGGCCGAGACGGGGGACCTGGCGGCGATCCCCGCCGAGTGAGCGGAGAGGCCGGAGCGGGGGCTTCGCGCCCCCGCGCCCCCGCGGGATATTTGGACGAAGAAGAAGCATGCTGGGGGCGCCGCAAGCGCCCCCTTTCCGCGTCAAGCGGATGTGCGAAGGGCGTGCGCGCGGCGGCGTTGCGCAGGCAGGCTTTGTCGCCAATAGTCGCGGTCAAAACAGGGACGGTGGGCGCGACATGCTGGTAATGCTTCGGCCGCGGACGATCTGGATGCTGGCGGGGCTCGTGCTGTTCGTCCTGCTGGTGCGCGAGGTCGGCCATGTGCTGTCGCCCTTCGTCCTGGGCACGGCGCTGGCCTATTTCCTGGATCCCCTGGCCGACCGGCTGGAGCGGCTGGGCATCGGTCGCGCCTGGGCGGTGGCGATCATCGCGCTGGTCGGCCTGTCGGCCATGATCGCGGTCGCGCTGTGGGTGCTGCCCACGCTGATCGCGCAGGTCCGCCAGGCGGTCGAGGCGCTGCCGCGCGCGGTGCGCTCGGGCTTCGATTTCCTGACCGTGCATTTTCCCGAACTGATGGAGGACGGCGGCTTCCTGCGCCAGTTCATCACCGACCTGTTCGAGCGCATCCGCCTGACGGCGCTGCTGCTGCTGGGCGGCACGGTCAGCACCGTGATCAGCGCGGTGGGCACGATCTTCATCTTCATCGCGACGGCGACGGTCTCGATCTACATGCTGTATGACTGGGACCGGATCCTCCAGGGCGTGAACAAGCGCCTGCCGCCCGAGCAGGCGCCGCTGATCCGCAGGCTGGCCCGCGACATCGACGACGTGATGACGGGCTTCGTGCGGGGTCAGGTGATCGTGGGAGCCCTGCTCGCGACCTTCTATTCCACGGTGCTGATGGCGCTGGGGCTGAACTATGGCCTGCTGATCGGCGTCGCCTCGGGACTGCTGAACTTCATCCCCTACCTGGGGTCGTTCTCCGGCTTCATCCTGGCCACCGGCGTGGCGCTGGTGCAGTTCTGGGGCGACTGGTGGATGGTGGCGCTGGTAGCCTTTGTCTTCGTCTTCGGACAGGTGGCCGAGGGGAACTTCGTCACCCCCCGCATCGTGGGGGATTCCGTCAAGCTGCACCCGGTCTTCCTGCTGCTGTCGCTGGCGGTCGGGGGGACGCTCTTCGGCTTTGCGGGCCTGCTGCTGGCGGTGCCGCTGGGGGCGGCGATCGGGGTCGTCGTGCGCTATTTCGACGCGGAATACCGCGCCAGCATCCGCCGCCGCCGCACGCGGGCGGTGGACCGGCCACGCGTGGACTGAAGGGCGGCGCATTTCGCTTTTGTTGGCCAGTATCGCGGGGCCGCGGTGGAACGGGGCGGGACGCGCGGCGTTGCCCCCGGCAGCTTCCGACAAGTGAAAGGCCGAATCCATGTCCTCGAAGGAAGAGAACGATCCCGTCATCCCGCCGCACCGCGCGGGCTCGATCGAGAACCCCGACCTGCCGCTGAACCCGTATTCCGACGACCAGCAGCCCTGGCCGGGGCTGGCCGAGAAGATGGAACCCCAGCCCGATCACGGCGAGACCAGCTACAAGGGCAACGGGCGGCTGGCAGGCAAGCGCGCGCTGATCACGGGCGGCGACAGCGGCCTCGGTCGCGCCACCGCCATCGCCTATGCGCGCGAGGGCGCGGACGTGGCGATCTGCTATCACCCGCGCGAGGAAAGCGACGCCGAGACCGTGATCAGGCTGATCGAGGCCGAGGGCCGCCGCGCCGTGGCGCTGCCTGCTGATCTCAAGGACGAGAAGGCCGCGCGTCAGGTCGTGGACGATGCCGTGAAGGCGCTGGGCGGGCTTGAGGTGCTGGTTCTGAACGCCGGGATGCAGCAGGCGCAGAAGTCGATCACGGACATCACGACCGAGCAGTTCGACGCCACGATGAAGACCAACATCTATGCCCCCTTCTGGATGGCGCAGCAGGCGCTGCCGCACCTGAAGAAGGGCGCCTCGATCATCGTGACCTCCTCGATCAACGCCTATTCGCCCTCGCCCGACATGCTGGACTATGCGATGACCAAGGGCGCGGGGAAGGTCTTTGCCCAGGCGCTGGCCAAGCAGGTCGCGTCCAAGGGCATCCGGGTGAATGCGGTGGCGCCGGGACCGTTCTGGACGCCGCTGCAGGTTTCGGGCGGGCAGCCCAAGGAGGATCTGCCCCAGTTCGGGGCCGACACCGTGCTGGGTCGCGCGGGCCAGCCGGTCGAGATCGCGCCGATCTTTGTGCTGCTGGCCAGCGACGAGGCGAGCTACATCACCGGCGAGGTTTATGCCGCGACCGGCGGGCAGGGCACCGGCTGAGCCCGCGCCTTTTCATTGACGCGCCCCGGCGGGGCGGGCACATCCGCCCCAAAGCCGAAGGGACCCGCGCATGACCATCCATCTTCACCGCCACGACCTGCCCGACGGGCTGGACCTGGGGCCGGTCGTGGCCATCGACACCGAGACCATGGGCCTTGACCCGCGCCGCGACCGGCTGTGCCTGGTGCAGATGAGCGCGGGCGACGGCGACGCCCATCTGGTGCAGATCGCCCGCGGCCAGCGCGAGGCGCCGAACCTGACCCGGATGCTGGCCGACGAGGGCACGTTGAAGCTGTTCCACTTCGGCCGCTTCGACATCGCGGCGCTGGAAAACGCCTTCGGCGTGGTGACGCGGCCCGTCTGGTGCACCAAGATCGCGTCGAAGATGGTGCGGACCTTCACCGACCGGCATGGGCTGAAGTACCTGCTGAACGACCTTGTGGGCGTGGACGTATCCAAGCAGCAGCAGACCAGCGACTGGGGGGCTGCGGAACTGACCCTCGCGCAACTGGACTATGCGGCCTCGGACGTGCTGCATCTGCATGCGCTCAAGGCCGAGCTGGAAAAGCGGCTGGAGCGCGAGGGGCGGACGGCGCTGGCGCAGGCCTGCTTCGACTTCCTGCCCGCCCGCGCCACGCTGGACCTGATGGGCTGGGGCGATGACAACGACATCTTCCACCATTAAGTCCCGTCCATGAGCGAATATGTCGATACCGCCCGCCGCGTGATCCGCTGCGAGGCGCAAGGGTTGTCCGAGATCGAGGCCGCGCTGGACGGCCCGCTGGCCAAGCCCTTCGAGGCCGCCGTGCGGCTGATCCTGGAAGCCACGGGCCGGGTGATCGTGTCCGGCATGGGCAAGTCGGGGCACGTGGGCCGCAAGATCGCGGCGACGCTGGCATCCACCGGCACGCCCGCTCATTTCGTCCACCCGGCCGAGGCCAGCCACGGCGACCTCGGGATGGTCACGAAAGGCGACGTGGCGCTGGTGCTGTCCAACAGCGGCGAGACGCCCGAGATCGCGGACATCGTGGCGCATACGCGGCGCTTTTCCATCCCGCTGATCGGGGTGGCGGGACGCGAGGGCTCGACCCTGCTGCGCCAGTCGGACGTGGCGCTGCTGCTGCCGCAGGCGGCCGAGGCCTGCGGGACGGGGATCGTGCCCACGACCTCGACCACCATGACGCTGGCCTTGGGCGATGCGCTGGCCGTGGCGCTGATGGAGCATCGCCGCTTCACGCCCGAGCATTTCCGAACCTTCCATCCCGGCGGCAAGCTGGGCGCGCGGCTTGCCCGCGTGGACGACCTGATGCACCAGGACATGCCTCTGGTTTCCGAGACCGCCCCCATGGCCGAGGCGCTGCTGACCATCAGCCGCAAGGGCTTCGGCGTGACCGGCGTCACGGATGGCGACGGCAGGCTGGTCGGCATCATCACCGACGGCGACCTGCGGCGGCACATGGAAGGGCTGCTGGACAACACGGCGGGCGAGGTGATGACGAGGAACCCCCGCACCATCGCTCCCGAGGCGCTGGCCGAGGCCGCGCTGGCGCAGATGCAGGACAGCAAGATCACCAGCCTGTTTGCGGTTCAGGGCGACCGCCCGCGCGGCATCCTGCACATCCACGACTGCCTGCGGGCCGGGATGGTGTGAGGTGCTGCGCACGAGCATCGTCCGCCTGCTGCGGGTGATCCTGCCGCTGGCGGCGCTGGCGCTGCTGTCGGTCCTGTTCCTGCTGGCGCGCAAGCCCGATCCGCAGGCGGCGATCCCCTATGCCCGCGGCGCGATTGAGGAACTGTCGCGCAGCCCCGGCATCGGCACGCCCGAGTTCACCACCGTCACCGCGGATGGTGCGCAGGTCACGCTGCGGGCGGCCCGCGCGGTTCCGGGCGGGGGCGACAGCGGCACCGCGCGCGACGTGACGCTGGACTGGCGTTTCCGCGACGGGCTGTTGATGCTGGTCACGGCCCCCGGCGCGCAGCTGGAGGGCGACGGCCTGACCCTGGACGGCGGTGTGCGCATGACCCTGTCCACGGGATGGGAGATGACCGCCCCCGAACTGCAGGCCGGGATCAGGGCCGGCGTTGCCACCGCCCCGCGATCCGTCGCCGTCACCGCGCCCTTCGGCGAGCTTGAGGCGGGCGCCATGCGCCTCGGCCCCGGCGAGGGCGGGGGCAAGGTTCTTGAATTGAACGGAGGCGTGCGGCTGCTATACCGCCCCTGAGCGCCGCCGTTTCCCAAGGGAAGAGGAGCCTGACCATGCCGCGATTTCCGTTCCTGCCCAGCCTTCTGGCCCTGGGCCTGGCGCTGCCCGCCGCGGCCCAGACCGTGGCCTTCGGCGGCATCCAGGCCGACACGGCGGCCCCGGTCGAGGTCACGGCCGAATCGCTGCGCGTGAACCAGGACACGGGCGAGGCGGTCTTCACCGGCAACGTGCTGATCGGGCAGGGCGAGATGCGGCTGTCGGCCGACAGCGTGACCGTCGTCTATGCCGAGGGCGGCACGCAGAGCATCCGTTCGCTGAACGCCACGGGCGGCGTCACGCTGGTCAGCGGCCCCGACGCCGCCGAGGCGGCCGAGGCCGTTTATGACGTGGAAAAGGGCACGGTCGTCCTGACGGGCGATGCCATCGTCACCCGCGAGGGCAGCGTGCTCGCGGGAGACCGGATCGAGGTGAACCTGACGGACGGCACCGCCTCGGTCCAGGGGGGCGTGCGCACCGTCCTGCAGCCGGGCGCCAACTGATGGCCGATGCGCGCGAGGCGGCGCGGCCCCGGGCGGCCGTGCGGGAAGGGCTGGTGGTCGAGGGGCTGCGCAAGTCCTATCGCAATCGCCCCGTGATCCGCGACGTCTCGCTGCGGCTAGCGCGGGGCGAGGTCGTGGCGCTGCTGGGGCCGAACGGCTCGGGCAAGACCACCTGCTTCTACTGCATCGCGGGGCTGGTCATTCCCGACGCGGGCCGCATCGTCATCGACGGGCGTGACGTCAGCGCCCTGCCCATGTTCCGCCGCGCCCAGATGGGCATCGGCTACCTGCCGCAGGAGATGTCGATCTTCCGCGGGCTGACGGTGGAACAGAACATCATGGCCGTCCTCGAGGTCGCGGGCCGCGAGCGCCACCAGAGCCGCGAGCGCCTGGAGGAGCTGCTGGGCGACTTCTCGATCGGCCACCTGCGCCACGCCCCGGCGCTGGCGCTGTCGGGGGGCGAGCGGCGGCGGGTCGAGATCGCGCGCTGCCTGGCCTCGGACCCCGCCTTTCTTCTGCTGGACGAGCCCTTCGCGGGCGTCGATCCGATCGCCGTGGGCGAGATCCGGGGCCTTGTCCACGACCTCAAGTCGCGCGGCATCGGGGTGCTGATCACCGATCACAACGTGCGCGAAACGCTCGGGATCGTGGACCGCGCCTATATCCTGCATGACGGCCGCGTGCTGATGTCGGGCACCACCGCCGAGATCGTCCAGGATCCCCGCGTGCGCGAGGTCTACCTGGGCGAAAGCTTCTCGCTGGGCTGAGCCCCGCTGATTGACACGGGAGGCAGGCTGTTCCCAAATGAAGAACAGGGGGCCGCTTCAGGCTCTCTTCCCGGCCCGATCCCGTGCCGGCTGGGCGCGGTGGTCAGGGCGGCTTTCGGAAAGGAAAGAATCATGCGCTATCAGATCAGTGGACGGCAGATCGACATCGGCGAGGCGCTGTCCACCCATGTCGAGAACGAGCTGGACGCGACCTTCGAGAAGTACGCCCAGCGGCCGACCGACTCCACGGTGATCTTTTCGCGTGATGCCCATCACCTGACCTGCGACGCGGTGGTGCACCTGTCCACCGGGCTGACGGTCCAGGCGAAGGGGCAGGACCCCGACAACATCTATGCGGCCTTCGAGAAATGCCGCGAGAAGATGGACAAGCAGCTGCGCCGCTACAAGCGCCGCCTGAAGGACCATCACAAGGACCGCACCGAGCCTGTTGAATACGGCGCCGCAGCCAGCTATGTGCTGGCCGCCGACGAAGATGAGTGGGAAGACCGGGACGAAGCCGGCCTGCAGCCCATCATCGTCGCCGAGATGGAGACCCGGGTGCCGACGCTGTCTGTCGGTGACGCGGTCATGCAGATGGAGCTTGCGGGCGCGCCGATGCTGGTGTTCCGCAACGAGAAACATGGGGGCGTCAACGTGGTTCACCGCCGCGAGGACGGAAATGTCGGCTGGATCGACCCCCGCAACCTGAGCTGACGCCGCAGCGTTAGCACGATAGCCGGGCAGGTTTCGGCCTGTCCGGTTTTCACGCCGCGGGTCAAGGACGGGCAGGACAGCAGAACATGCGCATCAGCGATATTCTTTCCCCTGCGGCGGTCCGCTCGCAGGCGCAGGTCAGTTCCAAGAAGCGGCTTTTCCACGACCTGGCCGAGATGGCCGCGCAGGCCTACGGCCTGAACGCGGCCACGACGCTGGACGCGCTGCAGGAACGCGAAAGCCTCGGCGCGACGGGCGTGGGCCATGGCGTGGCATTGCCCCATGCCCGCATTCCGGGGCTGGACCGCGTGGCGGGCCTGTTCCTGCGGCTGGAAAAGCCGATGGACTTCGACGCGGTGGACCGCCAGCCGGTGGACCTGGTCTTCGCCCTGCTGGCCCCCGACAGCCCCGGGGTCGAGCATCTCAAGGCCCTGGCCCTCGTCAGCCGCACCCTGCGGGATGGCGACATGCGCACAAAGCTGCGGGCCAACGACGACCCGGTGGCGCTGCACGCGGTGCTGGCGGCGGCGCAGGACACGGCGTCAGTCTGAGGCGCCTCGGCTAGGACGCCTGCGGCAGGTAGCCCTCGAAGGTGATGTTGCAGGCGATGCGGCGGGCGGCGGTTTCCTGGGCGGGCGATCGGATCGTCCAGCAGAGGACCGGCACCCCCTGAGCGGCCAGCCGGACCACTGCCGGGTTCTTGAGGTCCCGGTGATCGTGCGAGATGAAATCCGCGCCGACCTTTTCGAAATCCTCAAGCCGCGACAGGGCCACCCGGCGCGCCTCGGGGACGCGGGGCCAGTTGTCGCGGTCGAAGCGGCAGCTGGTCAGCCCGACCGTGACGCCGGGGGCAACCGCGCGCACCTCGGCCGCGGCATGGGGATTGAAGGACATCACGGCGATCGGATGTCCCTGCGCCTGCCGGGGCGCGACGACCTCGGCCACCCGGTCCGGCAGTCCGCCCATCCGAGGGCCGAGGCTGCCGTCCTGGTCCTTGATCTCGATCAGCACCGGCACCCGGCCTGCGACCATGTCCAGAACCGCCTTCAGCGTGGGGATCGTCTCGTCGGTGCCGAGCAGACGGGTCGCGGTGGCGTCGGATGGAGACAGCGCCGAGATCATGCCCTCGCGCCCGGCAAGCCGCTTCAGATCATGGTCGTGAAACACCAGGGGCGTGCCGTCGGCGGCGGGCTGGATGTCCAGCTCGATCCCGTAGCCCTGCGCGACGGCGGCGCGGAAGGCCGCCATCGAGTTTTCGGGCATCCCCGGCCCGTGCAGGCCGCGATGCGCCAGGGGACGGGTCAGGAAGGCGGGATGCAGCATGACAGATGTCCGGATAGTGGAACCGCTGGACCGGGGCGCTGCCCCGCTCGGGCCTCCCGGGCCTGCCTCGTTGGAAACAGCCCGCCGGACTGTTTCCCGAGCGCTCGGCAGCCCGGGATATTTGTGAGAAGAAGACCGGCAGGTGCCCTCAGCCGGTCACCTGGAAGATCGCCTCGATCTCGACCGCGACGCCGCGTGGCAGGGCGGGGGCGCTGACGGCGGCGCGGGCATGGCGGCCGGCATCGCCGAAGACCTCGACCATCAGGTCCGAGCAGCCGTTGATGACCTCGGGCTGGTCGGTGAAGTCGGGGGTCGAGTTCACGAAGCCCGTCAGCTTCACGACCCGCACCACGCGGTCCAGCGAGCCCAGCGCCGCCTGCGCCTGCGCGATCAGCGCCAGGCCGCAGGCCCGCGCTGCGGCCGCGCCCTGGGCCACGTCCATGTCCTCGCCCAGCCGGCCTCGGATCAGCCCCTCGGGTCCGGCCGCGATCTGGCCCGACACGAACAGCATGTCGCCGGCCTGCACGGCGGGGACATAGTTCGCGGCCGGCAGCGGCGCGTCGGGAAGGCTGATGTTCAACTCGCGCAGGCGGGCAGCGTGGGACATGGCTTCCTCCGATATGTGGTCGGGCGCCACGCTAGCCGCGCCCCGCCCGGTTTGCCACCCCGCGCCCCTCGGGCCGGACCCAAATATCCCGGGGGAGCCGAAGGCGGGGGCAGCGCCCCCTTCTTCCGTCACGCCACCATGGCCTCGGCGCGCCGGAGATCCACGCTGACCAGCTGGCTCACGCCCTGTTCCACCATCGTGACGCCGAACAGCCGGTCCATGCGCGACATGGTCACCGCGTGATGGGTGATGATCAGGAAGCGCGTGTCGGTGCGCCGCGTCATCTCGTCCAGAAGGTCGCAGAAGCGGGCGACGTTGGCGTCGTCCAAGGGCGCGTCCACCTCGTCCAGCACGCAGATCGGGGCGGGCGTCGCCAGAAAGACCGCGAAGATCAGCGCCAGCGCTGTCAGCGTCTGCTCGCCCCCCGACAGCAGGCTGAGCGTGGAGAGCTTTTTGCCCGGCGGCTGGGCAAGGATCTCGACCCCGGCCTCCAGCGGGTCATCGGACTCGACCAGCACCAGCCGCGCCTCGCCCCCGCCGAAGAGATGCGCGAACAGCGTGCCGAAGCTGGCGTTCACCGTGTCGAAGGCGGCCAGCAGCCGCTCTCGTCCCTCGCGGTTCAGGCTGCCGATCCCTGCGCGCAGCTTGCGGATGGCCTCGGTCAGGTCGTCCTTCTCGGCGGCGAGCTTCTCGCGTTCCTCCTCCAGTTCGCGCTTGTCCTCCTCGGCGCGCAGGTTCACGGCGCCCAAGGCGTCGCGCTGGCTGCGTAGCCGGGCGATTTCAATCTCGAGCTGCGCGGCCGAGGGCAGGGAGTCAGTGGCGCCCAGGGTCGCGGCCAGTGCGTCTGGACCAGCGCCGGTGTCCTCGGCGATACGGGCGCGGGCCTGCGCTTCGGCCTCGCGGGCGGCGTCTGCCTTGGCTTCGCGGACGGCGCGGGCCTCGCGGGCATCCGAGGCGGCGCGCTCGGCCTCGCGCTCGGCGGCGGTGGCGGCAAGCAGGGCAGCTTCGGCGGCGCTCAGTGCAGCACGGGCGCGGGACAGGCGGGTCTCGGCCTCGCCCCGGCGTTGCGACAAGGCGGCGCGGCGCTGGCCAAGGGTTGCGGGCACCGCTTCGGCCTCGGCCAGTTCGGCGGCGGTGGCCCGACGGCGCGCAGTCAGTTCGGCGTCGCGGGTGCTGGCTTGGTCCAGCCGCGCGCGCCAGCCGGGAAGCTCGCGGGCGAGGGCCTGCAGGCGGCGAGCGCGGGCCTCGCCTTCGCGGCGCAACTCGTCCCAGGCGGCGCGCTGGGCGAGGGTCGTCGTGCGGGCTGCCTCGACCGCCGTCCGGATCTGCGAGAGTGCCGCCGCCGTGGCCTGACGGTCGGGAAGGGCGGACAGGGCTGCCTCGGCCCCGGACAGGCGGCGGGCGGCTTCGGCCGCGTCGGCGGCATGGCGGGCGCGTTCGGCATGGGCGGCTTCGGCCCTGGTCGACGCGCGCGACAGGTCGGATTCGGCGCGGGTCGCGCTGCGGGCGGCCTCGGACAGGGCGCGTTCGGCGGCCCGGGCAGCGTCGCGAGCGGCGGCCTCGGCGGCGGCGGCCTGTTTCAGCGCGGCGCCGGCAACGCCATGGGCGGCGATGGCTGCGGTGGCGCGGTTCCGGGCCTCGGCGGCCTGAGCCTGCGTGGCCTTGAGGCGGTTCGCCTGCTGCAGGTGCAACGCTGCGGCCGAGGCGGCCTGCCCGGCCGGAAGGGCCAGCCCGTCCCAGCGGACAAGGTCGCCCGCCGGGGTGACGAGCCGCTGGCCGGGGCCCAGCGCGGGCTGCAACCGGGCGGCCGTCCCCGCATCCGGAACGACGCCGATCTGGGCGAGCCGTCGGGCAAGGGCGGGGGGTGCCTGCACCTGTGCCGCAAGGGGCGCGGCGCCTTCGGGCAGCGCTGGGGTCTGGTCAGGCGCGGGAAGCTCGCGCCAGCCGGCGCCCCGGTCGGCCACGGGCAGGTGCAGGTCGTCACCCAGCGCGGCGCCCAAGGCAACCTCGAAACCGGGCGCGACCGTTACGGCGTCCAGCACCGCGCCCGCCGTGGCGCGACCGCGTTCGACGAGGCGGGCCAGCGCCGCGCGCTCCGCCTCCAGCACGGCGCCCTCGCCCTCGGCGGTGGCGCGGGCGGCGCGGGCGGTGGTCTCGGCCTCGGCTGCCGTGGCGCGTGCGGTCTCGGCCGCGGAAAGGCGGGTTTCGGCCGCCTCGGCCTGGACCCGCGCAGCGTCCAGAGCGCGTGTCGCGGCCGTCAGCAGGTCCCCGGCCTCGCACCCGGCCTTTTCCGCAAGCTCGGCTGCCGCCTCGGCGTCGGCGCGGGCGCGTTCGGCCCGGTCGCGCATGGCACGGAGGTCGGTGGCGAGACGCTCCGCCGACTGGTGGCGCGCTTCGAGCCGGGCGGATTCGTCGGTCAGGGCGGACAGCCGCGCCTCGGCGTCGCGCAGGGCGGCGCCCGCGGCCTCGGCGGCGCTGGCGGCTGCGGCAAGGCGGTCCTCGTGGCCTGCCTGCGCCCGATCCAGATCGTCCCGTTCGCCTTTCAGCCGCGCCAGTGTCTCGCCCGCGTCGCGGTTCAGCGCGGACTCGCGCGCGATGTCGCGGTCAAGCTGCGCCATGCGCGCGGCGAGGGCGGCGATGCTGTCGCGTGCGCGGGCCTCGGCCTCGTCCAGCGCATCGGCTTCGGCGCCTGCACGGCTGTGCAGGGCGGCGGCGATGCTCTCCTCCTCGCGCAAGGCAGGCAGGGCGGCCTCGGCCCGGGTGCGCGCGGCACTGGCGGCGCGGGCGCGGGTTTCGGCCAGGGCGGCTGCGGCGCGGGCGTCGGCCAGGGCGGACAGGGCGATGGTCAGGGCGGCCTGCGCCTCGGACCAGCGGCGCCAGACCAGCGCCCCCTCGGCCCGGCGCAGCGCCGCGCCGATCTCGCGATAGCGGGCGGCGGTGCGGGCCTGCCGGGACAGCGCGGCGGCCTGCGAGGCGAGCTGTTCCAGCCGGTCATCCACGCGCGACAGGTTCTGCTCGGCCCCGTTCAGGCGCAGCTCGGCCTCGTGCCGGCGCTGGTAAAGGCCGCCGATGCCCGCCGCGTCCTCGAGCACACGCCTGCGCGCCTTGGGGCGGGCGTTGATCAGTTCGCTGATCTGCCCCTGGCGGACCAGCGCGGGCGACTGCGCCCCGGTCGAGGCATCCGCGAACAGCATCTGCACGTCGCGTGCCCGCACCTCGCGCCCGTTGATGCGATAGGCCGAGCCCGCCTCGCGCGTGATCCGCCGCGTGACTTCCAGCCCGTCGGTGTCGTTGAAGCCCACGGGCGCGCGGCGGGCGCTGTTGTCCAGGGCCAGCGTCACCTCGGCCTGCCCCTTGGCGGGGCGGCGGGTGGTGCCGGCGAAGATCACGTCCTCCATCCCCTCGCCTCGCATGGCGGTGGGGCGGCTTTCGCCCATCACCCAGCGCAGGGCTTCCAGCAGGTTCGACTTGCCGCAGCCGTTCGGACCGACGACACCCGTCAGCCCGTCGCGGATGACCAGCTCGGTCGGGTCCACGAAGCTCTTGAAGCCGGAAAGGCGAAGGCGGTCGAACTGCAAGGCGGCTCCGTGGAAGGTCGGGCGCGATTCAACCCCTGCGCGCGGGCAAGTCAACGCGGCAGCCGTCTTTCCGCGGCGTGACGGCGGGAGGCTTCCAAAGCGGCAGACCCGTGCTAACGATGGCGCATGGTCCCGGCGCTTGTCACCATTCTCGGCTTCCAGCTTGTCGGAGAGGTCGTCTCTCGCGGCCTCCACCTGCCGCTGCCGGGGCCGGTCGTGGGGCTGGTGCTGCTGCTCGCGGCCATGCGGCTGCGCCCGGGGCTGGCCGACTGGCTGCGGCCGGTGGGACAGGGGATGCTGGCGCATCTGTCGCTGCTCTTCGTGCCGGCGGGCGTCGGCATCGTCGCGCATCTGCCCTTGCTGCGGGATCAGGGGCTGGCGCTGCTGGCGGCCATCGTCGTCTCGACGGTGCTGGCGCTGGTCGCGGGGGCGGGGGCCTTCACGCTGGTCGCGCGCTGGACGGGGTCCAAAGAGTGATGAGCGCCGATCCTGCCCTGATCTGGGCCTATCTTTCTCAGGGGCCGCTGCTGTGGCTCACGGCGACGCTGGCCGCCTATGCGCTGGGCGCCGCCGTCTTCCGCCTGGCGCGGGGGCAGAGCTGGGCCAACCCGGTGCTGATCTCGGTCGTCCTGCTGGGGTTGCTGCTGACAGCGACCGGCACGCCCTATGCGACCTATTTCGAGGGCGCGCAGTTCGTCCATTTCATGCTGGGTCCGGCCACCGTCTGCCTGGCCCTGCCGATGCAGGACAACCTGCCCCGGATGCGGGCGGCGGCGCTGCCGATCGTTGCAGGGCTGGTCGCGGGGTCGGTGGTGGCGGTCGTCTCGGCCCTGGCCATCGCGCGGCTCTTCGGTCTGGGGGGCGAGGTCATCGCCTCGCTTGCGCCCAAGTCAGCGACCGCGCCCGTCGCCATCGGCATTGCCGAGAACCTGGGGGGACAGCCCACGCTGGCGGCGGTGCTGGTGCTGCTGACGGGCATCTGCGGGGCGATCGTGGTGACCCCGCTGTTCAATGCGCTGGGCCTGCGCGACTGGCGCGCGCGGGGACTGGCGGTGGGTACGGCCGCGCATGGGATCGGCACGGCCCGCGCCTTCCAGGTCAATCCCACGGCCGGAGCCTTCGCCGGGATCGGCATGGGGCTGAACGCCATCCTGACGGCGCTGATCGCGCCGCTTGTCCTGCGGCTGTTCGGCTGAAACGCAAAAGGCCGCCCCAAGGGGCGGCCCGTGATGCAGGGGACGGATGCCTCAGGCGGCCTCGGCCTCTTCCGCGGCCATGCGGCGCTCGCTTTCCTCGCGCGACAGGGCGACCGAGGTGCGCACGCCCTTGGTCACGAATTCGACCAGGCCCTTCACCACCCGCTCGTTCGGGTCGATGCCGGCGCAGCTCAGCACCTCGCGCCCGTCGCGCGACCGCGCCCAGCGGGCGATCTGCTCGGCGCCGTTGCCGTATTTCTTGTCGTCCGCGATGGCGTCATCCAGCGCGGCCAGCACGACCGCCGCGAAAAGCTTGCGCGCCCGCTGCCCTTGTTCGAAGTTGAATGCCGAGCCGTCCACAAAATCACGCATGAAGTCTTTCCATTCCTGTCACCCCACAACGAGGGAAAAGGGGCTCGCCGCAGGCCCCGTGTTATCTGCCCTGAAGGGTGTCGCGTAGCAGTATATGCCCCGGCACCGATTCGTTATCCCCTTGCCCGCATTGCGGCCATGCGCCGCACGCAAACCGCGCATGAGCCAAGTTTATCAAGGCTTATGCGACGCCGATGTGGCAGCTATTCCGCAAAGCCTGCTTGACAACCCTTGGAAGCCGCTTGGGTTGCGGGAAAACGCATCAAAAAATGTCTATGCGCGGACGGCCGCCCTGCTGGCAAGGATGACCCCGCCGATCACCAGGGCGCCGGCCATCAGCTCGACCGGGTGGGGCCGTTCGCCCAGCAGCGCCCAGGACGACGCGACGCCGACAATAGGGACCAGCATCGACCAGGGCGCAACCTCGCTGGCGGGATAGCGCGAGATCAGCGTGTTCCAGATGCCATAGCCGATGAACGAGGCGAAGATGACGACGTAAAGCAGCCCGAGGTTGGCGGGCATGGCCCCGGCCGTGAAGGCGCCGCTCAGGGCAGGGACGATCTGCGGTCCTTCCATCAGCAGCGACAGCGCGAACAGCGGGATGGGCGGGACGATCGACATCCACATCGTCATGTGCAGGGGCTTCGGCGGCATCGCGAGCCGCGAGCAGATGTTGCCGATGGCCCAGCCGAAGGCGGCCATCAGCGTCAGCAGCACCGGCAGCAGCGCCGCCGACTGCGCGCGAGTGGCTCCGATGATCGCAAGTCCCAGCACGGCAAGGCCGATCCCCGCCAGCCGACGGGGCGTCAGCCGCTCGCCCAGGAAACCCGCGGCCAGAAGGATGGTGAAGGGCGCCGAGGCCTGCAGCACCAGCGAGGCGAGCCCCGCCGGCATCCCCACCGCCATCCCGATGTAGAGAAAGGCGAACTGCATGACGCCCACGCCCATCGCCCCGCCGATCAGCCAGCGCAGCCTGACCTGCGGAAAGGGCACGAACAGCATCGCGGGAATCGCCAGCAGGACAAAGCGCAGCGTGGCCGCCAGGACCGGCGGGTAATGGGTCAGCAGCAGCGCCGTCGCCGGGAAGTTCAGCCCCCATAACACCGGCACAAGCAGGACCAGCCCGCGATCGCCCCCCTGCATCCGCCGCCTCGCATCTTGAAATCGCCGCACTGGAGCCGATCCATGCGCCGGCCGCAAGCCTCAGCCGAAAAGGCTCAGCTGTTCGGGCCAGGGTCCCTGCGGCAGGGGGCAGAGGCCGGAAAGCGTGATCCCCAGCAGGCGCACGCCGCGCGGGTCGGGCAGCACCTGCGGCAGCAGCAATGTGGCCTGGGCCAGCAGTTCGGTCTGCGACATCACGGGGCCGGGCTGGCTGTGGGCGCGGGTGACGGTCTGGAAGTCGGTGTATTTCGCCTTCAGCGTCACCGTCCGGCCCGAAATCCCGCGCGGGCTCGAGTGGCGCCAGACCTTCTCGGCCAAGGGCGCCAGCGCCTCGGCTGCGGCATTGAGGTCGTGGATGTCGGTCATGAAGGTCGTCTCGGCGCCGATCGACTTGCGCTCGCGGTCAGGGCGGACCTCGCGATGGTCGATCCCGCGCGAGATGTTCCAGTAATACTGCCCGGACTTGCCGAAGCGGGCGGTCAGGAACTCAAGGCTCTGGCGGCGCAGATCGGCGCCGGTGCGGATGCCGTGGCGTTCCATCTTGGCGCCCGTGGCCGGGCCGATGCCGTGAAAGCGGCCGATGGGCAGGGTCAGGACGAAGTCCGGCCCGGCTTCGGGCGGGATCACGAACATCCCATCGGGCTTGCGCTGGTCGGATGCGAGCTTGGCCAGGAACTTGTTGTAGCTGACCCCCGCCGAGGCGGTCAGCCCCGTTTCCGCCCGGATCAGCGCGCGGATTTCCTTGGCGATGCTTGTGGCGGTGCGGCCCTCGAGGTGGTCGGTCAGGTCCAAGTAGGCCTCGTCCAGCGACAAGGGCTCGATCAGGGGGGTGAAGCGGGCGAAGATGTCCCGGATCTGGGCGCTGACGGCGCGATAGACCTCGAACCTGCCCTTGACGAAGATGAGGTCGGGGCAGAGCCGCTTTGCCCGCACCGAGGGCATGGCCGAGCGTACGCCGAAGGGCCGCGCCTCGTAGCTGGCCGCCGCCACGACGCCGCGCAGGGACGAGCCGCCGACGGCCACGGGCTTGCCGCGCAGGTCGGGGTTGTCGCGCTGTTCCACGCTGGCGAAGAAGGCGTCCATGTCGACATGGACGATGCGGCGGATGCGGTCGGGCGCGTCAGGGGTCATGGTTTCGACGCGCCAGTAGGGTGCATGGCCTCCACGCACCGGGGCCGGGATGGTGCGTGCAGAGCACGCATCCTACGGCGTGGCTTGGGCCCGCTCATCAGCCGCAAGGATCGCCGCACCTCCGGCGGTCAGCGGGCTGTCCATGCGGTCGAAGCGCAGATGCGCGATGGCCCGGCCGCCGGACTGGGTGAACAAGGTTCCCGCCTCGCGCCCGTCGGCCATCAGGATGGGGGTGCCGACCGGGGCCTCGCCGTCGATGGCGACCGTGACGAGGCCCTTCCGAAGCTCGGTCTTGTGCTTCATCCGGGCGGTGACCTCCTGCCCGACATAGCAGCCCTTGCGGAAATCGACGCCGTTCAGGCGCTCGAAACCGGCCTCGAGGATGAAGGTCTCGTTGGGGATCAGTTCGACTAGCGTCTCGGGAATGGTGTGGGCAACGCGAATGGCGTCCCAGTCGGTGCCGTCGTCGCCTTCAACCTTGCCATAAAGCCGCCAGCCAAGGGCCGGGTGGCGCGGGTCGGGTATCGCGCCCTCGGGCGCGCGGCCGGTGCCGCGCGTCACCTGCAGGTCGGTCGGCGCAAGCTCGACCGCCGCGCGCAGCTTGTACATCGACAGCCGCCGCAGCAGGTCGTCCGCCAGCCGCGCGTCCACGTCGATCAGCAGCGCCTCGCCGTCCGGCACGACCAGGAAATCCGCCAGGTACTTGCCCTGGGCCGTCAGCAGCGCGGCCGAGACGGGCGCGCGGGTCACGTCATTGGTGACCAGCCCCTGCAGGAAGTCCATGCGGTCGGCCCCGCCGACCCGGATGATCCGTCGCATCAATCGCCCCCGAACTGCAATCTGACCAGCGCCGCATAGGCGCCGTTTGCCGCCATAAGCTGGTCATGGTTGCCCTGTTCGACAACCCGCCCCGCCTCGATCACCACGATCCGGTCGGCCGCGCGGATGGTGGACAGCCGGTGCGCGATCACCAGCGTCGTGCGCCCCTGGCTGAGTTCATCCAGCGCCTGCTGCACCAGCCGTTCCGAGGCGGCATCCAGAGCACTCGTCGCCTCGTCCAGCAGCAGCACGGGCGCGTCGCGCAGAAGCGCGCGGGCGATGGCGACGCGCTGGCGCTGGCCTCCCGACAGGGCCGAGCCGCGCGGGCCGACCCGTGTGTCGAGGCCAAGCGGCAGCTCGTCGGCGAAATCCGCCACATGGGCCGCAGCCACGGCGGCGCGCAGGCGGTCTTCCGGGACGGGATGGCCCAGCGTGATGTTCTCGCGCAGCGTCTCGTCGAACAGCGCGGCCTCCTGGCTGACGGTCGAGAACTGGTCGCGCAGGACGGGCAGGGTGAAGTCCCGCACCGGCACGCCGCCCAGGGTAACGGCGCCCGCATCCGGGTCCACCATGCGCGTCAGCAGGTTGAAGACGGTGGACTTGCCCGCGCCCGAAGGACCGACCAGCGCCGTGGTCTTGCCTGCCTCGGCGGTGAAGCTGAGGCCCCGCAGGACCGGGTGGCCGCCATAGGAAAGATGCACGTCCTCAAGCCGGATGGTCGTGTCGGACGGCGGCTCGCCGCGCGGCCCCGAGCGGATCGTCGGATGGGTGTCGAAGACCGCGTAGATCCGCTCCAGCGAGGTCGCCGCCGTCTGCCAGCCTCCGGCCAGCCCGCCCAGGCGCCGCAGCGGCTGGAAGGCCAGCGCCAAGGCCGTGAAGAAGGACATGAAGTCGCCCACCGTCCGCTCGCCGCTGGTGACCTGCGCGCCGCCCAGGGCGAGGACGCCCAGAAAGCCCAGCCCCGTCACGATGTCGATCAGGGCAGGGACCAGCGCGCCCACCGCGCTGACCTTGGTTTCGGACCGCTGGATGTCGGTCACGATGCGGCGGAAGGTGGCGGTCTGGTACTCCTCCATCCGGTACAGGCGGACCGCGCGGATGCCGTGCAGCACCTCGTCCAGCCGCGTGGCGCGGGTCGAGGCGAAGCCCCGGTTCTGCCGCATCTTGCGCCGGATATAGCGCTGGACCAGCCCCGTGGGCAGAATCAGCAGCGGCGCGCCCACCAGCGCGGCGGCCGTCCACCAGGGATCGGTTGCGACCGCCACGCCGAACAGCGCCACCAGCGAGATCGCGTCGCGCCCCGCCCCCGTGATGAAGGTCGTCCAGATCGAGCGGATCGCCAGCGTGTCGCCCTGGATGCGCTCGATCAGCGCGCCGGGCGGGTTCTCCTGGAAGAAGTCGCCGTCCAGCGTCATGATGTGGGACAGAAGGTCCGCCTGCATCCGGGTGGCCACGCCCTGCTGGACCGAGGTCAGGATCGCGCGGGTGACGACGTACGTGACGGCCCGGATCAGGAACAGCCCGAAGATCGCCCCGCCGACCCACCAGATCGCGCTTTCGTCGCGGCCCACGAAGACCCGGTCGAACAGCGGCTTCAGCATCCAGCTGAGCAGCGCCAGCGTCGAGCCCTCGATCACCATCAGCACCGTGGCGAAACCCATGCGCGGCCAGTAGGGGCGCAGGTAATCCCGCCAGAGCCTGCGGAACAGGCCGCGTTGTCGGTCGGCGCGTGAGGGCATCGGGCACTCCTGGTTCAGGGCGGGATAGCCGCGCGGGGAAGGGGGGGCAAGGCCGGGGCGGTCGGGGCGTTTCTGCCCGGCCCTCGCGGGACCCCGGCCGGGAAAGCAGTCGGATCAGGACGAAATGCGGCGTGGCGCCGGCGGATCGGCGGCCGGGCTGGACGGGAAGGCCGGGCGGTTCTACCCATTCCGGGCCTATCCATTTCCCGAGGTCTTTCATGAGCTTTGCCGCCGGCCGCCCCGTGCTTGCCATTCCCGGTCCCTCGCCCGTGCCCGACCGGGTGCTGCGGGCGATGCACCGCCCCTCGCCCGACATCTACGGGGGCGAGCTGGTCGAGCTGAACCTGCGCGTCATGGCGGACCTCAAGCGTCTGGCGGGCACGACGCAGCATGTCGCGGCCTATATCGGCAACGGCCATGCCGCCTGGGAGGCCGCGAACATCAACCTCTTTGCGCCGGGCGACCGGGCGCTGGTGCTGGTGTCGGGGCATTTCGGCAGCGCCTGGGCGAACACCGCTGAGGCGATGGGCGTGCAGGTCGAGCGGATCGAATCCGCCCCCTTCACCGCCGTCGATCCCCAGCGCCTGCGCGACCGGCTGGCTGCCGACAAGGCAGGCGAGATCCGGGCCGTGCTGGTCTGCCAGGTGGATACGGCCAGTTCGGTCCGCAGCGACATTCCCGCCCTGCGCGAGGCCATGGGCGACCACCCGGCGGCGCTGGCGGTGGACGCCATCGCCTCGCTGGGCTGCGAGCCGATGCACATGGACGACTGGGGCGTGGACGTGCTGGTTTCGGCCAGCCAGAAGGGAATGATGGTGCCGCCGGGCTTGGGCTTCGTCTGGTATTCCGAGAAGGTCGCCGCGGGCCGTGGCGCGGCCACGCCCTATTGGGACTGGCGCCCCCGCAGCGGCCCCGAGGAGCTGTGGCGCTATTGGGGCGGCACGCCTCCGGTCCAGCACATCTACGGGCTGGCCGAGGCGCTGGCGATGCTGCTGGACGAGGAGGGGCTGGAGGCCGCCTGGGCGCGGCACGAGGGGCTGGCCGCCGCCACCTGGGCGGCGCTGGATGCCTGGGGCGCAGGCGGACAGGGCCCTCGGGCGCTGGTGGCCGACCCGGCGGCGCGGGCGCGTTCGGTCACGGCCGTCCACCTGCCCGGCGCCGGGCGGCTGCGGGCCTGGACCGAGGAAGCCGCCGGGCTGACGCTGGGCATCGGCCTGGGCGCGCCCGAGCCTTCGGACGCGCTGCGGATCGCGCATATGGGCCACATCGCCGCGCCGATGCACCTGGGTACGCTTGCCACGGTCGAGGCGGGAATGGCGGCGCTGGGCCTGCCCCATGCGCCGGGCGGCACGGGCGCCGCCGCGGCCGAGATCGCCCGCCGCGCGGCGCGCTGAAGGGCGCCCGCCTGCCTCCGGAGAAGCCGGACTTTTCCCTTCAGGAAAGCGCGGGGCTGCCTCAGCCCCGCCGAAGTGCCCGGAAGGCCGCCGAGGCGATCAGGCCGGCGGCCATGGCGATGGCCAGCGACATCAGCCCGTACCAGAAGGGCTGCTGGATCGCGAGCCGGTAGAGCCAGCGTTCCAGCCCCACCTTCTGCACCCGGATCGGCACCGTGTCGCTGTCGATCACCTGCCCTTCCCGCAAAAGGAAGATGCGGGCGCGATAGTCGCCCTCGACCAGGTTCGAGGGCAGCTGCACGTCAGCCCGGAACAGCGTGTCCTCGAGGATATGCACGGCGCCCTCGTCCACCCGGTAGCGGCCCGATTCGGTACGCAGGCGCAGCAGCGCCTCGGTGAAGGGGGTGGTGTCCTCGACGTCGAGGCCGCCCGACAGCGCCCGGATGGCAAGCGGCGGCGAGATCCGGTGGCGCACGTCCTCGGCGGGGTCCAGCATGTTTTCCAGGGGCGCGCTGGTGGCCACCACGTAGAAGTCGGGGGCGGCGCCGATGCGGACGCCCTGCGTGTTGACCCAGATTCCTCCGACCCGGTCCTTGCGGCGCACCGTGACGGTCTGCGAGGGGCCTTCCACCGTGACGATGATGCCGGGCGGGGCCGCCGCTGGCGCGGGCCGGTCGCGGCGGATGGCGCCGTAGATCAGGATCTCGGACCCGGTGAAGGTGGCCGTGATCGCCACCTCGTCGCGGGACAATCCGCTGACCAGCCGCTCGGGCGGAGGGGTTTCGGGCGCCGGCACGGCAGGGCCGCGCTGCAGGGGCACGCCGGGCTGCGTGACCGGGGGGTCCTGGGGCGCGGTCTGGCCTGCCGCCGCCAGGGGCAGCAGCGCGGCAAGGGCCGCTGCTGTGATCCACCCGCGCATGCTCAACCCGCCGCGAGCGAGAAAAGGTCGTCCGGCCGCAGCACCAGGTCCAGGGCCAGCCGGCCGCAGACCGCCAGCACCAGCAGGGCCAGCAGCACCCGCAGTTGTTCCGCCCGCAGCTTCGCGCCCCAGTGGGTGCCGATTTGCGCACCGACAACTCCGCCCACGATCAGCAGAACCGCCAGCATGATGTCCACGGTGTTGGAACTGACCGCGTGCATCAGCGTGGTGAAGGCGCTGACCGCCGCGATCTGGAACAGCGAGGTGCCGATCACGACCTTGGTCGGCATCCCCAGCAGATAGATCATCGCAGGCACCATGATGAAGCCGCCTCCGACACCCATCACGGCGGCCAGCACGCCGACGGCCAGCCCAACCAGCAGGGGCGGGATGACGCTGATGTAAAGCCCCGAAGCGCGGAACTTCATCTTCCAGGGCAGGCGGTGGACCCAGCTGTGCTCGTGCAGCCGCCGCTTGGGCGGCGCGGCCGAGCGCGAGGCGATCAGCGCACCCAGGCTTTCGCGCAGCATGGTCAGGCCGATCAGGCCGAGGAACACGACATAGCTCAGCTGGACCACCAGCTCGACCTGCCCCACCCGCTGCAGCAGGTTGAAGACGCCGACGCCCAGCGCGGACCCCGCGATGCCGCCGGCCAGCAGCACCAGCCCCATGCGGATGTCCACCGTCTTGCGCCGCAGATGCGCCAGCACGCCGGAAAAGGACGAGGCCACGACCTGGTTGGCGCCGGTTGCGACCGCGATCGCGGGCGGGATGCCGATGAAGAACAGAAGCGGCGTGATCAGGAAGCCACCGCCCACGCCGAACAGCCCGCTCATCAGCCCGACGATGCCGCCCAGCGCGACCAGGGTAAAGGCATTCACCGAAACTTCGGCGATCGGAAGGAAGATCTGCATGGCTGCCCGGCTTTTGGGCCATCCTGATATCCCAAGGGGCGGGCGTCAAACAGCGATTCGGCCGACTTGCACGTCAAGGCTGCGCGAGGCTAATCAGGATGCGGCCATTCGGGGGCAGAGCATGCCGGCCCCTCGTCAGGGAAAGCGATGCGCATACTCATCACGAACGACGACGGCATCAACGCGCCGGGACTCGAGGCACTGGCCGAAATCGCGGCCGAGCTTGCCGGACCCGGGGGCGAGGTCTGGACGGTGGCCCCCGCCTTCGAGCAGTCGGGCGTGGGCCATTGCATCAGCTATGCCCACCCGACCCTGATCGCGGAACTGTCGCCCCGGCGCTGGGCGGCCGAGGGCAGCCCGGCTGACTGCGTGCTGGCGGGCCTGGGGGACATCCTGTCGGACCGCAGGCCGGACCTGGTGCTCTCGGGCGTGAACCGGGGCAACAACGCGGGCGAGAACGTGATGTATTCGGGCACCATCGGCGGCGCGATGGAAGGGGCGCTGCAGGGCGTGCGCTCGATCGCACTGTCGCAGTACCTGGGACCGGGCACGGCGCGGCTGGACGATCCCTTCGAGGGCGCGCGCCTCCACGGTTCCCGCGTGATCCGGGCGCTGCTCGATCATGCCGACTGGGCCGAGGGCGAGGACTATCCCCTGTTCTACAACGTCAACTTCCCGCCCTGCTCGGCGGCCGAGGTCCGGGGCACCCGCGTCACGCCCCAGGGGCGGCGCGAGGGCGTGGGATTCGGGGTCAAGGCGCAGGTCGCCCCCAACGGGCGGCGCTTCCTGTGGATCGCGGGCGGCTCCCAGCAGGCGCCCGGCGGCACGGGCAGCGATGTCGAGGCCCTGCGCGCGAACCACATCGCCGTGACCCCCATGCGCCCCGACCTGACCTGCCGCGCGACGACCGAGCGGCTGGCCGCGGTGCTGGACGAGGGCTGAGCCATGGTCCCGGCCCCTCCGCCCGACGACCCCGGGGACGGTCCTGCCGAGCGGCAGATGCGCTTCCTGTTTGCGCTGCGCTCGCACGGGGTGACGGACCCGCGCGTCCTGGCCGCGATGGAGCGGATCGACCGCGGCGCCTTCGTGCGCGGCCATTTCGAGGACCGCGCCTACGACGACACGCCCCTGCCCATCGCCTGCGGGCAGACGATCAGCCAGCCCTCGGTCGTGGGGCTGATGACGCAGGCGCTGAATGTGGGCCCGCGCGACGTGGTGCTCGAGATCGGAACGGGCTCGGGCTACCAGGCGGCGATTTTGTCGCTGCTGTGCCGTCGCGTGATGACGGTGGACCGCCATCGCCGGCTGGTGATCGAGGCCGAGGAGGTGTTCCGCCGTCTCGGCCTGACCAACATCACGGCGCGGGTGGCCGACGGCTCCTTCGGGCTGCCCGAGCAGGCGCCATTCGACCGCATCATGGTGACGGCGGCGGCCGAGGACCCTCCGGGGCCGCTGTTGTCGCAACTGAAGGTCGGCGGTATCATGGTCGTGCCGGTCGGGCAGTCGGACGCGGTGCAGACGCTGATCCGCGTGACGCGGACCGAGACGGGCTTCGCTTATGACGAGATGCGGCAGGTGCGGTTCGTGCCGCTGGTCGAGGGGTTGGGACAGACATGACCCCCGGCAGGGACGATGAGGACGGGCAGATGGTCAATTCAGTGACAGCGCGGGCGGGGACCCGCGCGGGTTTCGGTCGGATTGCGGGGCAGGTCGTGGCCTGCGGGCTGGTGCTGGTCCTGGCGGGCTGCGTCCAGCCGGGCGCGACACCGGGGGCGCCTGGGCAGCCCGGGTCCGCCGCAGCGCCGGGTCAGGCGGCTGCGGGGCAACCGGCGGCAGGAGGGGCGGGGACCGTGAGCATGGGTCCGTTCAGGATCCCGCAGATCCGCTGGCCCGTGGGCACTGGCGCTGGTGCGGGCCCGGCCCAGGGGGGCGCTGCGGGCGCCACGCCGCAGGTGACGGACCCCTTCGCAGGGCAGGGCGTCCGCAAGCCCTCGGTCTCGGATGCGACGCCCGCGCGCGCCGCGACGCCGTCCGCGGGTTCGCAGACAACGGCGGCCGTGGTCACCGCGCCGGGCGTCGGGTCGCCCACCCCCCGGCCGCCGTCCTCCGGGCAGCCCTTGCCGCGTGAGGAAACCAAGCCCGCCAGCGCCCCGACGAAGACGGCGGATGCGCCGAACCTGGGCAGCACGCGGACCGCGGCCTCGGGCAGCGGCAAGTTCGCCATGCCGGCCAACGGCTCGATCATGCGGGCCTACAAGAAGGGCACGAACGAGGGCATCGACATCTCGGCCCCGCCGGGGTCGCCCGTGAAGGCGGCGGGTGGCGGGACGGTCGCGGCGGTGACGCGCGACACCGACGGGGTGCCCATCGTGGTCGTGCGGCACGATGACGGGCTGATGACGGTCTATGCGGGCGTGGACAAGCTGTCGGTTGCCAAGGGCGACGCCGTCAAGCGCGGCCAGAGCATCGGCGCCGCCCGCAGCAGCGGCGTCCTGCATTTCGAGGTCCGCGACGGCTTCGACAGCGTCGATCCCGAGGATTACCTGTAGGGCCGTTAGCAGCCTCGACTGAAAGTGCAGGAGACCAAGCCGCCGACCCCGGCTTCTTCCGCCGAGTGTGGCATGCGCGGATCAGAGGCCGGCAGCCGGATTGGCGTTCTGCACCTCCTTGCCTTGGCCCTGCTTGGCAGGGGGCACGTCCTTCGATGCCTGAAGTATTGGCCCCCACATGCGTAGTGCGGGATAACTGGGCACGAGTTACGGATATGTAGAAGGGGGCTGGTGTCTGCGGCTGCCGGTACCTGTATCCGTCCCCTTGTCCTCGCCTGCCGACGCATCCGTGCCAAGCTGCTGACGCAGCAGGCACGGGCGCAGCGGGCGGGGAAGGAACAGGCTCATCCAAGGTGCCTCTCCTGCACCCGCTGCCATAAGGGTCAGGCGGGCCGACGGACCAGTGCTTCGGTCAGCGCGACGACGATCTCGCCGCGGATCATGCCACGGAGGTTGTCGTCCAGGCGGCGCTGCATCTCGGCCTCGAATTCCTCGCGCACGACCTCGCGCAGCAGGGCACGCAGCGGGTTTTCCTCGGTTACGGGATTTGCAGAGGCAGGGGCGGGGGCCGCAGCCGACGAAGCCGCAGGGACCATGTTCTGCGCGCAGCGTTCCGGAGCGCCTGCCATCATGGGCTCGGCATGCAGGGGCGAGACGACGCCGGTCGGGTAGGCATGCATGGTCGTTTCCTTGTTCGAAGGGCTGGGAAGGTCATGAGGGTTGCTGTCACGTGCGTCGGAGCCCGGCGCGGCAGGAGAACCGCTTCCGGCATCCAGCATGGGCTGCGCATCGGTACCAGTGGTCACCATCGGCGCCGTGTCAGGCATCACCGCAACTTCATCGAGAGAGGGGTCGGCCCCATCCTGCTCGGCGCTTGGTGCCGCTTCCTCGGGCGGGGCAACCACAGGCCGGGGCGCTGCAATCTCCTGCGACAGGCGCAGGGGTCCGGCCGCATCACTGGCCGCCTCTGCCGTGGCGATCATCGCCTCTGGCTTCAGGCGCAGCGGCATCTGGCCAGGGCCGGAGTCAAACTGCCGGATCATGCCGGGAGCCGCGAGGTGCGCAACCTCGGGCAAGGTTGCCGCCCGGTCGCCGTCCACAAACGGAGCCCTGACGGATCGGGCACAGCCGAGGCTTGTCGCGCAGGGCAGGGCGCCATCCCGGGCGAAGGATGCGCCGGTCATCCGGGCGCCCTCGCCCCTGGCGCCGGTTATCGCATTGTCGCTGGCGATCAGCCGGCGGATCGAGGCGAGCACGTCGCCCGTGTCAACGGGCGCAGGCTCGAACAGGCAAGCCGCCCCGGTCATGCCATCGCCCCCGGAAGGGAGGCGAGGCGCCTAGTTGCCGCCGCCCGGCTGCTTGCCGATCGCGCGCAGGACGCGGTCGAGGCTTTCGCCCTGGCTGCTGGTATAGGGCGCGTCGCGGACCGCGCTGTAATAGGCCGATGGATCATAGGTGGGTATCCCCAACTGCAGCTCTGCTACCGTCAGCAAACCCATAGCGGCCAATAATTGATAATGTGCTAACTGCAGGTTGGATTCCGCCGTGATCAAGTCCACCTGCGCTTCCAGAAGCTCCTGTTCGGCATCCAGCACATCCAGCGTGGTGCGCGCGCCCAGCGTGGCTTCCTCGCGCACGCCCTCATAAGCCTCGCGCGCGGCCACGATCTGTTCCTCGATGGCCCCGATCTGGGCACGGGCCACGTCGATGTTGGCCCAGGCGGTCCCGACCGACTGCTCGACCTGCCGCGCCGTGTCCAGCAGCGCCGAGCGCGCCGAATCGCGCCGCGCCATCGCCTGGCGGTGCACCGCCGGAAGGCGCCCGCCGGAATAGATCGTCTGGCTTGCCTGCACCCCCGCCCGCAGCGTGGTGGTGTTTTCCTGTCCCGAGGAGCCCAGCAGCGTCCGCCCCGGCGCGCGCGTGGTGCCAAGCCCCAGCGAGCCCGTCAGCTGGGGGCGGCGCTCGGCCTGGGCGGCGGCCACGGACAGTTCCGCCGCCGCCACGGTGCGCTGCGACTGGCGGACCGCCGGATGGGTGCGGCGTGCCGTCTCGCGCGCCAGTTCCAGTGAGGCGGGGCGCTGCGGCAGGGGCGGGGGCGCGTCCAGGTCATCGGGGAAGCGCCCGACGGCGGCCCGGTAGTTCTCGCGCGCGACCTCGAGCTGACCCTCCGCCGAGGCCAGCCCGGCCCGGCTGGAGGCCAGCTGGGCTTCGGCCAGCGCCACGTCGGTCGAGGTGATCTCGCCCACGTCGAAGCGGTCCTGCGCCGCCTGTCGTTCGCGCGACAGAAGCTGGACCGAACTGCCTTGCAGGGCCACCTGCTGCTCGGCGCTGCGGACATCCAGGAAGGCCTGCACCGCGGTCAGCAGCACGTCCTGCTCGACCGAAACCAGCGATTCCCGCGTGGCGAGCACCTGTTCCTTGGCGATGTCGATCGCCAGCTGGCCCCGGCCCCAGTCGTAAAGCGTCATCTGCCCGACCAGCTCCAGCGTGGTCGAGACAGCCTCGATCCCGTCCACCTGCTGGAAGTTGTGCGAGGCCGCCCATTGGACCACCGGGCGCAGCGTGGACATGGCCTGGGCCACGTCCTCGTCGGCCGCCCGCAGAAGCGCGCGGTTCTGATCCAGGAGGGCCGAGTTGCGATAAGCCGCGACAAGGGTGTCGGCCAGCGATTCGGCCCAGGCCGGCGCGCTGGACAGCGCCGTTCCCAGGGTCAGCGCCGCGACAAGAAGACGGCGCCGGATCACAGCGTGAACTCGCGGACGCGGCGGAAGCCCGGCAGGACAGGCGCCCCGGCGTTGAAGGCGTAGCGCCATGTGATCACCCCGTCGAGCTTGACCCCGCTGCGCACGACCCCCACGGTCGCGTCGAGAAACAGGGTGATGATGCGGCCGCCTTCGGCCAGTTGTTCGGCCAGGGAGTCGGGCAGTTCCTCGATGGCGCCCTCGATCAGAATGGCGTCGTAAGGAGCCTCGGCCTTGTGCCCGGCGGCCAGCGGCCCCTGGACGACCGCCACGTTGTCGGCCCCGATCCCGGCCAGCCTGCGCGTCGCTTCGGCGGCCATCTCGGCATCCTCCTCGACGGCGACGACCGCCTGGGCCAGCCGTCCCAGCACCGCGGCCGTGTAGCCGTAGCCCGCCGCCAGGTTCAGGACCAGCTCGGTCGGCTGGAGATCCAGCGCGTCGATCATCTTGGCGATGGTGCGGGGCTCCAGGACGACCCGGCCCCGCGCGATCTCGATGTTCTCGCCGACATAGGCCACGTCGCGGCGGCTGTCGGGCACGAACTCCTCGCGCGGGATCTCGAGCATCGCGGCAATGACGTTGTACTTGGTGACATCGTTCGGGCGGACCTGGGTGTCCACCATCATCGTTCGGCGTTCCTGGTAGTCGATCATGGCGGCAATCCGGCGTTGCTTTTGCCCGATCTTTGGCACGATTGCCCGCGCGGGGCAACGCCGCTGGAGGCCGCACCCGGCGCAGATCGCCGTTTCAACTTACGCGATTCCGCTGCAGGATGCGGCAGACTTGCCACGCCGGAGCCCACCTTGACCCAGCGCCAGACCGCCCGCATCGCCATCGTGACCGTGTCAGACCGTGCCAGCCGCGGCGAATACGAGGACCGCGGCGGCCCCGCTGCCGAAGCCTGGCTGCGCGAGGTCGTGACCTCGCCGGTCGAGATCGCGCGCCACATCATCCCCGACGGCCGCGAGGGGGTCGCCGCGACCCTGCGCCGCCTGGCCGAGGGCGAGGGGACCGACCTGATCCTCGTCACCGGCGGCACTGGCCCGGCCCCCCGCGACGAGACGCCCGAGGCTCTGGCCGGCGTCATCGAAAAGGAACTGCCCGGCTTCGGCGAGGAGATGCGCCGCGCGAGCCTGGCCGAGGGCGTGCCGACCGCGATCCTGTCGCGCCAGACGGCGGGCATCCGCGGTGCCTGCCTGATGATCCTCCTGCCCGGCAAGCCCGCCGCCATCGCCACCTGCCTCGACGCGGTCTTCGCAGCGGTGCCCTATTGCCTAGACCTGATCGGCGCCGGGCGCATCGAGACGAACCCCGCGCGGATCACGGCCTTCCGGCCCAAGGGGTGAACCGGCGGCAGCGGAGCGGCCGGGGCCGCTGGCAGGGTCAGGGCCCCGAGCGCCTCGGGCTCCGGCTGCCGCGCCCTCGCTTCCGTCAGGCGAAGCCGCGGTCGCTGGCCGGCATCGTGGCGCTGGTGCTGGCAGGACTGCCCTTGGCGAGCTTCCTCTGCATCGCCGTCGGGATCGTTCCTGCCGTGCCTGCCGCCGCATGGGCCGGGACGCCTGCCGATGTCGTGCGGCTGATCGCATTGATGTCCATCGCTTTCTGGCACGCCGCGGTGGTCTGGACGGTCCTTCTTGCCGCCCTGGGTCTCTGGGCCCTGAGCCGTTAGGCCCCGGCTTCCGATCCTGTCCGCAGCAGCGTGACCAGCGTGTCGCCGTAGCGGCGCTGGTCGATGGGGATCAGTCCCGGCGGGGGCAGGGGGGCGGTATCCTCCTCCCACACGACCATGGCCTCGGGGGCGAGCCAGCCGCCGGCCAGCGCCGAGGCCAGCGCCGCCTCGCCCAGCCGCTGGCCATAGGGCGGGTCGAGGAACACCAGATCGTAGCCCGCGCCCCGGTTCGGGCCGAGGTTGGTGGCGTCGCGCCGCCAGATGTCGGTCACGCCCATGGCGCGGGCCTTTTCCACGTTCGCCCGCAGCAGCGCGCGGGCAGCCGCGCCCTCGTCCACGAAGGCGACCCGCGCCGCGCCCCGAGACAGGGCCTCAAGCCCCAGCGCCCCGGTTCCGGCAAACAGGTCCAGCACCCGCGCGCCCTCGATGGGAAAGCCGTGGCTGTTCAACAGCAGGTTGAAGACGGCCTCGCGCACCCGGTCGGTCGTGGGGCGCAGGTGGGCGGCGGGATCGCCCGCGCCGACTTCGGCCAGTTTCAGCCCGCGCAGGCGGCCGCCGACGATTCGCATGGGAAGCTCTCCTGTGACGATGCGGCGCGGGACCGCCGCGGTTGCAGGCGGCTTTCCCTTTCCCGTGAAAAATGGCAAGCGCCCCCTTGCGGAGTTGAGGGGTTATTGATGCAGATCGAGGAAACGGCCCTGCCGGGCGTGCTGATCCTGACGCCGGCGCGGCATGGCGATGCGCGCGGCTTCTTCTCGGAAAGCTGGAACCGGCGCACTCTGGAAGAGGCGGGCGTGCGCCTGCCCGAGTTCGTGCAGGACAACCACTCGCTCTCGGCGAAGGCGGGCACGCTGCGGGGGCTGCACTACCAAGCGCCGCCGCATGAGCAGGGCAAGCTGGTGCGCTGCGGGCGCGGCGCGCTTTACGACGTGGCCGTGGACGGGCGGCATGGCAGCCCGACCTATGGGCAGTGGGTGGGCGTGGAACTCAGCTTCGAGAACGGCCGCCAACTCTGGGTGCCGCCGGGCTTTCTGCACGGCTTCGTGACGCGGGTGGACGACACCGAGGTCGTCTACAAATGCACGGGCTTTTACGACAAGGCCGCCGACGGTGCGGTGCGCTGGGACAGCCTCGGCATCGACTGGGGCGTGGCCGATCCGCTCCTGTCCGACAAGGACCAGGCGGCCGTTCCCTTCGCTGACTGGCAATCCCCCTTCGAGGCCTGAGATGAAGATACTGGTAACGGGCGGCGCGGGCTTCATCGGCTCGGCGGTGGTGCGGCTGGCGGTTTCGCGCGGGCACGAGGTCGTCAACCTCGACGCGCTGACCTATGCGGCGAACCTGGAAAACGTGGCGGGCGTGGCGGAGAGCCCGCGGTATGCCTTTGAGCAGGCCGACATCCGCGACCGCGCGGCGCTGGACCGGGTGTTTGGGAAGCACAAGCCCGATGCGGTGATGCACCTAGCGGCCGAAAGCCACGTGGACCGATCCATCGACGGCCCCGGCGCCTTCATCGAGACCAACGTGACCGGCACCTACAACCTGCTGGAAGCCGCGCGGGCCTTCTGGACGGGGCAGGGCAAACCCGAGGGCTTCCGCTTCCACCACATCTCGACCGACGAGGTCTTCGGCTCTCTGGGCGAGACGGGCCAGTTCACCGAAGACACGCCCTATGACCCGCGCTCGCCCTATTCGGCGTCCAAGGCGGCGAGCGACCACCTGGTCCGCGCCTGGCACGAGACCTACGGGCTGCCGGTGGTGCTGACGAACTGCTCGAACAACTACGGCCCCTTCCACTTCCCCGAAAAGCTGGTGCCGGTGGTGATCCTCAATGCCCTGCACGGGCGCGAGATCCCGGTCTACGGCGACGGGGGCAACGTGCGCGACTGGCTGTATGTCGAGGACCACGCCGACGCGCTGCTGCTGTGCCTGGAACAGGGCGCGGTCGGACGCAGCTACAACATCGGCGGCGAGAACGAGGCGCGCAACATCGACCTCGTGCGCATGATCTGCGCGCATCTGGACGAACTGCGCCCCGCAGGCGCGCCCCATGACCGGCTGATCCGCTTTGTCACCGACCGCCCCGGCCATGACCGGCGCTATGCGATCGATCCCACCCGCATCCGCACCGAACTGGGCTGGCGCCCCTCGGTCACGGTCGAGGAAGGCCTGCGCCGCACCGTCGCCTGGTATCTCGACAACGAGGCCTGGTGGCGCCCGCTTCTCGATCGCGAGGGCGTGGGCCGGCGCCTGGGCACGGCCTGAGAATGCGCGTCCGCAGGGATCTTCGGGCCGGGCCGGGGCCACGGCGCCTTCGGGGGCGGGGCTGATGACGGGCCGCCGCTCGCTCTTCCTGCATGTCGGGCTGCCCCATTGCGGATCGTCGGCGCTGCAGGACTGGGCCGGCACGAACCGCGAGCTGCTGGCCGCGCAGGGGCTGGGCTGGCCCGAGACCGACGACTGCGGGCTGATGGCCGCGCGCCACCGCTGGCTTGTCTCGGCGCTGCGGCACGGGCCGGACGAACGGCTGCCCGCCGTGCTGGCAGGGGCCGCCGGCGACGTCCTCATCTCGGCCGAGGGGCTGACGCTGCATTTCCACGACTTCGCGCCCGAACATCTGGCCTGGTTCCGCGAGGAAACGGAAGGCTGGGACGTGCGGCTGATCCTGATGACGCGCGACCTGTCGGGCTGGCAGCGGTCCATGTGGAAGCAGTGCATGATCAACCCGCCCGAGGAAGGCATGGACTTCGCGCTGGATCTGGACATGGCCGACTTCGCTGCCCGACCACGGGTGCAGAAGCTGACCGACCTCAAGGGGCTGCGGCGCGATCTCGCGGCGGGCTTCGGCGCGCGCGACCTGATCGAGCTGTCCGCGCAGGACAACTGGATGCCGAAGCTTGCGCGCGTGATCGACATCGACGCGACCGGGGCGACTGTGCCCGAGCGACGGCATGAATCCATCGCGGACTCGGTCGTCCCCGCGGTGTTGAGGATCAACGCCCTGGGCGCGCAGGGCGGCCCGCGCGACGCGCTGCTGGCGCTGATGCAGGACACCCTGGACACCCGCAACGACACGCTGCGCGAGCTTGCGCGCCAGCAGGCGGCGCAGCCCGACCCCCGGACCGGGACGTTGGCGGCCCTGCTGGACGAGCTGGAAGCCGAAAGCCGCGCCGATCCCACAACCGCCTGGCTGTTCCAGGCAATGGCCGAGCAACTCGAGCGCCGCAAGCAGGAGGGCACGACATGACGGATCTTCTGATCTTCGGACGGACGGGGCAGGTGGCGCTGGAAGTGGCGCGGCTTGCTCCGGCGGCGCGGTTCCTGGGGCGCGACGAGGCCGATCTGACCGATCCCGCCGGTTGCGCCGCGCGGATCCTCGCTGCCCGACCGGCCGCCGTCATCAATGCGGCCGCTTATACGGCGGTGGACCGGGCCGAGAGCGACGCCGCCACCGCCCGGCTGGTCAATGCCGAGGCGCCGGGCGCCATGGCCCGTGCCTGCGCCGAACTGGGCATCCCCTTCGTCCACGTCTCGACCGACTACGTCTTCGACGGCTCGGGCGAGGCGCCCCGTGCCGAAGATGACCCGACCGGCCCGCTGGGCGTCTACGGCCAGACCAAGCTGGACGGCGAGCGCGCCATTGCCGCCGCGAGCGGGCAATGGGCGGTGATGCGGACCTCCTGGGTCTTCTCGGCGCATGGGGCGAACTTCGTGAAGACCATGCGCCGGCTCGGGGCCGAGCGCGACCGGCTGACGGTCGTGGCCGACCAGATCGGTGGACCCACCCCCGCCGCCGACATCGCGGCCGCGCTGCTGGTCATGGCACGGGCGATGATCGCGGACCCCGCGAAGGGCGGCATCTATCACTTCGCCGGCGCCCCCGACACCAGCTGGGCCGGTTTCGCGCGCGAGATCTTCGCCCGGTCCGGCCTGTCGCCGCAGGTCGAGGACATCCCGACCAGCGCCTATCCCACACCCGCACGACGGCCGTTGAACTCGCGCCTCGACTGCACCGCCATTTCCCGCGACTTCGGCATTGCGCGCCCCGACTGGCGCGAAGGGCTGGGCCGCGTCATTCAGGAGCTTTCCGCATGAGCAGCCGCAAGGGCATCATCCTGGCCGGCGGGTCGGGCACCCGCCTTTATCCGATCACGCTTGGCGTCTCGAAGCAGCTTCTGCCCGTCTATGACAAGCCGATGATCTATTATCCGCTGTCGGTCCTGATGCTGACCGGCATCCGCGAGATCGCCATCATCACCACGCCCGACGACCAGGCGCAATTTCAGCGCCTGCTGGGGGACGGCAGCCAGTGGGGGATCGCGCTTACCTGGATCGTCCAGTCCCGGCCCGAGGGGCTGGCGCAGGCCTATATCCTGGCCGAGGAGTTCCTTGCCGGGGCCCCGTCGGCGATGGTGCTGGGCGACAACATCTTCTACGGCCACGGGCTGACCGAGCTGCTGGCGGCCGCGGACGGGCGGGAAGACGCGACCGTCTTCGGCTATCACGTGGCCGACCCCGAGCGCTATGGTGTCGTCGCCTTCGACGACGGCGGCCGGGCCGTGCAGATCATCGAAAAGCCCGCCGTGCCGCCCTCGAACTACGCGGTGACAGGGCTCTACTTCCTCGACGCCGACGCGCCGCGCCGCGCGCGCGAGGTCCAGCCCTCGGACCGGGGCGAACTCGAGATCACAACGCTTCTGGAAACCTACCTGCACGAAGGCCGCCTGACGGTCGAGCGCATGGGCCGGGGCTTCGCTTGGCTCGACACCGGCACCCATGGCAGCCTGCTGGACGCGGGCAACTTCGTGCGCACACTGGAAACGCGGCAAGGCATGCAATCCGGCAGCCCCGACGAGGCCGCCTATCAGCAGGGCTGGATCAGCGATGTCCAGCTGCGCCGACAGGCGCAAAGGTTTGGAAAGACCGACTACGGACGGTATCTGGCAAGGCTGCTGGACTGACCGCCGCCCGAAAGCGTGAGATTGCGACCGGAACAGGCCCAGCCTGCATCTTCTGTCCGGTAATATCCTCCGGGATCGTCGTATACGACGATGGGGGTGGAAAACCGCCGGTCCGGCGGGTGAGCCAAGCGCGCTCTCTCAGTCCGGCACCAGCATGTAGCCCATGCCGCGCACCGTCTGCAGATAGCGGGGCTCGCGCGGGTCGGGCTCGATCTTGCGGCGCAACCGGGTGATCTGCACGTCGATAGCGCGATCCGAGTTCTCGCCCGTGTCGTCCGGCTCGCGCCCCAGCTCCTCGATCAGCGTGGGGCGGTCCACGGCCTCGCCGGGCGTCTCGGCCAGCCGCCGCATCAGCGTCTGCTCGCTGCCGGTCAGGCGGATGGGCGTGTCCCCGTTCCATAGCTCGCCCTTGGCCGTGTCGAAGCGCATGGGCCCCAGCGTCAGGAACTTGGGCCCGCGGCTTTCCACCGTGGGCACCCGGCGCAGGATCGCCGCGATCCGCAGCAGAAGTTCGCGCGGCTCGAAGGGCTTGGACAGGTAGTCGTCCGCCCCCGCTTCCAGCCCGGTGATGCGGTCGTCGGTATCGCCCTTGGCCGTCAGCAGCAGGATCGGCGTCTGGCCGTGGCGCCGCAGCGCGCGGGTCAACGCGATGCCGTCCTCGCCGGGCATCATCACGTCCAGGACGATCAGGTCGAACTCCAGCCCCGCCAGCAGGCGGCGCGCCTGCGCGGCGTCCTTTGCCGTTGTGACGTAATAGCCGTTGCGGACCAGGAAGCGGCGCAGCAGTGTGCGGATGCGTTCGTCGTCGTCGACGATCAGCAGGTGGGTCTCGGGCACGCTCATCCCGCGGACCCCGCGCGGCGGGCGCTCAGCCGCTGGTCCGGCGCCTCGCGCAGCGCGCGGAACTGCACCAGCATCTCGCCGTCCATCATCGCCTCGAGCACCTGCCGGAAGCCCGCCACCGCCTGCGGCCCCGCCGCGCGATAGGCGGCACGGACGCGGGCGCGCTGCGCCTCGGACAGGCGGCGTTCCAGCGCCACGCCCTTCTCGGTCAGGTAAAGCTGGCGCTCGCGCCGGTCGCGGCGGCCGACGCGGCTGTCCACCAGCCCGTCCTCGATCAGAGTCCGCAGCACGCGGTTCAGCGACTGCTTGGTGACACCCAGGACCGCCAGCAGCGAAGTCACCGTCAGGCCCGGGTCGCGGGTGATGAAATGCAGCGCCCGGTGATGGGCGCGGCCATAACCGATCTCTTCCAGGATCAGGTCGGGGTCGGCCGTGAAGGCGCGATAGGCGAAATACATCGCCTCGATCCCGCGCCGGATCTGTTCGTCGGTCAGGAACAGCAGGCTTTCGCCGCCGGGAATGGGATGGGGGTCGTTTCTCATTCCGGATTGCCGCATCCTTGTTGCCGAAGGTCTGCCCAAGGATAGGGCAGCCTTGTTGACTTTCCAAGAATCAATCTCTACGCCTTGCCTTCGACGCAACTTTCCGCCGCGTGCGAAGGGTCGCGCGAAACATTCCGAAAAGAACGGGGGTCATGGGGATCATGGCAGGCAGCTACGAAGACCGCGACGGCAAGATCTGGATGGACGGGGAGCTGGTCGACTGGCGCGACGCCAAGGTCCATGTCCTGACCCATGCGCTGCACTATGCCAGCGCCGTCTTCGAAGGCGAACGCTGCTATGACGGCAAGATCTTCAAGTCGCGCCAGCATTCGGAACGACTGCTGAAATCGGGCGAACTGATCGACATGGAGATCCCCTGGACGGCCGAGCAGATCTGCGAGGCCAAGCGCCAGGTGCTGGAAGCCAACGGCTTCACCAACGCCTATCTGCGCGCCATCGCCTTCCGCGGCGCGGGTCCCGACATGGGGGTCGCCGCCAGCAACAACCCGGTCCGCCTGGCCATCTGCACCTGGGAGTGGGGCAGCTACTATGGCGATGCCAAGTGGCAGGGCGCCAAGCTCGACATCTCGAAATGGAAGCGGCCGAGCCCCGAGACGATCCCGGCGGCGGCCAAGGCGGCAGGCCTTTACATGATCTGCACCATGTCCAAGCACGCGGCCGAGAGGAAAGGCTGCTCGGACGCGCTGTTCATGGACTATCGCGGCTATGTGGCCGAGGCGACCGGCGCCAACGTCTTCTTCGTAAAGGACGGGGAAATCCACACGCCCTTGGCCGATTCCTTCCTGAACGGCATCACCCGGCAGACCATCATCCAGATGTGCAAGGACCAGGGCATGGCCGTGCACGAGCGCCACATCCTGCCCGAGGAAGTGGACAGCTTCCAGGAATGCTTCCTGACCGGCTCGGCGGCCGAAGTGACCCCGGTGGCCCAGATCGGCGAGAACTGGCACTTCCAGGTCGGCCCGACCACGCGGAAGATCGCCGAGGATTACGAGGCGCTGGTGCGGTCGTAACCGCAACTTGGGGCGCCTACAAAACTTGGAACCGCCCGAAGGTCATGCACCTTTCGGGAGGTTCCCTCCGTTGCGGGAAGCCGCTTTGAGCGTTACATGCCGCCCCATGCTGGACAATCGCCCCCAACTTCCGCCCGAAATCGCCCGCCGCCGGACCTTCGCGATCATCGCGCACCCGGACGCCGGGAAAACCACGCTGACCGAGAAGTTCCTGCTGTTCGGGGGCGCGATCCAGATGGCCGGCCAGGTCCGCGCCAAGGGCGAGGCGCGGCGGACGCGATCCGACTTCATGAAGATGGAACAGGACCGGGGCATCTCGGTCTCGGCCTCCGCCATGTCCTTCGACTTCGGGCAATACCGCTTCAACCTGGTGGACACGCCCGGCCACTCGGACTTTTCCGAGGACACCTATCGGACGCTGACCGCCGTGGATGCCGCGATCATGGTGATCGACGGGGCCAAGGGCGTCGAGTCCCAGACCCGCAAGCTCTTCGAGGTCTGCCGGATGCGCGACCTGCCGATCCTGACCTTCTGCAACAAGATGGACCGGGAAAGCCGCGACACTTTCGAGATCATCGACGAGATCCAGGAAAACCTTGCCATCGACGTGGCGCCGGCAAGCTGGCCCATCGGCTCGGGCCGTGACTTCCTGGGCACCTATGACCTGCTGCACGACCGGCTGGAGCTGATGGACCGCGCCGACCGCAACCGCGTGGCCGAGTCGATCAAGATTTCCGGCCTCGACGATCCGAAGCTGGCCGAGCATGTGCCCGCCGACCTGCTGGAAAAGCTGCGCGAAGAGGTCGAGATGGCCCGCGAGCTGCTGCCCGCCTTCGACCGCAAGTCCTTCCTGGAAGGGCACATGACGCCCATCTGGTTCGGCAGCGCCATCAACAGCTTCGGCGTGAAGGAACTGATGGTCGGCATCGGCGAGTTCGGGCCGCAGCCCCAGCCGCAGAACGCCGCCGAGCGCGAGATCGCCCCCGAGGAGGAAAAGGTCGCGGGCTTCGTCTTCAAGGTGCAGGCCAACATGGACCCCAAGCACCGCGACCGTGTGGCCTTCGTGCGCCTCGCCTCGGGGCATTTCGAGCGGGGGATGAAGCTGCTGCATGTGCGGTCGAAGAAGCCGATGGCGGTGTCGAACCCGGTGCTGTTCCTTGCTGCCGACCGCGAGCTGGCCGAGGAGGCCTGGGCGGGCGACATCATCGGCATTCCGAACCACGGCCAGTTGCGCATCGGCGACGCGCTGACGGAAGGCGAGGCATTGCGCTTCACCGGCATCCCCTCCTTCGCGCCGGAACTGCTGCAGACGGTGCGGGCGGGCGACCCGATGAAGGCCAAGCACCTGGAAAAGGCGCTGATGCAGTTCGCGGAAGAAGGCGCGGCCAAGGTCTTCCGGCCGATGATCGGCTCGGGCTTCATTGTGGGAGTCGTGGGCGCGCTGCAGTTCGACGTGCTGGCAAGCCGGATCGAGCAGGAATACGGGCTGCCCGTGCGCTTCGAATCCTCGCAGTTCACCTCGGCCCGCTGGTTGTCGGGTCCGAAGGACGCGGTCGAGAAGTTCGCGCAGACCAACAAGCAGCACATGGCGGCCGACAACGACGGCGACATGGTTTATCTGACCCGGCTGCAGTGGGACATCGACCGGGTGCAACGAGACCATCCCGAACTGAAGCTGACCGCGACCAAGGAAATGATGGTCTGATTGCCCCATAAAAGGCTGATCTGCCTCTCGCAGGGGCCTTGCCCCGGTCCCTCACGCGACTGGCAAAGGCCTGATCGCTCTCCGGTTCCGGTGCGCTCAGCCGGGCCGCGATGCGGCCCCAAAAAGCTGTTGCCTGTGTTCGGCCTGTAACCCTCGCAGGCCATGGTAAGGCCAACTCGGGGGAAGCAGGGAAATCACTGCGACGGTTGCGCCGCCCGTTCCGCCGCCGTGCCTGTCGCGGGTGCGGTTGTCTCGACCTGGCCCGGCGGTCCAGCCTCCTCCTGTTCGGCCCGCCCGAACACCAGCATGAGCACGACCATCAGGATGAACCCGCCGGGGATCAGTGCATAAAGCAGCGAACGCGGCATCCCGCGCGAGGGTTTGGGTTCCGGCGCCATTGAGTGTCCCCTTCTTCGATCTCCTCCCTACAACATGCAGAAGAGGGAGAAGTTTCCCGAAGAGTGATCCGGCACCGCTCCTGGTGAAACGGCGCTGCGGGCGGCAAGAGGCTTTGCCTGCGTGGCACATCCGGGGTCTGACAGGTGGTTCCGGTAGCCATCGGGGCTCTTCCGGAACGGTCCCTCTGCGTCACAGGCACGCGGCAGTTCGATGTGTCGGTGAGCCGGATCGAGCAGGAGCACAGCCCACCTCAGTACTTGAGTTGCTGCAGTCCAACTGGGCCTGTCAACTGCGACTCAGGAAGCTGCGCTGCGGGACTAGAAGATCCTTTCCGAGATGATTCGCGCGATCTCGACGATGTTGGTCCTGCCCGTGAATTCGAATCTGACCTTGCCCAGAGCGGAAAAATAAATCTCAAGCTCCGAGTCGAGGTCGAGTGTTCCTGACGTTTCCACGGAATATGCAACTATGTTCTTGTAGGGAAGCGAGGTGTAGTCCTTCTTGCTTCCAGTGAAGCCCTGCACGTTGACGGCGATGATCCGCTTGTTTGTGAAGACAACCCCGTCCCTCATGGACCGGTAGGACGAAACGATCGTTTCCCCCGGAATGAGAAGGTCATTCACCTTCATTCCATATTCAGGATCCTGCTTCATCTTGAAGAAGGATTTGTTGTTGAAATCAATCATTCCTGCCTCCTGTGCCAGTCAGGCTATGGCACAGGAGTTAAGGAACAACTAACATCCGGAAGAGGGAGCGGAATCCTGATCCCTTATCCTGTCGTCCCCGCCAGTCTTACCCCACCGTCAGGTCCATCGTCACCTCGGCATTCAGCACCTTGCTGACCGGGCAGCCGGCCTTTGCGGCCTCGGCGGCCTGCCGGATTGCCGACTCGTCGCCCTGGCCCGAAACGCGGGCGGTCAGGTGGGCCTTCGTGATGGTGAATCCGTCGTCCTGCTTTTCCAGCGTGATGGCCGAGGTGCTTTCGATCTGCGCACCCGTCACCCCCGCCTGTTCCAGTTGCAGCGACAGCGCCATGCTGAAGCAGGCGGCATGGGCGGCGCCGATCAACTCCTCGGGGTTGGTGCCGGGCGCGCCCTCGAAGCGGGTGTTGAAGCCATAGGGCAGCGCCGACAGCGCGCCGGATTCGGTCGAAACTTCGCCCTTGCCGTCCCTGATGCCGCCCTGCCAGCGGGCCGAGCCGGTTTTCGTGACCTTCATGTCGCTTCTCCTGAGTTGGTTCGCGGTCGAACGCGGGGATCATTGCCCAGGTTCAACGCCCGCGCTAGCACTTGCGCAAACGAGCGGGGGACGGGCCGAACGTGCCGATTCACGAGCTTGCGGCACTCGGCGCGGCGGTCTGCTGGGCGCTGACCGGACTGCTGGCCGCGCGGCCGGTGGCCGAGGTGGGGCCATTCGCCTTCAACCTTTACCGGCAGTCCTTTGTCACCCTGGTGCTGGGGGGACTGGTGCTGCTGTCCGGCGCCTGGAAGGGGATCGACGCCGCGCTGCTGCCGGTGCTGGCGCTCTCGGGCTTCGTCGGTGTCTTCATGGGCGACACAGTGCTGTTCTTTGCCCTGCGCCGCCTGGGTCCGCGCCGCACGGGGGCGCTGTTCGCAATGAACGCGCCGATGGCGGCCGTGCTGGGTTGGGCGGTGCTGGGGGAAACGCTGTCGCCGCAGGGCGCGGCAGGCGTGGCCCTTTGCACCGCAGGGGTGGCGATCTGCGTGCTGGGGCGTGCGTCGTCGAGCCATCTGGAACGGGTGCATGGCCCGATCTGGCAGGGCGTGGCGCTGGGGCTTTTCGCGGCATTGGGGCAGGCCTCGGGGTCTCTGATCGCGCGGCCGGCGATGGCGGCGGGGCTCGACCCGATGGTGGCCTCGCTGATGCGTGTCGGGGTGGCGGTGCTGTGCCTAGGCACGCTGACAGGGCTGCCGCTGGGGGTGGCCAAGCCGAGGGGCAGGCTGTCGGGCAGGGGCGCGGCGCAGATCGGGGCCTCGGGGATACTGGCCATGGTCGTCGGCATGACGCTGCTGCTGTTTGCGCTGCAGGGCGGCAAGGTCGGGATCGTGTCCACCCTGTCGGCGCTGTCGCCGGTGCTGATCCTGCCGGTCCTGTGGGTGCTCACCGGCGAGCGTCCGCCGGCCGCAAGCTGGGCGGGCGCGCTGATCGCGGTCACGGGGATGGGGCTGATCTTCCTGCGCTGACCGTCAGTCCCGACCGCCCGTCAGCCGCCGCCATTCGGCGATGGCGAAGCGGTCGGTCATCCCGGCGATGTAGTCCAGCACCACCCGCGCGCAGGCGGTGCGGTCGCCTGCGCCCAGCGCCTCGGCCTGCCAGTCCTCGGGCATCAGGCGGGGATCGTCCAGCATCATCGGGAAGATCGTGTTCAGGATGGCAGTGACGCGGGCGCGCTCCTCCATCACCGAGGGCGCGCGGTACATCCGCTGGAACAGGAACTGCTTGACCGCCTTGAGGCTCTGGTAGAGCGGCTTCGAGAAGCGGATGATGGGTCCATCCATGGCGCGGATCGCCTCGGCGCTGGCGGGCTGGGCGGCCTCGATCCGGCCTTGGGCCACGGCGATCACGTCCTCGACCATGGTGCCGAAGATGCGGCGCAGGGCCTCGTGCCGGCGGCGCATGGTTTCCAGCCCCGGATGGAGGCGATCCACCTCGGCGAAGGCGGGGCCGATCAGGGGCAGCTCCATCAGGTCGGATTCGGTGAACAGGCCGGATCGCAGCCCGTCATGCAGGTCGTGGTGGTTGTAGGCCACATCGTCGGCGACGGCCGCGACCTGCGCCTCGGCGCTGGCATAGGTGGACAGGCGAAGGTCCCAGGCCGCGTTCACCTCGGCCAGCGCCCAGGGGTAGGGGGCGGCGACGGGGCCGTTGTGCTTGGCGATGCCCTCTAGGGTTTCCCATGTCAGGTTCAGCCCGTCGAAGCCCGCGTAATGACGTTCGAGCCGCGTCACGATCCGCAGCGCCTGCGCGTTGTGGTCGAAGCCGCCATAAGGGGCCATGAGCGCGGCCAGCGCATCCTCTCCGGTATGGCCAAAGGGCGGGTGGCCGAGGTCGTGGGCCAGCGCCACCGCCTCGGCCAGGTCCGTGTTCAGGCCCAGCGCGGCCGAGATGGTGCGGGCGACCTGAGCCACCTCGATCGTGTGGGTCAGGCGGGTGCGGTAATAGTCGCCGCGGTATTCGTCGCCGTCATGTTCCACGAAGACCTGCGTCTTGTGCTTGAGCCGCCGGAAGGCCGAGGAATGGATGATCCGGTCGCGGTCGCGCTGCCAGGGGCTGCGGAAGGTGGACAGTTCCTCGGGGTGAAGGCGACCCCGGCTTTCGCCCGGCTGGCAGGCATAGGGGGCGGGCAGGACGGCGACCATCGGGGCTGGTTCCTTGCGGGAGTGCATCGGCGACCCTATAGTCTGTGAAACCTCAACGAAACGGGAACGCCCCATGAACCTGCCACCGATGGTCACGCCCCGCGCCTTCGCGCGGCTGGCCGAGATCAACGCAGGCGGACCGGGGCCGGCGCTGCGCGTGGCCGTCCTGGGCGGCGGCTGCTCGGGCTTCCAGTACGACATCCGCATGGACGAACCCGCGGCGGAGGACCTGGTGCTGGAAGGCGAGGGCCAGCGCGTGGTCGTCGATCCGGTCTCGCTGCCCTTCCTTGCCGGCGCCAGGATCGACTGGTCGGACGAGCTGATCGGCGCGCGCTTCGTCATCGACAACCCGAACGCCAGTTCATCCTGCGGCTGCGGCACGTCCTTCTCGATCTGAGACCCCATGTTCCTTGAGATCCTGCTGATCGTCGGCCTGACCATCCTGAACGGTCTGCTGTCGATGTCCGAGCTTGCCGTTGTCTCATCGCGCCCCGCGCGCCTGACCAGCATGGCCGAAAAGGGCGACCGCGGCGCGCAGGCGGCGCTGGAGCTGCTGGAGCATCCGGGCAAGTTCCTGTCGGCCGTGCAGATCGGGATCACCCTGGTCGGCGTGCTGCTGGGCGCCGTGTCCGGCGCGACCTTGGGCGCGCGCGTGGGCACCGCCCTTGTGGTGGCCGGCGTGCCCTACAGCGTGGCGCAATCGCTGGGCGTCTTTCTGGTCGTGACCGCCATCACCGCCCTGTCGGTCATCATCGGCGAGCTGGTGCCCAAGCAGATCGCCATGTCAAATCCCGAAGGCATCGCCGCACGGGTGGCGCCGTCGATGCGGATGGTGGCCAGGATCGGCACGCCGCTAGTCTGGTTCCTCGACACGGGCGCGCGGCTGGTGCTGCGCCTGATCGGGATCGACAACAGCTCGGACCGCGCGATCACCGACGAGGAAGTGCGCATGACCATCGCCGAGGCCACGCAGGCCGGGGTTCTGATGGAGGGCGAGCGCGGCATGATCGCGGGCGTGATGCGCGTGGCCGACCGGTCAGCCGCCGCGATGATGACGCCCCGTCGCGATGTCGAGATGATCAACGTGAACGATCCGCCCGAGGTCGTTCTGGAAAAGGCCCGCAGCGCCCGCTTTTCCCGCCTGCCGGTGACGGAAGGCTCGGACGACGAGATCTTGGGCGTCGTGGCCCTGCGTGACCTGATCGGCGTGGAAAAGCCCGACCTGCGCGCCCTGATGCGCGAGGCCCCCACCGTTCTGGACGCCGCCGACGCCCTGTCTGTGATCGAGGTCATGCGCGCCACGCCGTCGCGCATGGTGCTGGTCTATGATGAATACGGGCATTTCCAGGGCATCATCACCGCAATGGACCTGCTTGAGGCCATCACCGGCGACTTCGCCGACGCGGAAGGCGACGAGCCCGACATGGTGCGCCGTGCCGACGGCTCCTGGCTCGTTTCGGGCGGGGAAAGCGCCGATGAGTTCGCGGGCGAGACGGGCTTTCCCGTACCCGAGGGCGATTTCAACACCGTGGCGGGCATGGTGTTGTCCATCATCAACCGCATTCCACGGGCTGGCGACGTGTTCCACCATCAGGGCTGGACGGTCGAGGTCGCCGACATGGACGCCATGCGGATCGACAAGCTGATCGTCACCCCGCCCGTGGCCGAGTGACAAGAAGGGCGGTCAGCCCGCCCTGCTGCCACGCTGCGCGCCCTCGCCGCGGCTGTTGTCCTCCTTCTTGACGACGCTCAGCCGTCCGTCGCCCTCGACCCAGGCGCTGCGGACCTGGGCGATGTCGTCCACGCCGTTCAGGCGCAGGCTGCCCATCAGCTCGTCGGCCGTCAGCATTTCCTTTTTCAGGTTGCGCGGGATCGTCTGGCCGTCGCGGATGATCTGCAGGGGCTTGTGCTCCATCACCCGCTCGAACCAGGGCAGCGTGAAGGACAGGCGGTTGGTGATGTAGTTCAGCGCCAGCATGGTCAGGATGATCACCGTGCCGTCCGCCAGCGAGTTGTAATCGCCCATCGAGTTCGATGCGGCTTCCGTGATCAGCAGCAGGAACACCAGGTCCATCGGCGCAAGCTCTCCGCCCGTGCGGCGGGGCAGCAGCCGGAACAGGACCATGAACAGGATGAACAGGAACGCGCCGCGTCCCATCAGTTCGGGGATGGAGTTTTCAAGCTGAAACATGGACGTGGACCTTCAAGTCGTTCAGCATGTTCAATCCTTTCGCCTGCGGGCCGGTTCCTGCGGCGCCGCTTGCCCCGGCGTTGCGCCCGGCCTAGGGTCGCGCCCATGAAGATCGCCAGTTTCAACGTCAACGGGATCAAGGCGCGGCTGCACCAGCTGACGGCCTGGCTGCCCGAGGCGCAGCCCGATGTCGTCGTGCTGCAGGAAATCAAGACCGTGGACGAGGGTTTTCCCTCGGAAGTCATCGAGGACCTGGGCTGGCGCGTCTGGACCCATGGGCAGAAAAGCTGGAACGGCGTCGCCGTCCTGTCCCGCCTGCCCGTCGAGGAAGTGCGCCGCGGGCTGCCCGGCGACGACACGGACGAGCAGGCCCGCTGGATCGAGGCCGTGGTGATCGGCGACACCCATGCCGTCACCATGGCGGGCCTGTACCTGCCGAACGGCAATCCGGCACCGGGTCCGAAATACGACTACAAGCTGGCCTGGATGGAGCGGCTGCGGCTGCGCTCGGCCGAACTGCTGGCAACGGAAACGCCCGTGGTGATGCTGGGCGACTACAACATCATCCCCGAGCCGCGCGATGCCGCCAAGCCCGAGGCCTGGGTGGACGACGCGCTGTTCCTGCCGCAATCGCGCGAGGCCTTCCGCCGGATCGTCAACCAGGGCTGGACCGACGCGATCCGCATCTCGGACCCTCATGCCACGCGCGGCCCCTTCACCTTCTGGGACTATCAGCGCCAGTCCTGGGAACGCGACAACGGCATCCGGATCGACCACCTGCTTCTGTCGCCGCAGGCCGCCGACCTGATGCGCGGCGCCGGCATCGACCGCGACCAGCGCGCGGGCGAGAAGCCCAGCGACCATGTTCCCGTCTGGGTGGACCTGGCCGCGTAACGGCCAGCCCGCCTTCGCTCTTGCCCGGTGATCCGGGCCGGGCTTAGGGTGCCGGGCCATGGACCAGCCCACCGAGACGACCATCGTCGAGATCACGCCTTCTGCCCGGATCGACACCGCCACCCACGGCTGGCGGGCCAAGTGCCTGCAGCGGCTGATCCGCATGAACCTGCCGGTTCCCCGCAGCTTTGCCATTCCGGCCGCCGCCGTGCGGGCCATTGCCGCCGGACGGCCGCTGCCCGGCGCCGACCTCGGGCGGCTGATCGGCAGCGCGGGCGGGTTGCTGGGCGTCCGTCCCTCGGCCCTCGATCCCGAATGGGGCGGCCCCCGGTCGGTCATGAACGTGGGCATGAACGCCGCCCGCCATGCCGAGCTGACCGAAACCTTGGGCGGCGAGGCGGCGGATGCGCTGTATCGCGGCTTCGTCCAGGCCTATGCGATCCATGTCGCGCGGCTTGACCCTGACATGTTCAGCGACTCGGAGGCGACCCTGTCCGAGGCGCTGCGCAGCTATCAGGACGAGACCGACGAGGAATTCCCGCAGGACCCCGAACGGCAACTGGTCGAGGTGCTGCGCTCGATGGCCCGCGCCTGGGAAGGGCCGACCGCGCGTCTGCTGCGCCAGGCCAAGGGCGCGCCCGCAGAGGCGCCTCTGGGGCTGGTCGTGCAGGACATGGCGCTGGCTCTGGGACCGGGCGTCACCGGATCGGGCACGATCCAGTTCATCGACAGCGTGACGGGCGATCCCCGCATCACCGGGCGCTTTCGCGGCCAGACCCAGGGCCGGGCGCAGCGCCATGACGCCGAGTCGATCTATCTGACCCGCGACCCGCGCGGCCCTTCGCTGGAGGAAGCCGCACCCGAGGTCTTTGCCGATCTTGTCCGCTTCGGCGTGGCCGCCCGCGAGCGCCTGAAGGAAGAGATGCAGATCGAGTTCGTGGTAGCCGATGGCCGCCTGTCCCTGATCGACGCAGTGCGGGTGCAACGCTCCTCGCGCGCGGCAGTGCGCATCGCGGTGGGGCTGGCGCGTGACGGGATCATCCCGCCGGAACAGGCGGTGATGCGCGTCCAGCCCCGCGCGCTGACAGACCTGCTGCACCACCAGGTCGATCCGCGCGCGCCGCGCGACCTGATCACCCGAGGCATGGCCGCCAGCCCCGGCGCCGCCACCGGCCGCATCGTCTTTTCCGCCGCTGCCGCCCAAGCTGCAGCCGCGCGAGGCGAATCCTGCGTGCTGGTGCGCCGCGAGACGCTGCCCGAGGACATCCGGGGGATGCACGCCTCGGTTGCGGTGCTGACGGAACGCGGCGGCATGTCCAGCCATGCCGCCGTGATCGCGCGCGGGCTAGGGCTGCCCTGCATCGTGGGCGCCTCGGGGCTGACGATCGACCTGCGGGGCCGCGTCATGCAGGCCGGCAACCGCAGCTTCCGCGAGGGCGAGGAGATCACTGTGGACGGCACCTCGGGCGAGGTGCTGGCCGGCGCGGCAGAAATGCTGGAACCGGCGCTGGACGACAGCTTCAACCAGCTGCTCGAATGGGCCGATGCCGCGCGCACGATGAAGGTGCGGGCGAATGCCGATACGCCGCAGGACGCGAAATGCGCCCGCCGCTTCGGCGCGCAGGGCATCGGCCTTTGCCGCACGGAGCACATGTTCTTCGACGACGAGCGCCTGCCCGCCATGCGCGAGATGATCTTCGCCGACCGCGCCGAAGACCGCCGCATCGCGCTGGACCGCCTGCTGCCGATGCAGCGAGGCGACTTCACCACGCTGTTCCGCATCATGGACGGCTATCCCGTCACCATCCGCCTGTTCGACCCGCCGCTGCATGAGTTCCTGCCCCATGACCGCGAGGGGATGCGGGAACTGGCGGAATCGCTTGACCTGCCGCTGTCGGACGTGGTCCGCCGGGTCGAGGCGCTGACCGAATACAACCCCATGCTGGGAATGCGCGGGGTCCGACTGGGCATCACCGTGCCGGAAATCTACGAGATGCAGGCGCGCGCCATCTTCGAGGCCGCGGTCGAGGTCGGCCGCAGCGGGCAGGGCGTGGTCCCCGAGATCATGATCCCCCTGGTCAGCGCCATGCGCGAGGTCGAACTGGTCCGCCACCGCATCGAGGGCATTGCCGCCGCCGTCCGCGCCGAGACGCGAGCCGAGTTCACCTATCGGCTGGGCGTCATGGTCGAAACCCCCCGCGCCGCGCTGCGGGCGGGCGACATCGCGGAACATTGCGCCTTCCTGTCCTTCGGGACGAACGACCTGACGCAGATGACCTATGGTCTGTCGCGCGACGACGCGGCGCGCTTCATGGGCAGCTACGTGGGGCAGGGGGTCTATGCCGAGGACCCCTTCCACATCCTCGACCAGGAAGGGGTGGGCGAGCTGGTGCTGATCGGCGCCCAGCGGGCGCGGACGCGCAACGGGGCCATCACCGTCGCCATGTGCGGCGAACATGCGGGCAATCCTGAATCCATCGCCTTCTGTCAGCGCGCGGGACTCGACTATGTCAGCTGCTCGGCCTTCCGGGTGCCGGTCGCCCGGCTGGCGGCCGCGCAGGAGGCGATTCTGTCCCGGTTGACTGAATCGGTGCGTGATGACAGCGACCTCGCCGCCGGAACCAGCTTCGGTTCCCACAGGTCACACGGCGCCTGAGCGCCGTTTCTTGCCGAAGCGGTCGTTTGGTGTCGGCAGGAACCTGCCGGAAATTGCTCATTTTCCTCCCTTTCTAGCCTTTCCCGCTTCTTTTGGTAGCGCCGAAGGGAACCGGTGCCGCATGACCGTCACCAGCCGCCGAGGATCCTGGCAGGTCCGAGGCGAAAGGAATGGCAACAACAGGATCCTTCATGAGCAAGCTGCTGAAATGGCTGGCGCACGTCGGAGTGTGTATCGCGCTGGCTATCCCTGCCACAGCGCAGGCCCAGAACCCGCGTGCAGCCGCGGGCGGGCCCGAGCGGCTGATCCAGGCCAAGGCGGGCGGAACGTCAAATGCCTCGCTGAAGTGCCTGACCGAGGCGCTGTATCACGAGGCGCGGGGTGAATCGGTCAAGGGCCAGCGGGCCGTGGCCGAGGTCATCCTGAACCGCGTCGACCACCCGGCCTTCCCCAAGTCGGTCTGCGGCGTCGTCAACCAGCCCAAGCAGTTCAGCTACAAGGGCAAGGTCGGCAAGATGCGCGACCGCGCGGCATTCAACCGTGCGCAGAAGATCGCCTCCGAGGCGCTGGCGGGCGCGCCGCGCAACCTGACCGGTGGGGCCACCTATTTCCACACCACCTATGTCAAGCCGTCCTGGTCCAAGCGGTTCACCCGCACCACCAGGATCGGCGCCCATGTCTTCTATCGTCGCGGCGGGCAGCGGATCGCCTCGAACTGAGGCGTGCCCGACAGGGATGGTGCGGCCTCGCCCTTGCGGCGGGGCCGCTTTCGTTTCAACTGGCGCCCATGGACAGACCCGACCGCATCCACCTGCGCGACTATATCGTTCCCGCCGACATCGGCGCGTTCCAGAGCGAGCGCGGCCAGACCCAGCGCCTGCGCTTTTCCCTCGAGGTCGCGCTGGTCCAGTCCGTGACCGGGGCCGAGGACAAGGTCGACGAGATCCTCAGCTATGACGTGCTGGTCGCGGCCGTGGGCGACGGGCTGGCCGACCGGCGCTATGACCTTCTGGAAACTCTGGCCGAGCGGATCGCGGCGCAGGTGCTGACGCATCCCCAGGCGGCCGAGGTGACGGTCACGATCGAGAAGCTGGACCGCGTGCCCGGCGCATTGGGCGTGACGCTGACGCGCCGGACGGCGCAGATCGAGGTCGCGGCGCAGGCGGTGCGCCCGGCTTTGCTGGTCATGGGGCGGCGGGTCCCACTGCCCCCGGGGCCGCTGGTGATCGTGCCCCCGGCCCCGGACCTGCCCCTGCCGCAGGGAGGAAACCGGCGGCGGATCGCGCTGCTGGCGCTGGACCAGACGGCTTGGTCGCTGGCCGGGGCGCTGGGCGTGGACGTGGCGGACAGCCGGACCGAGATCGACTGGGCCGCCGCGAACGGCCTCGCCGTCGTCTGGGCGCCTTTCCGGATGGCCGCCGATACCGAAGTGCCTGCCGATCCTGCTGCGCTGGCCCTCTGGCTGGCTGACCGGCTGGAGGCGGACCGCATCCATTGGGCGCTGCCTGAAGGGACCACGTTGCCGCCCGAAGCGGCGGGTTTCCGCATTCCCTCGGTGCTGCTGGGCGCCTGAGCCTTGCGGCACGGATCGCGCGGCGGCATGAGTCGCTGATTGAGAACCATCACGTCATGTCCATCCAGTATTTCCGACCCATTCCCGACCTCTCCGGTGGTCGCTGGCGCCTTGCCGGCGGCTGGACGGGCTTTTCCTCCTTCGAGCTGCTGACCCGGGGCGCCCCGCCCCGGATCGTGACCGACGCCCCGCCCGAGGTGATCGCCGCGCTGATCGCTCCCCGCCCGCCGGTGCTGGGCCTGTCCCTGGACGCGCCGCGGATCATGGGCATCGTCAACGTGACCCCCGACAGCTTCTCGGATGGCGGGCGCTGGAACGGTGATGGCGGCTTGGGGCATGGGCGCGAGCTGATCGCGGAAGGCGCGCATATCCTCGACATCGGGGGCGAATCGACCCGCCCCGGTGCGGCGGCCGTGCCCGTCCCGGACGAGATCGCCCGCACCCGTCCGGCGATCGAGGCCCTGTCGGCCGAGGCCGCCGTCTCGGTGGACACCCGCAAGGCCGAGGTCGCGCGGGCGGCGGTGGCCGGGGGCGCGGGGATGGTGAACGATGTCTCGGGCTTCGACTTCGATCCGGGGATGGCGGCGGCGGTGGCGGACACGGGCGCGGCGGTCTGCCTGATGCACGCCCAGGGCCTGCCGGAAAACATGCAGGACGACCCGCGCTACGGCGACGTGCTGCTGGACGTCTATGATGCGCTGGCCGAGCGGATCGTGCGCGCCGAGGCCGCCGGTATCCCTCGTGACCGCATCGTGATCGACCCCGGCATCGGCTTCGGCAAGACGCTGGAACATAACCTCACCATTCTGCGGCGCATTTCGCTGTATCATGGCCTGGGCGTGCCGGTGCTGCTGGGCGCCTCGCGCAAGCGCTTCGTGGGAACGCTCGGCGGGACGGAAACGGCTGCGCAGCGCGATCCGGGCAGCCTTGCGGTGACGCTGGCGGCGGTCCAGCAGGGCATCCAGATCCACCGCGTCCATGACGTGGCGGGAACCAGACAAGGGCTTGCCCTGTGGCAGGCGATAAGAGGGGCAGAGGCATGAGCAGGAAGCTTTTCGGCACCGACGGCGTGCGCGGGCGCGCCAACAGCCACCCGATGACGGCCGAGATGGCGCTGCGCCTGGGCGCGGCGGCGGGCCGCTATTTCCGGGGCGACGGCACCAACGGCCACCGGGTCGTGATCGGCAAGGATACGCGGCTTTCGGGCTACATGCTGGAAAACGCGCTGACGGCGGGGCTGACCAGCACGGGCATGAACGTGCTGCTGCTGGGGCCGGTGCCGACGCCCGCCGTAGGCTATCTCACGCGGTCGATGCGGGCGGACGTGGGCATCATGATCTCGGCCAGCCACAACCCGGCCGAGGACAACGGCATCAAGTTCTTCGGTCCCGACGGCTTCAAGCTGTCGGACGAGGCCGAGGCGGAGATCGAGGCGATCCTGTCGGCCGAGATCCCTCTGGCCGCCCCCGCCCAGATCGGCCGGGCCAAGCGGATCGACGACGGGCGCGGGCGCTATGTCGAATATGCCAAGACCACCTTCCCGCAGGGGCAGCGGCTGGACGGGCTGAAGGTCGTGATCGACTGCGCCAACGGTGCCGCCTATCGCGCCGCCCCCGAGGTCCTGTGGGAACTTGGCGCCGAGGTGATCCCGCTGGGCGTGGACCCGGACGGTTTCAACATCAACGACGGCGTGGGCTCGACCCATCCGCAGGCGGCGGCGGCGGCGGTGCTGGAACATGGCGCGCATCTGGGCATCAGCCTGGATGGCGACGCCGACCGTGTGATGATCATCGACGAGACCGGCGCCGTGGCCGACGGCGACCAGATCATGGCGCTGCTGGCCGGACGCTGGGCCGACGCGGGCCGGCTGCGCGGCGGGGCGCTGGTCGCCACGGTGATGTCCAACCTCGGGCTCGAACGCTTCCTGACCGGCCGAGGGCTGCGGCTGGAACGCACCGCCGTGGGCGACCGCTATGTGGTCGAGCGGATGCGGGGCGCGGGCTTCAACCTCGGTGGCGAGCAGTCGGGCCATATCGTGATGACCGACTATGCCACCACCGGTGACGGGCTGATCGCCGGGCTTCAGTTCCTCGCGGCCTTGGCCGACAGCGGGCGACGGGCCAGCGAACTCGTGCGCCAGTTCACGCCCGTGCCGCAGATGCTGAAGAACGTGCGCTACAAGGCCGGGGCGGACCCCCTGTCGGCCGAGGCCGTGCGCGCCGAGATCGCCGCGGCCGAGGCGCGGCTGGCGAAATCGGGCCGCGTCCTGATCCGCAAGTCGGGCACCGAGCCCCTGATCCGCGTCATGGCCGAAGCGGAGGACGAGGCGGTGCTGCGCGAGGTCGTCGAAGGCATCGTCGCGGCGGTCGAGAAGGCCGCCGCCTGAGTGGAGACGCCGGACCGGGGGGCTTCGCGCGCCCATCGTCGTGTACGACGATCCCCTGCGGGATATTTGGGCGAAGAAGAACCTCGCCGGTCAGCCTATGGCAGTCGGGTCGTGGTCGTAGACCCAGGCGAAGCGCTCGAACACCGCGTGGGGGGCGAGGCGGTTTGCCAGCCTGAGCGCGGTGTGGCCCGCGAGGCGCTTCGGCCCTGACAGATGATAATTCCGCGCGTTCGCCGTGGCCGCCGCGACGATGCGAAAACAGCGGTCACGGCGCAGGGTCTGGTAGCGGGCCAGCGCGCGGGGCTGGTCGGGATCGGCGTCGAGGCAGGCGGCCAGCACCCAGGCATCCTCGATCGCCATGCAGGCGCCTTGCGCCAGGAAGGGTAGGGTGGGGTGCGCGGCATCGCCGAGGATTGCGCGGCTGTCGTCGTGCCAGCGGGCGGCGACCTCGTGCCGGAACAGTCCCCAGAGACCGGTTTCCGTCACCTGCGCCAGCCAGCCCGGCACCGGCCCGTCGAAGCCCGCGAAGGCGCGGCGCAGGTTCTGCGGGTCGTCCGTCTGTGACCAGCTTTCAGCGGTCCAAGCGTTCTGCTCGATCACCGCGACGATGTTGCGCTGGCCGAAGCCCAGCGGATAGCTGACCAGATGCCGACCCGGCCCCATGAAGACCTGCGACACGGGGCGGGCGTTGTCTTCTGCCGGGATGATTGCCCGCCAGGCGGTCTGGCCGGTGAAGAAGGGCGTCTCGGGCCCGTTCAGCGCCAGGCGGACACGGCTGTGCAGCCCGTCCGCCCCGATCAGCAGCGGTGCCTCGGGCAGCGTCTCGACAGGCGAATCGAGGCGGATCTCGACGCCGGCCGCACGCGCGGCCTCCTCCAGTACCTGCAGCAGCCGGGCCCGGTGGACAGTGCGGAAGCTCGCCTGCGGACGGGCGCGGGTGAAGTCCATTGCCAAGACGAGGGCGCCTCCAGCGTCGCGCAGTTCGACGCCAAGGGAAGGGACGGAGGCGGCATGGAAGGCGTCACGCAGACCCAGCGCATCCAGCACGCGGCCCGCGTTGGGGCTGACCTGGATGCCCGCGCCGACCTCGCGGTAGGCGCCGGCGCGTTCATGGACGATGACGCGGGCGCCGCGCCGGGCCAGCGCCAAGGCAGCGGTCAGACCACCGATGCCGCCGCCGACGACAACCGCCTCTCGTCCCGCCAGCGCCCCGCGATCCTGATCCGCCATGCTCGTCCTCCTGTTCCGCGGCAAGCCGTAAGGCGCAGGCGGCCGGATGGCGATGCGGTCAGTCGTCCCGGTGCACCCGCTCGCGCCGCTCGTGCCGTTCCTGCGCTTCCAGCGTCATCGTGGCGATGGGACGCGCGTCCAGGCGCTTGAGGCTGATCGGCTCGCCCGTCATCTCGCAATAGCCGAACTCGCCCGTCTCGATCCGGCGCAGGGCGGCGTCGATCTTGCTGACCAGCTTGCGCTGGCGGTCGCGGGTGCGCAACTCGATGGCGCGGTCGGTTTCCTCGGAGGCGCGGTCGGCAATGTCGGGGACGTTTCGCGCGCTGTCCTTCATTCCTTCCAGCGTTTCGGCGGATTGTTCCAGAAGCTCCTGCTTCCAGGCGAGCAGCTTGCGGCGGAAATATTCGAGCTGGCGCTCGTTCATGAAAGGTTCGTCCTCGGCGGGACGGTATTCTTCGGGAAGGAATGTCTGGCGCTTCATGGCTCCTCCGAAGGCGGGCCCGAAGGGCGGTGCCCGTTCCTTTGGCGCCCCCTTAAAGGATGAGCCGGGGGAAGGAAATAGTTCCATGACGTGGGGGCCAAACTTGCCCGTGAGGAGCCTGCGGCCTAGTGTCCCCTTGGCCCGCCCGCCTGCCAGAAGGACCGATCCATGCAGTTCCGCTCGACCGAAAGCTATGTCGCCCCGCCCGACCTGGCGCTGGCGGTGAACGCCGCCGTGACGCTGGAACGCCCGCTGCTGGTCAAGGGAGAGCCGGGGACCGGCAAGACCGAACTCGCGCGGCAGGTGGCGGCCAGCCTCGGCCTGCCGATCATCGAATGGAACGTGAAGTCCACCACCAAGGCGCAGCAGGGGCTTTACGAATACGACGCCGTCAGCCGGTTGCGCGACAGCCAGTTGGGCGACGAGCGCGTGCATGACGTCGGGAACTACATCCGCCGCGGAAAGCTGTGGCAGGCCTTCGAGGCAGAGGCCAAGGTCGTCCTGCTGATCGACGAGATCGACAAGGCCGACATCGAGTTCCCCAACGACCTTCTGCAGGAACTCGACCGGATGGAGTTCCACGTCTACGAGACCGGCGAGACCGTCGTGGCCCGGCACCGGCCCATCGTCATCATCACCTCGAACAACGAAAAGGAGCTGCCCGACGCCTTCCTGCGCCGCTGCTTCTTCCACTACATCCGCTTCCCCGACGCCGAGACGCTGAAGCAGATCGTGGCTGTTCATTATCCGGGGCTGAAGCAGCGCTTGCTGGACGAGGCGCTGATCCAGTTCTTCGAACTGCGCGAAGCGCCGGGGCTGAAGAAGAAGCCCTCGACCAGCGAGTTCCTGGACTGGCTCAAGCTGATCCTGGCCGAGGATCTGGCGCCCGAGGATCTCAAGCGCGCGCCGAACGAGATGCTGCCCAAGTTGCACGGCGCGCTGCTGAAGAACGAGCAGGACGTGGCGCTGTTCGAGCGGCTGGCCTTCATGGCGCGCCGGCAGCGTTGAAACCGGGCGGCAGGCGGTTATCTTCCCTGCCATGGCCGAACTGACCGTCTCGATCCTGCACGGCGTGGATGCGCTGGACGCCGCCGCGTGGGACGCCTGCGGTCCCGGGGGCGATCCCTTCACGACGCACCGCTTCCTGCTGGCGCTGGAACAGTCGAAGTCGGTGGGCAAGGGGACGGGCTGGCATCCTTCGCATCTGGTCGCCCGCAGCGGGGACAGGGTGGTGGGGGTCGCGCCGCTCTATCTCAAGACCCACAGCCAGGGCGAATACATCTTCGATCATGCCTGGGCGGATGCCTGGCAGCGCGCGGGCGGGCAGTATTACCCCAAGCTGCAATGCGCCGTGCCCTTCACCCCCGCAACCGGGCCGCGCCTGATCGCGGATGACCCGCAGGTGCAGGCGGCGCTGCTGGCGGCGATGACCCAAATCGCCGGGCGGGCGGACCTGTCCTCGGCCCATGTCACCTTCTGCACCGAGGCCGAGCGAGCCTTGGGCGAGGCGCAGGGCTGGCTAGGCCGCACGACGACGCAATATCACTGGCAGAACGCGGGCTACGGCAATTATGAGGACTTCCTGGGCGCGCTGTCCAGCCGCAAGCGCAAGGCACTGCGGAAGGAACGCGAGCGCGCCAATGCCTTCGGCGGCCGCATCCTGGCGCTGACCGGCGACGACTTGCGGCCCGAGCATTGGGACGCGATGTGGACCTTCTACCAGGACACTGGCGGGCGCAAATGGGGCCGGCCCTACCTGACCCGCGCCTTTTTCGACCTGCTGCACCAGACGATGCGGGACGACTGCCTGCTGTTCCTGGCGGAACGTGACGGCCGCCCGGTGGCGGGCGCGCTGAACCTGATCGGGCGCGAGACGCTTTACGGCCGCTACTGGGGCTGCACCGAGGACCACCCCTTCCTGCATTTCGAACTCTGCTATCACCGCGCCATCGACTGGGCGATCGAGCACCGCCTGTCCCGCGTCGAGGCGGGCGCCCAGGGCGAACACAAGCTGGCCCGCGGCTACATGCCGGCCGAGACGCATTCGATCCACTGGGTCTCGGACGCGGGGTTCCGTCGGGCGCTGCAGGGCTATCTCGCGCAGGAAGCCGAGGCGGTCGGCGACGACATGGCCGAGACTGCCGCCTTTGGCCCCTACCGGCGCGGCGATGGGTAAAATGCAAGGGAAAGAGCAGCCTCGAGGACGCCCTTTTCTCACCCCTTCTTAAGGGATCCGCCGCAGGCTGACCGCTGGCTTCACCACAGCGATCGGCAGGGCAGATGGTCGAGTTCCGGTATGTCACGACGATCACGCAGGGCTTTGTCCGAAGCCTGACGGACCTGACCCTGGGGCAGGTGGGGGATCGCGTCGTGCTGGTGGGCGCGACCCATGCAGGGGGCGGGCTGTCGGTCTGGGGCGTGGCGGCGGCCGATCAGAAGGCCCGGTCGGTCGCCAGCTATGACTATCCGAAGGCGCTGACCCATTTGGCCGAGCCGCAGGCGATCCTGCTCGACCGCCCCGGCGGCGTGTCGCTTCTGACCACCGGGCTGGCAAGGGGCGCGGACTGGGTGCGCCAGCTTGGCCCAGAGGGCAAGCAGGGCGCAGTGGATGCGGACCTGACACGCGCGGCCCTGCCGCTGGACCTGCTGCAGGCGGGCAGCTTCACCATCGCCAGCGGGCAGGCGATGATCTATGCCGCGCGCCACGACCAGGCCGTCTTCACCCTGTGGCGGCAAGGGGGAGACGGGCGGATCCTGCAGGCGGGCACGACCACCGCGCCGCCCCGGATGCCGACCGACGCCCAGATCGATGCCTTGGTGCCGCTGCGGATCGGGGGCGTGGACCTGATCGTCTCCGCCTCGACCCGCGGCAACTTCATCGCGGCGCACAAGGTGCTGCCCGACGGGCGGCTGGATGCCGGCGAGTTCGTGGGCACGACCCGCGGCACGGGCTTCAACGGCCCCCGCGACATCGCAGCGGTCGAGGTCGAGGGGCGGCATTTCCTGGTCGTCAGCTCGGCCTACAGCTCCTCGCTGACGACGGTGCGCATTCTGCCCGGCGGCGGGCTGGTGCCGGTGGACCATGTCATCGACGAACGCACGACGCGCTTCCAGTCCGCCACGGTGATGGAGGCCGTGACGATCGAAGGCCGCGCCTTCGTGGTGGTGGGGGGCGCCGACGACGGGCTGAGCCTGTTCACCATCACGCCGGACGGGCGGCTGATCCACCTAGGTCCTGTCTGACGGCCTGAGGGTCCGCAGGTATTGGCGCAGGAAGGCGAGCTTCAGCATGGCGCCGAAGTTGACGGCGAGCTTCTCATGTCGGGTCGCGATGGAGCGGCTCCTTTGAGCCATCCGACGCAGCGCTCGATCACATTGCGCCTGCGGTAGCGATCAGGGTCGAAGCGTCGCGGGCAGCCCTTGCCCATGTTGCCGCCCTGGCGGGGTGGGATGACCGGCCGGATCCGGCGTCGGCGCAGGTAGGCGAAGACGGGCCGGTAGCTGTAGGCCTTGTCGCCCGCGAGATACTTGGGACGGGTGCGGGGGCGCCCTCGCAGGC